>NZ_MBES01000101.1 GCF_001954195.1 Mycobacterium sp. IS-1264 | reverse complement strand
TGCTGGCCGCGGCCAGTTGCGGGGTGACCGCGGCGACGTTTTGGGCGGAGTTGCCCGCCGGGGTGGCCTGGGCCTGGGCGACTGCCAGGGCTTGTTCGGCGGGGGCCTCAGGCGTGGTGGTATTGGGCGGGGTGTCAAACGGCTCGAGCGCGGAGGCCAGCGCCGCGGAGGCCGAATAGGCATACATGGTGGCGGCGTCTTGGGCCCACATCTCCATGTACTGGGCTTCGGTGGCCATGATGGCCGGGGTGTTTTGGCCAAAGAAGTTGGTCGCGATCAGCGTCATCAACAACACCCGGTTGGCCGCGATCACCGGCGGGGGCACCGTGCCCACAAACGCGGTCTCGTAGGCTCCCGCGGCCGCGCGGGCCTGGTTGGCGGTCTGCTCGACTTGCCCGGCCACCGTCGAGAGCCAGGCCACATAGGGACTGACCGCGGCCAGCATCGACCTCGAGGCCGGACCCACCCACGGGGCGCTGGTCAACTCCGAAACCACCGACCCATAGCCA
>NZ_MBES01000100.1 GCF_001954195.1 Mycobacterium sp. IS-1264 | reverse complement strand
CGCCCCCCCGGGCGCGGGGGGGCCTCGGGCCCCCCCCCCCCCCCCGGGGGGGGGGGGGCCGCGCCCGGTTTGGCGCACCACCCCCCCCACCCCCGGGCGGGGGGGGGGGGGGGGGCCCCCCGCGACCAGGTACGCGAACACCATCAACACGGTGTTGTTCGCGATGCCCTGCGCGTCCGTGGCGAAGCTGGAAAAAATAGCGAAGATCGAAATCGCGTAGCTGAAAATCCAAGCGATCCACCATTGCAGGATCGGTCTTTTCAACCGGGCGTAATGCTCTTCCATCGTCGCGAGCTCGATGACGTACACCGGAGCCCACAGCAGATTCGCCAGCGGCACCACGCAGCCTGCCCACAGCGCCCGGACCGAGCGAGGTTCCGGCAGCCCCTGATGCGAGAACACCGCGGCCCGCCTGGCGATCAACCAGCGGATCAGCATCACCCCCGACGCGATCACCGCCGCGAGCGCCGCCACACTGGCCAGGATCCCGAGCCAGTTCGCGGCGATGGCCACCACGGAGTTCAACAACGTGTTCCGGTTGATCACCAGCAGCACGTACCGCACGACGTACACCAGGGCCGCGATGCTTAGCACCAACACGCCGACGAAAACGCTGCTGCGCACCGCCGCGGCGGATGGCCCTGTCTGCGTTGGTTTTTCGGTCGGCGCGGGGGCTTGCTCGACGCGGTCGGCCAGTCCCCAGCGCGGGATCACGGCATAGCGCGGGGTGGGCCCAAGGGACCGTCGTGCGCGTCGCATGGGGGGCGCGGCGCCGGGGCGGACCGCTATCCAGCGGAAGCCCGGCGGCAGCCGCGGCGGGGTGCGCCACCGGGGGGATTGCGCCGGTGCGGCCGGTCCACCGCCCGGGGCCCATCGTGGATCGGGCGCGTCCGCCAGCGGCGCCATCAGGGCGCCGCGACAGCGGGGACACCACTCGCGCCGCCGATCGCGCACGTTCCACCGCGTGCCGCACTGGGAGCACACCTGGATCACCGGACCAGCCTAGCCCGGCGGCTCGCAACCCCACCGCAATGTGAACAGTTACCCATGGCTATCCACAGTTTCCACAGGCTTATCCACAACGGCCGGCGCGGTGTTTACCCGTGGCACAAGCCGCGATCCGCCGAGACGGGCGACAATTGTGGATAACGATCGGCCATCCGGGCGCGCGTGATGGACAACGCCAAACGGTGGCCGAGCGAAATGGATTGGCCTACTAAGCACCCGCGCGGCGCGTACGCCCGGGGCGGCGGTCCACCCGCCGGGCTGGCGTCTTTGGCGCCGCCCGTCATGACGAATCCGCAGCTCAGCTGCCTTTATGCGGGATGTTTTTCCCTGGCTGGCGCGACGGGTTATGATCGCCATCACGAAAAAGTCGTTGTGACTCACCTCACTGCGGTGCGGTGGACGTGCTTGTGAAAGGCGCATGATGGCCACGCATTCGTTCGGCCCGGGTTCCCCGGCCCCTTCGAACTCGTATTCCGGCTCGCCCGCCTGCAACCAGAGTTACAGCGTCGCCGCCTTACGCGCCGGCTTGATCGCCCTGGCGTTGCTTGCGGTTCTTGTCATCATCGTCCTGATTTGACGTTTCGCCGATCGGTTTTCCGGGTTACCGCCCCTTAGCGGTCGTCCTTGCGACGCGAGCGGTCATGGAGCAGGGTTGACTTGTGAAGCCGGGGGCCGGACCGTCGCGTCGCAAACCCCGCGTACGTCAAGAGACGATCACCAACGATCATCGAGGAAAGGAATGCCGTGGCTGAATACACCCTGCCCGACTTGGACTGGGACTACGCAGCGCTGGAACCGCACATCTCCGGGCAGATCAACGAGGTCCACCACAGCAAGCACCACGCCACCTACGTCAAGGGCGTGAACGACGCCATTGCCAAACTCGAGGAGGCGCGCGCCAACGACGACCACGCCGCGATTTTCCTGAACGAGAAGAACCTGGCCTTTCACCTCGGGGGCCACGTCAACCACTCGATCTGGTGGAAGAACCTGTCACCCAACGGTGGTGACAAGCCCACCGGTGACCTCGCCGCCGCCATCGACGACGCATTCGGCTCGTTCGACAAATTCCGCGCTCAGTTCAGTGCGGCCGCCAACGGCTTGCAGGGGTCGGGCTGGGCGGTGCTCGGCTACGACTCGCTCGGCGACAAGCTGCTGACCTTCCAGCTGTACGACCAGCAGGCCAATGTCCCACTCGGCATCATCCCCTTGCTGCAGGTCGACATGTGGGAGCACGCCTTCTACTTGCAGTACAAGAACGTCAAGGCCGACTACGTCAAGGCGTTCTGGAACGTGGTCAACTGGGCTGACGTGCAGGACCGCTACAAGGCGGCGACCACCAAGACCAAGGGTCTGATCTTCGGCTAAAACTAGTTGTTCAGCGCTGGGGCGTCACGCGGATCGCGTGGCGCCCTTGCGTTTACGTCGTGTCGAGTTGCAACCCGCCTGAACCGCAGGCATTCTTAATTATTCGAGCTACCAGCGTGGTTAGGCGAACGCGTCGCGCGGAGGTCGAGGTGGACACTGGCTCAGGTGGACCTATAGGGGTCGCCCCCTTCCACTCTCGTGGTGCCCTGAAGGGGTTCGTCATCTCCGGACGCTGGCCCGATTCGACGAAAGAGTGGGCCCAGCTTTTGATGGTTGCGGTCCGCGTCGCCTCGTTGCCCGGATTGCTTTCCACCACAACGGTGTTCGGCGCCCGCGAGGAGCTGCCCGACGAACCCGAGCCGGGCACCGTCGGCCTGGTATTGGCCGAGGGCACCGTCTTCGGTGAATCAGCAATCCAGCCAGGGTGCTTCGGCGACCATCAGCCCCCCGCATTGCTGATGCTGCATCCACCCTCGGAGACCACGCCCTCGTTGCCGGAATGCACCGGGGCCGCGTCGGGCTGCGTACTGCTTCCGGGATTGCCGTATCTGGGGCTGGAGCACCGCGCGGCCTGGGTCGAAGCCGAAGCCGACGGCACGATCACGTCCATGGTCAGTCGCGTCGGCGTCGATCCCATTAGCCATCCCGACACCGCGATCCTGGCGATGCTGCTTGCCGCATAGGCGCGGTCACCGGCGCGACCGCGGTCGCGCAAACTCCGCGACACGGCGGCGGACGGTAGTTTCGATTGCCCGGAGGTCACGCGGCGCCTAGGTGCCGACGGCGGGGTCTGCTGACCCCGCCGGATGCGGCAGCCACCCGCCAGAGGTATGTCCGTGGGCCGTACAGGTGTACCTACGGTCCGTTTCTTCCCCGCTTTGCAAACCTGACAGCAAATGAGCCTCTCGATGGGTTCGAGTTGCCTGGTGGCGCGGGTGCGATCGGCCAGCGATGCGTCCAATCGCCGCGCCGCGGCGCAAACCGGCCGCCCGCCGCCGTGGCGCCCGATCCTCACTCTGCGTATAACCTGTGAGTTTCGGATATTTTGTGGACACCCCAGCGAATTAGTTAGACGCTCGTCAAGTGAGGAATTGGCCGGCTCCAGCAACGCCGGTACCAAAAGCCCTCGGGTTTGCACTTGGTCGCGGACTTGAACGCTCGCTACCATGAGCAAATATGCATAGGTAACAGTTCACTTCTACAGCACAGTGGGGGTCTTATCGATGAGCACGACGTTCGCTGCTCGCCTGAACCGCCTGTTCGACACGGTTTATCCACCGGGACGCGGGCCGCACACCTCCGCGGAGGTGATCGCGGCGCTCAAGGCGGAGGGCATCACAATGTCGGCTCCCTACCTGTCGCAGCTACGCTCCGGCAACCGGACGAACCCGTCCACAGCGACCATGGCCGCCTTGGCCAACTTCTTCCGCATCAAGCCCGCGTACTTCACTGACGACGAGTACTACGAAAAGCTCGACAAGGAATTGTCGTGGCTTGCCACGATGCGCGACGACGGCGTGCGCCGCATCGCGTTGGGTGCCGCCGAATTGTCTCCCGAGGCCCAGCAGGACATCCTCGAGCGGGTCAACGAGCTGCGCCGCAAGGAACAGCTCGGCGCGTAAGCGCACTCGACGGCAGCGCGGCCCGACCTGAAGGGCTGCCGCCGCCCCATTCCCATTAGGGTTGGCTCACGGATCGCGTACACGCGACAGCGACAGTCCACGAGATACCGGGAGGCGGCCGGGAATGGCCCTGTTCCGCAAGCGAAAAAGTCGCGCGACACGTCGCGCCGAGGCGCGCGCGATCAAGGCCCGCGCCAGGCTCGAGGCCAGGCTGTCTGCCAAGAACGAGGCTCGCCGCATCAAGAGCGAGCGGCGGGCGGCGGAAAAGGCCCTCAAGGCCCAGATCAAATCCCAGCGCGACAGCGACCGCGCTGCGCTGAAAGTCGCCGAGGCCGAACTCAAGGCGGCGCGGGAAGGCAAGTTGCTGTCACCGACGCGCATCCGCCGGCTGCTGACGGTATCCCGATTGCTGGCCCCGATCCTCACCCCGTTGATCTATCGGGCCGCAGTGGCGGCACGCGCGCTGATCGACCAGCGCCGTGCAGATCGGCTCGGGGTGCCGTTGGCTCAGATCGGCCAGTTCTCCGGCCAGGGCGCCGAGCTGTCGGCTCGGATCGCCGGGTCCGAGAAATCATTGCGGATGGTGCAGGACAAGAAGCCCAAGGACGCCGAGACCAAGCAGTTCGTCGCCGCCATCAGCGAACGGCTCAGCGACCTTGCGGCCGCCGTCACAGCCGCGGAGAACATGCCCGCCGCGCGACGCCGCACCGCCCACGGCGCGATCTCGTCGCAACTCGACGGCATCGAGGCGGACCTGATGGCCCGGCTCGGGTTGACCTGAAAGCGACTGCAGGACATGACATTTGACGGGTGGATTTCGCGCGTCCTGATCGCGGTCGGAGTCGCCGCGGCGCTGTATGTGGGCTCGGTGGCGGCGACCGCGCCCGCATGGGCACACATTCACGCGAGCAGCGACAACGCCGTGCGCGGCGCGACGGCCATCGTCACCTTTCAGGTACCCAACGAATCCGACAAGGGCGCCGCAACCACCGCGCTGACCGTCACGCTTCCCGACGTGGCGGCCGCGCGCACCGAAACCATGCCCGGCTGGACGGCCAAGCTCGACCGCGACGCGGCGTCGGGCACCGTCCGCTCGGTGACGTGGACGGCCACGCCCAACGGCGGGATCGGAGTCGATCAGTTCGCGCTTTTTCGGATATCGGTGCAACTACCCGAAACCGACACCGTCAGCTTCCCGGCGATGCAGACCTATTCCGACGGGACGATCGTCAAGTGGGACCAGCCGCCACTGCCCGGCGGCGGTGAGCCCGAGCATCCGGTACCCGTGCTGACCCTCGCCGCGGGACCGATGGCACCGCACCAACACCACCCGTCGGCACCGGCCGATCACGCGGGCGCACCCGGGCAGTCGCAATCGCCCGACAACACCGCCCGCCTGCTCGGCGGGGCGGCGCTGGTAGTCGGCGCGTCGGCCATCTGTCTTGTGCTGGTGCGTCGACGAGCATGAGGCGCGGGGTGGTCATCGCGTGGGCGGGGCTGCTGCTGGCCGCCATGGCGTTGACCGCGACCTTCACCGCGCAAGCGGCGTTCGCGCATGCCGCGCGATTGTCCGCCGACCCCGCGGACAATGCCGTCCTGACGACCGGCCCCGCGCGGGTGAGCGCGACCTTCAACGAGCGATTGCAGACCACGTTCGCGGCCATGACGGTCGTCGGGCCGGACGGCAACGTGTGGTCCACCGGGGAGCCGACGGTCCAGGGCGCGGTCGTGGGTATCGGCCTGCGCCCGCTCGGGCCGGCCGGGACCTACACGGTGAATTACCGGGTGACGTCCGCCGATGGCCACGTGGTGTCGGGATCCTGGTCGTTTCGCCTGACCGTCGCGGGCACCGGCACGCCGGGGCCCGCCGCCGCCAACCAGGCCGGCGGCACAATCCCCGTCTGGCCGTTTGTGGTGGTGGCGGTGGCGCTCGTCGCCGCGGCCGGCCTATGGGCGCTGCGGCGCAGGCCGTGATCGGCCCTGGCATGATGGGACGCGACAACCCGGTGCGCTAGACAAAGCGAGAGAAAGCTGCAAAGGAGCGGCCGCATGGCAGACCCCGAGGACCAACCCAACAGCGAATCCAACGGAACACCGCCGGAGAAGAAGCCGCCCGCCAAGGCGGCCAAGAAGGCCGCAAAAGCGCCCGCCAAAAAAGCACCAGCGAAAAAGGCTCCCGCGAAGAAAGCGGCGGCCAAGAAGGCGCCCGCCAAAAAAGCACCAGCCAAAAGCCCCGAACCCACACCGCCGCAGCCCGCCGCGCCGGCCGTCGACGCGCAGCGGCGTGTCGAAACCAACGGCCAGCTCGCGGCCGCCGCGAAAGACGCCGCGGCACAAGCGAAGTCGACGGTAGATGACGCCAACAACCCACTGCCCGCCGATGTGCCGGCGCCGACACCGAGCCAGTTGCCGGTGGCGCTGTTGGTGGCGCTCGCGGTCAGCCTCCTGGCCATCGTGCTGATCCGGCAACTGCGCCGCCGTTGACCGCGTCATTCCGGCCCACCGCCGACCTTGTCGACGCCATCGGGCCCGACGTTCGCAGCTGCGACGTCCAGTTCCGTCAGTTCGGCGGGCGAGCGGAGTTCGCCGGGCCGATCAGCACCGTACGGTGCTTCGAAGACAACGCGCTGCTGAAATCGGTTCTCTCGCAGCCAAGTGCGGGCGGCGTGCTGGTGATCGACGGCGCCGGCTCCCTGCACTCCGCGCTGGTCGGCGACGTCATCGCCGAATTGGCGCGGTCCAACGGGTGGGCCGGGCTGGTCATCAACGGGGCGGTGCGCGACGCGGCGACATTGCGGGACATCGACATCGGCATCAAGGCGCTGGGCACCAATCCCCGCAAGAGCGCCAAGACCGGTGCCGGCGAGCGTGACGTCGAGGTCAATTTGGGCGGGGTGACATTCGTGCCGGGCGACACCGCCTACAGTGACGACGACGGTATCGTCGTCACGTCAGATCACTAAACTGCCACTGCGGCAGGCTTTTTCGCGAACCGCAGGCCCTCGTCGGCGATCTTGCCGCGCCGGATGAGCTGGATGTCGCGCACATAATTCTGGTTCAGCCGCCACGGGGTGCGCGAGCCTTGCTTGGGCAACTGGTCCAGCGACCGCAGCACGTAGCCCGGGGTGAACTCCATGAACGGGCGCTCCTCCACGTCGGAGCCGGGGTGCTCGACCACCACGGTCTCAAATCCGTTGGCGTCCATGTGGTTCAGCAGCCGGCAGGCGAACTCCGACACCAGGTCGGCCTTCAGCGTCCACGATGCGTTGGTGTATCCCACCGTGTAAATCATGTTGGGCAGGCCCGACAGCATCATGCCCTTGTAGGCCATGGCTTTGGTGAGGTCCACCGGCTCGCCGTCGACGGAGACCGTGGCGCCGCCAAACAGCTGCAGATTCAAACCCGTTGCGGTGATGATGATGTCGGCGGGCAGTTCGCGACCGGAGTTCAGCCGGATGCCGGTGGCGGTGAACCGGTCGATGGTGTCGGTGACGACTTCGGCCTGCCCGTTGCGGATGGTGCGGAACAAGTCGCCGCTGGGCACCAGGCATAGCCGTTGGTCCCAGGGGTTGTAGTTGGGGCCGAAGTGCTTTTCCACGTCGTAGCCCTGGGGGAGCTGGCGCTGCACGAAGCCGAGGAGGATCTTTCGCATCCGCTGCGGCCATTTCTGACAGGCCGCATACAGCGCCGCCTGGCGCAGCACGTTGCGCCAGCGAACCGCGGTGTACGCCTGCTTCGCGGGCAGCAAGTGGTTGAGCCGTTCGGCCAACTTGTCCCGCTTGGGCTGGGAGACGATGTAGGTCGGGGACCGCTGCAGCATCGTGACGTGCTTGGCGCCCGACTCCGCCAGCGCGGGAATCAGGGTGACCGCGGTGGCACCGCTGCCGATGACGACGATGTTCTTGCCGGCGTAGTCGAGATCCTCGGGCCAGTGCTGCGGGTGGATGATCGGTCCGGTGAAGTCTTCCGAACCCTCAAACCTCGGCGCGTAGCCCTGCTCGTAGTTGTAGTAGCCGCTGCACAGGAAGAGGAACGTGCACGTGATGGCCTTTGACGCGCCGTCGCTTTCGATGTTCAGCGTCCAGCGGTTCTCGGTGCTGGACCAATCGGCGCTGATCACCTTGTGGTTGAGCCGGATGTGCTTGTCGATGCCGTACATCGCCGCGGTGCCCTTGACGTAGTCGAGGATCGGCTTGCCGTCGGCGATGGCCTGGCGCTCGGTCCACGGCCGAAACCGGAAACCCAGCGTGTACATGTCCGAGTCGGAGCGAATTCCCGGGTAGCGGAACAGGTCCCATGTGCCGCCCATGGCCGCCCGCTTTTCCAGGATGGCGTAGCTCTTGGTCGGACAGCGGTCCTGCAGGTGCCAGGCCGCACTCACGCCGGAGATTCCGGCGCCCACGATGACGACGTCGAGGTGCTCAGTCATGTCGCCACGCTATCAACGCTGCGTCGAGTGAGTCAACACCCTGTCGAAAGGCTCAACACCGTGTAAAGTAGCGGCGTGACCACCGCCAGCCAGACTCGCGCCCTACGCGGCCGCCGTTCCGCGCGACCTTCGGGCGACGACCGCGAGCAGGCGATCCTCGCCACCGCCGAGCGGCTGCTCGAAGAGCGCTCGTTCGCAGATATCTCGGTCGACGACCTGGCCAAGGGCGCCGGGCTGTCGCGGCCCACCTTCTACTTCTATTTCAAGTCCAAAGAGGCGGTGTTGCTGTCGCTGCTCGAGCCGGTGATCGCGAGTGCCGACTCGGAGTTCGACGGGGCGGTGCAGCGCCTGCCCGCGGACCCGCGCCGGGTGTGGCGCAACGGCATCAAGGCGTTTTACACCGCGTTCGCGACGCACCGCAGGCTGGCCCGAGCGGCGACGGAGGCCCTGGCCACCAGTACCGAACTGCGGGCGGTGTGGTCGGGGTTCATGCAGAAATGGATCGACCAGACGGCCACCATGATCGCCGCCGAGCGGGCGCGCGGCGCCGCGCCCGAGACGGTTTCGGCCGCGGACCTGGCCACCTCGCTGAATCAGATGAACGAGCGCACCATGATGGCCGCCCTGTCCGCGCAGACGCCCGCGGTCCACCCCGACCGGGTCGTCGACACCCTGACCCATATCTGGGTCACCAGCATCTACGGCGAACCCGGCTAACTGTCGTCGCCCCGTGCGAACATACGTTCGTGCGGTGTGACGCGTCCATCCTGCACGCGGATCTCGATTCGTTCTACGCCTCGGTAGAGCAGCGAGACGACCCGTCCCTGCGTGGCCGCCCGGTGATCGTCGGCGGCGGAGTGGTGCTGGCGGCCAGCTATGAGGCCAAGGCCTACGGCGTGCGCACCGCGATGGGCGGAAGGCAGGCGCGGCGGTTGTGCCCGCACGCCGTCGTCGTGCCGCCTCGGATGACCGCCTACACCCGCGCCAGTGACGCGGTCTTCGAGGTGTTCCGCGACGTCACACCGATCGTGGAGGCGCTGTCGGTGGACGAGGCCTTCCTCGACGTCGGCGGCCTGCGACGGGTGTCTGGCACCCCGGTCCAGATCGCCGAACGGCTGCGCGCCGACGTCCGCGACCGCGTCGGCCTGCCCATCACCGTCGGGGTCGCGCGAACCAAATTTCTGGCCAAGGTCGCCAGCCAGGAGGCCAAGCCCGACGGGCTGCTGTTGGTGCCGCCCGATCGGGAGCTGGCGTTCCTGCGCCCGCTGCCGGTGCGCCGGTTGTGGGGAGTGGGCGCGGTGACCGCCGACAAGCTGCAGACGCACGGCATCGCGACCGTCGCCGACGTCGCCGAGCTCAGCGAGTCGACGCTGGCCTCGCTGCTCGGCGCCGCGATGGGCCGCCAACTGTATGCGCTGTCCCGCAACATCGACCGCCGGTGGGTGACCACCGGCGTGCGCCGCAGGTCGGTGGGCGCCCAGCGGGCGCTGGGCGCGGCCGGAAACCGCATGTCGCCCGCCGAAGTCGACGCGGTGGTGGTCAACCTGATCGACCGGATCACCGGGCGGATGCGCGCCGCCGGGCGCACCGGTCGCACGGTGGTGTTGCGGCTGCGGTTCAACGACTTCGGCCGGGCGACCCGGTCGCACACGCTGCCGTGGGCCACGTCGTCGACGCAGCCCATCCTCGCCGCCGCTCGGCAGCTGCTCGCTTCGGCGGCGCCGCTGATCGCGCAGCGTGGGTTGACCCTGGTCGGGTTCGCGGTGTCGGGAATCGACCGCACCGGCGCCCAGCAGCTGATGCTGTCGTTCGAGGGGGCGCCGGCACTGGAAAACATCGACGAGGCGGTCGACCGGGTGCGGCGGCGCTACGGCAAGTCGGCGCTCACCCGCGGGGTGCTGGTCGGCCGCGACCCCGGCTGGGAGATGCCGCACTTACCCGACTGACGCGGTCCACTCCAGCAGCTTCTCGGCTGGCCAGGTGTTGACGATCCGGTCCACCGGGACCCCGGCATCCAGCGCGCGCTGCGCCCCGTAGCCGAGGAAATCGAGCTGGCCGGGGGCGTGCGCGTCGGTATCGATGCTGAACACGCAGCCGATTTCCAGCGCCAGGTTCAGCAGGCGGGTGGGCGGATCGCGGCGTTCGGGGCGAGAGTTGATCTCCACGGCGGTGCCGTGATCGCGGCAGGCGGTGAACACCGCCTCGGCGTCGAATTTCGATTCGGGCCGGATGCCGCGGTTCCCGGCGACCAGCCGGCCGGTGCAGTGACCGAGCACGTCGGCGTGGCCGTTGGACACGGCGCGCACCATCCGCCGCGTCATCGCGTCCGCGTCCATCGACAACTTCGAATGCACGCTGGCCACAACGACATCGAGGCGCTCGAGCAGCTCGGGTTCCTGATCCAGGCTGCCGTCGTCGAGGATGTCCACCTCGATTCCGGTGAGGATGCGCATCGGCGCGAACTTTTCGCGCAGCCCGTCGATCACATCGAGCTGCTTACGCAATCGCTCCGGCGACAGCCCGTTGGCGATCGTCAGCCGCGGCGAGTGGTCGGTCAGCGCGCAATACTCGTGGCCCAGCTCCGCCGCGGTGGCCATCATTTCCTCGATCGGCGCCGAGCCGTCGGACCAGTTCGAATGTAGATGTAAATCCCCACGCAGCACCGCCCGTACTTCGCCGCCGCCGAGATCTGTTGCAGCGGAACGCAATTCGACCAGGGCGTCGGGTTCGCGGCCGGACCACGCCTGGGAGATCACCTTGGCGGTCTTGGGGCCGATGCCCGGCAGCGACTGCCAGCTGTCGGCCTGCCCATGGCGTTCCCGCGCGGCGTCGTCGAGGCCCTCGATGATGTCTGCCGCCCTTCGATACGCCATGACCCTTTTCGGGTCGTGGCGGCTGCGGTCCTTGTAGTAGGCGATCTGCCGCAGCGCGGTTACCGGATCCATGGCTCCAGTGTGCCCGCTCGGCTACCACAGTTGCCCGACGATGAATCCGGCGAAAATCACGCCGAAGCCGCCGATCTCACCGGCGATCAGCAGCAGCATCATCGCCCGCAGGCCGCGGTCGGGCCTCTCGAACTGGTTGGTGGTGTCGCGGCGCGCCCCGTGGCTGATGTAGCTGGCGATGGCCGCGACGAAGAAGAACACGGCGACCATCGCCGCGGTCAGGTTGACCCACGCCGGCCAAGCGCTGAATTCGACGAACACCGCGATCAGCAGCGTCGCGAACGAGTACAGCAACGCCGCGCGGTGCGCGATGTCGACGTAGGGATGCGCGCGGTGGTCCTCGGCGACCATGATTTGCCGGTACTTCCAGACGCCGAGCACCAGCGCGAGCAGAAAGATCAGTCCGGCGGCTAGCAGGGTGATCTTGGTGTCGAATCCGAGGGAGCTGTTCATGGTCGGTCGAGTTTAATTGCGCTTCATAGAGACCGACTAACGTCGGGTGCATGCGATTCGCTTTCAAGACTTCACCCCAAAACACCACCTGGGCACAGATGCTCGCCGTCTGGCAGGCCGCCGACGACATCGACGTCTACGAGTCCGGCTGGACGTTCGACCACTTCTACCCGATCTTTTCCGACAGCGCCGGACCATGTCTGGAAGGCTGGACGACGCTGACCGCGCTCGCGCAGGCCACCTCGCGGCTGCGGCTGGGCACGCTGGTGACCGGCATCCACTACCGGCATCCGGCCGTGCTGGCCAACATGGCCGCCGCGCTCGACATCATCTCCAGCGGGCGGCTCGAGCTCGGGATCGGCGCCGGCTGGAACGAGGAGGAGTCGGGCGCCTACGGCATCGAGCTCGGCAGCATCAGAGAACGTTTCGACCGGTTCGAGGAAGCGTGTGCGGTACTGACCAGCCTGCTCAGCGAAGAGACCACCGACTTCGACGGCAAGTACTACCAGCTCAAGGGTGCCCGCAACGAGCCCAAGGGCGTGCAGCGGCCGCATCCACCGATCTGCATCGGCGGCAGCGGGGAAAAGCGCACGCTGCGGATCACCGCGCGCTATGCCCAGCACTGGAACTTCGTCGGCGGGCCGCCGGAGCTGTTTGCGCACAAGCGCGACGTCCTGTTCTCGCACTGCGCGGACATCGGACGCGACCCCAAAGAGATCACCCTGTCGGCTCACCTCCGCCTGGAACCGGACCTCGACTACGAACAGGTGATTCAGAATGCGGCCGGACTGGCGGCCGAGGGACTGGACCTCGGCATCGTGTACCTTTCACCGCCGCACGACCCCGCCGTCCTGGAACCGCTCGCGGAGGCGATCCGGGATTCGGGGCTCTGGAATGGCTGACGTTCGAAAAATTTGACGGCCTTGTCGGCAAGATAACGAAAAGATAACGCTGAGCAAACGTGTCGCGCACCGCGCGGATGCGCGCGGCAATCGGCTACACCCCGAAAGCCATCAGCTCTTCAGCGGTTACCAGACGCTCCTGCTTAGCCGGAAACTCCCGGCTCTTCATCGGGTGGCGAAACCATGACCAGGCGATTCGCCCCATCCGTGATCTAGGTACCGGGTTGATATGCACAGTGATCACTCCTGCGATCGGTCCGTTCCACGGGACTCCCCCTGTGACTTGCATGTGACAGAGCCCACAACGACCTATTACACAACAGCGGCCTGGCAAACGGTGGCAGAAACGCCGAAATTTGATATTGGTGTTTCTACTGTGGCTGGTGTGACTTATTGAAGCGGCACGGCCGTCGGCTTTATGGGTGCCGGCAGCGCCGTCGAACCCATCAAATACTGGTCCACGCCCGCCGCCGCGGCCCTGCCCTCGGCGATCGCCCAAACGATCAACGACTGGCCACGACCCATGTCACCGGCAACGAAGACGCCGGGCACCGAGGTGTCGAAGTCGGCGCCGCGCGCGACGTTGCCGCGCTCGGTCAACTTCACGTCCAGCTCGGTGAGCAAGCCCGGTTTCTCCGGGCCGACGAATCCCATTGCCAGCAGCACCAAATCGGCCTCGAGTTCGAAGTCGGAACCCTCGACTTTGACGAACTTGCCGTCCTGCATCGTCACCTCGTGCGCCTTGAGCGCGGTGACGTGCCCGTCCTTGCCGATGAACTCCTCGGTGTTGACCGAGAAGACCCGCTCGCCGCCCTCTTCGTGGGCCGCCGACACCCGGTACATCAGCGGGTAGGTCGGCCACGGCGTCGACTCGGCACGCGTGTCCGGCGGACGCGGCATGATCTCGAACTGGTGCACGGCGACCGCGCCCTGTCGGTGCACGGTGCCCAGGCAGTCGGCCCCGGTGTCACCGCCGCCGATGATGATGACCTTCTTGCCCTTGGCGGTGATCGGTGGCTCACCGTCCGCCCCGAGGACGTCGTCACCCTCTTGCACGCGGTTGGCCCACGGCAGGAACTCCATCGCCTGATGGATGCCGTCCAATTCGCGGCCCGGAATGGGCAGATCGCGCCAGGCGGTGGCACCGCCGGCCAGCACGACCGCATCGAAATCGGCCAGCAGCTGCTCGGCGGTGATGTCCACACCGACATTGACGCCGGCCTTGAATTCGGTTCCCTCGGCGCGCATCTGGTCCAGTCGACGGTCCAGGACGCGCTTTTCCATCTTGAATTCGGGGATGCCGTAGCGCAGCAGCCCACCAATGCGGTCGTCGCGCTCGAAGACCGTCACATCGTGACCGGCGCGCGTCAGCTGCTGGGCGGCGGCCAGCCCAGCCGGGCCCGATCCCACCACGGCGACCCGTTTGCCCGTCTTCTTGTCCGGGGGCAACGGCACCACGAAGCCTTCCTCGAAGGCCCGATCGATGATTTCCAGCTCGATCTGCTTGATCGTCACCGGATCCTGGTTGATGCCGAGCACACATGCCGGTTCGCACGGCGCGGGGCACAGCCGGCCGGTGAAGTCGGGAAAGTTGTTGGTGGCGTGCAGCCTTTCGATCGCGTCGCGCCAGCGGCCCCGGCGCACCAGGTCGTTCCATTCCGGGATGAGGTTGCCCAGCGGACAACCGTTGTGGCAGAAGGGAATACCGCAGTCCATGCACCGGGTCGCCTGCTCGCGCAGGGTGCCCTCGTCGAAATCTTCGTAGACCTCATCCCAGTCCTTCAACCGCAACGGGACAGGCCGGCGCTTCGGCAATTCCCGATGTGTGAATTTCAGGAAGCCGCTCGGATCAGCCATGCGCGGCCGCCATGATCGCCTTGTCGACGTCGACGCCGTCACGCTCGGCCTCGGCGATCGCCTGCAGGACCCGCTTGTAGTCCCGCGGCATCACCTTGGCGAAATGCCGCCGCTGCCCGGGCCAGTCGGCCAGGATCCGCTGCCCCACCGCGGAATCGGTGGCGTCGACGTGCGCCTGAATCGCGCCGTGCAGGTACTCGACGTCGTCCTCGTCGAGGCTGTCGAGCTCAACCATCTCGGCGTTGAGGTTCTCCGGGAATTCGCCGTCCGGGTCGTAGACGTACGCGACGCCGCCGGACATGCCGGCCGCGAAGTTACGGCCGGTGCGGCCCAGAATGACCACCTTGCCTCCAGTCATGTACTCGCAACCGTGGTCGCCGACGCCTTCGACCACCGCATGGGCGCCGGAGTTGCGGACCGCGAACCGTTCGCCGACCACGCCGCGCAAATAGAGTTCCCCGCTGGTGGCGCCGAACAGAATCACGTTGCCGCCGATGATGTTTTCCTCGGCGACATAGTCCTGCGGCGCATTGTCGGACGGCCGGACCACGATGCGCCCGCCGGAAAGTCCCTTGCCGACGTAGTCGTTGGCGTCGCCGTAGACGCGCAGCGTAATTCCGCGGGGTACGAAGGCGCCGAAGCTGTTGCCCGCGGATCCGTCGAAGGTGATGTCGATGGTGCCGTCCGGCAAGCCTTGCCCACCATAGGCTTTCGTCAGCTCGTGGCCGAGCATGGTTCCGACCGTGCGGTTGACGTTGCCGATGGTGGTGGAGAACCGCACCGGCTTGCCGGAATCCAGTGCCTCGCGGCTCATCACGATCAACTGCTGATCGAGCGCCTTGTCCAGGCCGTGATCCTGGCGCGAGCTGCAGTACAGGTCCTGGTTCATGAATGCCGATTCCGGCTCGTGCAGCACCGGCGTCAGGTCCAGCCGGTGCGCCTTCCAGTGCGCCCGCGCCAGCGTGGTGTCGAGCGATCCCACCTGCCCGACGGCCTCGTTGAAGGTGCGGAAGCCCAACTGCGCCATGTACTCCCGGACTTCCTCCGCGATGAACATGAAGAAGTTCTCGACGAACTCGGGCTTGCCGTTGAAGCGCTCCCGCAGCACGGGGTTCTGGGTGGCCACACCGACCGGGCAGGTGTCCAGGTGACATACCCGCATCATGATGCAGCCGGAGACCACCAGCGGGGCCGTGGAGAAGCCGAACTCCTCGGCGCCGAGCAGCGCGGCGATCATCACGTCGCGGCCCGTCTTGAGCTGGCCGTCCACCTGAACCACGATCCGGTCGCGCAAACCGTTGAGCAGCAACGTCTGCTGCGTCTCGGCCAGCCCCAACTCCCAGGGCGCCCCCGCGTGCTTCATCGACGTCAGTGGAGTCGCGCCGGTGCCACCGTCGTGGCCGGAGATCAGCACCACGTCCGCGTGCGCCTTGGAAACCCCCGCGGCGACCGTGCCCACGCCATTCTCGGAAACCAGTTTCACGTGCACCCGCGCGGACGGGTTGGCGTTCTTGAGGTCGTGGATCAGCTGCGCCAAGTCCTCGATGGAGTAGATGTCGTGGTGCGGCGGCGGCGAGATCAGGCCGACACCCGGGGTGGAATGCCGGACCTCGGCCACCCATGGGTACACCTTGTGTCCCGGAAGTTGGCCTCCCTCACCGGGTTTGGCTCCCTGCGCCATCTTGATCTGGATGTCAGTGCAGTTGGTCAGGTAGTGCGAGGTGACGCCGAATCGGGCCGATGCCACCTGCTTGACCGCGCTGCGACGCCAATCGCCGTTGGGGTCGCGCTCGAAACGTTTGACGTCCTCGCCGCCTTCACCGCAGTTGGATCGCCCGCCCAGGCGGTTCATCGCGATGGCGAGTGTCTCGTGCGCCTCGGCGGAGATCGATCCGTAGCTCATCGCCCCCGTCGCGAAGCGCTTCACGATTTCACTGGCGGGCTCGACCTCGTCGAGCGGAACCGGCGGACGCACGCCCGCGCGGAACTTGAGCAACCCGCGCAGCGACGCCATCCGCTCGCTCTGGTCGTCGACCAGGCGCGTGTAGTCCTTGAAGATCTTGTACTGACCCGTGCGGGTCGCGTGCTGCAGCTTGAAAACCGTCTCCGGGTTGAACAGGTGGTACTCACCCTCGCGGCGCCACTGGTACTCGCCGCCGACCTCGAGCTCGCGGTGGGCGCGCTCGTCGGGCCGATCCAGGTACGCCAGCCGGTGCCGGGTGGCGACGTCGGCCGCGATGTCGTCGAGGGTGATGCCGCCGGTCGGGCAGCTCAGCCCCGTGAAGTATTCGTCGAGCACGTCCTCGGAGATGCCCACCGCCTGGAACAACTGCGCGCCGGTGTATGACGCCAGCGTCGAAATGCCCATCTTGGACATCACTTTCAGCACACCCTTGCCGGCGGCCTTGACGTAGTTGTTCAGCGCGGTGTGGCGGTCCATGCCGTTTCCGGAACCGTCGATCATGCCGCGATCGATCATGTCTTCGATCGACTCGAACGCCAGATACGGGTTGATCGCGGCGGCGCCGAACGCGATCAGCATCGCCATGTGGTGAACCTCGCGGGCGTCACCGGATTCGACCACCAGGCCCACGTGGGTGCGGGTGCGGTCGCGCACCAGGTGGTGGTGCACCGCCGACACCGCGAGCAGCGACGGGATGGGAGCCAGCTGCTCGTCGGACTCACGGTCGGACAGGATGATGACCCGCGCACCATCGGCGATCGCCGCCGATGCCTGGGCCCGCACCTCGTCGAGTGCGGCCGCCAGCCCGGCACCGCCCTCGGCGACGGGGTACCGACAGCGAATCACCTTGGAGCGCATGCCGTGTGGACGACCGTTGACCTTGTCCTCGGGGTTGAGGTTGACCAGCTTGGCCAATTCGAAATTCCGCAAAATCGGCTGCGACAGCGAGATCTGGTGACAGGAGTGCTCTGTCGGTGTGAGCAGGTCACGCTCACCGCCGGTGGTGCCCTGCAGGCTTGTCACCACCTCTTCGCGGATGGCGTCCAGCGGCGGGTTGGTCACCTGAGCGAAGAGCTGATGGAAGTAGTCGTAAAGCATCCGGGGACGCTGCGACAGCACGGCGACCGGAGTATCAGTGCCCATCGATCCGATCGGCTCGGCACCGGTACGGACCATCGGCGCCACCAACAGGTTGAGTTCTTCGTAGGTGTAGCCAAAAGTCTGCTGCCGCCTGACAAGTCGCTCGTGGGGCATCCGCACGTATTCGCCCGCCGGCAACTTGTCGATCGGAACGAGTCCCTTGTCGAGCCACTCTTGGTAGGGGTGCTCGGCGGCCAGCTCGGCTTTGATCTCCTCGTCGGAGACGATGCGGCCCTGCGTGGTGTCGACCAGGAACATCCGGCCGGGCTGCAGCCGCATCCGGCGGACCACCGTTGAGGGATCCAGGTCCAGCACCCCGGCCTCGGAAGCCATGACCACCAGGCCGTCGTCGGTCACCCAGATCCGCGACGGACGCAAGCCGTTGCGGTCGAGCACGGCACCGACGACGGTGCCGTCGGTGAACGTCATTGACGCCGGCCCGTCCCACGGCTCCATCAGCGACGCGTGGTACTGGTAGAACGCCCGCCGTGCGGGGTCCATCGCTTCGTTGCGTTCCCAGGCCTCGGGGATCATCATCAGCACCGCGTGGGCCAGGCTGCGGCCGCCCAGGTGCAGCAGCTCGAGAGCCTCGTCGAAGCGCGCGGTGTCGGAAGCGCCCGGCGTGCAGATCGGGAACAACTTCTCCAGGTCGTCCTCCGACCCGAAGATGTCGGTCTTCATCAGCGCCTCACGGGCCCGCATCCAGTTCTCGTTGCCGTTGACGGTGTTGATCTCTCCGTTGTGGGCGATGCGGCGGAACGGATGGGCCAGCGGCCACGATGGGAACGTGTTCGTCGAGAACCGCGAGTGCACGATGCCCAGCGCGCTGGTCAGCCGATCATCTTGCAGGTCAAGGTAAAACGCCTTGAGCTGCGGCGTGGTCAGCATTCCCTTGTAGACCAGCGTCTGGCCCGACAGGCTGGGGAAGTAGACCGTTTCGCGGCCCGGTCCGTCCTGGCCCGGGCCCTTGGTGCCGAGCTCGTGCTCGGCGCGCTTGCGCACCACGTAGGCGCGGCGCTCCAGCGTCATGTCGGAGGCCCCGGCCATGAACACCTGGCGGAACGTGGGCATCGCGTCGCGGGACAGTGCGCCCAGCGACGAGTCGTCGGTCGGCACGTTTCGCCAGCCCAGCACCTGCAGGCCCTCGGCTTCGGCGATCTTTTCGACCGCGGCGCAGGCGGCGGCGGCGTCCCGCGACGATTGCGGCAAAAACGCGATGCCGGTCGCGTAGCTGCCGGCGGGTGGC
>NZ_MBES01000099.1 GCF_001954195.1 Mycobacterium sp. IS-1264 | reverse complement strand
CTCGGCGAGACCGAATTGCTGTTGGCGCCGGAGTTTTTCACCAGCTTGGCCGCCGAGCATCCGGCGGTGGCCGGCGTCGACATTCAGGTCAAACGCGGGACGGCCGACAACGAACTGACCCGGTATCGCTACGACGTCGTCATCCACAAAACCCCCGCATCCGTGCGTTCGCTGGCCGACGCGCCCAGCTGCGCGTGGACCAACTGCGCGGGAGTGCGCGACCGGTTGATATCGCAACATCCGGCCACCGTCCGCGTCACCGGAATCCCCCGTGCCGGGGTGATCGGCGACGTTCACGTCGAACACGCCCTCGCCGCAGGGGTATCGGTCGCCGACGCCCTGGCCCAAGCCCTCGCCACCGCCGATGCTGTTGTCCCCGAAGAGTTGTACCGCCTCGGTGAAACGGCCGGATACCACGTGGCGGTCACCTGGGGCGCCCAACCGGGCACCCTGGATGCGGTCTTCATCGCCCCCACCGACGCCGACGGCGCCCACATCGCACCGCTGGCCGACCTGTATCTGCCCCCCGCCGGAGCTCGGCAACACACCGCTCACGCCAATGATCCCGACACCAACACCAAGATCGGAGCGGTGCGGCAGCGGTTGAGCGCGTGGTTACCCGACTACATGGTGCCCGCACACATCGTCGTGCTCGAGAAATTCCCGTTGACCTCGTCGGGCAAGGTCGACCGAAAAGCGTTGCCGGCGCCGGTTTTTGCCGCCAGAGCGTTTCGGGCGCCGCAGACCCAGACGGAAAAGATCATTGCCGAGGCGTTCGCCGAGGTATTGGGCCTTGCCAGGGTCGGGCTCGACGACGATTTCTTCGCTCTAGGTGGCGATTCGCTGAGCGCCACCCGCGTCAGCGCGCGCCTGCAGCTCGCGTTGGGCAGGGAAGTGCCGGTGCGGTATCTGTTCGAGGCCGCCAAAGTCGCGGACCTCGCCGAGCATCTGCGACGGCATCGTGGCGCTTCTCCCCGCCCGCCCCTGGTGCCGATGCCACGTCCCCAACGGATCCCGTTGTCGTATGCGCAGCAGCGGTTGTGGTTCATCGACCAGTTGCAGGGGCCCTCCCCGATCTACAACATGGCGGTTGCCTTGCGGCTGTGTGGGCGGCTCGACGTCGAGGCGTTGGGTGCGGCGGTGGCCGACGTGGTGGCCCGCCACGAGAGCCTGCGCACCCTGTTCGCCGCGCCCGATGGCGTACCCCAGCAGGTGATCATCCCCTCCGAGCAGGCCGACTTCGGATGGCAAGTCATCGATGCCACCGGCTGGCCGGGAGACCAGCTCTATGAGTCCATCAGCGCCGAGGCGCGTCACACGTTCGATCTGGCCGCCGAGATCCCGTTGCGGGCAAGGCTTTTCCGCATCGGCGACGACGAACATGTGCTGATGGCCGTGGCCCACCACATCGCCGCCGACGGCTGGTCCATTGCGCCGCTGGTGCGGGATCTGGGTGTGGCCTATGCCAGCCGCTCTGCGGGACACGCCCCCGACACGGCGCCGTTAGCGGTGCAATACGTCGACTACACGCTGTGGCAGCGCGAGCACCTCGGTGATCTCGACGATCCCGAGAGTCCCATCTCCGCGCAGCTGGCCTACTGGCAGGACGCCCTGGCCGGGATGCCCGAGCACCTGCAGCTGCCCACCGATCGGCCCTACCCGCCGGTCGCCGACTACCGCGGCGCCACTCTCGCGGTGGAGTGGCCGGCGAACCTGCAGCAGCGGGTGGCTCAGGTGGCCGGTGAACACAACACGACCAGCTTCATGGTGATCCAGGCCGCCCTGACGGCGCTGCTGTCCAAACTCAGCGCCAGCCCCGATGTGGCGGTGGGGATTTCGATCGCGGGGCGCCGCGACCCGGCGCTCGATGAGCTGGTGGGTTTCTTCGTCAACACCCTGGTGCTGCGTGTCGATCTGGCCGGTGATCCCACCATCGGTGAACTGCTGGCCCAGGTGCGGGCGCGCAGTTTGGAGGCATTCGAGCACCAAGACGTTCCCTTCGAGGTGCTCGTCGAGCGGCTCAACCCTTCTCGGTCGCTGACCCATCACCCCTTGATCCAGGTGATATTTGCGTGGCAGAACTTCACCGGTCAAGACAGCGACCCCGCCGTCGAGCCGGCCCTGGGTGACGTGCAGGTCACGCCGCTTCCGGTGGGCATCCAGGCGGCACGCATGGATTTGGTGTTTTACCTAGGGGAACGCTGGAACGAGGCCGGTGAGCCCGCCGGGATCGGCGGGGCGGTGGAATTTCGCACCGACGTGTTCGACGCGGCCAGCATCCAAACACTGATCGAGCGGTTGGAGCGGGTGTTGGCGGCGATGACCTCCGAGCCCACCCAGCGGCTGTCGTCGGTGGACCTGCTCGACGAGCCCGAGCATGCCCGCCTGGAGGGGTGGGGTAACGGATCGGTGTTGACGCGGCCGGCACCGGCCGCGGCGTCCATCCCGGCGCTGTTTGCCTCGCAGGTGGCCCGCACCCCGGACGCGGTGGCGCTGGTGTGCGGGGAGCATTCGTGGACCTACCGCGAGCTGGATCAGGCCGCCAACCGGCTGGCGAACCTGTTGGCCGGCTCTGGGGTGGGTGCGGGACAGCGTGTGGCGCTGCTGTTTTCGCGATCGGCCGAGGCGATCGTGTCGATTTTGGCGGTGCTGAAAACCGGTGCGGCGTATCTCCCGATCGACCCGGTGGTGCCGGATGCCCGGATCGCCTTCATGCTCGCCGATGCCGCCCCGATCGCCGCGATCACCACGGGCGAGCTGGCCGATCGGCTCGACGGACGCGACCTGCTGGTCGTCGATGTCGACGATCCCCGCATCGAGGCCCAACCCGGCACGGCGCTGCCGGCGCCGGCTGCCGATGACATCGCCTACCTGATCTACACCTCGGGCACCACCGGGGTGCCCAAGGGGGTGGCGACCACCCACCACAATGTCACCCGGCTGTTCGACGGCATGGATGTCGGCGTGGAGCTGGCGCCGGGACAGGTGTGGACGCAGTGTCATTCCCTGGCCTTCGACTACTCGGTATGGGAGATCTGGGGCGCGCTGCTGCACGGTGGACGGCTGGTTGTGGTGCCCGAGTCGGTGGCCCGCTCACCGCAGGACTTCCACGAGTTACTGGTCACCGAAAAGGTCAGCGTCCTAAGCCAGACCCCCTCGGCGGTGGGGGTGCTCTCGCCGAAGGGGCTCGAGTCGGCGGCGTTGATGGTGGCCGCCGAGCCCTGTCCGGCCGAGGTGGTGGATCGGTGGGCGCCGGGGCGGGTGATGATCAACGCCTACGGCCCGACCGAAACCACGGTGTACGCGACGATCAGTGCGCCGCTGACGGCCGGGTCGGGCGTGGTGCCGATCGGGTCCCCGGTGCCCGGTGCGGCGCTGTTTGTGCTCGACGGCTCATTGCGGCCGGTGCCGCCCGGTGTGGTCGGTGAGTTGTATGTGGCCGGTACCGGTGTGGGAGTTGGGTATTGGCGGCGGGGCCCTTTGACGGCGTCGCGCTTTGTGGCGTGCCCGTTCACCGCGGGAGCCCGCATGTATCGCACCGGCGATCTGGTGTGCTGGCGTGCTGACGGGCAGCTGCAGTATCTCGGGCGCGCGGACGAGCAGGTCAAGATCCGCGGCTATCGCATCGAACTCGGCGAAGTCCAAGCGGCGCTGAATGCGCTGGACGGGGTCGAGCAGGCCGTGGTGATCGCCCGCGAAGACCACCCCGGCGACAAACGCCTCGTCGGCTATATCACCGGACCAGCAGACCCGGCCCATGCACGTACCCTGCTGGCCGAACGGCTTCCGACCTACATGATCCCCGCGGCGGTGGTGGCACTCGACACGCTGCCGTTGACACCCAACGGCAAGCTCGACACCCGCGCCCTGCCGGCACCCGTCTACGCGGACATCGATCGGTACCGCGCCCCGGCCACCCCCACCGAGGAGATCGTGGCCGGCATTTATGCCCAGGTGCTCGGGCTCGAGCGCGTCGGGGTCGACGACTCCTTCTTCGACCTCGGCGGGGATTCACTGTCCGCGATGCGGGTGATCGCCGCGATCAATACCGTTCTGGATGCCGGCCTTTCGGTGCGCACCTTGTTCGAGGCTCCCACGGCCGCCCAGCTGGCGCCGTGTATCGGCGAGGACGGGGGCAGGCGGAAGCCGTTGGTCCCGGTCGAGCGGCCCGCGAGCGTCCCACTGTCGTTCGCGCAGAGCCGATTGTGGTTCCTCGACCAATTACACGGTCCCTCACCGGTTTACAACATCGCGGCGGCGCTGCGGCTGACCGGTCGCCTGGATGCCGAAGCGTTGGGTGCGGCGCTGGCCGATGTGGTCGGCCGGCACGAAAGCCTCCGCACCCTGTACCCCGCGGTCGAGGGGACACCCCAGCAGCTCGTGGTCCCCGCCGAACGTGCCGAGTTTGGTTGGGACGTCGTCGATTCCACCGGCTGGCAGGCGGACCGGCTTGAGGACGCGATTAGCGACGCCGTGCGCTACAGCTTCGACCTGGCCACCGAGATCCCGCTGCGGGCAAGGCTTTTCCGCGTCGGCGACGACGAGCATGTGCTGGTGGCCGTGGTGCACCATATCGCCGCGGATGGCTCGTCGATCACCCCGCTGGTGCGTGATCTGGGCGTTGCCTATGCCAACCGATGCGCCGGGCAAGGCCCCGACTGGGCCCCGCTGGCGGTGCAGTACGTCGACTACACGCTGTGGCAGCGCGAGCACCTCGGTGATCTGGCCGATCCCGAGAGCCCCATCGCCGCGCAGCTGGCCTACTGGGAAGACGCGCTGGCCGGCCTGCCCGAGCGCCTGCCCCTGCCCACCGATCGGCCCTACCCGCCGGTTCCCGATCCGCGCGGCGCCAGCGTGCCCGTCGAGTGGCCGGCCGAGCTGCAGCAGCGGGTGCACGATCTGGCCCGCGAACACAACGCGACCAGTTTCATGGTCGTTCAGGCCGCGCTGGCCGTGCTCTTGTCGAAGCTCAGCGCCAGCCCCGACGTGGCGGTGGGAATCGCGGTCGCCGGGCGCGGCGATCCCGCGCTCGATGAGCTGGTGGGGTTCTTCGTCAACACGTTGGTGCTGCGGGTCGACCTGGCCGGCGATCCCACCATCGCCGAACTACTGGCCCAGGTGCGACAACGCAGCCTGGCCGCCTACGAGCACCAAGACGTCCCCTTCGACGTACTGGTCGAGCGGCTCAACCCGACCCGATCGCGCAAGCATCACCCACTGATCCAGGTGATGGTGGGCTGGCAGAATTTCGCCGGGCACCACGATCCCGTGGCCGGGTTAAGTCTGGGTGATATCCAGGTCGCGCCGCTGCCCGTGCGGCTTCAGACCGCCCGCATGGATTTGACCATTTCGCTCGCCGAACGCTGGAACGAAGCTGGCGAGCCCGCCGGGATCGGCGGGGAAGTGGAATTTCGAACCGACATCTTCGACGAGGCCAGAATCAAGGCGCTCATCGAGCGGTGGCAGCGCGTGTTGGTGGCGATCACCGCCGAGACGGGGCGGCGCGCATGACGGCCGATGCGGGGCCGCGGCTGTCGTCGATCGACCTGCACGACGAGGGTGAGCAGGACCGGCTGGACGAGTGGGGTAACCGCGCGGCGTTGATCGCGCCGGCCCCCACTCGGCCGTCGCTTCCGGTCTTGTTCGCCGAGCAAGTGGCGCGTGCCCCGGGCGCGGTGGCACTGACGTTCGCAGGCCGCTCCGTGACTTACCGGGAGCTCGATGAGGCGGCCAACCGGTTGGCGAACCTGTTGGCCGGCCAGGGGATAGGACCGGGAAAGTGTGTGGCGCTGCTGTTTTCGCGGTCGGCCGAGGCGGTCGTGGCGATTTTGGCGGTGCTGAAAACCGGGGCGGCGTATCTGCCGATCGACCCGGTTGTGCCGGATGCCCGGATCGCCTTCATGCTCGCCGATGGTGCACCGGTCGCCGCGATCACCACCGCCGAGTTGGCCGATCGGCTGGACGGGCATGGGCTGGCGGTCATCGATGTCGACGACCCTCGCATTGACGCCCAGCCCGGCACGGCATTACCGGCGCCCGCCCCGGATGACATGGCCTACCTGGTCTACACCTCGGGCACCACCGGGACTCCCAAAGGCGTTGCGGTCACCCATCACAACGTCGCCCGGCTATTCGACTCGCTGGATGCCGGCTTCGAGCTGGGGCCGGAACGGGTGTGGACGCTGTCTCACTCCTTGGCGTTCGACTACTCGGTGTTGGAGATCTGGGGCGCGCTGTTGCACGGTGGCCGGCTGGTGGTGGTGCCCGAAGAGGTGACGCGTTCGCCAGAAGACTTCCACGCCTTGCTGGTTGCCGAGAAGGTCAACGTTTTAGGCCAGACCCCGTCGTCGGTGGGGACACTGTCGCAGCAGGGTTTGGAGTCGGCGGCCTTGCTGATCGCCGCCGAGGCGTGCCCGGCCGACGTGGTGGATCGGTGGGCACCGGGGCGGGTGATGGTCAACGCTTACGGCCCGACCGAGACGACGATTTTGGCGACGATCAGTGCGCCGCTGACGGCGGGCTCGGGTGCGGTGCCGATCGGCTCCCCTGTGCCCGGGGCGGCGCTGTTTGTGCTCGACGGCTCATTGCGCCCGGTGCCTGAAGGCGTGGTCGGTGAGCTGTATGTGGCCGGTACCGGTGTGGGAATTGGGTATTGGCGGCGGCCGGGACTGACCGGTTCGCGGTTTGTGGCATGCCCGTTCGGCGGTGCGGATGCGCCGGGGGCACGCATGTATCGGACCGGGGATCTGGTGTGTTGGCGTCCCGACGGGCAGCTGGACTATCTGGGGCGCGCCGACGAGCAAGTCAAGATCCGCGGGTATCGCATCGAGCTCGGCGAAGTCCAAGCGGCGTTGAGCGCACTGGACGGGGTGGGGCAGGCGGCCGTGATCGTCCGCGAGGACCGCCCTGGCGACAAACAGATCGTCGCCTATGTCACCGGAACCGTCGACGTGACCGACGCACGCGCGCGCCTGGCCGAGCGGCTCCCGGCTTACATGATCCCCTCGGCGGTCGTGGCGCTGGATCGAATGCCGTTGACCCCCAACGGCAAACTCGACAAGCGCGCCCTCCCGGCGCCCGACTACCAGAACGCGTCCCGGTATCGCGCCCCATCCAGCCCGGTCGAGCGGGCCTTGGCCGATATCTATGCCCGGGTCCTCGGTCTGGAGCGGGTAGGGGTCGACGACTCCTTCTTCGACCTGGGTGGGGATTCACTGTCGGCGATGCGGCTGATCGCCGCCGTCAACACCGCCCTCGATGCCGGCCTGGCGGTGGGCACCTTGTTCGACGCGCCGACGGTTGCCGAGCTGGCGCCGCGGATCGGTGAGGACGGGGCCCGGCGTAAACCGTTGGTAGCGGCCGATCGGCCGGCCAGGATTCCGTTGTCGTTCGCCCAGAGCCGGTTGTGGTTTTTGGACCGGTTCGAGGGCGGGGTGGCGACCTACAACATGCCGACCGCGTTTCGGATCGACGGGCCGCTGGACGTCGACGCCCTCGGGACGGCGCTCGACGATGTGATCGCCCGCCACGAAGCGCTGCGCACCATATTCCCCGACGTCGACGGGGTGCCGTGCCAGCAGGTGTTGCCGGCGCGGCCGGGAATGTGGTGGCACACGGGCGCGGTGGCGGTGTCGTTGCCGGAGCGCGAGGTGACCGGCGAGTTGGTGGCGCTGGCCGGGTATCGGTTTGACCTGTCGAGCGAGATTCCGATCCGTG
>NZ_MBES01000098.1 GCF_001954195.1 Mycobacterium sp. IS-1264 | reverse complement strand
TTCGCCATCCACAAATCACCCTCGAATTCGCCCCGGTCATGGACGGAAACAAGGTGCGGATGCCACAGCGACGACGCCAAGTCGGCCTCCCTGATGAACCGATCCCGGTAGTCGGGTTGACTGGATAGCTGGTCGTTCAGAATCTTGAGGGCGTCCCGCCGCGGCAACCGTGGGTGCTGAGCGAGGTAGACATCACCCATCGCACCGGTCCCTAATAGCGACACGATGGTGTAGCCGGCGAACGAGGCACCGCTCATCAACGGCATGCGCAAATGTTAACGACGCCCATCGCCGGTTGTTCAAGAATGCACCGCTACGCACTATCCCGAGTCGACGCTGTTTTTGTCGGAGTGTCACTGGTCAGCCGCTGCGCTTGTAGTATGCGGCGCATGCCGCTAGAGGAAGGGGCGGATTTCGCCGGGTTCACCGTGGTGCGGCTGTTGGGCAGCGGCGGAATGGGTGAGGTCTATTTGGCTCGACATCCGCGGTTGCCCAGGCTGGAAGCGCTGAAGGTTTTGCGCGCCGATGTCTCCGCCGACCCAAGTTTTCGAGAGCGGTTCATTCGAGAGGCCGACTTAGCGTCGTCGCTGTGGCATCCGCACCTTGTTTCCGTCCATGACCGCGGCGAGTGTGACGGCCAGCTGTGGATGTCGATGGACTATGTGGACGGCGCCGACTGCGCGCGCTTGCTGGCCGAGCACTACGTCGCGGGCATGCCCGCCCAATGGGTGGCCGAAATTGTCGCTGCGGTCGCCGATGCCCTTGACGACGCGCATCGTCGTGGACTACTGCACCGCGACATCAAACCGTCCAACATAATGATCACCAGCCCTGACGACCAGGGCCGTACCCGAACGCTGCTGACCGACTTCGGTATTGCCCGCAACCTCGACGACGAGTCAGTGGCTTAACAGCAACCAGTATGACCGTGGGCACGGTCGCTTACTCAGCGCCCGAACAGTTGATGGGCGGCCACATCGA
>NZ_MBES01000097.1 GCF_001954195.1 Mycobacterium sp. IS-1264 | reverse complement strand
TGATCACCACGATGAACGTGTAGGACACGAAGTGGCCGGTCACCGCGACCATCGCGAGCAGGCTCACCGCGATCAACCGGCCGTTGCGGTGATGCCGCGACCGGGGGCCGACGTGGGCGAGCTGGTGCTCGGTGAGCACCATCTCCGGAAGCATGATCCGGGCGGCCACCGTGACGATCGCCGCCGCAACGGTCACGCACACCACCGCGAGCCGCCAGCCCCACATCAGGCTCATCGCCGCGGTCAGGGGGCTGCCGACGACCAGCGCCAGGCTCGTTCCGAGGTACATCGACGTCGTGGCGCGTCCGGCATGGCTCGGCGGCACCAACCGGGTGGCGATCGGGGCGATCACCGACCACAGCACGCCGTGGGTGATCGCGCAGAGCACCCGCCCGGCCGCCAGCACCGCGAAGTTCGGCGCGAGCGCCGAGATGAGCTGCGACACCGTCAGGCAGGTCAGGCTCATCACCAGGGTTCGGCGCCGCGGCCAGTGCGCGGTCCAGCGCACCAGCGGCACCGTTGTCAGGGCCGCCACCAGGGCGTACCACGTCAGCAGCGTGCCTACGACGACCAGGCTCACCTGCAGGTCGCGTGCGATCGCCGAAATCGCGCCGACGGGCAGGATCTCGGCCGTCACATAGGTAAAGGCCGCCGCGGCCAACACCGCTAATTGAGCGGCGATCCGCGGCGTCCACGTGCGCGCACTAGCGGTGGTGGTTCCGGTGCTCATAGCGTCGGCATCGGCCGGACTTCCCGGTGGCTGAGTGGAAATTGCTGGCGCGCTCACAATGCCCTTACCGTACGCACCGCCGCAACGGGTTCATCCCATCTGCGGTCTCAACACACGTAACAACCCGGTCACCGATTAGGAACGAACAAGGCGCGCGATGGCGGCCGAGGCCTCGGCGAGCTTGTCGTCGGCCTCGTTTCCGCCCTCGGAGACGGCGCGGGTCACACAGTGGCTCAGATGCTCGTCGAGCAGGTTCAGCGCCACCGAACGCAGGGCACTGTTGACCGCGCTGATCTGGGTCAGGACGTCGATGCAGTATTTGTCTTCGTCGATCATCCGCGCGATGCCACGCACCTGGCCTTCGATGCGCCGAAGACGCTTGGCGTAGTTGTCCTTGTCCTGCGAATATCCGTGTACCGTCGTCACCCCTCCGAGTCTATACCCCGATGGGGTATGACCGGCGAATTTGCGGTGGACCTGCCCGGCATACTTGAAAAATGGCCAAAACCCCCGCCGACATCAAACCGCGCAGTCGTGACGTCACCGACGGCCTGGAGAAGGCCGCAGCCCGCGGCATGTTGCGCGCGGTAGGCATGGGAGACGAAGACTTCGCCAAGCCGCAGATCGGGGTGGCCTCGTCCTGGAACGAGATCACGCCGTGCAACCTGTCCCTGGACCGGCTCGCCAAGGCGGTAAAGGAGGGCGTGTTCTCGGCCGGGGGCTACCCGCTGGAGTTCGGGACGATCTCGGTTTCCGACGGCATCTCGATGGGTCACGAGGGCATGCACTTCTCCCTGGTGTCCCGCGAGGTGATCGCGGACAGCGTCGAAACCGTGATGCAGGCCGAGCGGCTCGACGGCTCGGTGCTGTTGGCCGGGTGCGACAAATCGCTGCCGGGAATGCTGATGGCCGCCGCCCGACTCGATCTGGCGGCGGTGTTCCTCTATGCGGGCTCCATCCTGCCGGGGGTGGCCAAACTGTCCGACGGCAGCGAGCGCGAGGTCACGATCATCGACGCGTTCGAGGCGGTCGGCGCGTGCGCCCGCGGGCTGATGCCCCGCGAGGACGTCGACGCCATCGAGCGGGCGATCTGCCCCGGCGAGGGAGCCTGCGGCGGCATGTACACCGCCAACACCATGGCCAGCGCGGCCGAGGCGCTGGGCATGTCACTGCCCGGCAGCGCGGCGCCGCCGGCGACCGACCGCCGTCGCGACGGGTTCGCGCGGCGCAGCGGGCAGGCCGTCATCGAGCTGCTGCGGCGCGGCATCACCGCCCGCGACATCCTCACCAAGGAGGCGTTCGAGAACGCGATCGCGGTGGTGATGGCGTTCGGCGGCTCGACCAACGCGGTGCTGCACCTGCTGGCCATCGCCCACGAGGCCGGCGTCGAGCTGTCCCTCGACGACTTCAGCCGGATCGGGTCCAAGGTGCCGCACCTGGCCGACGTCAAGCCGTTCGGCCGCCACGTGATGTCGCACGTCGACCACATCGGCGGCGTGCCGGTCATGATGAAGGCATTGCTCGACGCGGGCCTGCTGCACGGCGACTGCCTGACGGTGACCGGCCAGACGGTAGCCGAGAACCTCGCCGCCATCGACCCGCCCGACCCGGACGGCAAGGTGCTGCGCGCGATGAGCGACCCGATCCACCCGACCGGCGGGATCACCATCCTGCGCGGGTCGCTTGCGCCCGAGGGGGCGGTGGTCAAGTCAGCCGGTTTCGACTCCGACGTGTTCGAGGGGACCGCAAGGGTTTTCGACGGCGAGCGGGCCGCGCTGGATGCACTCGAGGACGGCACCATCACCAAGGGCGACGCGGTGGTGATCCGCTACGAGGGCCCCAAGGGCGGTCCCGGGATGCGCGAGATGCTGGCTATCACCGGCGCGATCAAGGGCGCCGGCCTCGGCAAAGACGTTCTGCTGCTTACCGATGGCCGGTTCTCCGGTGGAACCACCGGGCTATGTGTGGGCCACGTTGCCCCCGAGGCGGTCGACGGGGGACCCATCGCCTTCCTGCGCGACGGCGACCGGATCCGCCTCGACGTGGCCGGCCAGACGTTGGACGTGCTGGCCGACGCAGCCGAATTCGAGGCTCGGCGAAAGGGTTTCACTCCCCCGCCGCCGCGTTACAAGACCGGCGTGCTGGCCAAATACGTCAAGCTCGTCGGCTCGGCCGCCATTGGCGCAGTCTGCGGCTAGCCCTGCCCGGGCCGGGTTCAGCCGGCCAGGCAGGGCGAATTGCCGCCTGGCTCAACGGACGTGGGCGGCTATGCGTGTGCGACCTCGGCGCGCGTGCGCGTGCCGAAGTACGTCGCGTTGAGGCCCAGGAAGGTCAACAACGCGCCACCGACTACGTTCGACCAGATCATGCCGGCGGTGGGCGAGAAGCCCGGCAGCACCCACAGCGACACGATGACCCACGCGCCGAGCACCGGCAGCGTCCAGGTCATGCCGTGGGCACGGTCTAGCGCCGAGGCGAACCCGTACGCCAGGAACGCGACCGCGATCCCGGCGAGGAGGTCGCACATCGCAAGCGATCTCGTGTCGCTGAACCCGATGATCCACGGCGACGCAGCCACATACAGACCGGTCAGCAACGCCAGGCCGAAGGTGACATGCGCACTCATCGACTCGGCTACGCGTTCGTAGCGCGCCCGTAGAGCCAACAGATCCGGGTGGTGATCGATTGATGAATGGACTGTACTCATTTTGTGACCTTTCTGTTATGCAGCAAGCCTTTTGAGCCGACTGCAACCCATCCATCTGCTGTAAAGATTACGCTCGATCGCGGTAGGCCAGCAACGAAAACCAGCCCGCTAAGGGGCCAGCTCACGGGGCGAATTCGCCGGCCGCGTAGCGTCGTTGGGCATGGACATCGTGGATAGGTTGCGGCTCGACGTTCCGATAGGACAAGCGGGAATGGGCGGCGGACTGGCCGGTGCGCCGCTGGCGGCAGCGGTCGCCCAGGTGGGCGCGCTGGGAACGCTCGGCATTACCACACCGCGCCAATTGCGCAGGTGTATAAGCGAAGTGCGCGAACGGGCCCCGGGCCGCGCCGTCGCGGTCAACCTGTTGATGCCCTTCGTCCGTCGCCACCACGTCGACGTCTGCGTGGAGACCCGCGTGGACGCCGTCGTGCTGGCGTTCGGCGAAAAACGCGGGCTGGTAGCGCACTTCCGCGATGCCGGTGTCTTCGTGTTCGTCATGGTCGGCACCGCGGCGCAGGCGCGCGCCGCCGTCGGCTGGGGCGCCGACGGCCTGATCGCCCAGGGTCGTGAGGCGGGTGGCCATCTCGTCGGGACCATGCCCGCCCTGGACTTCCTGCCCGAAGCGCTCGCGGCGGCCGCCGGGCGCCCGGTGTTTCTGGCCGGCGGCATCGCCACAGGTGCCGATACCCGCGCCGCACTGGCGGCCGGCGCCAGCGGTGTCATCGCCGGTACGCGCTTTCTGCTGACCCACGAGGCCAACGCCAACCGCGAGTACCAGCGGCGAATCATGCACGCGGACAACACCATCGAAACGAACCTGTTTGGCATCAGCTGGCCGCTGCGGCACCGCGTGGTGCCCAACGCGGCCACACGGCGTTGGTGCGGCGACGACGGGAAGGCCAGGGCGCTGCCGGCCGCCCTCAATGCGGCAAGCCGCCCCCTGGCCGCCCTGGGTTATTTCGACGCGGGCGCGTTGCTGCGTCTGCAGTCACCGGCGGTCCCGTTCTTCACCCCGCTGGCGCCGTTGGCGGGGATGCCCGATGCGTGGGTCGACCACGCGGCACTGTATGCGGGTGAGACGGCACTGCGGATCGGCGAAATCACTTCTGCCGAACAGGCGGTCAGGGATTTGTGCCCGCGCTGAGCTAGCGCACCAATGCGAGCGCGAAACCGTCCCACGGCTTGGCGCCGACCGTCTGGATCACCGCCGTGTCCAGCCGCGGGTGCTCGCCCATTAGCTGCAGCGCCTGCCGGGTCGCCGAAACTCTGGCGTCATCGGATTTCGGATCCAGGATCTTGCCCTCGCGAATGACGTTGTCCAGAACGACAACTGAACCGGGACGAGCCAGCCGGACCGCCCACTCGACATACGCGCCGTTGTTCTCCTTGTCGGCGTCGATGAACACCAGGTCGAAGGGATCACCCGCCAGCGTCGGCAACGTGTCCAGCGCGGCGCCGACTATCACCTCCACGCGGTCGGCGACCCCGGCCCGTTGCAGGTTGGCCCGCGCGACCTCGGCGTGCTTGGGTTCGTACTCCAGCGTCACCACCCGCCCTTCCGGACCCGCGCCACGTGCCAGCCAGATGGTGCTGAAGCCACCAAGCGTGCCGATCTCGAGGATGCGGCGCGCCCCGATGGCACCGGCCAGCAGGCACAGGAATTTGCCCTGCTGCACCGATACGGCGATCGACGGCAACCCGGCCGCGTCGCTGGACTCCAGGGCCGCGGCCAGGGCCGGGTCGTCGCCAACCACGGTGCTGTCCAGAAACGCATCGACGGCCTGCGGGGTGGGGTTCTCGGTCATGTCGCCCACGCTAGCCGCGAGCATTCGCCGCCGCAGCCCCTTTACGGCATACCGGTAGGGGGTATATAGTGAACCCGTGGTTGGTCTACACCACGAGTCAACGACAGATAAGGGTGATTCACATGGCGAACTACGAAGCAGGAACCCTGTTGAGCTGTGGGCATGAAGGCTGCGGATGTCGCGTTCGCATCGAGGTGCCCTGCCACTGCTCCGGCGCGGGTGAGGCATACCGGTGCACCTGCGGGGACGAGCTGACCCCCGTGGAGTAACGCCGGGCTCCCGGTCGTGCGTTCGGGCGTCGACGATTGCAGCCGTCAGCGTCCGAACGTACGGCAGGCCAGCTCGACCTTGGCGGTCAGCCGTGGCGTGATCGCCGAAGCACCCACGGCCACCGAGTAGTCGCCCCCCTCGATGCGCCAGGCTCCGGCCCCTCCGTCGCAGGAGCCGTCGTAGGAGGCCAGCAGGCGCGGATCGGCCTCGATCCGCACCCGGCACGTCGCGGCGGGCGCCAACTCGATCCGCTGGAATCCCAGCAATCGCAGACATGGCGCACCCGCCGTCGCGGTCAGATACAGCTGCGGGACATCGGCGCCGGCGCGGTCGCCCGCATTGACCACGCTGAAGGCCGCGCTGACCGTGTCGCCGCCGGTCGCCACCAGGTCGTCGTACTCAAACCTGGTGTAGGACAGGCCATGTCCGAACGCGAACAGCGGCGTCCGGTGCGTTTTCGCGAACCAGCGGTATCCGACATCCGCCCCTTCGACGTAGTCGATGGTGGTCGGTGTGCCGGGTGGCGCGCCGAGATCGCGCAGTTCCGGGCGCGGCGTCTGGGCGAGATCGACCGGGAAGGTGATGGGCAGCCGGCCCGACGGATTCATCCGGCCGGCAATGATTTCCGCGATCGCCTGCCCACCGGCCTGGCCCGGATACCAGGCCTGCACAATGGCGTTCACTTCGTCGTGCCAGGGCATCGTGACCGGGTTGCCGGTCTCCAGCACCACCACGGTGTTCGGGTTGGCGGCCGCCACGGCGGCGATCACCGCGTCCTGTCCCCAGGGCAGCGACAGATCGGCGACGTCGAAGCCCTCCCCCTCGGCGCGGATCGCGAACACGATCGCGATGTCGGCCCGCCGCGCGGCCAGCGCCGCTTCCGCCGGGCTGATCCCGGGATCAAACTCGAACTGCGCGTTGGGAAGTTGCTTTCTCAGCTCATCCAGCGGGCTCGACGGCAGCAGGTACAGGTTGCGCAGGCCGGCCTCCAGCCCGTGGCCGCCGATCGGGATCACCTTCGCGTAGCCGCCCGGCGGCACGACGGCGCTGGACCCGTAGCCGGCGGGCACGCCGATCTGCGCGTAGCCACCGATGACGACGATCCGCGCGGTCGACTCGGGCGCCACCGGCAGCACCCCGCGGTTGGTCAGCAACACGATGCCCTGGCGCGCGACCCGTAATGCAATCGCGTTGTGCGCGTCCATATCCGGTTCCGGGCCCGACTCGCGGCGGTCGATTCGAACGGCGAACATCGAGCGCAGGATCCGCCGGACCATGTCCGACAGACGCTCCTTGGGTAGCCGTCCGTCGGCGTAAGCGGCCCGCAGGTCGCCGCCGAACGACTCCGACTGCCACAGCAGCGCATCGATCTGTGCGCCGCACTCCTGGTCGAGCCCGGCGAGCGCGCATTCCCAGCTCGGCGTCGCGCCCCAATCGGACATGACCCAACCGCGATAACCCCACGCACCCTTCAGCACGTCGTTGATCAACGTGTGGTTCGCGGCGGCGTAGTCGCCGTTGACCTTGTTGTAGGCCGTCATCACGGCCCCGGGTTGCGAGCGCTCGATGGCGATCTCGAAGGCCAGCAGGTCCGATTCGCGGTGCGCGTCGGGATCGATGATCGCGTTCAGCCAGTGTCGATTGGTCTCGTTGCAGTTCAGCGAGTAGTGCTTGGTCGTCGAGATGACGCCCTGTTGCTGGATGCCGTTGATCGACTCCGCCGCCATCGCGGCACTCAAAAGCGGGTCCTCGGAAAGGTATTCGAAGTTGCGGCCATTGCGAGGATCGCGCGCCAGGTTGATCGCGCCCGCCAATTGCACGTTGAACCCGCGGCTGCGCGCCTCCCGTCCGATCATGTCGCCCGAGATGCGGGCGAGCGACGGGTCGAAGCTTGCGGCCAGCGCCTGCCCCGACGGTAGCGCCGTGGCGGTGTCGCCCGGGCGGTATCCAGGATTGGTGACGCCGAGGCCGGCGTCGCTCATGCGCAGCGCCGGGACACCGAGCCGGTCGATGCCGGGCACATACCCGGCGCTCATCGGCACGCCGGGCGGGATGCGCGCGTCGCGCAGGGGCCACAGTTCGCCCGCCCCCATCACACCGACGATCAGCGAGAACCGCTCGTCGTCGGTCAGCTGCGCCTCGACCTCGCGCGCCCGGGCGTCCGGATCATCCGATTCGCTCACCGCGCACCCTCTTTGGCGTACACGACCCGCAGCACGTGCCCGAGTTCGGGACCCATCACCAGTTCGGTCAGCGTGCAGATCGTCGCGACATACTCCGGGCCATGCGGCGGCTGCGCCTGGCACAGGTGGTGCGCCACTTCGTGCAGCACGACCAGCTCGCGCAGCGCCCAGTCGGCGGTGTCACGGTCGGGGACCGCGATAACGCCTGCGCCGTCATGGTTTTCGTAGTGTGCCGCGGTGGCCGCCCGCCGTGTCCGCACCCGCAGCGGCGACACCTCGGGCCAGCGTTGGCGCACCGACGGTAACGCGAGCACCTCGTCAACATAGCGCTGCACGGACGTGACCGATCCGAAACGGGCTTCGGGCGGCAGCGTCAACTGGGTTCCGAAGAACTCGACAACCGACGACCCGTGCTCGGCGGCGCGGTCGAACAACGTCCGGACGAACTCCTCAGCCGCGTAAACCTTCGAGCGCTGGGAATCGCGTGGCGAACCCTCAGTCACCGGCGCAGGGCCGAGCGCGCCCCGGGCAACTCGGGGCTGCTGCCCAACCGCGCTCGCCGTCCGGCCCGGTCACCTGCGCGCCGCGCCTTGGACGAATACCCAGCCGAAGCCCGGCTGGCTTGCCAGGTGCCGCGCGCCTTCGACGCGCCGCGGTAATAGTCCTGCAGCTCGAGTTCCTTGTCGCGCAAGGCGATCGCGGTGCCCGGTGGTCGCCGGCGGTCCTTGGTGGCTTCGCGGCGGATCTCGTCGCGGGCCTCGGACAGACGCTGACCCACGCGGGCGCCGAACGCCAGCTGGAAATTGAGCCGGGCGGTGATCGTCGGTGTGGGGCGATGCGCGCCCGAGGCGAGGTAGGCGTCCGACGCCCGCACCATCTGGACAACCAGGCTGGCGTACAGGGCGTGGGTCGCGTCGATGTCCTCGGCGAACCCGTACGCGTAGACGAACGTCGAATTGGACGCCACATCGCAGCGCACGTCGTTAGCCGCCGCGATCACGACGAACAGCTGGACATACGTCCGCAGCCCCCGGCTGCCCGCGTTCCCGATGGTGATGGTCCGCTGCGTCGGGGCCTGCGCGGCCGTTCGGTTGGACGAATGCGAGCGCGCCACCGCCAAATCGATGGACGCCGCCGTCGCCAGGCGTTGCGCTGCGCTCATGAACGCATCGGCCTCGTGGGGGTTGTCGGTGCCCTCGGCCTGACGCAGCAGCGCGGCGATCCGCGCCAGCATCTTGTCGTCAGTCATGTCGTCAAACTAACGGACCGATCCGACACGTCGCTTACAGCCGCTCGGTGATCCACGAGACGACGTCCTCGAGGACCTGGTCACGCTCGGGCTCGTTGAAGACCTCGTGGTACAGCCCGGGATAGACCTTCAACGTGACGTCGGTGGAGCCGACGCATTCGATCAGGCGGCGGCTGCCCGCGACGGGAATCAGCCGGTCGTCGGAGCCGTGCACCACCAGCAGCGGCGCGGTCAGCGCCGGCGCCCGCCGCGGCATCGTCTCGCCGACCTGCAGCAGCGCACGCCCGATTCCGGTCGGGACCTTGCCGTGGTACACCAGCGGGTCGGCGTTGTAGGCCGCCACCACCGCGGGGTCCCGGGAGATGGCGTTGACGTCGAGATCCTGCACCGGAAGGCCGGGCGCGACGACGCCCAGCACTTTGGCGGCGATCGCCATCAGCGGATTCACCTGCTCCTGGGCCGCCACCGCCGGACCCGACAACACCATCAGGTCGTAGTTGTCCGGGCGTTCGACGCCGTAGGCGAAGACGATCCCCCCGCCCATGCTGTGCCCGAGCACGACGCATTTGAGGCCGTGGTGTTCGCGGGTGGCGATGCCGACCAGGGTGTCGAAGTCGGCCGTGTACTCGGAGATGTCGCGCACCAGCACCCGCTTGCCGCCGGAGCGGCCGTGGCCCCGGTGGTCCAGCGCGTAGGTGACCAGCCCGGCGCGGCCAAAGCACTGCGCGACGTGGTCGTAGCGGCGGGCGTACTCGCCCAGACCGTGTGAGAGCACGACCACGGCTCGCGGCGCGGTGTCCGGACTCCAGACGTCGTAGACGATGCGCACGCCGCCCAGGCCGTCGAAACTTCTTTCGCTGCGGGTCGTACTCATCATGTGGCAGCGTAGTGGCCACCTCGCCGGGATGCGTCGGAGGCTCTGCGTACGCTCGAAGCCGTGACTGTGCTCGCGGAAAACCCCCAGAGCGAGCCCGGCGGGGATTTCTCGGCCCATGCCGAGCCGTACCGGCGTGAACTGCTCGCGCACTGCTATCGGATGACCGGCTCCGTGCACGACGCGGAGGACCTGGTGCAGGAGACGTTCCTGCGGGCCTGGAAGGCCTACGACCGCTTCGAGGGCAAGTCGTCGATACGAACCTGGCTGCACCGCATCGCCACCAACACCTGCCTGACCGCGCTGGAGGGCCGGCAGCGGCGGCCGTTGCCGACCGGGTTGGGGAGTCCCAGCTCGGACCCGGGGGCGGAGCTGGTGGAGCGCCGCGAGGTGCCCTGGCTGGAGCCGCTGCCCGACCCGACGGACGAACCCGCCGACCCTTCGGTCATCGTCGAGTCCCGGGAATCGGTGCGGTTGGCGTTCGTCGCTGCGCTGCAGCACCTCTCACCCCGGCAGCGGGCGGTGCTGTTGCTGCGCGACGTGCTGCAGTGGAAGTCCGCCGAGGTGGCCGACGCGATCGGTACCACCACGATCGCCGTCAACAGCCTGCTGCAGCGGGCCCGCTCGCAGATGGAAGCCGTCGGCCCCAGCTCCGGTGACCGGTTGGCCGCGCCGGAATCGCCGGAGGCGCAGGACCTGCTGGACCGCTACATCGCGGCCTTCGAGGCCTACGACATCGACCGGTTGGTCGAGCTGTTCACCGCGGAGGCGGTCTGGGAGATGCCGCCATACACCGCCTGGTACCAAGGCCCGCGCGACATCGTCAGCCTCATCCATCAGCAGTGCCCCGCCGAGTCCGCCGGCGACATGCGCATGATCGGCTTGACCGCCAACGGCCAGCCCGCCGCGGCGATGTACATGCGCGACGGCGATGTGCACCTGCCCTTTCAGCTGCACGTGCTCGATGTGCGCGGCGACCGGGTCGCACACGTGGTCGCCTTCCTCGACGAGGCGTTGTTCGCGAAGTTCGGGTTGCCCGCCTCGCTATGAGGCTGCGCGCCTCGACCGTGACGCTACGGTCACATTCGACGCCCAGCGTGACGGCAGCGTCACGTTCGGCGCAGACGTCGGAAGGGTGCGGCAGATGACGGAATCCCCGCAGGCGGTACCGGTAGCCGGTCGGCCGCTACTGCTGCTGGGCGCCTTCGACATTGGCAGTGTGGGCTGTGCGGCCGAGGAATTCTTCCTCTCCGGGACGGCGAGGTCCTACGCCCCCGAAACGGCGCTGAGGCCCGACGGTCGGTGGAGCGTAACCCCTTGCGGCACTGCCGATTACACCACTCGCGCGGTGGTATTGACGCCGACGGACCCGGCCCGGTTCAACGGGACAGTGCTCGTCGAATGGCTCAACGTGAGCGGCGGCATCGACGCTCCCGCGGTGTGGATGATGGCGCATCGCGAGGTACTTCGCTCGGGCTACGCCTACGTCGCGGTCTCGGCCCAGCGGGTGGGGATCGACGGCGGCGAGAGCCTGCTCGGCTTCGACATGTCGCTGAAGACCCAGGACCCGGCACGGTATGCACCCCTGAGCCATCCCGGGGACGCGTTCGCCTACGACATCTTTTCCCAAACCGCCGAATTCGCCAGGGGGATCCTGCCCGGGGTGCAACACGTGGTCGCGGTGGGCGAGTCCCAATCCGCGATGTTCCTCACGACCTATGTCAACGCCGTCGATCCGCTCGCCCGAGCCTACGACGGCTTCCTGGTCCATTCCCGATTCGGTTCTGCCGCACCGCTTGACGGCATTTCCATCTTCGATGAATCGCAGACCGGCATGCCGGATGCGGTGCGGTTCCGTCCGGACCTGCGCGTCCCGCTCGTCACGATCATCACCGAAACCGACCTCTTGGGCCCGGTGCGGTATGGCTACTACTTCGCCCAGCAACCCGACAACGAATGGCTGCGGGTCTGGGAGATCCCCGGGGCCGCTCATGCCGACAACTACACGATCCAGGTGGCGCCGATCGACAGCGGCTCGGCGCCTCTCGACGACATCGTGGCGGCCTACGCGCCGACCAACATGCTGATGGGTCAGCAACTCGGGCACTGCATCAACTTTGCGCCGCAACACCACTACGTGGTGCAGGCCGCGCTCGCGGCGCTGAACACATGGGTCCGCACCGGCGAGCCGGCGCCCACCGCCCCACCCATCGCCGTGCGCGAAACCGACCAGCCCCAACCGATTCTGGACGCCAACGGCCTGGCCCGCGACGGCATCAGGACCCCCTGGGTGGACGTGCCGATCGCGCGAACCTCCGGCATGGGCGCCTCAGGCGTCTCGGAGCTCGACCCGTCAAGCGTCATGACGGCGATCTTCGGCTCGGGCGAACGTTTCGACGACGCCACCGTGCGCCGGCTCTACCCGGGCGGGGCCGGCGAATACCTCGAACGGTTCACCGCCGCACTGGATACGGCGATCCAGTCCGGGTTCATCCTGGCAGCGGATCGCGCCGAGATTCTCGAAATCGCCGACGCGACCTATCCGCGCGGCCGCTCAGAATAGGCGGCTGTCCGGCGGCGGCCCCTCCACCGGGCGCACCAGCCCGGTCCCGGTGATCAGCGGCAGGTCCAGTGCCGACAGCAACCCGGGTGCGGCGGCACACACCGCGGGGATCGCGTTGACCATGCGCGACGCGCCCGCGACGCGCGCGCCCAGATCGTGGTCGTGGTCCTCGGCCATCTCGAACTCGCAGCGCATGCTCGGCGAACCCTCGATCTCGACGCGGTAAAGCCCACGCCCGGAAGCCAATCCGTAGCCGAGGTCCTTGGGCTCGATGGAGATGTTCGGCTGCGGCCAGTCCGGTGCGATGTCGTCGCGCATCCGGGTGACGTGGTCGATGACGAACGTCGGCTTGTCGCCGACGTAACCGGTCAGCGTCGAGCGCATCGCCGCGATGGTGCCGGCCGCGATGTGCCCGGTGGGCGTGTCGAAGGCCTCGGTGGCAGGCAGTCGCTCGTTGCTCTCCTCGATGTTGTCGATTTTGACTCCCAGCCCCGACGCGAGCTGGTGCAGCACCGGGCCCCAGCCGAAGGTGAACACCCCGGGCGTGGCAGCGAAAGCGGCGGATTCGGGCGGCTTGCCGAAGCCAAGGATCTCGTATACGGCGGCCTTGTCGGGGTAGGTGGCGTAGTTGAACATCTCCGTCACCCGGACCGACTCGATGGCCCGGGATACGCCCGTAAGGACCAGCGGCAGAACGTCATTGGCGAACCCCGAGTCGATGCCGGTGGTGAAGAACGACACGCCGCCCTCCAGCGCGGCGCGCCGCAGCGGCTCGGTGAAGGCCGCATCGACAGCGTCGGGGAACACCAGCGGCACCACCGAACACGACACCACGTTCTTGCCGGCCCGCAGGATCGACACCATGTCATCGACGGCCTCCAGCGGCCGCAGGTTGGCGCCGGCCGCGTACACCACCACGTCGGCGTTCCCGGCCAGCATCGGCGCGGGATCCTGGGTGGCGACCACACCGACCGGTGCGACGCCGCAGAGTTCGCCCGCGTCGCGGCCCGCCTTGGCGGCGCTGTGCACGACGACATCGACCAGTTCGAGCGCGGGGTGGTCGATGACACCCCGCAGGGCGATCACGCCCATCGAGCCCGGACCCCAGACGCCTACTTTGAACACAAACTATCTCCTAATATTAGGATGACTAGATCTACATTTGGGACAAATCTAGGGAGGTGGGCGTGGCTGCGTCAACCGTCAAATCGCCGCCAACCGGCCGGGTGATGGATGTGCTTGCCACGCTTGCGGATTCACCCCAGGGGCGGACCTCGGCCGAGCTGGCGAAGAGCTGCGGGATCAGCACCTCGACGTGCGCCCTGGTGTTGGCGGAGCTGGAGCGGGGAGCATGGGTGACGCGGCGCGAGGACCGCCGCTTCTTTTTGGGCAGCGGGTTGTTCGCGCTAGTCCACGGGCTGCGGACGCAGTTCCCGCTGCTAGACCGGGGGCGCGAGGCGCTGTCCTTCCTGCACGACACCCTCGGCGCCGGCTGCTCGATGTCGAAGATCGGCGAGAAGCAGCTGACCACCGTCGATGCCGTCGGGCACGCCACTGACGGCGAGCACGCCGTCGGCCAGCGCTTCCCCATCGACCCACCGTTCGGACTGGTCGCGATGGCCTGGCGCGACGACGATTCCGTCCGGGCCTGGTTGCATCGGGTGACGCCCCGGCTGACCCTCGCCGAGATCGCCGACCATCAGCGGGTGCTGGCCGACATCCGGGCCCGCGGCTATGGCGCGTGGCGGTTCGACGATACCCACCGATCGCTGCACGACAGGCTGGCCGCAGCGCTGGCGTCGCTGGAGCCGACGGCACAGGTGACCCGGCGGTTGACCACGCTGATGACGATGGTGACGTTGCAGTCGGTCACCGATGTCCTCGAAACCGAGCTGGCCGCAACGGAATTCGTTGTGCTGCCGATTTTTGGGCCGGATGGCCAGCCCGAGTACCAAATCGAGATCCACCTGGGCCGCCCGGCCGGGCTGGCGCTGCCGGAGCTGGACGACGCGCTGCGGCACGCGCAAGGGCTGCTGACCCCACTAGGCTGAGGACATGCCCGCCAACTCCGAGATTCGGCGTGCGGCCGACCGGGCCGTCACCACGACGTCGTGGCTACGGTCCAGGCATTCGTTCTCGTTCGGTGACCATTACGACCCCGACAACACCCACCACGGGCTGCTCTTGGTGAACAACGACGACATCGTGGAGCCCGGAAGCGGATTCGACACCCACCCGCACCGCGACATGGAGATCGTGACATGGGTGCTGCAAGGTGAACTCACACACCAGGATTCGGCCGGCAACCGCGGAGTGATCTATCCCGGCCTGGCCCAACGCATGTCGGCCGGCAGCGGAATCCTGCATTCGGAAAAGAACGAGTCATCAACGGATCCCGTGCATTTCGTGCAGATGTGGGTGATCCCCGACGAGACCGGCATCTCCCCCAGCTATCAGCAGCACGAGGTGGACCCCGACCTGCTGGAAGGCGGGCTTGTGACCATCGCCTCAGGCATACCCGGACATGAGGCGGCCATCACGCTGCACAACCGCAACGCCGCGCTGCATTGCGCGCGCCTGCGACCTGGCGACTCGGTGAACCTTCCGCGGGCCCCCTACCTGCATCTCTTCGTGCCGCGCGGGCGGGGCAGCGTGGAGGAGACCGGAGAGGTCGAAGCGGGCGACGCGATCCGGTTCACCGACGCCGACGGCCGGCGGCTGACCGCGGGCGAGCCGACGGAACTGCTCATTTGGGAGATGCATACCGGTCTGGGCGGTTGAGACGACATAGAGTGGGCACGACAGACAGGAGCCCGCATGTCTCAATCGCAGCCGCGGCACGCGGCGCCGAACCCCAAGCGAAACATAAAAGCGCTACGGACCGTGCGGTTCTGGGCGTTGCCGATCGTCGTCACGCTGGCCCTCATGTCGGCGCTGTGCGCCCTGTATTTGGGCGGGATCCTCAACCCGACAACCAACCTGCGGCATTTCCCCATCGCGGTGGTGAACCAGGACGCCGGGCCGGCGGGCAAGCAGATCGTCGACGGTCTGGTCGCAGGCTTGGACAAGGACAAGTTCGACATCCGGGTCGTCACCCATGACGAGGCCCAGCGCATGCTGGACCGGGCCCAGGTGTACGGCGAGGCGGTGATACCGCCGACGTTCTCGTCGAGGCTGCGGGACTACGGGGCGAGCGCGGTCACGACCGGCCGCTCCGAGCGGCCGGTGATCTCGATATCGACAAACCCGCGGGCGGGCACGCTGGGCTCCAGCATCGCCGGGCAGACCCTCACCCAGGCGATGGCGGTTGTCAATAGCAAAGTGGGCCAACGGCTTTCCGCCGACGTGGCGGCCCAAACCGGCGGGGCGCCGATGGCGGGCGCGGCCGTGGTGGGGCTTGCCAGTCCAATCGACATCAAGTCCGGCGTGTACAACCCATTACCGAACGGAACGGGCAACGGGCTGTCGGCGTTCTATTACGCGCTGTTGCTGCTGCTCGCGGGATTCACCGGCAGCATCGTCGTCAGCACACTGGTCGACTCGCTGCTCGGCTACGTGCCGGCGGAATGGGGCCCGGTTTACCGATTTGCCGAGCAGGCCAACATCTCTCGATTCCGCACCCTGTTGGTCAAGTGGGGAATCATGGCGATCCTGGCCCTGCTCACGTCGGCGGTCTATCTGGCGATCGCGCACGGCCTCGGGATGCCGATCCCACTTGGCTGGCAGCTGTGGCTGTACGGGGTGTTCGCGATCATCGCCGTGGGCATCACGTCGAGTTCTCTGATTGCAGTGCTGGGCTCGATGGGCCTGTTGTTTTCGATGTTGATCTTCGTGATCCTCGGCTTACCGTCGGCAGGAGCCACCGTCCCGCTGGAGGCGGTGCCGCCGTTCTTCCGTTGGCTGGCCGAATTCGAGCCGATGCACCAGGTGTTCCTCGGCGTGCGGTCGCTGGTGTACCTGGGCGGCCACGGGGATGCCGGTTTGTCGCAGGCGTTGCTGATGACCTTCGTGGGCCTGGTCATCGGGTTGTTGGTCGGCGGCATCATCACGCACCTGTACGACCGCAAGGGCTTTCACCGGATTCCCGGGGCCGTCGAACTGGCGATAGCCGCGGAACATCAAGCCCAGCATCAGGCGCGCGCAAGCAAGGAGGGCGCGCGCGCCGCCCAGCCCGAGGCCGAGCCCGAGCCCGAGCCCGAGGCTCCGGCCGGCGTCGAGGAGCACGAGGGCACCCTCGACGACGAACATCAGCCCGCGCACGAAAGCCCAAGCGAGCAAACGTAATTCCAGCGCGGCCGAAGCGTCACGCGTTTGTTACTTAAGTTGACAGTGGGGCCTGTGTGGCTGATGCTGTGCATGTTGCATCCTCACCCGGGCCGAAAGGGCTACCGTGCTGACCCGCCCCCCAGGTTGGCGCCGACTGGCCGCCTGCTGCACCGCCGTGCTCGCATGCGTGACGCTGGCGAGCACCACGGGCCAGCCCCTCGCGCGCGCCGCGGACGGCCGGGAGATGCTGGCCAGCGCCATCAGCACCACCCAGGGCTCCTACCTGGTGTACAACTTCGGCCCCGGTCATCCCACGCCGATGCTCAACGCCGGCGGTGGCTGGTACGAGATGAACAACGGCGGCCACCTGATGATCATCAAGAACGCGGCCGGGCGGCTTGCCCCGCATCTGTTGGTGGACAGCCACCAAGGTGACCAGGCGCGCTGCGAAAGCAATCCCGCCGCCCGAACCTCCGAGGGACTCTGGCAGGCCTCGGAGATCTACCCACCGCTGCAGGCGTGGCAGCGGATGGGACAACCGACGATCGCGATCAACGCCAACTTCTTCGACGTGCGCCCGCAGAAGGGGGGCTCCTGGCGGCAGACCGGCTGCAGTTCACCGCTGGGCGCGTTCGTGGACAACACCAACGGCCAGGGCCGCGCCAACCAGGCGGTCACCGGCACCGTCGCCTATCCCGGCAAGCAAGGCCTTTCGGGCGGGGGCGAGAGCTGGAGCGCGCTGACGACGATGATCCTCCCGTCGGGTGCGGCGCCGTATGTGGTGTGGCCGAAGGGCAAGAACGACTACGACTCCGCCACCCCGGTGATCCAGGACCTGCTCAACAAGAACGCGAGGTTCGTCGCGGTGTCCGGCATCGGGCTGCTGGCGCCGGGCAACACCGGGCAGCTCCACGACGGAGGTCCGAGCGCGGCGCGTACGGCCCTGGCCTACGCGAAGCAAAAGGACGAGATGTACATCTTCGAAGGCGGCAGCTACACACCGGACAACATCCAGGACCTGTTCCGCGGCCTCGGCAGCGACACGGCCGTCCTGCTCGACGGCGGTGGGTCCTCGGCCATTGTGCTGCGCCGCGAAACCGGCGGCATGTGGGCGGGCGCCGGGTCACCGCGGGGCTCGTGCGACACGCGGCAGGTGCTGTGCGACTCGCACGAGCGCGGCCTGCCGAGCTGGCTGGCATTCAATTAGCTTCGGCCGCAGCGCTTTTGGTGGCATTCGGCCCCAATCGGAAGATCAGCAGGCTTGCCGCCACCACCGCTGCGGTGACCCCGAACACCGGAGCGACGACGAACCGCGACATCGTCGCGCCGGCAAAGGCGCCGGCACACATCGTGAAAACGACGCTGAACCGCAGCTTTTCGCGGGCACCGGTACCGCCGGCGAGACGGCTGTCCAGGCCGAGGCTGACGATCGTCGAGGTCAACACCGTGGTGGAGAGTTCTTGGATCCCGAACTGGCGCGCACTCGAGTGCTGCAGACCGAACGTCACCGCGAGCGCGCCGATCAGGATCAGCTTGGTGTTGTCGTGATAGCGCAGCACTCCCGTCCCGCCCAGGATCGACAGCGCGATCAACAACACGATCTCCGCCGCCAACACCGTGGTGATCCACGACCGGGTGCGCTCGCCGAAGTGCCGTGCCAACCGGCCGCTGAGGATGGTGGTGCAGACGAAGGTGGGCAGTGCCACCACGACCGCGGTCAGGTCGATGCTGGTTTTCGGCGCGAGCCAGAAGCCAAGGAAGATCACGTTTCCGGTCATATTCGCGACGAACACGTGGCCGAGCGCCAGGATGCTGATCGAGTCGGCCAAGCCGGTGGCGAAGGTCAGCAACAACAACGCCGCAACGGTCGATCGCTCCGATACCGGCGAAGTAACGGCCATGGGATGCAGGGTCTTTCGGCCCGCGCTACGGCCGGGGCGTCAGATCCAGCGAGGTGATGGTCGTCATCCTGGTAACCAGCCAGCGCCCCTTCACGCGCTTCATGAACAGCCGGTAGGACAGGTACTTCAACGCCGGGATGTTCTTGGTCAGCGGGCTGGTTGACGTGGTGTTGGTATACACGATGACGACGGCGTTCGGGTCATCCAGCGATTCCACCGCCGCGCCGGTGACCTGGGTGCTGTTGGTCACTTTCGCCTGCTTGTTGGGCGCCACGATCGAGTCGACGAATTTGCGGTACTGGGCTTCAAAATCGCCACTGAGGTACGTCGCGGCGCGATCGGCCAGGCCGTCCATGTTCTCCGGGGTGTAGGTCCACAGGGTAGTGATCGCGTTGGCCGCGGTCCGGGCCACCTTGAGTTTGGTTGCGGCGGTGGCACGGTCGGTCAGGTAGGGCTGCAGGGTCGAACCCGCAAACGCCGCGGAACCGACGAAGAGCACCGCCGCCAGCGCGACGGCAATGGCCCTGCCCTTCCCGCCGAGTCGCTTGAAGCGGAAGCGGACGCGCTTTGGCTTGGACTTGGTCGTCGCTGCCGGCTCATCGGCCTTGTCGTCCTCGTCCGCCTCAGCGCCGGGCTCTTCGGCTTCTGTCGCCGCAGAGTCAGTTTCGTCCTGCTCGACGGAGTCGTCGCTCTGGGCTTCCTTGGTTACCTTGGCCACCTTGGCTTCTGGGGTTTCCGAAGTTTCCGAGGCCTTTTCGGTCAGATCACCTGCAGCAGGTTGCTGATCTTCCACTGCTTCCCTTCCTGCGTTGCGGTTACCGTCCACCGATTCGTGTTCTCGATTACCTGCTTCTCATCCGGCGACTTGGAGGTGACCGCGGTCGCCACCATTACGGTGACGGTGCCGTCGTCGTTCCAGCGTTCGACGCCGGTGCCCAGGACGGTGCCCGTGGCCGGTTCGGCGCGCGCGACCTGGAGCAGGATCTCGTTCGCCTTGTCCGTGTACTGCTTGGCGAACTCACCCGTCGCCTGGGCCAATATCCGGTCTACGTAGTTGTTGGCGTGAAAGGGATCGATGGAGGTGAACTCGGTCATGAAACCCGTCACGTAATTGAGCACCTGGCGGTCTTTCGCAGCCTGGTGTTCGGCGGACTGATGAGAGATCAGCATCAGGGTGGAGGCCGTGACCGCCGCCGCCAGGACGAGAGCGGCAACGGCGATCATGAGCGGGTACGCCGACGGCCGGTACGACGTCGGCGGGCGCACGACGAGCAGGGAGTCCTCGCCCGGCGCAAATTTGCGGCGCGGACTCATTTTCCGTTCCCGGGTGGTTTCGGTTTGGTCAGGACGCTGAGGTCGTCGACGAGCCAGTGGTCGTTGCCGCCTTTGGTGAAACTCACCCGCACGGTCGCGCTGATGTACCGCTGCTCGGGCCCCACACCGCGGCGCCCCTGCATGAACAACAGCATCGTCGCCCGGTCCGGCGTCGCCGATTCGATGGAGCCGTCGGTCACCCAGTACTCGTTGATGACCGGGTTGCCTTTTTCGACGATGCCCTGCTGTTCGGCGAGCTTGTGCCGATATTTGTCGGTCGCCAGCGATTGGGCGCGGGAAAAGTCGTCGTGCAGCGACTTCGGGTCGTACGTCAGCATCTGTGCGACGATCTTCGGCCCCTGCACCTGGATCTGGGCCTTGGTTTGTTCGCTTTCCCGATCGCGGGAATACACCACCAGATAGCTCACGCCGACGCCCGCAACGCACACCGCCGCCGCGGTGATGACCGCGACCGCGCTCCAGCGCCGCATGTTCGGCGGCCGCCGATCCGGTTCGACCCAGCGGGCCTCGGTGCGCAGCAGCATGTCGGCGAAGGTGCAGCCGCGTGAATCCCAAAGCGGCCATAGCCATCCCACCAGCGACACGGTGTCGAGGAGATGGGCGAGGTCCCGAAGCAGCAGCCCCCACACCCCGAGCGGCTCGCCGTCGCGGTGCAGCACCGTGATGCCACAGAGCGCGCGCCCCAGGCTCCAGCCGACGATGCTCGGCAACACCAACCGGTTGACCAACGTCAGCAGGATGGCCACGCCGAGGACCGAGACGCACACCCACCACCAGACCGGGTGCTTGCGGACGGTCAGCGCGGCCAACGCCATCGTCGCCACCACGGCACCCCCCGGAAGCACATCGAGGGCGAACGCACCCGCCCGGATGTGCCAGGGCGCCAATGCATTCCGCGGTGACTCCGGGACTTCCGCCTTGGTCTGGGTCTTAGCTTGCGTCTCCTCGACCACCACCGTCACTTCGTCACCTGGTCGAGCTTGGCGATCCTGTACTGACCCTCCGCGGTCGCCATCGTCACCCGCAGCCGATACCCGGTCTCGTTCTCCGACTTGTCGCTGGCGACCTTGACGCGCATCGCGACGAGTACGTCGATGGAACCGTCTTTGTTGTTGCGCTCCACCGCCGCTCGCACATCGGCCACCTGGACGTGGATGTTCGAAGCCTGGTACGCCTGAACGAGCATGCTGGTGTACAGCAGGGCTTGGGCGCGGAAAGCGTCTGTGCCGCAGTCGATGATCTTCTGCTCGCTCGCGACCATCGCGTTGGTGTCCGGCGCCTGGGTCGCCGAAACACAATCGACCGCCGCTTTGAGTGCCGCGGCGTTGTTGCGCGCGATCACCTGGCTGTCGTGGTGGTAGCGCAGCGCAAGATAGCCGCCGGCCCCGATGCCACCGGCCGCTAGGACCAGTGCCGCCGCGATACCGGCCACCCACCCGCGACCGAGCCGCGACGGGCGGCGCTCCGCGGCGGCATCCCCGCCTTCGACGGCAGCGTCCTCGGATTCTTCCGAATCCTCGGTAGTCACCTCAGCGCCGAGCTGCTCCGCTTCGCCCTCGGGCTCCGCCACGTCCGCCGTCTCGGGCTCCGCCGCGGCGGTCACCTCGTCGCTGGTTTCGTCAGCCTCGGATTCCGGCGAATCCTCGGCCGTCACCTCGGCGCTGGTTTCGTCGGTGCTGCTCTGGTCGGCCTCGACCTCGGAGTCCTGACGGTTCTTCCGCCCTGGCCTTAGGGAAAGCCTGCGCAGACGACGAGCAATCGGCATCGGTGGGGGGTTCAGCCGGCCGGCGCCAGCATCTCCTTCCATCCGTCGTCTCCTGTTTTAGTCGAGTTTTCGACGGACCATTTAACTCCGTCGGGCCCTATCAGTTGACCGCTCTGCGGACTGTATACCGCCGACGGGGGGCCCCCTCCCGGAGTGTAGACACACGGGTTGGGCTGCTGTCCGTTGCACGTCACGGTACCCGATCCCGGCCGCGACAACGGGTCGCTGGTCGGCGGGGGCGTCCCGGCGACCCGGTCCGAGGGCGCGGGGTTCATTCCGTTGTTGATCGACGGCGCCGGAATCACCATGCCCGGCCGCACCGACTGGTCACAGCGCGCGGCGGGCGCGGGGCAGGTCAGGATCTGGTTCGGGTCTCCGTACCAGGGGTTGGTTCCGGCCGGCACGTACGGCCTGGGGTCGCGGCACTCGCGTGGCGTGGCCGCCCGCTTACCGGGGATATCGACACACGGGATGTTGCGCGATCCACGCACGCTGTTGGCCGGCGTGTCCATCGGGATCTTGCAGTAGGTACCCGACGGCAGCGGCACCATGCTGGTGTCGGCCGGGGACCGCCATTCCGACGCGGGAACGAAACCCGTCAGGCAGGGTGGCGGCCAGTTGATCGACAGCCCCAGGTCGAGCGCCGCCTGGTTCGGGAACGGCGCGCCCACCGTCTGCGCGATCGACGCACCCTGCGGCAGGAACACCAGCACCTGTTCCAGACCGGTGTGGTAGCGCTTGAGCAGGTCGAACACGACCTCGAGGTTCGCCAGCGTCTGCGGTAGCGAATCCCGGACGTCGTTGAACACGTCGTTGACCTGATCGGCGGTCGGCGCCGCTTGGGACAGAATGCTTCTCACGTGCTGGTCGTTCGCCGCCGACTGCGCGGCCAAGGTGTTCAGGTTGCGCGCCCAACGCTCGATCGCGTCATTCGAATTGACCTGGCTGTCGAGGATCGGCCCGGAGTTCTGGACGATGTCGTTGACGTTGGTGATGTTGGTCCGAAAGTCCCCGACGATCGCCTGCGTGGAGTCGACGAGCCGTTGCAGGGCGGGCCCCAGCCCGCCGACCGATTCCGCGGTCTCGTCGAGCAGCTGGCCGATCTTGTCCTTCGGCAACACCGCAAGCCCCCGGTTGGCGGTGTCCAGCGCCGGCCCGATCTCGGAGGGCACCGTGCCCTTGGAAATGGTCTGTCCGTCGGAAAGGAACTTGCCGGGGTTGCCCGGCGACACCAGGTCCAGATACTGCTCACCGACCGCCGACACCGAGTGCACGTTGGCGATCGCGTCGATCGGGACCTTGTAGCGGCTGTCGATACTGAGCGTCGCTTCGGCGCCTTGTTCGGTGGGCTCGACGTCGGTGACCTTGCCGATGGTGATGCCGCGATAGGTCACGTTCCCCGTTGGATATAGCCCGCCCGAAGCCGGCAGCTCGGCCTTGAGCGTGTATCGACCGACGCCCATCAGGCTCGGGATCTGCAGGTAGTAGATGCCCAGCACACTCAGCGAGATCACCGTCAGGATCCCGAACAGTATGAGCTGGCGTCGAACGAAGGGAGTCAGCATTGTCCTCGCTCCGCCCTTTCCACCAGCGGTCCGCCGGGCGCGTCATTCGGGTTCGGCGTGTAGCGGACGTCGGGGATCATCGTCTCGGGATCGCGCCCGAACGACTGCTCGAGTGCGCGCAGGGCTCCCGATAACCCGGTACCGGTGAGGAACGCGTTGTCGATGGCGCTGTAGGTCAAGTCCAGTGTCAGCGACACGTTCATGTAGTCACCGCGGACCACCTTCGGAACGCTGTCGATGTCGAACGGCTGCGTGAGGATCAACTTCAGCGCGCCGATCAGGTACGGCGAGGCACGGCCGAGTTCCCGCAACGGGCATTGCAGCGATTGCAGATCCTGGTGCAGGGGGCCGCGCGCCTCGGACAGGTACTGGTCCGCGGCCTGGCTGAGCCGTCCCACCGAGTCGACCGCGTTGATCAGCAGCTGCTTGGTGTCGGCGAAATGCTTGATCAGCGGCGGGATGTCGGTCAGCACTCGATCCAGGACATCCGCACGTGCACCCACATAGACCAACAGCCGGTTGGTGGAATCAATCGCGTGGGTGATGTCGTCGCGCTGCTGATTGAGCTGGTTGGTGAAGGTATCCAGCTTGCCGAGGAAGGCCCGGATCTGCTCCCCACGCCCATTGAAGATGTTGAAGACCTCGTTCTGCAGCACTTCGAGGTTCGGAATGCCGCCACCGCGCAGGATCAACGACAGGCTGGCCAATGTTTCCTCGGTGGTGGGAAACGCGGACGAATTCTTCAGCGGAATGGTGTCGCCGGGCTTCAGCCGCTCCGGCGACGGGTTCGGCGGTGCGGCCAGCTCCACGTGCTGAGAACCCAGCAGTGAAGTCTGGCCGATCTTGGCGGTGGCGTTCTTCGGCAGCTTGACGCTCTTGTCCAGACCCAACGTCAGGGTGGCCACCCAGTTCTTCAACTTGATCTCTTTGATCGAGCCCACCAGGACGTCGGCCACCATGACCTTGCTGTTGTTGTTGATGGCCAACGTATCCGGCATCTGCACATAGATCGTGTAAGAACCCGACCCGGTACCGGGACCGCCCGGGATCGCCACATTGGAGATGCCACGCCAGCCGCACGAGCTCAGCGCCAGCGCGGCCACCAGCAACACCAGGCCCTGCCACGCGCGGCGGCGGATCAGCATCGTTGCGCCTCTCACTGGCCACCTCCTGGGTTAGCAGGCACCGGCGGCCCGCCGGCGTTGGGCGCGGGCGCTGCCACTGGCGCCGGGGTGGGAGCCACGGGACCCGGCGCCACGTCGGCTCCCGGCGGCGGCGGTGGGATCGGCACCTGCGGCGGGTTCTGGCCGATGACCGGCAATATCGGGTTCTCGTCGTAGGAGTTCGGCGGTCCGGGCGGCGTCTGCAAGGTCGACTGGACGGGCTCGATGTTCGGCCCACCCATGAGCTCGGCCAACGACTCCGGCGTCATCAGGTCCGCGGTGATCGGCCCCACCTGCTGCCCCTGCATGCCCGGGGCGACAATCCAGCCGTGCTGCGTGTTGCGGTGCGAGGTCGGGGTGTCCGGCGACCAGATCCCGGGGACGGTGGTGTCCTTGTACCCCGGCGGCGGCTGCAGCCGCGGCTCGGAGTAGGCGATCTCCTTGGGCAGCGTCTCGGCGGTGCTGAACAGGTTCAGACCGAACGGCGGGTAGTTGAACTTGATCGCGTCGAGGATCGGCGCCAGGTACTGCGCACACAGCTCGGCCGACTCCTGATAACCGAGCCGGCTGCCGGCCTGAATGGAGCTGCAGATGAACTGCATCGGGTTGGCGAAGTTGGTGATCGCGGGAATGGCGACAACCGCGCCGTGTGACGGGTGGTAGATCTGGTTGATGTTCGCCGCTGCCGTCGGGGTGACGTGCAGGGCGGTCTCCAGCCCGTTCAGCGAATCCGGTTGCAGCACCGTGTTAGTCGCGGTGGCCAGATTGTTGAGGTCGGCGGTCAACACCTCGCGGTTCTTGTCGAGGAACGGCCGCACGGTGGAAAGCAGGCCGTCGAACTGCTGCAGCGCGTTGGACAGGTCGGTGTCGTTTTGCGCGAGCCGACCGGTGACATCCGCCAGGTTCTGGTTCAGCGCGACGAACTGCTGATCGTCTTGGTGCAGCGCGTTGACGAACAGCGCAAGGCTGCGCACCACCGCAAAGAAGTCGCCGCGACCCTCATTGAGGGCGGTCAACGCCCGCGACAGGTTGTTCAGCGTCGTGTTGATCTGCTTGCTCTTGCCCGCCAGACCGTTGGCGAAGGACGTGATGACCTCACCGAACGGCCCCGTCGGCTGCTCTTTGGTCGGGCCGAGCTTGGAGATGATGTTGGTGATGCTGTTGCGCAATTGGTCCCACTCCACCGGGACCTGGGTGCGCTCTTCGGGGATCACCGCGTTGTCGCCGAGCACCGGGCCGCCCTTGTACACGGGCTCCAGCTGGATGGCCCGCGAGGCCACCAGGGTGGGGTTGAGGATTACCGCGGATGCGTTGGCGGGAACCTTGTATTTGTTCGCGTAGTGGAACGTCACCTTCATCTTGTCGCCCGTGGGCTCGATCTTGTCGATCGATCCCACCGGCAGACCCATGATCTGGACCTTGTCGCCCGGGTACAGCGCGTTCGCCGCCGGGAAGTAGGCGACCACGGTGTTATTGGTCAGCTTCTCGTAAAGCCGCCAGCCGACGTACCCCACGACGAGCGCCAGCACCACCACCAGCGACCCGACGATCAGCGTCGTGCGCGACAGCTTGGGTAGCCGCAGGTTGCGGATGTCGAAGACGGTGCTCAATTCTGGGTACCTCCCGTGACCCCGCTACCTCCGGCTCCGCCCGGATTGATGAAGGGAGCCGGCAACTGGTTGCCCGGCCCGGGCGGTGCCGGCGGACCCGGCGGCAGGGCCGGCGCGAAGGTCGACGGTGGCGGCGTCGGCCCGGCCGGTGCCAAGTTCTCGGTGCGCGCGCCCGGCGGTGCCTGAGGTGGCAGCGGCACCGGGGTCCCCGGAACGTTCGGCGGCGGGTCGCCGGGGCGCCCGGCGATCGGCATGCCCGGTGTGGGCGGCAGACCGTCGGGGTTCGGCGGCGACGTTTCGACGTCGACCGGCGCGGGGAAACCGACTCCACCGAACGGTCCGATAGCCGCACCCGCGCAGGGCAGCGGATTCCACGGCCGCGGCAGACCCTCATCCCCGACGGTGATGTTGCCGCCGGGATTCGCCGGACTGTAGGAGCACGGTGACCCGGGCGGGACGGCCGGTCCCGGATGATCCGGGGTGCCCTCCAGCACCGGCGGCGCGGGCGGCGGCGCACCGTTGGGGAACCGGGTGCCGTTGGGGTCGGGCCACCGGAAGGACGGCAACGCGGCGCCGCGCCAGAAGTTCTCCGGGTCGATCCCGCGCTTCTTGAAAGCGGCGTCGACCCACGGCTGAACGATCTGATACAGGGCCAGGTTGTGCAGGACCACCTTGAAGAATGGTCCCGACGCGATGGCCTCGTTCAGCGACGGCAGGAACATGCCCACCTCGGTGAGCCCCGCAGCAAGATCGTCTTTGCGCTCGACCAGGATCTGGCTGAGCGTACGCAGCTGTTCGAGCACGTGGTTCAGGTTCGGGTTGTCGTTGATGAACCCCTTGACCTGCTCCGAGAACGCGGCGACGTTCGCCAACAACGCGTTGATCGCCTGGCCGCGTTCGTTGAAAGCGGCCAGCAGCGTCTTGGCATTGACCAGCAGCCGGTCGACCTGCTCGCTGCGGTCACCGAGGACGCTGGCTACCTGATTGGCCTGGGCCAGAAGATGTTTGACCTCTTCGTCTCGTTTGCCGATCGTGTCGGAGAATTTGGCCACGCCCTCCAGCGCCGGGCTCAGGTGCGGGTAGGTCTGATCAATGGTCTGCGAGAGCACGTGCAGTGACTCTTTGACGGTGTCGATGTTCCAGCCCTGGGCGGCCTTGGTGACGTCGAAGAACGCGTCGTAGATCTGGTACGGGGTGGTGCTTTGCCCCAGCGGCAGTGTGGCGCCGGGCCGCAATTGCTGGTTGCCGCGCGGCTCGATCTCCATCACCTTCCTACCGAGGATGGTGTCGGTGCGGATCGCCAGCCGGCTCTCGCTGCCGATCGTGTTGGTGCCGATCGAGAACTTCATCAAGATGTGGTCGCCGTCGATCTTCATGGACTCGACCTTGCCGACGTCCATGCCGGCGATGCGCACCCGATCGCCCGCGCTGATGCCGCCGGAGTCGGTGAACTGCCCGTAGTACGCGGGCCTGGCCATCAGCATTGGGACAGTGGTGAAGCTTTGCCCCACGCCGATCGCGAGCACCGTCACGATGATGCCCATGAGCCCGATGCGCAGGCGATTCGGAGGTTCCAGCGATCTCATTGCGGCGTGCACCTACCTGTCGGCTGCTGGAAAAGCCGGACGGTGCGGATGGGCCCCCCGGCCTGTAGGCCGTTGATCTTCATCGTGATGTCGCAGGCGTAGAAGTTCACGAAGTCGCCGTAGGACCCGATGGCGCGCCCGATCATGTTCAACCCGGGCGGCACCTTCTTGAGGTAGTCCTGCAGTTGGTCCTGCTGGTCGATCAGCGGCTGCTGGACGGCGTCCAGGTAGTTGAGTGTCTTATGCAGCAGACCGCGGTCCTCGGCCAGCAGATCGGCCACCGTGCCGGCGGCATTGCTGATGTGCGCGGTCCCGCCCGCCAAGGGGTCGGCGTGGTTCTTCAGCCCGGTGATCAACACCTCGAGGTTGTTGACGGTCTGGTCGAACTGCTGGCGATGCCGAACCGTGGTGTCCAGCACGATGTTCAGGTTCTTGATCACCTCGCCGATCGCCTGATCGCGCTCCCCGAGCTGATTGGTCAGTTGGGCGGTGTTGTCCAGGATGTCGTTGATGGTGCCGCCCTGACCCTGGAACACCGTGATGAGCGCCGATGCGATCGTGTTGACCTTCTCGGGGTCCAGCGCGCGGAACAGCGGCTTGAAACCACCGATCAGGGCGTCGAGATCCAGCGCCGGCGACGTGCGAGACACCGGAATGAATCCACCCGGCGGCAGGATCCGGTCGGCGCCTTCGCCCTCGCCGCGTTTGAGCTCCAAATAGCGGTCACCGATCAGGTTGAGGTAGCGGATTTGCGCGGTCGTCGACTGATACAGCGGGACCGAGCGGTCGACGTTGAATTTCACCCGCACCCGCTTGCCACCGTCGACCAGCTCGACCGAGTCGACCTTGCCGATCTCCACCCCGGAGGCACGCACGAATTGGCCCTGCCGCAGCCCGCTGATGTTGATGAACTCCGCCGAGTACGCACTGGTGCGGTCGAACCTCATCTGGCCGAACACCACGACGATCATCACAGTGAACAGCAGCAGCACCAGCGAGAAGATGCTGAGTCGGACGATGGTACCGGTGATTTTCATGGGTTGATCGTGTTATCCCCTACCTGACGGCCCCACACGTACTCCATCGCATAGGGCGAACCGGTGTCGATGTGGTTGTACGGCGCGATGCTGTTGCCGGTGTCCATCACCAATTCGGGTGCGGGCCACAGATCGTGGGTGATGTGCTGCCAGCAGCCGGGCGCACCCCCCGGCCCACCGCGCGCGTTCACCCGCGGCAGGTTGTCCGGCCAGGTGTAGGGGTTCGGCGCGCCGCCGACCAGGCCGGCCAGCCCGCCGAGCATCGAGGCGATCAAGACGATCCCCGACAGCGGGTTCAGGATCGCGCTCAGCCCCGACAGCGCCTCGGTCTCGGTGTTCAGCGAGTAGCCGTTGCCGCCCAGGTACGTCCGGAGTTTGGGTTCCTCGTCGTGGTAGTTGCGGATGGTGCAGAAGATTTCGGGGCTGTAGGTGTCCAGCAGGTCGGCCGTGGGGACCAGGTCTTGGGCGCCGCGCGCCAGATACGGTCCACCCCGCTGGAAGATATCGGCCCCGGTGTTCCCGAACCCCGCCGCCGAGAGCA
>NZ_MBES01000096.1 GCF_001954195.1 Mycobacterium sp. IS-1264 | reverse complement strand
GCGCCGACGCGCTGATGCTGTCCGGCGAGACCGCGGTGGGCAAGTACCCGTTGGCGGCCGTGCGTACGATGTCGCGGATCGTGTGCGCGGTCGAGGAGAATTCCACGGCCGCTCCGCCGTTGACGCATGTGCCGCGCACCAAGCGCGGCGTGATTTCCTACGCCGCCCGCGACATCGGCGAGCGGCTCGACGCCAAGGCGCTGGTCGCGTTCACTCAGTCGGGTGACACGGTGAAGCGACTGGCGCGCCTGCACACGCCGCTGCCCCTGCTCGCGTTCACCGCGTGGCCCGAGGTTCGCAGCCAGCTCGCCATGACCTGGGGGACCGAGACGTTCATCGTCCCGATGATGACCTCGACCGACGGCATGATCCGTCAGGTCGACAAGTCGCTGCTGGCACTGGGCCGCTACAAGCGCGGCGACCTGGTGGTCATCGTCGCGGGCGCGCCGCCGGGCACAGTAGGCTCGACCAACCTGATCCACGTGCACCGGATCGGGGAGGACGACGTCTAATCGACAGGGGGCGGGCAGGCCTGTGGCGGCTGGCAACGATTTCGAGGAGCTGCTGGCGTTACTCGACCTCAACCGCCTATCCGATGAATTATTCGTCGGATCACATCCCAGCAAGAACCCGTTGCGGACCTTCGGCGGCCAGCTCATGGCGCAATCGTTCGTCGCGAGCAGCCGCACGCTGATTCGGGAGGACCTGCCGCCCAGCGCTTTGTCCGTGCACTTCATCAACGGCGGCGACACCGCCAAGGACATCGAATTCCACGTCGCGCGGCTGCGTGACGAGCGGCGCTTCGCCAACCGTCGCGTCGACGCGGTGCAGGACGGCATGTTGCTGTCCACCGCGATGATCTCCTACATGGCTGGAGGCCCCGGCCTCGAGCACGCCGTTGAACCGCCGCCGGTGCCCGAGCCCCACACCCAGCCACCGCTCCGCGAGCTGCTGCAGGGCTATGAGGAGACCGTGCCGCACTTCGTCAATGCCTTGCAGCCGATCGAATGGCGCTATACCAACGACCCGGCCTGGGTGATGCGCGACAAGGGCGACCGCCTTGCCTACAACCGGGTCTGGGTCAAGGCGCTCGGGACGATGCCCGACGATCCGGTGCTGCACGCGGCGACGATGGTGTACTCCTCGGATACCACCGTGCTGGACTCGGTCATCACCAGCCACGGGCTGTCGTGGGGTTTCGACCGCATCTTCGCGGCGTCCGCCAACCACTCCGTGTGGTTCCACCGCCAGCCCGACATCAACGACTGGCTGTTGTATTCGACGTCCTCGCCCGTCGCCGCGGACTCGCGCGGGCTGGGCACCGGACACTTCTTCGATCGCTCCGGCCAACTCGTGGCCACGGTGGCCCAGGAAGGCGTGCTGAAATACTTTCCGCCCCGGCGCCGATAGACAGCACAGGATACCTATCGGACATGCGTCCGATTACGGCTGAAAACAGCCGTGATCAGGCGTAAGTTCTTACAAGCCGGGTATTCGATGGGACATGCGGCAAGCGAGCCGCCCCGCTGAAGGTCAGCGCATCGGGAGGTGAGATGTGAACGGACCGCCGGTCGAAGTCCTACCAAGATTGCGCGCGCGCGAACGCGTTGTCGTTCACGTTGATTCGCTGGCCACACGCTGCTTCGGCGCCTTGGCACTGCTCAGCGCCGCCTGCTGGCTGATCGCGATCCTCGCCCGGCACCACCACAACCCGGAGTGGCACTACGCCGGTCGGCTGGGCTGGTCGCTGACGGTGCTGGCCGCTGTGACGTTCATTGCGCGTGGGATCTTCCTGGGCCGCCCGGTCACGACCATGCATGCGGCCGCGGCCGCCGTGTTTGTGTTGGCGGGCTTCGGTTCGCACGTGCTGTCCTTCGATCTGCTCGGCGACGTGCTGATCGCCAGCTCCGGACTGGTGCTGATGTGGCCGACTTCATCGCATCCGCGACCCGAAGATCTGCCCCGGGCGTGGGCCCTGATCGATGCCACCAGCGATGACCCACTGGCGCCGTTTGCCATGCAGACGGGGAAGAGCTACCACTTCAGCGCCGACGGAACCGCGGCGCTGGCGTACCGGACGCGGATGGGGTTCGCGGTGGTCGGCGGAGACCCGATCGGTGACGAGGCGCGTTTCCCCGAATTGGTAGCCGACTTCGCCGCCATGTGTCGGATGCACGGCTGGCGAATCGCCGTCGTGGGTTGCAGCGACCGGCGTCTCGAGTTGTGGATGGACGCGAAGGTGCTCGGACAATCGCTGCGCGCGGTCCCAATCGGCCGCGACGTCGTCGTCAACGTGTCCGGCTTCGACATGGTGGGCCGCAAGTTCCGCAACCTTCGTCAGGCGGTCAAGCGCACCCACAACGCCGGCATCACCACCGAGATCGTGGCCGAGCAGGAACTCGACGACCGGCTGCTGGCCGAACTGACCGACGTGGTGCACGCGTCACCCAGCGGGGCTCATACCGACCGCGGCTTCTACATGAACCTCGACGGCGTGCTGGAGGGCCGGTTCCCCGGCATACGGCTGATCCTCGCCCGGGATCCGAGCGGGAAGGTACAGGGCTTTCACCGCTACGCGACCGCGGGCGGCGGCAGCGACATCAGCCTCGACGTGCCGTGGCGTCGCCGCGGCGCCCCCAACGGGATTGACGAACGGCTCAGCGTCGACATGATCATGGCCGGCAAAGAGGCTGGGGCGCAGCGCGTATCGCTTTCGTTCGCGGCGTTCCCGGAGATTTTCGACGACAAGAATCGTGGGCGGCTGCAGCGCATTTTCTACCGGCTGATTCACGTGCTGGACCCGTTGATCGCGCTCGAGTCGCTGTATCGGTACGTGCGCAAGTTCCACGCGCTGGATGCCCGACGCTACGCGCTGATATCGCCGATGCAGTTAGTTCCGTTGGTGTTCGTGTTGCTGACGCTGGAGTTCGTGCCGCGGCGACGCCACCTGTGAGCTTCAGCCGTGATGCCGAAACCCGCAAGCTCTTCATCCGATAGCGGCCGAGAGCCGATTGGTCAAGTCCCGGATGTGTTCGATGAGTTCACTGGGTTCGTGTACCGTGCAAGGGAGTTGGAACAAACCGACATACAGGGCGAGTTCATCGAGGCTGTTCGATCCGGTATGTAGGGTGCAATGTTCATCGCTCCTCGCTTCGAGCAGACCGACGTGGTGCGAAACGCGTTCGGCGGCAACTCTAATAGGGACGTGCAGGGTGATGCGGGCACGGTATCGATAGGGGTTCGTTGTCACACCACGGGACAAATACGCGCTGAGGTCGGCGTCGGGCGGCGCACGGAACGAAAACCGAGGCCCGGTGGGAACGCGCGGGGTCAATCGGTCGACGCGGTAAGTGCGCCAGGCGTCACGTTCGATGTCCCAAGCGATCAGATACCAGCGCTTGCCGGTGTGGACGAGCCGATGCGGCTCCACCCTGCGGAGCGAGGCCGTCCCGTCGTGGCTGAGATAGTCGAACCGAAGCTGGTGTTGGTCGCGGCACGCGCCTGCGACGGCGATGAGCGTCTCCGGGTTGACGGTAGGTCCTGGCTGAGGGACGGTTTCCATGGTAGCGGCCAGGAGAGCTATGCGGTGCCGCAGCCGTGACGGTAGCAACGTTTCCAGTTTGGCAAGCGCTCGTACCGAAGACTCTTCGATCCCGGTTACTAAACTCGTTGCGGCCGTGCGCAATCCGATCGCCACCGCAACGGTCTCCTCGTCGTCGAACAGTAGCGGCGGTAGCTGAGCCCCCGCACCCAGTCGATAACCCGAGCGCCCCGCGATGGCTTCGACGGGGTAGCCCAATGTCCGCAACTTTGCGATGTCCCTGCGCACCGTTCGCACACCGACGTTCATCCGATCGGCCAACGCGGCGCCGGTCCATTCGCGGCGCATCTGTAACAGCCCAAGGAGGCGAAGCAATCGCGCGGACGTATCGAGCACGTTTCCAATTCTGCCCGCAACCTAGGACAAGAACTGACCTCCTCCGCTCCTACATTCGGCCTCATGACTAACGACATCAGACCGTTTCGTATCGAAATTCCTCAGCAGCAGCTCGATGACCTGCATGATCGGCTTGACCGCACCCGATGGCCGACGGCCCTTCCCGGCGACGACTGGGAAATGGGTGTCCCGCTCCATTGGTTGCGGGAGCTCACCGAATACTGGCGCACCGGATACGACTGGCGGGCGGCCGAGGCGGGCCTGAATGATTACCCGCAGTTCACCACGACGATCGATGGACAGCGCATCCACTTTCTGCACGTCCGCTCACTCGAACCGGGCGCCTTCCCGCTGATCCTGACGCACGGTTGGCCGGACTCGATCGTCGGATTACTCGACATCATCGGACCGCTCACCGATCCTGAGGCCCACGGAGGCGACCGCGCTGACGCCTTCGACGTGGTGATTCCCTCGTTGCCGGGGTTTGGTTTCTCGGGTCCGACAGCCGACACCGGCTGGACAACCGATCGGATCGCCCGCGCGTGGGCCGAGCTGATGCGGCGGCTCGGCTACCGGCGTTACGGCGCGCAGGGCGGCGACCTCGGCGCGGCCATCAGCCCGCAACTCGGACGAGTGGCTCCAGATCATGTCACCGCCGTGCACCTGAACGGTCCTTCGACCGTGCCGCCGGTGCCCCTTGCGGACGAGGAATTGGCTCAGCTCTCCGACCTCGAACGCGACCGGGTTTGCCGGATTGAAGCCTTCATGCAGGAGGAGTACGGCTACATCGCGATCCAGTCAACGCGGCCTCAAACCATTGCCTACGGGCTCACCGACTCTCCGGTTGGGCAGCTGGCCTGGATCATGGACAAGTTCCGAGAATGGACCTACCCGCGAAACACCGTCCCTGACAAAATCATTGACCGCGACAGGCTGCTCACCAACGCATCGACCTACTGGTTCACCGGTACGGCCGGTTCGGCCGCGTATGTCGCCTACGCACAGGGAGGCAACTGGACGACGCGTTACACCAACTCCGGAGTGCCCACCGCTGCGCTCGTCTTCGCGCACGACGTCAGCATCCGTCGTTACGTCGAAGAACAGAACACCATCACCCGCTGGACCGACATCGATCACGGGGGCCATTTCGCCGCGATGGAGGAACCGGAAGTTCTCACTGCCGACATCCGTGAATTCTTCAGAGCGCACCGCTCGTAACAGTGTCATCGGCTTGGCCTCTCAGGTTATCCGCCGGATCGATGTGTAATTCCGGGCAACCGATCCCGTTGGGGAGGTGGTGAGTGGCGACCACAACCGTTCTGTCGCCGGAGATCAGCCCGGCGTCGGCGGTCAACAGCTCCCGCAGCACCCGTTCGGCGTCGACCGCGTCGAGGTGCTCGGTGGGCTCGTCGAGCAGCACGATCCGGGCGGGGGAGAGCATCGCCCGCGCGAGCAGCAACCGCCTGCGCTGGCCCGCCGAGACCGCCTGTGCGCCACCGGTCAACACCGTCGACAGGCCCTCGGGCAGGCTGGCAAGCCAGCCGCCGAGCCCGATCGAGTCCAGCGCGGCCACCAGTTCGTCGTCATGGCAATCGCCACGGACCACCAGTAGGTTGTCGCGGACGGTGGTGGCGAAGATGTGCGCATCCTCGGCGAAAAACGTGACGGCGCGGTGCAATTCGCCTTCGTCGAAGTGGTCGAGATCGGTTCCGTCGAGCAGTACCCGCCCATCCAGTGGGGGAATCAGCCCGGCGAGTGTCATCAGCAGCGTCGTCTTGCCCGAACCGCTGGCGCCGGTGACCGCCAGCCGCACGCCCGGCGGCAGGTCTAGCCGCGCCCTGATCGATCGCGCCGAATCCGCGTGACCGGCAAGGACATCGGCGCATAGGCGCCCAGCGCCAACGGGCGGTGGCTTCATGGGCTCGGCAGGGCGGTCTGCCGGGGCGAGGTCGAGCAAGCGACGCGCGGCGATCCGCGACCGCGTCAACTGGACCGCGGCGGCCGGTAGGGGAGTCATCGCCTCGAACGCGGACAGCGGCAGCAACATCAGCACGGCCAGCGTGGTGGGTGCGACCGCGTGTGCCATCCCGATCCCGGCCGTCACCGCGCCGAGGACACTGACCCCGATGGCGGCGGTGGGCACCGCCTCCGCGACGGCGGCTGGGCGGGCGGCCGCGTCAAGCGCGGCGCCCCAAACGCGTTGGCGCCGTTGTGATTCGGCAATGACACCTGGTAGCACACCGGCGACGCGCAGCTCGGGCGCGTGCTCGAGGGCGATCATCGCCGACGAGTCGCGCTCCGAATGATGGTGGCGGGCAAATTCTTCCTGCGTCGCCGCGGCCCTGCCGGCCAGCCGCGGCGCCACGATGCCGGCGATCAGCAGGCAGACCGCCAACACCACGGCGGCCGGCAGCGAAATGGCCGCGACGGCCGCGGTCGCCGCCAACGCCAGCACCGCAGCGACGCCGATCGGCACGAGGGCACGAACCAGGACATCGGCCAGTTCGTCGACGTCGGCGCCCACCCGTGCCACCAACTCGCCGCTGTGCAGCCGAACGGCGGCCGAAGCCGGTCCGTGGGCGAGCCGGTGATAGATCTGCGTCCGGGCGGTGCCGGCCGCGCGCAAGGCGGTGTCGTGGGTGGCCAGGCGCTCGCAGTAGTGCAGCACGCCCCGCGAAATCGCGAACGCGCGCACCAAGACGACCGCGACCGACAGGTCCAGCACGGGTGGCATCTGCCACGCGCGCGTGATCAGCCACGCCGAGATCCCGGCCAGCGCCAGCGCACTGCCCAGCGACAGCACGCCGAGCGCGATGGCGGCCAGGATGCGCGGCAGCCGTGGGCGCAGCAGACTCGAGGTCGCCAGGAGCGGATCAGACCGGCGCATAACGCACCCGATCGCCCGATATCACGTCGACCACGCGGTCACCGATAGCGACGACGCGCTCGCGGTGGCCGACGACCACGACGGTCGCTCCGGCGCGGGCGCGCTCGACGATGGCGCGCAGCACCCGGCCCTCGGTGTGGGCGTCCAGGTGCGCGGTGGGCTCATCGAGCAGCAACACGGCCGCGGATGATCCGAGCGCCCGCGCGAGGCCCAGACGTTGCCGCTGCCCCAGGGACAGCCCGACACCGCCGCGCCCGAGCACGGTGTCCATGCCGTCGGTCAGCTCAGCCAGGACCGCGTCGAATCCGGAAGCGGCGCAGGCCGTTTCAAGATCTTCCACGTCGCCCAGCAGCGTGAGGTTGTCGCGCACGGTGCCCGGGATCAGCACCGGGCGTTGCGGTAGCCAGGACAATTGCGGCCACCACGCGGCGGGATCCAGGTCGGCGACGTCCGCGTCGGCCACCGTGATCCGGCCCGATGACGGGATGGTGAGTCCGGCGATCGCCTGCAGGGTGGTGCTCTTGCCCGCGCCGTTTCGTCCGGTCAGCACGGTGACATGACCGGGTTCGATCGTCGCGGTGAGCCCGCACGGTGAGTACCCGTCCCGGCCGGCCACGCTGAGGTTTTCGAGCCGGATGTCGGCGCCCCGCGCGGCGACGGTCCGGTTTCGCACCACCGGGGGGATGGGCTCGCCGATGAGCGCGAACGCCTTGTCGGCCGCCGCCCTACCGTCTTGAGCGGCATGGAATTCCACCCCGATGCGGCGCAGCGGCCAGTAGACGTCGGGGGCCAGCAGCAGGACCGTCAGACCGGTGGCCAGGGTCATTTCACCGAACACCAGGCGAAGACCGATACCGACTGCGATCAGTGCCACGCCCAAGGTGGCCAGCAATTCCAGCACCAGCGCCGACAGAAACGCCATCCGCAGCGTCGCCATCGCCGAGCGCCGATGCGCGGCAGCGAGTTCGGCGATCCGGTGCTCGGGTCCCGACGCGCGCCCCAACGCCCGCAGCGTGGGGATGCCGGCGATCAGATCCAGCAATCGCGCCTGCAGGGTCGTCATCGCACCCAGCGCGGACGCCGATCGATCGGCCGTCGCCAGCCCGATCAGCACCATGAAAACCGGGATCAGCGGCAGGGTGATCACCACGATCGCCGTCGACTTCAGGTCGTAGACCGCGATCACGGCCACCGTCGCCGGCGTCAGGATCGCCGCGAGCAGCAACGTGGGCAGATATCCCGCGAAGTAGGGGCGCAGGCCGTCGAGTCCACGGGTGACCACCACCGCCGCGGCGTCGCGCTGAGCGGCAAGCTCGTTGGGCTGCCTGGCGGTCACCGCCGCCAGCACCTGCCCGTTGAGATCGGCGATCACCGCGCTGGCTCCCCGCTGGCCCAGGCGCGCCTGCAGCCAGTGCGCCGCAGTGCGGATCACCCACAGCGCCAACAGGATTGACAGCGGGCCGGCCCAGCCGCGCAGGCCCCGTGCCGTCGGATCGGTGACGACGCGCGCGACGATACCCGCCAGCAGGATCGCCGAGCCGACCGCGCAGCCGGAGATCACCACCCCGCAGCCCACCGCGGCCGCCAGGAACCGGCGCAGCGCGCCCGATGCCCGCCACAGTCGCGGGTCCAGCGGCGCTCGGGAGTCCCTCGTGCTCAGGACGTGCGCCTCGCCAGACCGATGGGCGGCGGAATATGCTCGGCCGAGATCCGTTGCCGGAAAACCCAATACGTCCACGCCTGGTACACGATCGTCAGCGGAGCCATGAACGCCGTCACCCATGTCATGATCTTGAGCGTGTACGGCGTCGAGGACGCATTGTCGATCGTGACGCTCCATTGGCCGTTCAGCGTCGACGGGACCAGGTTGGGATACAGGACGCCGAACAGCAGCACCACCACCGCCGCGACGACAACGGCCGCGCAGAAAAACGCCAAGCCGTCGAGTCTGCCCAGCCACACCAACAGCACCGCCGCCAGCTGCGCGACCACCGCGACCCCGAGCACGGCCCACGTCCAGTGCTTGCCGTGCGCCAGCTGCGTCCAAACCCCAAAGCCCGCAACCAGTCCCGTCACGGGAAGCGACAGCCACTTGGCGAATCGGTACGCATCGTCACGCAGCGGGCCCGACGTCTTCAGGGCGATGAACACCGCGCCGTAGAGCAGGAAGAGGCCGCCGGTGGCCAGACCACCCAGCAGGGTATAGGCGTTGAGCACGTCGGTGACTGATGGGTGAGCATGGCCGGCGGCGTCGACCGGGAGCCCGCGGACCAGGACGGCGAAGGCCACCCCCCACAGCACGGCGGGCAGCCACGACCCCGCCGCGATACCGAAATCGGCCAGGGCGCGCCACTTCGTGTCGTCGATCTTGCCGCGCCACTCGATGGCCACGGCGCGCACGATCATGCCGAATAGGATCGCCAGCAGTGGCAGGTAGAGCGTGGAGAACACCGTCGCGTACCAGCCGGGAAACGCGGCGAACATCCCTGCCCCGGCGACGATCAGCCACACTTCGTTGCCGTCCCAGACCGGCCCGATGGTGTTGAGCGTCGCGCGGCGGTTCAGCTCCGGGTCGCCGGAGCCGAGCCGGGCGAGCGGCTCCATCAACATGCCCACGCCGAAGTCGAAGCCCTCCAGGATGAAGAAACCAAGGAACAGCGCCGCGATGACACCGAACCACAACTGTTGGAGTCCCACCGGCGTTCCTTTCTTTCCTTAGCGGCCCAGTAAGCCCTAGTAGGCGAAGGACAGCGGCGCCACCTCGTGCTCGGCGGGTGCCGGTGGCGCCGCCGGTTCGGCGTCGTGCTCCTGTGGCCCTTCGACGACGTAGCGCCGGAGTAGGTAAAACCAGATGACCGCGAGCACGGCGTACACCAGGGTGAAGGTCGCCAGCGAGGTGACGACCATGGCGGGGACGTGATCCGAGACGCCCTGGGCGACCGTGAGCCGAACCCGTTGGTCGCCGGTCGGATTGGGCACGACGATCCAGGGCTGGCGACCCATCTCGGTGAACACCCACCCGGCGCTGTTGGCCAGGAACGGCGTGGGAAGGGTCAGCAGCGCCAGCCGAGAGAACCACCGCTGATTGGGAATTCGGCCGCCGCGCGTCAGCCACAGCGCGGCCAGCGCGAACAGCAGCGGTATCGCAAGGAATCCGATCATCGCGCGAAACGACCAGTAGGTGACGAACAGGTTGGGCCGGTAGTCATTTGGCCCGAATCGTTGTTGGTAGTCCTGCTGGATATCGCGCACTCCCTGCAACGTCACACCGCTTAACCGGCTGTCGGCGAGGAACGGGAGGACGTAGGGCACCTCGATCACGCGGGTAATGCTTTCGCAGTTGTTGTGCGTGCCGACGGTCAGGATCGAGAAACTCGGGTCGGTTCGCGTGTCGCACAACGATTCCGCCGACGCCATCTTCATCGGTTGTTGAACGAACATCAATTTGCCTTGCGCGTCACCGGTGAAGAGCAAGCCGACGGTCGCGACCAGCGCGACCCAACAGCCGAGGATGGTCGCCGGGCGGAACATGGTTCGGGCATCGGACTCGGCGGCGGGCGTCGCGGTTTCGGCTTTGCGGGAACGGACCAGCCACCACGCGCTGACGCCCGCCACGAACGTTCCCGCCGTCAGCAAGGAACCGGCGACCGCATGCGAAAAGGCCGCTTTCGCAGTGTTATTGGTCAGCAACGCGGCAATGCTGGTCAGCTCGGCGCGCCGGGTCGCGGGGTTGTAGTGGGCGCCGACCGGGTGCTGCATGAAGGAGTTCGCCGCGATGATGAAGAACGCGGACACATTCACCGAGATCGCGACAATCCAGATGCACGCCAGGTGCACCAGCTTGGGAAGCCTGCTCCAGCCGAAGATCCACAACCCGAGGAAGGTGGATTCGAAGAAGAAGGCGGCCAGGCCTTCCATCGCGAGCGGGGCTCCGAAGATGTCCCCGACGAACCGCGAGTACTCGCTCCAATTCATGCCGAACTGGAATTCCTGCACGATCCCGGTGGCCACGCCGATGGCGAAGTTGATCAGGAACAGCTTGCCGAAGAACTTCGTCAGGCGATACCACGCGGCGTTACCGGTGGCCACCCACACCGTCTGCATGACCGCGATCAGGGGAGCCAGGCCGATGGTGAGCGGCACAAAGATGAAGTGGTAGACGGTGGTGATACCGAACTGCCACCGTGAAATGTCGACGACATTCATCTGCCATCTCCCGAAACTACGGAGGCGCATGCCTTTCTACGACGCAGTGTAGTAGATAGGTTTGGCCGACGCTACTGGGGTGATTCGCCGGCGGTTTAGCTGGCGAGCGTTTTCGACGCCTTGCGAATCCCGAACGACGACACGATCTCGAAGACGCCGATGACCACGAACCAGACGCCGACGACGAGCGCCAGCGTGACGAGCGAATTGAGCGGGGACGCCAGGACAACGATGCCCGCCAGCAGGCTGATCACGCCGACGAAAATCGACCAGCCGCGGCCCGGCAGTGTCGGATCGCTGATCGCGGAAACCGTTGTGGCGACACCGCGGAAGATAAACCCGACGCCGATCCAGATGGCCAGCAACAGGACCGCGTTACCGAAATGGCGAAACGCCAAGACGGCCAGGATGAGTGACGCCGCGCCACTGATGAACAACAGGATCCGGCTGCCGGCCGAGACGTGCAGGCTGAACGCGAAGAAGACCTGCGCGGCACCGGTGATCAGCAGATAGACGCCGAACCAGATCGCCGCGGCCAGGATGGATATTTGGGGCCAGGCCAGCACCAAGACGCCGACAACCAGCGACAGAATTCCCGATAGCAGCGAGGACTTCCACAGATGCGGTAACAAGCTTGGAATGGGCGGTTTTCCAGGAGTTGTTTCGGGGGAAGTAGTCATGGCCGCAGTCTGGCACAAACGCCGGTTCGGGTATAGGGATTGAAGGCCCTACGAATCAGACGCGGGCGGTGTGCGATTCGTCGGCAACTCGCTCGGGCGTCTCGGCGGTTACGGCCTTGCGGCCGACCAGATACCAGGTGCGCATGGTGCCCTTGCCCTTGACCTCGATGGGGCCGCGCTCCTGCAGCACGAAGTCGTCCCTGAGGCGCTCGTAGATGTCCTCGGGCACCTGAATCCGCCCGACCGAGTCGGTGGATTCCATCCGGGAGGCGACGTTGACCGCGTCGCCCCACACGTCGTAGAAGAATCGCCGGGACCCGACGACCCCGGCCACCACCGGGCCGCAGGCCATGCCGACTCGCAGTGGCAGCGGGAGGCCGTGCGGATCCTTCAGTCGGGCAGCGACATCGACCATGTCGAGCGCGAAGTCCGCCAGCGCCTGGACGTGGTCGGGCCGCGGCCGCGGTACCCCGCTGACCACCATGTAGGAGTCGCCACTGACCTTGATTTTCTCCAGCCCATGCTTGTCGACCAGCGCGTCGAAATCGCTGTAGAGACGGTCCAGGAAGCGCACCAGGTCGGCCGGGGCGGTGCCGCTGGCTCGCTCGGTGAAGCCGACGATGTCGGCGAACAGGACCGAGGCCTCGTCGTACTTGTCGGCGATGATGCCTCGCCCCGATTCTTTGAGCCGGTCGGCGATGCTGGCCGGCAACATGTTGGCCAACAGCGCCTCGGAGCGTTCGTACTGGGCTTCCATTACCGCCTCGGCGCGCGCGGTGTCACGCAGCGCGAACCACACCGTCACAAACACCATCACGACGCTGGAGATGGCGGTGATGACGAAACCCGCCGACTGGACCCACGCCGCCTGTAGCCCTGTGGCGCGCGGGACCAGGAATTCCACCGCGATAATCAGGCCAGCGGCGACGACCGCAAGCGCGGACGCCAGCACGATGTGTTCGATCCCGAGTAGCAGTACCACGATGCAGGCCCCGACGAGAAAGAAGAACTGGGCGCCCGACCCGGTGCCGACGTCCAGGCAGGTGGCGATGATCGAGACGTACGCCGCGACCATAAACGTAAGCGGCGCAAGCAATTCCCCGAACCGCTGCAGCCACGGGACAAACGCGAAGACGGTAGCGCCGACGACGTTGACCGAGCTGACTTGCCACAACCACGATCCGCTGACGATCTGCACGAGCAGGAAGGTGGCGCTCACCATCACCGCGAGCCACGCGGTGACGGTGAGGATCCGGGCCCGGCGTGCGGCGCTGTCGGCGTAGTGCTGATTGCGGTCGCGGGTTTGCGCCCGCACCGCCGCTACGCAGTCCGGGTGTTTCGCCGAGCCGTCTGAACTGGGTGGGGCTCCGCACTTCTTCGCCGCCACGTTCAAAGCGTAACCGCTGAGCCGAGCAATTGTCGGCCGCCGGCAGCCGAACGCTGGATTTGTGCGTGCCGCGCTTGCGGGCTGCAGGCCGCGCTAGGGGGCGGAAAAAACCTTTTTAAAAAAACAAGTTTAAAAGGTATTGACCCGGGTTATTCCGCACGCGTTTGATTGAGCTATTGCACACGTGTTCGGCAGGGCAAAGGGGTGCGGTATGGCTGGCTTTAAGAGAATCATCGTCGTGTTGATCCTTACCCTCACCGCCCTGCTGGCGAGCAGCTGCGCCGGGTGCAATGGGGCCACGTCGTTCCTGCGCGTAGCTACCGATTCCATCCAGAATGATCCGATGGCGGTAAATGTCGTGCACGCAGAAGAACAGGTGTGCGTTGCCCATTCGGGCTAGTCATTCCGCCTGGTCCTGATCGCGACGAGCTGGATCCGGTGCCGGACATTTCTGCTTCCGCTTAGGGGCAACTTAGGGGCAACGGCCTGCGCTACGACAACGAAAATAGTATGGAGTAACTATATATTTTCCCGGAACGCGGAAACAGCGCGAATGTGGGCGACTGGTAATTGCGCCGAATTCATACCGCTGGGCGCATTCAACGGTTTTGACATACCGTCGGCTTAGTTGAGTCCCCGGAAAAGGGGAACCGAGTATTGGAAAGGACATATTTAACGATGTCACGCCGGTTTACGGTGTGGACGCTATCGATTTGAGAACCGGCGAAGCGACGCGCTAGGGCTCATGAAACCTGCGGCAGACGTCGACTGGGCGGTTATCGAGTCAGAAACGCTGCCGCAGAATGGTGACCAGCTTGGCGTCCTCGGCGGGGGCGGGACGTCCCGACACATCATGTTGCGCCGCTGACGAGTGCCCTCGGTGGGATTCGAACCCACACTGGACGGGTTTTGAGTCCGTTTCCTCTGCCAGTTGGGATACGAGGGCTTGATCCTGCTCGAGTCCGGCCTCCTACCTTAGAGGCAGCCTCCCACCATAGAGGATTCGGCGTGGGCACCCGTCTGACCCGCCCCGAGGTCGTCAGCCTCGCGGGTTCACGACACAATGTGCGTCATGACAGGCCCCACGACCGACACCGACGCCGCCGTGCCGCGCCGGGTCCTGATCGCGGAAGACGAAGCGCTGATCCGCATGGACCTGGCCGAGATGCTGCGAGAGGAGGGCTATCAAATCGTCGGCGAGGCCGGCGACGGCCAGGAGGCCGTCGAACTGGCCGAGCAGCATAAGCCCGACCTGGTGATCATGGATGTCAAGATGCCGCGCCGCGACGGGATCGACGCGGCGTCGGAAATCGCCAGCAAGCGCATCGCGCCGATCGTGGTGCTGACCGCCTTCAGCCAGCGCGATCTGGTGGAGCGGGCCCGCGACGCCGGGGCGATGGCGTATCTGGTGAAGCCCTTCACCATCAGCGACCTGATCCCGGCCATCGAATTGGCGGTGAGCCGGTTCAGCGAGATCACCGCGCTGGAGCATGAGGTGGCGACGCTGTCGGACCGGCTGGAGACCCGCAAGCTCGTCGAACGCGCCAAGGGGCTGCTGCAGACCAAGCAGGGCATGTCAGAGCCCGAGGCCTTCAAGTGGATTCAGCGCGCCGCCATGGACCGGCGCACCACAATGAAACGGGTCGCCGAAGTCGTCCTGGAAACCCTCGGGGACGCCCCCGCCGAAGAGTCCAAGTAGCCGTTTCGCATCGGGTGTGCGCTGACGGCGTCGAGTGTGCGCCCTGGTCGCCCAGCTTGCACACTCGACGGGCAGACGGGCAGGGGCCGCTAGCGCGCGACGATCACCGACGAACCGTGTCCGAAGAGTCCCTGATTGGCGGTGACGCCCACCGTCGCGTTCTCCACCTGTCGGCCGGTGGCCTGGCCGCGCAGCTGCCATGTCAGCTCGCAGACCTGAGCGATCGCCTGGGCGGGGATGGCCTCGCCGAAGCAGGCCAGTCCGCCCGACGGATTGACCGGGATCTTGCCGCCGATCTTGGTCGCACCGCTGCGCAGCAGCGCCTCGGCCTCGCCCTTGGCGCACAGCCCGAGGTGCTCGTACCAGTCGAGTTCCAGCGCGGTGGATAGGTCATAGACCTCGGCCAGGCTCAGGTCCTCGGGCCCGATGCCCGCCTCGGCGTAGGCGGCGTCCAGGATCTGGTCCTTGAACACCCGCTCCGGTGCAGCCACAACAGCGGTGGAATCCGTTGCGATATCCGGCAATTCGGGCAGGTGCTGCGGATAGCGCGGGGTGACGGTGCTGACCGCACGCACGGACGGAACGCCGTCGAGTGAGCCGAGGTGCTTACGCGTGAACTCCGCGCTGGCCACGATCAGCGCCGCGGCACCGTCGGAGGTGGCGCAGATGTCGAGTTGCCGAAGCGGGTCGGAGACCACCGGGCTGGCCAGCACGTCCTCGACCGAGGATTCCTTGCGGTAGCGGGCATTCGGGTTCTGCAGGCCGTGCTGAGAGTTCTTGACCTTCACTTGAGCGAAGTCCTCCGACGTCGCCCCGTACAGGTCCATCCGCCGGCGCGCCAGCAGCGCGAAGTACACCGGGTTCATCGCGCCGATCAGGTGGAACCGCTGCCAGTCGGGGTCGTTCTTGCGTTCGCCGCCGACTGGAGCGAACGCGCCTTTGGGAGTGGTGTCGGCGCCGATGACCAGCGCGACGTCGCAGAATCCGGCCAGGATGTGGGCGCGGGCGCTCTGCAGCGCCTGCGAACCGCTGGCGCAGGCGGCGTAGCTCGAGCTGACCGGCACGCCGTTCCAGCCGAGCTTCTGTGCGAACGTCGACCCCGCGATGAAGCCCGGGTAGCCGTTGCGGATGGTGTCGGCGCCGGCGACCAGCTGGATCTGTTGCCAATCCAGCCCGGCCTCCGCCAGCGCGGCCCGCGCTGCGACCACACCGTATTCGGTGAAATCGCGGCCCCATTTGCCCCAGGGGTGCATCCCGGCGCCGAGAATGTACAGCGGTTCGGGAGTACTCATGAGGCCACCTTCCAGGCGTGCACGAGGCGCTCGACGCCGTCGTCATCGGTGAACAGCGGCATGGTGGTCAGTTCCATCTGCATGCCGACCTTCAGGTCCGCCGCCAGCGTGCCCTCGACGACCTTGCCGAGCACGATGATTCCCTCGTTGGCCAGCTCGACCGCGGCGATGGCGAACGGCTCGAACGGGTCCGCCGCGGGGTAGGGCGCGGGCGGGGGATACCGGTTTTCGGTGTAGCTCCACAGCGTCCCGCGGGTCGACAACGCGACGGACTCCAGGGTGTCGCTGGCGCACCCCGGGTTCGGGCAGTTGTTCTCCCGGGGCGGGAAAACATAGGTTCCGCACGCGGGGCACTTGCTGCCGATCAGATGGGGATTTCCGGCGTCGTCGGCGGCGAACCAGCCGTCGATCGCGGCTTGTGTACTGGTGACCTCTGGCACTCGGTCAGACTACCCAGCCCAAACGCAAAACTGAAACGTGTTGCAGTTCTGCCGCGGGGCTGCGCCGATGACTTCGGCGGGCGTCGGAGGTCATAGGAGGTGTGAGGCAAGCGAAGGAGCATCCGATGGTGATCGTCGCGGGATACCTTGTCGTCGAGCCGCAGCGGCGAGACGACTATCTGGCCGGATGTGAGGCCGTCGTGCGGCAAGCCCGCCGGACGCCCGGCTGCCTCGACTTCTCGATCGCCGCCGACCTACTCGATCCGAGTCGCATCGGCATCTTCGAACGCTGGGAGTCGCGGGCCGCCGTCGATGCATTCCGCGGCAGCGGACCCAGTGACGAACAGCAAGGCTTGATCGTGCGCGCGTCGGTTTCCGAGTACGACGTGACCGCCGAGCGGCGGCTCACTTGATGTCACGAGGGGTGCCTAGAGTGTGAGCCGTGAGCACCGCCAGCGAGGAACAGACCAAGCCGACGCTGATGCTGCTGGACGGCAATTCGCTGGCTTTCCGCGCGTTCTACGCGCTGCCCGCCGAGAACTTCAAGACCCGCGGCGGGCTGACCACCAACGCGGTATACGGATTCACCGCGATGCTGATCAACCTGCTGCGCGACGAGGCCCCGACACACATCGCCGCCGCGTTCGACGTGTCGCGGCAGACCTTCCGTTCCGAGCGCTACCCCGAATACAAGGCCAACCGATCGTCGACGCCCGATGAGTTTCACGGACAGATCGACATCACCAAGGAAGTGCTGGGCGCACTTGGCATCACGGTCCTCGCGGAACCGGGATTCGAGGCCGACGACCTGATCGCGACGCTGGCCACACAGGCGGAAAACGAGGGTTACCGCGTGCTGGTGGTCACCGGTGACCGTGACTCCCTGCAGTTGGTCAGCGACGACGTGACGGTGCTGTATCCGCGCAAGGGCGTCAGCGAGCTCACCCGCTTCACCCCCGATGCCGTCGTCGAGAAGTACGGGCTGACCCCCGCGCAGTATCCCGACTTCGCCGCCCTGCGCGGCGACCCCAGCGACAACCTGCCCGGCATCCCCGGCGTGGGGGAGAAGACCGCCTCGAAATGGATCGTCGAATACGGCTCGCTGCAGGGGTTGGTCGACAACGTCGAGTCGGTGCGCGGCAAGGTGGGCGACGCGTTGCGCGCGCATCTGGCCAGCGTGGTGCGCAACCGGGAACTCACCGACCTGGTGAAAGACGTGCCGCTCGCGCAGACGCCGGACACGCTGCGGCTGCAGCCGTGGGATCGCGACCAGATCCACCGGCTCTTCGACGACCTGGAATTCCGGGTGTTGCGTGACCGGCTGTTCGACACGCTGGCCGCTGTCGAGCCCGAGGTCGACGAGGGTTTCGACGTGCGCGGCGGCGCGCTGGACGCCAGCGCCGTAGGCCAATGGCTGGCCGAGCACGCCAGCGACGGGCGCCGCTGCGGGCTGGCGGTGGTCGGTACGCACCTGCCCTACGAAGGGGACGCGACCGCGCTGGCCATCGCCGCCGCCGACGGGGAAGGCGCGTACGTCGACACCGCGAAATTGACCCCCGACGACGACGCCGCGCTGGGGGCGTGGCTGGGCGATCCCGCGAAACCCAAAGCGCTGCATGAGGCGAAGCTGGCCATGCACGACCTCTGGGGCCGCGGCTGGACGCTTCGCGGGGTCACGTCCGACACCGCGCTGGCGGCCTATCTGGTGCGGCCAGGGCAACGCAGCTTCACCCTGGACGACCTGTCGCTGCGCTACCTGCGTCGCGAACTGCGCGCGGAAACACCTGAGCAACAACAACTTTCGCTGCTCGACGACATGGACGAGGCGGGCGGCGTCGACGAGCAAGCGGTCCAGACGGTGATCCTGCGGGCCCGCGCGGTGGTGGATCTGGCCGATGCGCTGGATGCCGAGCTGGAGCGCATCGACTCGACGGCACTGCTGGCCGAGATGGAGCTGCCCGTTCAGCAGGTGCTAGCGCACATGGAAAACGCCGGTATCGCAGTGGATTTGCGGCTGCTGACCGAACTGCAGAGTCAATTCGGCGACCAGATCCGCGATGCCGCCGAGGCCGCATACGCCGTGATCGGCAAGCAGATCAATTTGGGCTCGCCGAAGCAGTTGCAGGTGGTGCTGTTCGACGAGCTGGGAATGCCGAAGACCAAGCGAACGAAGACCGGCTACACCACCGATGCTGATGCCCTGCAATCGCTCTTCGACAAGACGGAACATCCGTTTTTGCAACATCTGCTCGCCCACCGCGACGTCACCCGGCTGAAAGTCACCGTCGACGGATTGCTCAATTCGGTGGCCGGGGACGGCCGCATCCACACCACGTTCAACCAGACCATCGCGGCGACGGGCAGGTTGTCGTCGACGGAACCCAACCTGCAGAACATCCCGATCCGCACCGACGCCGGTCGCCAGATCCGCGACGCGTTCGTGGTCGGGAAGGGACCCAATGGCCCGATGGCCGAGCTGATGACGGCCGACTACAGCCAGATCGAGATGCGAATCATGGCACACCTGTCCCGCGACGAAGGCCTCATCGAGGCGTTCAACACCGGAGAGGACCTGCACTCGTTCGTCGCCTCGCGCGCTTTTGGCGTGCCGATCGAGGAAGTCACCGCCGAATTGCGCCGCCGGGTGAAGGCGATGTCGTACGGATTGGCCTACGGGCTCAGCGCATATGGCTTGGCCGCCCAACTGAAGATCTCCACCGAGGAGGCGAAAGTCCAGATGGACCAATACTTCGCCCGATTCGGCGGAGTGCGCGACTACCTGATGGACGTCGTCGAGCAGGCCCGCAAGGACGGCTACACCTCAACGGTATTGGGCCGTCGGCGCTATCTTCCCGAGCTGGACAGCAGCAATCGCCAGGTGCGCGAGGCCGCCGAGCGGGCGGCGCTCAACGCCCCGATCCAGGGCAGCGCGGCCGACATCATCAAGGTGGCGATGATCGAAGTCGACAAGGCGATCAAGGACGCCGGGCTCTCGTCGCGCATGCTTTTGCAGGTCCACGACGAATTGCTGTTCGAAATCGCCCCTGGCGAGCACGAACAGGTCGAAGCGCTGGCACGCGAAAAGATGGGCGGCGCCTACCCGCTGGACGTCCCGCTGGAGGTTTCGGTGGGCTACGGCCGCAGCTGGGACTCAGCGGCGCACTGAAGCCGGATTAGCGCCGCATTACAGCCCGAGTTTGTCCAGCTTGTGCCCTGTCGAGTAGCCTCAACAGGTAAATCCCGAATTGTCCCTACGACCCCACCTGTCCGGAGCAACCCAACAACATGCCGAGTCCCGCCGTCACCTCGCCCCAAGTAGCCGTCAACGACATTGGCTCCAGCGAGGACTTTCTTGCCGCAATAGACAAAACGATCAAGTACTTCAACGATGGCGACATCGTCGAAGGCACCATCGTCAAAGTTGACCGGGACGAGGTGCTCCTCGACATCGGCTACAAGACCGAAGGGGTCATCCCCGCCCGCGAGCTCTCCATCAAGCACGATGTCGACCCCAACGAGGTCGTTTCCGTGGGAGACGAAGTCGAGGCCCTGGTTCTCACCAAGGAGGACAAAGAGGGCCGGCTGATCCTGTCCAAGAAGCGCGCCCAGTACGAGCGCGCCTGGGGCACCATCGAGGCGCTCAAGGAGAAGGACGAGGCCGTCAAGGGCACCGTCATCGAGGTCGTCAAGGGCGGCCTGATCCTCGACATCGGGTTGCGCGGCTTCCTGCCCGCCTCGCTGGTCGAGATGCGCCGGGTCCGCGACCTGCAGCCGTACATCGGCAAGGAGATCGAGGCCAAGATCATCGAGCTGGACAAGAACCGCAACAACGTGGTGCTGTCGCGGCGGGCTTGGCTCGAGCAGACCCAGTCCGAGGTGCGCAGCGAGTTCCTCAACCAGCTGCAAAAGGGCGCCATCCGCAAGGGTGTGGTTTCCTCCATCGTCAACTTCGGCGCGTTCGTCGATCTGGGCGGTGTGGACGGCCTGGTGCACGTCTCCGAGTTGTCCTGGAAGCACATCGATCACCCGTCCGAGGTGGTCCAGGTCGGCGACGAGGTCACCGTCGAGGTGCTCGACGTCGACATGGATCGTGAGCGGGTTTCGTTGTCGCTCAAGGCGACTCAGGAAGACCCGTGGCGGCACTTCGCCCGCACCCACGCCATCGGCCAGATCGTGCCGGGCAAGGTCACCAAGCTCGTTCCGTTCGGCGCGTTCGTCCGCGTGGAGGAGGGCATCGAGGGCCTGGTGCACATCTCCGAGCTGGCCGAGCGGCATGTCGAGGTGCCGGACCAGGTGGTCGCGGTCGGCGACGACGCGATGGTCAAGGTCATCGACATCGACCTGGAGCGTCGCCGAATCTCGTTGTCGCTCAAGCAGGCCAACGAGGACTACACCGAGGAGTTCGACCCCGCGAAGTACGGCATGGCCGACAGCTACGACGAGCAGGGCAACTACATCTTCCCCGAGGGCTTCGATCCGGACACCAACGAGTGGCTGGAAGGATTCGACGCCCAGCGAACCGAGTGGGAGGCGCGCTACGCCGAGGCGGAGCGCCGGCACAAGATGCACACCACGCAGATGGAGAAGTTCGCCGCAGCCGAGGCCGCCGCGCCCAGCGGTGGCGACCAGTCGCCGGGCAACGGCGCTCCCCCCGAGAAGGCCGCCGGAGGGTCGCTGGCCAGCGACGCCCAGCTGGCCGCGCTGCGGGAAAAGCTCGCCGGCAACGCATAATCGCGTTCACGGATGCTGCGCATCGGGCTGACCGGCGGCATCGGCGCCGGAAAATCCGCGCTGTCCGCCACGTTCGCGGAGTGCGGCGGGATCATCGTCGACGGCGACGTCATTGCGCGTGAGGTGGTCCAGCCCGGAACCGAGGGGCTTGCGTCGCTCGTCGATGCGTTTGGCGACGGCATCCTGCTAGCCGACGGATCGTTGGATCGGCCGGCGTTGGCCGCCAAGGCTTTCGCCGACGACGAGGCGCGCAAGAAGCTCAACGGGATCGTCCACCCACTGGTGGCGAAGCGGCGCTCGGAAATCATCGCGGCCGTCTCGGACGATGCCGTTGTCGTCGAAGACATTCCGCTGCTGGTCGAATCGGGAATGGCGCCGCTGTTCCCGTTGGTGGTCATCGTGCACGCCGACGTCGACGTGCGGCTGCGACGGCTGGTCGAGCAGCGCGGCATGGCCGAAGAGGACGCCCGCGCCAGGATCGCCGCCCAGGCCGACGACGAGCAACGCCGCGAAGTCGCCGATGTGTGGCTGGACAATTCGGGCAGCCAGGCGGATTTGGAGCAGCGGGCGCGCGACGTATGGCACAACCGGATACTGCCGTTCGCCCATAACGTGGCGGAGCGCCAGATCGCCCGGGCGCCGGCCCGGTTGGTGCCGGCCGACCCGGCCTGGCCCGCCCAGGCGCGGCGCATCGTCGCCCGGCTGCAGACCGCCTGCGGCCACAAGGCGTTGCGGGTCGACCACATCGGATCGACCGCCGTGCCCGGCCTCGACGCGAAGGACGTCATCGACATCCAGATCACCGTCCAATCATTGGCGGTGGCGGACGAACTCGCCGAGCCGCTGCTGTCCGTCGGATATCCGCGCATCGACGCGATCACGCACGATGTGGCCCACAGCGACGATCCCGCGTTGTGGCGCAAGCGGATTCACGCGTCGGCCGATCCCGGCCGACCGACGAATGTGCATATCCGGGTGGATGGATGGCCCAATCAGCAGTTCGCGCTGCTGTTCGTGGATTGGCTGACGGCCAACCCCGACGCCCGCGCGGACTATCTGGCCGCCAAGCGCGACGCCGAAGAGCGGGCGAACGGCCACACTGACGCTTACGTTGCCGCCAAGGAGCCCTGGTTTCTCGACGCCTACCGACGTGCGCGGGAATGGGCCGACTCGACGGGCTGGCGGCCCCGCCCGGTCACCTAACCTGGCAACGGCGCTCCGCATTGCAGCGCACCGCTATTGGGATCGGCATTGCCGATCGCGGGCCTGACCATTTGGTCGGCTTGCGTGAAAACGTTGTCGTCGACGTCGATCTCGCAATGCACGTTCGCGGCGTACGGGAAACGAAGGACGATCCGGAGCCCGGCTTGCGCGGGGTCGGGTAATACGGTGTTGGCTTCGAATACGTTGCCCGGCATCGAAGGAAGGCTGGTGGTGTTGGTCTGGCCACCGTTGATCACGAAGGTGGCCTGGCTGCCGGTGGTCAGCGCATCGATCCTGGCGCGGTAGGTGATGTTGTGCAGATCCGCCCGCGCGGTCGCCGGGCTTAGCTGCGCGCCGGCCGCAACCAGTGTCAGGGCGGCGACCGTCGTCCACCTGCGCTTGCTAAGGCTCATAACTGCCGAGATTACCCGGGCTGGCAGCGGGGACACCACACCGATGCCCGGCCCCCCACGCGACGGCGGGTGAGCCGCGTGCCGCAGCGCGGGCAACTCGGGTCCGGCTCGTCGCGCACCCGGGTGAGCCACCGCGGTAGGCCGGGCACCCGGCCGTGTCGCACCGAGGTGCGCAGCACCTGCGTCATCGCGGCGTGCAGGCGCTTGACGTCGTCGCCGTCCAGGTCGGCGACCGGGAGCGTCGGTCGCAGCCGGGCCCGCCAGCAGATTTCGTCGGCGAGCAGGTTGCCGAGGCCCGCGATCACCGACTGGTCCATCAGGGTCGGCTTGAGCCGACCGTGCCGCCCGGACAGCACGTCGCGAAACGCCCTCAGGTCCATGCCCAACGCATCGGGGCCCTGCGGACCCGTCACGTGCGCGATGTCGTCGTCGGAATCGGCCAGCCACACCCCACGCAGCTTGCGCAGGTCGGCGTAGCGCAGTTCGCCCTTGTCCAGGGACAGCACCAGCCGCTCATAGCCCTTCGGCTCGGCGTCGTCGGCGGCGTAGTACGGGTGGCCGGTCATCCCGCTGTGCACCAGCAGCGTCGGGCCGTCGGTGGGCAGGATCAGCCACTTGCCGTGCCGCCGTGGCGTGCGGAAGCGGTGCCCGGCGCAGCGACGTCCGAGCGCCGCGGCGGTGGTGTTGCGCAGAATGCCGGGATCGCGAACCTCTACGTGCCGAATGCGGCGGCCGGGCAGCGCGCCGGCAAGCTCGCGCCGAAACCCTTCCACGTCAGGCAGTTCAGGCACGACGTTTCGCCAGCCGCTTCGCCGGGCCGCCCAGCGCGCGCGCATGACGGGACATGTCGGCCCACGGATCACGTTGCCCGGCCAGCCGTTTGGGAACATCGCGGATGGTGAATCGGTCGGCCCTTAGGCCTCGGGCGTCCAATTCATCCCACTCCAGTGGGGTGGCCACCGGTGCACCGGGGCGGGCCCGGACCGAATACGGTGCAACCGCGGTCTGCGCGTACGCGTTTCGCATCACGTCGATATACACCCGGCCGCCGCGCTTGTCCTTGCGCACCTCCACGGTGCGGTGCTTGGGATCGTCGGCCGCGACCACCTCGGCGACGTCGCGGGTGAACTGCCGGGCGGTGTCGAAGTCGGTGTCGGGACGCACCGGGACCACCACGTGTAGCCCGCGGGAGCCGGTGGTCTGCACGTAGCACGCCAGCCCGAGGTCATCGAGCACGCCGGCGGTCGCGCGGGCCGTCGCGCGCACCACCGCGAAGTCGGCGTCGGAGGGGTCGAGGTCGAACACCAGCCGGTCGGGGTTGTGCAGCCGATCCCGCCGCGACTGCCACACGTGCAACGTGATGCAGTTCTGGTTTGCCAGCCAGCGCAACGCCTCTCGGCGGTCGGCCACCGGATGCACAAGGGTGCCGCCCTCCTTGGCGACCTCGGCGCCGCTCATCCAGTCCGGCAGCGAATCGGCGAAATCCTGCTGCACGAACCCTTGTTCGCCGATGCCGCGCGGAAACCGCTGCACGGTCAGCGGCCGGTCGCGCAGATGCGGCAGCATCGTGTCGGCCACCTCGCCGTAGTAGTCGACCAGATCTGCCTTGGTGATCCCTTTTCGCGACGACGGATCCGGGAACAACACCCGATCCGGATGGGTGACTTCGACTTCGACTGGCATCAGTGTGTCTCCCGTACGACGTCTCGGGGGTCCTTGTCGATGCGCAGACCCTGATAGCGCGGGTGGCGCAGCTTGCCGTCACGCGTCCACTCGGTGAACCCGATCTGCGCCACCAGTTCCGGGCGGACCCAGTGCACGCTCTTCTCGCGCACCAGACCCCGGGTGAACGGCGGCGTGTCCTGCTCGATGGGCGACAGGCGCTCGTGCAGGCTGTGCAGCGTCGCCTCGTCGAAGCCGGTGCCGACCTTGCCGGCGTAGACGAGGTCGCGCCCTTCGTGGTAGCCGAGCAACAGCGCGCCCAACTCGATGCGGCTGCCTTTGGGGCTGGTGTAGCCGCCGACCACGAACTCTTGGTCGCGAACGCATTTGAACTTCAGCCAATTCGGTGAGCGGCGGCCTTCATACGCCGCGTCAGCCCGCTTGGCGATCACTCCTTCGTCGCCGCGGGCGCAGGCGGCCCGGTAGGCGGCGATGCCGTCCCCGACGCGATGCGGCGCATACCGCAGCGGGTCGGTGAAGTCGATCGCATTGCGCAGCAGTCGTTTACGCCAGAGCAGCGGCACCTCGGTGGTGGACATGCCGTCGAGGTGCAGCAGGTCGAACAGGTAGTAGTAGATCCGGATGCGCGACGCCCGGGCCGCTTCGGGGTCGGTGATGCCCAGCCGCCCCTGCAGCCGGGCGAAGCTGGTGCGGCGTCCCTCGAACGCCACCACCTCGCCGTCGACGACGAATCGGGTGGTGTGCTGGGCCGCGAGCGCGTCGACCAGTTCCGGGTAGGTTCCGTTGAGCCGCTGGCGATTTCGTGACAGCAGCCGCACCCGATCGCCGTCGCGAAACGCCAGGCAGCGCATCCCGTCGAATTTTCGCTCGAAGATCCAGTGGGGGTCGGAGAAGCGCTTCTCGGTCAGGGTGGCCAGCGTGGGATCTCGCCAGTCCGGCACGGGCTCGTCGTGCAGGTCCGCGCGTACCGGGCCGGGCAACCCGGCGAGCGGGGTCACGACTCGTCCAGGTCGTCGAGCGTGCGGCCGGACAGCACCGATTCCGGCTGACTCTTGACCGGCTTTCGCCGCGCGTCGGCGTCCTCGTCCCTGCGTTTGATCAGCAGCCAGGTCTCGTCTTTGCCCTCCCGGATCCGCGTGAGCGCAAAGCCGCCCTGCAGCTTTTCGCCGTGCAGGCGGAACGAAAGATGGCCGCGGTCAAGGCCTTCCGTCATTTCGTAGTTGGTGGCGTTGGCATAGGTGCCGCGGTCCCAGACGATGACCTCGCCGGCGCCGTATTCGCCGCGCGGGATGACTCCCTCGAACGTCGCATAGTCGAGCGGATGATCCTCGGTGCGGCGCGCCATCCGCCTGTCCTTCGGATTCGTCGACGGCCCGTTGGGGATCGCCCACGAAACGAGCACGCCGCCTATCTCGAGGCGGAAGTCATAGTGATCGCTGCGCGCCGCGTGGTGCTGGATGACGAAAGACGGCCGCTTGTCGGCCTTGCGGCGCTTCGTGCCCCGCTCGCCACGCGGCTCGGGGCTCTTCCCGGTTCGGAGACCGGAGCGCCGTTTGCGCCGATATTCGCTCAGGGGCATTCCGAAGGCATACCCTTCGGCCGGTGCGGAAAACTGCTAGGCGGTGCGCCAGGTGAGTTGCATGCCGTTGCCGGCCAGCCATCGGGCGAGGTCATAGCCGTTGCGGGCCAGGCCGTCGATGGCATCTACCGCGCGCCGCACCGCCCGTTCGGCGACCTCCGGAGTCAGCAGGCCGTGGCGGACGGCGTCGAACAGCTCGTCGACATCGGCCAGCTCGGCTCCCCTCCCGGTACGAACCTCGATGTCGAGGTAGTGGTCTTGCGAGTGCCACGCCCGCGGGCCGGGCGTGTATTCGCCGACGTCGAGGTAGTAGTCATGGTCGCGCTCGTGGCCGGGATTGAAGTGGAACACCGTGGCGCGCAGGCCCAGCGACGGCAACAGCCACGACTCCAGGTAATGGAACTGGGCCCGGCCCGGGGTGGGCCGGGCGACGTAGAGCCCCCACGGCCGCACGACGTACTCGTCGACGGCCCGCACGATGCCCTTCGGGTCGGTGTTGGTGCGGGCGACCAGGTCGAATGTCTCGTGCTTCGGCGGATGCATGAGTCAGCGGCGCAGCCGGATCTTCCATCGCACAAACCCGGCATAGAACAGCGACAACGCGGCCAGCATGCCCATGTCCAGCAGCCAGATCTTCGGTGTGTGTCGCCAGAACCGGTCCTCGGGGACCAGCGAACCGGGCACCAGGTGGCGCAGGTCGACCGTCGACGCCGCCGCGGCGTAGCCCCAGCGCGCAGGCGTGGCAAACGACAGCTGATCGAGCCCCAGCCGCCCGGTCACCGGCACCATTCCGCCGCACAGCACCAACTGCGCCATCACCGACACGACGAACAGCGGCATGATCTGCTCGCTGGAACGGACCAGCGAGGAAACGGCCAGCCCGAGCATGGCGGAGGCCACACAGGTCGCGGCGACGGTTGCGAACAGCTCGAGGGTGGCGTTCCCCAGCACCACGGCGCCTCGCGTCGGCGCGCCCTTGCCCAGCACCACGATCGCCGTGGTAATCGCCGACTGCAGGATCGCGAAGCCACAGAACACCCCGGTCTTGGCCAGCAGGTAGGCCGTGGTCGACAGCCCGACCGCCTGTTCACGCTGGAAGACGGCGCGCTCGCCGACGAGGTCGCGGATGGTCAACGCGGTACCCATGAACGCCGCGGCGGGCAGCAGCAGGCTGAGTATCTGCGCGGCTTCGTCCGGCGTGCCGGCATGCGGGCCCGCGATGTGAAACCCGACGTTGCCGGGCACGGTCAGCGAGAGCGCACCCAGGATGAAAGGCAACAGCGCCAGGAACACGAAGTAGGCCCGGTCGGCGACGACCAGGCGGACCTGACGGCGCGCGACGGTCGAGATCTGGCGCCGCACACTGGTGTGCACCGGTGCGCCCAGGTCGCCCGGCTGATCGGTCTTGTCGAGTTTCTGCGGCCTCCGCTGGGCTTCGGCGCGGGCCAGAAAGCGTCGATTGGCCTCTTCGGGGTCCGCGCCGACGTGGGTGAAGATCTTGGCCCAGTTGGTGGTGCCCATAGCCGCACCGATCTGGTCGGGCGGGCCGCAGTAGGCCGTCTTGCCGCCGGGCGCCACCAACAGCAGCTGGTCGCAGATATCGAGGTAGGACAACATGTGCGTCACCACGATCACCACCCGGCCGGCATCCGCGAGCTGGCGCAGCATCGTCATGACTTGGTGGTCCAGCGCCGGGTCCAGACCCGATGTCGGCTCGTCCAGGATCAGCAGCGACGGCCCGGTGAGCAGTTCCAGGGCGACCGAGGCGCGCTTGCGCTGGCCGCCGGAGAGCTTGTCGACGCGGGTGTCGGCGTGCTTGGTCAGCTCGAGTTCGTCGAGAACCTGCGCGACGACCCTGGCGCGGTCGGACTTGCCGGTGTCCGGCGGAAGGCGTAACTCGGCGGCGTAGCCGAGGGCCTGGTTCACCGTCAGCTGGCGGTGCACCACGTCGTCCTGCGGGACCATGCCGATCCGGCTGCGCAGGGACGCGTACTCGGTGTGGATGTCGTGGCCCTCGAAGCTGACCGACCCGGAGGTGGGGCGGGCGTAGCCGGCGATCAGCCGGGCCAGCGTGCTCTTGCCAGCCCCGGACCCGCCGATCACGGCGGTGAGCGTCCCGGGCCGGGCGGTCAGGGAGATGTCGTCGAGCAACTGCTTGTTGTCGACGACGTACTTCACGCCGCGCACCTCGAGGCCGCCGGTGCGGTTCGCGGCGGCGCTGCGTTCGATCAGGGTGCCGTCGTGGAACACCAGGTCGACGTTGCCGATGGTGACCACGTCGTCCTCGGTCAGGATCGCGGACCCGACCCGGGTGCCGTTGACGAACGTCCCGTTGACGCTGGTGTCGCGGATCTCGGTGCCGAGGTGCGTCTGCACCAGGGTCGCGTGCCGGCGTGAGGCCAGGACGTCGGACACCACGACGTCGCTGTCGGCGGCGCGGCCGATCGTGGTGCCGGTGCCGCCCGCGGGCGAGCGCGGCGTCAGGAACTTCACCATGCGCGTGGCGAGGTTGGACACGTCGGCGGTCTTCGCATCGATCACCGTCGATTCGACGTTCGGCGGCGCCGGGTGCGGAGTGGCCAATCTGCCGGCGTTGACGACGGTCCGCTCGTTGCCCGGCGGTCGTCGCGGCGGCCGCACCGGCGGCCGGATCGGATTCGTCCGCTCCTGGGTCGTCGACCACGCCAGCGTGGGAGGCCCGGAATCCGGCACCGCCCTCGTCGGGGATGGCCGGCTGGTCGGCCCGTGTTGCGGGCCGATCGCGAAGGTCAGCCGAGGCCCGTGCGGATTGCCGACGTTGATGCTCTGGCCGTCGTGGATGTCGATGACCGGCATCGGATAGCCGTTGACGTACGTCCCGTTCAGCGAGCCGTTGTCGATGGCCAGCCAGCGGCCTTGATCGAAACGCAGTATCAAGTGCGCGCGCGATATCCGCGGGTCCGGGATGCGTAAGTCGGCGTGCAGGTCGCGCCCGACGACCACCTCATGACCCGCGGCGAAGGAACGTTGGGACCCGTCATGCCGAATGGTCAGCGCGGGCGCGGCGGGTCGACTCACCACACAAGTATCGGCCGTCGCCCGAGTGGGCTCCATGAGAGTCGGCTGTGATTTCACTTTGTTTCGTGTTCACAGCTGTCTCATAACCTCCGGTGGCCCAACGCCTATCCGCGTCCGGCATCATCCGAAAGGGCGCCGGGGGAGGCGCCCGGCCGAGCGCGCTTGAGGGGGCAACCATTGACGGACGAGCAAGACGGGCACAAAGTAACCACCCGGCGCATTGCCGCCGGGCGACGCCTGCTGCGCAACCCGCGGCTGGCCCGAGAGGCGTTGCGCGCGCACCTATTTCGCCGCGCCCCGGCCATCAGCTCGGACCCGAACGAGGGCAGTGGCCCGCGCCTGGCGATGGCCGGCGGCACGAAATTCGCCGGCTACACCATCCTGCGACCGCTGGGCGCCGGGGGGATGGCCGAGGTCTATCTGGCTTTGCACCCCAGGCTGCCGCGGCGCGACGTGATCAAGGTCCTCGCCGAGGCGGTCACCGCGGATCCCGAATTCCGGGAGCGGTTCAATCGTGAGGCCGATCTGGCGGCAACCCTGTGGCACCCGCATATCGTCGGCGTGCATGATCGCGGCGAATTCGATGGCCACCTTTGGATTTCCATGGACTACGTCGAGGGCACCGACGCGTCGCGGCTGGTGCGGGAGCATTACGGGGACGGGATGCCTCTCGACGAGGCGTGCGCCGTTCTCGACGCGGTCGCGGGCGCCCTCGACTACGCACACGATCGCGGCCTGCTGCACCGGGATGTCAAGCCCGCCAACATTCTGCTCACCCATCCCGAGAACAATGAACGCCGAATCCTGTTGGCGGACTTCGGTGTAGCGCGCCACCTCGGCAGCATCAGCGGGATCACCGAGACCAATGTCGCGGTGGGAACGGTCGCCTATGCCGCGCCGGAGCAGTTGGCCGGTGCCAACATCGATGGCCGCGCAGACCAATACGCGTTGGCCGGCACGGCATTTCATCTGCTCACCGGCGCGCCACCGTTCCAGCACTCCAACCCGATCGCGGTGATCAGCCAGCACCTGCACGAGGATCCGCCCCGGCTCAGCGATTACCGTCCGGAATTGGCGCACCTCGACGACGTGTTCGCCAAGGCCCTCGCCAAACGCCGCGAAGACAGGTTCGATCGGTGTCGGGACTTCGCGGCCGCCGTCAGCGAGCGGTTGGACAACGCCGCCACGGCGACCAGCACCGCGCACACCAGCGCGGTCGCCCATCGGGTCCTCGACGAGTATCGGTGGCTCATCG
>NZ_MBES01000095.1 GCF_001954195.1 Mycobacterium sp. IS-1264 | reverse complement strand
ATCTCAAAGCGGCCCGCCATCGCCCGCATCGAGTGCGGATCAGTCATAAAACGTGTTGCCATCTTGGCTATCTCCTTATTACTCAGTTATTCAGGTTGTCGGTGTGATGGACGACGATGGCCGGACCGGCTACGCGGTGGCGCAACCGTCGAGCCGCATGGATGAAGACGATCCCCCCTTCGCGTCAGCCGGCGGCCACCGGACGCTCAACACAGTGAGACGGACGTCGGACCCTAACCGCGGCGTTGGAGTCGACGGAGTACTGAACTGCTGGAAGCTTGTCAAGGAATCCACTTCGGTGGGGGTCCGTCCAAAGCCTTATGTGCGAGCGCCGGTCAGCCTGCGGCGATCGCGTTCGCTGCCTCGGTGGCGGCGTAAGAGCCGGAGCTCATGCCCAGGGTGTTGACGAACATCTCGTGGATCGCCGCGGCCTGGGCGCTGACCGCCTGGTACATCTGCGCGTGCGCGGCGAACTGAGCCGCGGTCAGCGCGGACACCTCGTCGGCGGCAGCGGGCACCACGCTCGTCGTCGGGGCCGCAGCGGCGGCGTTCTGGGCATTCAGAGTCGAGCCGATGCCCTGCAGGGTGCCGGCAGCAGCGGCCAAGGCCTCCGGCTGTGTCGTCACAAACGACATACTGTTCCTCCCTCGATTTATTCCCCTACTCCCTGGGAAGAGAGTAGATGACCGCGTCCACGGAAGCCTGGTCCGAGGCCGCCTGTTCGCAAGTGTTCACGAAACGCTACTGCGAATTCATTTTTCGTAACGACACAGTAACAGCGTTTGGCCCCGTTTGGGGTGCTTACTGCCCTCTCACAGCAAAGCCCGTCCCCCCGGCCGGGCGAAAGTCCCCTGGCAGGTGCATTCGCGGGGGATGTGGTGCTGATAGTCCCTGTTAAAAATCTTCCGGCGGATTAACTTGGGCCCGGCCCCAGCAACGATGTCGTCGCGGCGGGCCCCGCCGCGACGTCGGCCGCGAGCAACCTCCCACCGGACCGTCGACAAGGCGGTTTAGCCGGCGGAGAGGGGGCGGGCCATGACGGTGGGTTTGAAGCCGTAGCGTGGGCCTGCGCCGGCGCCGCGCA
>NZ_MBES01000094.1 GCF_001954195.1 Mycobacterium sp. IS-1264 | reverse complement strand
GCGGCGGAGTGCCGGGCGGTCCGTAACCGGGCGGCGGGCCCGGCGGGGGCCCGGGCGGTCCGTAGCCGGGCGGCGGCGGAGGCGGCGGTGGCGGCGTGCCGTAGTTCGGCGGCGGCGGCGGGTAGCCCGGGGGGTTGCCCCCGCCCTGCGGGTCGGATGGGTTGCCTTGGTGCTCTGGGGGCTGGCTCATTGCCGTCCTAGCTGTCGGATTCGCACTACGGGCACGCGCACTGAACTTGGCAACCGGGAACTTAGCAAAGATGCGGCCGTTGGGCGAGGATTGCTCTCAGCGTGCGTCGCGGTCGCCGCCGGCGGGCATGGTTGTCCGCTCTGCGTGGTATGCCTAAAGCCGTGTCCGACGGTCTGTTCGACCTGCCCGGCGCACCGCAGGCGGCCAATCCCGACGTGGGCGTGTCCGCCGGCGCGCCGCTGGCGGTGCGGATGCGCCCGGCGTCGCTGGACGAGGTGGTGGGTCAGGACCACCTGCTGGCGCCCGGATCGCCCCTGCGCCGCCTCGTCGAGGGTTCGGGCGTTGCGTCGGCCATCCTGTACGGCCCGCCGGGCAGCGGGAAGACGACGCTGGCCGCGCTGATCTCGCAGGCGACCGGTCGCCGGTTCGAGGCGCTGTCGGCCTTGTCGGCGGGCGTCAAAGACGTCCGGGCCGTCATCGATCAGGCGCGCAGGGCCCTCCTTTCCGGGCAGCAGACGGTGCTGTTCATCGACGAGGTGCACCGATTCTCCAAGACGCAGCAGGACGCCCTGCTCTCCGCGGTGGAGAACCGGGTGGTGCTGCTGGTGGCGGCGACCACGGAGAACCCGTCGTTCTCCGTGGTGGCACCGCTGCTGTCCCGCTCGCTGATCCTGCAGCTGCGGCCGCTAAGCGCCGACGACGTCCGCACGGTGGTGCGGCGGGCCATCGATGACCCCCGCGGCCTGGGCGGGCAGGTCGTGGTGCAGCCCGAGGCCGTCGACCTGCTCGTGCAGTTGGCGGCCGGCGACGCCCGCCGCGCCCTCACCGCGCTGGAGGTCGCCGCCGAGGCGGTGCAGGGGGAGCCGGTGACGGTCGAGGCCATCGAGCAGTCCCTCGACAAGGCGGCGGTCCGCTACGACCGCGACGGCGATCAGCACTACGACGTCATCAGCGCGTTCATCAAGTCGGTGCGCGGCTCCGACGTCGACGCCGCGCTGCACTATCTGGCCCGCATGCTGCTGGCCGGGGAGGATCCCCGGTTCATCGCGCGCCGGCTGCTGATCCTGGCCAGCGAGGACATCGGGATGGCCGACCCGACCTCGCTGCAGACCGCGGTCGCCGCCGCGCAGACCGTCGCGCTGATCGGCATGCCCGAGGCGCAGCTGACGCTGGCGCACGCCACCATCCACCTGGCCACCGCGCCCAAATCCAACGCGGTCACCACCGCGCTGGCCGCGGCGATGGGCGACGTCAAGGAGGGCAAGGCCGGCCTGGTGCCGGCACATCTGCGCGACGGGCACTACTCCGGCGCGGCGGGGTTGGGCAACGCGCAGGGCTACAAATATTCGCACGACGACCCGGACGGCGTTGTCGCACAACAATATCCGCCCGACGAATTGGTGGACGTCGACTACTATCGGCCCACCGGTCGCGGCGGCGAGCGGGACATGGCCGGTCGACTGGACCGGCTGCGGGCAATCATCCGTAAGAAGAGGCCATGAGGACCTTCACCGACGAGGAGATGGGCCGGCTGCTGCCCACCGCGAAGGAATACAGCGTCGTCATTCTCAAGCGGGGACCCAACTTCGGCGACGACACGGCACCGGGCATCGTCTGGGAGCACGGGCGGCGCAACTTCGCCCTGCGCGACGACGGCGTGCTGGCGGTGGTCCTGCCGGTCACCGACGGGTCCGACGTGTGCGGCGTCGGGGTTTTCGCGGCGAACATCGACGAGACCGCGGCGATCATGGACGGCGACCCGGGCGTGGCGGCCGGCGTGTTCACCTACGAGGCGCACGCCTGCCGTGGGTTCCCCGGGGATTCGCTGCCGTAGCTAGGCCAGCTCGGGCACCCGCAGGCCGGCGATGGCCAGCTCGAACTCGACGACGTCGATCACCTCGGCGCCCAGCTCGCGCACGCGCCTGCTGCGCAGCTCGGTCGCGCGGTCACGGTTGCGGGCCATCGCTTCCAGGCTGTCGAACGTCGAGCACGACACCGCTCGCCGGGAGGCCGGGTGGTCGACCATCAGGCTGGCGCTGCAGAAGCCGTCCAGGTTCTCCATCTCCGGAAGGACGGCCGTGCGATAGAAGTCCAGCGAGCGGGTGAGCTGATCCGGCACCACCTTGAGCCAGGTGGCCCGCACGCATGCTCCTTCCCGGGAGGCGTGGTCGCGGTGCACCAGCGCGATGTCCCATTCTTCGACGCGCGCGCTGCCGTCGAACATCAGCGCGGCGCGGTCGCGGATGGGCGCTACCCGCTCGGCGCTGGCGCGCATCGTTTCGATGGATTCCCATGCGCTGGTGGCGATGCAGGTGCCGGACTGGCGGTCCACCAACAGCGACACTCCGACGCACCCGTCCATCTCCTGCAGGGCAGGCGTGACGACATCGCGAACGTGCGCAATTCCGATGTCGACCGACAAGGGTTGCGCCTGGATGGTGGTAGAGCGTGCGTACACGATCGACCCCTCACTCTGTCGGGGCGGCGCCCCGGTGGCGCCACCGGTCCCACCAGATACCTTCCTCCTACGGGTTACCGGTCGCAATGGGGTCGCAATGGGCGCGAGGCGCGCAGGCTGGCGACCGGCCGATGCCCGGTTCGGCCGGTCTACCAATGTGTCTCGATCAGACCAGCTCGGGCACCCGCAGGTGCGCCAGCGCCAACTCGAACTCGCCTTCGTCGAGTTCCTCGCCGCTGACCTCTTGCATCGAGGAGTTCTTCAGTTCGGTTGCCCGGTCCCGGTTTCGCTCCATCGCGTCGACGCTGTCGAACGTCGCGGAGGACACGCCACGTCCGGACTCGCGGTCGATCATCAGGCTCGCACTGCAGAACCCGTCGAGGCTCTCGAGCTGTGGCAGCACGGACGACTTGTAGTACTCGATGCCCTGATCCATTTGGTCCGCCGGCACCTTGACCCACGTCGCCCGCACGCCCGCGCCCTCGGGCGCGCGGTGATCGCGGTGCAGCACGGCGATCTCCCACTGCTCGACATCTGCCGTGCCCCCGAACATTTCCGCGGCCCGATCGCGGATCGGCGTCACGTGGTCCGCGCTGCCGCGCAAGGCCTCGTCACTCTCCCAGGCGCTGGTGGCGATGCACCGGCCCGAGCGGCGATCGACCAACAGGGATACGCCGACGCATCCCGGCATGCCTTGCAGCGCGGGCATCACCTCATCGCGGACATGCGCAATTCCGGCGTCGATGGACGAGGGTTGCGCCTGGATTGTGGTAGAGCGTGCGTACACGATCCACCCCCTCTTACTCGGGGCAGCGCCCCGGTGGCGCCACCGGTCCACGCACTACCTTCCTCCTGCCGATGAGCACCCGCAATGGTGTGGCAGCACTCACAATCGATTGGCCGCTCGCGGGCGCCCGCCCGTAGGCTGGACCGGGTGCATACCGATGTGCTGAATGTGGACACCGCGCGTCGCCGCATCGTGGATCTCACCGACGCGGTTCGCAGGTTCTGCTTCAGCTGTGGCGACGGCCTGTGCAACGTGTTCGTCCCGCACGCGACGGCCGGGGTCGCGATCATCGAGACCGGCGCGGGCTCCGACGACGATCTGGTCGACACGCTCGAACGGCTGCTGCCGCGCGACGACCGCTACCGCCACGCGCACGGCTCCGAAGGCCACGGCGCCGACCACGTGCTGCCGGCGCTCGTCACACCGTCGGTGACGGTGCCGGTCTCCGCCGGTGAACCGCTGCTGGGCACGTGGCAAAGCATCGTGCTGGTGGACCTCAACCGGGACAATCCGCGGCGGTCGGTGCGGTTGAGCTTTCTGGAGGGCTAGCCACCAGGCAACAGCCGTTCAATCCGGGCGAATAGGCTGGGAATCGACGTCAATACAAAAGTCACCGCAAACTCAACGCGACACGGGAAGAAGCGAACGTAAGTGCAGACACACGAGATCAGGAAGAGGTTCCTCGATCATTTCGTGAAGGCGGGTCACACCGAGGTGCCCAGCGCGTCGGTGATCCTCGACGACCCCAACCTGCTGTTCGTCAACGCCGGCATGGTCCAGTTCGTGCCGTTCTTCCTGGGGCAGCGCACCCCGCCGTACGCCACGGCCACCAGCATCCAGAAGTGCATCCGCACTCCGGATATCGACGAGGTGGGCATCACCACCCGGCACAACACCTTCTTCCAGATGGCCGGCAACTTCTCGTTCGGTGACTACTTCAAGCGCGAGGCCATCGAGCTGGCCTGGTCGCTGCTCACCAACCCGATTGGTGACGGGGGATACGGGCTGGACCCCGAAAGGCTTTGGGCCACAGTGTATTTCGACGACGACGAGGCCTTTGGGCTGTGGCGGGAGATTGCCGGGCTGCCGGAGGAGCGGATCCAGCGCCGCGGCATGGCCGATAACTACTGGTCGATGGGCATCCCCGGGCCGTGCGGGCCGTCGTCGGAGATCTACTACGACCGCGGGCCGGAGTTCGGCGTCGAGGGCGGCCCGATCGCCAACGAGGACCGCTACGTCGAGCTGTGGAACCTGGTGTTCATGCAGAGCGAACGCGGCGAGGGGACGGGCAAAGCCGACTTCGAGATCCTGGGGCCGTTGCCCCGCAAGAACATCGACACCGGCATGGGCGTGGAGCGGGTCGCGTTCGTGCTGCAGGGTGTGCACAACGTCTACGAAACCGACCTGCTGCGGCCGGTCATAGATACAGTGGCGGCGCGCGCCCCGCGCGGGTATGACGTCGGCAACCACGACGACGATGTGCGGTACCGCATCATCGCCGACCACAGCCGCACCGCCGCGATCCTGATCGGTGACGGGGTGAGTCCCGGCAACGACGGGCGCGGCTACGTGCTGCGCCGGCTGCTGCGCCGGGTGATCCGCTCGGCCAAGCTGCTGGGCATCGAGGGTCCGATCGTCGGCGACCTGATGGCCACCGTGCGCGACGCGATGGGCCCGTCGTATCCCGAACTGGTCACCGATTTCGCCCGGATCAGGCGCATCGCCGTCGCCGAGGAGACCGCGTTCAACCGCACGCTGGCCTCGGGTTCCAAGCTGTTCGACGAGGTGGCCGGCGCCACCAAAGCGGCGGGCGCGGGCGTGGTGTCCGGTTCGGACGCCTTCACGCTGCACGACACCTACGGCTTCCCGATCGAGCTCACCCTGGAGATGGCCGCCGAGGCCGGCCTGAGCGTCGACGAGAGCGGCTTCCGCGAACTGATGGCCGAGCAGCGTCGCCGCGCCAAGGCCGACGCGGCGGCGCGCAAGCATGCGCACGCCGACCTGAGCGCATACCGCGAGCTGGTCGACGCCGGCCCCACCGAGTTCACTGGATTCGACGAGTTGACTTCCGAGGCAAGGATTCTGGGCATCTTTTCCGACGGCAAGCGGGTGCCGGTGGTAGCGCACGGCACCGACGGGGCGGATCGCGTCGAGCTGGTGCTGGACCGCACCCCGCTCTACGCCGAATCGGGTGGCCAGATCGCCGACGAGGGCACCATCAGCGGGACCGGCGCCAACGAGTCCGCCCGCGCGGCGGTCACCGACGTGCAGAAGATCGCGAAAACCCTTTGGGTGCATCGGGTTAACGTCGAATCCGGGGAATTCGTCGAGGGCGACACCGTGGTCGCGGCGGTGGACCCGGGGTGGCGCCGCGGTGCCACCCAGGGGCACTCGGGCACCCACATGGTGCACGCCGCGCTGCGACAAGTGCTGGGGCCCAACGCCGTTCAGGCCGGCTCGCTGAACCGCCCGGGCTATCTGCGCTTCGACTTCAATTGGCAGGGGCCGCTTTCCGAGGAACAGCGCACCCAGATCGAAGAGGTCACCAACCAGGCCGTGCAGGCCGACTTCGAGGTGCACACCTTCACCGAGCAGCTCGACAGGGCCAAGGCGATGGGGGCGATCGCGCTGTTCGGCGAGAGCTATCCCGACGAGGTGCGGGTCGTGGAGATCGGCGGGCCGTTTTCGCTGGAGCTGTGCGGCGGCACCCACGTGCACAACTCCGCGCAGATCGGCCCGGTGACCATCCTGGGCGAAGCCTCCGTCGGTTCCGGGGTCCGCCGCGTGGAGGCCTACGTCGGGCTCGACTCGTTCCGCCACCTGGCCAAGGAACGGGCGCTGATGGCCGGGCTGGCGTCGTCGCTGAAGGTGCCCTCCGAAGAGGTGCCCGCCCGGGTGGCCAACCTCGTGGAGCGGCTCAAGGCCGCGGAGAAGGAACTCGAGCGCGCACGGATGGCGGGCGCGCGCGCCGCCGCGACCAACGCCGCCGCGGGTGCGGAGCGGATCGGTAACGTTCGTGTGGTGGCGCAGCGGATGTCGGGCGGAATGACGGCGGCCGACCTGCGCTCCCTCGTCGGCGACATCCGCGGCAAGCTGGGCAGCGACCCGGCCGTGGTCGCGTTGATCGCTCAGGGCGAGGGCGACACGGTGCCGTACGCGGTGGCCGCCAATCCCGCCGCCCAAGACCTGGGGCTTCGCGCCAACGACCTGGTCAAGCAGCTCGCCACCGCCGTGGACGGCCGCGGCGGCGGCAAGGCCGACCTGGCGCAGGGCTCGGGAAAGAATCCGACCGGCATCGACGCGGCGATTGAGGCCGTGCGCTCCCAGATCGCCGCGATAGCGCGGGTCGGTTGAGTGGTTGAACGGCAGCGGGGACGGCGCCTCGGCATCGACGTCGGCAAGGTGCGCATCGGCGTCGCATCCAGCGACCCCGACGGCATCCTGGCCACCCCGGTGGAAACCGTGCGCCGCGAGCGCTCCGGCAAGCACCTGCGCCGGCTGGCCGAGCTGGCCGCCGAGCTGGAGGCCGTCGAGGTGATCGTCGGGCTGCCGCGCACCCTGGCCGACCGCATCGGGCCGTCGGCGCAAGACGCCATCGACCTGGCCGACGAGCTGGCACGGCGGATCGCCCCGATACCGGTGCTGTTGGCCGACGAGCGCCTCACCACGGTCAGCGCGCAGCGATCGCTGCGCGCGGCGGGTATGCGGGCCAGGGAGCAGCGGTCAGTGATCGACCAGGCCGCGGCCGTGTCGATCCTGCAGGGCTGGCTCGATCAGCGCCGGGCGACGATGGCCGGCGCCGACTCGGGGGACGCCACCGATGGTTGACAGCGTGCGGCGCGAGCGCGCCGAGCCCGAAGCGGTCGGGCCGCCGCGGCGCAGGGCGAGCCGGGTGTCCCGCAACCGGGCCGAGCGCGGGCGCAAGCGGCGGCGCTACGCCGGCCGGATCGCCGCAGGGGTCCTCGTCGTCGTCGTGGTGGCGGCCGTGTTCCTCGGCTCGCGGCTCTGGCACGCGGTGTTCGGAGGCGGTGACGACTACACCGGTAGCGGCAAGCACGACATCGTGATCCAGATCCAGGACGGCGACTCCACCACCGCGGTCGGCGAGACGCTGCACAACCAGGGCGTGGTGGCCACCGTCCGGGCGTTCGTCAATGCCGCGCACGGCAACTCCAAGATCACCTCCATCCAGCCCGGCTTCTACCGGATGCGCACGGAGATCCCGGCTGCCAACGCCGTCGCCCGGCTGGCCGACCCGACCAGCCGGGTCGGAAAGCTGGTGATCCCAGAAGGACGCCAGCTCGACGACACCACCGACATGAAGACCAACGTGGTGACGCCGGGAATCCTGACGCTGATCTCGCGCGCCACGTGTGTGGATCTCGACGGCACCAAGCGCTGCGTGTCGGTCGACGCCCTGCGCGCGGCGGCGACCAACAGCCCTCCCGGCGTGTTGTCGGTGCCGGCCTGGGCGGTCGAGCCGGTCACCGAGCTGGGCAACGACCATCGCCGGCTCGAGGGCCTCATCGCGCCCGGCACGTTCAACATCGATCCCTCGGCGTCGGCCGAGAACATCCTGGGGGAACTGATCAGCGCCGGGGCGGTGGAGTACACGAAGTCGGGGTTGGTGGACACCGCCCAGGCCATGCACCTGTCGCCCTACGACATCCTGGTGGTGGCGTCGCTGGTGCAGCAGGAGGCCAACTCGCAGGACTTCCCGAAGGTGGCCCAGGTCATCTACAACCGGCTGAACGCACACCACACGCTGGAATTCGACTCGACGGTGAACTATCCGCTGGACCGCCGCGAGGTGGCCACCAGCGACGCCGACCGGGCCCAGAAGACGCCGTGGAACACCTACGTGTCCCAGGGCCTGCCCGCGACCGCGATCTGCTCGCCCGGCATCGAAGCGCTGCGCGCCGCCGAACATCCCGAGCCGGGGGACTGGCTGTACTTCGTCACCATCGACGCCCAGGGGACCACCTTGTTCACCAGGGATTACAAGCAGCACCTGGCCAATATCGAGCTGGCTAAGCACAACGGTGTCCTCGACAGCACGCCCCGGTAGCGCGAGGAAGGCGGCCGTCCTCGGCTCCCCGGTCGCGCATTCGAAGTCCCCGCAACTGCACTTGGCGGCGTACCGCGCGCTGGGTCTCGACGGGTGGACCTATGAGCGCATCGAGTGCGGCGCCGAGGAGCTGCCGGGAGTGGTCGGCGGGTTGGGGCCCGAGTGGGTGGGCGTCTCGGTGACGATGCCGGGCAAGTTCGCCGCGTTGCGGTTCGCCGATGAGCACACCGACCGCGCGGCCCTGGTCGGCTCGGCCAACACCCTGGTCCGCACGCCGCGGGGCTGGCGGGCGGACAACACCGACATCGACGGGGTGAGCGGCGCGGTCGGCTCGGCCTCGGGATGGGCTCTGGTCTGTGGATCGGGCGGCACCGCGCCGGCCGCCGTCGTGGCGCTGGCCGAACTCGGCGTGCCCGGCATCACCGTCATAGCCCGCGATCCGGCGAAGGCGGCGCGGCTGGTGGAGCTCGGCGGCAGGGTCGGCGTGGCGACGCGGTTCTGCGGGCTGGACGGCGGTTCGCTGGCCGACGAGGTGGCCGCGGCGGAGGTGCTGGTCAGCACGATCCCCGCCGACGTGGCCGCGCGGTACGCCGACACGTTCGCGCCGATCCCGGTGCTGCTGGACGCCGTCTACGACCCCTGGCCCACACCGCTGGCCGCGGGGCTGGCCGCCGCCGGCGGCCGGGTGATCAGCGGGTTGCAGATGCTGCTGCATCAGGCGTTCGCGCAGGTCGAACAGTTCACCGGGCTGCCGGCGCCGCGCGAGGCGATGACTTGCGCCGCGGAGGCGCTGGACTAGCCTACCGCGCATGCGGATCGCGACGGCCGCCCTGGTACTGGCCTGGCTGGTGGCGTTGACCTGCTACGACGTTCGCGAGCGCCGGTTGCCGAACCTGCTGACCCTGCCCGGGGCCGGTGCGATCCTGCTGGCCGCCGCCATCGCCGGGCGCGGGCTGCCCGCGCTGGCCGGGGCGGCGGCGCTGGCCGGGCTGTATCTGCTGATGCACCTGGTGGCCCCGGCGGGAATGGGGGCCGGCGACGTCAAGCTGGCGATGGGTGTCGGCGGGTTGACCGGATGCTTCGGCGCGGGGGTGTGGTTTGTCGCGGCGCTCGGCGCGCCGCTGCTCACCGCGCTGTGGGGAGTGGCGCGTGGCAGGTGTTCCGTGCCGCACGGTCCGTCGATGTGCGTGGCCACCGCCGGCGCGGCCGGGTTGGCTTTTCTGGGTTGAGCCCATGGGAAGATAGACGGGTGTTGCGCTGGATCACCGCCGGAGAATCGCATGGCCGCGCGCTGGTGGCCGTGGTGGAAGGCATGGTCGCCGGCGTCGAAGTGACGTCCACCGAAATCGGCGACCAGCTGGCCCGCCGCCGGCTGGGCTACGGCCGCGGCGCGCGAATGAAGTTCGAGCGCGACGACGTGACCATCCTGTCCGGGATACGCCACGGCGTGACCCTGGGCGGCCCCATCGCCATCGAGATCGGCAACACCGAGTGGCCGAAGTGGGAAACCGTGATGGCCACCGACCCCGTCGACCCCGCGGAACTGGAAAACAGCGCCCGCAACGAACCGCTCACCCGGCCGCGGCCCGGCCACGCCGACTACGCCGGCATGCTCAAGTACGGCTTCGACGACGCCCGGCCGGTGCTGGAGCGGGCCAGCGCCCGCGAGACCGCCGCCCGCGTCGCGGCGGGGACGGTCGCCCGGGCGTTCCTGCGTCAGGCCCTGGGTGTCGAGGTGCTCTCGCACGTCATCGCGATCGGGCCGTCGGCGCCCTACGACGGGCCGCCGCCGGGGCCACAAGACCTGGCCGCGATCGATGCCAGCCCGGTCCGCGCCTTCGACAAGGCCGCCGAGCAGGCCATGATCGCCGAGATCGAGGCGGCCAAGAAGGACGGCGACACCCTCGGCGGCGTGGTGGAAGTCGTGGCGCTGGGGCTACCGGTCGGGCTGGGGTCGTTCACCAGCGGCGACAACAAGCTCGACAGCCAGCTCGCGGCCGCCGTCATGGGCATCCAGGCGATCAAGGGCGTCGAGATCGGCGACGGTTTCGAAACGGCCCGCCGCCGCGGTAGCCGCGCCCACGACGAGATGTACCCGGGTCCCGACGGCGTCGTCCGCTCGACCAACCGGGCCGGCGGGATCGAGGGCGGCATGACGAACGGCCAGCCGTTGCGGGTGCGCGCCGCGATGAAGCCGATCTCCACCGTGCCGCGGGCGCTGGCCACCGTCGACATGGCGACCGGCGACGAGGCCGTCGCGATCCACCAGCGCTCGGACGTGTGCGCGGTGCCGGCCGCCGGCGTCGTCGTCGAGACCATGGTCGCGCTGGTGCTCGCCCGCGCGGCGCTGCAGAAGTTCGGGGGCGATTCGCTCGCCGAGACCCGCCGCAACATCGACGCGTACCAGCGCGCCGTCGCCGACCGGGAGGCGCCCGCGGCCCGCGCTCGATTGATAGGGGGATAGGCCCGCATGGCACCCAAGGCGGTACTCGTCGGATTGCCGGGCTCCGGCAAGTCCACGATCGGGCGGCGCCTGGCCAAGGCGCTGGGCGTCGGCCTGCTCGACACCGACGCCGCGATCGAGCAGCGGACCGGCCGCACCATTGCCGACATCTTCGCCGCCGACGGGGAACAGGAGTTCCGCCGCATCGAGGAAGAGGTGGTGCGTGCGGCGCTGGCCGAGCACGACGGCGTGCTGTCGCTCGGCGGGGGAGCCGTCACCAGCCCGGGGGTGTGCGATGCGCTCGCCGGCCACACCGTCGTCTACCTGGAGATCAGCGCCCGGGAAGGGGTGCGGCGCACCGGCGGCAACACGGTCCGGCCGCTGCTGGCCGGGCCGGATCGCACCGAGAAGTTCCGGGCGCTGATGGCCAAGCGGGTGCCGTTGTACCGGCGCGTCGCGACCATCCGGGTCAACACCAACCGCCGCAATCCCGGTGCGGTGGTCCGCCACATCGTCGCGCAGCTGCAGGCCCCCGCCCCCGATTCCTGCAGGGCCGCAACATGACCGACACCCCCGAACCGGTCACCGTGCAGGTGGCCGTCGATCCGCCGTACCCGGTGGTGATCGGCACCGGGCTGCTGGGCGAGTTGGTCGACCTGCTGTCCGATCGGCACCGCGTCGCGATCCTGCACCAGCCGGTGCTGGCGCAGACCGCCGAGGTGATGCGAAGTCACCTGGCCGACAAGGGTGTCGACGCGCACCGCATCGAAATCCCCGACGCCGAGGCGGGCAAGGACCTGCCCGTCGTGGGGTTCATCTGGGAAGTGTTGGGCCGCATCGGGATTGGCCGCAAAGACGCACTGGTCAGCCTCGGCGGCGGCGCGGCCACCGACGTCGCCGGTTTCGCGGCGGCCACCTGGCTGCGCGGCGTCGACATCGTGCACGTGCCCACCACGCTGCTGGGCATGGTCGACGCGGCGATCGGCGGCAAGACCGGCATCAACACCGACGCGGGCAAGAACCTCGTCGGCGCGTTTCACCAGCCGCTCGCCGTCCTCGTCGACCTGGCGACCCTGGAAACGTTGCCGCACAACGAAATCGCCGCAGGAATGGCCGAAGTGGTCAAGGCGGGATTCATCGCCGACCCGGTGATCCTCGACCTCATCGAGGCCGACCCGAAGGCCGCGCTGGATCCGACCGGGGCCGTGCTGCCCGAGCTGATCCGGCGCGCCGTCGCCGTGAAGGCCGAGGTCGTCGCCGTCGACGAGAAGGAATCGGAGCTGCGCGAAATCCTGAACTACGGGCACACTTTGGGGCATGCGATCGAGCGTCGCGAGCGCTATCAGTGGCGCCACGGCGCCGCGGTGTCGGTGGGCCTGGTGTTCGCCGCGGAGCTGTCGCGGCTGGCCGGCCGGCTGGACGACGCCACCGCGCAGCGGCACCGCACCATCCTGACGTCGCTGGGGCTACCGGTCAGCTACGACGCCGATGCCCTGCCGCAGCTGCTGGAATACATGGCCGGGGACAAGAAAACCCGGGCCGGTGTGCTCCGGTTCGTGGTCCTCGACGGGCTGGCCAAGCCGGGCCGGTTGGTGGGGCCGGATCCGGGGCTGCTGGTGACCGCCTACTCGGGACTGGACAACTCATGACGGTGACGGTGCATGTGCTCAACGGTCCCAACCTCGGTCGGCTGGGCCGGCGCGAGCCCGACGTCTACGGCGACACCACCCACGAGCAGCTGGCCGAGCTGATCGAGCGCGAGGCCGCCGAGCTCGGGCTCAAAGCCGTTGTGCGCCAAAGCGATAACGAAGGCCAGCTGCTGGACTGGATCCATCTGGCCGCCGATGCGGGTGAACCGGTGATCCTCAACGCCGGCGGGCTGACCCACACGTCGGTGGCCCTGCGCGACGCCTGCGCCGAATTGCGCGCACCCCTGATCGAGGTGCACATCTCCAATGTGCATGCGCGCGAAGAGTTCCGGCGCCACTCCTACATCAGCCCGGTCGCGACCGGAGTGATCGTCGGCCTGGGCGTCCAGGGCTACCTGCTCGCCCTGCGCTACCTGGCCAGCGACTGAGCGCTATTCCTTTTCCGGGCCCGGCTTGGAGTGCCTCGGATCGGTGCGGATCGTCTCGGTCTTCGCGTCGTCGCCGGCCGTCGGGATCGTCTCGGTGGGCGCTTCGCGCCCGGCCGTCGGGATCGACTCGGTCGGGGCGTCCCGCTCGGCGGTGGCCACCGACGCGGTCCGCTCCTCGGTCTTGGCCTGCGCCGGAATCTCGCCGGTCGGTGTCTCGTCGCCGCGAACGGCGGTGAACACGTCGGTGTCGGAGTCCCGTTCCTTGGCGGCGAGGCCGTGGTGTTTCTCCGGCTCCTTCTCGTACTGCCGGTCCACCCGCCAGCGGCCGATCGTCACCCCGACGATGCCGGACAGGAACACCACGAGCGCTGTGAACGCCGCGAACGTCGTCAGCTCGTTGAGCAGGCCCCCGGTGTAGAGGCCCTTGTAGAACAGACCGATGAGCCAGGAGACGGCCCCGCTGACGACCCCCGCGACCAGGCCGGCCAGCAGCCAGGTCATCGCCAGGTCCTGCCGGCGATCCGGATCCCGATTGGCCGTGGCGTCGGCCCGGCCGTCCGAAAAGCCCCACGCGGCCACCACGATGACGTACAGGAGCAGCAGCACCACGCTGATCCAAGCGGCCCATTCTTGCCAAGCGTTGATCATCGCCCCCTGCAGCAAGCGAACGATTACCATTCCCGCGGCTAGCCCCAATCCGCGCAGCATCCAGTTGCTCATGGGGGAAAAGCGTAGCGAGTACCGTCAAGACCTGTGACACATTCCCAGCGTCGAGGAAATCTGAAAGCGCAAATCCGGGCCGGTGGGCTAGACGCGATGCTGGTCACAGACCTGATCAACGTGCGCTACCTATCGGGGTTCTCGGGGTCGAACGGCGCGTTGCTGGTCTTCGCCGACGATCGGGTGCCCATTTTGGCCACCGACGGGCGCTATCGCACCCAGGCCGCCGAGCAAGCACCCGACCTGGAAATCGCGATCGAGCGGGCGCTCGGGCGCCACCTGGTCGGTCAGGCCGCTGACGGCGGCGTGCGCAAGCTCGGCTTCGAAAGCAACGTGGTCACCGTCGACGGGTTCGACGCGCTGACCGGGGAGCTGGACACCCGCGGCGGGGAAACCGAGCTGGTGCGGGCCGCCGGCACGGTCGAGGCGCTGCGCGAGGTCAAAGACGCCGGCGAGCTGGCGCTACTGCGGCTGGCCTGCGAGGCGGCCGACGCCGCGCTCGAGGATCTGGTGGCACGCGGTGGTCTGCGGCCCGGACGAACGGAGCGTGAGGTGAGCCGCGAGCTGGAGGGCCTGATGCTCGACCACGGCGCCGACGCGATCTCGTTCGAGACGATCGTGGCCGCGGGGCCGAATTCCGCGATTCCCCACCACCGCCCGACCGACGCCGTGCTGACCGACGGCGATTTCGTCAAGATCGACTTCGGCGCGCTGGTGGCCGGCTATCACTCCGACATGACCCGCACCTTTGTGCTGGGCAAGGCAGCCGACTGGCAGCTGGAGATCTATCGGCTGGTCGCCGAGGCGCAGCGGGCCGGCCGGGAGGCGTTGCGGCCGGGCGCCGGCCTGCGCGAGGTGGATGCCGCGGCGCGTCAGCTGATCGCCGACGCCGGTTATGGCGAGAACTTCGGCCATGGCCTGGGGCATGGTGTGGGCCTGCAGATCCACGAGGCGCCGGGCATCGGGGCCACCTCGGCCGGCACGCTGCGTGCGGGCTCCGTCGTGACCGTGGAGCCGGGCGTTTACCTGCCCGGCCGGGGCGGTGTCCGCATCGAGGACACGTTGGTGGTGGCCGATGGACCGTCGGAGGGCGCCGACGCGACCCCGGAACTGTTGACCTGCTTCCCGAAGGAATTGGCGGTCCTCACCTAGCTTTCGGGGTGGATGCCCCGTGCCCACCCTCGTCGTCACGGATCTGCACGTGGTGATGTGCTGTGTGTCGTGCCCCGTCACCTGTGCGCGGTGCTGGGCTGCGCTGTGACGAGGGAGTCGAACCCTCTGCACTGCCCTTCGTGCGCCAGCAGTGACCGGGCTTGGCCCGCCGGTCAGGGCTTGTGCACGCCTCCGCGACAACTACCTGCTGCACCCCGAATCCCGTCAATCCAGGAGGTCCACCTCCCAGTTGGAGCGTTGGATCCGCACGTCGAGCTCGCGAAGGTCGCGGGCAGCCTGATCGGCCTGCGCCCGCAGATCGGCAACAGGCAAGGCGGACAACATCTTTAGCTCTGACCGCAATTGGCGCGAGTAGCTCTGCTGGGTGTTCCCCGCGGCCGCATCCGCCGCGGTGGTCAAAATGTGGTGACGCCAGCGCAGCGCGTCCCGGCGGGCCAACGCGTCGGTCAGCGTGCCGTCGGCACCGATCGTCGTGGCCGCGTTGGTGCGATTGACGCGCCGGATGAGGTCTTCGTACTCGTCCACCACGCCGTCGACTTCGGCGAGCAAGGCCGCGGCGTCCTCGGCCGGTTCTTCACCCTCCTGATAGCGGGCATTGCTCACGATGCGCGCGCGCAACTGTTCCATGCGACGCGCCGCGGTCGCCCGCAGCGATAGCGCCTCGGCCAGCTTCACTGTCTCGTCCCCTCGAATCGGTGAGCCCAAGTTAGCGACAACGCATTTCCGACGCCAGTCACTAAGCTGTGTGGATCCGGTCTAGGGAAAGCTCAGGGAAATGACGACGGTGAAGCAAGCGAGACCGTGGGTTCGTCTGTCCACCGGCGCGCTGGCCGCGGGGCTGGCCGTGTCCGCCCTCGGCCTGGCCGGCGTCGCCGAAGCGGCGCCGGCGCCGGTGCCCACCAACCACTGGTGCCCGGGGCAGCAATGGGACCCGGCCTGGGGCACCAACTACCACTGGGACTGGAATCAGTGCCACGACTGGCAGGGCCCGGCCCCGGCGGGCTGGGGTCCGTGGGGACCCCCACCGCCGTGGGCGCCGCCGCCACCACCGCCGCCGGCGTGGGCGCCGCAGGCTCACCTGATGTGGAACCCCACCGTCGGCCAATGGGGCTTCTTCAACAACGGCATCTGGACCTCGATCTAGCCGAATGGCCCCCGCGGTCGAAATTTCTGCGGCCGTAGGATGTTCCACAGCAACCCGGCCATTTATGAGGAGATTCACCGCCCGTGGCGAGCACTGCCGACTTCAAGAACGGACTTGTCCTGGTAATCGACGGACAGCTGTGGACCATCACCGAGTTCCAGCACGTCAAGCCCGGCAAGGGCCCGGCGTTCGTGCGCACCAAGCTGAAAAACGTCCTCTCCGGCAAGGTCGTCGACAAGACCTACAACGCCGGGGTGAAGGTGGAGACCGCCACCGTCGACCGGCGCGACACCACCTACCTCTACCGCGACGGCTCGGACTTCGTGTTCATGGACAGCCAGGACTACGAGCAGCACCACCTGCCCGATTCCCTGGTCGGCGACGATGCGCGGTTCCTGCTGGAGGGCCTGCCGGTGCAGGTGGCGTTCCACAACGGGTCGCCGCTGTACATCGAGCTGCCGGTGTCGGTCGAACTCGAAGTCACCCACACCGAGCCCGGCCTGCAGGGTGACCGGTCCAGCGCCGGCACCAAACCGGCCACCCTCGAGACCGGCGCGCAGATCCAGGTGCCGCTGTTCATCAACACCGGAGACAAGCTGAAGGTCGACTCGCGCGACGGCAGCTACCTGGGACGCGTCAACGCGTGAGCAGGCCCTCCCGGCCCGTGAAAGGACGCCATCAGGCCCGCAAACGCGCCGTCGACCTGTTGTTCGAGGCCGAGGCCCGCGGCCTGAGTCCGGCGGAGGTCGTCGACGTCCGCACCGCGCTGGCCGAGGCGAAGCCGGATGTAGCGCCGCTGCCGGCGTACACCCAGACCGTGGCTCGCGGGGTCGGCGACCAGATGGCGCACATCGACGACCTGATCAGCTCGCACCTGCAGGGCTGGACGCTGGACCGGCTGCCCGCGGTGGATCGCGCCATCCTGCGGGTCTCGGTGTGGGAGCTGCTGCATGCCGACGACGTGCCGGAGCCGGTCGCCGTCGACGAGGCCGTCCAGCTGGCGAAGGAGCTCTCCACCGACGACTCGCCGGGCTTCATCAACGGCGTGCTGGGCCAGGTCATGCTGGTGACGCCGCAGATCCGGGCCGCCGCCCAGGCCCTTGGTGGGCCCGAGTCGTGACCCGGCTGGAGCTGCGTGTCGCCGTCGCCGCCTGCCTGGCCGCGACGGTGGTGTTCGGCGCGGTGGTGTGCGCCGCCTACGGCTGGACCATCGTCGCGTCGGTGCTCTCGATCTACGCGCTGGGCGTCGGGGCCTGGCTGTATCACTCGATCGAGCGCCTGATCGTGGCCCGCCGCATCAGCACGGTCCGCTCGGCGGCCAAGCCGCTGCAGCCGCTATTGCCGGTCATGGCCGCCCTGATGGGCCTGACGCAGGCCGTGGTGCGCTCGCTTACCGACGTCACCGACCTCCCGGCCCGCCGCTGGGAGCTTCCGGTGCTGCGGTGGGTGGACAACACCCGCGCCAACCGGCGGGTAATAGAGGGTGACGACGAGCCGGACACCTGACCGCCGCCCCCGAATCCTGGGCGAAAAGATTCCGTGCGCACCGCAGGCGGGTGACAATACTTGCTGGATCACTTGCTGGATCCCGCGGAAGGTGACGACATGACCCGAAACAGTGCCCATCCGCGGCGACTTCGCGTCTCCGCGCTGGCGGCCGTCGCCAACCCGTCGTACACCCGCGTCGACACGTGGAACCTGCTCGACGACGCCTGCCGTCACCTCGCCGAGGTCGACCTCGCCGGGCTGGACATCACCCACGACATGGCGCGGGTGAAGCGGTTGATGGACCGCATCGGCGCCTACGAGCGGTACTGGCTGTATCCGGGCGCGGAGAACCTGGCGACCTTCCGCGCGCACCTGGAGAGCAAGTCCACGGTGCGGCTGTCCGAAGAGGTATCGCTGGCCGCGCGGCTGCTGTGCGAATACGGCGACCGCGCAGGGCTTTTCGACACGTCCGCGCCACTGGCCGACCAGGAGCTGGTCGCCCGGGCCAAGCAACAGCAGTTCTACACCGTGCTGCTCGCCGACGACGCACCGATGACCGCGCCCGACAGCCTGGCGGAATGCCTGCGGGCGCTGCGCTCCGCGTCCGACGACGTCCAGTTCGAGCTGCTGGTCGTGCCCAGCGTCGAGGACGCCATCACCGCCGTCGCGCTCAACGGCGAGATCCAGGCCGCGATCATCCGCCACGATCTGCCGCTGCGGTCACGCGACCGGGTGCCGTTGATGAACACGCTGCTCGGGCCGAACGATTCGGCGGACGGCGGCGTGGTGCCCGATCGCCCGGACGACTGGGTTGAATGCGGCGAGTGGATCCGCGAACTGCGGCCCCATATCGACCTCTACCTGCTCACCGACGAGTCGATCGCGGCGGGCAACATCGACGAGCCGGACGTGTACGACCGGACGTTCTACCGGCTCAACGACGTCACCGACCTGCACAGCACCGTGCTCGCGGGCCTGCGGAACCGGTTCGCCACACCGTTTTTCGACGCGCTGCGCGCCTATGCCGCGGCACCGGTCGGCCAGTTCCACGCCCTTCCCGTCGCGCGGGGCGCCAGCATCTTCAATTCCAAGTCGCTGCAGGACATGGGAGAGTTCTACGGCCGCAACATCTTCATGGCCGAGACGTCGACCACCTCGGGTGGCCTGGACTCGCTGCTGGACCCGCACGGCAACATCAAGAAGGCGATGGACAAGGCCGCGAAAACGTGGAACGCCGACCACACCTACTTCGTCACCAACGGAACCTCGACCGCCAACAAAATCGTCGTCCAGTCCCTGACCCGGCCGGGCGACATCGTCCTGATCGACCGCAACTGCCACAAGTCGCATCACTACGGCCTGGTCCTGGCCGGCGCGTATCCGCTGTACCTCGACGCATATCCGTTGCCGCAGTTCGCCATTTACGGGGCGGTGTCGCTGGAGACGATCAAGAAGACGCTGCTGGACCTGGAGGCGGCCGGGCAGCTGCACCGGGTGCGCATGCTGTTGCTCACCAACTGCACCTTCGACGGGGTGGTCTACAACCCGCGCCGCGTCATGGAGGAGGTGCTGGCGATCAAGCCGGACATCTGCTTCCTCTGGGACGAGGCGTGGTACGCGTTCGCCACCGCGGTGCCGTGGGCCCGGCAGCGCACCGCGATGGTGTCCGCCGATCGCCTGTACCAGATGTTGTCGTCGCCGGAATACGTTGAGGAATACCGCAATTGGGCCGCGTCCATGCAGGGCGTCGACCGGTCGGAGTGGGTGCACCGCCGGCTGCTGCCCGATCCCGCGGCGGCGCGGGTTCGGGTGTACGCGACGCATTCCACGCACAAGTCGTTGTCGGCGCTTCGGCAGGCGTCGATGATCCACGTGCGCGACCAGGATTTCAACGCGCGCGCCCGCGACGCGTTCGGGGAGGCGTTCCTGACGCACACCTCGACCTCGCCCAACCAGCAACTCCTCGCGTCGCTGGACCTGGCGCGCCGGCAGGTGGACATCGAGGGATTCCAATTGGTCCGGCTGGTGTACAACATGGCGCTGACCTTCCGAGGCCGGGTCCGCAAGGACCGGCTGATCAGCAAGTGGTTCCGCATCCTCGACGAGTCCGACCTGGTACCCGACGAATTCCGGGCCTCCCATGTCAGCTCGTTCCGCCAGGTCGTACAGGGCGCGCAGGCCGAGTGGAACGAGGCGTGGCGCTCCGACGAGTTCGTGCTGGATCCGACACGGGTCACGCTGTTCGTCGGCAAAACCGGGATGAACGGATACGACTTCCGCGAGAAGATCCTGATGGAGCGGTTCGGCATCCAGATCAACAAGACGTCGATCAACAGCGTGCTGCTGATCTTCACGATCGGCGTGACGTGGTCCAGCGTGCATTATCTGCTCGACGTGCTGCGCCGGATCGCCACCGACTTCGACCACATCCAGCACGCCGCCAGCGCCGCCGACTGGTCGCTGCACGACCGCCACGTCGAGGAGATCACCCAGGACCTGCCGCACCTGCCGGACTTCAGCGAGTTCGACATCGCCTTCCGTCCCGTCGACGCGTGCGCGTTCGGTGACACCCGGTCGGCCTTCTACGCGGGATACGAGGAGTCCGACCGCGAGTACGTGCTGATCGGCACCGCCGGGCGGCGTCTGGCCGAGGGCAAGACCCTAGTGTCCACCACGTTCGTGGTGCCCTACCCGCCCGGTTTCCCGGTGTTGGTCCCCGGGCAGGTGGTCTCCAAGGAGATCGTCTACTTCCTGGCCCAGCTCGACGTGAAGGAGATCCACGGGTACAACCCGGAACTCGGGTTGTCGGTGTTCACCCCGGAGGCGCTGGCACGCATGGAGGCGCAACGGAACGCGGCCATGGCGGCGGTGGGTTCGGCGTTCCCGGTCTTCGAGCTGCCGTCGGATGCCAAGGCCATCAACGGCGCCACCACCTCTCCCAACGGGGGTTCGACTCACGGGGATCGCAAAGGCGGTGTCTCGTCCGAGGTGGCGCAATAGCCGATCGCGCCAGGGTTTTTCCTGGTCGCGGCCGAATGCCGACCGGCGCAATAAACTGATCTGTCCTCGTCGGTCCTACTCGGCGGCCCCCAATGTGCCCGCGACCGGCATTAGCGTGACGGCGTGGCCGACGCCATACCGATCTCGCGTCTCGAGGGCTCCCGGGCCAACCGTGCCCGCCGGGCCGCCGACGTGTTGCGTCAGCAGATTCACGCCGGCGCCTACGCCGACGGGCTGCCCTCCGAAAACGAGCTGGCGGCCGAATTCCTGGTCTCCCGCAACACGATTCGCGAGGCGCTGGGCATCCTGAAGAACGAAGGGCTGATCGACCGCGGCCCCAAAGTCGGCACCCACGTCGCCCAGCGCAAATACGACCATCGGCTCGACGCGCTGCTCGGGCTGAAGGAAACCTTCAAAGACCTCGGCGAGGTTCGCAACGAGGTGCGGGCCGCGATGCCGGTGACCGCGCCGCCGTCGGTGGCCCGCCGCCTGGGGCTGCAACCCGGCGACGAGGCGGTGTTCGTCGAGCGGTTGCGCTACCTCGGCGACCTGCCACTGAGCCTCGACCTGACCTACCTCGCCCCGGACATCGGGAGCCGCATCCTGGGCTATCACCTGGAAACCCACGACCTGTTCGCGCTCATCGAGCAGGTGAGCGGGCAGCGGCTGGGCTCGGCATCGCTGGCGCTGGAAGCCATCCCCGCCGACGCGCACTCGGCGGCCGCCCTCCAGGTCCCCGACGGGGCCGCGCTGCTCATGCTGGAGCGGCTCACCAGCCTCGACGACGGCAGGCCCGTCGACCTGGAGTACATCCGGATGCGGGGCGATCGAATCACCATGCGCGGCAACCTGATAAGGAGCAAGCCATGACCCTGGTCAATCACCGTGCCGACGTGCCCGTGACGATCGACGAATCGCTGTGCATCGACGGCTGCACCCTGTGCGTGGAGGTCTGCCCGCTGGACGCGCTGGCCATCAACCCCGACACCGGCAAGGCCTTCATGCACGTCGACGAATGCTGGTACTGCGGCCCGTGCGCGGCCCGCTGCCCGACCGGCGCGGTCACCGTCAACATGCCGTATCTGCTCCGCTGATGAAACGCCAAGCCACACGGCTGATCTCGATGGCAGCCGTTGTCGTCGCCGTCGTCTCCGGCTGCTCGCTGGAATCGCTGTCGGCCTCCTCCGGCGTCGTCAACGTCGTGGTGGGCTATCAGTCCAAGACCATCAACACCGTCACCGCGGGCACGCTGCTGCGCGCCCAGGGCTACCTGGAGCGCCGGCTCGCCGACATCACCACCCGCACCGGCACCAAATACGCGGTGCGGTGGCAGGACTACGACACCGGCGCCCCGATCACCGCGCAGATGCTCGCCGAGAAGATCGACATCGGTTCGATGGGTGACTACCCGATGCTGATCAACGGCTCCAAGACGCAGGCCAATCCGCTGGCCCGCACCGAGATGGTGTCCGTCACCGGCTACAACCCCAAGGGCGCGCTGAACATGGTGGTGGTGGCGCCCAGTTCGCCGGCCACCGGACTAGCCGACCTGGCCGGTGCGAAGGTCTCGGCCAGCGTCGGCTCGGCCGGGCACGGCACCCTGGTGCGTGCGCTGGACAGGGCGGGGATCAAGGGCGTCGAGGTGCTCAACCAGCAGCCGCAGATCGGCGCCTCCGCACTGGAATCCGGTCAGGTGCAGGCACTTTCGCAGTTCGTGGCCTGGCCCGGGCTGCTCGTCTTCCAGGGCAAGGCCAAGCTGCTCTACGACGGGGCCGAGCTGAACCTGCCCACCCTGCACGGCGTGGTGGTGCGGCGCTCCTACGCGTCGGCGCATCCGGAGGTGCTCGCGGCCTTCCTGCAGGCGCAACTGGACGCCACCGATTTCCTCAACGCCAAGCCGCTGGAGGCGGCCCGCATTGTGTCCCAGGCGGCCGGGCTCGCGCAGGAGGTCGTGTACCTGTACAACGGTCCCGGCGGCACGTCGTTCGACACCACCCTGAAACCGTCGCTGGCCGACGCGCTGAAAAACGATGTGCCCTACCTGAAGTCGATCGGCGACTTCGCCGACCTCGACGTTTCCGGGTTCGTCCAGGACGAGCCGCTGCGCGCGGTGTTCGCGGCCCGCGGCCTGAACTACGACGCGGCCCGGGCGGCCACCGCCAATCCCTCGGCGCTGCGCGGCGACCCCGCCCAGGCAAGCGAATTGTGGCTGGACGGATCCGATGCGACGCAAACGTTCGCCGACCCGACCGCCCTGCTGCGGGCCGTCCGGGATGCCACCGCGGGCGGCGCCAAGGTCCGGGCCGCCTATGTGCCCGACGCGGAGCTGGGCACCCGCTGGTTCGCCGACAAGGCGGCCTGGGTGCGCGACGGCCAGAAGTTCCTGCCCTTCGGCACGCCGGCCGGGGCTCGTCGCTACTTCGCCGCGCACCCGGGCAGCGTGACCGTGAATTACCAAGAGGCACTGGGAGGTTCGGTATGACCTTAGAAGCAAGTCGGACATTGATCGAACCGGTTGTCGGGGCGGCCCCATTGCCGGCATTCGCGCGGCCGCGGCGGATCGCCTCGCCCTGGCGGTCGCGGCTGCTGCAGGTGGCGTCGGTGGCGGCCGCCATCGGGGTGTGGCAGTTGCTCACCGCCGGCAAGGTGCGGCTGTTGCTGCGATTCGACACATTGCCGACCGTCGCCCAGATCGTGTCCGCGCTGCACCGCCGGCTCGGCGCCTACGAGTACTGGCTCGACCTGGCGCAGTCGTTGATCCGCATCCTCACCGGCTTCGGGCTGGCCGCGGTGATCGGCGTCGCGACGGGTGTGCTGCTGGGCCGCTCGCGATTGTTCGCCGACCTGTTCGGCCCGTTGGCGGAGCTGGCCAGGCCCATTCCCGCCATCGCGCTGGTGCCGGTCGCGATCCTGCTGTTCCCCACCGACGAGGCCGGCATCGTGTTCATCACCTTTCTCGCGGCCTACTTTCCGATCATGGTCAGCACTCGGCACGCGGTGCGCGCGCTGCCCACGCTGTGGGAGGACTCGGTGCGGACCCTGGGCGGCGGCCGGTGGGAGGTGCTGCGGCAGGTCGTGCTGCCGGGCATCCTGCCCGGAGTGTTCGGCGGGCTGTCGGTCGGCATGGGCGTGGCCTGGATCTGCGTCATCTCCGCGGAGATGATCTCCGGCCGCCTCGGTGTGGGCTACCGCACCTGGCAGGCGTACACCGTGCTGGCCTACCCCCAGGTGTTCGTCGGCATCATCACCATCGGGGTGCTGGGCTTCTCGACGGCCGCGGCCGTCGAACTGGTGGGCCGGCGGGTGACGCGGTGGCTGCCGCGCGCACAGGCGCAGTCGCGGTGACCGCGACAAATCGGGGCATGACCCTCGAGCTGGATCGGGTTCGGTTGTCCTACACCGGAACCCCGGTCATCGACGGGTTGAGCCTCGCGGTGCGGCCGGGGGAGATCCTGGTCCTCACCGGGCCGTCGGGCTGCGGCAAGTCGACGGTGCTGCGCGCGCTGGCGGGCCTGCTGTCACCCGACGACGGGCGGGTGCTGGCCGACGGCGCACCGGTCACCACCACCTCGGGCGACCGCGGCATGGTGTTCCAGGACAACGCGCTGCTGCCGTGGCGCACCGTGCGGTCCAACATCGAACTGGCGTTGCGGCTGCGCGGCGAACCACGCGCTACCCGGCGCGCGGCGGCCGAGCGGTGGATCGACGAGCTCGGGCTGCGCGGCTTCGGCGACTACCTACCCAAGAGCCTCTCGGGCGGCATGCGCCAGCGCGTCCAGCTGGCCCGCGGCCTGGCCGGCGCCCCGCGCGCGGTGATGATGGACGAGCCGTTCGGGGCGCTGGACACCCAAACCCGCGCCGCCATGCAGCGATTGCTCGTCGACACCTGGCGCACCCACCCGACGACGATCGTCTTCGTCACGCACGATGTGGACGAGGCGCTGGCGCTGGGGGACCGGATCGTGGTGCTGGGCCGGGCCGGTGAGCCAACGCGCGCTGTGCTCAAGGTGCAAGAGCCCCGCGCCGACCAGCCGCGCCCCGCGCTGCGCGCGGAAATCATTGCCGCCCTGAACCATTCGGTGGCGGCCTGATGCAGGTTCCCGATCTGGCGCCGGCCCGCCTCGACTGCGACGTGCTGGTGATCGGCGGCGGCACCGCAGGCACGATGGCGGCGCTGTCCGCCGCGGAGCACGGTGCGCGTGTGCTGCTGCTGGAGAAGGCGCACGTGCGGCACTCCGGCGCGCTGGCGATGGGCATGGACGGGGTCAACAACGCCGTCATACCGGGCAAGGCCGAACCGGAGGACTACGTCGCCGAGATCACCCGCGCCAACGACGGAATCGTCAACCAGCGCACCGTTTATCAGACGGCGTCTCGCGGGTTCGCGATGGTGCAGCGCCTGGAGCGCTACGGGGTGAAGTTCGAGAAGGACGAGCACGGCGAGTACGCGGTGCGCCGCGTGCACCGCTCGGGCTCGTACGTGCTGCCCATGCCCGAGGGCAAGGACGTCAAGAAGGCGCTGTATCGCGTGCTGCGGCAGCGGTCGATGCGGGAGAGGATCCGCATCGAGAACCGCCTGATGCCGGTGCGGGTGCTGGTGCAGGACGGCCGGGCCGTCGGCGCCGCCGCCTTGCACACGCGCACCGGCGAGTTCTACGCGATCGGCGCCAAGGCGGTCGTCCTGGCGACCGGGGCTTGCGGCCGGCTCGGTCTGCCCGCGTCGGGCTACCTGTACGGCACGTATGAGAACCCGACCAACGCCGGTGACGGGTACGCGATGGCCTACCACGCGGGCGCGGAGCTGTCGGGAATCGAGTGCTTCCAGGTCAATCCGCTGATCAAGGACTACAACGGCCCGGCCTGCGCGTACGTGGCCAATCCGTTCGGGGGCTACCAGGTCAACGCCCTGGGGGAGCGGTTCGTCGACTCCGACTACTGGTCGGGGCAGATGATGGCCGAGGTCAAGAGCGAGATCGACTCCGCGCGCGGGCCCATCTACCTCAAGGTGTCGCATCTGCCCGACGAGACGCTGACCGCGCTGGAGAACATCCTGCACACCACCGAACGGCCCACCCGCGGCACGTTTCACGCCAACCGCGGCCACGACTACCGCACCCATGACGTGGAGATGCACATCTCCGAAATCGGTTTGTGTAGTGGCCATTCCGCGTCCGGGGTCTGGGTCGACGAACACGCGCGCACCACCGTGCCCGGCCTGTACGCCGCGGGCGACCTGGCCTGCGTTCCGCACAACTACATGATCGGGGCGTTCGTGTTCGGCGACCTCGCCGGCACCCACGCCGCGTCGACGCTCCGCGAAGTCCCTGCGCCACAAGGCCTCCCGGACGATCAGCTGGCCGACGCCCACGAGCTGATCTACCGGCCGCTGCGGCAACCGGACGGGCCGCCGCAGCCGCAGGTGGAATACAAGCTGCGCCGCTTCGTCAACGACTATGTCGCACCACCGAAGACGGCGGCCAAACTGTCCATCGCGGTGCGCACGTTCGACCGGATGCGCGGCGAGATCGCCGAGATCGGCGCCCACAACCCCCACGAGCTGATGCGCGCGGTGGAGGTGTCCTTCATCCGCGACTGCGCCGAGATGGCGGCCCGTTCCTCGCTCACCCGGACCGAATCGCGGTGGGGCCTTTATCACGACCGCGCCGACCTGCCCGGGCGCGACGACAGCCAATGGGGTTATCACCTCAACCTGCGCAAGGGGCCCGACGGCGCGATGGTGTTTCTCAAACGCCCCGTGGCCCCGTATTTCGTGTCGGTGCCCGAGCTGGACGGCCTGCCGCCGGCGGATCAGACCGTCCACGAGGTGGAGCAGCCGCCGCTGATGGGTGGTCAAGCCCCGGCCGCCGCCGTCTCCCGAATCGTTTCGCCGGCAACGGCATTCCAACCGCCGTCGCCGCGCATCGCCGAGGTCCTCGCGCTGGAGGAGCCGACGATCGCCGAGCTGCAGACCTACCTGGGCGACGCGGATCCCGGTGTGCGCCGAACCGCGGTGGCCACGCTCACCGAGCACATGCCCGACGGATACGCGCCGGCCCTGTTCGCCGCGCTGGACGACGCCGATGCCGGGGTGCGCCGCACCGGTGCCGAGGGCATCCGCGAACTGGTCGAGGTGCTGCCCGACCCGGCCGCGGCCGGGGCCTATCTGTCGTCCGGCGACATGCTGGTGCGCGCGGCGTCGGTGTATCTGCTCGCGGCGCGCCGCGCCGGTGAGGCCGGCCAATACCGCCGCGCGCTCGAGGATCCCGACCATCGGGTGCGCATCGAGGCCGTGCGCGCGTTGGTGTCGGTCGACGACGTGGCCGGCGTCGTCGCGGCCACCGGCGACGAGAGCCGGGAGGTCCGCATCGCGGCAGCCGCCGGCCTGGCCACGCTGCGCGGCGGCCACGACGCGGTGACCGTGCTGCTCGATGACCCGGATCCGCTGGTGCGCGCGGCGGCGCTGGCCGCGCTGGGCGAATTAGGCTGCGGCGAAGGCGATTTCGCCGCCGTCGAAGAGGCCTTGCGGGCGCCGGCCTGGCAGGTGCGCGAAGGCGCGGCCCGGGCGCTCAAGGGAGCGGCGGCCGAACTCGCCGTCCCCCGATTGGCCGAGGCCCTCGCCGACGCCCACCTCGATGTGCGCAAGGCCGCGGTGCTCAGCCTGACCCGCTGGGCCGGCGAACCCGCCGCCCGCGACGCGCTCGGGATCGCGCTCAAGGACGGTGACGCCGACGTGCGGGCTTACGCGCGCCGGGCCCTGGAGGACGGGTAAGAGGTCGTCGCTCAGCGATGGCCCAGCGATGCGTTCGGCGCCGTACCGGCCGCGATCAGTTGGTCGGCAACAACTTTCGCCTCGTCGACGGGGATCGCGAACCCCACGCCGATCCAGCCCGTCGGACCGCCGGGATGAGTGGCGTTCATCGTTGCGATTGCGGAATTGAGCCCTATCAAGGCACCGGACGTGTCGATCAATGCGCCTCCAGAGCTGCCGGGACTCATCGTGGCGTCCGTTTGGATCGCATCAAGCACGGCGTTGCCGCTACCGGGGCCCACGATGCCCGACACCGGGCGGTGCAGCGCGCTGATGACCCCGGTGGTGACGGTGCCGTCCAGCCCGAGGGGCGCGCCGATGGCGATCACGTTTTGGCCCACATGCAACCCGGCCGACGTCCCCATCGCGATCGGGCGCAGGCCCGAAATGCCTTGAACGCGAACGACGGCGATGTCGGTGGAGCTATCGGCGCCGACGACGACGAACGGCTCGGAGCGGCCATCGGCGAAAGTCGCGGCGGTGTGTACCGCCACACCGGTTTGGCGCGGATCGGGCGCCGCCACGACGTGATTGTTGGTGAGGATGAATCCGTCGGCGCTCAGGACTACCCCGGAGCCCTCTTCGGTCTGATCGCCGATCGCCGTTTCCAGTTTGACCACGCTGGGAATCGCCCTGGCCGCAGCCTGCTCGATGGTCGCGGCCGGCGCTTCGGTGGGCACAGTCGACGTCGGGGCGCTGACGACCGGCGCGGCTGGGCGAAGTTCCACGACGCTGAGGGCGCCGACGGCGCCGGAGAACAGCGCGAGCGCCGCGGCGCCGACGAGGAACCCGAACCGCGATCGCAGCCAGAGCAGGGCCCGTGACCGTTGCGGTCGCGGCGTTTCGTGGCGGCCGCCAGTCAGTTCGTGGCTGCCCGCGGGCCATTCGTGGCGGCCCACAGTGCGCAGCGGCCCGGTATGGGCATCGGTGGTCATCGTTAGCACCTGCAACACGTGTCGAATGCCCGTTTTCCGTGCGGGGAAACATCTACCGCAGGGCCTTGGCGTAGAGCAGGGCGTCCAGCGGTTCGGGCGCGATGGTGGGGTACACGGCGTAACGAGTCAGCCTGCCCTCCAGCTCGAACCCGGCCCGCAGCAGCACCCGGGCCGACCGCTCGTTGTCGACATGGCAGGTGGCCCAGACGCGGTACACGCCCTGATCGGCCTCCAGCGCGTTCATCAGCAGGCCGAGCACCTCGGTCATGAATCCCTTGCCCCACCACCGCCGGCCGATGCAGTAACCGATCTCGACCGAGTGCGGCACCGGGCGCCGGCAGCTGGTCAGCCCGATGACCTCGTCGCTGTGCCGCAACGCGATGGCCCACGTCCGCTCGTCATCGCTGACGTTGAGCTTTTCGGCGATCACTCGCCGGGTCGCCGCGACGTCCTGGTGCGGCGTCCATTTCAGGTACTTGGTGACCTTCGGGTCGCGGGCGACCCGTTGGTAGAGCGCGCCGGCGTCGTCGAGCACGGGCGGGCGCAGCAGCAGCCGCGGCCCGGCGATGCGGTCAGGCGGGTAGTCGACCATGGCGTCAGAGCCCGAGCGCCTGATAGGTGCGGCGGACGAATTTCGGTTGCACCGATTGGAGTTTCGCCAGCGACGTGTTGCCGGCGATCGCCGCGGCCACGTCGGCGGACATATCGGGCAAGTTCTGGACCAGATACAGCAGGATCAGGTCCGCGGTCGGGTCGGCCTGCCACCAGGTGCCGTAGGCGCCGGGCCAGCTGAAGGTGCCGAGCCCGCCCGGCCCGAACAGCGGCGCGCTCTTGGCAGGATCGGTCACCACCGACAGGTTCAGCCCGAAGCCGCGGCCCACCCAATAGGGCGCGCCCAGGAAGTTGTGTCGCTTCTGGTCGTCGGTGAGCCGGTCGGTGCGCATCATGCGGGCCGACTCCGGCGACAGCACCCGCACGCCGTCGACCGTCCCCTCGCCGAGCAGCATCCGCACGAAGCGCAGGTAGTCGTCGGCGGTCGACCACAACCCGCCGCCAGCGTTGGGGAAGGACGGTGGCTTGATGTGCGGCGGCCCCATCGCGTCGTGGTGCAACTGGCCCTGCCCGTCGAGCCGGTACATGGTCGCCGCGCGGCGGCGCCCTTCGGGGGACACGAAGAACCCGGTGTCGGGCATGCCCACCGGGCCCAGGATCCGTTCGTCGAGCACCTGGTGGAACGGCTTGCCCTCGATGCGGGAAGCGATGACGCCCAACAGGTCTATGGAATGGCTGTAGGTCAATCGTTCGCCGGGCTGATGCACCAGTGGCAGCTTGGCCAGCTCGGCTAGCCAGGCGTCGGGGCCCTGGTTGAACGGCAGCCGCACGTAGGCCTTGGCGATCGGCCCGGACACCGAAAACCCGTAGGCCAGGCCGCTGGTGTGGGTGAGCAGGTCCTCGATCAGGATGGCCCGGCCCAGCGCGTGCGTCCGGTCCAGCGGACCGAGCGGGTCATCGAGCACCCGCACGTCGGCGAACTCCGGCACCCAGCGCGTGATCGGATCTTTCAGCGCCAGCTTGCCGTCGTCGACCAGGCTCATCACCGCGGCCACCGTGACGGGCTTGGTCATCGACGCGATGCGAAACAGGGTGTCGCGCTGCATCGGCAGGCCGGCGTCGACGTCGCGGTATCCGATCTCGTTGAGCTGCAGCACTTCTCCGCGCTGCCACACCACCGTCAACGCGCCGGCGAGCAGGCCGGCGTCGCAGACCTCGCGGACGGAGGCCGCATTGCCGTCAAGATTCACCCGGTCAGGGTAGCCCGCGGCCGGTCACTGGGCCGAAGCGCCGGCCGGACGGCAGGCACGCGAAAGGACGTCCTCGATCGTTTCGGCGTTCGCGTGTGGATCGCGCAGCCGCGCCGGGCAGCGCCCCCACAGCAGCAGCGGCAGCTCGTGGGGCTGCAGCTCGATCGCTACGTCGGTGCCGTCGGGGGCCGTCGAAAGTCCTTCCCCTGGTGTCACAACCACCCCGGGCCGACCAGCGCTCCGCAGAACCATTGGCCGCGAGACCAAGTCAGATCTGCGCCATCGCCGCGCTTCCGCCAACGCGGGCATCGCGTCGAATACCGCAAGCGCATGGGTAACCATTGCCGGATCGGAGAGCGATCGGATGCTGACATCGTCGTCGCCGACCAGATCCCATCGGTGTAGCACCGCTTCGCTATGGCTGTGCATGCGCAGCCGTTCGCCGGTCATGGCCCACCCCGTGTACATGATCGTGTCGTCCTCATCGAGGCCTGCCACAGCGGACTCGAAGCGAACGGCGTGCTGCACCAGCCGTTCTCGAAGCACGGCGTCGGGCATTGCCCGAAAGGGCGGCTCGCGTTCTTCCCATGACCGCGTCGCCCTTGTGGGCTCACCCGCGAGGTGCTCCTCGATCAGGTTGGCTCGTTCCTCGGCGGCGGCGGCGACGTGCGCGGCGAGCTCGTGGGCGCTCCAGGCGGCGCACCACGTGGGCGCCGTCGGCTGCAACCGGGACAAGCTCGAAATGAGCGCGCGCATGGCTTCGTCGCGCAGGCTCGCGGCGGCTTCCATGGCGTCCAGCCAACAGATAGCCGGGTCTACGAGCTAGCGATTATTCGACATCACAGCCCGCGGCCGGTCAGCGCCGTTGCGCGCGCACGACCCAGAACGCCATCTCTATTTCGTTGCCGTCCAGTTCGCGGCGCACCGTGGCGGGCTCCAGGGATTCGATCTCCCAGCCCGCGCCGCCGAGAACGTCGCGCAGCGTCCGCTCGGACACCGCGGGCCGCGGCCGCTCCTCGTCGGGCGGCTGGGCGTCGGAGAAACAACTGAGCAGCAGGGTGGCGCCCGGCCGGGTTGCCCGGTGCGCCGCGGCGGCGTAGCTGCGCTTGCCGTCGTCGTCGAGGCAGTGGAACATGCCGCTGTCGACGATGGTGTCGAACGCGTCGGTGTAGCCCTCCAGCTTGGTGGAATCGGCGACGGCGAACGTCACGTCGACCCCCGCGTCCGCGGCGCGCCGCTCGGCGGTGATCAGCGCGGTCGGCGAGATGTCCAGCCCGGTGACGGCGTGTCCGTTCTGGGCCAGGTAAATGGCGTTGTCGCCGAGGCCGCAGCCGACGTCGAGCACGTCGCCGCGAACCCAGCCGCCCTCCTGCCACGCGACGACAGTCTCCTTGGGCGCCTTGGTGTCCCACGGCGGGGTGGCCATGGCGGGCAGGCCCTCGGCGGGGCTTTCGCCGCGATACAGGGCATCGAAATCGAGAACCGGAAAACGAGAGGAATTCGAGGGGGTCGTCGCGCCTGTCATTTTCGCCAGGGTAGCGCGGAATGCTACGCTGCCGGGCAGTCGACATCCTTTAACGATCCGTCCAGAGAGGCGGAGAAGGAGGTCAAGGTCTCGCATGGGTGCCGCGGGTGATGCCGCCACCGGCAGGGAATTGATGTCTGCGGCCGACGTCGGTCGCACCATTTCGCGCATCGCGCATCAGATCATCGAAAAGACCGCGCTCGACAGTCCCGACGCGCCACGGGTGGTGCTGCTCGGTATCCCGACCCGCGGTGTGATCCTGGCCCAGCGCCTGGCCACCAACATCGGCGAATACAGCGGTGTCGAGGTCGGCCACGGCGCCCTCGACATCACGCTGTACCGCGACGACCTGATGCAAAAGCCGCCCCGCCCGCTCGAAGCTACGTCGATCCCGGCCGGGGGCATCGACGACGCGCTGGTGATCCTCGTCGACGACGTGCTGTATTCCGGGCGCTCGGTGCGCTCGGCCCTGGACGCGCTGCGCGACGTGGGCCGGCCGCGCGCCGTGCAGCTCGCGGTGCTGGTCGACCGCGGCCACCGCGAATTACCGCTGCGCGCCGACTATGTCGGCAAGAACGTACCGACCTCACGCACCGAGAGCGTGCACGTGCAACTCGCCGAGCACGACGGCCGCGACGGGGTGGTGATCTCCCGATGACCCGCCACCTGCTGACCGCCGGCGACCTCAGCCGCGACGACGCCACCGCCATCCTCGACGACGCGGACCGCTTCGCGCAGGCCCTGGTGGGCCGCGAGATCAAGAAGCTGCCGACGCTGCGCGGCCGCACCGTGATCACGATGTTCTACGAGAACTCCACCCGTACCCGGGTGTCGTTCGAGGTGGCCGGGAAGTGGATGAGCGCCGACGTGATCAACGTGAGCGCGGCCGGATCGTCGGTGGGCAAGGGCGAGTCGCTGCGCGACACCGCGCTGACGCTGCGGGCCGCCGGCGCCGACGCGCTGATTATCCGGCACCCGGCCTCCGGTGCCGCGCACCTGCTCGCCGACTGGACGGCGCCGGCGGACGGCGAGGGGCCGTCGGTCATCAACGCCGGCGACGGCACGCACGAACACCCGACGCAGGCGCTGCTGGACGCGCTGACCATCCGCCAGCGGCTCGGCGGCATCGAGGGCCGGCGCATCGTTATCGTCGGCGACATCCTGCACAGCCGGGTCGCGCGCTCCAACGTCGTGCTGCTGGACACCTTGGGCGCCGAGGTGGTGCTGGTGGCGCCGCCGACGCTGCTGCCGGTCGGCGTCGACGGCTGGCCGGCAACCGTCTCCTACGACTTCGACGCCGAGTTGCCCGCCGCCGACGCGGTGCTGATGCTGCGGGTGCAGGCCGAGCGGATGAACGGCGGCTTCTTCCCGTCGGTGCGCGAGTACTCGGTTCGCTACGGCCTTTCCGATCGGCGCCAGGCGATGCTTCCCGGCCATGCCGTGGTGCTGCACCCGGGGCCGATGGTGCGCGGCATGGAGATCGCGTCATCGGTGGCCGATTCGTCGCAATCGGCTGTGCTGCAACAGGTTTCCAACGGTGTCCACGTGCGGATGGCGGTCCTGTTCCACGTGCTGGTGGGAGCACAGGAGATCGCGGCATGAGCGTCCTGATCCGCGGCGTGCGGCTCTACGGCGAAGGCGACCGCGTCGACGTCCTGGTCGATGACGGCCAGATCGCCGAAATCGGGCCGGGCCTCGCCGAGGCCGGAGGCCTGGAAAAAGACCTAGACGTCATCGACGCCACCGACCACGTGCTGCTGCCCGGGTTCGTCGACCTGCACACCCACCTGCGCGAGCCCGGCCGCGAATACGCCGAGGACATCGAAACCGGTTCGGCGGCCGCGGCTTTGGGTGGCTACACGGCCGTGTTCGCGATGGCCAACACCAACCCCGTCGCCGACAGCCCGGTGGTCACCGACCACGTCTGGCACCGCGGCCAGCAGGTCGGCCTGGTCGACGTGCACCCCGTCGGCGCGGTCACCGTCGGGTTGGCCGGGGCCGAGCTCACCGAGATGGGCATGATGGCCGCCGGCGCCGCGCAGGTGCGCATGTTCTCCGACGACGGCATCTGCGTGCACGACCCGCTGATCATGCGCCGCGCCCTGGAGTACGCGACCGGGCTGGGGGTGCTGATCGCCCAGCACGCCGAGGAGCCCCGACTGACCGTCGGCGCGGTCGCCCACGAGGGGCCCACGGCCGCGCTGCTGGGACTTGCGGGATGGCCGCGGGCCGCCGAGGAATCGATCGTCGCCCGCGACGCGCTGCTGGCCCGTGACGCCGGCGCCCGGGTACACATCTGCCACGCCTCCACCGCGGGAACCGTCGAAATCCTGAAATGGGCCAAGGCGCAGGGCATTTCGATCACCGCCGAGGTCACGCCGCATCATCTGCTCCTCGACGACGGCAGGCTGGCCAGCTACGACGGGGTCAACCGGGTCAACCCGCCGCTGCGCGAGGGCGCCGACGCCGTCGCGTTGCGTCAGGCGCTCGCCGACGGGGTAATCGACTGTGTGGCCACCGACCACGCCCCGCACGCCGAGCACGAAAAGTGCGTCGAGTTCTCCGCGGCGCGCCCCGGCATGCTGGGGCTGCAGACGGCCCTGTCCGTGGTCGCGAGCACGATGGTGACGCCCGGGTTGTTGACCTGGCGCGACGTCGCCCGGGTGATGAGCGAGAACCCGGCGCGCATCGTCGGCCTGCCCGACCACGGCCGGCCGCTCGAGGTGGGGGAGCCGGCGAACCTGACCGTGGTGGACCCGGACGCCACCTGGACGGTCGCCGGGGACGACCTGGCCAGCCGATCGGCCAACACGCCCTACGAGTCGATGACCTTGCCCGCCACCGTGACCGCGACGCTGTTGCGCGGCAAGATCACCGCCCGCGACGGGAAGAGCCCGGCATGAACTCCGGAACGCTGGTGGGGTCGCTGATCTTCGCGGCCGTGCTGGTCGTGGTCATCGCCGTCGTGATTCAGCTGATGATGCGCTCCTGGCAGCGTCGCTCGCAACGCCAGCAGGAGTTGATCGGGGAGCTGCCCGAGATGCCCGACGAGGTGAGTACCGCGACGCTGACGACCCGCGGCCTGTACTGCGGCTGCGCCGCCGCACCGGCGTGGAACGAGCGGGTCACCGCCGGCGATCTCGGCTATCGGAGCAAGGCGGTGCTCACCCGCTATCCCGAGGGGATCCTGTTGGAACGCGTTCGCGCCAAACCGATTTGGATTCCGGACGAGTCGATCATTGATATCCGCATGGAGCGCGCCATCGGCGCCAAGGTGGTGGCCCGCATCGGGATCCTGGCGATCCGTTGGCGGTTGCCGTCGGGCGTCGAGATCGACACCGGATTTCGGGCAAACCACCGCACCGATTACGACGACTGGCTGCAAGACTCGCAGGAGGAGCGGCGCTCATGAGCAAGGCCCTACTGGTGCTCGAGGACGGCCGCGTCTTCACCGGCACGCCGTTCGGCGCTATCGGCCAAACCCTCGGGGAGGCGGTGTTTTCCACCGGCATGTCCGGCTATCAGGAAACGCTCACCGACCCCAGCTATCACCGGCAGATCGTGGTGGCCACGGCGCCGCAGATCGGCAACACCGGCTGGAACGGCGAGGACGCCGAGAGCCGCGGCGACAAGATCTGGGTCGCCGGCTACGCGGTGCGCGACCCGTCGCCGCGCGCGTCGAACTGGCGCGCCACCGGCACGCTGGACGACGAGCTGGTCCGCCAGAGCATCGTCGGGATCGCCGGCATCGACACCCGCGCGGTGGTGCGGCACCTGCGCAGCCGCGGCTCGATGAAGGCCGGGTTATTCTCCGGCGACGCGCTCGCCGAGCCCGCCGAGCTGCTGGAGCGGGTGCGGGGCCAGCGGTCCATGCTGGGCGCCGACCTGGCTGGCGAGGTCAGCACCGACGGCACCTACATCGTCGAACCCGAAGGGCCGCAGCGCTTTACGGTGGCCGCGCTGGACCTCGGCATCAAGACCAACACGCCGCGCAACTTCGCCCGCCGCGGCATCCGCAGCCACGTGCTGCCCGCGTCGGCGACCTTCGCGCAGATCGCCGAGCTCAAGCCCGACGGCGTGTTCCTGTCCAACGGGCCCGGCGACCCCGCCACCGCCGATCACGTCGTCGAGCTCACCCGGGAGGTGATCGGCGCCGGAATCCCGTTGTTCGGAATCTGTTTCGGCAACCAGATCCTGGGCCGGGCGCTCGGCCTGTCCACCTACAAGATGGTGTTTGGTCACCGCGGCATCAACGTCCCCGTCATCGACCACGCCACCGGCCGGGTCGCGGTGACCGCGCAGAACCACGGCTTCGCGCTGGAAGGCGAGGCGGGCCAATCCTTCGACACGCCGTTCGGCCCCGCGGTCGTCAGCCACACCTGCGCCAACGACGGGGTGGTCGAGGGCGTCAAACTCGCCGATGGGAAGGCGTTTTCGGTGCAGTATCACCCCGAGGCCGCCGCGGGTCCGCACGATGCGGAATACCTGTTCGACCAATTCGTCGACCTGATGGCGGGGGGACGCTAGTGCCGCGGCGGACCGACCTGAACCACGTGCTGGTGATCGGCTCGGGGCCGATCGTCATCGGGCAGGCCTGCGAATTCGACTACTCCGGCACCCAGGCCTGCCGGGTGCTGCGCGCCGACGGGCTGCAGGTCAGCCTCGTCAACTCCAACCCGGCCACGATCATGACCGACCCGGAGTACGCCGATCACACCTACGTCGAGCCCATCACGCCCTCGTTCGTCGAGCGGGTGATCGCCCAGCAGGCCGAGCGCGGCAACAAGATCGACGCGCTGCTGGCCACCCTCGGCGGGCAGACCGCGCTCAACACCGCCGTCGCCCTGTACGAGAACGGCGTGCTGGAGCGCTACGGCGTCGAACTCATCGGCGCGGATTTCGACGCGATCCAGCGCGGGGAGGACCGGCAGCGGTTCAAGGACATCGTCGCCAAGGTCGGCGGCGAATCCGCCCGCAGCCGAGTGTGTTTCACGATGGACGAGGTGCGCGAAACCGTCGAGGAGGTCGGCCTGCCGGTGGTGGTGCGGCCCAGCTTCACGATGGGCGGCCTGGGCTCGGGCATGGCGCACTCCGCCGAAGAGGTCGACCGGATGGCCGGCGCCGGGCTGGCGGCGAGCCCGAGTGCCAACGTGCTGATCGAGGAGTCGATCTACGGCTGGAAGGAATTCGAGCTCGAGCTGATGCGCGACGGGCACGACAACGTGGTGGTGGTGTGCTCCATCGAGAACGTCGACCCGATGGGCGTGCACACCGGCGACTCGGTTACCGTCGCGCCGGCCATGACGCTGACCGACCGCGAATACCAGCGGATGCGCGATCTGGGCATCGCGATCCTGCGCGAGGTCGGCGTGGACACCGGCGGCTGCAACATCCAATTCGCGGTCAACCCGCGCGACGGCCGGCTGATCGTCGTCGAGATGAACCCGCGGGTCTCCCGGTCGAGTGCGCTGGCGTCCAAGGCCACCGGCTTCCCGATCGCCAAGATCGCCGCCAAGCTGGCCATCGGCTACACCCTCGACGAGATCGTCAACGACATCACCAAAGAAACGCCGGCCTGCTTCGAGCCGACGCTGGACTACGTCGTGGTCAAGGCGCCGCGGTTCGCGTTCGAGAAATTCCCCGGCGCCGATCCCACGCTGACCACGACGATGAAATCCGTCGGGGAGGCAATGTCGCTGGGCCGCAACTTCATCGAGGCGCTGGGCAAGGTGATGCGATCACTGGAAACCAGCCGCGCCGGTTTCTGGACCAAGCCCGATCCCCACGGCGAAGTCGACGAGGTGCTGACCCGCCTTCGGACCCCGACCGAAGGACGGCTCTACGACATCGAACTGGCGCTGCGGCTGGGCTCGTCGGTGGAACAGGTCGCCGAGGCCAGCGGCGTCGACCCGTGGTTCGTCGCGCAGATCGGCGAGCTGGGAACGCTGCGCCGCGAGCTGGTCGCGGCCCCGGTGCTCGATGTCGACCTGCTGCGGCGGGCCAAGCACAGCGGCTTGTCCGACCGGCAGATCGCCGCCCTCAGACCGGAATTGGCCGGCGAGGACGGTGTCCGGTCCCTGCGCGAGCGCCTCGGCATCCACCCGGTGTACAAAACGGTCGACACCTGCGCCGCGGAGTTCGAGGCCAAGACGCCCTACCACTACAGCAGCTACGAACTCGACCCGGCCGCCGAGACCGAGGTGGCGCCGCAGGCCGAGAAGCCCAAGGTGCTGATCCTGGGTTCGGGGCCGAACCGGATCGGCCAGGGCATCGAATTCGACTACAGCTGTGTGCACGCGGCAACCACGTTGAGCCAGGCCGGTTTTGAAACGGTGATGGTCAACTGCAACCCGGAGACGGTGTCCACCGACTACGACACGGCCGACCGGCTCTACTTCGAGCCGCTGACCTTCGAGGACGTACTGGAAGTATTCCGCGCGGAATCCCAATCCGCGGCGGGCGGCCCCGGCGTGGTCGGGGTCATCGTGCAACTCGGCGGGCAGACGCCGCTGGGGCTGGCCCAGCGGCTCTTCGACGCCGGCGTTCCGATCGTGGGCACCCCGCCGGAGGCGATCGACCTCGCCGAGGACCGCGGCGCGTTCGGTGACGTGCTGCGCGCCGCGGGACTGCCCGCCCCGAAATACGGCACGGCAACGACTTTCGACCAGGCCCGCCGGATCGCCGCGGACATCGGCTACCCGGTGCTGGTGCGGCCGTCGTACGTGCTGGGCGGGCGCGGCATGGAGATCGTCTACGACGAGGAGACGCTGCGCGGCTACATCACCCGCGCCACCGAGCTGTCCCCCGAACACCCGGTGCTCGTGGACCGTTTCCTGGAGGACGCGGTGGAGATCGACGTCGACGCGCTGTGCGACGGCGCGGAGGTCTACATCGGCGGCATCATGGAGCACATCGAGGAGGCGGGGATCCACTCCGGGGACTCGGCCTGCGCGCTGCCGCCGGTGACGTTGGGCCGCAGCGACATCGAGAAGGTTCGGCGCGCCACCGAGGCCATCGCGCACGGCATCGGCGTGGTCGGTCTGCTCAACGTGCAGTACGCCCTGAAGGACGATGTGCTCTACGTCCTGGAGGCCAACCCGCGCGCCAGCCGCACGGTTCCGTTCGTGTCCAAGGCCACCGCGATCCCACTCGCCAAGGCGTGCGCCCGGATCATGTTGGGCGCCACCATTTCCCAGCTCCGCGAGGAGGGGATGCTGGTGCCGGACGGGGACGGTGCCCACGCCGCGCTGAACGCGCCGATCGCGGTCAAGGAGGCGGTGTTGCCGTTCCACCGGTTCCGCCGCGCCGACGGGGCGGCCATCGATTCGCTGCTCGGCCCGGAGATGAAGTCGACGGGCGAGGTGATGGGGATCGACCGCGACTTCGGCAGCGCCTTCGCCAAGAGCCAAACCGCCGCCTACGGATCGCTACCGGCCGAGGGCACCGTGTTCGTCTCGGTCGCCAACCGTGACAAGCGGTCGCTGGTGTTTCCCGTCAAGCGGCTGGCCGATCTGGGCTTCCGCGTTCTCGCCACCGAAGGCACCGCGGAGATGTTGCGCCGCAACGGGATTCCCTGCGACGAGGTTCGCAAGCATTTCGAGCCGCCGCGGCCCGACCGCCCCGCGGCGTCCGCCGTCGACGCGATCAAGGCCGGCGAGGTCGACATGGTGATCAACACCCCCTACGGCAACTCCGGTCCGCGCATCGACGGTTACGAAATCCGCTCGGCCGCGGTGGCCGTCAACATCCCGTGCGTCACGACGGTGCAGGGCGCGTCGGCGGCCGTGCAGGGCATCGAAGCGGGGATCCGCGGCGACATCGGCGTGCGGTCGCTCCAGGAACTGCACAGCGTCATCGGACCGGGCGGCGCACAGTGACGGGCTTCGGTGCCCGGCTGGCCGCGGCGAAGCTGGCCCGCGGGCCGCTATGCCTGGGCATCGACCCCCATCCGGAGCTGCTGCGGGCCTGGGACCTGCCGACCACCGCCGACGGGCTGGCCGCGTTCTGCGACATCTGCATCGAGGCCTACGCCGGTTTCGCCGTCGTCAAACCCCAGGTGGCGTTCTTCGAGGCCTACGGCGCCGCGGGATTCGCGGTCCTCGAGCGCACCATCGCAGCGCTGCGCTCCGAGGGAGTGCTGGTGCTGGCCGACGCCAAGCGCGGCGATATCGGGACGACGATGGCCGCCTACGCGCAGGCGTGGGCCGGCGACTCGCCGCTGGCCGCGGACGCCGTCACGGCCTCCCCGTATCTGGGCTTCGGCTCGCTGCGGCCCCTGCTGGAAGCCGCCGCGGCGCACGACCGCGGCGTGTTCGTGCTGGCGGCAACGTCCAACCCGGAGGGCGGCACGGTGCAGCGCGCCACCTTCGACGGCCGGACCGTCGCGCAGCTGATCGTCGACCAGGCGGCGGTGGTCAACCGCTCCGCCACCGTGCCCGAGCCCGGGTATGTCGGCGTGGTGCTCGGCGCGACCGTCTTCGAGGCTCCCGACGTCAGCGAGCTGGGCGGACCGGTGCTGGTGCCCGGGCTCGGGGCGCAGGGCGGCCGGCCCGAGGCGCTCGCCGGCCTGGGCGGGGCCGCCCCCGGCCAGCTGCTGCCCGCGGTTGCGCGCGAGGTGCTGCGGGCCGGACCGAGCGTGGCGGACCTGCGGGCGGCGGGCGAACGGATGCTCGACGCCGTCGCGTACCTGTCAACGCTGTAGACGCTGCCTCAGTCCGAGGCCACCGCCGTGCCGGGTCTGGCGGTTTCGACGATGACGGTCGTGGCCTTGACGACGGCCACCGCGACGCTGCCGGGCTGCAGCTCCAACTCGTCGGCGGCCGCGGTGCTCATCAGCGACACGACGGTGAAGGGGCCGCACTGCATTTCGACCTGGGTCATCACCTTGTCGCGGGTGACCTTGGTGACCAGCCCGACGAACCGGTTGCGGGCGGAGCTGCCGATGCTCAGCGGATCCGGCGGCGGCGCGGGCGCGTTGGTCCGGGCAAACTCGGCCAGGTCCTCGCTGGCGATCACCTTGCGCCCGGCCGCGTCCAGACCCACCGCCAGCGTGCCGTTGTTGATCCATCGCCGGACGGTGTCGTCGCTGACTCCCAGCAGCTCGGCCGCCTGACGGATGCGCAGACTCGGCACGGGCCGATCGTATCAACCGGCCCCGAGTTTGTTTGCTGGGTCCGTGGCGCAAAGCCGCGGCCCGGCCCCGTCGCCGGCGACGAATTCGGCGGCCATCGCGGCCGCCCCTCGGGCCCGGCGCGTGGCAGCCCGCCCGCGCGGGCGGGCGGGTCGGGGTGCGCCGACTCGTCCGGGAAGGCGGGCGGCGGCGCGCGAAATCTGCGATTCCCGGCCGC
>NZ_MBES01000093.1 GCF_001954195.1 Mycobacterium sp. IS-1264 | reverse complement strand
GTGGTGCAGCCGAGCGCACGGGTGGAGCTGGCCGCCGGGCAGGTGCGGGTGGCGGTGGCCGCGGTGGGGGTGAACTTCCGGGATGTGTTGGTGGCGCTGGGAATGTATCCCGGCGGGGGCGAGATCGGCGTCGAGGGCGCGGGCGTCGTCGTCGAGGTCGGGCCGGACGTAACCGGGCTCGCGGTCGGCGATGCGGTGATGGGGTTGTTGGGGGTGGTCGGCTCCGAGGCCGTGGTCGACGCGCGGTTGGTGACGGCGGTGCCACCGGGGTGGTCGCTGGCACAGGCCGCGAGTGTGCCGGTGGTGTTTTTGACCGCGCTGTACGGCTTGTCGGTGCTGGCCGGTGTGAAGGCCGGGCAGAAGGTGCTGGTGCATGCGGCCACCGGTGGGGTCGGCATGGCGGCGGTGCAGCTGTTGCGCCATTGGGGTGCGGAGGTTTTCGTCACCGCCAGCCGCGGCAAGTGGGACACGTTGCGGGCGATGGGGTTTGACGACGACCACATCGGGGATTCACGAACGCTGGACTTCGAGCGCAAGTTTCTTGCTACCACCGGCGGCGCCGGGGTGGATGTGGTGCTCAACTCGCTGGCCGGTGAGTTCATCGACGCGTCGCTGCG
>NZ_MBES01000092.1 GCF_001954195.1 Mycobacterium sp. IS-1264 | reverse complement strand
TCGCGCATCAACTGTCCGCATTCGTCGAGCACCGCTTCGATTCGACCGATGACGTTGCCCGGGCGCTGCGCAGCCTGCCGCAGGCGGGGCATGGATGCGTCGGCCCGGGCCGAAATCGTCGCCTGCATCAGTTCCGACTTATTGGGAAAGTAGTTGTACAAGCTGGAGCTCGTCACGTTCGCCACGCGGGCTATCTCACGGATCGTGGCCTTCGAATAGCCGGCCTCGGCCACACACCTCATGGTTGCCACGATGATCCGCCGGCGAGTTTCCTCGCCACTGGCGCCCACGGGGCGGCCCAGCTGTGTTCGGGTCATGGTCGGTCGGGTCCTCGCTGATATGTGGTCGAATATATTCGACCGACCGACGACTTCCGGCTCCCGCGGAGGTGCATGACCACCACGCCGTCGCAGCTCGGGCGTCCGGTGGGCGCGAATGCCGAAGAGACTCGCCGACGAATCATCGCCGCGGCAATGCGCTGCGTGGGCGACGTCGGCTACTCAAAAGCCACGATCCGCGAAATCGCCCGCGCGGCCGACATGACCAGCGGCAGTCTCTATCACTACTTTCCGACCAAGTCCGAACTGCTCAATGCGACGGGCGAGGAGATCGAGGGGATCGTGTCGCACCGGCTGCGCGCCGCCGCCGCAGCTTTCGATGACGTCGTAGATCGACTCGATGCGGTGCTCGACGAATGCGGACAGTTGATGCGCGA
>NZ_MBES01000091.1 GCF_001954195.1 Mycobacterium sp. IS-1264 | reverse complement strand
CCCTCCGCGGCCAACTCATCCCATGCAGCAGCCGCCGCCAACATCGGCCCCGACCCCGGACCCGCATACATCAGACCCGAGTTGACCTCCGGTGGTAATGCGCCGAAATCGAGCACCTACGAACCACCGTGCCCGAACGGCATGGGTTTACTCACGCATCGCCCCCGCATGACGACATTCACCAAGTTGCTTTTGAGTGAGGCTAATCGGGAGGACTCCCCTGACCTCCCCGCCGCAGCGACCCGCCGCGGAACCGCCACCCTAACCTGTGCGGGACCTGAGACGGACGACGCGGCGCCCATACGCCTACGGCTCTCCGCAAGACTTGCCCACCACCTGCGGCAACATCCGATAACGTCCGCGACGGGCGGGAGGTGTTAGCGGCTCCACCGGTCATTGCCGCGGCATGTTTGGGCGGTAAATGCCTCGACCTGGGATAAAAATCCGGCCGCAGCTAAAGCCGCCCGCGCCACGTCGTTCGGACTAGGACGCCCGAAGGCGCGCCGGCCGCACGTGTGTGCGGGGCGCGCCTTCGGGGTGTGTGGTTTAGCCGGCGGAGAGGGGGCGGGCCATGACGGTGGGTTTGAAGCCGTAGCGTGGGCCTGCGCCGGCGCCGCGCA
>NZ_MBES01000090.1 GCF_001954195.1 Mycobacterium sp. IS-1264 | reverse complement strand
TCGATTTCGCCCAGCTCGATGCGCTGCCCGCGCAGTTTGACCTGGGCATCGGCGCGGCCCAGATACTGCAGTTGCCCATCGGCACGCCAGCGCACCAGATCCCCGGTGCGATACATGCGCGCGCCGGGGCCGCCAAAGGGGTTGGGCACGAACCGTTCCGCGGTCAGTCCCACCCGGCCCACATAGCCATGCGCAACCGCCGGCCCGGCCAGATACAACTCACCGACCACCCCGACCGGCACGGGGTTCAATTGGCCGTCGAGCACCAGCGCACATACCCCCGCGATCGGGGCGCCGATGGCCACCGGCTGCCCCGCCACCAGCGGCGCACAGGTCACCCAGATGGTGGTCTCGGTGGGGCCGTAGCCATTGAACATCCGTCGGCCCGGCGCCCAGGCGGCCACCAACCCCGGCAGGCACGCCTCCCCCACGGCAATCAGCGTTGTCAGGTCGCCGAGGCGGTCTCGATCCAGCGACGACACCACCGTCGGGGTCAGCATGGCCGCGCTGACCCGCTGGCCTTGCAGCAACTCGGTCAAGGCAGGCCCGGCATACACTCCCGGCGGCGCCACCACCAACGGGGCGCCCGAACCCGCCGCCCACAACAGCTCGCCGACCGACGCGTCGAAGGTCGGCGCGGCGACCATCAATACCCGCGCATCCGCGCCCAACCCGTGCGATTCGCGTTGCGCCGCAACCCAACCCAGCAGACCGGCGTGGCTGACCGCCACGCCTTTGGGCGCCCCGGTAGACCCCGACGTGAAGATCACGTACGCGCCGTTTTCGGCCCGCAGCGGCGCAACCCGATCGGCGTCGGTGACGGGATCCGCGCGGTACCCCGAGACATCCCGATCGTCGACGCGCAGCAGCGGTCGCGCCCCGGCCCCCGCCACCGGGTCGGCGCCACAGGTCAGCACGCACACCGCCCGCGCGGCATCGAGCACCGCGGCGATGCGCTCGACGGGATGGGACCGGTCGACAGGAACATGCACCCCACCGGCCTTGACGACGGCCCACCAGGCCACCACCAACTCCGCGCTCCGATCGATTGCGACGCCCACCGCCCGTTCGGGACCGACCCCCGCCTCGATCAGCACCCGCGCCCACCGCGACGACCACTCATCGAGCTCGCGATACGACATGCTCCGGGCCCCGTCGATGACCGCTTGGGCGTCGGGGTCGGCGGCCACCGCCGCGGCCAACACCTGTGGCGCCACGCCCACCGGCGCCTGCACCTCGGCGCCAGACCACCTCTGCAGCACCAGATCACGCTCACCGCGGTCCAGCAGCGACACCTGGCCGACCAGCACCGAGGCGTCGGCGACCACCGCCTCGATCACCCGGCCAAACCAGCCGACCAACCGCTCGATGCTGGCCCGGTCGAAGAGATCCGTGGCGTA
>NZ_MBES01000089.1 GCF_001954195.1 Mycobacterium sp. IS-1264 | reverse complement strand
GTCACCACCGCCTCGATCACCCGGCCAAACCAGCCGACCAACCGCTCGATGCTGGCCCGGTCGAACAAATCCGTGGCGTACAGCACTACCCCGGTCGCCATCGGCGCGCCCGCCTCCTCGGCGAGCACCTCACCCAGGTTGAAATCCAGGTCGAACTTGGAGGTTTGGGTGGACACTCCGAGCGGCTCGACGTCGACTCCGTCCAGCGCTACCTCGGGGCGCACATTGCTCATAAAGGCCATGCCCACCTGGAACAGCGGGTGATGGGCGGTGGAGCGCACCGGGTTGAGCTGTTCGACCAGCCGCTCGAAGGGAACGTCCTGGCTGTTGTAGGCGGCCAGGGCCTTGTGCCGCACCGCGGCCAGGACGTCGGAGAAGCGCTGCGCGGCATTGACACCCACGCGCAATACCCAGGTGTTGACGAAAAACCCGACCAGATCATCGAGGGCCTCGTCCAGTCGCCCGGCGATCGGGGTGCCCATCGCGATATCCTCACCGGCACCGGCCCGGTGCAGCACCACGGCCAACGCCGCCTGCAACACCATCGAGGCCGTCGCGTTGTGCGCCGCCGCCAGCGCCTTGATCCCCGCCCACAGCTGCGGGTCGATGCGCACCTCGACCTGATCACCGCGGTAGCTGGGCACCGGCGGACGGACCCGGTCGGTCGGCAGCGACACCACCTCGGGCAGCTCGGCCAACTCCTCGCGCCAATAAGCCAACTGCGCGGCGATCACACTGTCGGGATCGGATTCGTCTCCCAGCCAATCCCGTTGCCACAGTGTGTAATCCGCGTACTGCACCGCCAAACCGGGCCAGCTGGGGGTGCGGCCAGCCCGCCTGGACCGATACGCCTCGGCCACATCGCGGAACATGGGAGCCAAAGACCAGCCGTCAAAAGCGATGTGGTGCACCACAATTCCCACCACATGTTGCTCGGGCCCCACGGAATAGATCTGGGCACGGATCGGAATCTCGCTCGACAGGTCAAACCGATACCCGGCCAGCGCCACCAACTCGCCGGTCACCTCGCGCTCC
>NZ_MBES01000088.1 GCF_001954195.1 Mycobacterium sp. IS-1264 | reverse complement strand
TCGCCGAGCACGAACTGCATCCGCGCGTCCGGCACCGCCGGGTCGATCGGCACATACGCCGCACCGGTTTTCAGCACCGCCAGGATCGACACGATCGCCTCGGCCGAGCGCGACAGCAGCAGCGCCACGCGCCGCCCGGGCCCTGCGCCTTGGCCAATCAGCAAGTGCGCCAAGCGATTCGACGCCTCGTCCAGCTCGCCGTAGGTCATACTGCGCCCGTCGAACGTCAGCGCCACGGTGTGCGGTGAGCGATCCACCTGCGCGGCGAATGCTGCCGGAATCGATACCGTGGCGCTCGGGGGTTGGGTCAGCGCCGCGCGGTTGGCCCAGCCATCCAGGCGGGCCTGCTCCCCGGGGTCGAGCACATCCACGGTGGAAAGGCGCCGCGTCGGATCGGCGGTGATCGCCAGCAAGACACGCTGCAGCCGCTCGATGAGGGTTTCGATGCTGGCCGCGTCGAAGACGTCGGTGCGAAATTCCACGCTTCCGCCGATCCCGGCGGGCTGGCCGTCCTCGGTCCAGCGTTCGGCCAACGAAAACGTCAAATCCATGCGGGCGCTATGGGTATCGGCCGGCAGCGGGCTGACCTCGAGATCACCAAGCGCTATCCCGCCGGGATCGCTGTCCTGCCAGTTCTGCCACGCGAGCATCACCTGGACCAACGGGTGATGGGCCAATGAGCGGGCCGGGTTGAGCCGCTCGACCAATACCTCGAAGGGCACATCCTGATGCTCGTAGGCGGCCAGGCCGCGTTGGCGCACCTGCGCCAGTAATTCGGCGATCGTGGGATCGCCGGCGACGTCCAGGCGCAGCACCAAGGTGTTGACGAAGAAACCGACCAAGTCATCCAGGGCTGCGTCACGCCGCCCGGCGATCGGGAACCCCACCGCCACATCGCTTGTCGCGCTGATCTTGGCCAACAGCACCGCCAACGCGGCCTGCATCACCATGAAGCTGGTCGCGTTGTGTTCCGCCGCCACCCGGCGCAGCTGCTGCTGCACTTCGACGGGCCACTCCACCGCAACCGTGGCCCCCCGGTAGTCGGCCACCGGCGGGTAGGGCCGATCGGTCGGCAACGCAAGGCGCTCCGGCATCCCCGCCAAAGCGCCTTCCCAGTAAGCCAATTGGGCGCCGATGCGGCTCTCGCTGTCGTCGAGCTCACCGAATTGCGCGCGCTGCCACAGCGTGTAATCGACGTACTGCACCGGCAACGGCATCCACCCCGGAGCCTGTCCCACCGCGCGACTGGCGTAGGCCACGCCCAGATCGCGCACCAGCGGGCCGATCGAGAGCCCGTCGGCGGCGATGTGATGCACCACCGCGGCCAGCACATGCTCATCCTCGCCGACGCGGAAAAGCCGCGCCCGCAATGGAATCGCGGAAGAAAGATCGAATGCGTAGCCCGCCATTTCCTCGATCGCCGCCGACAGCTGGCTTTCCGACCAGCCCGCGGCATCGACGACCTGCCAGCCGAAGTCGGCCCGCTCAGCCGGCATCACGACCTGCTGCGGTTGGCCGTGCGGGGCGACGAACACGGTGCGCAGGCTCTCGTGCCGGGCCACCACATCGCCCAGCGCGGCGCCCAATGCCCCGGCGTCCAACGGCCCGCGCAGGCGCAGGGCCACCGCCATGTTGTAAACCGGTGAGGGCCCGTGCAATTGGTCCAAGAACCACAACCGGTTCTGGGTGAACGA
>NZ_MBES01000087.1 GCF_001954195.1 Mycobacterium sp. IS-1264 | reverse complement strand
CCAGGCCCAGGCCACCCCGGCGGGCAACTCCGCCCAAAACGTCGCCGCGGTCACCCCGCAACTGGCCGCGGCCAGCATCGACCTCGAGGCCGGACCCACCCACGGGGCGCTGGTCAACTCCGAAACCACCGACCCATAGCCACTGGCCGCGGTGGCCAACTCCGCGGCCAACTCATCCCATGCAGCAGCCGCCGCCAACATCGGCCCCGACCCCGGACCCGCATACATCAGACCCGAGTTGACCTCCGGTGGTAATGCGCCGAAATCGAGCACCTACGAACCACCGTGCCCGAACGGCATGGGTTTACTCACGCATCGCCCCCGCATGACGACATTCACCAAGTTGCTTTTGAGTGAGGCTAATCGGGAGGACTCCCCTGACCTCCCCGCCGCAGCGACCCGCCGCGGAACCGCCACCCTAACCTGTGCGGGACCTGAGACGGACGACGCGGCGCCCATACGCCTACGGCTCTCCGCAAGACTTGCCCACCACCTGCGGCAACATCCGATAACGTCCGCGACGGGCGGGAGGTGTTAGCGGCTCCACCGGTCATTGCCGCGGCATGTTTGGGCGGTAAATGCCTCGACCTGGGATAAAAATCCGGCCGCAGCTAAAGCCGCCCGCGCCACGTCGTTCGGACTAGGACGCCCGAAGGCGCGCCGGCCGCACGTGTGTGCGGGGCGCGCCTTCGGGGTGTGTGGTTTAGCCGGCGGAGAGGGGGCGGGCCATGACGGTGGGTTTGAAGCCGTAGCGTGGGCCTGCGCCGGCGCCGCGCA
>NZ_MBES01000086.1 GCF_001954195.1 Mycobacterium sp. IS-1264 | reverse complement strand
CCCCCCCCCCCCCCCCCCCCCCCCCCCCCCCCCCCCCCCCCCCCCCCCCCCCCCCCCCCCCCCCCCCCCCCCCCCCAGAACTCCCATGCCAGGAGCGCAAGCCCGCTGTTGGGCAAGAACTTTGCGCTGTGCGCCAATTCGTAGGCCGGCGGCAGATAGCGGGTGGGCAAGTCGGAGACCAGCTGGGCGAGTCCTGGCGGGGGGTCGAATTCCTTGCGCTCCCAATAGGAAATCAGCAGGTACCCGCCGGCGGTGAGCACAGCGGTGGCCGCGAGGCCCAGCCCCAGCCGCAGATAGGTGGCGCGTGGTGCGGTCACGGTGAACAACCGCCGGGTGAACAGCAACAGCGCGATCATCAGGCAGGGAACGACAATCGGCGCGACGAGAATCAACGTGTCGTGAGCGAACGAGTACGTGTCGTCGGCGTCGTGCACGAAAGATCCCGCGTCCTCCGCGTCGTGCGTCCATAGCACGGCGAACCAGGCGCTGCCCGCGACGAGTGCCGCGTTGAGCAGCAGCGCCAACCACCAAGCGAAGCGGCGCCCGCGGCGCAGACCGACTGCCGCCGCCAGCAGCAGCAGCGCCGGCCCCACCGAGGTGATCGCCGAGCCCACACCGGTCCCGAGGGTCTGCGAGACCGCCAGCCGGCACGCTTCACTGAGCCCGGGGTCCACGCACAGCTGTCGCATGCGTTCGCTGTCCTCGGCGGGCGAGGCGAACAGCGACTGCAAGATCCGCAGCGGGCCGTAGCCGGGGTAGGCGAGCCAGGCGCCGGTGGAGCCGAGCAGGGTCAGAAGGGGCCCGAAGGCCGTGGCGGCGACCACTGTGGCAACCAGCACCCTGGACTCCGAGCGCGAGGGGGGCGAGACGGCGGCACGCGCTTCCGAGCGGTACAACAGCCAGCCCAACAGCAGTCCTACGACCGCGCCAAAAACTCGCAGGACATCGAGCAGAGTGCCCGAGTACAGCGCGAACACCACCACGCCGCTGAACATCAACAACCGCAATCGGCGGCGCCACAACGCCGACAGCTTGAATGTCATCACCACGCCGAGGCAAACCAGCGCCGGCGTGGTGCCGACCGCGACCTCCTTGTCGAGGTTGGTCAACCACGAGTCACCGGTGCGCGAAAGCAGCGCGACGGCGCCGACACCGAGCAGGCTGCTCAGCACCTGGCCGGTCACGAGGAACAGAGCGGTCCGGCGAGGTCCGAGCAACCGTTCGCCGGGAACGCCGACGGCCAGCGTGAACAGCGTGGCGACCACATAGGCGGCCAGCGACACGTTCCACAGCCCGGCGGTGAACGGGGTCCACCAGAAGCCGTGCTCTAGCTGGGATGTGCCGATGGCCACTTTCGATACGAGGCCGTGGGGCATGCCCGGCGAGTTTTCGGTGTTGTTCGACCACACCGACCAGGCGTGGGTGATCGCGCCGAGCATCCACAGCGCGACAACCAGCCCGACGGTGACCGGCGACTGCCGCAGCAGCGCGAGCGCCCAGCGCGCGTTGTGCCGCACGACGGCGTGCTTGTCGAGCACCGTAGTCGATTTATCGAGCACAGCAGCGGTCATTGGGTCAGCCCCGCGTGCGTCGCCAGCCACGGAATCGCGGCTTCGAATGAGGCCCGGAAGACGGCGAAGGTGTGCCCCCCGGGAAATTCCTGCCACTGCACCTTCATGCCCGCCTGGCGGCAGGCATCGTAGATCTCATGCTGCTGAGGGTTGTAGACCCGATCATCGGAGCCCACCGTGATCAGCGCGTTGGTGTCGGGATACTGCCGCTTGGCCATGATGTCCTTCGGTGTGACGTTGTTGTAGGCGGCCTCGTCGCCGTTGAACAACTTGGCGACGATTTCGGCGTGGCTGGTCAGGATCGGCTCGCGCTGGCCGGACATGTCCACGAAGTTCGGAAAGGTCTCGGGGGCGTGCAGGGCCACCAGCAGCGAACAGGTGCCGCCCGACGACAGGCCGCCGATGGCCCACTGGCGATGGTCACGGCTCACTTGCAGGTTCGTCGAGACCCAGCGCGGAAGGTCCTCGGCCAAGTAAGTCTGCGGCGTGCCCCAGGACGAGTCCACACAGCTGGGGTTGTTCTCCGCGACACCCTGCTGGTCGGCCATTACGACTACCGGCGCCAGGCCCTTGTGCTGCGAGGCGAACTGGCCGAGCGCGTCGTCGACGTGCACCTTGTCGATCCAGTCGCGCGGCGCTCCCGGGTCGCCGGGAAGCAGTACGAGCACGGGCAGTTCGGGCCGTGGCGTGGCCAGGTAAGCCGGGGGCAGGTAGATCAGCGCCTCACGCGGGTTGAACCGGCCCGAAGCCGGAATCGATGCCTTCACCACCTTGCCGTCCGTGGGCATGTTCGATGGGGGCTGCCACAGGTTTTCGAGCGTGCTGCCGGTCGAGGCGAGCACCGCGCTGGGCTGCCTCGAGGTGATCGAGGATAGGTCGCCGACGGGGTGCAGCAGCGGGTTGACCAGCTTGCGTGCGGTGGTGAACGCCGCGTAGTGGATATTGGCCTGCGCGACGATCACGAGCACCGACCACAGCACGCCCAGCACCATCAGAGCGCGTACCGGCCAGCCGGAACGACGCATCCTGGCGGCCGACAGGCACAACACCAGGGCGGCGAACCCGCCCCACGCGAAAAGCGTCCACGGGATGATGTCGGGGTAGGGATGCCAGCGGTAGTTCACCGTGAAATAGGCGGCCACCGCGACCGCTACCGCTATCGCCACGCACAGCGGCACCGCCCGCAGCCACCACTGGCGCCCGCGCCGCCACAGCAACGCCGCCAGCAGACCGACCACCGACACGACGATCAGCGCCTGCGCCGGGAAGTCGATCAGGGACCAGTCCAAGGGTGACTTCATACGCCTCCGTTTGGCTCCGCAGTAGTTCTCACCCAGGCGCCTACCGCGCAGTTGACTTGCCCGCCGCGCAATGTAGTCGAGCCTCAGCCCGCTGGTGCCGGAACTGGATCCGCGGGCGGCGCAGCGACTTCCGGCCGGGCGACAACATCCGACTTCAGGTGCCGCCACCAGCTGACGATGTAGAGCACCATCGCAAGCACCAGCGCGACAATCACCCATAGCACGACGGTGACATCGATCCACGCCCCGAATGGCGGCGAGCCGGGCAGCGCGTTTCGCAGCGGCACGACCGCGAAGAGCATCGCCGCGTACCACGTCGTCATCGGCGGCTGAAACTTCCGGCGGTCGCGAAACGTTTGGATCGCGACGACAAGGGCCAGTGCGGCGATGGCGATGAGCACGCCGCAAATGACGATGGCGAACAACGCGGTGCTCGCCGCGCGCCGTACGGTCATCCGGTACGTCAGTTGACCATTGATTTTGCTGGCGGAGACCTTCAAGCCAGGCAGATGGTCGACGAAGCGCACCGGAATGAGCATGGGCGGCTTGGTCGTATCGCCGCCGGGAAACAGCTGGACCTCGATCGGCCCGGAGCTGTAGTTGTCGAACGGCCACCGCTCGACGTGCCCGGCGAGGGTCAGCGGGACCGGAAAGACCCCTGGCAACATGCCCTTCGAGTATTCGTGTCGACTGGGCGCGGCGGAGGATCTGACCCTGAGTACGAGGTCGTCCTTGAGGCGCAGCGTCAGCGGATCCAACAGCTCGGATCCGGGTGCGACGGCGAGGTTGGCCGTAGCCGCGCTGTAGTTCGACTGCATTTCCTCCACGGTCAGTGTCGCCATACTTTGGGTGGCCGGCTCCGTGTTGTCACTGAGGATTCCGGCCGCGGTTCCTTCGACCGTGTCCTCGTAGAGACCGATCAGCGCGGCGTAGGTGACAGCAATGATCACGATGGAACCCAACACGCCGAGCCTTACAACTATCGATCGCATGCATTCGCCCCTGTTCGATGCCCTTATCGAGTCGACTCCTGCAGAATGCCCAATGAGGGAATGTAATTGATCGACGGGATACCCGCGCCCAGTTTCGACGGCGCGCGATGCGTCAGTTTTCTGATGCCGGCGGAGCGGATTCGATCGGGACCAGTTCGGCGAGGCCACTGATCGTCAGGACGGGCATAAGGACCGGATGAGCGATCAGGCGGATGTGGTCGGCCCGGGCGAATAAGGCGTTGACTGCGGCGCTGTCCAAGTATTCGACGGCGGTGAGGTCGACGGTGAGAGTTCCGCCGCCGTCCGCGGCCTCGGTGATGGCGAGACCGAGGGCTTGGTCGAATGTGTCGATGTTGCTCAGGTCGATTTCTCCGGCCGCGCTCAGCACGAGTTTCCCGTCGTCGTCGCGCGCGGTGTCGAGGGTAAGCGAGGCGGGCATCAGGTGATCCTCGTGGATAGGTGAACTGTGGTTCCGTCGTTGTCGAGGTTGATCGTGACATCGTGCATCAGCCCTCGCATGAGGGTGATACCCCGGCCGCGATGGGGGTTAGCGGCCGGTTGTGGGGGCTTCCACGAGCCGGTGTCGGCGATGGTCACCAGCAATTGGTCGACAAGCGCGATCGCGGCCACGCTGATCGTGCCGTCTGGATCGTCGCGATGACCGTGCTCGATGGCGTTGGCGACCGCTTCTCCGGCGGCAATGAGCACGTTCAGGGCTTGATCCGGGCCTATCCGCGCCCGGGATAGCCAGGTGCGCAAGGCTTTCCGGGATGGAGCGAGGTTGCCGGCTTGGGCGGGAAACTTCAACTCCAGCGGGGCGGGTTGGCGATACAGCAAAAGGGCAACGTCGTCCTGATAGCCGCCGCTTGGCGCGAGACCAGACATGATCTCGTTCGCCAAGTCCTCCAAAGGCGAGCCGCGGCCCTCCTCGAGGAAGCTGGCGGCGCGGGCGATGCCTTCGTCGAGGGGAACACGGCGACGTTCGACCAGCCCGTCGGTGTAGAGCAACAGGGTCGCGCGCGCCGGTACGGTCACATGGGCTTCGGGGCGGGGCCGGTCGGGTCGCACTCCCAATGCGATGGTGTGGCCATCATCGAGCATCCGTTTGGTGCCGTCGGCGTGGACCATGACCGGCGGCGGATGCCCGGCAGTGGAGTACACCAATTCACCGGTGTCGGGGTTGAGCACCGCGCAGACGGCGGTCGTGGATTTGGCGCCGGGAAGCCGGGCGGCGAACCGATCCAGCCCAGCCAGGGCGGCGGCAGGGCTGGGGTTTTCGAACAGCAGCGCGCGGCAAGCGCTGCGCACCTGTCCCATTACGGTCGCCGCGCCGAGGCCGTGGCCGACACAGTCACCGACAATCAACGCGATGCGGCCGTCCTCGAGGTCGAAGACGTCGTACCAGTCACCGCCGACTTGCAGGGGTCGGGTCGCGGCCTGATAGCGCACGGCGAACCCGCGCGGCAGATCGGCGGGGCCGAGAATTGCGTGTTGCAGCGCAAGCGCGGTTTCACGCTGCTGGTCAACTTGGTGCACCCGCTGCAGGCCCTGGCTCAGGCGGCCGGCCAGGACGGTGAGCAAGGTCTGGTCCTCGAGGGTGAACGGCCGTTCCTCCGCCAGCTCGATCCACACGACGAGCACGCCCTCGGGATGCTGCAGCGCGATGGCCGCCTCACCGGGCTGCGTCGTGTGGGGGGTGAGTAGGTCGCCGTCCCGCATCGAGCTGAGCATCTCTCTTGTGTCCGACGGCAGATCCACCCACTGCGCGGGTGCGCCGACCGAGACCAAATCCATTGCACCGGAATCGATTTCCGCTGCGGACATATGGGCGGGGAAGGTGACAGCCACGACCCGGCGCGCCCGCCACAGGCGGCGCAGTTCCTCGGCGGCGGCGTGCACCGCGTCAGTGACGTTGCCCGCTTGGGCGAGCTCCTGGTTGAGCGCATGTTCTCGACCTGCCGCGAGCGCCAATGCAAGGGCGGCGTGTCGGGCGAAGTCACTGACCAGCTCGAGGTAGTCGTTGCCGAAGGGCGGCTGGTGTGGGTGGCGGGCGACCGCGATCACTCCGAGCACAGCACCGTCCGCGATCAGCGGGATGACGATCGCCGAACGCTCACCGACATCGGTGAATCCCTCAATCGGATATTGGAAGGAGTCGGTGATCAGCGGTAGGCCACTGCGCGCGACACCGCCTGTGGTGGAGCCCTCCATCGGAACCTGCTGACCGATGACCTCCGCGGAGTACCGGCCCGCGGTGGCGGCCACGACAAGGGTGTCGACGTCTTCGGCGGCCAGATCGGGCTCCCGCGGAACCAGCAGAATGGCCTGTTCGGCGCCCGCCAATTCGAGCGCCAGGTTGACGATGAGTTGCAACGGCCCCGTCTGCGGGTCGCCGGACAGCAGCGCGGTCGTGATCTCGCGGCTGGCCGTCGTCCATTTCGCCGACTCGCGCTCGCGCTCGAAGAGTCGAGCGTTGTCGATGGCCGCCGCCGCCGCGGTGGCCAGCGCGCGGACGGCTGCCTCCTGCGCGTCGGAGAACACGTGGTCGGGCCGGCCGTCGGCCAGATAAAGGGTCCCAAAGTCAGTGTCCCGCACGGTGATCGGGATTCCGAGGAATGCCCGCAGCGGTGCGCCGGCTGTGTGCAGCCCGGCGCCCTGCGGATGAGCGCTCAGATCGTCGACCCGTAGGCCCTCGCCTACCTGCAGACCGCCGAGCCGCCGCGCGGTGTCCTCATCGATTCCCGCGCGGACGAAGGAGACCGGTACACCGTCGGGAGCGCGTATCCCTAGCGCTCCATACCGGGCGCCCGTTAGTTCCATCGCCGCACTGACGATTCGCTGCAACGTCACGTTCAGGTCCAGATCGGAACCGATCTCGACGATGGCGCGCACCAGTCGCTCCATCTGGTCGAGCGCTGCGGCCAGCTCGTCGACTCGGCTCACCGCCGCGCGCCTGCCCTGGCAGGCGAATACGGACTCCGCCGGTCGCTGTTCACGAAGACAATTTATCGGTCAGATGAGCGCTAGTCAGTCGAATGAGCAACCATTGCGGTCGGGGTCAACGCGTGGAAGTGGTGCCTCGCCGTCGTGGCGTGCGGTGCGCTGCCTGCACGTCGGCGTTGGCCAGCGTCTGCGCCTCAGCGGCCAGCGTCGATGCGCGGTTGGCATAGGCAATTGCCTCGGAGTCTGCTTCTTTGCCATGCGCCGCGGCCAAATACCGCTTCGCATCTTCGCAGCGGGCCTTCGCCTCGGCGCCGATGCTGTCGCGATGCCGGGCGATGTAGTCGGAGATTTGGCGCAGCCTGGCGTCCGCGGTGGACAAGGCCTGCCGCTGACCGCTGCTTTCAATGGGCGCATCGCGGGAGTCGACGTGGCGGGCCCGTCGGCGGTGGCGGCGGTAGAGCAGGAGAAGCATCACGATGACGACGACGAGCACGATCACGGCCACGCCGATCGCGATCAGCGGCCAGATCCGGTGTGACGAGCTCGCCGATTTGTTCAGCCCGTCAGCCGCGGCGACCGCAGCACCGCTCCAGTCTTTGGCGTTCACTTTTGGTTCAATTTGGTTGCTGCGCAGGCTGTTTAACTCGTCCGTCGTGAGGCCCAGCACCGTCGGCGGCACGCTAAGCCAGTATGATTTGGTGTTCGTCGCCACAGCCAGCAGGGCGTCGTGGTCGCCCATCCCACTGGCGGTCCGGGTTTTGTCGGCCCAGTTCTCGGGTTTGAATCTGGAGAAGTTGTCGACGTAAGCCACCCACAGTTGGATGTGCTTGTCGCGGTAGAGCCGGTCGATTGCCGAGCTGACCGCCGCCCGGCTGGAATCCGTCAACGCCCCCGTGTTGTCGGTGACGTGATCGGTGAGCTTGGACGGCGGTTGGGCTTCCGCGGGGATTGCGAATAGCAGCCCCGCGGTGAGGATCATCAGGACTACACCGAACAGGCGGACAAGGCGCATACGGGTAATCTAGCCCGCTGCCGGCCGCTGCCCGGCGGTTACACCTGCCGTCGCCGACTGGCGCTCAATGCACTACTTTTCCTGGGGTGATGTTCTCAGCTGCTGGTGCAGTCGCGCGGTGGGTCACCGTCTTGCTGGCGGTCGCGGCCGTTGGTTTTCTCGGGGTCGGTCCCGCGCCGGCGGTGCGCCTGGCCGACGACGCCAACCCGTTGGCCGGGATGCCCTTCTACGTCAATCCAGGCTCGGCGGCCATGCGTGCCGCACAGCATGCCGATCCGCCGAGTCCCGAGTTGACCGCCATCGCCAACACGCCGCAGGCGTACTGGATCGTGCCGGGTCCTTCCGCGGGGACGGTCGGCAAGTACACCAGCGACGCGGCGGCTGCCGGCGCGATACCGGTGCTGGCGATCTATGGAATCCCGCACCGCGATTGTGGCAGCTTCGCGGCGGGCGGCATGGCGACGGCCGACGACTACCGCGGGTGGATCGACGGCATCGCATCCGGCGTCGGTGGTACGCGGACGGCCATCATCCTCGAACCCGATGCGCTCGCGATGGCCGACTGCCTGTCGGCCGACCAGCGCCAGGAACGCTACGACTTGATTCGCTACGCCGTCGACACGCTGACGCGCAGTCCGGCGACGGCCGTGTACGTCGACGGTGGTCACTTGCGCTGGCACAGCGCCGAGGACATGGCCGCGAGGCTCAACAAGGTCGACGTTTCCCGCGCACGCGGTTTCAGCCTCAACACCGCGAACTTCTACACCACCGGGGACGAAATCGGTTACGGGGAAGCGATTTCGGGGCTTACGAATGGTTCGCACTACGTGATCGATACGTCGCGCAACGGTGCCGGGCCGGCGCCCGACTCCGGGCTCAACTGGTGCAACCCCAGCGGCCGAGGGCTGGGCACTCCGCCTACCACCGCTACCGCGGGCGCGCACGCTGACGCCTACTTGTGGATCAAGCGTCCCGGTGAATCCGACGGGTCATGCGACAAGGGTGATCCGCCGGCCGGCACCTTCGTGAGTCAGTACGCCATCGATATGGCCCACAACGCGGGCCAGTAGCGGGGTCCGCGGCTAGGGTGCTCACACCCTGCGAGGAGTGTTAGCGTCGTCGGCGTGACCCTCAAAGACATCGCCCTGACCACTCTCGACGGCAAGCCGGCCACGCTAGCCGAATTGTCCACCGGCGCAACGCTAATCGTGAACGTAGCCTCCAAATGCGGACTCACTCCGCAGTACGCGGCATTGGAGAAGCTGGCCAAGGATTATCGCGACCGTGGCTTGACGGTTGTCGGGGTGCCGTGCAACCAGTTCATGGGCCAGGAACCCGGCACAGCCGACGAGATCCAGGAGTTTTGCTCGACCACCTACGGGGTGACGTTCCCGTTGCTGGAGAAGACGGACGTCAACGGCGACGACCGCCACCCGCTCTACGCCGAGCTGACCAACGCAGTCGATTCCGATGGCAAAGCAGGCGACATTCAGTGGAACTTCGAGAAGTTTCTGGTCGCGCCCGACGGTGAGGTGGTCAATCGGTTTCGGCCGCGGACCGAACCGGACGCGCCCGAAGTCATCAGCGCCATCGAGGCCGTGCTGCCCCGATAGACGGCGTGGCTAGGGCGTTAGGGTGCTCCGAGGGACGCTGCTCGGAGCGCTGCTAGGCTCACCGCTCGGCGCGCTGCCAGCCGCACTCACGGGGGCACTGCTGGGCGCACTCACGGGGGCACTGCTCGGGGCAGTGCTGGGCACACTGCTCGGGGCGCTGGCAGGGACATCAGTGGTCGAGATCGCGCCCGGGCAGTACGCGTTGGCGGCGATCGCCGCGAACTTGGTGGCTTTGTCGGGGTTTAGCGCGGCGTTCTTGGTTGCGAGCGTCTTGACGACAGACGACACGTCCGTGCCCCCGTTTACCTTGTCGCACACCCATTTGCCCGCACCTACCGCCGCATCCGGGTCGGAATAGCTGATTCCCGCCGCCTTCAGTGAGGCGATGAATGCGTCGTCGGTGCTATCAGCGTGCGCGGGGATGGCCATGCCGATGATGGCGGCAAAGCTCGTCAGGGTCAGCAGTAATTTCATGGCTGTACTGATCGTCGCAGATGGGAGGTCAGACCGCATCTCGTGTGCCTATCCCGTCAGTCTCGGCGAGCTGCTCAACGCCGTACAACAGGCGCCCACCGATGTGCCGTCGTATTATCCGCGCATGGTGCAAGACGCCAGGCCGCCCGGCGACCAGCGCGATTTCTTCCTGCAGCCCGGCGGGTCGGCGCCCGAGGGACGAAACAGCGCGGCAGCGTACTCGGCGACCGCGAGTTCGGGCTGGGGAGCTCTGGGGCGCAGGCGCCGCCGGATCGTGGTCGACACGGCAGCGGTGGCCGCCTTCGCCGTCATGCTCGGCGTCCTCGTCTACAACATCGGCGCCCCCGACCAGAAGACCTCCGCGCCCGCGACCGGCACCCCTGCACCAGCGGCTGCCCCAGCCGCTGCGGGTCCCGTACTCGACGGGACCTATCGCGTGGACTACGACCTTGCAAAGCAAACGCAGAACGGTGCGCAAACCCAGCCCGGTTGGGCCTTTCTGTCAACTTCTGCGTGGGCCTTTCGTTCGATGTGCACACCCACGGGATGCGTAGCCACCGGGGCGCAGTCAGACGACAACAACCATCAAGGGGCGCGCACGCCGGCATCTCCTCACGTTCTCCATTTCGTCGACGGTCACTGGCAAGCCGCGCCTGTTCAAGGCCAAATCCAGCAACCGCGGTGCCTCGGAGCAAACGAAAAAGTCGTAGCAGGTGCAGAAACCGAAGCGTTTACGTGGTCATTGGATCCACAGCCCGACGGCACGCTCCGAGGCGTTGCGTCCGAAACCGTTCTCACCAATGAATGCGCGGGCCAAGGAACGTTGGTCCAGACGCCCTTTGTGTTGACACGCACAGGCGATGTGCCCCCGGGCGTCGCCGTGGCCGACCCAGCGACAGTCACCGGGGCCCCGGCGACCAGCACCCCTGCCCCAGCCGCTACGGGTCCGGCGCTCGACGGGACCTATCGCGTGGACTACGACTGGTCAAAGCAAACGGCCAACGACCACCCAACAACCGGCGATCCCACCACCGCCCAGACCACTAACTGGTGGGCGTTCCGTTCGTTGTGCACAGCCGCGGGATGCGTGGCCACAGGATCCCGGCTCGACGACACCAACCACAACGACGCCAAAGGTGTTGCGCACGTACTCCACTTCGCCGACGGTCACTGGCAGGACACGCCCTATCTTCATCCACCAGTACAGTGCCGCGGAGCAACCGGCACAGCCGCTGACACCTCGACCCTCAGTTGGTCATTGGACCCACAACCCGACGGCACGCTCCGCGGCGTTGCGACCGAAACCGTCCTCACCAATGAATGCGGCAACCAGGGAACGGTGTACCGAACACCCGTCGTCGCGACCCGGACGGGCGATGTGCCGCCTAGCGTCGCCGTGGCCGACCCAACGATGTTTGAGGCCCCGCCTTCACCGGCCACTAACGGCCCTCACTAAGAAGCGCCGTTCACTGAACCCTCTCGTCATCACCGGATGTGGTGCGCGATCAGCTGGTCGAGCATCTGCACGGTCCGGTCCAAGGGCTCGGTGGATCGCGCGGCCAGGCAGAGGATGACCGCACCCTCGACGGCAGCCACCACGGTGGTGGCCAGAGATTCCGCCGCGTCGATCTCGGCTCCCTCGGCCCTCAGGTGTCCGGCAATCATCGTCTGCCACTCGGCAAATACCTCACCGGCGGCATCTGCGGCCGAGGGCGACTCCGTGCGTCCGAGCGCGGCGGCAACGATCGGGCATCCGGCGGTGTAATCGCTGGAACGCAACGTCTCCTTCCACGACTCGACGAACGCGGCCAACGATTCGCGTCCATCGCCGTCCTGCGCAGTGCCCGTCAGCGTCGAATCGATGAGTCGGCCCGCTGTCCGGGTTGCCTCGGTTATGAGTTCCGACTTCCCGCCCGGGAAATTCACGTAGACCGACCGGCGCGCCGTGCCGCTGTGTTCGAGCAGCGCAGCCAGGCCGGTACCGGCGACTCCGTTACGGCGCAGCAGTTCGATGGCGCTGCCGATCAGACGCTCGCGCGCGGTCATCGTCTCACCCTTCCCGGGCCCTCGGTTAAGCCCGCCGGTTGCAGTATACCGATTGGTCTACTAACGTCAGATAGACCAACCGGTCTAACACATGGAGAGGTCGCCCCGATGACATCCACACCGCCCGTCGCGCTGATCACCGGAGTGTCCTCAGGTATCGGCGCCGCCATTGCAAAGAAACTGGTGAACGAGGGATTCCGGGTGTTCGGCACCTCGCGCGCACCGCAGCGCCTCGCTCCGATCCCCGGCCTCGAGACCTTGGCGCTGGACGTCACCGACGAGACAGCAGTTCACGCGGCGGTGTCAAAGGTCACTGACCGCGCCGGACACATCGACGTCCTAGTCAACAACGCCGGGTTGGGAATCGTGGGCGCCGCCGAGGAGAGTTCGATCGCGCAAGCCCGTTCGTTGTTCGAGACCAACTTCTTCGGCGTCATCCGCCTCACCAACGAGGTGCTCCCACACATGCGCCGTCGCGGCAGTGGGCGCATCATCAACATCAGCTCCGTGCTCGGCTACCTTCCCGCGCCGTACGCGGCCCTGTACTCGGCGTCGAAGCATGCCCTGGAGGGCTACACCGAATCGTTGGACCACGAACTTCGCGAGTACGGCGTGCGCGCGCTGCTGGTCGAACCCGGTTACACCCGAACTGCTTTCGAGGCGAACATGTGGGACGCCGACACACCGCAGGCCACCTACGCCGACAATCGCGCGACCGCCCGCGCGATGGTCGCCGAGAAAATTCGCAGCGCCGAGATGCCCGACGTGGTCGCTGACGCCACGTACGCCGCGGCCACCGACAAGCGGGTCAAACTCCGCTACCCCGCGGGCCGCCAGGCGCGACAACTGACTCTGCTGAAGCGCATCGCGCCAGCCGCCCTGCTGGACAACGGCATCCGCAAGCAAAGCGGCCTGAGCAAGCCGCGATCGACACCGGTACTGGCTAACGGTTGATGCATGCTCAACACATCTGAAAAGCGGAGATTGCCATGACGGATACGGACGGCGCCAAGACGCTACGAAAGTTCCGAAGGGAACGGGCTATCGGACGCTATTTTCTCAACCCAATAGTGAAAGGGTTGAGCAAGCTGGGAGTGCGAACCGCGCTGGCCACCGAACTGGAGACCATCGGGCGCAAGACTGGCCAGGTGCGCCGCGTCCCCGTGTCCGCTCAATTCGACGACAAAGGCGCGTGGGTTATTAGTCAGCACGGCACCCGCTCCGGGTGGGGACGTAACATCGCTGGCAATCCGAATATCCGTGTGCGACAAGGGCATCAGTGGCGCACCGGTATCGCGACATTGAGGCCAGACGATGACGTCGTCGCGCGAGGTCGCAAGTTCGGGCGACTGGGGGCCACGGTGGTAAAGGCTCTGGAAACGACACCCGTGTCGGTGCGGATCGATTTCACCGACTGATGGGATGGGCCGGCGTGCGGAGGCACGTCCGAGTTGCGTAGACCCTTGCGTCGTGGGCTTATCGTGTGGGCATGTCGGTAGTTCAACGCGAACGTGTCGCCATGGTCGAAACCCTGCGCGCAGTGGGACCGGACGCCCCGACCCTATGCGAGGGCTGGACGACCCGCGACCTGGTCTCGCACCTCGTGGTGCGTGAACGCCGCCCCGACGCGTTGCCCGGCCTCGTGTTCGGGCCCTTGGCGTCCTACACCGCACGCATGCAGACCCGACTGGCGACGACGAGGACGTGGGAGGATCTGGTCGAACTGTTCGCTTCGGGTCCCCCGGCGCTCTCCCTGTTCAAGGTTCTCGACCCGGTGGCGAGCATCCACGAGATGTTCGTCCACCATGAGGACGTCCGCCGTGCGCAGAATGGCTGGGAACCAAGGGAACTCGATGCGCGCACCAGCGCGGCGGTGAAGCGGCGCGTCGCGATGATCAGCCGGGCCGGAATGTCGAAGTCAATGAACGCGGTGCGCGCGCGGCTGACGCTGCGCACCCCCGACGGTCAGACAGTCGTAGCGGTCGGCAGCGGTTAGCCGGTCACGGTGACGGGCGAACCGCTGGAGCTGCTGCTGTTCGCGTTCGGCCGCAACGCCGTCCGCGCCGACTTCGGCGGGGATGACGATAGCGTTGCCGCGGTGCGGGCCGCCAAGCGCGGCTTCTAGACATCTGCGTCAGGGCGCCTGGGTGAGTTGGATCTTGCGATCGTATTGATACCCCGCCGGGGCACCGCAGGCCGGCACGGTCAGGGTTATTTGGTCTATGCCTGCAAGGGTGTTCGGATCCCACACCATATGTGCGGAACTCGCATTGGGAACCACTGTGCCGTCGGGACAGTGGATGTCACCCGCGGCCTCTGGACTGATCCATTGTCCGTTGACCAATCGCGCCCGACCAATAGGGATTCCATTGCTAACTAATGAGGCGCATCCGTCACCGCACGGAGTGAAATCCCAATCGTTGGTTACCGGCCGACCATCTTTATACGTCTCAGTCATGATGTAGTGGCCGCTCATCGTCGTGTCCGCAGACGCGTTGCTAGCTGTACCGACCGCTGAACCGGCGAGCATGACGGCTGCGGCGATCCCCCGTGTGATCGTCATGATCCTGTTCCTCCCTGACGATCGATCGTTACGGGCAACTCTCCCCGACGATGTGGACGCTGTTGCGGACGCTTTCGATTCTGCTCCGGGCGCTCCGCGCTGTATATGTCCGGTCAGTCGTGTTTCGCCTCGTAGCGCAGCAGGACCGTGCCACCAGGGAAGGTGCGGTTCTCCAGCAGGCGCAGCGGGATCCAAGAGGGCAGGGTCGGGAAGAACGACGTGCCGCCGCCCACCGCGGTGGGCGCGACCACGATCCGGTATTCGTCCACCAGTCCGGCCTGCACGATCGGTGCGGCCAGCGTCGCGCCGGCCACCTCCAGCCTGCCGTCGGTTTCGGCTTTCAGCTTCGTCACCACTTCGACCGGGTCGCCGCGTTCCAGGCGGGAGTTCCAGTCGACGGACTCGAGGGTGCGCGAGAACACGACCTTCGGCATGTCGCGCCAGATGCGAGCGAAGTCAACGATCAGAGGGGTGGCGTCCGGAGCCTGGTCGGCGGTCGGCCAGTACGCGGACATCAGTTCGTAGAGCCGCCGGCCGTAGAACGACAGGGCGGTCTCCCGCTCGAAGTCGTTCCAGTACTGGTGCAGTTCTTCGCTCGGATCGGCCCAGTCGATATTGCCTTGTGCGTCGGCGATGTACCCGTCCACCGACACGTTGAAGCCATAGATGAGTTTGCCCATGCTGATCAGACTGCACCAGAGGGCAAAACTCATCGCGACGCCCCGGTGCGGCGCCTTCACGGCGCGCCAGGCGTGCGCATCGCGGCGGCCTCGAACTGGTCCGATGATGCGTGTCGTTCGTGGATCGATAGCGACATAATCCGTGGATAGAGGATCGCCGGGCCGAGCCATCGAGACACGAAGCGGCGTAACGCGATTCCGTCGCGCGGCGCCGGCCCGGGGTCGGTCAGGAGAGACTGCACTGTACGTAGGGTCATTTCGGCGAGTTCATGGAGCGCGGCGCTGTCGAAGCCGTGGAGCCTCCAATTGACATCGAGGCGGTGCAGAACCGACAAGCAAAATGCGATCGCCGTGTCGGACGTCAGCGAGGTGACGGATTCGCCCTCATGTCGCCGGGTCAATAGGCTCTCCAGCTGCGGATCACCGGTGAGGTTCTCGATGCCGAACGAAACGCATTCGACGACCGCAGTGACCGGGTCGTTGAGGCCCCCGACGTGTTCTACGGCCTGGTCGATGAACCCGTTGACAGCGCGCATAGAGCTGGCGATAAGTAGCGCGTCAGCGTTGGGGAAATAGCGGTACACAGTTTGGCGAGTGACACCGAGCCTGCGGGCGACGTCGGCGAGGCGTAAGTCCGATCCGTGCTCGGCGACTTCTTCGTCTACCGCGGTCAGAATGCGCGAAATCGCCTCCTCGTCCGATGCCGGCGTCGAACCCGCCCAACCGCGACTACGCATCCGCCGTCACCAGCCTTTCGCTGGTGAATTCGATGGGAAGAGTTGTCGGACCGGTCATTCCCAGCAGGGACTTCCACGGGGCCGGACCGGCGCGATGGACAACGGGGAGCCGGCGGGTGAGGACTGTGAGTGCTTCCGCCAGTTCCCGGCGCGCGAGGTTGGCCCCCAGGCAGTAGTGCGCACCTCCACCGAACGTCAGAATGGCGGGTACGTCCTTGCGCCCGATATCGAAGCGGTCAGCATCGCGGTAGATCGCTGGATCTCGGTTGGCTGCAAAGGTGTTCGCGAGTACGAAGGTCCCCGCCGGGAACATATAGCCCCCAAACTCGACATCCTCGAGGGCGGCTCGCGGCACGATACTGCCCGCGGGTGAGTGGCGCATGCTCTCCTCCACCGCCTGCATCGCGAGTTCTGGATGGTCACGCAGCTTCGTCCATTGATCCGGATGCTCGCAGAGCACCTGCACCGACGCGGCTAGTTGGTTCCGCGTCGTATCCGTTCCCGCCATCAAGAAGCCGGCCACCAGCATGCGGAGTTCGTCGAGATTGAGACGATCGCCGTCGCTTTCGGCGCGGATGAGTTCGGAGAGCAGATCATCGGTCAGGCTATTTCGGCGGGCGGCGACCATGTCGTCGACATAGGCGTCGAGTTCACCCCATGCGCGCATGATCGCGGACTCATCGAAGGTGGCATCCGGCTGAAAGTTGAGGGCTTTGAAGATTTCCTCAGTCCAGTCCGCGAACAGTTGCCAATCCTCGCTAGGCGCACCGAGCAGCGCGCACATGATCGGGGTCGGGTAGGGACGCGCAATGTCGGTCACGACGTCGCACCGTCCGGCGTCCGCCACCTGATCGATCAGCCCGTTCACCACCTCGTGGATCGTTTCTTGCAGACGTGATGTCGCCCGGGGGGTGAACGCCTTGGAGACCAATTTGCGTAACCGGACATGTGGTGCGCCGTCCAGGCCCAGGAGGCTGTTCGCCATCTTGTCGTACAACGGACCTGACGTGATGCCCTGCGATGCCAAAGTGATACCGGGCGGCAGGCGGAATCTACTGTCGCGCAATATTGCCCGAGCCAAGTCATAGGAGAGAATTTCCGGGCCGAAGGGCCCAATGGCAATGGGCGCGCACAACTGCGCCTCTCGGACGTCCTCGAGGATGTCGTGTGGACTGGCGGTGAGGCTGTAATCGAACGTGGGTAGACCAGCGTCGAAGACGCTGGGGGCGGTGCTGTGCGTGTTCATCGATGTCTCAACTTCCGTTGACGCCCGGATAGGCGCTGGGCACGGACATATGTGTCCAAAGTGTATGACCACTCTCCCAAGACGGTCAAGGAAAGACACAGTATTCGCAGGTGAGCAAACTCGCTGCTTGCTGCGGTCATACGAGTTGCTAGATGGCGTCGTATCGCTGGGGCAGTAATCCAATCGATCCAGCGTCCCGGACCGTCCAACGTTGTGCCGCAGATGAACCTGCCGGGGGTCACGGTTCATTACAGGAAAGTTCGCGATCAAGGTTCTAAACCGTTCGGGTTTTACCATTGACGTCGCCGTAACAGATTTGTCATCGAACCTTCCTAGGGTGAGGCGGTCCATCGTCCGAACCGGAAAATCGCGGACCCCCCTCAGCGATAGGAACTCAATTGAGCGGAAACCCAGTCCGCCTGCAGGCGATCAACAACGTCGAGGCCTATATCCCTCCGGCCGTCAGCTTTGTCGCTGGTGAAGCCCCCGGCGAGGTCTTCGGCTCCAACGTCTTTACGAAGGCGGAGATGCAGGCACGGCTGCCGAAGTCGGTATACAAGTCCGTCGCGGCGACCATCGAGAAAGGCGCCAAGCTCGACCCCGCCGTCGCCGACGCAGTCGCGGTAGCCATGAAAGATTGGGCGCTGGAGAAAGGCGCCACCCACTACGCCCACGTCTTCTACCCGATGACGGGCCTGACCGCCGAGAAGCACGACAGTTTCCTGGAGCCCGTTTCCGACGGGCAGACGCTCGCCGAGTTCGCCGGCAAGACCCTCATCCAGGGTGAGCCCGATGCGTCCAGCTTCCCCTCGGGGGGCCTGCGAAGCACCTTCGAGGCGCGAGGTTATACCGGCTGGGACGTCACCAGCCCCGCCTACGTCCTGGAGAATCCGAACGGCAACACACTCTGCATCCCAACGGTTTTCGTCTCGATGACCGGTGAGGCGCTGGACTACAAGACGCCGCTGCTGCGCAGCCAGCAGGCGATGGGTGTGCATGCCGAGCGCATCTTGAAACTGTTCGGCCACAAGGACCTAAACAAAATCGTGTCGTTCTGCGGCCCCGAGCAGGAGTACTTCTTAATCGATCGGCACTTCTTCCTCGCGCGGCCCGACCTGATCAACGCCGGTCGCACCGTGTTCGGCGCCAAGCCGCCCAAAGGCCAGGAGTTCGACGACCACTACTTCGGCGCGGTGCCCGAGCGTGTCCTGGGCTTCATGATGGACACCGAGCGCGAGCTGTTCAAGCTCGGTATTCCCGCCAAGACTCGGCATAACGAGGTGGCCCCGGGCCAATTCGAGGTGGCCCCGATGTTCGAACGGGCCAACATCGCCTCCGACCATCAGCAGCTGCTGATGACGATTTTCAAGACGCTGGCCAAAAAGCACGGCATGGAGTGCCTGTTCCACGAGAAGCCTTTTGCCGGGGTGAACGGATCGGGCAAGCACGTCAACTTTTCGGTCGGCAACTCTGAGCTGGGCTCGCTGCTGGTGCCCGGCGACACCCCGCACGAGAATGCACAGTTCCTGGTGTTCTGCGCCGCGGTGATCCGTGCGGTGCACAAGTTCGCCGGGCTGCTGCGGGTGTCAGTCGCGTCAGCCACCAACGACCACAGGCTGGGCGCCAACGAGGCACCGCCGGCGATCATCTCGATCTTCCTCGGCGAACAGCTCGCCGATGTGTTCGAGCAGATAGCCAAAGGAGCGGCGACGTCATCAAAGGGCAAGGGCACCATGATCATTGGTGTCGATACGCTGCCCCCGCTGCCGACCGACGCGGGCGACCGCAATCGCACGAGTCCGTTCGCCTTCACGGGCAACCGATTCGAGTTCCGGGCGCCCGGCTCCGGGCAGACGGTAGCCGTGCCGATGATCGTGCTCAACACGATCATGGCCGACTCGTTCGATTACCTCGCGACGACCCTCGAGCGGGCCGTGGAAAACGGCGAAGACTTCGACGTGGCAGTGCAAAAGCTGCTCACCGAGGTGATCACCGAACACGGCGCGGTGGTGTTCAACGGGGACGGGTATTCCGAGAACTGGCAGATCGAGGCGGCCGAGCGGGGACTGCCGAACCTCAAGACCACGCTGGACGCGATTCCGGAGCTGATCAAGCCGGCAGCGATCGAAGTCTTCGAGAAATACGGCGTCTTCACCGAGCGTGAGCTGCAGAGCCGCTACGAGGTGCGCCTGGAGCAGTACGCACTAACGATCGCAGTCGAGGCGAAGCTGGCGCTGGAGATCGGAACGACAATCATCCTGCCGGCGGCGATTCGCTATCAAACGGAGCTCGCGCAGAACGTCGCGACTTTGAAGGCCGCCGGGGTCAATCCCAGCACGGCTGCGCTGGAGGCGGTTTCGGCTCCGCTTGCCGAGCTTTCCGCGGCGTTGGCGACGCTGAGGACGGCGCTGTCCGACCACTCGGCGGTGTCGGCCCTCGACGAGGCCAAGCACGCCCAGGAGCAGCTGCTGCCGGCGATGCAAGCGGTGCGCACGGCCGCAGACACGCTGGAAAGCGTTGTGGCTGACGATTTGTGGCCGCTACCGACGTACCAGGAGATGCTTTACATCCTCTAAGCCGTTAACGCGTCAGGGGTTACGTTGGTCAGACGTCGTAGTAGAGCGCGAACTCGCCGGGGGTAGGCCGGAGATTGAGCGGCGCTATCTCGTAGTCGCGCTTCAAGCTGATCCACGTCGCGATAAGGTCGGGCGTGAATACGCTTCCCTCAGTGAGGTATTCGCTGTCTTCCTCCAGGCGATCGATCACCGCGGACAGCTGGGTAGGGGCCTGGACGATCTCCGCAGCCTCCTCCGGCGGCAGCTCGTATAGATCCTTGTCGACCGGCGGAGGCGGTTCGATCTTGTTTTTTATGCCGTCCAGGCCGGCCATCAGCATGGCGGAGAACGCGAGGTACGGATTGCCCGACGAGTCGGGGCAACGGAATTCCAGCCGCTTGGCCTTCGGGTTGTTGCCTGTGATCGGGATGCGCACGCACGCCGAGCGGTTGCGTTGGCTGTACACCAGGTTGATCGGTGCCTCGTAGCCGGGGACCAGACGCTTGTACGAGTTGACCGTGGGGTTGGTGAAGGCCAGCAACGAGGGTGCGTGGTAGAGCAAGCCGCCGATGTAGTGGCGTGCGGTGTCCGACAGGCCGGCGTACCCGGTCTCGTCGTACATCAGCGGCACGCCGTCCTTCCACAACGACTGGTGGCAGTGCATGCCGGAGCCGTTGTCGCCGAACAGCGGCTTGGGCATGAACGTCACGGTCTTGCCGGACTGCCATGCGGTTTGCTTGACGATGTATTTGTACATCTGATGATCGTCAGCCGCGTGCAGCAATGTGTTGAATTTGTAGTTGATTTCGGCCTGGCCGCCGCTGCCCACCTCGTGGTGGCCCTTTTCCAGGACAAATCCGGCGTTGGTCAGGTTGGTTAGCATCTCGTCGCGCAGGTCGACGTAGTGGTCGACCGGGGCCACCGGGAAGTAGCCGCCCTTGGGTCGGACCTTGTAGCCGCGGTTGGGGCTGCCGTCGGACTCGGTCTCTTCTCCGGTGTTCCACCACCCCGAGGTCGCGTCCACCTTGTAGAACGAGCCGTTGATGTTCGAGTCGAACTTCACTGAGTCAAAGATGTAGAACTCGGCTTCCGGGCCGAAGTAGGCGGTGTCCGCGATGCCGGAACTGATCAGATAATTCTCGGCCTTGCGCGCGACATTGCGTGGATCGCGTGAGTACAACTCGAGGGTGTATGGGTCGTGCACGAAGAAGTTCACGTTCAGCGTTTTGGCGGTTCGGAACGGGTCGATCGTGGCGGTTTCCGGGTCGGGAAGCAGCAGCATGTCGGACTCGTGAATCGATTGGAATCCTCGGATCGAGGAGCCGTCGAACGCCAGACCCTCCTCGAATACGTTCTCGTCGAACGCGTAAATCGGAATTGTGAAGTGCTGCATGGTGCCTGGCAGGTCACAGAAGCGGACGTCGACGTACTCGACATTCATGTCCTTAATGAGTTTGAAGATATCGTCGGGCGTCTGTTCGGGCACGGAACGCTCCCTTCCCTGGGTGTCCGCGGCCTGACGCCGAACCCCTCACTGACGACTCACGCGCGCCACGCCATCGCAGCACATGGGCAGTGTTGGGGCGCCGGTTTTTTGTACGCTTCATCTATTTCGTATGCGTGACGAGCCCGAGTCGAACCTGTTGCGACTCCGTCTGCGTGATATCTGCGTTGAGGGCCGTTGACGCCACTGAGTCGGCTCCGGTGGCGCGATTCGGCACGGTGCCCGATAGTCATAAGAACGGGTACGACGAGGGAACGCAGGTGCCAGCAGTGGTCGGATCATTCATGCCGCACAACACAAACCCACGGTCGAATGATGAAGACGATGCCAGCGCTTCCCGGGCTTGAACGAACGCCGGAGGTCGACCGCAGTAACAAGCGGGCGCGACAACCCGGTTCTCCCCAACTACGCGAGATCATGCATCGCGAGATCATCGTCAGCGGTGACGACGCGCTGTCCAAGACGATCGCCGAGGAGCTCAGGGGCGCCGGCGCGCGGATAATCAAGATCAATACCGCCGCCGATTTGCTCGGCGCCGGGGTTAATCGCGCGCGCGCCGTCGTCTGCGCCGGTCCCAACGACGCGGTGAACCTCGAAATCGCGCTATTGGCAAGGCAACACAGCCCGAATGTCCGCGTGGTGGCGCGTCTGGCCAACGATGTGCTGCGCGAGGCGGTGTCCGCCGTGAACGGCCCCGGCGCGATCTTGGACGTCGCCGAGCTCGCGACACCCTCCCTCGTCGAGGCGGTTCTGTCGCGCAACGCGCACCAGTTCGACACGGCGGGTATCGAATTCGTTGTCTGGGGAGCCGAGGCGCCGTGCGACGGGACTCTGCGCGAGATCTACGGCGACCTGGCGCCCGTGGCGGTGGTGCACGGCAAGAACTCTCCCGCCCCCGGCGAAGTGGTGCCGTGCCCGGGACGCGATGAAAAGGTCTCTGCCGGAGACTGGACGTCGATGATCGGCGTCAAAGACGAACTGCAGGCTCGCGGGATCACCCTGCCTCCGGCGTCCGCGCAACGCTCTCGCCACTCCCGCGTGCGACGCGCGATCGATGCCGCGCGCGCAATGCGCGACGACGTGAACCCCCTGCTTTTTCCCTCGTTGGCATTCGCGCTGTTCCTCACGCTCGGCTCGACGGCCGTGGAGCACTTCGCCTACCGCAACCCGCGGATGTCGTGGATCGACGCCCTGTACTTCGCCTCCGAGACCATCACGACCGTGGGCTACGGCGAAGTCGGCTTCGGTCAGCAGCCAATATTCCTGCGACTGTTCAATGTCGGGTTGATGTTCGGCGGCGCGATGGTTACGGCCATCCTTGTCGCGTTCCTCGCGGACCTGCTGCTGTCGCGCCGTTTCATGCAATTGGCCGGGCTCCGACGAGCGCGCCATATGCGCGGCCACGTCGTCGTCGTCGGACTGGGTTCGGTCGGCATCCGCGTCGTGAGTGACCTGACCGCGGCCGGATGCGACGTCCTGGTCATCGAGAAAGACGAGAACAACCGGTTTCTGCCGACCGCGGCCGAACTCGACGTTCCGGTGATTTTCGGTGACCCAACGATGCGCCAGACGCTGGAATCGGCGCGTGTCGATCGCGCCCGCGGGGTGGCGGTCGTGACCCAGGACGACATGAAAAATATCGAGACCGGGATCGTATTGCTCGAGATCCTCGGATCGGACACCAAGACGCCGATCGTGATGCGCGTGCAAGGCCGCGCGCTGGGTGCTGCGATAAATCAGCGGTTCGGTTTCGAAAACGTGCGATCGATCGTCGACCTGGCGGCCCCGTGGTTCATCGGCGCCGCGATGGGTCTGCAGGTGCTGGGGACATTCTGGGTCGGGCAGCGCTCGTTCATGGTCGGCGCGATGCTCGTGGCGGAGGGCAGCGAGCTCGATGGACTGCGCATGCTGGAACTATCCACGCAAGCGCGCGTCATCGCGATCACTCGACCGGAAGGGCCGGTCAGCTTGCGACCCCGCCGCGACTCCCGACTGAAAGCCGGCGACACCGTGTACCTGATCGGTCCCTACCGGGAGTTGATCGCGACGCTGCGCAAGGGCCAGCCTCCGGCGCAGACCGCGATCATTGGTGAGCGCGCGGCGACACTGGCGGCGGCGCGCTCGCCGCACAGGCCAAAAACTCGCCCGCCAAAATGGGCGCGAGACACGGAGGTTTGAGTAACGCCCCAAAGTGGGCGAGTGGTAGTCACCGCTAAGGTCGCCACGTGAGCGGCACGTGAGCAGGGAACCAACCCTCGAAAATTGCGCCCCGCGAAGGGTCGTAGGGTTTGGGGTACCACGCTTTGGGGACATCGCCGCCGTTCCAGTCGAACGAGAAAAATGGGACTTTGGCAAGCCACACTTCAAAGAATGCGCCCAGCAGATCCCGGGCCAGGTGGGACGCCGGACACCGATGCGGGCCTCCCCCAAAACTCCAATTCCGTTGCGGGCCATCAAGTTTAATGCTGTGACCTGACATCTCGTCGGTCTCATCACGGTGAACAAGTCCGACGCACAACTCAACAGGGGACCCGGCGGGAATCGTCGTTCCGCCGATTGTCACACTGCGACTCGTGATTCGTGAAACGGTCTTCGCCCCGCCATCCAACCGCAGCAGTTCCTCGATGAATCTACGTTGCCGGCCTGGATTTTCGCGTAGCTCCCGCTGAAGCATCGGCATCCGCGCCAGCACCGCCAGTCCGGCCCTAATAGCGAACGACGCGAAAATCAAACCGCGGCCCACCGACGCCATCAGTCCCAACACTTCTTTGTCGCTGAGCGGTTCGGTGGCGAGGCGGCTGATCACATCAGGGCCACCCTGCGGTGCTCGACGGGTCTTCCGCACCAGCTGCGTGTCGATCGCTTCGAGAGCGACGTCAGTCGGCAGCCCGCAGACCGTAACGAATGCTGCGCGCCAAACAACCTCAGCGACAGCCGCACCATCGCAACGGTCTCGTGTCGCCGCAACGGCGCCGACGCATTTTTCGATGATCCCACGCACGGGCTTCAGCATTTCCCGCGAATTTTCCGGATTGAACAACAGCTCGACCATGATTTTCCGGTACGGGCCGAACGGCGGGTTGCCTTCCATCAGTTCGCCTTGGCGGCTGGCGAAGACTTCGCCGTCACGTACGGCGGCGAGGACGTCGTCGCGCCGCCATAACACGTACGTGCCGTCAGGCTCCCGCAGGACTCTTTGACCGGCCCGCTCTGCGGCAGCCAGCCACTCCCGAAAACCCGCTGCTGCAACCTCGTCCGACCGCATGACTTCCAGCGCAGCGTCAGCGGCCTCGTCGCCAGACCCAATCACCGCGCACCACCGACTTTCACGATCGGCGGTCGCTGCGAACCACGGATTAGCCGCGCCACCTGGAACTTCGATGCCGCGAGTCTATCCTCAGGATCGGCCACAGGCGCCGCCAGCTACACGGCCGACGACTAGCGGAGCCGTACGCTGTCACGCCGCTGTCACGTGGCCGCACTCCCGGTGGATTTCGACCGTGCTGGTAGCGGGCGAGCCTTGAGCGCGAACTCGCCAGGCGCGACGACGGATCTCAGACGGTTGAGGTACTCACCCCCACCAGAACGACGTGGCGATCGCCACGTAGAGCGCGATGAGCACCGTCCCCTCGAACCAGGTCGACTCGCCGTCGAAGGTCACCAGCACCGCAACGAGCGCCGACATGATCATCGACGCCAGCAACAGCGGTGAGAACACCAGATCGAAACCAGGCTGGCCGAGCCATGCCGCCGCCAGGCAGACGATCGGGGCGATGGTGAGCGCGATCTGGACGGGCGACTGGAGGATCACCTGGACCGCGTAGTCCATCTGGTTCTTGGCCGCCAGCTGAATGCCGACGAAATTCTCCACAGCGTTGCCGGCGATCGCCACGATCACCAGACCGGCGAACACCTCGTTAATGCCCGCTGCATGCATCGCCGGCTCTAGGGCGGCGACGAACCATTCCGACACGAAGGCCGCACCGATCCCAGCGACGGCCAGCATGCCGATAGCCATCGCCAGCGGCCACTCCCCGTGTGCTGCCGCCATACTGGCGGCTTTGGCCGAATCGGGGCTGGCCACAATGGGAGACGACGCTCTGGACGTTTTATGACGAACTTGCCCCACCGGGGCGACAGCACGCTTTCCGAGCGTGGCCGGCAGCGAGAGTGCGAACAGCGCAAGCATGACGATGGAGACGACGACCGACACCGCCCGCTCGTGCGGTTGCGCCGGGGTGTGTGTTGCAGCGGTGAGCGAGGGGACAGCGAGGATGAATACCGCGAGGGTGAACATCAATCCGAGGGTGCGTCCGTCGTCGGCGGCGAAGCGCTGGCGGCCGTGTTTGATACCGCCGACCACGAAGGACAGCCCGAGCACCAGCAGGGCGTTGGAGAGAATCGAGCCGACGATGGTGGCCTTAACCACCCCATAAAGACCTGCTTTGAGCGCGAACAGTATGACGAACAATTCGGGCAGGTTCCCCAACGCCGTCTGCAGTATCCCAGTCGCGTTGGGCCCGAGCCGGTCTCCGAGCGCCTCCACCGAACGGCCGACCAAAGATGCCAGCGTGGCCAACGCAAGTGCGGACACGATGAACGCCAGCACTGCATTCACGTGGGCGAAGTGCAGAACTCCGGTCGCCACGGCCGCGATAACCGTGATGGTGATCATGATGCGGTCGCGCCGGGTCAGCAGCGGGAGCCGTTCAGTATGGGTGGTTGTCACGCGCCTCTCCTGCTCTGATCGCGCCGAAGTTTTCCAGAATCGCACGGTTCACACCAACCAGGCATGCAGCGTCTGACGCGACACACTCACCTTCTCGGCGACCTGCGAACTCGATAACCCATCACCGCCAGCAAGGCCCGGTCCCTCTGCTCGGCCACGGTTAACTCCCTCATCGAAGGAGTGTCAAGGATCAGCCGAAGTATCTGTCAACCATCAGCCGGAACACTGTCGGGCATCATCCGAAGGCAAGATGTCAGGCATCAACTGAGGTCATACAGCTGACGTGGGGCGGGCGGGGCTCGAACCCGCGACCAACGGATTATGAGTCCGCGGCTCTGTAGCAAACTCTGCTAGGTCCGAGAATCGCTAGACAGCGGCTGCTATCCCGTAGTTTTCCAGCGCTTTTGTTTCAAAACCGGGCCTAGCGGCGGCTGCTAACCCATCGCGGCAAATCAACAGGTTGCCGGAAGTACGACGACAAACCACCGACAAGAACCCGCTCAGCAGGGTTGCTGGTCACCGCGCAGAGACATGCCCGCGCGAATGGTCGGTTTATGTCAGGCCGCCTCGATAGCATCCAGTTGTGAGCTCTTGGGACGACGACGTCTTTGACCAGCACCCGGTTTGGGGCAAGGTCGACCAGCTCGCGAGTCTTTTAGACGACGAACGTCTTCCGAAGGCACTTGATGCACCGCAACGCTTGTCAATTGTTCGCCTCAAAACCGCGCTTGAGCTGCTACGCGAACATCAGTCAAAAGGCCTGAAGGTCTTCTACACGAAGTCGATGCTCGACAACGTCGACGCGCAGCTCGCCGGACCGATCATCCAGTCACTGTCGAACTTCGTGGGCAATCCAGACAACTACGGAAACTCGGTCAACGACGCCGCTGACCAGTCTGAAGTGATCTTCCATTATGTTGCGCAGTGGCCCTCGCTGCCAGCGGGCGGCCAGGCCAGCGCGGCCGGTCGCGCATTCGCTGAGTACAGACGAGAGGCCGAACTGGCTCTAGAAAGCCTGGCCGAACAGAACACAGAACTCAAGAACCAGCTTGAGACACTACGCACTGATATGGCCACCGTCGAAACAAAGATGACGGGTGTGGAGGACAACTACACGGTTTCGCTCCAGGAGCGCGAAAGCGAGTACCTAGACGCCATAAATCGCGTAGAGGAATCCGGTAGAGCAGCCTACGACAAAGCAATCGAAGACACTCTTGGCGAGCGCATCGACAAGCTAAAAGCTCTGGAGCGCAAAGCCAAACAGCACGTAGAACGCGCACTCGATGCGCAACAAGAGGCCGAGGACCTAGCAGCCGCTAGCAAGAACTCCGCTGACTGGCTGTCGAAACGAGCGTTCGCCAAAGACTTTGGCGAGCAAGCCCGCCGAAAATCAGCTGCCGGATGGGCCTATGACGTGCTTGGCGCTGCGGTAATCGGCGTGCCGCTTGTCTTCGTCCTCATCCACTTCCTTACCACCAGTGAAGGCTCCGGCGGAACCATAGCGGTCAGTATGACCCGTGGGAGCATCATCCTTGGTGCAGTCATCTTGGGTGGCTACCTATTTAGTCGCGGCGCAACCAATCACCGCCAGGCAAGAGCAAGCAAGAGCGCTGAAGTGCGACTCAACACCTTCGAGGCGTTTATCACGAAACTGACGCCTGATGAACAGGCGGAAATCCGTGTCGGCATGGCCAAGACAATCTACTTGGAAGGTCGGCTGTCTAGCGAGGAGCCTGAAAGCCCGAACCCGTTTGTCCGTCTCCTAGATCGAGTGAGCGGTAAGGATGACGAGCACGCCGAAGACAAACCGGCCTAGCGCTGCCATTTCGCATGCACGCTGACGCCTGGGCCGCAATCGCACAATGGGCCACGGCCGGAATTGCGTTCGGTGCGGCGGTTTTCGCCCGCGGCCAAGTGCGCGAAGCGCGGAAGACGCGTGAACGGGTGGCGCAACCTGATGTTGTTGTGTACGTAGACCGTCACGAAGTGCGGCGCTATATGGATTTGGTAATCAAGAACTTTGGACAGACTACGGCGTACAACATTCGGCTGAAGCTTCCCCCATTGCAGGTCGCGCCCTATAGGAACATCCACACAGGTCAGGAAGTCAAACACCTCTACGTGCCCCAGAGCATTGCCGTGTTGGCACCTGGCCAAGAGTGGCGGACGGTTTGGGACTCCGCTGCCCGGCGAAGGAAGTATGAAGGAACCCTTCAGGATCAGTTCATCGGCCACGTGGACTTTGACGACAAAATGATCCCCGACAAACCGAGCTATCGGAATCCAATCTCGTTGGATATCAAGATGTTTTGGAACACAACGTATGTTACGGAACACAAGAGCGAGACCGTCGAGAAGGCCCTGTATGACATTGCGGGCACGCTCAAGGACTACGGCCAAGAGCATAGTGGGGTTTGGGTCTATACGAATCCTGGTGATGAAGAGCAACACCGGCGGGAGCAGGAGCACGAAGAGTTGCTAAGAGCAGAGGATGAGTTCCTCAGGGATATGGGAGTCGTTCGCGACGATCGGCTCCAGGGGACCACTGAGCCGGATGAGCCGGATGTTTGACCTAGAGTGCCGGTTTCGGCCGGGCTGCTGGAACAGCCAGGGCGGGGCAAGCTCGTCCCGTTCTACTGCGCACTCTTCTCTTGAGATACCGCTCATATCAATTCGGTAAAATCTGTTCAGTTGCAGTAGCCATCGCCGCTAACCTCCGTAACGGGAGTGACTGCAGCAAATTGCTTACAGGGGTAACAATGTTGGAATCGATTGTTGAACGTCTGTCGGGCGAATGGATGCTGAAGAAGGGCCGCCCCAACGGGGGCACGGTTATCTTCTTCCGTACGGCTTACGTAACGTTCCTCCTATATGTGGCCGCCCTGGTACTCCACGGCTTGGCGCATCCGACGCCTTTTCACATCCGACAGGGGGACTTCTCCTGGAACAGCCAGGAAATCCTTCATGACATCGCGAGAACTGTCCCTTGGCTGGGTGCCATAGGGGGTGCTGTCTATGTCGCCTTCTATGCGCGCTTTTCTGCTCAATATTCTTACCTCGCTAATCTCTATAACCAGATCAAACAGGCGCAGGTAAGTTTCAAGGATCAAGATCCTGACAGGAATGTACACATCCAACTCTGGAAAGCTGCATTCTGCGAAGACGCCGAGGATCTGCACCTTGCAGCCAAGAAGATGTTCCGGGTAACCGTCTGGTACTGGCTCAAGGACGCCGACGTGGCGGAGAAGTTCGATGAGTTCACAGCGGGTGGCGTCGAGCGCCGCGAAAGGTTGTTACACGTCGTGGAGAAATCAATAGGCAGAGATAATCTTCCGAAAGAGCCACCACAGCGCGGCCCTGAACCGGCAACCAAGAAGTGCCCCGACTGCGCTGAGACCATCTTCGATGAGGCCAAGGTGTGCAAGCACTGCGGATACCGCAATGCCCCGGCTCCGACCGGTGCCAGTTAGCGAGCTCTCCGCTCGATAAGCACAACATTGTCTGTAACGCTTGCAACCTGCCTAGCCAGCTTCGGTGCCGCTGTGTCGTCCTCGCGGATCTAGTCCGCGTAGGTGGTTAGCGTCAGGACGTAGCTGCTGTGTCCCAACCACTTGGACACCTGCATGTAGTGCTCCCCAGCGCTCAAGGCCAACGTGGCGAAGGTGTGCCGCAGGTCGTAAAAGCGAACGCTCCCGAGGCCTAACGCCTTGCAAGCCGGCTGAAAGTAGTTGTGGTACACGTTGTCCACCACAATCGGCTTGGGACAAGCCGCCGTCCAAGGGTGGAAGGTACCGTGCCCAAAGCCCACCGTGTGATCCGATCATCGGCGTAAACGGTAGGTAGCCATGGCAACTAAGAAGCTGGCCGCGCGGCGCAGCATTTGGTCGTCTAGATGTCCCCAGCCTCCGCCTGAACCCCGACTGGGTACTCGTCGGCTAATTAGTGGTGTAAGCCTGCAGAACTGCATCCAGCAACGAATTCACCTGGTCCCGCTTCGGTTCGCTATCGAGGGGGAGGCTGAGCGGATCAGGGAGAGTCATTGGCTCAGCTTCGCCATCGAATGTGAGTCGCAAAGTGCGTATCAGGGTCCAGTCCTGCACTGGCGCCGGTGCCTGAAGCGCGGTCACTTCGAGGTCCAGGCGGGCAGACTTGATCGGTCTCACTTGGCCAGCAGCACGAATGACAAAACCGGCATCTTCCTTCTCGACCTCTTGGGACTCAAGCACCACTAGTGACAAGCCAGATACCCAATAGAAGCGGAAGGTCCGCGTTCCTGTCTGCACCACGTGTGCTGCGGTTATCGGCAACCCGTCGGCATATTCATGCACCACGTCCAACAACGGGCGTGGCACTGTAACACCCAGTTTCGATGCTGTGTCTGCCAAGGGTTCAGTCTCGTAACCGTAGGTCACTGTCTCCCCCTCCATTACCTGCGCGGCGCGCAATCGTCGAAGATACGTCCAATCTAGTTGCTGAAAGGCTGTCGAGAAGCCGGTCGATCAATTCGCATATCTGCGTTCGCAAGGCATCGGCGTCGCCGTCAAGGCCTGTGATCTTGTCGATGGCGGTTTTGGCGCGACTGAGGGTTGTGCCCACCGGCAACGGTCCTCTGTGCCCACCGCCGCAGTTGCGGCGCGGGTAGGCCTTGCCGTCGATCCCTGTGGTTTGGACAGCCGCGCCGTGGCCAGCTGTCCCAGCTTGGGACACCTGCCGCGACACAGTTGACTTAGACGTGCCTACGGCTTTCGCGATCGCCCGCATACTCATGCCCGCGTCGCGCAGTTCGGTGATTAGAACGCGGTGGTCGTCGGAATTAAGGACCTTAGCGAGCGGGTTGACCCGATCTACTAGGTACGCAGTCCAGCTGTCGAACCCCAGCACAGCATGGACCTGGCCCGCCTTGGCTTTGGCCAGCAAATCAGCGAGTGTGTCCAGGTTCCGCGCTGCCGTGTCAGCCATGCGCTGAATGCGGTGATCAAGCTTCTCGGCTGCATCGAGATCTATTGGTGGATCGCTACTTCGAGTGCTGGTATCTAGATACATTGCTATCCCTTCGGTGCGAAAACGGGCACCTTGCACCGGACGGTGAAAGGTGGACCGCGTTCTCGCGCGTGCCTCCCGAAGGGCCGCCGTGACGTAACGCCTTGTCGTTTGCATCCGCCGTGCGGGCTCTCCCCGAAGGGGCCGCTCCGTGAATGCGCGCTCTGACTTGCGTGGTGGTGCCGCCGGTCAGCGGCACAGCTGCACAGTAGCGCGGACGGCGTGAGCTGTCACTACAACGGCGCCGCAAGGTGTTGTCGTGCGTGGTGTGCGACTGTGCTGCTGCTTTGCGGTCTCGCAATATTCTTGCTCTAAGTCAACCGACTGACGACAAACCGCCGACAATAGCGGCAAAACAGGCACTGGCTGGCAGCATTGGACGGCCGAAAATGTAGCTCTGAGCTGCACTTTTGCTCGGTGGGGCGGGCGGGGCTCGAACCCGCGACCAACGGATTATGAGTCCGCGGCTCTAACCAACTGAGCTACCGCCCCCGCTTGGCGCGGCATCCATGGTGCCACGCCGCCTCTAGCTGAACACCGTCTGGCCACTGGCGTCGAGCAGGTAGCGCTCGGTGCCGTGCTCGACGCGGGGGGCGTCGGCGCCCAACGACACCGCGATCTTGTTGCTGGCATTGCGCATGATGTCGAACGTGAGCTCCACGGCCTTCGCCTCGGAAAACCGGGAGCGCACCTCGGCGGCAACGTCGGCGACGAGGTGCGCAGGAGTCCAAATTAACGCATCGGTGTAGCGCAGCGCTGCTTTAGCGCGCTCGTCGAGCAAACTTGAGTCCTCGTAGCGCTCGATATCGCCGTACAGCATCTCGGAACCCCCGGCGTCCAGGGCGGTGCTTTCGCGCAGGGATTTGCACAGCCGGCAGTTGTGCTGGGCCGCGCCGCGCAGCCGGACCAGCTCGGCGGTGACGGGATCAAGCGCCCGCATCCGCGCCACCGCGGGCAGGAAGTCGTTGAACACCACATCGGAAGGGTCGGTGGCGTGATCCCACGAGATCGGCCCGTCAACCCAGTCGAGATACTCGGAGCCGACACCGAGCGCCTCGAACCCAGCGCGCACCCGCGGAACGAAGTCTGCGATGTACATCTGCACCACCACGCCGAAGGTGCTGTCCCCCAACTGCTTCCACAGCTGCGATCGCTGCTCTCCGGTGATGGCCGAGACATCGACACTGAACTGCTCGGCGAACTCGGCGACGACGGCCTCAGCCTCCGTCGCGGGCTCGTCCACCTCGACGCAAGCGGGCAACGGCGGCAGCGACAACGTCTGCCCGCACACCCGTCGCACCAGTCCCGTGATGCGTCCGTCGCCCGGCGACAGCGCCACTAACCGCGTCAGCATCCGTCACACGTTAGAACCCGCCCCGCCGCCGGGCAATCGGCTAGTGCGCCTGGCTCACCGACGACATGTAGAAGTCCGGGATGCGGAGCGACGGCATCGCCGCCCGGGTGGCCCAATCTCCCCACTCGCGCGGCAGGGTCTTCTCGCTGACCCCGGCCTCGGTAGCCCGCCGCAGCAGGCCCAGCGGGCTCTCGTTGAAGCGGAAGTTATTTACGGCCGCGGTCACCTCGCCGTCTTCGACCAGGTATACGCCGTCGCGGGTCAGGCCCGTGAGCAGCAGTGTGGTCGGGTCGACCACCCGCATGTACCACAGCGTGGTCAGCAGCAGTCCGCGCTCGGTGTTCGCGATCATGTCGGCCAGCTCGGCCGACCCGCCCGTCATCACCAGGTTGTCGGCGGCCACGGCGACCTGGGCGTCGTATTTGGCGGCAATGGCCCGCGGATACGCCAGCGCGTTGATCACCCCGTCGCGGATCCAGTCCACCTGGCCGATCTCCATGCCGTTGTCGAACACCGACACGGTCTCCGAGGAGTTGCTCGTCGCGACGAACGGCGTGCAGGCCAGACCCGGCGCCATCGGATCGGAGAACAACGTCAGCGGGAGATCGGTGAGCCGCTCCCCTATCCGGGTCCCGCCCCCGGGGGCGGAGAAGGCGGTCCGGCCCTCGTGCGCGCCGCGGCCGGCCATCGACCAGCCCAGGTAGATCATCATGTCGGCCACCGTCGACGGGGGCATGAGCGTCTCGTAATGCCCCGCCGGCAATTCGACGGTCCGCTGCGCCCAACCGAGCCGCGTCGACAGTTGCTCGAGCAGCAGATCCGTTGGCACATCGACGAAATCGGGCGTGCCGACCCCCACCCAGGCGCTCGCGTCGCCGCGTTTGCCATTGATCTCCACCGCACCGGCGGGCTGGGTGAAGCGACGGCGCAACCCGGTCGACGACGCCAGGAACGTCGTCGAAACACTATGGTGCGCATAGCCATACAAACGGTCGCTGCCCTTGAACCCGCGGCTCAGCGAAGCGGCGAGGTCGCCGAATATCTCCGGGCCCGTCCCCGGCGCGGGGGCATTCCAATCGGCCGGCACCCCCGTATCGGCGAGCAGCGGTGCGGCATCGCCGGCCTCCGGCGCGGAGCGGGCCGCGTCCTGGGACGCCGCAACCAGCCCAGGGATCACCCGCGGATCCACTTCCGCGGAAACCATGGTGCCGACGCGCGTGCTGCTGCCATCGCGCACAATCGAAATCACCGTCACGCTGCGGTTGACCGAAACCCCGTTCGTGGTCATCGAATTGCCCGCCCAGCGCAACGTCGCCTCGACTCGGTCGGTGACCAGCACCATGGTCTCGTTGACACCGCCGCGTTTTGCCGCCTCGTCCAAAACGATGTTGACGACGTGCTGCGCAGAAATCATCGGCCACCCTCGGTACGAGTGTTGAGCACGTTGACGTTCCGGAACAGCGCCGACGGGCAGCCGTGGCTGACGGCGGCGATCTGCCCGGGCTGGGCCTTGCCGCAGTTGAGCGCGCCGCCCAGCCGCCAGGTGGACGCGCCGCCCACGGCTTCCATGGAATTCCAGAAGTCGGTCGTGGTCGCCTGATAGGCGACATCGCGCAGCTGGCCGTCCAGGCGGCCGTCGCGAATCCGGAAGAACCGTTGCCCGGTGAACTGAAAGTTGTAGCGCTGCATGTCGATCGACCACGACTTGTCGCCGACGATGTAGATGCCGTCCTCGACCCGGCCGATCAAATCGGAGGTGCTGGTTTCGTCGGGGCCAGGCTGCAGCGACACGTTGGCCATCCGCTGGATCGGCACGTGATGCGGCGAATCGGCATACGAGCAGCCGTTGGAACGCGGCTGGCCCAGTCTGGGCGCGAAGACCCGGTCGAGTTGATAGCCGACGAACACCCCGTCGCGCACCAGGTCCCAGCTTTGCGCGGCCACGCCCTCGTCGTCGTAACCGATTGTGGCCAAGCCGAATTCGACAGTGCGGTCGGCTGTCACGTTCATCACTGGCGACCCGTAGCGCATGGTGCCGAGCTTGTCTGGGGTGGCGAACGACGTTCCGGCGTAGGCGGCCTCGTAGCCGATCGCGCGGTCGTATTCGGTGGCGTGCCCGATGGATTCGTGAATCGTCAGCCACAGATTGGTCGGGTCGATCACCAGGTCTTTGCGGCCCGGGGTCACGCTGGGCGCCTTGACCTTCTCGGCGAGCAGCGACGGCAGCTGCGCGAGCTCGTCGGTCCAGTTCCACACGTCGTCACCGGCCACCACCTCCCAGCCCCGCCCCATCGGCGGCACCAGCGTGCGCATCGAGTCGAAACTGCCCGCGGCGGCATCGACGGTCACCGCTTCCAGCGAGGGCTGCAGCCGCACCCGCTGCTGAGTGATCGACGATCCGAAGGTGTCGGCGTAGAAGGTCTGCTCCTTGACCGCGGTCAACCCGGCCGACACGTGGTCGATGCCGTCGGCGTCCAGCAGCCGCCCGGAGTAATCCTCGAGCACGGCGATCTTGTCGGCGGCCGGGATGTCGAACGGATCGATCCGGTAGTTCGACACGTAGGTGGCGTCGGCGTAGACCGGCTCCGGCGCGAGCTCGACGCGCTCGGTGTTCAGCGTCGCCAGCGTGGTGGCGACATGCACGGCACGGCGCGCGGTCTCGGCGGCGACCGACGGCGCCAACTCGGCATGCGAGGCGAATCCCCAGGTGCCGTCGACGATCACGCGCACCGCGAGGCCCACCTCTCGGCTGATGACCGCGGTCTCCAGCTCGCCGTCACGCAGCTGGACGATCTCGGTACTGATGCGGTGAACCCGCAGGTCGGCGTGGCTGGCCCCGGCCTTGGTGGCCGCCGACAGCGCGGCGTCGGCCAGTTCGTGGCGCGGCAGGTCCAGGAAGTCGGCATCGATCCCCCGGTTCGGTGTCACGAATCCACCGTAACGACCCGCTTTAATACACCCATGGCCGACGCGCCCCGCCGATCCACTCCGTTGGGTTATGCCCTGCTGGCGCCCAGCCTGTTCGGCGTGGTCGCGTTCTTGCTACTGCCCATTCTCGTGGTGATCTGGCTGAGCCTGTACCGCTGGGACCTGCTCGGCCCGCTGCGTTACGTGGGTCTGGCCAACTGGCGCGCGGTGCTGGCCGACGCCGACTTCGGCAACTCGCTGATCGTCACCGCCGTCTTCGTGGCGATCGTCGTTCCCGCGCAGACCGTGCTGGGGCTGGTCGCCGCCACGATGCTGGCTCGCGAGTTGCCGGGCACCGGCCTGTTTCGCACCCTCTACGTGCTGCCGTGGATCTGCGCGCCGCTGGCCATCGCCGTGTTGTGGCGCTGGATCCTGGCTCCCACCGACGGCGCTGTCAGCGCCGTGCTCGGGCACAGCATCGGCTGGCTGTCGGATCCCAGCTTTGCGCTGCCGCTGGTGTCGGCGGTGGTCGTGTGGACCAACGTCGGCTACGTCTCGCTGTCCTTTCTCGCGGGTCTGCTGGCGATCCCAGCCGACATCTACGCCGCCGCACGCACCGACGGCGCCACCGCCTGGCAGCGGTTCTGGCGCATCACGCTGCCCATGCTGAGGCCGACGATGTTTTTCGTCCTGGTGACCGGGATCGTCAGCAGCGCACAGGTTTTCGACACCGTCTACGCGCTGACCGGCGGCGGTCCGGAACTCCGCACCGACCTGGTGGCCCACCGCATCTACGCCGAGGCGTTCGGCTCGGCGGCGATCGGCCGGGCGTCGGTCATGGCGGTGGTGCTGTTCGTCATCCTGGTCGGCGTCACGGCCGTCCAGCACTTGTACTTCCGGCGGCGGATCAGCTATGACCTCACCTAGTCGCCTCTCCAACGGCGTGATCTATTCGGGCCTGGTGATCGGTGCCCTGATCACGTTGGCGCCCTTCGGACTTGGGTTGCTGACGTCGTTCACGTCGGCTCACCAGTTCGCGACGGGTACGCCGCTGCAGTGGCCGCGGCCACCGACGCTGGCCAACTATGCCGACCTCGCCGGGGCCGGGTTCGGCCGGGCGGCGGCGGTGACCGCGTTGATGACGGCGGTGATTCTGGTTGGCCAACTGACGTTTTCAGTGCTGGCTGCCTACGCGTTTGCTCGGCTGCAGTTTCCCGGGCGTGACGCGCTGTTTTGGGTCTACATCGCGACGCTGATGGTGCCGGGCACCGTCACGGTAGTCCCGATGTACCTGATGATGGCGCAGCTCGGTCTGCGCAACACGTTCTGGGCGTTGGTGTTGCCGTTCATGTTCGGCTCGCCCTACGCGATTTTCCTGCTGCGCGAGCACTTTCGGATCATTCCGAACGACTTGATCAACGCCGCGCGCCTCGACGGGGCCACCACGCTGGACGTGATCGTGCACGTGGTGATTCCGTCCAGCCGTCCGGTCCTGGCCGCCCTAACGCTGATCACCGTGGTGTCGCAATGGAATAACTTCATGTGGCCGTTGGTGATCACCAGTGGACACAAGTGGCGGGTGCTGACGGTGGCCACGGCCGACCTGCAGTCGCGGTTCAACTCGCAGTGGACGCTGGTGATGGCCGCGACCACGATCGCGATCGCGCCGTTGATCGTGCTGTTTGTGATCTTCCAGCGGCATATCGTCGCGTCGATCGTCGTGTCGGGGCTCAAGTGACCCGGACCCGCGCCGAGATTGCCGCCACGGCTGCGATTTTCACGAATTTACGACCACCACGGCAATCTGGGCGCACGCGATGACCCGTCCTCGGTCTTCCACGCTGGTCGCGGGAGCGCTCGCGCTCGTCGCGGCATTGTTGGCCGCGACGGCGATGCTGCTGGACTATTCCGGCGAACCACACGGCGGCAAGACCGTTGTGACGGTGCGGGTCTGGGGCGATCAGATCGCTACGGCATATCGGCAATCGTTCGAGGCGTTCACCCGCGCGCATCCCGATATCCAGGTGCATCTCAACACGGTGGCCTACTCGACGTACTTCAACACCCTGCGCACCGACGTGGCCGGCGGCAGCGCCGACGACATCTTCTGGGTGTCCAACGCCTATCTGGCCGCGTATGCCGACAGCGGCCGGCTGATGGACGTCGGCAGGACGCTCGGCCCGGGCGCCGCGTCGGCGTGGGAGCCGGCCGTGGTCGATCAATTCACCCGCGGCGGCACGCTGTGGGGTGTGCCGCAGCTGACCGACGCGGGCATCGCCGTGTTCTACAACGCGGACCTGCTTGCGGCCGCGGGGATTGATCCCGCCCAGCTGAACGGCCTGCGGTGGAGCCCCGACGGCGACGACACGTTGCGGCCGTTGCTGTCCCGGCTCACCGCCGATGCGGATGGACATGCCGCGGGCACACCGGGTTTCGACGCCGGGCGGGTACGTCAGTGGGGTTATAACGCCGCCAACGACGCTCAGGCGATTTACCTGAACTACATCGGGTCGGCCGGCGGGGTGTTTCAGCGCGGAGACGAGTTCGCGTTCGACAACCCCGCGGCGATCAAGGCCTTCCGCTACCTGGTCCGCCTGATCAACGACGATCACGTCGCGCCGCCCGCCTCGGACACCAACGACAACGGTGACTTCTCCCGCAACCAGTTTCTTGCCGGCAGGATGGCGCTCTTTCAGTCCGGCACCTACAACCTGGCGCCGGTGGCCCGCGATGCCCGGTTCCACTGGGGTGTGGCGATGTTGCCGATCGGGCCCGCGGGGCGGGTGAGCGTTACTAACGGCATTGCCGCGGCGGGCAATGCGGCGACCAAGCATCCGGATGCGGTGCGCCAGGTGCTGGCGTGGATGGGCAGCGGTGAGGGCAACGCGTATCTGGGCCGTCAAGGTGCGGCGATCCCCGCGGTGCTGTCCGCCCAACCGGTCTACTACGACTATTGGGCCGCCCGCGGCGTCGACGTCACACCGTTCTTCACGGTGCTCGACGGGCCGCGCATTCCGGCACCGGGCGGAGCGGGCTTCGCCGCCGGCGACACCGCCCTGCAAAGCTACTTCGACGAAATGTTCCTGGGCCGAGGCGATGTCGCGGACATCCTGCACAGGGCCCAGCTGGCGGCCAACGCCGCCGCCCGCCGCTAGCAACCCGTTACTCGCGCGGGTTCCCGATTCCAACACTCCGTGAATCGAACAGCGACTACCGTATGTCCCGAACGCTTTTCCCTGAAGGAGAACCGATCATGACGACATACGAAATCGACTGGCACTGGTGGCATGGCTGGGGTGGTAACGGGTGGAACCACACTATCGACGTGAATATCGCGCCGGCCTGGGTCGGCGCGCAGGTTTGGTTGCACGGGTATGACACGAGTGGAGGCGCTGCCGCCAGAGTAGCGATCAGCCACTACCGAAAACGGCTCGAATCTGGCGCGGACGAAGATCACGATCTTGGAGGCTGGCTGTCGCAGCCGCCCGTCATCTTCGACTTCATCAGTTCCGTTACGGCGGACCTGTCTACCGGCTCCGACGCCGAGGCGTGGGCCGTCCTACGTATGGATTACTGGGGTTGAGAAAGGGGTAGGCGATGAAATTCATGACCACCGGAACGGCGCGAGTACATTCCGTAAAGTGCTTCGTGGTATTTGGTCGCGCCGACGGGCAGATACACCACGTACATCATTCGGTGACCATGGTGGGCGGCGCGGAAACTCCCGACCAAGACCTCGGAAGGCGAGTGCTGAGTCTGGCCGCGAAACGCGGAGTAGACCCGGCCACCGTCGATGTCCTGCAAATCGAGCCGGCCGCGATTCAGCCGGGTGAGCGCTTCTTTGTGGATACGAAGAATCGCGCCCTCGTGCGGATCGAAAAGTAACGCGCACAACGACATAGAACTCCAGACCCCGAATTCTGCAGACCAGGCGGCCAACGCCGACGCCCGCCGGTAGCCTCAGCCAGGCAGCACCACCACCGGCACGGTGCTCTCGCGGATGATTTTTCCGCTGCGCGATCCGAGGAACACCCGGCGGATGTCGCCGCGCGGCGATGTGCCCAACGCCAGGACGTCGCCGTCCTGCCAGTCCACCTTCTCCATCGCCTCGTTCCAGCTGTGGCCGGTCACCACGTCCAGCGCAACGTCGGCGTCGACGACGCCGTCGGTCTTCAGGTTTTCCTGAACCTCTCGCGCCTGCGCCGCCCACGCCTGCAGGATCGAATCCTCCACGTCCAGCCCCACTTCGGGTGGATACATCGTCTTGCCGCGGACCGCGAAAGTGATCACCCGTACCGGCAACCCCAATCGCCGAGCGAATTCGACGCACCGGTGCACCACGTCAATCGAGTCCGGAGTGGCGGCATAGGCACAGGTGATTCGAGTCAATCCGCCTGTGTACGAACGATATTCGCGGGGGCTGATCGCGACCGGCACCGGTGACACGTGCAGCAGCCAGTCGGCTGTCGAGCCGATCACCACCTGGCCGCGCCCGCCGCTCGGTAATGACCCCAGCACCAGGACCTCGGCGTCGACATCCGCGATCAGCTCGATCAACCCACCCGACACCGACCGGTGTGCACGGTGGGAGTAGGTGACCTCGAGTCCATCGGCCACGCCGTGGAGATAACCCCGGGCCTCCGCGGCCGAGTCCGCGGCCAACTGGTCGGCCCAGTGCTCGTATTCGGCGTCGACGCGAGCGAACGACGGCGTCGGCCACGGCTGGGGGACGATGGTCGCCACCGTCAGCGACGTCTCGAGCGTCCGCGCGGCGCGCACGGCCAGATACAACCCCGACAGGCCGACCTCGCCGGCCCGGTAGCCGACGACAACGGTCACAACAGTTCCCTCGGCTCGTCTTCCGACGCGGCCGCGGTCGGGATGAGGCCATCACCGCCGTCATTGAGCGCGCTGTGGTGACGGCCCCATACGAAGTAGAAGATCAACGCCACCGAGATCCAGCCGGTGAACGCGATCCAGGTGTACCAGTGCAGGCTGGCGAGGATGTAGCCGCACGCCAGCACCGAAAGTACGGGCGTGACAGGGTAACCCGGCACTTTGAACGGGCGGGGCAGGTCGGGCGCGCGCACCCGCAGGATGATGACGCCGGCGGAGACGACGATGAACGCTGTGAGGGTGCCGATGGACACCATGTCCGCCAGTTTGTCGAGCGGTATGAACGCCGCGAGCAGGGCCGCAGCGATCGCGACGATCACCGTGTTGTTCACCGGCGTCATCGTGCGGGTATTGACCGTCGCGAACCGCGACGGCAGCAGTCCGTCGCGGCCCATGGCGAACAGAATGCGGGTCTGGCCGTACATGGTGACCAGGGTGACGGTGAAGATCGAGATCACCGCGCCCGCGCACAGGATCGTGCTGGCCCACATGCCGTGGGTGACGTTGTCAAGGATGGTGGCCAGGCCGGCGTTCTCCTGCGCGGCGAAATCCTGCCATGGCTGGGTGCCTAGCGCGGACAGCGCGACGAGCACGTAGACGGTCGTGACGATCGCCAGCGCCGAGATCAGCGCGCGCGGCATGGTCTTCTGCGGGTTTCGCACTTCATCACCCGCCGTCGACACCGTGTCGAGGCCGATGAACGAAAAGAAGATCGTGCCCGCCGCCGAGCCGATGCCGGCGACACCAAATGGCGCGAAGTTCTGGAGGTGGTTGGCGTCGAAGGCGGTGAAGGCGATGATCACGAACATGGCCAGCACGCCGAGCTTGATCAGCACCATGATCGCGTTGACCCGGGCGGACTCGCTGGCGCCGCGGACCAGCAACAGCGCACACATGCCGATCAGGACGATCGCCGGCAGATTGATGTAGCCCGGGTCCGAATCCCACGGCGCCGCCGACAACCCATGCGGCATCTGGAATCCGAAGCAGTTGTTCAGCAGCTTGTTGACGTAGCCGCTCCAGCCGACGGAGACCGCCGCGGTGGCCACCCCATACTCCAGCAGCAGGCAGGCGGCCACACCCATCGCGACCGCCTCGCCCAGCGTGGTGTAGGCATACGAGTACGACGAACCGGAAACCGGTACGGCGGAAGCCAATTCGGCATAGCAGATGGCCGCAAGTCCGGCCGCGATGCCGGCGATCACGAACGAGACGATCACTCCCGGCCCGGCTTCAGGCACGGCCTGCGAAAGCACGAAGAAAATGCCAGTGCCGATCGTCGAGCCGACGCCGAACATGGTCAGCTCGAACGTGCCAAAACTGCGCTTGAGGTGGTCCGCGGCCCCGTGCGCGACGGGAGCGCCGGTCACCGGGCGGCGGCGCAGCATCTGCTGTCTCAGGCCGATCGACGTGGCCGGCAATTGCGCCTCCTGGGGTCGGATCAGCTGATTATGAGGCAGCCTCCGCCAGCGCAAAAGCAAATTGGTCGATCGCCCAGTCGATTTCCTGCTCGGTGATCACCAGGGGCGGCGCGAAGCGCAGCGTCGAGCCGTGGGTGTCTTTGACCAGCAGCCCGCGCTCGGCCAACCGCAGGCTGATGTCCTTACCGGTGGCCAAGGCCGGTTCAATGTCGACCCCGGCCCACAATCCGAGGCCCCGCACCGCCCGCACACCATCGCCGATCAGTGCCTTCAGGCGCCGGTGCAGCTGGGCACCCAATTCGGCGGCGCGCGCCTGAAATTCTCCCGTCGCCAGCATGGACACCACGGTGGTGCCGATCGCGGCGGCCAACGGGTTGCCGCCGAACGTCGAGCCGTGCTCGCCGGGGTGCAGCACGCCGAGGATGTCGCGGTCCGCGACCATCGCCGATAGCGGCACCACGCCTCCGCCCAGCGCCTTACCGAGCAGGTAGACGTCGGGCACCACACCCCAGTGGTCGCAGGCGAACGTGTAGCCCGTGCGGGCCAGCCCCGACTGGATTTCGTCGGCGATCATCAGCACGTTGCGCTCGTCGCACAGCGCGCGCACCGCCGGAAGGTAGTCGTCGGGCGGGACAATGACCCCGGCCTCGCCCTGGATCGGCTCCAACAGCACCGCGACGGTGTTGTCGTCGATCGCCCGTGCCAGCGCCGCGGCGTCGCCGAACGGCACGGAGCGGAATCCCGGTGTGAAGGGTCCGAAGCCGTCGCGAGCCGTCGGGTCGGACGAGAAGCTCACGATGCTGATGGTGCGGCCATGGAAATTGTTGTCGGCCACGATGATGTTGGCGTGACCGGCGGGAACACCCTTGACGTCGGCGCCCCATTTGCGGGCGACTTTCAGACCGCTCTCGACCGCCTCGGCGCCCGAGTTCATCGGCAGCACCATGTCTTTGCCGCACAACTGGGCAAGCGCGGCGCAGAATCGTCCGAGGTTCTCGGCGTGGAACGCGCGGCTGACGAGCGTGACGGTGTCGAGTTGGGCGTGGGCCGTCGCGATGATCTCGGGGTTGCGATGGCCGAAGTTGACCGCCGAATAGGCGGCCAGGCAATCCAGGTAGCGCCGGCCGTCGACGTCGGTGATCCAGGCGCCCTCGGCGCTGGCCGCCACCACGGGTAGTGGCGAATAGTTGTGCGCCGCATGCCTTTCGACCAGCTCGATCGCCGCGTCGGTTTGTGTCGTGGGCCGGGCATCGAGGATCGTCATGGAAATACCTCCAATGTGCAGCACTTGACGGAACCGCCGCCCTTGAGCAGCTCGGAGAGATCGACGCCGACGGGCCCGAAGCCGGCCTCACGCAGCTGAGCAGCGAAACCCGTTGCGGCGGAGGGAAGCACGACGTGCAGGCCGTCGGATACGACGTTCAACCCGAGCACGAATGCGTCGGCGCTGCCCACCACGATGGCGTCGGGGAACAGCGCGCGCAGCTGCTCCTGCGCTGCCGTGCTGAACGCCGGCGGGTAGAACGCGATCGTGTGGTCGTCGAGGACGGCGAGCGCGGTGTCGAGGTGATAGAACCGGGGATCGACCAGCTCCAGGGACACGACCGGCACGCCCAGCAGAGCCGAGATTTCGTCGTGGGCCCGCAGATCGGTGCGAAAGCCGTAGCCCGCCAGCAGCATGTCGCCGACCATCAGCAGGTCGCCCTGGCCCTCGTTGACGTGGCGTGTGGTCACGGGCCGATAGCCCATCGACGACATCCATTCGGCGTAGGCCTTCGACTCGGCGGCGCGCTGGGCGTATCGGAATCGGGCGACGATGGCGACGTCGCCGGCGACGAAGCCGCCGTTGGCGGCGTAGACCATGTCCGGCAGCCCGGGCACGGGGTCGATCAAATGCACGCGATGGCCCAGGTCGACGTAGGTCTGGTAGAGCGCCCGCCACTGCGCGTGCGCGAGGTGGACACCGACCGGTGCGTTGACGTCCATCCAGGGATTGATCGCGTACTCGACGGCGAAAAAGTCCGGCCGGGTCATCGCGTACCGACGGACCCGAGCCGTGCGGTGAGGCTTGGGAGGGGCGGCTGCCACCACGTACGAATCCGTCATAAATCAACGGTATTTGCCGCTCGTGTGACAAGCAAACGACGATTCTTGCGTGTCTATAGATGATTTGTTGTGCTAGATTTGCTTCTGCGACGATTTGTTGCGCTGAGGAGTGGCATGGAACGTCTGAACGAGACCGATGAGCGCATCCTCTCCGAGCTCACCGAGAACGCGCGGGCCACGTTCGCCGAAATCGGGCAGAAGGTGAATCTGTCGGCGCCGGCGGTGAAGCGTCGCGTCGACCGGATGCTGGACGACGGTGTGATCAAGGGTTTCACCACCGTCATCGACCGCAATGCGCTCGGCTGGAACACCGAGGCGTTTGTGCAAGTGTTCTGTCATGGCACGATCGCGCCCGATCAGCTGCGGGCGGCGTGGGTGGATATGCCGGAGGTGGTCAGCGCCGCGACCGTGACCGGCACGTCGGACGCGATCCTGCACGTGCTGGCCCGTGACATGCGGCACCTCGAGACCGCCCTCGAGCGGATCCGGTCAAGCGCCGACATCGAACGCAGCGAAAGCATTGTGGTGCTGTCGAACCTCATCGACCGAATGCGGACCTGACGAGTCGTCTCAGCCTGGACGGAGCCGGGCTCGGCGGTCGACGAGAGGCATAGGGCCACGGCTGATTTCGTTCGGGGACGGAACTGGCGCGGACGTGTTTCAGCTGCGCCCGCAGGTGCTGACGCAACTCGTGCAGGCCCGGGTCCGTCCACCGGTTGACGGCTTCGACCGGGTCGGCGGTCAGGTCGTAGAGCTCCCACTGGTCATCGAGCGGGGACGTCCGATACGCCTCTCCCCCAAGCCCATTGGCCGCAAGGTGACGCACACCGGGTTCGGTCCAGGTACCAGGGTCGTCGAAGGTGCGCACCAGCTTCCACAGATGACCGCCGCCCCCGGGCGCCGTCGCGTCGTCCACGTGGAGGACCAGTCCCTCGAAATTGGAGGCGGTGTGCGCGGGGATTCGGATGCGCAGCGGCGCAGGCGGATTGACGGTGCGCTTCAGGCGGCGCGCCAGGCCCGATGCGCCGCTGTCGCCCTCGAGCATGTTGTCGCGGGTCATCAGGTAGACGGCTCGGCCGTCGTCGGCGGGTGCGCCGTCGACGATCGGCATGAGGTTGCGGCCCGGCAACTCGTGCACTTCCGAGAACGTCTCGGCCAGGGTCGCGGCCACCGCCGCGACATCCACACCGGCGGCTGCGAGCAGCGTCGGCACCAGGTCGACGTGCGACGTCGGCGCCGTGATCACTCGAGGTGACGTCGAGCCCGCGCCGATCCGGGCGATGACGAACGGAACGCGCGTCGCCTCGTCGTAGAGGTTGAACCATTTCTGGTGCAGCCCACCGTGGGCGCCGAGCAGATCGCCGTGATCGGCTGTCCGCACCAAAACCGCGTTGTCCGAACCACCTTCGGTGACGGCCCGCCTGACGCGGTCGATCGGCGCGTCCACCTCCGCGTGCAGGCGGTAGTACAGGTCGCGGTAGCGCTGCGCGTTGCGGTCGTAGGTCCAGTTGATCGCGGGCGCCGGGCCGTAGCCGGAGTAATAGGCCTCGCGGAAGGCGATCTGGGCGGCGGGCTTGGTCGACAGGTCCTCGTCCGCGGTCGGCGCCGCGGGCACCGGAGGCGGATCCAACGGTGACGGCTTGACCGGGCCTCTGCGCGACCACGTCGGGAACAGCACGATGTCATGGGGATTGACGAAGCTGGCGACGAGCAGGAAGGGACGCTGCGCGGTGGGGTCGCCGGCACGACGGCGGGCGTAGCGGTCGGTGAGCCATGCGACCACCCGCTCGGCGATCAGGGGATCGCGGCGAATGCCGGCATTGGCCAGCAGTGCGCCGTGCGGTTCCGGGCCGACCCAGCCGGAGAATCCGAACGGCCCCAACGGATCTGCGTCCAGGTAGCGTTGCACCGCCACCGGATCGACGACGCCGTCGTCGTCGTTGGTGGCCAGCGCACGTCCGGTCGACGAATCGATCAGGTCGGCATGCGAGATGTGCCACTTGCCGTCGTAGTGCGTGTCGTAGCCGGCCGCGCGGAACCAGTTTCCCAGTGTGGGCACTTCACCCTGGCGCAGCCAACGCATGCGCGAATCGTCGGCCGTCTTCCCGATGCCGTCGGTCTGGGTGACCCCGTGTAGGTCGGGGAAGTGGCCGGTGAAAATCGTTGGGCGGCTGGGCACGCAGGCCAGCGAGCCGGTGTAGTGCCGGGCGAAACTGACGCCGTGACTTTCGAACCACTTGCGTCCCGTCAGCGTTCGGTCGCGCCAGGCGAGGACGTCCGGATCCTCATACGGCGGAACGGCGCGCTCCTCGTCGGTCATCACGATCACGATGTCGGGGCGATCAGACACGGGCGTTCTCCAATCGGTTCGCGAGCCCGGCGAGCATCACGTCGGACTGTCGTGCGAGGAAGCGGCACAGCACGCGTTCGGCCAGCTTTTGCGGTGGCCGAGACCCGATTTCGACCGTGCTGATCAGGGTCACCACTGTCGAATCGCCCGCCGCCGTCAGCGTCCAGCGATTGGTCACCCTGCGCAGGCGCCGGGGCAGGCCGTCGACGTCGTAGGCGAGTGCGTGCGGCGGGTCGAACTCGGTGATGCGCTCGACGAGGGTGTCGCGTTTGACCTGAACTCGCCGGGCGGTGCCAATTCGCCCGCCGTCGGGGCCGCAGGACAGGATGCAGGAGTGGTCGACGTTGTCGGCCCACGAAGCGATCGACCCGAAATCGGCAAGGACATCCCAGACTTCGTGCACGCGGGCCGCGATCGCGCGGACGCTCTGAGCCTCAGCCACTTTCACGCTCAGTACGGCGAATGCATCATCGTCTCGAGCGCCACCGCCGCCCCGCTGGCCGCGATGGTGATCGCGATCGTCACCCAGTCGGCCAGCTTCGGCCGGACCGGACGGGCGGAGAGCTGACCGGTGCCGCCGCGCGCGGTGATCGCGTCGCCCATCTCGTCACCGCGCCGCAGGGTCACGGTGATGGCGGCGGCCATCAGGTCGATCAGCTCCAGGGCATGGCGTCGGCGACGAGCCTTGCGGCTCTTCGGTATTCGTTTCGGACGTAGCCGGCGGGCGGCGTAGAGGATCTGGAATTCGTCGATCAGCATCGGGAACGCGCGCAGCGCGAGCGCCAATGCCACCGCCCATTCGTCGACCGGGATTCGGAATATCTTCAGCGGTCGGCCCAATGTCGCCAACGCCGGCCCGATTTCGGCGACATTGGTGGTCCAGGACACCAGTGCTCCCAGCCCGAGCAACACGATCGACAGCGCGGTGATCCGCAGGAAGTTCAGCGCCCCGCCGAGTGCGATCTCGACCCCGGCGATCAAGATCTTGGGGCGACCGCCGGAGAGGGCGGCCGTGACGAAGCCCAATGCGAGAGCGATCCACAGCCACCGTGGTATCGACGGCAGCACGCCGCGTGGGATGTGTGCGATCCGAAGCGCCGCAACCACCAGGGCCGCCGCGATCCCGATCGTCACCCAGCCCGGGTAGAACGTCAGCAGCACCGAAAGACCGAAAACGACAAGCAGTTTGGTCCCTGCCCACAAGCCGTGGATGGCCGAATGTCCGGGCACCGGGATCAGCAGCACCACCGGGCGAGTGGGGCGACGCGTTGCGCCGTCCGCCGTTGCCGTCGTCGAAGTCGTCGTCACGCGATGCCTCCCGCCGCGGTCGGCATCGGTTCGACGGTGCCCTCGCGCAGATGCAGGGTGCGCGGGCACAGCTCCTCCAGCCCGGCGAAGTCGTGGGAAATCACCACCACGGTCAGGCCGCGCTCGTGACGCAGGTCTTCCAGCAGGCGCAGCAGGCCACGCTGGCTGGCGGCGTCCAAACCCGCCAGCGGCTCGTCGAGGATCAAGGCGCGTGGCGAGCAGGCCAACAGTCCGGCCAGCACGACGCGGCGCATCTGGCCACCACTGAGCTGGTCGATGCCCCGCTTGGCCAGTGTGGGATCCAGTCCGACCACGCCCAAAGCGGTTGCGACCCGATCTTGGTCGAGGTGCGAAAAGCCCGCTGCCGAAGCCACTTCGAGGTCTACGCGGCTGCGCATCAACTGTAGCCTGGCCGCTTGGAACGACAACGCCACCGCGCCGACCTGCTCATGGGTGGGCCGGCCGTCGATGAGGCAGGCGCCGGATGTGGGAATGGTCAGGCCGGCCATGATCCACGCCAGCGTCGACTTACCGGAGCCGTTGCCGCCGTGGATCAGCACGCCATCGCCTTGCTCCACCACAAAGTTGATGTCGCGCAGCGCGGTCTTGGCCCAAGGCGTGCCGCTCCCGTATTCGTGGCCGACGCCAATGAGTTCGATGACCGGCGCGTGCGGCTGGCGGTAATCCACCGGGATTGCCGGTGTGGGGGCGGCCGAGGTCTCAACCATGCCGGTGTTGTCCGGCGAATCGCTGAGATCGATCCTGCGGTCCGCGGAATCGGCCTCGTTGTTGTAATGCGTGATGTGCACCAGCGCGGTCCGGTGCCGCGTGGTGAGCCCGGAGAGCACACCCAGCAACGCGTCGCGGCCCTGCTGGTCCACCATCGTGGTGACTTCGTCGGCGATGAGCAGTGCCGGCTCCCGGGCCAGCGCCGCGGCGAGCGCGAGGCGCTGCAGTTCGCCGCCTGACAGGCTTCCGGTGTCGCGCTCGGCGAGTGCCTCGAGGCCGACCTCGCTGAGCAACCGGTTCACGTCGATTTCGGTGCCCGGCGGCAAGCCCCACACCACGTCGTCGGCCACCCGCGTGCCCAGGACCTGGCTTTCGGGGTGCTGCAGAACGAGGGCCGTACCGCCCAGCTCACCCAGACCCACCGCGCCGGGTCGCTCCACGCTGCCCGACGTCGGTTGGCGGCCGGCCAGGATCAGCATCAACGTGGTCTTCCCGGAGCCGTTGGCCCCGGTGATGGCCACGTGTTCCCCGACCTTCAGGTCCAGGCTGATCTCGCGCAGCGCGTCTTGGCCGGCGCCGGGGTAACGGAAGCGCACGCGGTCCAGCCGCACGGGGACCGGCCCGACCGGGACAGTGTCGCCGTGACCCCACGCCTCCAATTTGTGCACATCAGGCAGGCCGCGCATCCGCTCCAGCAGACGGGACAGCGCCCACCAGCCGATCAACGACACGACCATGATTCCCAGGCCGTAGTAGGCCACCATCCACCACTGCCAGTAGCCCAGTGCCCAAGTGAAATACCGCATCAGCGCATCGGCGGGCCGCTGCAGATGCACCCGGCCCAGGAACGACGCGACCCCGTGCACGTTCGAGGTCATCACGTCGAAAATCAGGTGCCGCAGGCGGGTCATCACGGTCAGCGCGCCGACGGACATCACGCCGAAGGCGACCCCCGCGATCAGCGAGGAGACGACGACCGTCAGCGTGCCCCGGCCCCTGCGCTTGACGACTCCGGTCAGGCCGCCGATGTAGGCACAGTGGATGACCGTCATCAAACCGCCCAACCCGGCGATCAGGAAGGCGATCATCCCGGCGGCAACCGTCGCCGCGAGCAACACCCGCAGCCGATAGCGGTAGGCGAGCAGCCCGGTGGGCACGGTGCCCAGCAAGGCCAATCCCGCCGCAAACGGGATGACGACGGAAATGATTGCGATGACCGCACACAGCGCGCCCATGACCGAGGCTTGCGCCAATTCGACCGGACGCAGCGACCCACCCCGACGGCCCACCCGGGGAGATCTCGGAACGGTCACCCCAACGATTCTGCCAGGCCGCGGCGCCAAGTCGTCGCAGCACACAGACGGATCTCGGGGTGTCCACGGTTCGGCTCGCTTAGCAAAGCTATGCAACGATGTAGGTATGAATGCATCCGCCGCCAACCACACCGATGTCGTTGACGCCGCAAACACCGATCCCCAGTCTGGCCTGGGAGCAGACCTGCTCGCCGTCGTCGCGCGCCTCAATCGGCTGGCCACCCAGCGCATCCAGATGCCGCTGCCCGCCGCGCAGGCCAGGCTGCTGGCCACCATCGAAGTCCACGGAGAAGCCCGCATCGGTGATCTGGCCGCCGTCGACCACTGCTCGCAGCCCACGATGACCACGCAGGTGCGCCGGCTCGAGGACGCCGGCCTGGTCACTCGAACCGTCGATCCCGGGGATGCCCGGGCGGTCCGCATTCGCATCACGAATGAGGGAATGCGCACGCTCAACGCCGTGCGGGCCGACCGCGCGGCCGCGATCGAACCGCAACTGGCCCTGCTCGAGCCGTCCGATCGCCGGGTGCTGTCCGAAGCGGTCGACGTGTTGCGCCGACTACTCGACAATGCGGCGGCCGCGCCGCGTCGGCACACCCTGTGATCGGCTTGATCGACGCCCGGTGGATCGCCGAGCGGCGGCGGGTAGACACTTGATCAATCCCCGATTGGTCTGAAGACGGGATCAATCCGGTCTGACCGGCGACGAAAGGTGGCGTTCGATGCGGCCCGAGGCTTCCGCCGTGCCAGCCTCCCCGCTCACCGTATGGGTCGGATCGATGCGCTATGCCTTCCCGCCGGGCCGCGACGTGGTCGTGGGCTACGGCGCCGGGGCTGACATTCCGCTGGAGCAACTCGGGGGGCTGCCGCCCCAGGCGCCTCGCCCGGAGGTTCTGCTGCGGTTCCTCGGCACGCACTGGGTGGCCATCGACAAGAGCCGCAGCGGCATCTTCAGCAACGGGTTCCGGGTGCCGGCGGTCGACATCCACGACGGGCAGGCGATCACGCTCGGTGACCCGCAGCACGGTCCCCGGCTGGTCTTTGAGATCACACCGCCGGTCGCGCCGCAGATTGCACCGCCGGTCGGGCCGCCCGGTCCGCATCAAGGCCCGGCCCACCCGCCGCCCGCCCCGACACAGCGCGACACCGGACCCATGCGGATACCCACCCAATCGCACGAGGTTGAGCGACCGTCTCAGCCGGCGCCGCCGCCGGTTCGGCCGTTCACGCCGCCGGTGCCGCCCGTCGGGCCGGCCGCGGCGCCCGCGCACCCGCCCGCGGCGTCGTACCCAGTTCCGCCGGCCGCGCCACCGCCACCGGTGCCGGCCGAGCATCCGCCACCGCCCGAACCCGCTGCCGCCGGCGCGACAGAACAACTACGGGCCCCCGGCCTGATCGAGCGGATGAGAACTCGAAAGCTGCGCGCCGCGGCTCCGTCCTTTCGCACCGAGCAGGCGGACCCCACGTTTCGGCTGCCGATGCAGGCTGGCGCGCGCACAGTCGGCGTGGCCGCACACCATTTGGGCCTGGTCGTCGACGGGCGCGCGTTGCTCACGGACGTCTCTTTCACCGCGCGACCGGGCACATTGACCGCGGTGATCGGGCCGTCGGCCGCACGCAACTCCGCGCTGCTCGGAATGCTCGCGGGCACAAGGAAACTCAGCTCCGGCCGAATCACCGTAGACGACCACGACGTGCACGCCGAGCCCGTGTCGATGCGCACCCGCATCGGAATAGTCGCGCGCGACGACCGCCTTCATCGGCAGCTCACCGTCGAACGAGCGGTCCACTACGCGGCCAAACTACGGCTGCCGCCGGACACCTTGCCCGAACACCGCCGCCGCGTGGTGGATCAGATTCTCGAAGAACTCGAGCTAACGCCGTACCGCTCGACCCGGATCAGCAAGCTGCCGCCCGAAGCGCGCCGGTGCACCGCGCTGGCGGTGGAGCTCACCACCAGGCCGACGCTCCTCGTCGTCGACGAGCCGGGCGCCGGGCTGGACGCGGGTCAGGAAAGTCACGTGATGGCGGTGCTGCGCCGCCAGGCCGACATCGGTTGTGTCGTGGTGGTGGCAATGAATTCGCCGACCTCGCCGGCGGGGCTCAACATGTGCGACCAGGTCGTGGTGCTCACGGCCACCGGCAGCATGGCCTTCGCCGGCACACCGCTGCAGATCCAGTCTTTGACGGGCAGCACCGACTGGTCGACGATCCTCGGGCAGGTAAGCGCCGATCCCGCCGCGGCCCGTGCCCAACAGCCGGCGGCCCCTCCGCCGGCGGCGGCCGCGCCATGGCCACCGCCCGCCGAACTCAGCGCGAGCCGGCAAATCCGGTTGGTGATCGGCCGCCAGCTTCGCCTCCTACTCGCGAGCCGCGTCTACTCCGTCTTCCTGGTCTTACTGCCCTTCGTGCTGGCGGCGCTGACACTGCTGATTCCCGGCAATTCCGGCCTGAGCAAGCCGAATCCGGCCAGCCCCCACCCGCATGAGGCCGTCGAGATCCTGGCGGCGCTCAACGTCTCCGCGGTCCTCATCGGCGCCGCGTTAGGCATCCGCGAGGTGGTCGGCGAGCGCCGCGTCTTTCGGCGCGAGCAGGCTGTCGGGCTGTCCACGCCGGCCTACGTCGCCGGCAAGCTCATCTTCGTCAGCGTGGCCGCGGCCATCCTCACGGCCATCACGTTCTCGATCGTCGTAGTCGGCAAAGGCGCGCCCGTGCACGGCGCCGCCGCGCTGCAGAATGCCACGATCGAGCTCTACGTGAGCGTGGCCGTGACCGCGATCGTGTCCGCCATCGTCGCGCTCGCGCTGTCGGCGCTGGCCAATTCGCTGCGGGAGGTCGTGCCGCTGCTACTACCGCTGCTCCTGGCATCCGTACTGTTCAACGGCAGCCTGGTGCAGCTGGTGAGCAGGTGGGGATTCCAGCAGATCTCATGGTTTGTCCCGGCCCAATGGGGCTTCGCCGCCTCGGCGTCCACCGCCGATCTGCGCCGGATCGACGCGCTGGCCGCCAACGCGCAGATGTGGACACACTATTCGGGTTGGTGGGCGTTCGACATGATCATGCTCACCGGCTTCGGCATGCTCGGGATCGGGTTCATCCTGTACCGGCTGCGCTCGCCCAACCCGGTCGATCGGGCGCGGGCGTCATAAGAGCGCGGCCACGAGCAAACCGAGCAGGTACGTCGCCGCGACGGCGACCGCGCCAAAGAGTAGCTGCCGAGACGCCGCCCACCACACCGGCTTGCGGGTGAACCGGGCGGTCAGTCCGCCGGCGACGAGCAGCCCTGCCGCGCCGCACGCCATCCCCGTCGCCAGCGTCCCGTACCCGAGAAGGTAAGGGATCAGGGGAATTAGCGCGCCGACGGCGAACATGACGAACGAGGAACTCGCGGCTACCCACGCCGACGGCTTCTCGTCCGGATTGATGCCGGTTTCCCGCACCAGGTGGACGTTGACCGCGCGGTTCTCGTCGCGATGGATCTCGTCGGTGGCGAGCTGTGCGGTTTTCTCGGACAGGCCGAGATCGACGAGCATGCCGATCAGCTCGGCCCGTTCGGCTTCCGGGCGGGTGCGCAGGGCGCGGCGTTCGACGTGGACCTCGGATTCGATCTGCTCGTTGGCCGTCGTCACCGACGTGTACTCGCCCAGTGCCATGGAGAACGCCCCGGCAAGCAACCCGGCGACCCCGGCGACGGTGACGGCATGGGCGCCTTCGCCCGCGGCCACGCCGGCGATCAGGCCGGTGTTGCTGACCAGGCCGTCCATCGCGCCAAAGGTGGCCGCGCGTAACCAGCCTCCGCTGATGTCGGGATGGGTGTGCCCGACGTCGTACACGGGGTCGGGTTGCTGTGATGGGGTATCCGGCTGGGCCATGACGCCATCTAAACGGTGGGCCCCGACGCACCGCTAGGCAGCCCCGCGTCTCCCGACTTGTTTCGAAGGCCCGAGCAGCGGGTTACCGTCGCACTATGGCGCCAGAGACGAGTAGCACTGCCGAACATCTGCGCAACACGTTGGACGGACGTTGGCGTGACGTGAAGAACCGCATGCGCGGGACGCTGACCGAGGAGCTGTTCCGCCCGCACTACACGCCGAACACGGTGATCGCGCGCACCAAGGTTGCCGAGCAGATGAGGATCATGGCCGCGTTCGGTGTCGCCGCCGACAACTTCCGCAAAGAGCACGGCGGGACGGGCGACATCGGTGCGGCCATCACGATGATCGAGATGCTCGCGATGTCGGATCTGTCGCTGATGGTCAAGGCCGGGGTGCAGTGGGGGCTGTTCGGCAGCGCCGTGGAAAACCTGGGCACCGAGCGCCACCACGACGCCTACGTCAAACAGATCATCAGCCTCGAGCTGCGCGGCTGCTTCGCGATGACCGAGACCGGACACGGCAGCGACGTGCAGGCGCTGGAGACCACCGCCACCTACGACCCTGAGACCGAAGAGTTCGTCATCGACTCCCCGAGCCCGACGGCCCGCAAGGACTACATCGGCGGCGCCGCCCAAACCGCCACCATGGCAGCGGTTTTCGCGCAGCTGATCACCAACGAGGACGGCAAGCCGGTCAACCACGGCGTCCACTGCGTGATGGTCCCGATCCGCGACGCCGAAGGCAACGACCTCCCCGGGGTCACCACATCGGATTGCGAATACAAGGGCGGCCTACCCGGTGTCGACAACGGCCGCATCGTGTTCGACCACGTCCGGGTACCGCGGGAGAACCTGCTGAACAAGTACGGCGACGTCGCCCCCGATGGCACGTACAGCTCCCCGATCGACAACCCCAACCGGCGGTTCTTCACCATGCTGGGCACACTGGTACGCGGCCGCATCACGGTGGGCGGGAGTGCGGGCGCGGCGGCTCGTGTCGCGCTGGATATCGCCACTCGATATGCGTTGCAGCGCAGGCAATTCAGTGCACCAGACGAGGACACCGAGGTGCTGATCATGGATTATCTGGTGCATCAGCGCCGGCTGTTTCCGTTGATCGCCAAGTCATACGCCCTGCAATTCGCGCAGAACGAGCTCGTCAGCAAGTGCCACGACATCCAGACCGCCGATGACCCCGACGCCGACGAGCAGCGCGAACTGGAGGCGCGCGCCGCAGGGCTGAAGGCGGCCAACACCTGGCACGCGTCGCAGGCCATTCAGGAGGCCCGCGAGGCCTGCGGCGGCGCCGGCTACATGGCGGAGAACCGGCTGATCGCGCTGCGCGGCGACACGGACGTGTTCACCACGTTCGAAGGCGACAACCATGTGCTTACCCAACTGGTGGCCAAGGAACTGCTGACGGCCTACGCCGACGACATCCGCAGCATGAGCCCGGTCGAGTGGGTGCGCTTCGCCGCCAACACCGTCGGTGAGCGGGTGATGAAACGCACTGCGGCCGAGGCGATTATGCAAAGAATCGTGGACGCCCGGCAGGACAGCGAGGAAGAGGGCAGCCTGTTCAACCGCGGCACCCAGGTCAACATGTTCGAGGAGCGCGAGGACTACTTGCTGTCTTCGGTCGCGCGCCGGCTGCGGGACAAATCGAAAGACATGTCGGAGTTCGACGCGTTCAACGCCGTACAGGATCATGTGCTGCACGCGGCGAGCGCACACATCGACCGGGTGGTGCTGGAAGCTTTCGTCGCCGGGATCGACGCGTGCGAAGACGACGACGCCCGCGAACTGCTCGAGCTCGTGTGCGACCTCTACGCGTTGTCGGTGATCGAGGACGACAAGGCCTGGTATGTCGAGCACGGGTATCTGTCCACCGGGCGAGCCAAGGCGGTCACCCGGGGTATCAACGATCGCTGCCGCGCGCTGCGCCCGCATGCCGAAACGCTCGTCGACGGGTTCGGCATCCCCGAGCCGCTGCGGTACGCCGAAATGCTGCACCCCGAAAATCTGCCCGATTCCTAGGCGCCGGGCCTGGGGGGCAACGCTATTCGTTGGGGATCTTCCCGAGCGCGCGTAGCTTACCGTCGGGTCCTATCTGGAATTTCACAGTGCCCGTTCCGGTGGGACAGCACGGCTGGTCGTTCCCCTTCTGCCACTGGTACTGGACCGTGATCGTGTCATCCGACGGCGGCAGCACGGTGATGTACGGCTTCGGATTCGGCGTAGCGGGACCCAGCGGCGTGTTGTGATCGAAGAACAGCAACTGCTGGGGCGTGTTTTCGCTGGCGATGGTCGGGATGATCTGCACCCAGTACAGGCGGCATTTACGGGTGTGCCCGCGCGCGATCTCGACCCACGTCGAGCCAGGGACGATGACCGGAACCGAGGCGATGGCCTCTCGCAGCGTGTCGGCCGTGGGCCCGTCGGATTCCTTGCAGGTCTGAGCCGGCGTCGCGCGGGGTGTCGGAGCGTTCGAGCCGCAAGCCGACGTCGCCAGGATCAGGAGCATCACGATCAGCCGACGACGCACAGCGCGAGCTTAGCCAAAAGCCGTAATGCGGCCGAAACATGCGGCGCATTCGGCTGAAACATCCCCGTCGCAGCATTTCGGATGTGGCAGCTAGAGACGCCGGGAAGCCCGCCTGCCCGTTGCGGTGCGGGTTGCGGCACGGCGCGGTAAGCCGCGACCAGGTCGACTGGGCGGGCCTGCCGACCAACCTGGACATGGCGTTTTCCCAGGCGCAATGCGACAAGGTCTACGCGCAACACCTGCTGCGCAAGCGCCACGCCCAGCTGCGACGCTGGTTGCCCGGCAGCGAGCAGGTGTGCGTCTGCGAAGTCACCGGCGAGGCCGTGGAGGACCTTGACGCGGCGAAGGACTACGTCACGTCGTAAATGCCGACTGGGCGTGTCATCGGTTACGCGGCGCCGGTTGCCCGTACACCGCCACCACGACGGTGCGGTCCAAACTGTTCTCCGACCACACCCCGATGGCGGTGTTGGCGCAGTCGCGGATGATCGCCATGGCATCGGGATTGTAGTACCACTGGTTGATCAGCTCGAGGCTGCTGATCGACATGGCCGGGTTGATCGCCACGGTCTCGGCGGCCTTGCCCTGGAAGCCGGCGGCGTTCGCGCGGTCCTGCGGCGACGACCCGTCGGATCCGATGTCGTCGTTGATATTCCGGTTGTTGAGCATGTCATCCGTGTGCCATTCAGCGGCCAACGTCAGCGCGTTGTTCCTGACGACATCGTTCGTGCAGCCGGCCTGGTGCTGCAGCGTGTAGACGCCGGAGACGACGGCGCTGTTGAGGCGCTTGTTATCGGCGTGCGCGGCCGGCGTCGCCAATCCCGCTATCCCCCAGATGATCACGGCCACCGGCAGCGCCCGCGCGCTACCGCGCTTCCACACGATCATGGGGCCCTCATCACACCGGATCGAAATGGGAAACCAGCCATCGCCCGTCGACCTTTTCCAGCGTCACCCGAATGACGGGCTGGGTGTCGGTGGGGGCGCCGTTGCCGATGGTCACGGTTTGGTTGACGAACAGCAGGACGACGGCGTGGTTGGCGGTCACCGAAACCGGCGCCGCCGCACTCACTTTGGCGGTCGCCGAGATGTGCTTTTCCTTCGCGCCCGGGATGACGACCTCCCGGGTCAGCGTGGTGTAAGCGTCCTTGAACTCGCCGGTCAGCCGTTCGCGCGCCGCCCCGAGCTCCTTGTCGGCTGAGTCAGCCTTGTACGACAACAGAGCGGCCGCGTCTTCGCTTGCGACCCGCGCCGATTCGGTGCGGGCCAGCGCAACGGCGTCGGCCGACCCGTCCACCCACTTGAAGTAGCCCGCCGCCAGCGCAACCAGCAATGCCAGCCCGGGGAACACACCGTAGGTGAGCACTCGCGTCCACGCGATCGGACGCCTGGCGTCGGGCTCCTCACCGGATACCTCGTCGATCTCTGGTTCGTCGGCGTCGACTGTGTCTTCGATCTTGTCGCTCAGAGTCGTCATGGCACGAACACCACGTTGGACACCTTGGCGCCGTCGCCGACCGCCTGGACCTCGATTCGCATGCGCCATTCCCGCGGGGCCTCCTCGCCCCCGGCGGTCCGTGACTTCACCGCGACGGCCACCAGAACTCGGGCCGAGTCGCCTCGCTGGGATTCCAGCCCGGCATCGGTAACCGTGCCTTCGGATTTCGACTGCGCCGCCTTGACGACCTCGATAAAAGGCTTGGAGCGCTGCGCGAAGTCGTCGCGGAACGCTCCGGTGGCCAAATCGAGGATCCGCTGTACGTCGGCGTCGACCTCGGTGTAGTTGATCGACGTGAGGTTCACCGCGCCCTGGCGAGCGATCTGGACGAACAGATCGCGCTGGGCCTGGGCCTCATGCTTTTCGTAGGCGCGGTATCCGAGCCAGCCGGCCAATCCGGTCAGCGTCGCCAGGATTGCCGCGCTGGCCACCAACACCGATGCGGCGCCCGAGAGCCGCCGCCCGGTGACCCGGTGTCGCCAACGGGCAAGCCGCGCTTCGGATTGTGTTTCGTCGGTGGTTTCAGGTTCGTCGGCCATCTTGCTCCTTCATTCTCACGGTGGCGGCACCAGCAGCGACTGCCAGTTCTTGGCACGCGGGTGCGCCAGGTCGGATTCGGTGTAGCGGTGTCCGTCGGGGCCCACGTAGTCGCCGGTCGCCGGGTCATACGTTGCGACGGCAAGTGGCGGGGCCGACGGCGCGGTGCCGCGCGGCGGTGGCAACCGCGGGTCCTGGCCCGGCGGATACTGCGGTACGCCCTGGCCCGTCGTCGTGGCGTTCGGGTCGCCCTTCCAGTTGTAGCCATCGTTGAGCGGCACATACTCCTCGTCGCTCTCACAGAGTTCAACCGTCGGGGCGCGCTTCCATGGCTTGGCCTCACACGGAATGTTCCGTACCCCACGGACATTGAGCTCCGAGTCCTGCGGCAGGCGGCAATACAGGTCCGCCGCCGGACGGTCCGGGGCGTCGACGCTGGCCGGTGAGCGGCGCTGGGTCGGCGGCAGATACCCGGTGGTGCAGGGCGGCGGCAGGTTCATGTTGAGATTGAAGTCCAACTGGGCGCCCCGGTACTCCTGTTTGGTGTTGGAGCTCGGCACGACGATCGCCGCCATCGCCGCGATGCCCTGCGGCAACAGCACCAGGAGTTGTTCGATGTCGTGGCGGTAGACGACCGCGATGTCACCGAGGCTCGCGAGGTTGGCGAACAACACCGGAATCGCCGGCGCAACGCGGTCGAGCAGCGCGCGACCCTCCTCTACCCCAGAACTGCCCTGTGTCAGCAGATCTCGCACCGCAGCGTCCTGCGCCTTGAATTGCGCCATGATGGCGGCGGTGCGATCGGCCCACCTGGCGATGGCACCCGACGTCTGGACCTGAGAGTTGAGCACCGGCGGCGATTGGTCGATCAGGGTGGCGAGCGGGTCGACAGTTCGGCCTCCCGCAATGGCCAGCGCGGTCGACCCGTCGACGATCCGCGACAGCTCGGGCCCCAGCCCGGCGACGGCGCGGTTGCTCTCGTCGATCACGGTGCGCAGATTGTCGCGCGGAATCGCCTGCAGCGCACGGTTGGTCAGGTCCAGCAGGTGACCGATGTCGACGGGCACGTCGACCCGGCCGGCTGGAATCACGTCGCCGGCACGCAGCGACCGGGAATGGTCGCCATCCTTGCCGGGCTGCGGGGTCAGTTCGATGTATTGCTCACCGATCGCGGAGCGGCTGTGCACCGACGCCTGGACGTCGGATGGCACCTTGACCCCGGATCGCATGGCGAGCACCGCGCGCACCCCGGTGGCGGTGACGTCGACCGACTTGACCTGACCCACGTCGGTACCCCGGTAGGTGACAACAGACGTCTCATACAGCCCGCCCGACTGCGGCAGGTCGACCGTGACGGTGTATTCCCCGATCCCGAACACCGTCGCGGGCAACTTCATGAAGTTGAATGCCATTGCGCCACAGGACAACACCGTCACCAGCGACAGGGCCGCCAACTGGATCCAGGTCCTGCGATTGAGGCGCAGCATCAGTATCCCCCGTTGTGGTAGGGATAGGTCAGCGGGTTTCCGGCGGTGGCCGGGCTCGGCTGCATGCCGATCGTGCGTCCCCACTGCAGTTCGAGTCGGGTGAGATTGCCTTCCCATCGTGAGCCGGTGAAAAGCCCTTGGTCGATGCGGCTCAAGGTCAAATCGACGACCAGGGTGAGATTCGCGTAGTCACCGCGGAACCAATTGCGCACGGTGGACGCGGGCCAGGGGTAGGCCGCCAACCCGTCCAGGCCCCTGGTGAGCGCCGGGCCGGCGTCGGCGAGCGAGCGCAGCACCGGCGCGATATTGCGCAGGTTGTTCACCAGGGATTCCCGGCTTTGGTGGATGGTGTCGGCCGCCAGCGCGCTGAACTTGCCCAGCTGATCGATCGCGTCGGCGATCTTGGTGCGCTCGTCGGCCAGCACCGCAAGGGCTTTGGGCACCGTCGTCAACGCCTTGTCGACGACCGGATCCTTGTCGGCCACCTGACCCGCCAGCGAGTTCAGGTTCTCGGCGGCGGCGATGATGTCGTCGGTCTGATCGTTGGTGCGCGCGATGAACTCGTCCAACTGGCCCAGCAGGCTGCGCATGTCGTTTTCCCGGCCGGCGAACGCCTTGGCGATCGCCTGGTTGATCTCCTGCAACTGCGCAATTCCCCCGCCGTTGAGCAGGATTGACACCGAGGCCAGCGTCTGTTCGGTGCTCGGATACAGGCTCGCGCGTGCCAGCGGGATGACCGATCCGTTGGTGAGCTGACCTGCCGGTGGCTCGTCCTTGGGCGGTGCGAGCTCGATATGCATCGACCCGAGCAGGCTGGTCTGCCCGAGTTTGGCGGTCGAATTGGCGGGCAGTCGGACGTCGCCGTTGATGCGCATGGTGACCAACGCGTGCCAGTCCTGCAGCTCGATCTTGGTGACGTTGCCGACGTTGACGTCGTCGACGCGGACGCGGGTGTTCTCCTGAATGGTGACCACATCCGGCATCTGCGCCTGGATCGTGTAGGAGCCCGGGCCACCGCCGGCGGTGCCGGGCAGGGTGAACGAGTTCAAGCCTCGCCATCCGCAACCCGCAAGCGCGGCAACGCATATCGCTCCGAGCACCGTGGCTATCGCGCGTCTCATGATGGCCCCGTCGGAAGCATCAGGTTCTGCAGCACCTGCGTCGAGCTGATCGTGCCGTTCGGTGGTGGAAGCGGCGCCTCGGGCGGGGGCGGTGCGTCGGGCGGTGCGGGCGCGTCGGGCGGTGCGGGCGCCTCGGGCGGCGCGGGCGGCGGGGGGGCCGCGGGGGGCGTGTAGCCGGGCCGCAGCCAGTCCTCGCTGTAGGTGATCTCGTTGGGACGGGCTTGCGTTCCCACGAACGGGTTGAGCCCCGCCGGGATGTAGTTGTAGATACGGTTCTTGATGACCGGCTCGACGTACTGCATGCACAGCTTTGACACCCGGGTCAGCCGCGCGCGTGACGCCGCCTCGATCGAGCTGCAGATCCACTGCGGGATGTCGGCGAAGTTGTTCAGCGCGATGATGCCGGTCATCGCGCTCTGCGCCGGCTGGTAGATGTTGAGGAAGTTCTGGAAAACCGTTGGGGCGATGTGCAGGATCTGCTTGATGTCGCCGCGGCTGTCGTTCAGCGCGGTGGTGATGGAACCCATCCGGTCGAACGTGACGCCCATTGTTTCCCGGTTTTCGGCGAGGAAGTCGCGCACATCGCCCAGGGCCTGGTCGAGTCCCTTCACCGCGTTGGCGACCTCGTTGGGTGTGTTCGACAGCACCGTCGTCACGCCGGCGAGGTTCTGGTTGAAAGAGGCCAGCAGGTCGCTGCTGGAGTACAGCGCCGACACCAGCAGCTGCAGATTGTGCACGGTGCTGAAGATGTCGTCGGCGTGATCGCCGAGCGCCGAAATCGCTTCGGAGAGCTTGAGTACGGTGTTGCGGGCGGTGTCCCCCTCGCCGCGCAGGTTGTCGGCGGCGGAGTTGATGAATTCGCCGACCGAGTTCACGCCGCCCGGGGCCGTCGGCTGCAGCGCGTCGGTCAGTTTTTCCAGTTGCTTGCGGAAGTCGTCCCATTCGACCGGTACCGCTGTGCGGTTGAGCGGGATCGACGCGCCGGGGCTCAGTTTGGGCCCGCCGGAGTACGCCGGGACGAGTTGGATCGCCCGCGAGGTCACCAGGGACGGCGACAGGATCGCGGCGCGAGCGTCGGCGGGGACCGCATACTGCTTGTCGACCGAGAACGTCACCTTGGAGCTGGTGGGCTGGGGCTCGATCTTGTCCACCACACCGACGGCGACGCCGAGGATGCGGATCTCGTCGCCCACGAACAGGCCGTTGGTCTCGGCGAAATACGCCGAGTACGTGTTCTTTTCGACGGTGCGCAAAAGCTTCACGCCGACGATCACCGAAGAAATCGTCAGCGTGGCCGCAAGGCTGACGGCGGCCAGGATCTGCAGGGTGCGACGGTTCATGTTCACGGCCCGTCGGGCTGGTGGGCTGGCGGGGGGACGATCCGGACCGGCGGCGTCGACGGCGGGGGTGACGGCGGCTGGGACCACAACGGGACCGGCGCGTTCTCCGGCGGCACGGGCGGAGTGCCGGTCGGCGGGTCGACGGACTCCGACGGCAGCTTCTGGTTCGGGTCCAAAAGCCGGTCGTACATGTCGGCGTCGAGGACGGGGCCGCCGAGCTGGCCGGGAATCAGGTTGGCCACATAGGCCTTGAAAAATGGGCCGGAACCCAGGCATTCGCCAAACGACATCGCGTACCGCTTGAACTTGGGCAGGGTGCGTTGCAGGTCTTCTTTGCGGTTGTCGAGGACCTCGAGCACCCCGTTGAGCTTGTCGAGTGCGGGCTTGAGTTGAGTCCTGTTGTCGTTGACCAGCCCCGAGATCTGGTGTGACACCGCGGTGAGGTTGTTCATCAAGGCGTCGAGTGAATCCCGTTCGTCAAGTAGCGCCGCCAGCAGGGCGTTGGAGTTGGCGACCAGGGAGGCGATCTGTTGGCTGCGCTTGCCCAGTACCGCCGATACCTTGTTGGCATTCCCTAGCAGGCTGCGCAGCTGCGCGTCGCGGCTATTGAGGGTCTCCGAGAACCGGGCCACCCCCTGCAGCGCGGGTTTGAGATCCGGCGGCGTTTCCTTGAAGGTGTTCGCCAATGTCGTTAGCGCGGACGATAATTGGGCGGTGTCCAGGCCGCTGATGGTGGTCGTCAGGTCGCCCAGCGCGTCGGGAAGGTCGTACGGCGAGCGGGTGCGTTCCAGCGGGATGGGTCCCGTCAGGCTCCCGTTGCCGCGCGACGTGAGCTCGAGCATCTTGCTGCCCAGAATGGTCTCGGTCTTGATCGCCGCTTCCGTGCGGTCGCCGAGCTGAATGTCCTTGCGGACGGTGAAGCCGACCCGGACCTTGGTGCCGTCCAGGCGGATCTCCGAGACCCTCCCGACCCCCATTCCCGAAACCCGAACCGTGCTACCGGTTTTGATGCCGCCGGCCTCGGAGAAGTAGGCCGAGTAGTCATTCGTGTTCTTGATGAAGGGCAACTTGTTGTATTCGAACGCGGCGATCACCACGCACGTCACGATCACCGTGCCGACAAGGCCGACCAGGACAGGGTTGCGCTCGCTGAGCGGTTTGATGTTGATTCGCTTCATCGCGGCGTGCACCGCCCGCTCGGCTGGCCGATCAGTTTGACGAAGATCGGGTTGCCGCCTTTGCCGTTGAGCTTGAGCAACACTTCGCAGAAGTAGAAGCCGAAGTAGTCGCCGTTGAGGCCCTGGCGGGCCAGGACCTGATAGATGTCAGGCAGCTCCTTCAGCAGGTTGTCGAAATACTCGCGGTCGGAGAGGATCTGGTTGGACATCCGGTCGGTCTCGCGCACCACGTCCTTGATCGGTTGGCGCGATTGCACCAGCAGGTCGGCGACCGATCCGGCGGCCGCGTTGATGTACGCCAGACCGGTGGAGATGTCGGTCTTGCGCTGCGCCAGGCCGTCAACGAGCGCCGACAACTTGTCCAGGCCGTCGGAGAACTCGTGGTCGCGCGTGGCGAAGGTGTGCAGCACGGTGTTCAAGTTGGTGATCAGCTCGCCGATCAGTTCGCTGCGCCCGGACAGCGTCGAGGTCAGCATCGAGGTCTGCGCCAGCACCGACGCGAGGGTGCCGCCCTGACCCTGGAATATGCGCAGCAGCTCACCGGACAGCGCGTTCACCTGATCGGGATCCAGCGCGCGGAACAACGGCCGGAAGCCGCCGATCAGCGCATCGATGTCCAGTGCCGGCGACGTTCGCGCCAACGGAATCGTCGCGCCCGGTGCCAACCGGCGTGGCGGGCCGGCACCCTCTTCGAGGGCGAGATACCGGTCGCCGATCAGGTTTTCGTACCGCACAACGGCTTTGGTGCCCTCCGTGAGCCGCACTCCTCTGTCGACCGCGAAGCCGACGGTCACCGTGCCGTCGTGATGCAGTGTGAGGTCGCCGACCTTGCCGACTTCGACCCCGGCGATGCGGACGAAATTGCCGGACTTCAGGCCGGAGATGTTGGTGAAGACCGCTTGATAGCCGGTGCGGTCCTCGAAACGCAACTGCCCGAACACCGCGATCAGCGCGAAGGTGAATACCAGGCAGATCACCGTGAACAGCGCCACCCGGGCGATCACGGCGGACATCTTTCGTCTTCTCATGGCGGCGGCTGTCCCCCTCGCCAGAAGTAGCGCGGCGCCTCGGGCGGGTTCTTGGTGGTCGGGAAGTAGTTGGCCCACCATGGATTACCGGCGGCCACGTTAGTGCGGATCTCGTTCGGCGCGGCGCCCCAGCCGGTGTCGGTGACCAGCGCTCGCACCGGGAAGTTCGCACTCGGATCGGGCAGCGAACCGCAGCTCGGCCTGCCCCCGGGACCGCCCGTCGCGTTGACCTTCGGTAGATGCTTCGGGTATCGGTACGGGTCGTCACCGAAAAGCAGGGCCGCGTCCAGGATTACCGAATAGCCATTGCCGCCCAACGCGTCTCGGCCGCCGTGGTCGACGTACCATTGTGCGCCCTGGAACAAGCAGGTGTAGGTCGGCGAATATTTGTTGAGCAGCGCCGTGGTCGGGTCGAGCAGGTTGACCGAACGCACAATGTTGGATTCGTTGTTGCCGAGCACATTGATGCCGGCCTGACTGAAGCCCACCGCCGACAACAGCAGCGTGTCCAGCGACCGCTGGTTTTCGGTAAGGGTGGTGCTCGAGGTCGACGCCGAGTCGAGGATTGACAGGATATCCTGTGCCGCATCGGAATAGGCGGTCGACGTCTTGCCGAACAGCCGCCAGTCCCGCTGGATCGTTCCCATCCTGGGGTTGACGGCGAGCAGCAGGTTGTTCGCGTCGGTGATCGCCTGCCCGATCCGGTCGCCCTTGCCGCGCACCGACTGCGCAAAGGCCGACAAGATCGCGTTGAGTTTCGCCGGGTCAAGCGCCTGGACCACGGACTGCAGGTTTTCGAACACCGTGTTGACTTCCACGGTGACATTGCGTGAGTGCAGCACCGCGCCGGGCTGCAGCGCCGCAGCGCTGGGGTGCTCGGGCACGATCAGATCGACATACTTCGACCCGAACGCCGTGGTCGATTTGATTTCCGCCTCGATGTTGCTCGGCAGGTATTTGAAGGGGCCGGGGTCCATTTTCAGACGCAGCTGAGCCGCTTTCACGTCGGTGCCGATCGATGCGACCTGGCCGACCTGTACACCGCGCAGCTTCACCTTCGCCCCGGGCTCCATGACAAGTCCCGCCCGGTCCGACTCCAGCGTGAGCGGGATGGATGGGCGGAACGTGCCCGAGAACGAGGCGGCCGTGAGCACAATCAAACCCGCCACCAGAAGAAACAACGTTGGCGCCCACCAAATCGGGTCGATCTTGCCCCGGCGGGTGCGGTTGCCCTTGCTATGCCTGCTGCGGTCGGTACTCATCGTCATCCCGACAGGTTGAAGTTGCCGGATTGCCCGTAGATGGACAGCGAAATCATCAGGCACACAAAGGCGGTGACGATCATCGACGACCGCACAGACCGACCGACCGCCTCCCCCACCCCGGCGGGGCCTCCCGTCGCCGTGAAGCCGTAATAGGTGTGCACAACCATCACGCCCGCCGCCATGGTCAGCGCCGCCAAAAACGACCAAAACAGGTCGGTGGGACGCAGGAACGTGGAGAAGTAGTGCTCGTACACGCCGCGCGATTGGCCGTAGATGTAAATCGTGCCGAACTTGGCCGCGAAGAACGACATCAGCACCGCAACCGCGTACAGGGGGATGACGACGAGGATGCCGGCGATGATCCGGGTGGACGCCAGATAGGTGATCGAGCGGATCCCCATCACTTCGAGCGCATCGATCTCCTCGTTGATGCGCATCGCGCCCAGCTGCGCTGTGGTGCCGGCGCCGATGGTGGCGGCCAGCGCCACCCCGGCCGTGCACGGTGCGATCATCCGGACGTTGAAGAACGCCGACAGGAATCCGGTCAGCGCCTCGACTCCGATGTTGGACAGGGTGTCGTAGCCCTGTACGGCGACGAGGGCGCCGGTGGTCAGCGTGAGGAAGCCGATGATGCCGACGGTGCCGCCGATCACCGCGAGAGCGCCTGTGCCCATACCCATGTCGGCGATCAGCCGCAGCAGCTCCCCCGGGTAACGCCGTACCGCGTCACCGGTGGAGGCTAAGGATTGGCCATAGAACGCCGTCTGTTCACCCAGCCTCCGGGTGGCGGCGACCAGCCGGGGCCCGAGGTTGGCGACCCACGTCGGTTCGCCCGCGACGTCACTCATTTCGCGGTCACCTTTACCCCGAGCGCGGTGACCACGATGTTGATGAAGAACAGCGCCATGAACGAGAACACCACGGTCTCGTTCACCGCGTTCCCTACGCCAGAGGGGCCCCCGCCCGCCGACAGGCCCTTGTAGCAAGCGATTAGGCCGGCGGACAACCCGAACAACGTCGCCTTGATGAGCGATATCACCACCTGCGGCAGCCCGGTGACCAGTGTCATGCCGGCGATGAAGGCGCCCGGCGTGACGTGCTGAACGAAGACCACGAAGATGTAGCTGCCAGTCAAGCCCGTGACCGCGACCACCGAGTACAGCAATAACGCCACGAAGGTCGCGGCGAGGATGCGCGGAACCACCAGGGCCTGAACAGGATTGACGCCGATCACCTTCATTGCGTCGATTTCCTCGCGGATGGTGCGCGCGCCCAGATCGGCGCACATCGCCGTCGAGCCCGCGCCGGCAACGGCCATCGCGGTGACGACCGGCCCAACCTGAGTTACCGACGCGAGCGCCGCGCCGGCACCCGAAAGATCGCCGGCTCCAATCTCCACGAGCAGGATGTTCAGGACGAATACGATGAGCACCGTGTAGGGGATCGACAGCATGATCGTCGGAAAGATCGAGACCCGGGCGACAAACCAGATCTGTTCGAGGAGTTCACGCCACGCCCAGGGACCACGCACCACCGCAATCAGGGATTCGATACTGAGCACGAAGAACTGACCCAGCGCGTTCATGGGCCGTGCCACGGCGGTGGCGTTCATCCGTCCCCCAGTTTCGTAATAAGTTTCACCCGCTCGTAATCAGTTGCGCGGTAACGGGTAAGCGTTGTTTACATGCGGACGGCGTCGTCTGTTGCACGCATAGAACATTGCAGCAACTTACGGGCAAAGAGATGCCCGGCGTGAGGGTTGCAATCAATCAGAAGAAATCTGGTCAATGCGGCGAACGTGCGCCGCCGCGTTCAGATGGGGGCCGGTGCGAGACTGGGCGGGGCGCGGGCGACCACAGCAAGGCCGTGCGGATTTCTTTCCGCCATGTCGGAACCTACTCGCGCATCTGCGACCGCCGACCGTTCGGCAGTCGCTGTCAAAGCTCACAGTTCGGAGAAGTCAGCCCGAAAGCAAGTGTTCGATTCAGGGTGAACGCAATTGCGCCGCCCACGAAGGGATGCAGGCGGTGCCGGCCCGGCCGCCGGCAGCCGGAATCCAGACCCAATCGCGCGACCTCTACAATTGCCTACTCAGTGGGTGAGCAAAGTCTTTCGGGACATCGACGAACCCAAAACAACCGAAGCAACCGCCGAATCCGAACTCATAGGACGATTTCAGGTGCCAATCCCATTGACGCTCGGCGTCACTGAAGGACTACGTCCGGCACCGGGCGCACCGTCAACTGGCAGATCCGATCAGTCCCGCACCACCGTCGCCTAAGGAAGAAGTTTCATGAGCATCGCCGAGGATGTCACACAGCTGATCGGAAACACGCCGCTGGTGCGGCTGCGCCGGGTCACCGAGGGCGCCGTCGCCGACGTCGTCGCCAAGCTGGAATCCTTCAACCCGGCAAACAGTGTGAAGGACCGAATCGGCGTTGCCATGCTGGACGCGGCCGAAGAGGCCGGCCTGATCAAGCCCGACACGATCATCCTCGAGCCGACGAGCGGTAACACCGGCATCGCGCTGGCAATGGTGTGCGCTGCCCGCGGATACCGATGCGTACTGACCATGCCCGAGACGATGAGCATCGAGCGGCGGATGCTGCTGCGCGCCTACGGCGCCGAACTCGTCCTGACCCCCGGGCCGGATGGCATGCCGGGCGCCATCGCCAAGGCCGAGGAGCTGGCCAAGACCGACCAGCGCTATTTCGTGCCCCAGCAGTTCGAGAACCTGGCCAACCCGGCGATACACCGCGCGACAACCGCCGAGGAGGTATGGCGCGACACCGACGGCAAGGTCGACATCTTCGTGGCCGGGATCGGCACCGGCGGGACCATCACCGGCGTCGCCCAGGTCATCAAGGAACGCAAGCCGTCGGCGCAATTCGTCGCCGTCGAACCGGCCGCGTCGCCGGTGCTGTCCGGCGGACAGAAGGGACCCCACCCGATCCAGGGCATCGGCGCCGGATTCGTCCCGGCGGTCCTCGATATGGATCTGGTCGACGAGGTCATCACGGTCGGCAACGATGACTCGCTGAACCTGGCCCGGCGGCTGGCCGCCGAAGAGGGACTGCTGGTCGGCATCTCCTCGGGGGCGGCCGCCGTAGCGGCCCTGCAGGTGGCGCGCCGGCCCGAGAACGCCGGCAAGCTGGTCGTCGTCGTGCTCCCCGACTTCGGCGAGCGCTACCTGAGCACGCCCCTGTTCGCCGACGTGGCGGACTAGCCATGTTCGCAGCGATGCGGCGAGATATACGGGCGGCAAAGGAGCGCGATCCCGCCCGGCCCACGACGCTGCAGGTCGTTTTCGCCTACCCGGGCGTGCACGCGATCTGGGGTCACCGGATCAGCCACTGGCTGTGGAACCGCGGCGCGAGATTGGCCGCGCGGACGTTCGCCGAGCTCACCCGCATTTTCACCGGAGTCGACATCCACCCCGCCGCGACCCTCGGCCCCGGCCTGTTCATCGACCACGCGACCGGCGTGGTGATCGGGGAAACCGCAGAGGTGGGCGAGGACGTCCACATGTACCACGGCGTCACCCTCGGCGGCAGCGGGGCGGATACCGGGAAACGTCATCCCACCGTCGGCGACCGCGTGACCATCGGCGCGGGCGCCAAGATCCTCGGCGCGATCAAAATCGGCGACGACAGCCGGATCGGGGCCAACGCCGTGGTGGTCAAGCCGGTGCCGTCGAGTTCGGTGGTCGTCGGGGTCCCCGGGCAGGTCATCAGCCGCGCCGGCCGGGGCACGCCGGACGACTCGATGATGCCCGACCTCGTCGGCGTCAGCCTGCAATCCCTGCTCACCAGGGTGGCCAAACTGGAGGCTTCAGGCGAGGGCCCGCAGAACGGCCGAGTGATCCGGCCACCCGAGGCCGGGGTGTGGCACGGCGAGGACTTCTCCATCTGACACCAGGCCTGGAGGTTGTGATGAGCGATCCCTGCACGCCGCGCATCCCGCCAGCGTTGGCCGCGCCGAGCCTCAATCGCGGGGTGGGCTTCACCCACGAGCAGCGGCGACGCTTGGGCCTCACCGGGCGGCTTCCATCGGCCGTGCTCACGCTCGATCAACAAGCCGATCGCGTGTGGCGTCAATTGCAAAGCCTCGCAACTGATCTGGGGCGCAATCTGCTCCTCGAGCAGCTGCACTACCGTCACGAACTGCTGTACTACAAGGTGCTCGAAGACCATCTGACCGAGCTGATGCCGGTGGTCTACACGCCCACCGTCGGCGAGGCCATTCAACGATTCTCCGACGAATATCGTGGGCAGCGCGGGCTTTTTCTGACCATCGACGAGCCCGACGAGATCGGCGAGGCCTTCGAGACTTTCGGATTGCAACCCGACGATGTCGACCTGATCGTCTGTACCGACGCCGAAGCCATTTTGGGTATCGGTGACTGGGGTGTGGGCGGAATCCAAATCGCCGTCGGCAAATTGGCGCTCTACACCGCCGGCGGGGGCGTCGATCCCCGTCGTTGCATCGCGGTGTCGCTCGACGTCGGCACGGATAACGAACAGCTATTACAAGACCCGTTCTATTTGGGCAACCGGCACGCGCGGCGCCGCGGCGAGGAGTACGACGAGTTCATCAGGCGCTACATCGAGACCGCCCACGAGATGTTTCCGCATGCCATCCTGCATTTCGAGGACTTCGGACCGCTCAACGCCCGGAAGATCCTGCAGACCTACGGCGACGACTATTGCGTGTTCAACGACGACGTCCAGGGCACCGGGGCGGTGGTCGTGGCCGCCGTGTACGGCGGCTGCCACATCACCGGCGTTCCGCTGCGCGACCAGAAAGCGATCGTCTTCGGGGCCGGGACCGCCGGCATCGGTGTCGCCGATCAGATCCGGGATGCGATGGTTGCCGATGGCGCCACCGACGAACAGGCCAGGTCCCAGATCTGGCCGATCGACAAGCAGGGCCTGCTCTTCGACGACATGGACGACTTGCGCGCTTTCCAGGTGCCCTACGCCAAGAACCGCCAGCAGCTCGGTGTGGCCGCCGGGGCACGGGTGGGATTGGTGGACGCGATCAGGCTGGCGTCACCCACCGTTCTGTTGGGTTCGTCGACCGTGTTCGGCGCGTTCAACCAGGAGGTCGTCGAGGCGATGACCGCGTCCTGCGAACGGCCGATGATCTTTCCGCTGTCCAACCCGACCTCGCACATGGAGGCCATGCCGGCCGATGTGCTGCAGTGGTCCAAGGGCAGGGCACTGATCACGACCGGCACCCCGGTCGCCCCAGTCGAGTACGACGGCACCACCTACACCATTGGCCAGGCCAACAACGTGCTGGTATTCCCCGGAATCGGCCTGGGGATCATCGTCGCCCGAGCGCGGCTGTTCACCCCGGGCATGTTGCAGGCGGCGGCGAAAGCCATTGTGCGGCAAGCCAGTCCGGCGAACCCTGGCGATTCGCTGTTGCCGGATGTGCAGAACCTGCGTGCCATCTCGGCGGCGGTCGCGGAGGCCGTCTACCGCGCCGCCGTCGAAGACGGAGTGGCGACCCGGGAGCACGACGATGTTCGACAGGCCGTGCACGACGCGATGTGGCGGCCGGTCTACGACTAGCCCGGGTTTAGGGCGTCGAGTGTGAATCCTCGGCTTTCAGTGTGAATCCTGGGCTTTCAGTGTGAGGTGGTGGCGGGATTCAGGCGATTTTCCCGCCCTGAACGCACACGCAAAGCCCAGGATTCACACTCGACATTAGGTAGCCCATGCGCCCTCCTGAAATATGTTGTGGTCGCGGCACATTCGAGATCGCGCGGACGCTATGCCGATCACAGTTTGTCAGATCCCAGCGAATCGGACCGGCCCCAACGGGGCCGGTCCGATCAAATGTGAGGTTCGATTACTCACAACGTGCGCGTTACACCTCGATCGTCTGGCTGACGTACGTCTCCCAGGTTGCGATCTGGCCAGCCTCGATCAAGGCGGCCTGCATCTCAGGATCGCCCATCAACTCCTGCTGGATCTGGCCGTACCGCGCCCAGTCCTCGGCGGTGGACAGCAGGGCGATGGTGTTGGTCGCCGGACCCCCGACCATGGTCGCCATCACGGTGACGTTCTCGGCGCCGTGCTTGCGGGCTAGGTCAATTGTCTTCTTGAGTTGCTTCTGCACCTCGTCCCACTGGACGCCCGGATTTGGGTGGATTGTTACGAACGAGACGATGGTCATGGTGGTGCCTCCTCAACCGTTGTGGCTGTTTGCCACAGGGCAAGCCAACACCCGAATGCCGCCGAAAGCTAGTGCCAAATTCGCCGAACACCAACCGGTGGCCCTCCGTCGCTGTGCGACGCAACCGGGCAGACCGTCAGCGGTCTACGCGGTCAATTCATTCTCTTTGCATTGAATGCAGTACTCGTCGTTCTGCCTGCGTGTTTCGTGTATCTCGTTGCATTCAGGGCACTGCTGAATGTATTTATGGTTCGGATTGCAATCGGGAGCCATTAATTTTTGTTTCTGTATGAATTTGTTTGCTGAGCTTCTATTCTTGTTAGACAACATTCTAATAGTTTTCCGTGGTGAGTCTTCAATTAGGGTTTGCTCGGGCTGAACATCGGCGATCTGCGCTGACTAGCAATAGCAGTTCCCCGCATTCGGTCGTTCAATCACTTTCCCATAGCGTTTCCGCCGCCCCGCGGATCTGCCCTCCGCATGTCGGGACGGCGTTGGCGTCAGGTCCCCGAGTTACTGGACCGCGCCGTTGCGGTAATTGATCAGTCCGCGGCCATTCCCAGTGAACAAGCCGCGAGTGGCGGTTCGAGGGCCGTCTGAGAATGTGCCCTGTCCTGCTCCCCCGCCTGGACTCGAACCAGGAACCCTTCGGTTAACAGCCGAACGCTCTGCCAATTGAGCTACAGGGGATTAACCCGTCCGCGCGGATCTGCGCAGATCGCGGGACGACTCTAGCGTACTGGCCCCGCCGCACCCAACTAGAAGGACGGCGCAGGCGGGGGATCAACCGCGCGAGCATGCGGCCGCGTGAGGCAGGATGGAGCCATCGATCGTCGGGAAGGAACGCTTTGATCCGGTATGTCGTGGTGCTCGCGCTGGGTTACGTGCTGGGCTCGAAGGCCGGGCGCCGCCGATACGAGCAGATCGTCGGCACCTATCGCGCGCTGACCAGCAGTCCCGTGGCCAAATCGATGATCGAGGGCGGGCGCCGCAAGATCGCGAACCGGATTTCGCCCGACGCCGGGTTTGTGACGCTGGCCGAGATCGACGACCAGACGGCGATCGTCGAACGCCCCGTCGAGCGACCGGCCGACGAGGCGCTTACACCGTCAGATCGTCGCCGCTAGCCTGCTCCAGCAGGCTGCGCCGATAGGCCTCCATGGCGACCAGGTCGCCGAACAGCGCGTGATATTCGTCGCCCTGTTCGATGGGCGACATGCGCTGCAATTTGGACTTCACCTCGGCGATCTGCCGGCCCATCCACACCTCCTGCAGGCGAGCCATCACCCCGCCGATATAGCGCGGCAGCTTCTCGTCGTCGACGGCGATGGCCTCGACCCCCAGCTCGTTGATGAGGCCGGCAGTCAGCTCCGACGTGGTCCGCTGGCGCACCGCCTCGATCCACTGCGCCCCGGTGGCGCCCGTCGACGTGCCGCCGGCCGCGTCGATGGCCGCGCGCACCGCCGCGTACCCGGGATGGGTGAAGCTCTCGACGGTCAGCGTGTCGAACACCGGCCCCGCGAACGCCGGGTACTGCAACGCCGCCTTGAGCGCCTCCCGCTGGGGCCACAGTGTTGGGTCACGCGGGTCGGGCCGGGCGGCGGGTTCGGCCGTGGCACGGGGCCGCTGGGCGGCGCGGCGGGGAGCATCGTGTCCGGGGCCGCCGCGCACCGGGGCCTTGGACTTCTTCGCCTCCCCCCGCACCCGGTCGATGACCTGTGCGACATCGTCCCAGCCGACCCAGCCGGCGAGTTGTCGGGCGTACTCGTCGCGCAGCGTCGGGTCCTTGATCCGGCCCACCATGGGCACGCAGCGGCGTAGCGCGGCGACCCGGCCCTCGGCGCTGTCCAAGTCCATCTCGGCGATCGCACTGCGAATCGCGAACTCGAACAACGGGGTTCGCCGCGCGACCAGGTCGCGCAGGGCGCCCTCGCCCGACTTCAGCCTGAGGTCGCAAGGATCCATGCCGTCCGGCGCGACCGCCACGAAGGACTGGCCCGCCAGGTTCTGCTCGCCGTCAAAAGCCTTGAGCGCGGCGGCCTTACCGGCCTCGTCGCCATCGAACACATAGATCAGTTCACCGCGAAAGAAGCTGTCGTCCATCATGAGCCGGCGCAGCATCGCCAGATGCTCGTCGCCGAACGCGGTGCCGCACGACGCGACCGCGGTGGTCACTCCGGACAGATGCATCGCCATGACGTCGGTGTAGCCCTCGACGACGACCGCCTGGTGCCCCTTGGCGATGTCGCGCTTGGCCAGATCGATGCCGAACATCACCGACGACTTCTTGTACAGCTGCGTCTCGGGGGTGTTGATGTACTTGGCTTCCATCGGGTCGTCGTCGAACAGCCGCCGGGCCCCGAAGCCGATCACCTCACCGGCCGACGTGCGGATCGGCCAAAGCAGGCGCCGGTGAAAACGATCCATTGGGCCCCGGCGTCCCTCCCGGGACAGGCCGGCGGCCTCGAGCTCCTTGAACTCAAAACCCTTGCGCTGCAGGTGTTTTGTCAGCGTCTCCCAGCCCGACGGCGCGAATCCGCAGCCGAAGCGACGCGCCGCCTCGGCGTCGAAGTTGCGCTCCGTCAGATACTGGCGGGCCGGTGCCGCCTCGTCGGACTCCAGCGCTGCGGCGTAAAACTCGGCCGCGGCGGCGTTGGCCGCGATCAGCCGGCTGCGGCTGCCGCGATCCCGCTGCACGTTGGTGGCCGCAGCGCCGGTGTAGTTGATCGTGTGCCCGATCCGGTCGGCGAGCACTTCCACGGCCTCGACAAAGCTGACGTGCTCGATCTTCTGGACGAACGCATACACGTCGCCGCCCTCGCCACAGCCAAAGCAGTGGAAATGACCGTGATTCGGGCGCACATGAAACGACGGCGACTTTTCGTTGTGGAACGGGCAGAGGCCCTTCAGCGAGTCGGCGCCGGCGCGCTTCAGCTGGACGTAGTCGCCGACGACATCCTCGATGCGGACCTTTTCGCGGATGGCGGCGATATCGCGATCGGAGATGCGGCCAGCCATCGGCCCAGTCTAAAGCCCCGGCCGAGTCAGCTGGCGGGGCCGATGACGCCGCACGCGACGCGGTCCATGGCCATGTCGGTGCCGTCGGGGCCATGCAGCATCAGCGCGGTCTTGTTGCCCGCCAGCAGCTGGTCCCGGGTGAACCCATCGGTGGTGGTGACCAGGTAGCCGGAGCCGTCCTGGCGCACCTCGAACGAGGTCAGATCGCCGCTTTCGGGTTTCCCGGTGTGCCCCGGTGCCTGGTAGTGACCGCCGGCGGACAAGAAATTCCCGGGCGCCCCGCCGTTGGGGGCAACTGAGTTCGGCTCGCACTTGCCGATCTCGTGGACGTGTAGCCCGTGGAAACCGGGTGAGAGGATTCCGCCGGTAACGGTCTTGACGGTGACGGTGACGTAGCCGCCGGTGAAATCGAACGTCGCCGTGGCCACGGAGCGGCCGTCGGGTGCGTTGAGTTGGGCGCTGAGCGACCCGGGAGACGGGCTGGCCGTCGTCGACGAATCCGATGCACCGCTCTTGACGGGCGGCGTGGTGCCCGGCTGCGTGCTCGCATGCTGAGGCGAATTGCATGCGCTGACGGCCACGACGGGCAGCGACAGCAGGGCGGCAACGGCGGTGAGTTTGGTCATATCGGGAGCCTAGCCCCCGGGGTGTCGTTACGGACTCCCCTGCCGGGCGTCGACGCGCTCCAGGCGGCCTTCGGTGTAGGACGCGATCTGGTCCACGACGGCCCGCAGCCGGGCGCCGTCGTCGGCGGCCGCACTGAACGCCGAGGCGAAGACCGGATCGAGCGTTCCGGGTGCGCCGGCGTACAGCCATTGCGCCACCCGGTGAATACGTTCGCGCTGCCGAGTCTGCGTGTCGAGATGCCGCGGGTCGGACATGATGAACTGCAGCGCCAGGATTTTCAGCAAGGCCACCTCGGCACGCACCAAATCGGGCACCTGCAGGTCGGCCTGGTAACGCACCAGCGGCCCGGGCCCGGCCGCCGCACGCGTAGTGGCGATCGCGGCCGAAGCGAAGCGTCCCACCAGCTCACTGGTCAACCGCTTGAGCGCGACCGACGAGGCCAACGTGGCGTCGTATTTGCCGACCGCGGCAACCACGGGCAGCGCGGACAGCCGTCGCGCGGCGGCCCTGAAGTCGTCGGCGCTCACCCGCGAGAATTCGCTCTCCCCCAGCCTGGCCAACGTGGCGGCCTCGTCGTCGTCGGCGAGCACGCGCAAATCGATGCGTTGCGACACCACACCGTCCTCGACGTCGTGCACCGAATAGGCGATGTCGTCGGCCCAATCCATCACCTGCGCTTCCAGGCAGGTCCGGCCCGCCGGCGCCTCCCGACGGACCCAGTCCGCCGGCTCGAGGTCCTCGATGTAGAAGCCGAACTTGCCCCGGCCCTTGCGCCGCGTCCACGGATACTTGGTGACCGCGTCCAGGGACGCGCGAGTCAGGTTCAGGCCCACGCTGTGGCCTTGTGCGTCAAGCACTTTGGGTTCGAGGCTGGTCAGGATCCGGAAATTCTGCGCGTTGCCCTCGAAGCCGCCGTACTCGGCGGCGACCTCGTCGAGGGCGTGCTCACCGTTGTGCCCGTAGGGCGGGTGGCCGATGTCGTGGGCCAGACCCGCGAGCTCTACGAGATCGGGGTCGCAGCCCAGGCCGACGGCCATGCCACGGCCGATCTGCGCCACTTCCAGCGAGTGCGTCAGCCGGGTGCGCGGGGTGTCGCCTTCGCGGGGCCCGACGACCTGCGTCTTGTCGGCCAGCCGGCGCAGCGCGGCGCTGTGCAACACGCGGGCACGATCCCGGGCGAAGTCGGTGCGGTGTTGCTGGCCTTCGGTACCCGGCAAACCCGCGGTCTTCGGCGCTTCGGGTACCCGTCGTTGACGGTCGAAGTCGTCGTAGGGGTCTTGCTGATTCGTGGTCACCGAGGCACAGTCTGCCAGTATGCGCACGGCTCGCCCGTTCTGTGTGATGGTGGCGATCCTCGCGGCCGGGCTGCTGCTGGCTCCATCGGCCGGCGCGCAACCGCCGTTTCGGCTGCCGGGGTACGTCACCGACAACGCCGCGGCCCTGTCCGATTCCGGTCGCGCCGCGGTGACGTCGGCCGCTGACAAGCTCTACGCCGATCGCCACATCCGACTGTGGGTGGTCTACGTCGGCGACTTCTCCGGACAGAGCGCGGAGGACTGGGCGAAGCGGACCTATAGCGCCAGCGACCTCGGGGACTACGACGCGCTGCTGGCGGTGGCCACGACCGGCCGGGCATACGCCTTCCTGGTGCCGTCCGCGATCAGGGGCATCAACGCGGGCCAGGTGGATAACCTGCGGCGCAACCGGATCGAACCCGCGCTGCACGCCGGCGACTGGAGCGGCGCGGCAGTCGCCGCGGCCAACGGGCTCAACACGGCGCCCCGATCGTCGGGCCGGGTGGTCCTGCTGGTGTCGCTGGGCGTCGTCGCCGTCGCGGTGGTGGTCCTGCTGTTGGTCACGCGATATCGCACCCGGCGACGCCGCGCCGCCGCGCTGGCCGCGGCGCGAAAAGTCGACCCGACCGACGCGAATGCGTTGGCCGCCGTGCCGTTGAACACCCTCGACGACCTGTCCCGGTCCATGGTGGTGGACGTCGACAACGCGCTGCGCACGAGCTGCAACGAACTCGCGCTTGCTGTCGAAGAATTCGGCGATGAGCGCACCGAACCGTTCACGCGGGCGGTGAACAACGCCAAAACGGCTCTGTCCCAAGGGTTCACCGTGCGCCAGCAGCTGGATGACGACACACCGGAGACACCGGTGCAGCGTCGCGAACTGCTCACTCGCGTGATCGTGTCGGCGGCGCGCGCCGACCGAGAGCTGGAGTCGCAGACCGAGGCGTTCGAGAAACTGCGGGATTTGGTGATCAACGCCGCATCGCGGCTCGACGCGCTGACCCAACAGGTCGTCGAGCTCACCGCCCGCATCGGCCCGGCCGAGCAGCGGCTGACCGAGCTGCACAACGAATTCGACCCCGCCGCACTGACTTCGGTTGCCGGGAATGTGACGACCGCCAAGGAGCGGCTGGCGTTCGCCGACCGCAACATCGGGGCGGCTCGGGCTCTCGCCGACCGGGCCGTGAGCGGACAGCAGGGCGGCTTGGTGGACGCCTTCCGAGCCGCCGAGTCGGCGCTCGGCCAGGCGCGGTCGCTGCTCGACGCAATCGACAGCGCGGCCGGCGACATCCGCCATGCCGTCGACGAGCTGCCGTCGGTCATGGCCGACATTCAAGCGGGCATCGAGCGCGCCAACGAGCACTTGCAAAACCAGAACCCCAAGAGCGAGCTGCGTGCGGCGCGCGACGCGGCCGTCAGCGCCGTCGACAGTGCGCGCGGTGGCACCGATCCGCTGGGCGCTTTCGCCCGGCTGGGCAAGGCCGACGCCGAGCTCAATCGGCTATTGGCGGTCCTGGCCGAGGAGCGGGCGAGCGCCGCGCGCCTCAACCGATCACTCGAGCAGGCCTTGTTCACCGCGGAGTCGCGGGTGCGCGGCGTCTCCGAATACATCGACACCCGCCGCGGCAGCGTCGGGCCCGAGGCCCGGACCCGGCTGGCCGAAGCCAGACGGCACCTCGCCACCGCGCACGAGCAGGCGGCCGATCCGGCCGGGGCGATCGCCCACGCCAATGCCGCCTCGACGCTGGCCGCCACCGCGCAGTCGTTGGCGAACGCCGATGTGCAGTCGGCGCAGCGCGCTTACACCCGCCGCAGGGGCGACGACACCGGCGCGCTGCTGGGCGGAATCATCGTCGGCGACCTTCTCAGCGGCGCGATGAGGGGAGGATTCGGCGGATGGAGACCCACATCGTTCGGCGGCAGCGTGCGCGCATCCGGCGGCTTTATGGGTGGCGGCGGCCGTTTCTAGGCGTGTTGGCCGTCAACCGGCCGCAGGAGAATGCGGCACCACACCCTTGGGCCGCGCCACCTTGAAGTGCGGTTCGGCCTCGTCGGTAGCCGGCTCGGCATTGCCGCCGTCGCCGACCTTGTGGTCGGCATCGGCGCCCTCTTCGGCTTTCGGCGCCCAGTGGTCGTAGTCGTCCGGCGGAACGGCCACGCCCCAACTCATCGGAACCGACAAGCGACCGAGCAAGCCCGACTCGCCGCGTTGCGCCAGCACCGCGTCGTCCGGCAGCGGGGTCCCAAGAGGCAATAGCACGATGCCCCCTTTCGCACAAGCACATTTATCGTAGGCCAGTCCCGAGCTCGATATCCGGAATTGACCGATCCCTATCCGACCCCGGTCCGGGGCACCACCGTGGGCCTCGTCGGCACCACATGCGGACTCGCCCGGTCCGTCTTGCCGGGCATACCGTTGACACCCACGGGCATCGGCGACATCGGTGTTCCGGCCGCAGGGGCGACCTCGGCCGCCTCGGCCGCCGCGGCGCTCGGCAACCCGGCACCCAGCCCGGACGTCACCGGGGTGGCCATGCGCATCGGCATCGACCCCGGCCACGTCGACGGCACCGATATCGCCCCCACCAACCGCGCATTACCCAGCCCGGCGCCAACCGGCCCCAGGCCGGTAGTGGCGCCGCTCAGCACACTGATTGGGGGAACGCTCGAACCGACGAACTGGGGAACCGCAGCCATCCCGGTGGTCGCGGAACTGGCCAACCCCGCGCCGTTTGCGACCTGCGCCAGGCTCATCATCGGCGACGCAACCATGCTCGCCGGAACCATCCCCACCTGCGCCACCTGCGCCACCGACGCCAACGACGTCAGCGGCACCGCCGACAACGTCGTCGGAAGCTGAGTCACGGCATTGATGAGCACAGCGGGAATGCCCGCTATGAAGGTCTGGACCTGGCCGGCCAATCCCGCCAATCCCCCGACCGGAAGCAGGCCCGACAACCAGGACACGAACGAGGACAAGAACGAGGACAGGATGTTCCCCAACCCGGCGCCCAGCCCGGCCAGGCCCACCGGGGGCGCGCTGAACGACGGCAACGTGGCCGCCACCGACATCGCCCCGGCGTGGTACCCCGTCATCGCGGCCACATCCTGAGCCCACATCTCCATGTACTCGAGCTCGGTCGCCGCAATCGCCGCGGTGTTCTGACCGAAAAAGTTCGTCGCGATCAGCAACAGCAACAGCGCCCGGTTCGCCGCCACCGCGGCCGGGGGCACGGTGCCCGCCTGCGCGGTCTCGAACGCCGCCGCGGCCGCGAAGGCCTGCGCGGACGCCGCCTCGGCTTGTGTCGCGGCCGCGTTCAGCCACGTCACATACGGCACCGCCGCCGCCGCCATCGACAGCGACGCCGGACCGGTCCACGGTCCGCCGGTCAGCCCCGAAACGACCGAATCGAAGGACGCCGCCGCCCCCGCCAGATCCGCCGCCAATGCGTCCCAGGCCGTGGCCGACGCGAGCAGGGGCCCCGGACCCGCGCCAGCAAACATCAGCGCCGAGTTGATCTCCGGTGGCAACCAGGGGAAGAACATCACAACCTCAACACGTGCACCGCATCAACGCCCTTGCACACAGCTCGACACCCACCCGTGGCAACTAGACACATGTGAAACCCGCCACAGGTGATCGTAAGCCAACCCGACGGCGAAATGGCTGGACTTTCGCCAATTAATTGCGGATTAGCTGCCCTTGAGCCGCACCGCCAGGTAATCGGCGACGGCGTCCATCGCAATGCGCTCCTGTGTCATGTCGTCGCGCGCTCGAACGGTAACGGCGTTGTCCTCGAGTGAGTCGAAATCCACCGTCACGCAGAAAGGCGTGCCGACCTCGTCCTGGCGGCGGTAACGGCGCCCGATGGCACCGGCGTCGTCGAAATCGATATTCCAGCTTTTGCGCAATTCAGCGGCCAAGTCACGCGCCTTGGGACTCAAGTCGGCGTGCCGAGACAGCGGCAGCACCGCGGCCTTGATCGGTGCCAGCCGCGGGTCCAGGCGCAGCACGGTCCGCTTGTCCATCCCGCCTTTGGCGTTCGGGGCTTCGTCCTCGGTGTAGGAGTCGATCAGAAACGCCATGAACGACCGGGTCAGGCCCGCAGCCGGTTCGATGACGTACGGCGTGTACCGGGTATCGGTGACCTGGTCGTAGAATGACAGATCGGCGCCGGAATGTTGTGCGTGCGTTGATAAGTCGAAGTCGGTTCGGTTGGCCACGCCTTCCAGCTCGCCCCACGGATTGCCGACGAATCCGAACTTGTATTCGATGTCGACGGTGCGATCGGAGTAATGCGACAACTTGTCCTTGGGGTGTTCGAATAGGCGCAGATTGTCCGGATTTATGCCGAGGTCGACATACCACTGCAGGCGGGTGTCGATCCAATATTGATGCCAGTCCGGCGCGGTCGACGGCTCGACGAAGAACTCCATCTCCATCTGCTCGAACTCGCGGGTGCGGAAGATGAAGTTGCCCGGGGTGATCTCGTTGCGGAAGCTCTTACCGATCTGACCGATGCCGAACGGCGGCTTGCGCCTGGCGGTGGTCACCACGTTGGCAAAGTTGATGAAGATGCCCTGGGCGGTCTCGGGACGCAGATAATGCAGCCCCTCCTCGGTCTCGATGGGCCCCAGATGCGTCTTGAGCATCATGTTGAACTCGCGGGGCTCGGTCCACTGGCCCTTGGTGCCGCAGTCTGGGCAGACGATCTCGGTCATCGGCACCGACTCGGGGTCGTCGATCCCCTTCTTCGCCGCGTAGGCCTCCTGCATGTGGTCCTGGCGGTGCCGGTGGTGGCAGTTCAGGCACTCGACCAGCGGGTCGTGGAACACCTCGACGTGGCCGGAGGCCACCCAGACCTGCCGCGGCAGGATGATCGACGAATCGATTCCGACGACGTCGTCGCGGCCGGTGACCACCGACCGCCACCACTGCCGTTTGATGTTTTCCTTGAGTTCCACGCCCAGCGGCCCGTAGTCCCACGCCGATTTTGTGCCGCCGTAGATCTCGCCCGAAGGGAAGACGAAGCCGCGCCGTTTGGCCAGGTTGACTACGGTGTCGATGACGGACGCCACGGGGTGGTGCACTCCCTTTCCGGGTCGGGCGGACGCGTGCGGCGATCAACCGCCGCGCGCAAAACATCAGTCATGGTATCGACCAGCCCCGCGGTCTTTGACATGCATCATCATGCATGTGACAGTGGAGGAAGCCTATCGCCCTTCCACCGGCAGGCGCTCCTACGACCCGGGACCTCTCGAGGTGATGACTCTCCCATGGTGATGTCCTCCTCAACGCCGACGGCGGCCGACGGCTCGTCGTCGACCGCGGATCTCGGCGCGGATGCCCATGGGCACGCCGAATTCGGCGATTACCCCGTGCCGCCGCCGCGGGAGATCCTCGACGCCGCCGGCGAGCTGCTGCGCGCGCTGGCCGCACCGGTGCGGATCGCGATCGTGCTGCAATTGCGCCAATCCCAGCGCTGCGTCCACGAACTGGTCGACGCGCTGGGGGTGCCGCAGCCGCTGGTGAGCCAGCATCTGAAGATCCTCAAAGCCGCGGGTGTGGTCGCCGGGGAGCGATCCGGTCGCGAGGTGCTCTACCGCCTCGCCGACCACCACCTCGCGCACATCGTCGTCGATGCGGTCGCGCACGCGAGCGAGGACACGCAGTGACGGGAGCGACTGTTCGGTCCACCCGTCAGCGGGCGGCGATTTCCACACTGTTGGAGACGCTCGACGAATTCCGCTCGGCCCAGGAGCTGCACGACGAGCTGCGCCGCCGCGGCGAAAACATCGGGCTGACCACCGTGTACCGGACGCTGCAGTCGATGGCGGCGGCGGGACTGGTCGACACCCTGCGCACCGATACCGGCGAGTCCGTCTACCGCAGGTGCTCGGAGCATCATCACCACCACCTGGTCTGCCGCGGCTGTGGTACCACCGTCGAGGTGGGCGACCACGAGGTCGAGGAGTGGGCCGCGCAGGTGGCCGCCAAGCATGGCTTCTCCGAGGTCAGCCACACCATCGAAATCTTCGGCACCTGCTCGGAGTGCCGCTCCTAAAAAAGTTCGGCAAAAAAGTGTCCGCCACGCGTCCGCCGCGTGCTCCTACCCATGAGTGGCCCACGGGCCGAGACATCACCTCAAGGGAAGTGAGAACACGATGCGGAACCAGCTATCGCCCCACTTGCGGCCGGTGCGCGACGTCGAGACGCCGTCACTGCAGTTCCGGACGATCCATGGCTACCGCCGCGCCTTCCGGATCGCGGGGTCGGGACCGGCTCTGCTGCTGATCCACGGCGTCGGCGACAAATCCGCGTCGTGGGGCCCGGTGCACGCCAAGCTTGCGCAACGGTTCACGGTCATCGCGCCGGACCTGCTGGGCCATGGCGAGTCCGACAAGCCGCGCGCCGACTACTCGTTGGCGGCCTTCGCGAACGGCATGCGCGACCTGCTCGCCGTGCTCGGTATCGACCGCGTCACCGTCGTCGGCCATTCGTTCGGTGGCGGCGTCGCGGCGCAATTCGCCTATCAGTATCCCCAGCTGGTGGAGCGCATCGTGCTGGTGAGTGCCGGCGGCGTCGCGCAGGACGTGAGCTTCGCGCTGCGGTTGGCGGCGAGCCCGATGGGCAGCGAAGCGCTGGCCATGGTGCGCTTGCCGGGCGCGCTGCCTGTCATGCGAGTCGTTGGCCGCGCCATTCAAACCCTGTTGGGTTCCACCAAATTCGGGCGCGACGCCGTCGATACCGTGAACCTGCTCGAGGGCTTCCAGGACCCCGCCGCGCTGGCGGCGTTCGCACGCACCCTGCGATCGGTGGTGGACAGCCGCGGCCAGTTCGTCACCATGCTGGATCGCAGCTACCTCATGCAAACCGTTCCGGTGCAGATCATTTGGGGCGAAGACGACTTGATCATCCCGGTGGACCATGCCCACACGGCCCACGCGGCGATGCCCGGTTCGCGCCTGGAGATCTTCGAAAAGTCCGGACACCAGCCGCATCACGACCATCCCGACCGCTTCGTCGAGGTTGTCGAACGGTTCATCGACACGACCCGGCCGGCGTACCACGACCAAGAACTGCTGGGCACGCTGCTGCGGAGCGGCGCTTTCGAAGATGTCGCGCCCACCGCGGCGGCGGTGTCCTAGGCCGTCAGCGAGCGCCGTATCTCGGCGCCGGTATCCAACACGAGCAGGATCAGGGTGCGCAGCGCGTCGTCGGCCAAGCCCGCGCCGGGAAAGTTGTACCGCAGCATCACATCCGCGGTCTTCGCCGCGCCCTTGCCGGAGTTGCGCTGCACCGCCTTGTCGCTGACCTTCTGGACGAGGGTCACGGTGCCGAAGTTGCTGTCGTGCGCCTGCTTGGCCACCAGATCGCTGACCTTCTTGGTCAGCGGCAGGTCCCACGCCAGGATCTGGGTCAGCGACACCAGGTCGAGGCCCTCGGCGATGTTCACCACCCGCAGCGACGCGAAGGTGCCGTCGTGGTGAACCGTCAGTGCGCCGTCGGCTTCGTCCTCGACGGGCAGCACGTCGCGGAGGATGGAGGCCAGGCGCTCCTGCAGTGATGGCATTACGCGCTCCCGAACCGTCTGTTGCGTTCCGCGTATTCCTCGCAGGCCGCCCACAAGTCGCGGCGGTCATAATCGGGCCACAGCTTGTCTTGAAAGATGTACTCGGCGTAGGCGGCCTGCCACAACATGAAATTGCTGGACCGCTGTTCCCCCGAAGTCCGCAGGAAAAGATCGACATCGGGGATGTCGGGCCGCTGCATGTGACGTGCGATCGTCGCCTCGCTGATCCGCTCGGGATTCAGCCTGCCCGCCTGCACCAGGCGTGCTATTTCCCTTGTCGCATCGGCGATTTCGGCGCGACCGCCGTAGTTCACGCAATAGTTGACCGTGATGACGTCGTTGCTGCGCGTCATCGCCTCCGCGATCTCCAATTCGTTGATGACGCTGCGCCACAGCCGCGGCCGCGAACCCACCCAGCGGATCCGCACCCCGATCGTGTTGAGGTTCACGCGGCGCATGCGTACCACGTCGCGGTTGAATCCCATCAGGAAGCGGACTTCCTCGGGGGAACGCTTCCAGTTCTCGGTGGAGAAGGCATACAGGCTGAGCCATTTGATGCCGAGTTCGATTGCACCGCAGACGATGTCGATCACGACGGCCTCACCCGCCTTATGACCGTCGGTGCGGTTCAGCCCGCGTTGGGTTGCCCAACGGCCGTTGCCGTCCATCACGATGGCGACGTGATTGGGCAATCGGTCGGCCTCGATCCTGGGCGCGGCCGCCTTCGAGACATGCTGCGGTGGCCGGCACGGGCCGCCGTCGGCGGCGGGTGGCAGCTCCGGGAAGACAACCGGCCATGTCGACTTGTCGGGAAAGGTCGGGTAGTCGTGGGGCGCGGGGGGCAGCTGCGGGAAGTCGCTGAACTTGTGCTTGCGCTCGGCCGTTCGCCGGGACCCGGTGACCCGGTACTTAACCACAGGCCTCATCCTGCCCGATCAGCGCCGCGCGCCGTTCGGCGATCTGCCTGTCGATTTGATAGTTGCGCTCCACCAGCGGCAACGTTTTGAGCTGCCGCTCCAGATGCCATTGCAGGTGCGCGGCGACCAATCCGCTGGCATAGCTTCGATGGGATTGCGGCGCCGCCTGGGCGGCCTCCCAATCGCCGTCGTGCAGCGCGGACATCAGGTCCAGGACGCCCAGCGGCGGTGTGGTGGCACCGGCCGGCCGACACTGCGGGCAAATGCTGCCTCCGGCGGCGATGTGAAATGCCCGATGCGGGCCCGGGGTGGCGCACCGGGCGCACTCAGTCAGCGCCGGTGCCCATCCGGCGATGCCCATGGCGCGCAGCAGATAGGCGTCCAAAAGCAGGTCACGGGGACGGCGTCCGTCGGCCACCGCCCGCAGCGCGCTCACGGTTAGCCGGTGCAGGGCCGGGGCGGGGGCCCGCTCCTCACCGGCGAGGCGTTCGGCGGTTTCCAGCATCGCGCATCCGCAGGTGTATCGGCCGTAGTCGCTGACGATGTCGGTGGCGAACGCGTCGATGGAAACGACCTGGGTGACGATGTCGAGGTTGCGCCCGGGGTGCAGCTGCGCATCGATGTGCGCGAAGGGCTCCAGCCGTGCGCCGAATTTGCTGCGGGTGCGCCGCACTCCCTTGGCCACCGCGCGAACCAGCCCGTGATCGCGTGTCAATAGGGTCACGATCCGGTCGGCTTCGCCGAGCTTGTGCTGGCGCAGCACAACAGCCCGGTCTCGATACAGCCGCATCACAATAGTTTTGCACCCCGCCGCGACATTGCGGGGATCCGCGCCGTTAGTCTCGTACCCCGTGGTCGGCGCTTCTGAGTCCGTTTCCGGGTCCGCTTACGGGTCCCGCAGCCAGCGCCTGCCCACGCTGACCGACCTGCTCTATCAGCTTGCCAGCCGCTCGGTGACGTCGGTCACATTGGTGCGCCGCGCCCTGCACGCCATCGATCTCAGTCAGTCCACCCTCAACGCGTTCCGCGTGGTGCTCACCGAGTCGGCGCTGGCCGACGCCGCCGAGGCCGATCGGCGGCGGGCCGCCGGCGACACCGCACCATTGCTCGGCATCCCGATCGCGGTGAAGGACGACGTCGACGTTGCCGGGGTGCCGACCGCCTTCGGCACCGAGGGGTATGTGCCCCCGGCCACCCACGACGCCGAGGTGGTGCGCCGCCTGAAGGCGGCCGGCGCGGTGATCGTCGGCAAGACGAACACCTGTGAACTGGGCCAGTGGCCGTTCACCAGCGGACCCGGGTTCGGACACACCCGCAACCCCTGGTCGCGGCGGCACACGCCGGGCGGGTCGTCCGGCGGCAGCGCAGCCGCGGTGGCCGCGGGCCTCGTCACCGCAGCCATCGGCTCCGACGGCGCCGGCAGCATCCGGATCCCCGCCGCGTGGACCCACCTGGTAGGCATCAAGCCGCAGCGCGGCCGGATCTCGACGTGGCCGTTACCGGAGGCGTTCAACGGGATCACGGTCAACGGCGTGCTGGCGCGCACCGTGGCCGATGCCGCGCTGGTGCTCGACGCCGCGTCCGGAAACGTCGACGGCGACCGGCACAAGCCGCCCCCGATCAAGGCGTCGGACTACGTCGGGATCGCGCCCGGTCCGCTGAACATCGCGGTGTCAACCCGGTTCCCTTACACCGCTTTTCGGCCCAAGTTGCATCCCGACATCCTGGCCGCGACCCGGAGCGTGGCCAGGCAACTCGAGCTGCTGGGCCACAGCGTGCAGACCGGCAACCCCGACTACGGGCTGCGGTTGTCGTGGGACTTTCTCGCCCGGTCCACGGCGGGTCTTCGGGATTGGGAAGAACGGCTGGGCGACGGCGTCAACTGGGACCCCCGCACCCTGGCCAACATGCGGATGGGCCATGTGCTGGGTCAGGCGATCCTGCGCAGCGCGCGCCTCCATGAGGCCGCGGCCCAGCGCCGGGTGGGGTCGATCTTCGACATCGTCGACGTGGTGCTGGCCCCGACGACCGCGCAGCCGCCCCCGTTGGCGCGCGCGTTCGACCGGTTGAGCGGCTGGGGCACCGACCGCGCCATGATCGCGGCGTGCCCGCTGACCTGGCCGTGGAACGTGCTGGGCTGGCCGTCGATCAACGTGCCCGCGGGGTTCACCTCCGACGGCCTGCCGATCGGTGTGCAGCTGATGGGCCCGGCCAACAGCGAGGGCATGCTGATCTCACTCGCGGCCGAGCTGGAGGCCGTCTGCGGATGGGCGAGCAAGCAACCCACGGTGTGGTGGCAGCACGGGCCGGCGTCACACGATGAGCGGCGCTAAAACCCAAGCCGGCCAAGCTGTTTGGGGTCGCTCTGCCAGTTCTTGGCGACCTTGACCCGCAGGTCGAGATAGATCTTCGTCCCGAGCAGCTTCTCGATCTGACCGCGCGCGGCGGTGCCCACCTCCCGCAACCGGGCACCGCCCTTGCCGATGACGATGCCCTTCTGGCTGTCCCGCTCGACGTAGAGCAGCGCGTGCACATCGATCAGGTCGTCACGATCCTCGCGGGGGTTGACCTCGTCGATCACCACGGCCAACGAATGCGGTAGCTCATCGCGAACTCCTTCGAGGGCGGCCTCACGGATCAGCTCGGCCATCAGAACCTCTTCGGGTTCGTCGGTCAATTCCCCGTCGGGGTAGTAGGCCGGGCCGACCGGTAGCGCGGCGGCCAGCACGTCGGTCAGGACGTCGACCTGGGCGCCGGTCGCCGCCGACACCGGGACGATCTCGGCCGAACCGTCGACCAGTTCGCTGACCGCGACGAGCTGCGCGGCCACCCGGTCCCTGGGCACTTTGTCGATCTTGGTGACGATGACGACGAGTGTGGTCTTCGGCGCAACCGAACGAATCTGCTCGACGATCCAGCGATCTCCCGGGCCGATCCCCTCGTCGGCCGGGATGCACAGCCCGATGACGTCGACCTCGGCGTAGGTGTCGCGGACCAGATCGTTGAGCCGCTTACCCAGCAGCGTGCGCGGCCGGTGTAAGCCAGGCGTGTCGACCAGAACGATCTGGAAGTTGTCGCGGTGCACGATGCCACGAATGGTGTGGCGGGTGGTCTGCGGCCGCTTCGAGGTGATCGCCACCTTGGTGCCGACCAGAGCGTTCGTCAGCGTCGACTTGCCGGTGTTCGGCCTGCCGACCAAACACACGAAACCGGAATGGAATTCAGTCATGGGCGAGCGCGCACACCCGTCACAAGACGTTCCCGTCGCGATCGGTGAGGATGACCACCGCCGTCGGGGACAATTCGCGGACCGCGGCGATGCCGGGATCGTCGGCGGACGCTGCCACCAGGACCGCGGCCTCCAGGCCGGTCGCCCCGCTGGATGCCGCGGCGGCCACCGCGGCCTGCAGACCGGTCAGCCGCAACGTCGACAAGCTCACCGGCGCGGCCGCGTATGTGCGGCCATCGACGTCGCGCACGGCGGCGGCGCCGTCAGCCTCGGCGCGGGCCATCGCGGCCCGCGCCAACACCACCAGCTTCGCGTCCTCGTCGTCCAGCCGTTCAGCCATCCTGTTCGCCTTCCTGCTCCACGGGTTCGGCCGGGCTCAGCAGAACGGTGCCGATCCGGACCCGTCCTCGATGATCGGGTCCGCCCTCGGCGCGCAGCCGCAGGCCATGCGTGACGACCTCGGCACCTGGGAGCGGAACCCGGCCCAATTCCAGCGCCAGCAGGCCGCCCACGGTATCGACGTCGAGGTCGTCGTCGAATTCCAGATTGTAGAGTTCGCCGACGTCTTCGATCGGCAGCCGCGCGGAGACCCGAAACCGCTTGTCCCCCAGGTCTTCTATCGGTGCGGTCTCTTCCTGGTCGTACTCGTCGGCGATCTCCCCGACGATTTCTTCCAGCACGTCTTCGATGCTGACCAAGCCGGCGATGGCGCCGTACTCGTCGACGAGCAGCGCCATGTGGTTGCGGTCGCGCTGCATTTCCCGCAGCAGCGCATCCAGCGGCTTGGAGTCCGGTACGAACACCGCGGGGCGCATCACCTGCGAGACTTTGGTGTCCCGTCCCCCGTCGGCCGACAAGAACGTCTGTTGGACAAGGTCTTTCAGGTAGACGACGCCGACGATGTCGTCGACGTTCTCACCGATCACCGGTATGCGGGAATGCCCGCTACGGACCGCCAGGTTCGTGGCTTGGCTGGCGAATTTGTCGCTTTCGATCCAGATCATCTCGGTGCGCGGCACCATCACCTCCCGCGCCGGGGTGTCACCGAGTTCGAAGACCGACTGGATCATCCGGCGTTCGTCGGCGGCCACCACACCGCGCTGCTGGGCGAGGTCGACGACCTCGCGCAGTTCGATCTCGGACGCGAACGGCCCGTTGCGCAGCCCGCGGCCCGGGGTCAGCGCGTTACCCAAGACCACCAGCAGCCGGCTGAGCGGCATCAGCAGCCACGAGAGTGCTTGCAGCGGAAGGGCCGTCGCCAACGAAATGGAATACGCGTTCTGGCGGCCCAGGGTGCGCGGGCCCACCCCGATGACGACGAAGCTGGTTACCACCATGGTGGTCGCCGCGCCGAAAAGCGCCCACTTGATGCCGTAGTTGTCGTAGAGGAACACCACCAGCAGTACCGTCGCCGTGATCTCACAGATGATCCGCAGCAGCACCACCAGATTGATGTAGCGGGGCCGCTCGGACATCACCCGGAAAAGCGCGACCGCGCCGGGCCGCTCGTCGCGCACCAGCTCCTGCACCCGGGCCAGCGACACAGTGCTGATCGCGGCGTCGATCGCGGCGAAAAGGCCTCCCAGCGCGATCAGCGCGATCGCGCCGAACAGCTGAGACAAACCGGTCAATTGTCGAAATACCTTGACTTGTCCAGCAACCGGCGGTCCCGTTCCTCCTGGCGGTCCTGCTGGTAGGCCTCGACCTGTTCGGCGACCCACTCTTCGAGCAGCCGCTCCTGCAAGGCGAACATCTCTTTTTCTTCGTCGTGTTCGGCGTGGTCGTAGCCGAGCAGGTGCAGCACACCATGGATGGTCAGCAGCGCCAGCTCGTGTCCGAGGCTGTGTCCCGCCGCGGCCGCCTGCTCGGCGGCGAACTCCGGGCACAGCACGATGTCGCCCAGCATCGACGGCCCCGGCTCGGGCGCGTCGGGGCGGCCGCCGGGTTCGAGCTCGTCCATCGGGAAGCTCATCACGTCGGTCGGGCCGGGCAGGTCCATCCAGCGCATGTGCAGGTCGGCCATCGCCGCGGTGTCCAACAGCACCATCGACAGCTCGGCGCTCGGATTGACGTCCATCTTGGCGATGACGAATCGTGCGACGCTGACCAATTCCGCTTCGGAGACGTCGATGCCCGACTCGTTGGATACCTCGATGCTCATGGCACCATCATCGACGACTGCGGACGCCGGAGGCCCGCCGAGCCGCCCGGTTCAGCCCCGAGCCGGGCTCCTCGTATCTGGCGTAGGCGTCGACGATTTCGGAGACCAGCCGGTGACGCACCACGTCCGCGCTGGTCAACTCGGCGATGTGGATGTCGTCGACGCTTTCCAGGATGTCGACCGCCGATCGCAGGCCCGACCTGGCGCCCCCGGGGAGGTCGATTTGCGTCATGTCCCCGGTGACGACGACCTTCGACCCGAAGCCCAGCCGGGTGAGGAACATCTTCATCTGTTCGGCCGTGGTGTTCTGCGCCTCGTCGAGGACGATGAACGCGTCATTCAGGGTGCGGCCGCGCATGTACCCGAGCGGCGCCACTTCAATCACCCCGGCGGACATCAGCTTTGGGATCAGCTCGGGATCCATCATGTCGTACAGCGCGTCATAGAGCGGCCGCAGATACGGATCGATCTTCTCGCTCAGCGTGCCGGGCAAAAAGCCAAGGCGCTCACCGGCTTCCACGGCCGGCCGGGTCAGGATGATGCGCGTCACCTGTTTGGTCTGCAGCGCGTGGACGGCCTTGGCCATGGCCAGGTACGTCTTCCCGGTGCCCGCCGGGCCGACGCCGAACACGATGGTGTTGGCGTCGATGGCGTCGACGTAACGCTTTTGATTCAGCGTCTTGGGCCGGATCGTTTTACCGCGGCGCGACAGGATGTCCAGCGTGAGCACTTCCGCCGGTGACTCGTTGCCGGTGCCGACGAGCATGGCGACGCTGTGGCGCACCACCTCCGGTGTCATCGACTGACCGCTTCCGACGATGGCGACGAGCTCGGAGATCACCCGCTCGGCCAGCGCGACGTCGGCCGGCTCACCCGACAGGGTGATGGTGTTGCCGCGCACGTGCAGGTCGGCGTTGAGCATCCGTTCCAATGCCCGCAGGTTCTCGTCGGCCGAACCCAACAGGCCCACGACGAGATCGGGCGGAACATCGATGCTGCTGCGAACCTGAGCAGAGGCCGATGCGTCAGCGGCGCTGGTCTCGCGTGGCGTCACGTGGTTTCCGATGCCTGCCTTCTGCGGTTCCCGCCCGTGGTGGGCGCAGTTTCTAGATTTCCCATCTTACCGCCGGGTGGCTGCTGACCCAATGGCCGGCAAGCCGTCACCGCGAGGCTGTAATTTCGCAGGGAAAGTGCGAGTAAGGGCCTGCGAAATTACAGGCTCGACGGATCGTCCCATCGGTCGGTCAGCACGCCCAGCGCGCCCAGCGCCACCGCGGCCGCGCTCGACGTCCGCAGCACCTGCGGGCCGAGCCGGACCGCTAGCGCGCCCGCGTCCGTCAGCGCCGCCAACTCGTCGGGCGCGATACCGCCCTCCGGGCCGACCACGAGCAACACCGAATCCGCCTGTCCCACAGCGACATCCGCGAGCCCCACGGTCGCCGACTCATGCAACACCAACACCTTCGCACCGGCCGCCACCTCGTCGCGAATCCGCCGCGTCAACGCCACAGTGGACACCACGCCGTCGACCGCGGGGATGCGCGGCCGACGGGATTGGCGGGCCGCCGATCGGGCGACGGCGCGCCAGCGGCGCAGACCCTTGTCGACCTTCGCGCCTTGCCAGTTGGCCACGCACCGAGCCGCCTGCCAGGCCAGGAACGCGTCGGCGCCGGCCTCGGTGGCCAATTCGATCGCCAACTCCGAGCGCTCGGACTTGGGCAGCGCCTGCGCCACCGTCACGGAGGGCCGCGCGGGCGCGACGCGCCAGCGCTCCTGCACCCGGGCACGCAGCCCGTCGCGCCCGGCGTGCTCGACCACGCAGCGCGCCAGGCCGCCGGCTCCGTCGCCGAGCACCAGCTGCTCGCCGGGACGGATCCGGCGCACGGTGGCGGCGTGAAATCCTTCGTCGCCGTCGACGACGGCCAGCGCCCCGGCGTCGGGCAGTGCGTCGATGTAGAACAGCGTCGCCACCATGTGCGCGATCCGTGTGACTGTGGCTAGCGCCCGGTGAAGGTCTCGCGCAGCCGGCTGAACAGCCCGCCGCCGCTGTGCGTCGAGCGGACCTCGGCCACGTCGCGGCTGCGGCGGTTCTTCAGCTCGCGCAGCAGTTCGCTGTCCTGATGGTCGAGCCGTGTGGGAACCACGACCTCGATGTGAACGTGCAGATTGCCCCGCGCGCTGGAGCGCAGGTGCGGCATCCCGTGGCCGCGCAGCGTGATGACCGAACCCGGTTGCGTCCCAGGCGGAATGGTGATCTCGCTCATGCCGTCGAGGATGGCGTCAACGGTGACCGTGGTGCCCAGCGCCGCGTCGACCATCGGCACCGAGATCGTGCAGTGCAGGTCGTCGCCGTCGCGAACGAAAATGTCATGGGCCTGCTCGTGCACCTCGACATACAGGTCGCCGGCCGGTCCTCCCCCGGGCCCGACCTCCCCTTGGGAGGCGAGCCGGACGCGCATGCCGTCACCGACACCGGCGGGGATCTTGACGCTGATTTCCCGACGGGCCCGCACCCGGCCGTCGCCCATGCACTGGTGGCACGGGTCGGGGATGACCACTCCGACACCGCGGCAGGTCGGACACGGCCGCGACGTCACCATCTGGCCCAGTAGCGAACGCTGCACCGTCTGCACCTCGCCGCGGCCACCGCAGGTGTCGCAGGGAATCGGCGCGGAATCGCCGTTGGTGCCCTTGCCCTGGCAGCGGTCGCACAACACCGCGGTGTCGACGGTCACCTGCTTGGTCACGCCGGTCGCGCACTCCTCCAGGTCCAGGCGCATCCGCAGCAGCGAGTCGGAGCCGGGCCGCACCCGGCCGATGGGACCGCGTGACGTGGCCCCGCCACTGAAGCCGCCACCGAAGAAAGCCTCGAAGACATCGCCCAAACCGCCGAACCCGCCGAACCCGCCGGCCGAGGCGGCGGCGTTTTCCAGCGGGTCGCCACCCAGGTCGACGATCCGGCGTTTCTCCGGGTCGCTGAGCACTTCGTAGGCGACGCTGATCTCCTTGAATTTCGCCTGCGCGGCCTCATCGGGGTTGACGTCGGGATGCAGTTCGCGCGCCAGCTTGCGATACGCGCGCTTAATGTCCGCATCGCTGGCGTTTCTGCTCACGCCGAGCAGCCCGTAGTAGTCGCGTGCCACGCCTGACCTTTCTTACGCCGCGCCTACGCGGCTATCCATTGTCGGGGTGCGCAGTCATCGAGCACCCAGGACCTCACCGATATAGAGAGCAACCGCGGCCACGCTGGCGATAGTTCCCGGATAGTCCATCCTGGTGGGCCCCAGCACGCCCATGCCGCCGTACACCGTGTCGGTGGTGCCGTAGGCGGTGGACACCATCGAGGTGCCCGCCATCTGCTCGACCGCGGTCTCGTGACCGATGCGCACCGTCACCTTGCCGGCTTCTTGCTGTGCCGCCAGCAACCGCAGCACCACCACCTGCTCCTCGAGGGCCTCCAGGATCGACCGCAGCGAACCGCCGAAGTCCGCGGCATTGCGGGTCAGGTTGGCGGTGCCGCCCATCACCAGGCGCTCCTCGGTGTGTTCCACCAGGGACTCCAGCAATACCGTCGCCGAACGGCCAACCGCGTCACCCAAGCCTCCGGAACCCTCGAGATGGCTGGCGAGATCGGCCACCGCCGTCGAGGCCGCCGCCAGCCGTTTGCCCTCCAACGCCTGACCGAGCATCTCACGCAGTTGTGAAAGCTGATGATCGTCGATCACATCGCCGAGTTCGACGATGCGCTGATCGACCCGGCCGGTGTCGGTGATGACCACCATCAACAGCCGCGCGGGCGTCAGGGCGATCACCTCCAGGTGGCGAACGGTCGAGGTCGACAGCGTCGGGTACTGGACCACGGCCACCTGGCGGGTCAGCTGAGCCAGCAGGCGCACAGCCCGGCGCAGCACGTCATCGAGGTCGACGCCGGACTCGAGGAAGCTTTGGATCGCGCGCCGCTCGGCCGACGACAGCGGCTTGACGTCATCGAGCCGATCGACGAACTCGCGGTATCCCTTCTCGGTGGGCACCCGACCGGAGCTGGTGTGGGGCTGGGCGATGTAGCCCTCGGCCTCCAGCACCGCCATGTCGTTGCGGACCGTGGCGCTGGACACGCCCAAGTTATGGCGTTCCACCAATGATTTGGAGCCGATCGGTTCCTTGGTGGCGACGAAGTCGGCGACGATCGCACGCAACACCTCGAAGCGACGCTCGTCCGCGCTTCCCATCGACGCCCACCTCCTTGATCGCGTCCATTTTACGGTCTCACGAGGTGTGACCTGCCATGAGCGGGCGTCGGCAGCCGCGGCAGACGATTTTCCGGCTAGCCTGTCCAACATGCAGTCGTCGGGCCCGGGTGACGCCTCGCGGGAGATCCCCCAATGATTTTCAAGGGCGTGCGCGATGGTAAGCCCTATCCCGAGCACGGGCTTTCGTACCGAGAGTGGTCCCAGATTCCCCCGCAGCAAATCAGGCTCGACGAATTGGTCACCACGACCACGGTGCTCGCACTGGACCGCCTGCTGTCGGAGGACTCCACCTTTTATGGCGACCTTTTCCCGCACGCGGTGCGGTGGAAAGGCATCACCTATCTCGAGGACGGCCTGCATCGCGCGGTGCGTGCCGCCCTGCGGAATCGCACCGTGCTGCATGCCCGGGTGTTCGACATGGATTTGCCGCTGAGCCAGCAGACCTAGCCGTTGAGGGGCCCGGTCACGTTTGAGCGCCGCCAGGTGTCGACCTAGTAAGGACGACATTCAAGGAGGACCGCCATGCCCCGTCTCAACGGAGTGTCCGACCGCGACGCCGGCCTGGGCGCCAAGATCGCCTTCTTCTTCACCAGACGCAAGCTGGCGCAGATGACCGGCCTGGAAACGGCCGGGATGCTGGAACCGCTGCGGATGTATGCACACATCCCCCGGCTGCTCAGCGCCATCGGCAAGCTCGAGATGGCCGAGTCGAAACTGGATATCCTCAGCCCGCGCGAGCGCGCGCTGGCCGAGCTGAAGGCGGCGACGACCGTCCGCTGCGAGTACTGCATCGACCTCGGTTCGCAGATCGCACGCCAGTGGGGAATCACCGACGAGGAGCTGCTCGCGATGGCCGATTACCAGAACGCCCCGTGCTTCTCCGACGTCGACAAGCTGATCCTGGAGTATGCGACCGCGATCAGCCGCACCCCGGTCGAGGTGAGCGACAAGCTTTTCGATGCGCTGCGTGCCCACTTCGACACGCCCCAACTCGTTGCGCTCACCCACGTGATCAACCTGGGCAACTTTCGCGCCCGGTTCAACATCGCGCTCGGCATCGGGTCGTCCGGCTTTTCCGGCAACCGGGTGTGCGCCCTGCCCGACACACAGCGGGACACCGGTCGCACGTGACCGCGTCGCTCACGGAACGTTTTGAGGCGGCCCGACCACAGCTGGGCGCCATCGCATATCGCATGCTGGGCTCGATCGACGACGCCCAGGACGCGGTGCAGGAAGCGTGGCTGCGGCTGCGTCGCAGCGGCGCGGACGGCATCGCCAACCTCGACGCCTGGCTGACCACCGTGGTGGCCCGCATCTGCCTGAACATGTTGCGCGACCGCCACTCCCACGGACGGGAGGAATTGGTCGCCCATCTACCGGACCCGATCGTCGATCCGGTCGGCGAGTCCGATCCCGAACACCGCGCGATGCTGGCCGACGCGGTGGGCCTGGCGCTGTTCGTGGTGCTGGATACGCTGCCGCCGGCGGAGCGGCTGGCGTTCGTGCTGCACGACGTCTTCACCGTCCCGTTCGACCAGATCGCACCCATCGTCGACCGGACGCCGGAGGCGACCCGCAAGCTGGCCAGCCGGGCACGCCGGCGCATCGAGCAGGCGGACCCGGTGCCCGACGGCAGCCTCACCGCGCAACGCGAAGCCGTCGACGCCTTCTTCGCGGCGGGACGTAGCGGCGACTTCGACCGGTTGGTGTCGGTGCTGCATCCCGACGTGGTGCTGCGCGGCGACTTCGGCGCCGGGACGCGCGGCTTCCGGGCCGACGGCGCGGCCTCGGTGGCCAGGCTGGCCCGCAGTTACGCGGGCCCCGAGCGCGAGGCGAGGGCCGCGACCGTCAACGGCGCCGCGGGCGCGGTGATCTTCGTCGGCGGGCGCGCCACGGCCATCATGGGATTCGTGGTGCGCGACGGACGCATCGCGGCCATCGACGTGCTGGCCGACCCGGCACGCCTCGCCAAGCTCGACCTACGCGCGCTGCGCGGCGATCACTGAACGGCCTGCAGCAACTGCATCGCCGACGCGCGCGACAGCACCCAGCCGCCGCCCTGACTGACGAACGAGAGGTTCTGCGTGACCGGCGACGTCAGCTTGGGTCCGGAGACCGCGACGTCCGCGGACGAACCGGACGCCGTCGGCTGGATGTTCGACACGTCGAACGACAGCGGCAGGTCGCCGTTCTTCGCCGCCTTCTGCAGCTTCTTGTCCGCGACGTGCGCTTCGATCCCGCTGATGCCGCCCTCAACCAGATTGCTCTTGCTGGAGAACGGAACGTTGGGATCGGCCAGGCTGGTCAGCACGCTGCTCAACTGGTCCGCGGTCGGGACATTCGCACCCGGAACCGGTGGCGCGGGCGGCACCGGATCCTGCGGCAGCGGCGCACCGACTGCGGCCAATTGCACCGAGGCCAGATCGCTTGGCGCCGCGGCGAAAGCGATCGCGGTCGCCGCTCCCCCGATGGCGGCCACGGTAGCCGCGCCGGTGGCAAAGAACTTGACGGTTTTCATCGTCCCCCTTTCATGGGCACGGTTACTTTAGGCCCGCGCACGTGTGTCCAATCTATGCGCTTGCTGTGTAGGCGCCCAGAATCTGGGTGCGGTTTAGCCCGTAGCGGTCGATGCCTGAATCAGAGCGAGCGCCGCGTCGTGCTGCAGGACCCAGTTGCCCCCCTGATTGATGAACACGAGGTGCTTGGTGACCGGCCCGGCGAACTTCGGACCCGAGATGGCCACGTCGGCCTGGGCCATGTTCGGGCCGGCCGGCGCAATGTTGGTCACGGCGAACGTCTCCGGAAAGTTCCCGTTCCGGTAGGCCTTCCTCAGATCGTGGTCGGCGACCATACCCTCGTTTTGAGGGATGCCGTTTTCGACGAAATTGACCTTGTCCCTGTAGTTAACGCCGGGGTCGGTCACTTGGGTGCACAGTGTGGACAACTGCTCTGGGGTCGGCAGTTGGCCCGGCAAGGGCGGCGGGGGCGGCGGGTCTTGCGGCAGCGGCGCGCCGACCGCGGCCAGCTGCACCTGATCGGCGCTAGCCGGGGCGAATGCGGCCGACGTCACGCCGATGCCGGCGGCGCCGATGGCGGCCACGGCCGCAACGCCAGTCGCGGCGGATTTCAAGGTCTTCAAGGTCATTGTCAAACTCGTTGTCATGGTCAGGTCCTCCCCCTGAGTTGCACCTGGAATGCGGCGGACGGCCTCATACCGTTCGTCTTGTGTTAGGTGGTGTAATTGTGCCCCCTGCGACCGCTATTTGTGTCTCGACTCGGTCACGTTACGACCAAGCTCGCGTCTCACCGGGGCGGATGTGGACGGGTTCGTCGTGGATCCCAGCACCCGGTCCGACAGCAGTCCCAGGCAGCTCAGGTTGGGGAATCCGGGCCCCTGGGTGAGTCCGGCGAGGTTCGGCAGGAACAGCTTCGGGACGACGTCGGTGACGGCCAGGTCATAGCCGATGGCCTCCTGCAGGCGGTCAGCGGTCAGGGGGCCACCCAGGCCCAGCTCGAGCAGGTCGAGGGCGTCCTGGCTGAACAGCGAGCTGAACCACAGCGGGTCGGCGCCGGATCCGTCGATGACCAGATCGAAACCGTGGACGGTCTCGAGGTTTTCGCTGCCCCGGTTGGTGGACAGCGTGAGCCGGATCTGGCCGTCCCACCCCACCGCGTGGGCGACCCGGCCGCGCAGGTGGTGGATGCGGTCGTCCGCCAACAGCGCTTCCTGAACGTTGGCCGAGAACACTCCGCGGTCGGTGCGCGCCAGCGCGTCGCGGCGTTCGTCCAGCGTCAGCGCGGTCCAGTCGGTGGGATCGGAGAACAGCGAGTTCTCGAAGTATCCCTCGCCGCGGGTGAACAGCGTGACCTGTGGCGAGATGACGGTGATGGTCGAAACCCGGTGCCGGAACAGCTCATTGAGCATCGACGCGGCCGTTTCACCGCCGCCGATCACCGCCACCCGTTCGGCGTTGATCCGGTCATGGCCGGCGGCGCGGTCCCAGAACTGGGCGATCGAGAGCATCCGCGGATTGCCGGGCAACAGCGACTTCTCGGCCTGGCCGGGTCCGGTGATCATCAGGGCATCGGCGTGCACGGTGGTCTCGTGGGTGTGCAGCGCCCAGCGGTCACCGCTGACGGCCAGCCCGTCGACCTCGCCGTGCACGACGTCCAGGCCCACGTGCTGGGCGACCCATCCCAGGTACTGGCTCCACCGGCGATGGGTGGGTGCCGGCCGGCCGCGATCGATCCATTCGGCGAACGACGCGGTGGCGATCAGATAGGACTGCCAGCTGTAGCGCGTCATCCGCTCGTCGAGTTCGGCGTTGCGGCGCGGTGCCAGTGCCGATCGGTAGGGGAACCCGACGTCCTTTTCCGGGCTGGTGCCCAGCCGATGCGCCCCGTCGGTCCAGCCGCCGCTGGCCTGCCAGTTGGCCCCGACCCCGGTGCGTTCGACTGCGATCACGTCGGGAACGTCGACGCCCATTTCGCGCAATACGTACGCCTTGGCGGCGACGGCCACCGCCTTTGCCCCGGCGCCCAGGACCGCAAGCGTGCTCATGTCGTCAACTCCTGCAGTGCTTCGACCCAAAGTTGTTGCAGCGCGGCGATATCCGAGTCATCGAGGATGTCGGGCAGCGCTCGCCACTGTGCGACGAGGACGGGGGCATCGCCGGTGCCGACGATTCCTGCCGCCACGGTCAGCTCGTGGCGCACCGCCTGTTGCGGTTCCGGGACGTGCCCAAGGCCGGACATCAGTTCGCGGGCGAGGTCCAGGTCGCCGACGCCGACGTGGACGCTGCCGAGGTAGTTCAGCAGCAGCTGGGGTTCGGGGAGTTCGCGCAGGCGCGTGTCGGGCCGCACATACCGCAGCAGGCTGTAATCGATGCCGCTGCCGGGGATTCGGGCCAGGTCGGTGGGGCCGTCGGTGTGGATGCGCAGCGGGTAGATCGCGCTGAGCAGTCCGACCGTGTCGCTGGTGTCGGCCGTCTCGTTGACGTCGACGTCGGCGCGGCCGTGCGTCTCGAGCGCCAGCAGCGGTGCCGGTGTGTCCTGTCCGCGTCGGCGCCGCCACGCGGTCACCGTGCGTGCGGTCGCGGTGACGAGTAGTTCGCCCATCGCCTGTCCCGCTGCGGCTTTGGCGAGCAGCCGGGCGGTGAGGTCGGCCTCGCAGGTCGAGATGCTGATCGCGACGTCACCGGCCCGGTCGGTCAGTGGCCGCAGCCTGCGGGCGCCCAGGGGCGGGTCGGCGCCCTGGAGTTCGGCGGCCCAGAAGCCTGCGGTGTCCAGGGCCGCGGCCCGTTCGTGCAGCAGCCGTGACCATTGCCGGTAGCTGGTGTGCTCACGCGCCGGCGCGGGTTGGCGTCCCGCGGCGAGGGCGTGCAGGCCGGCGTCGAGTTCGCCGAGCACGATGCGCCACGAGGCCGGGTCCATCGCAAGCACGTGGGCGGTCAACACGAGGACACCCGGGCCGTCGGGCCCGCGCAGCCATACGGCGGACAAGAGCCGACCGGCCTGCGGGTCGAGCCGCTCCAAGGCGTCGAGGGTCTGCCTGGCGACCTCGCCGGCCGGATCACCGGTGACCCGCGCTTCGCTGAGGATGCCCGTTTTCGGTTGTGCGACAAGCGTCATCGCGTCGCGGTCGAGCCGGCATCGCAACGCTTCGTGCCCGTCGATGACGGCGGACAGCAGCGCATCCAGGCCTTCGCGCGTGATCGTGTCGGGTAGCCGGATAACTTCGGTCTGCGCGAGCCGGCGCGGTTCGCCGTATTCGTAGAGCCAATGAACGCCGGCCAACACCGGGATGGGTTCGCCGGTCGCTTCGACGGCTGTGTGCCGTGCGGTGTCGGAGTCGAGGGCCGCGGCGAGTTCGCGGAGGGTCTCGCATTCCATCATCAGCCTGGCGCGCAGCGCGATGCCGCGGCGGCGTGCGGCCTGGACGACCGACAGGGCCACGATGCTGTCTAGGCCAAGTTGCAGAAAGCCGGCCGTGACGTCGACCTCGGCGGTCCCCAGAACGTCGGTGAACGCGTCGGCGAGCGCTTTCTCGGTCGGCGTCTCCGGCGGGACGATCGGTCCTTCGACGGAATCGTTTGCGGCCAGGGCGTTTTCGTCGATTTTGCCGTGCGCAGTCAGCGGCAGTTCGTCGAGGACGACGATGTGGTGCGGGATCAGGTAGCGCGGCAGCCGCTCGAGCAGCATCGAGCGCAGTTCGGCCGCCGTCGGCGGGTTGGGCCCGCCCGCGACATACGCCGTGAGCCGCGGCCCGTGGGTGTGGTTGCGGGCCGACACGTGCGCGCCGCGCACCCCGTCGTGGTCGTTGAGCACCGCGGCGATCTCGCCCGGCTCGACGCGGAAACCGCGGATCTTCAGTTGGTCGTCGGCGCGCCCGAGGAATTCGAGACCCCCGTCGGGCATGCGGCGCACCACATCTCCGGTGCGATACATCCGCCCGCCGCGGCCGTCGGGGTCGGCGACGAACCGCGCGGCGGTCTCGCCCGCGCGTCCCAGGTAGCCGCGGGCCAGCTGATCGCCCGCCAGGTACAGCTCACCCGCGACGCCGTCGGGCACCGGGCGCAGCCAGGGGTCCATGACGTGGGCGCGGGTGGTCCGGGTCGGGCGCCCGATGGCCGGCCGCGCGTATTCGTCGATCGCGGCCACGACCGCCTCGACCGTGGTCTCGGTGGGCCCGTAACAGTTGAACGCGCTCATTGCCGTGCGCGCGCATTCCGCTTGGATCGCTTGCCATTCGGTGATGCCCAGGGCTTCGCCGCCGAGTGCCAGGACCGGAAGCGGCACCCGCCGCAGCAGCCCCGCGCTGTACAGCTGGGCGAACATCGACGGCGTGGTGTCGATCATGTCCAGCCCGAACCGGGCGATGGCTTCGACCAGCGCCTCGGCGTCGCGTTGCACGTCGTCGTCGACGACGTGCACCGAGTGGCCGTCGAGCAACGCCGCCAGCGGCTGCCATGCCGCGTCGAAGGTGAAGGACCAGGCATGCGCGATGCGCAGCGGTCGCCCGATTCGCCTGGCCGCCGGCAGAAGAACGCGCTCGATGTGGTCGTCTGCGTACGCCGAAAGCGCCCGGTGGGTGCCGACGACGCCCTTCGGCGTGCCTGTCGTGCCCGAGGTGAAGACGGCATAGGCCGCGTGGTCGGGTGCCGCCGCGGCCGCCCGGTAGTCGGCGGGCCCGGCGAGAAAAGCGGCGAACAATTCGTCGTCGACGACAATCGCGGCGCACGTCTGCCGCAGGATCTCGGCCACCCGCTCGTCGGGCATGGCCGGGTCCAGCGGCACCAGCATGCCGCCGGCTTTGAGGATTCCCAGCATCGCGGCCACGTAGTTCGGGCCCCGCGGCAGCATGACGGCCACGGGAGTCTCGCCTTCCACGCCGGCCCTGATCAGGGCCGCGGCGATCCGGTCGGCGAGCGCGTCGAGCTCGCGGTACGTCAGCCGGCCGTCGGCCCAGCTGACCGCGATCGAATCGGGCTGGGCCGCAGCGATTTCGCCGAATCGGGTGTGCACCGCGACGCCGGTCGTGCCCGCGGCCGGCGAGCCCGTCGAGTCCCGCTCGCCGTCATGCAGGATGTCGATCTCACGCAGTGGCCGGTCCCACTTGTCCACCAAGCGCCGCAGCACGGCCAGCAGCCGCCCGCCGAGGTCCGTGGGGGTCAACGCGCCCAGCGCGCCGTCGAGCACCTCGACCAATACGGTGAATTGGCGGGCACTCAGGTGTGCGGCGATGGTCACCGGGAAATGCGAGACGCTCTCCAGCGCCACCGGGCGGAAGGTCACGCCGTTCGCGACGAACTCGCTGGCCCCCACGACTTCGCCGGGAGGGAAGTTCTCGTATACCAGCAGCGTGTCGAACATCTCCCCGACACCGGCGATCGAACGCAACTCCGCGTGCCCCAGGTAGCCGTGGTCCCGCAGCGCGGCGGATTCACGTTGCAGGGCAACGCATTGCGTCCCGACCGTCTCGCGGGGATCCAGTCGTACCCGCAGCGGAACGCTGTTGATGAACAGCCCGACCATCGTCTCGACGCCGGGCAGTTCGCCGGGCCGGCCGGACACGGTCACCCCGAACGCCACGTCGCTGCGGCCGGTCACCGCAGAAAGCATTATCGCCCAGGCCAGTTGAACGAGGGTGTTCAGCGTGACGCCGCGGCCGCGGGCGGCCTCGGCGAGAGCGGTCGTGGCATCGCGGTCCAGCCGCAGCGTGGTGCGACTCGGAATGCCGGCCCGCGCCGGAGTGTCGGTCAGCGCCGGCGACAGCAGGGTCGGGCCGTCCACGCCGTTGAGGTGCTCGGCCCACACCGCGCGGCTGTAGGTCTGATCACGGCCCGCCAGCCAGCCGATGTAGTCGCGGTACGGGCGCGGCGGCGGCGGCAGCGCGGCGGTGTCGCCGGAGGCCCGGTACAGGGCGAGCAGCTCGGAAACGAAGAGCGGCAACGACCACCCGTCGATGACGATGTGGTGCGCGACGACCGCCAGATGCCAATGCTGGTCCGGCAATTCGATGAGCAGAAAGCGGATCAGCGGGCCGCGGCCCAGGTCGAAACGGCGCCGGCGCTCCTCGGCTTCCAGCGCCGCCACCTCCGCGGGATCGGCGCGCACACACCGCCACGGCAGTTCGACGATGCTCGGAATCACCTGCACGGGCCGGCTCAGATCACCGTGGACAAAGCTTGCGCGCAGATTGGGATGTCTGGCCAGCATCGCCGCGGCGCACTCGCGCAGCAAGGGAACGTCGAGCGGGCCCATGATGTCGGCGGCCATCGCGATCACGTACGGGTCGGCATCACCGGATTCGTCCGTCAGCGCCGCCATCGAGAACAGCCCCTGCTGCAGGGGGCTGAGCGCCATCACGTCTTCGATGGCCGGTCGCTCGTCGGCTCGCGTCACGGCTGCTGGCCCCATGACGACGTCAGGGCCGCCAACTCGTCGGGGGAAAGTCCCGACGCGCTCATCGGCGCGTAATGCCGGTCGTCGGGCTCGGTTTCGGACTTGGCGTCGAGGGCGGCGGCGAGCTCACGCAGCACGGGATGTTCGAAGACCATCCGCGGGGTGAGCGGGAGCCCTGCATCCCGCGCCCGTGCGGCCACCCGCACCGCGGAAATGCTGTCCCCGCCGAGGTTGAAAAACTCGTCGTGCCGCCCGACCGGTCCGGCATCGAGAACGTCGGTGAGGATGGCCGCCAGCGCGCGCTCGGTGGCGGTGGTGGGCGGTTCGGCGGGCTGCGTGTCCGCCGCCTGCGCGGGCCGAGGCGGCGTTTCGGAGTCGCCCAACAGTTCCAGTTGCCCGTCGTCGTCCCACACGCCGCGCTGGCCGGTGCGGTAGAGCCGCGAACCGGGTTGCGCGGCAAAGGGATCGGCGACGAAACGGGCGGCGGTCGGCGATGGTCCCGCCAGCCGCGCGCGGACGGCCGGGCCGCCACCGTAGTAGACGTCGCCCACCACGCCGGTCGGGACGGGGTTCAGCGCGGCGTCCAGCAGGTATACGTCGTCCGCGTTGGACCGGCCCAGAATGCGCTGCCGCTCTTGCGCACTGGCGATCTGCACCTCGCGCAGCGGTTGGTCGGGCCGGTGCGCGAACGCCTCGACGACGCGGACCAGCCAGTCGGCGAACCGTTGTGCGGTGCCGCGCTTGTACAGTTCGGGGCGGTAGATGACGTGGCCGCGGTAGCCGTCGTCGGATGCGAAGAAGTTGACGGACATGTCGGCGTGCGCGACGTCGAACGTCGATTCCAAAGCGCTGAAAGTGGTGTCGCCGCCCGGGCCGCTGTCGATGACGGTGTCTTGTGGCAACTGGTCCCGCACGTGCACCACGACGTCGAACAGCGGATTGCGCGACAGTGACCGCGCCGGGCTGACGGCGTCCACCACCTGGTCGAACGGCAGGTCCTGGTGCGCGTAGGCCGCCAACGCCATGTCCCTGGTCCGCCGCAGCAGCTCGCGCAGCGTCGGGTTTCCGCTCAGGTCGTTGCGCAACACCAGGATGTTGATGAAGAACCCGATCAGCCGGTCGAGTTCGGGTTCGTTGCGACCGGCGACCGGGGTGCCGATCGGGATGTCGGGGCCGCCGCCGGCCTTGTGCAGGACCACCGCTACGGCGGCTTGCAGGAGCATGAACTCGGTGATGCCGAGTTCGCGCGTCAGGTCCTTGACCTTCGCGCGGGTCGCCGACGCGAGACTGAACTCGATGGCGTCCCCGGCGCCGCTGAGCAGGGCGGGGCGCGGAAAGTCCGGGCGCAGACCGCTTTCGCCTGCCAAGCCCTCGAGTTGGCGGATCCAGTAATCGCGTTGCGGGCCCGCGATGCCCGCACTGTCGTCCAACAGCGCCGCCTGCCACACGCCGAAGTCCGCGTACTGCACCGGCAGCGGTTCCCAGGACGGCGGCTGCCCGCCGCTGCGGGCCCGGTAGGCGGTCAGCAGATCGGTGAACAGCACACCGGCGGACCAGTGATCGCCGGCGATATGGTGCGCCACCAAGGACACGACGTTGCGGTCCGGCAGGCTCAGCAACGCCGCCCGAATGGGCAATTCGTTTTCGAGATCGAAGACGTGGCGCCGCTCGTCGTCCAGTTCGGCCTGCAGCCAGTCCTGGTCGGGTCCGGTGGCGCGCCGGACCGGCACCTCGGCGGGTGGATGGATGATCTGGTGTGGCACGCCGTCGATTTCGCGGTAGGTGGTACGCAAGATCTCATGGCGCGCCACCACGTCGGTGATGGCCGCCGCCAGGGCCTCGGTGCCGCAGGGACCACGAAGCGCCGCGGCGAACGGGATGTTGTTGACGGCGTTGGGTCCGTCGAAGCGATAGGTGAACCAGCTTCGCAGCTGCGACGACGACAACCGCACCGGCCCGTCATGCGCTGCTGCCGTCAATCGCGGCCGCGCCGAACCGGGCGTCTCTGTGGCGTCGAGGTGTGCGGCGATGCGCGCTACCGTCGCGAGTTCGAAGACTTCCCGCACACCGATCTCGACGCCGAGCGTATTACGCACCGCCGCAACGAATTTCGTCGCGAGCAACGAGTGGCCGCCGAGGTCGAAGAACGAGTCGTCGGCGCCGACCCGGTCGCGGCCGAGCAGCTGGGCGAACAGTTCGGCGACGCGCCGCTCGGTGGCGGTTTCCGGTTCGCGGAACTCGACGCCGGAGCCGACCTCGGGATCGGGCAGCGCCGTGCGGTCGATCTTGCCGTGCGCGGTGATCGGAATCTCGTCGAGCACAACGTATGCCGCCGGCACCATGTATTCGGGCAGGGCGGCCGCCACCCGAGCCCGGATGCGGTCGAGATCGACCTCAGGGGTTCCCGCCGCGGGTGTCACGTAGCCGACCAGGCTCTTGCCCAGCCGTGGCAGGTCGCTGACGACCACGACGGCCTGTCCGACCGTGGGGTCGACCGAGATGGCGGCGGCGACGTCACCCAGTTCGATCCGGAAACCGCGGATCTTTACCTGTTCGTCGGCGCGACCCACATACTCGACGTCGCCGTCGGCGTTGCGGCGTGCGAGGTCCCCGGACCGATACATCCGGGCGCCGGGATTGAACGGGTCAGCGACGAATCGTTCGGCGGTCAGCCGGGCCCGGCGATGGTATCCGTGGGCCAGATGCGTTCCGCCGAGGTAGATCTCGCCGATCACGCCGACGGGCACGGGCCGCAGCGAGTCGTCGAGCAGGTGCATCGTGGTGTTGATCTTGGGCCGGCCGATGGGCACGATGCGAGTGCCTTGCGGGCCTTCCACCTTGAAGCGGCTGGCGTTGATCACGGTTTCGGTCGGGCCGTAGAAGTTGTGTAGCAGCGCGTCGAATGTGGCGTGGAACTTGTCGGCCACCTCCCCGGGCAGCGGCTCGCCGCCGATGGGCACCCGCTGCAGCGTTCGCCATTGGTTGACGCCCGGCAGCGACAGGAACAGCCCGAGTAGGGACGGCACGAAATGCATCGCCGTGATTCCCTCGTCGCGCAGTAGGGCGGTGAGATAACCGATGTCGTTCAGTCCGCCGGGGCGCGGGATCACCATTCGCGCGCCGCAGGCCAGCGTGCCGAAGATCTCGGCTATCGACACGTCGAAGCTGGGCGAGGCGACCTGCAGCAGCCGGTCGGTGTGGTCGACCCCGTAGTCGCGCTTGAACCAGACGAAGTACTCCGCGACGGGGCGGTGCGGCACCGCGACGCCCTTGGGCACTCCGGTGGTCCCCGAGGTGTAGATCAGATACGCGGTGTTGTCCGGGCGCAGCGGCCGCAGCCGGTCTTCCGTCGGGTCGTGGGCGGGGTAGGCCGCCAGGTCAGTCACCGGCTCGCGCAATATCAGCTTCGCGTCGCAGTCCCCGAGGATGAAGTCCAGCCGCTCCCGCGGATAGGTGGGGTCGACGGGCACATATACCGCGCCGGACTTGGCGATCCCCAGCGCGGTGACGACCTGATCCGGCGACTTGTCGAGCAGGACGGCGACGCGGTCCTCGCTGCCTATCCCCCGCCCGATCAACCAGTGCGCCAACCGGTTTGCTTGCTCGTTGATGTCGCGATAGGTGAGCCGGCGACCCTCGTAGCTGACGGCGATCGCCTCTGGAGTGTGCGCGGCCTGCTCGGACACCAGGTCGGCGAGCGTTCTGGGTGCGGTGTCGAACGCCTCGCCGCGCGACACGTCGCGCAGCCACCCGGCGTCGGCCTCGCCCATCAGCGCCAGCGCGGCCAGCCGCTGCTCCGGCCGGGCGAGGGCGTCGTCGAGCAGCACGGCGAAGTGTTCCAACAGCTGACGCGCCAGGGCGGGTTCAACAATGTCCAGTTGGTGTTCGGCCTCGACCAGCGCACCACTGCCGTCGAATTCGACCATGAAACCCAGCGGCAGCTGGGTGAGGTTGCCGCGCAGGTCGTAACGCACGCAGTCGACGCCCGGCGGGCGGAATCCGCCCCCGTCGGGCTCGCGAAATCCGAAGCTGATCCGAGTCATCCGTTCCGCGCCGTGCCGGCGATCGGGGTTCAGTTCGCGCACCGCGCGCTCCAGGCCGACCCGTTGGTGTGCGAACGCGCCGGTGGCGATATCGCGCGTCGATTTGAGCAACTCGCGGAAGCTCATCGCCGGCCGCGGCCGCAACCGCATCGCCACCGTGTTACCGAAATAGCCGATGGCGTCGTCGGTTCCGCCGCCGCGGTTGAGTACCGGGGCGGCCACGAGAAAGTCGTCGCTGTGGGTGTAGCGGTGCACCAGCGCGCCGAACGCGGCCAGCAGGACCATGTACGGGGTGCAGCCGGTGTCGCGGGCCAACGCCGTCACTCGCTGGGCGGTGTCGCTTGACAGCCGCATCGTGCAACGGGCGGCGCGCCAGTCGGTCGCCATGGTCGTGCCGGCCGGCCCCGGGAGTTCCAGTGGCTCCGGCGGATCGGCCATGATGGCGCGCCAGTAGTCGAGATCGGCCTCGGTGGTGTCCGGTCCGGATGGGGCCGGCAAGGAACGTTCCGGTCCGAGGTCGGCGCCGCCGTAGGCCTTGGTGAGGTCGGCGAAGAAGACGCGCCACGAGCCGTCGTCCCAGGCGATGTGATGGGCCACGAACAGCAGGACATGTTCTTCGGCGGCAGTGCGCACGACGGTGATCCGCAACGGTGCGTCGGCGGAAAGATCAAAGGGCGAGGCGAATTCGCGTTGAGCCAGCACTTCGAGGCGAAGCCGGCGCGCCTGCACCGTCAGGTCGGTCAAGTCGTGTTGCGCCCACGCCGGTCGGAGATCGTCGTGCACCGTCGGCCGGGGCTCGCCCTCATCGCTGAGCGTGTAGGTGGTGCGCAGGATCCGGTGGCGGCGCGACACCGCATCCACGGCGTCGTGCAGCCGGGCGAGATCGATATCGCCGGTGATCCGGTACGAGACGCAGACATTGAGCAGCGCGCCGCTCGGGTCGGCCATCTGCACGAACCACATCCGAGCCTGGCCGTCGGAGAGTTGGTCGGCGGTACTGCTGCCGGTGTCTTCGGTTTCGGACACGAGACCGCGTTCGGCAAGCCTGCGACGAAGCAGCTCCAGTCGGGCCGCGTCTAGCCGCGCGGTGTCGGCGATGTCAGTCACGCGCTTTGTCCATCTTTGAGGTCCACTTTCTGTGCTGCTTCGGAGCGCTCGTTCGCACGCTCGAGTTGTTCGACAAGTTCGTCGCCGGTGATCTCACCCATCAGCGTTGCCAGCGACACCGTCCGACCGGTCGTCCTTTTCAGGCGTTTGCGCAGTTCGACCGCCAGCATCGAGTCGATGCCCAGATCGAAGAGCGATTCGGTGAGGCTCAATTCGCCGGCCGGCGTGATGCCGAGCACCGCCGCCAATTGGCCGCGGACCGCGTCGACGATCGGCACCGCGGCGTCGGCCGAGCCCAGCTCGGAAGGCTGGTCGGGCACCTCGGATCGCGTGGCGTCCAGGAAGATTCGCAACCGAGCAGCGTCGGCGGAGAACACCAGCGGGTCGTGGTGCCACGCGCATAGGCTCGCCTCGATCGCTGCCCGGGGTGCCATCGGGCGCAGACCGGACCGCACGATGTCTGCGCGCTCGGTCGAATCCAGGATGCCCGAGCCCTGCCACAGCCCCCATCTCACCGCGACGCAGTGCCTGCCGGAGGCACGCAGCTCGGCGGCCATGACGTCCAGGAGGCGGTTGGCCGCCGAGTACGCTGCGTGCCCACGTCCGCCCCACATTCCGGATACGGACGAACACAACAGCATTCGTGCGTCCGGCCGGGTGGGCCACAACTCGGTCAGATGGGCGAGGCCGCCGACCTTGGCGGCGAACGTGGCGGCGACGGCGCCCGGCGTGCGCGCCGGCGCGGTACCGAACGTGGCGGTGCCCGCCGCGTGCACGATCAGCGAAGCCGCTGATCCGCCGTATTGGGCTGCGACAAGCGATAATTGGGCCGGATCGGTAATGTCGCACGGCGGTGACAGCAGCTCGGTTCCGTATTCGGCGGCCAAGGTCTTCAGCACTGCAGGATCCGCGGAGCGGCGGCTCAGCAGCACGATGCGCCGCGCGCCGCGCTCGGCGAGGTAGCGGGCGTAGTGCAGGCCGATGGCGCCGGCGCCCCCGGTGATCACGACGTCGTCGAGCACGCGAGAGTCCAATGGCAATTGCGGGGCGGCGGGCGCATCGCGGAACGTGCGCTCGAACATTGCGTACCCGTCGGCGACGCCGCGCAGCGCGGCTTCACCGACACCGGCGATCAGTGCGTCCACCGCGGCGAGGCAGGCGGCTGGCGCCAGTTCCCACGAAGGCAGGTCGAGGTGGGTGAAAGCCCGTTCGGGGTAATCGAATCCGATGCTGCGGTGTGTCGCGGCCAGCGCCGCATGGGTGGCCGACTGCGACGCGTCGAGCTGGCCCACCCGTTCGGCCGCCACGGTGATCAGGCAGACGGTGTGGCATCGGGGCCCCGGCAAGTTCGCATAGTCGAACAAACCGGCGCCGATCACTCCTGGCAGCACCTCGGCGGCCTGGTACGCCCCGGCGCATTCGAGGGTGGGCGCGATCGCCACGACGATCTCCGCATCCCGCGGTTGACTGAGCTGCGCTACCGGGTGGGAGTCGACCGCGGCACGGAGCGCGCTCGCCAGCGCCCCGTCGGCACCCAGGTCGATCACCGCGATCCGCGCGGGCGCCCCCGTTGTCGGCGGCGATGTGCGCTCCCAGTGCTCGACGGAGATGTTGAGCCCGTCCGCTGTCGCGGGAACGGCGGACAACGGCTCCGGCTGCGCCCACATCGAGATTGCGCGCATCGGCGCGTTCGGGAATCCCCGCAAGCCGGCGCCGGCATCGGCATTCAGGTGGTCTCCCCAGGCGTAGCCCGGATCCGCGACCGCCGCGGTGACGATGTTGGCCGACAGTGTGTCGACCAAGGGCTCATCCCGGCGACCCGAGCCGACCAGCACCGCCGGGTCTTCGGGTCGGTCCGCCTCGAAGATCTGGCCGATCGAGAACAGCAGCGCGGGATGTGCCGACAGCTCGATGAACGACCCAGCACCACAACGGATTGCCGACTCGAACGCGCGGTCCAACCGCACGGTGTTGCGCAGGTTCGCATACCAGTAGTCGCCGAAGGGTGTGTTCGGCGCCACGACGTCGCCGGTGGTGCCGCCGATGAATTGCACTGGGGATTCGGCGAATTCCGAGGAGGGCAGTCGCGTTTGCAGTTCGTCGCGGAGCGACTCGAGCAGGCTGGTGTGCCCTGGGAAGCCGGCGCTGATCTCGCGGGCGAACTGGCCATCGGCGCGAACCGCGTCGGCCATTGCGAGCACCGCGTCGCGGTCGCCCGACACCGCGACGGTGGAGGCGGAGTAGACCACCGACACCTCCGCCCAGCCGTCGGTGGCCGCGATGAGCGCCTCGGCCGCCGGGGCGCCGATGCCCAACGTGGCCATCGCGTAGCGGCCCGGAAGCCGGTCGACGACGGCGGCGCGGGCGGCCACCACGGCGACGGCGTCGGGCATCGTGATGCTGCCGGCGACGACGGCGGCGGCGACCTCACCGAGACTCTGGCCGATGGTGAGGTCGGGGACCACGCCGCACGAGCGCCACACCTCCGCCAAGGCGACGGCGTGGACGAATTGGGCGCCCTGGACCTCGGTTTCGGAGAACGTCTCCGCCGCTCCGGTAGCCGTGAGGTAGCGCAGCGGCGACGCGATGCCGGCGGCGTCGAACGCGGCGACGCACCCATCGGTGGCCGCCCGATAGCGCGGGAGCGCCCGGTAGGCGACGGCGCCCATGCCCGGCCAGTGGCCGCCCTGACCGGGAAACACGAACGCCTGCCGGGGAGCCGACCCCAGCGCCGAACTGGCGACCAGCGGATGCTCGCGCCCCGCGGCCAGCGCACGCAACCCGTCGACTAGCTCGAGGCGGTCGGCGGCGCGGAGCACCGCACGGTGCCGGCGCACCCGCCGGGTCGTGTGCAGTTGCCGGGCTACCTGCGGCACAGTCGCTTCCGGAAAGCGGTCGAGATAGTCGGCGATCGCCCGGGCGTCCGCGGCGACGAGTTCGCCGGCGTGCGCGCTGAGCAGTACCGGGATGCGCCCGTCGGGCAACCGGGCCATCAGGCGACCCTGCGCGCGTTGCTGGTGTCGGGCATCGAGACGATCAGGTGGGTATTGGTGCCGCTCATCCCGAACGCGGACACCGCCGCGGTGCGCCATCCGTCGACCGCCCGCCACGGCGTCAGCTTGTCCGCCAACCGCAAACCTTGGTCGTCCCAATCTATTTCGCGGCTGGGTTCGTCGACGTGCAGCGTCGGAGGCACCGCGGCGTGTTCGGCGGACAGGATGACCTTGGCGAGACCCAACGCGCCCGCCGCGGCCTGCGCGTGCCCGATGTTCGACTTGACCGATCCCAGCAGCGGCCCGCGGCCCGGCGGTGCGGTGCCGTAACTGGCCGCCATGGACAACAGTTCCGTCCGGTCGCCGACCCGGGTTCCGGTGGCGTGCCCCTCGATCATCCCGACCTCGACGGGCTCGACCCCGGCCTGGGCGATGGCGCGCCGAAACAGTCGCAGCTGCGCGTCGCCGCTCGGCGCCATCAGTCCGTTGCTGCGCCCATCGGAGTTCACGCAACTGGCGCGGACCTCGGCGAGGATGCTGCGCCCGTCGGCCACCGCCCTGGACCGGCGCTGCAGGACGAACATGCCCGCGCCTTCCGCCCAGACGGTTCCGCTGGCGTGCGCACTGTAGGGCCGGCAATGGCCGTCATCGGACAGCGCGTGCTTCTTGGAGAACTCGACGAAATAGCCCGGGGTGCCCATCACGCACACGGCGCCGGCGAGCGCGAGGTCGCAGTCGCCCGCCCGGATCGCTTGCACGGCCGTGTGAAATGCCGCCAGCGCGGACGAGCACGCGGTGTCGACCGTCAGTGCGGGCCCCGCCAGGTCCAGCGTGTAGGCGATGCGCCCCGATATGACGCCCAGCGACGTCCCGGTCATCAGATGCCCGGTGTGATGCGAGAACTCGGAAAGACCGGGGCCGTATTCGAGCGCCGAGGCGCCGACATAGCAGCCCACATCGTGACCAGCCAGGTCGTCGGGATTGATCCCGCCGTTCTCCAGGCTGCGCCACGCGACCCGCAGCGCGACCCGCTGCTGTGGGTCCATCGCCGTCGCTTCCCGCGGGGAGATGCCGAAGAACTCGGGATCGAATGCCGATGCGCTGGACAGGAATCCACCAAGGTTGCGGATGGGCTTGAAGCCGTCTCGCCGCGATGAGTCGAACAGCTCGCGAAGGGCCCAGCCCCGATCGGTGGGGAACGGGCCGAGTCCTTCCCGCTGCTCGGAGAGCATCGCCCAGAAATCGTCGGCGGTTTCGATCCCGCCGGGCGCTTCGAGCGCCAGCCCGACGATCACGACCGGGTCGTTATCGGACATCGGCGCTCACCATCCGGGCCACCGCGTCGAGATGGTCGTTGAGGTAGAAGTGGCCGCCCTCGAAATCGGTCAACGTGAACCGGCCGGAGGTGTGAGTTTGCCACGTGGCCAACGTTTCCCGGCTGATCCGGTGGTCGCGGCTGCCGCCGACCGCATGGATGTCGGCGCGGATGCGTACGTCCGGCGGGCACGAATAGGCGTTCAGCGCGGTGTAGTCGGCCTGCACCGCCCGCACTAAGAGTTCGACGAATTCCTCGTCCTCCAACAGCGCCGGATCGGTGCCACCGAGATCCACCATGTCCGCCAGCACGCCGCTGGCGCTGGTCGGCAGCGGTCCATCCGCGGTGACCGTCGACGGGGCCTGCCCGGCCGAGGCCCACAGCACGCGAACCGGCACCCCGTTGCGTTCGGCCACGCGGGCGAACTCGAAGGCCACCACCGCGCCCATGCAATGGCCGAACAGGCTCAGCGGAGCCGCCGCGGCCCAGTCGCCCGCCTCGAACAACTCGGTTGCCAGCGCGCCGATGCTCTGCGCGGCGGGGTGATGCCGGCGGTCCGCGCGCTGCGGGTACTGCACCACGTAGGCGTCGACGTCATTGGCCGACAGCGCTTTAGCCAGTGACCGGTACGCCGCGGCGGCACCGCCGGCGTGGGGGAACACGACCACCGAGCCGTTCGCCGTGGCACCGGTAAACCGCTTCACCCAGGGCTGGAATTCCCGTCGGACGGGTTGGTCGGTCGGCGCATCGAGCGCGGACAACACGTCGACGCGCGACATGTCCGCGATCTCCAGGTACACCTCGGCCACCAGCTCGAGTCGTCCGGCGTCGGAGTCCCGGGCGATGAGCAGTTGCGCCAGCGTGGCGGCGGTCCTCGTGGCGAAGACGTCGGCGACCATCAGGCTCGGCGAATCGAGCCACTGGCGGATGGCCGCGACGGCCTGTGTCGCAAGCACGGAATCGCCCCCGAGGGAGAAGAAGTCGTCGTGCACGCCCACGGCGTCGCGGTTCAGCAGCCCCGCGACGATGTGGCACAGCGCCCGTTCCAGCTGCGTTCGGGGCGCCTCGTAGCGCGCTGACGTGTCGCGGGACTGCTCGGCCACCGCCGCGGCCAGCTCGCCGCCGACGGCGCGCCGGTCGATCTTGCCGCCGTCGGTGAAGGGGATGCGCTCGACCACCGAAATATGTGCCGGAATCATGTGTGCGGGAACGAGATCGACGAGGACCTCGCGAATTCGCCGGGCGTCCAGCGCGGCGTCTTCGAGGCAAACCTGGGCCGCCAACACCTCGGCGCCGCCGGGCGCGGGAACCAGGGCGGCCACGGCCGCCCGCACCCCGGGCACTCGCCGCAGCGACGCCTCGATCTCGCCGAGCTCCACGCGGTAGCCGCTTATCTTGATGCGGTAATCGGCGCGGCCGACGAACTCGAGGGTGCCGTCCGGCCAATAGCGGGCCAAATCACCGGTGCGGTACCAGATCCGGCCGTCGCGGAGCACGAAACGTTCTGCGGTGAGTTCGCTGCGGCCACGGTAACCCCGGGCGATGCCGCGTCCGGATATCCACAGCTCCCCGGCGACCCAGTCGGGGCAGTCGGCACCGGCCTCGTTGACGACGCGGCATGCGATATTCGGGAACGGGACGCCGTACGGCACGGCGGTCCAGTCGGTCGGCAGGTCGTCGCCGACCTCGAAAATGGTTGCGTGGACGGCGGTTTCGGTCGCGCCACCCAGCCCGGCGAACCGCACGTTCGGCGCCAGGGACCGCAACCGGCGGGCCAGGCCGGGACGTACCCAGTCGCCGCCGGTAGGCACCACCCGCAGCGACGACAGCCGGTCCTGGCCGACCTCGACGAGCATCTCCAGCCAGCCCGGCAGGAAGTTCAGCACCGTGACGTGGTGATCGTCGATGAGCCGGGCCCACGCGTCGGGGTCGCGCCGCTGCGCCTCATCGACCATCACGATCGCCCCGCCCGCGCGCAAGGTCGCGAAGACGTCCAGCACCGACATGTCGCATTCCAGCGTCGACAGGGCCAGGCACCGATCGGCGGCGCCGATATCGAAGTGGCGGGTGAGAAATTCGACGGTGTTCATCGCGCCGTCGTGCGTCATCTCGACGCCCTTGGGCTGCCCGGTCGAACCCGAGGTGAACAGCACGTAGGCGAGGTCGGCCGGATCGCCGCCCGCGGGCACGACGCCCGCCGGCGCGGCGGGTGCGTCGCGAACCACGTCGGCGATCGTGAGCTCCCGCACCGGTAACGACAGCGTCTTCCCGCCGCACACCAGGGCCAGCCTCACTCCACCGGTTTCCAGGATGCGCTGCGCGCGGTCGCGGGGTTGGTCGACCCCGATCGGCAGATACACGCCTCCGGCGGCAAGGATTCCCAGCAGTGCCGGCACCTGTTCGGCGGTCTTGGGGCCCATGACCGCGACCGTGTCGCCGGCGCCGATCCCGCTCGCGCGCAACGCCGCCGCCACCGCCAGCGCCTGATCGCGCAACCGCGCGTAGCTGAGGTCGCCGGAGCTGGCGAACACTGCGGGCGCGTCCGGCCGCAGCCCCGCCTGCCGAAAAAACCCGTGGTGCAACGCCTCACCGCTGGGCGCGGCGGTGCGGCCGTTCACCGCGTCACGCACCGCGCGCTGCGCGGCCGCCAGCGCCGACGGGCCCGGCGCGTCCCACGGTTCGTCAGCCGCGGCCAGCCGGAGCAGTTCGTCGACGTGATGGGCGAACATGGCGTCGATGACGCCGGGTGCGAAGACGCCGTCGCGCACGTCCCAGTTCACCAGCACCCCGCCGTCGAACTCGGTGACCTGCGCGTCCAGCAGCACCTGCGGGCCCTGCGAGATGATCCATCCGGGGCGGCCGAATTGCCCTGTGACATCGGCACTGAACAATTCGCCGAGCCCGAGCGCGCTGGTGAACACCACGGGCGCCAACACCTGCGTGCCGCGGTGGCGGCTCAGGTCGCGCAACACCGACAGCCCCGGGTAGTCGGAATGGGCGGCGGCCGACCGCATGGCGTCCTGTACCACGCGTGCCCGCGCAGCGGGGGTGCCCGCGCCGGTCAGGTCGACGTCCAGCAGCAGGGACGAGGTGAAGTCGCCGACCAGCAGGTCGACGTCGGGGTGCAGGGCCTGGCGGGCGAACAAGGGCACGTTCAGCAGGAACCGTGGCGCCCCCGACCACCGCGCCAGCGCATTGGCGAACGCCGCGGCCAGCGCCATCGCCGGGGTAACGCCGCGTGCCCGGGCGCGGGCGAACAGCGCGTCGCGGGTCGCCGGGTCCAGCCAGTGCCAACGTCGGGTGCTTCGGCGCGACTCGCGGCCCCCGCTCGATGGCAGCGCCGGCGGGTCGGGCAGCTGCGGGATGCGTTGCGCCCACCACTCGCGGTCGGCGTTGCGGGCGGGTTGCGGCCGCGTCTCCTCCCGCGCGACGGCTTGGCGGTATTCCCGGTAGCTGTAACCCAATGCGGGCAGCTCGCGGCCGACATAGAGGGCGGCCAGGTCCGACATCAGGGTGCGATAGCTCATCGCGTCGGCGGCCTGCATGTCCAGGTCGACGTGCAGGCGCGAACGCTCGCCGGGCAGCAGCGTCAACGCCAGTTCGAACACCGCGCCGTCGAGCTGCTGGTGCGATTTGGCGTCGCGGATCTCGGCCAGGCGCCGCTCGACGAGGTCACCGGCGAGGTGGCGCAGGTCCTCGACGGTGACGGGGAAGTCGGGGCATTCCGAGATCGGGGCGATGCGCTGGGTGCCGTCGGATCCGAACCGCACGCGCAGCATCGGGTGACGCCGCGCCAGCCGGGTGGCCGCCGCACGGAGCCGGTCCGGGTCGGTGGCGCCGCCGTCGAACTCGACGTAGAGGTGGCCGGCCACCCCACCGAACTGCTGGTTGTCCTGGCGGCCGACCCACATCGCGTGCTGCATCGGGGCGAGCGGAAAATCGTCGGAAGCGCGGTCGTCCCCAGCGGGCTGGTCGGCTGGCGCTTCGTCGGTGGTCGCCGGCGCACCCGCCGTCACCAACTCCGACCACGCCTCGATGGTCGGTGTCGCGGCCAGCGTGGCGAAATCGATCCCGATGCCGTGGCGGCGCCAGCGACCGGCCAGCGTCATCATCCGGATCGAGTCGAGGCCCTGGCCGATAAGGTTGCTACCCGGGTGAACGGTGTCGGCCGGGACGCCGAGCAGCTCGGCCACCTCCGCGCGGATATCCTCCGAGCACGCCGGGGCACGTACCACGAACCCTCCTCGGAATTAGCAAAGGCTGCCCTAATTTCTTTGGGTACCCTATCCTCGATCACCGGGTCGCCGCCACTAGCCCCCCACTGAGGAGTCCGATGCCCGCAGACACCGCGCAGCCGGCGGCCGAAGGCGTGGAGGGATTCGTACCGTTCCCGGCCGATAGGGCCGCCGCGTACCGGGCGGCCGGGTATTGGACTGGTCGGGCCGTGGACGCGATCCTCGCCGACGCTGCGCGACGCTGGCCCGACCGGATCGCCGTGCTCGACGCACTGCCGGGTGAGCGACTCAGCTACGCCGAACTCGACGAGCGGGCCGACCGTGCGGCGGCCGGTCTGCGCGGCCTGGGCATCGGACCGGGCGACCGGGTGTTGCTGCAGTTGCCGAACGGCTGCCAATTCGCGGTTGCGTTGTTCGGGCTGTTGCGCGCGCGGGCGATCCCGGTGATGTGCCTGCCCGGTCATCGGGCCGCCGAGTTGGGACACTTTGCCGCCGTCGGTCAAGCCAGCGCGCTGTTAATCGCTGATGCCGCAAACGGTTTCGACTATCGGGCGATGGCACGCCAGCTCGCCGAGGAGCACCCCACGCTCCAGCACGTCATCGTCGACGGCGACCCCGGTCCGTTCGTCTCATGGCGGCGGCTGTGCGAGTCGGTGGCGGTTCCGAACACCGAATCGCCGGTGGATCCGGAATCGCCTGCCTTGCTACTGGTTTCCGGCGGCACCACCGGCCTACCCAAGCTCATCCCCCGCACGCACAACGACTACGTGTTCAACGCGACCGCGAGCGCCGCCGTCTGCGGGCTCACCGCACCGGACGTCTATCTGGTGGCGCTGTCCGCGGGCCACAACTTCCCCCTGGCTTGTCCGGGGCTACTCGGTGCGATGACGGTGGGCGCCACCACCGTGTTCGGCACCGACCCCAGCCCGGAGGCGGCCTTCGCCGCCATCGACCGCCACGGCGTCACCGTCACCGCGCTGGTGCCGGCGCTGGCCAAACTGTGGGCACAGGCCTGCGACTGGGAGCCGGTGACACCGAAGTCGTTGCGGCTCTTGCAGGTTGGCGGTGCCAAACTCGAGCCCGAGGACGCCCGACGGGTGCGCGCGACGCTGACCCCGGGCCTGCAGCAGGTGTTCGGCATGGCGGAGGGGTTGCTCAATTTCACCCGTCCCGGCGATCCGCCGGAATTGCTGGACGGCACCCAGGGCCGGCCCTTGTGCGCGGATGACGAACTGCGCGTCGTCGACGGCGTGGGCGAGCCGGTGTCACCCGGCGAAGAGGGCGAGCTGCTGGTACGCGGCCCGTATACGTTCAACGGTTACTTCCGTGCCGAGCGCGACAACGAGCGCTGCTTCGATCCCGACGGGTTCTTCCGCAGCGGCGATTTGGTCCGCCGTCGGGAAGACGGCTACCTGGTGGTCACCGGGCGGGTGAAAGACGTGATTTGTCGCGGCGGTGAGACGATTGCGGCCGCGGACCTCGAAGAGCAGCTGCTGCGCCACCCCGCGATCTACGCGGCCGCGGCCATTGCGCTGCCCGACCCCTATCTGGGCGAAAAGATTTGCGTCGCCGCCGTTTTCACCGGCGAAGCGATCAGCCTTGCGCAACTGAACGCCTACCTCGACCGGCGCGGTGTGGCCGTGCATGCCCGGCCCGACGTGTTGGTCGCGATGCCCTCGCTGCCCACCACACCCATCGGCAAGGTCGACAAAAAGGCGATCGCCCGCCAGGTCGGCGGCGTGGATTGACGCCGTGCGCCGGCCGCGTGCGCGATGCTAAGTTCGACGGCAGGCGCGAAGGAGCCGAACAATGGGTGAAGCTTTGTGGGGTTTTCTGACGGTACTCGCCCTCGTGCTGGCGCTGGTGTTCGCGGCGGTCGCTTTCGTCTTCACAATGCAATTGCGCGACCGAACGCCCACCGCGATAGGCGAAGAAATAGGCAGCGCCAGGGCGGTCACGCAAAAAGTGCGCAAACGCGAACCGCTGTCACCCGATGAGTTGGACTACGCGCAGCAAATCATCGCCGCCCGCAGCTCGTTGATGGCGTTGTGCATACCCGGCGCTCTATTCATGGTGGGCTGCTTTTATGTGTTCGGCAGCCTTTACCACCTGCATGGGGCGACGCCCTCCGAGCGGACATTTCTCGGCGTTTTCCCCATGTTGGCCGGTACGAACCTCACGGTGCAGGTTCTCAGAAGCGCAAGGCTGAAGAGGCGCCTGCGCAAGACGTACTGAGGCGTTCCGGTGCGGTGCCGATCGTCTGTGCCTGGCCCCATTTCCCGTTAGGCACATGACCGTCTACTATCTGCATGGGCACGAGGGCGGGGGCGGGATGCGCAGACGAGATCCGGGACCGAGTTCTACAGAGGTGATCGAATGAGCCCTCGTTCGGTCGGCAGGACCGTCTTGGCGCGCGTCTGGATGCCATTGGTCGCGGTCATTGCTATCGGCGTGGGCGCGGTGGCCATGGTGAAGGTGCACCAGTTCTCTAATCCCCCGCCCGTCATCACCGTCAATGAGCCGGCAGCGCCTCCCGAGTTCAGTATCAAACGGCTCACGTACGAGTTGTTCGGCTCCGTCGGCGATGGCGGGATGCTCGTCTGGGTGGACATCAACGGGCATCCACACCAGGTCGATCTCACGACCTTGCCGTGGTCGCATACGGAGGCAACCACCCTCACCGTCGTGTCCGGCAGCATCTCGGCGCAGGTTCATGGCGGTCAAGTCGGCTGCCGGTTGCGGGTGAATGGCGTTGTCCGCGCTGAACAATCCGATGCCCATCAGGACGCACACGTGTTTTGCCTGGTGAAATCCGCATGAGCGAACACCAGGCGCAGCCTCGGGCGAAGCGCCCCTTGGTCCCCAGAATGGTCCGCGTCTTCGCGATCCCGATCATCGCCTTCTGGGGCCTGCTCGCCGTGTCGACGAACACCTTCATGCCGCAGGTCGAAAGGGTCGCCGAGGAGCTCGCGGGCCCACTGGTCCCGCACTACGCGCCGTCGCAGCGCGCGCTGCTGAGCATCGGGGCGAAGTTCCACGAGTCGAATTCGACCAGCCTGGCCATGATCGTGCTCGAAGCCAACCGGCCGCTAGGCGACGCGGATCACCGGTACTACGACGATCTGATGCGCCGGTTCAAGCAAGACCCCAAGCATGTGCAGTACGCCATGGATCTGTGGGGAAAGCCGATCACGGCGGCAGGGGCGCAGAGCCTCGACGGCAAGTGCGCATACGTGCTGTTGCGTCTCGCGGGCGATATCGGCCAGATGCAAGCGAATGAGTCCGTTGCCGCCGTTCGGGATATCGTCGCCAAGGACGCGCCGCCCCCCGGGCTCATGGTCTATGTCAGCGGCGCGGCCCCGCTCGCCAAAGACACTGTGGCTATTGCGAATTCGAGCCTGAACAACATCACGATCGTGACGATCTTCCTCATCATCGCGATGTTGCTGCTGGTGTACCGCTCCATCGTCAACCTGTTTGTCCCGTTGGCCGGAGTTCTGTTCGAGATGCTGGTCGCGAAGGGGGTCATCGCCACCCTTGGGCATCTCGGGTACATCGAGCTCTCGTCATTCGCAGTGAACATCGTCGTCGCGCTGACGCTGGGAGCGGGCACGGACTACGGCATCTTCTTGATGGGCCGCTATCACGAGGCCCGACACGACGGCGAAAGCAGGGAGGAGGCGTTTTACACCGCGTACAAGAGCGTCGCACCCGTCATCCTCGGCTCGGGGCTGACGATCGCGGGGGCGTGTTACTGCCTGACCTTCGCGCGACTCAACTATTTCCACACCATGGGGCCGGCCGTCGCGATCAGCATGCTGTTCACCATCGCGGCGGCGCTGACGCTGGGCCCGGCCTTCTTGACCGTGGGCAGTCTTTTCGGGCTCTTCGACCCAAGGAGCAAGGCCAAGGCGCATCTGTATCGGCGCATCGGCGCGAGCGTGGTCCGGTGGCCGGTGCCGATCCTCTTCGCCAGCGCCGCTGCCGTTCTGCTCGGGGCCATATTCGTGCCGACGTACCGGCAGAACTACGACGACCGCCAGTACCAGCCGCACAACTCCCCGGCCAACCTCGGTTTCCAAGCTGCCGACCGGCACTTCCCGAAGAGCAAGCTGTTCTCCGAGATGCTGATGATCGAGTCAGATCACGACATGCGAAACTCGGGTGACTTCATCTCACTAGACCGCGCGGCCAAGGCCCTCGAACGCCTTCCCGGCGTCGCGATGGTGCAAAGCATCACCAGGCCCATGGGCCGGGCTTTGGAACATGCCACCATTCCCTACTTGTTCACCACACAAGGCAGCGGGAGCGGTCAACAGCTCCCGTTCACCAAGCAGCAAAACGCCAATACCAACGAGCAGGCACAGATTACGGAGCACACGGTCGCGGTCTTGCGCAAAGAGATCGGCTTCTTCCAAACGATGTCGGATGAGATGCACAAGACGGTCATCACCATGGAGGACATGCAACAGGTCACCGACGAGTTGAGGTCGAACCTTGCCAACCTCGAGGACTTCTTCCGGCCGATGCGCAGCTATTTCTATTGGGAGAAGCACTGTTTCGACATTCCCATCTGCTACGCATTCAGGTCGCTGTTCGAGTCGGTCGACGGCCTCGACAAGATGGCCGACGACATCAAGGACGCCGTAAACTCTCTCGAGGTCATCGACAAGACCTTGCCGCAAATCATCACGCAGCTGAAACTCACAGCCGACGACTCGGAGGCGTTAGCCTCTCTATTGGTCAGCACCTACGGCCAGTCTTCTCTGCAGTCCACCCAGACCGACCAGACGTTCGACGACCAGATCAATGTGGGGCTCGACTTCGACCAGTCCCGCAGCGATGACTTCTTTTACATCCCGCACGAGGCTTTCGACAACGACGACGTCAAAACCGGTATGCAGCTGCTGATGTCGCCCGACGGCAAGGCGGCCCGGCTGATCATCACCCATGAGGGCGATGCCAACGGCCCCGAAGGCGTGCAGCATGTAGAACAGTTCCCCACGGCGATAACCGTGGCGCTCAAAGAGACCTCGCTGGCCGGCTCGAAGGTTTATATCGGCGGCTCGGGATCAACCAACAAGGACATCAAGCAATACGCGGCGTCCGATCTGCTCATCGTGGCGATCGCCGCCTTCGTGCTGATCTTCTTGATCATGTTGTTCCTCACCAGAAGTCTGATGGCAGCCATTGTCATCCCCGGCACGGTGGCCTTCTCCTACGCCGGGGCGTTCGGGCTCTCCATCCTCGTCTGGCAGCACCTGATCGGCCTGCCGCTGCACTGGTTGGTATTGCCACTGACGTTCATCATCCTGGTGGCGGTGGGTTCGGACTACAACCTGCTGTTGATCCTTCGCGTCAAAGAGGAGCTGCACGCCGGAATCCACACCGGCCTGATCCGCGCGCTCGGAAGCACCGGCGGCGTGGTGACTTCCGCCGGTTTGGTGTTCGCGTTCACCATGCTGGCAATGCTCACCAGCGATCTGCGCACCGTCGGTCAGGTGGGTTCGACCGTGTGCATTGGCCTGCTGCTCGACACGCTGATCGTGCGTTCGTTCGTCGTGCCGTGCATCCTGCGAATCCTCGGGCCATGGTTCTGGTGGCCAACCCTGGTGCGTTCCCGTCCGTTACCGCAGCGAGCTGGTTAGAAGTTCAGCCCGGAGAACATGATTCGGCTGGGGTCGTACTTCTGCCGTACGGCGGTCAGCCGGGCCAGGTTCGGGCCGAAGTACCGCGACGGCGGCTGGTTGGCCTCGATGTAGTTCACGTAGCCGCCCACCGAATACTGTTGCACCGCTTGGTGTGCCGTGTTGAGCCAGCTGGTCGCGGCCGCCGGGTCACCGGTTTCGACATACCATTGCACCAGGGCGGACTGCTGGCGCCACGGATACGCCGTGGCGCCCGGTGCCACGCTCGCGAGCGCACCGTCGAGCGCGTGCATGATGGCCAACATGCGGCCCGCGCCGCGCGGAAAGGCGTTGACGGCCGAGGCGATCCCCTGGGCGGCCGCGGCGTTGACGGTCGGAAAGACATCGGATCCGCCGACGTATCCCAGCGGCGACGGGTTGAGGTTCCCGACGGCCAGATAGTTCACCAAGTCCATGTAGTTGAACGTGTGATTCTCGGTGCCGGACGGTTGCATTCCCACCGCTCGGGTGATGGCGGCCGCCGTGCCGTTACCCGATCCGGCCGGGCAGGTGGCCAGAATCCGGCAATGCGTGCCCATTGGGTCGACCGTGGCGTCGGCCAGTGCCCAGCTGTTCCGGTCGGCGGTGCGCAGCCAATTCTGCCAACCGACGAGCACCTGGGCGAACGACTGTGGCGGGAAGTTGAGGTTGACGACGTCGACGTCCTTGGTGGGGAATGTCGCGAAGGTCAGCGCAGTCGTCACGCCGAAGTTGCCGCCGCCGCCACCGCGCAACGCCCAGAACAGGTCGGGGTTGCTGCCGGCGGACGCGGTGACCGCCTGGCCGCTGGGCAGCACCACCGACGCCGACGTCAACTGGTCGCACAGCAGGCCCGCGTGCCGGGACTGGGCGCCCATTCCGCCACCCAGGGCGTGCCCCGCGGCCCCGACCGAGGGACAGGTACCCGTCGGGACGCCGCGGCCGGCCGCGGCCAGGGTCCGGTGCATCGTGTACAGACTGGTCGCCGGCGTCACCGTGACCTGCCCGGTAGAGGCGTCGTAGTTGGCGTCCCCGGGCAGCTGTCGCAGGTCGAGCACCATGGCGCCATTCGCGGTGGACGCCCCGATATAGGAGTGCCCACCGCTGCGCGGAGCGACCTTGAGGTTGTTGGCGGCGGCGAATGCCATCGCCTTTTGCACATCCGCCGCCGATTTGGGCGTGACGATCGCCGCCGGCGTATAGCCGTTGTAGTTGGTGTTGAAAACCTGCTTGGCCGAACCGAATTGGGGACTGTTCGGTAGCAATACCTCCCCGCCGAGGGCATTCGACAGACCGTCCCAGCCGGTGGCGCTCGGAGCGGCGGTGGCCCGCACCCAGCCGACGCGGCCCGATCCGAGCACCGCGCCGGCGGCCAACGCCCCGGCGGCGCCCCGCAGGAACGCCTGCCGCGAGATTTCACGCGCCATCGTCGGGCTCCCGCGATTGCGTCATGTTCCGCATTCTCGACGACGCAAACCGCGGTGCCGCGCGACGTGACGCGGGGTGACACAAACGTGCCCCAACCGTTACCCGACTGGACTGCTAGCGAAGCGGAACCAAATATGGCGCCAGGGTTGAGAGCTTCTCGCAGGTCTCCTCGAATTCGCGCTCGGGGTCCGACGCCGCGATGATGCCGGCGCCGGCCCTCAGCCACGTCGCACCGTCGCGCTCATAAGCTGCCCGCAGCGTCAGCGCGGCATCCAGCCCGCCGTCCGCTGAAATCATCACCACCGCACCGGAATACAGGCCACGCGGGTGATCGTCGAGGCGCAGGATGGCCTCGACACCCGCCGCCTTCGGGATGCCCGACGCGGTGACCGCCGGGAAGAGCGCTTCCAGGGCGTCCATCCTGTCGCGCGAGGGGTCCAGCCGCGCGCTGATGGTCGAGCCGAGGTGTTGCACGCTCCCCCGCTCCCGCACGGTCATGAAATCGGTGACCACCGGCGTGCCCGGCACGGCGACCTCGGTGATCTCGTGCAGCGAGCTGCGCACCGAAATCGCGTGCTCGACAATCTCTTTCGAATTCGATTCAAGATCGTCACGAGCCTCACGGTCGCGCGCGGGACCGCGACCGAGCGCGCGGGTTCCGGCCAGGGGTTCGGTCACCACCTCGCCGTCGTGGACGGCGGCGACAAGTTCGGGGCTGTAGCCGACGGCGCGAATTCCGCCCAGGCGCAACAAAAACGACCGCACGGGGGTGTTGTGCCGACGACCCAGCCGATACGTTGCCGGGAAGTCCACCGCGAAAGGCACTTCGACGCAACGAGACAGGATCACCTTGTGGTAGTTGCCCGCACCGATCTCGCCCACGGCCGTCGCCACGCGATCGCGGTAGCCCGACGGGTCGGCGGTCACTCCGACGTCGCGGGCGCCGCCCACGCGCGGAACACCGCCTTCGAGTAGGCCGACCACCGCCTCGCGGTGAGAAGCGGCGGCGTTGAAAAGCTGAACCGTCTCGGAGGTCACCACGATGCGGGTGCGTGGCCAAAACAATCGGGCCAGCGGGGTTCGCGGTGACAGCCGCTGCTGCAGCCCGAAGCGGTAGACGCCGAATTCGAACGCGATCCAGCCGAACACGTGATCGGTTTCCAGCAACAACCGATCGACGGTCTCACCCAGGACCGGGCCCGGCCGACCGGACCATTGTTGCCGCTGAATCACGCCGTCGCGGATGACGCGCAGTTCGTCGCTGTCCAGTTCGACCATGGCCTGCACACCGCTGGCCAGCACCCATTGACCGCCGTGCTCGTAGAGCAGGTACTCCTCGCCCAACCGCTCGGGCAGCACCGCAGCCAGCTCGGCCGCCAGGTCGGCGGGCTCGATGTGGGTGGGGAGCGGAATGGGCGATGACGTGGTGCCGGCGGAACTCGGCGAAACGCTGACGTCGGTCACGGTTAGTAAATGTAGCCTAACCTATCTAAGCGTGCGCAACCCCTAGCCGCGCGCGGGCGGCGTCGGCCCTGCCACGGCGTGTCCGGGCGACACCAATGCTACACAGCGAATCCCCAGAAAAGTCACAGTGGATTCACGTCTAGGGCCGCTTATACCGGTCGACCAGCGGCGCTGTGACCACCAACTTTGGCGAAATCGACCGTTTGAATACGCCTGTGTTAAACACGGCCTTTTCGCGCTGTCTTCGACTGGCGGACGCCTACCGGCGGGGTTAAATTTTTGCACGGTCTCGGGATGGTCGTAGTTGCGAACGGTGCTTCCCCTGATCGCCGGATCAACAAGAGAGGCACCAATGCTGCAAGAGTTCTGGCAGAACTTCACCCACAACCTGTTCAAGCCGCTCCTGCTCTTCTTCTACTTTGGGTTCCTCATTCCGATCCTCAAGGTGCGCTTCGAATTCCCGTACGTGATCTATCAGGGCCTGACGATGTACCTGCTGCTGGCCATTGGCTGGCATGGCGGCGAAGAACTCGCCAAGATCAATGCCTCCAGCGTCGGGGTCATCGTGGGATTCATGGCGGTGGGCTTCGTACTGAACTTCGCGATCGGCGGCATCGCCTACTTGCTGCTGAATTTGCTGACGCGGCTAAGAAGCGTCGACCGCGCCACTGTGGCCGGCTACTACGGCTCGGACTCCGCGGGAACTTTTGCCACCTGCGTGGCGGTCCTGACCGCCGTCGGCATCGCGTTCAACGCCTACATGCCCGTCATGTTGGCCGTCATGGAGGTGCCCGGCTGCCTGGTGGCGCTGTACCTGGTGGCGCGCCTGCGGCACCGGGGGTTGGACACGGCGGGATACATGCCCAACGAAGCCGGCTACACCCCGCCCGTCAAGGTCGGAGTCGGTCCCGGAACCGCGGCGCGGCCGCCGCACGGCGCGAGCCTCGAGTCCGAGGAGGAACGCGCCCTCGAGCAGGAGCTGGAGCTCTCGCTGGAAAAGATGGAACATCCCGACTGGGAGGCCGACCCACGCCCGGCGAAGGTCAAGGCCCCCCTGTTCTCCCGCGAGCTCTTCCAGGAAGTCTTCCTCAACCCCGGGCTGGTCCTCCTGTTCGGCGGGATCGTCATCGGCCTCATCAGCGGGCTGCAGGGACAGAAGGTCGTTGCGGACGACGACAAGTTCTTCGTCATGGCATTCCAGGGCGTGCTCTGCCTGTTCCTGCTGGAAATGGGCATGACGGCGTCGCGCAAATTGAGGGACCTGCGGTCGGCCGGCCTCGGTTTCATCTTCTACGGCCTGCTGGCCCCGAATCTCTTTGCAACGCTGGGGATTTTCGTCGCCTACAGCTACGCCTACCTGACCCACACCGACTTCAAGACCGGGACCTACGTGCTGTTCGCGGTGCTGTGCGGTGCGGCGTCCTACATCGCCGTGCCGGCGGTCCAGCGCCTGGCAATCCCCGAAGCCAGCCCGACGCTGCCGCTCGCCGCGTCACTGGGTCTGACGTTCTCCTATAACGTCACCATCGGAATCCCCCTGTACATCGAGATCGTCCGTCTGGTCGGACACTGGTTCCCGGGAACCTGAGGTCAAACGGCTGGAAGATCGCTCAATGATCGACGAAACATCATGGGTCGCCGGGCGATTGATCGATGGCGTCTCGATAAGCCATGCGGCACAAGCCATGCCGATCGTGCCGCGCCGTCTCGACTGACGGCCGTACGCGCCGCGGCCTGAGCGCACCAAGCATCGGTGCGCCGGACGGGTTATTCGAGCGCATGTCAACTCGTTGTTAATTGTTCGTAAAGAGGCGTTCACTACGTTGACCGAGGCCTGGTGAGTCCTCAAGGTTGATTCGTGTTCGTGGACGCCCCGTGCCGCTCGCTGCTTTCCGCGTCGCCGGACTAGGTCATCGGGAGGCGCCAGTGCTTCATGAAGCCGCCGTCGAGCGGGGCCCACGCGTACGCGTGCGGCAGGCCCGGACCGCTCCGACCGAAGAGCCTCGCAATGGCGAAAAGCTTCGCAACAGCGAAAAGCCTCGCAATGGCCTGGCCGGCCTCAAACATTGGCGTTATGACCTTCGCTCGGGTTTCACGGTGGCGATGATCTCGCTTCCGTTCTCGATGGGCATCGCGATGACCTCGGGTGCGCCGCCGATCTGCGGGATCATGTCGGCGATCATCGCCGGTTTCATCCTGCCGTTCTTGGGCGGCTCGTATGTGACCATCAGCGGCCCGGCCGCGGGGCTGGCGCCGGCGCTGTTCGCCGGCATGATCGCATTGGGACACGCCCGCCTGGGCCGGGGCGCCCCCACGTCCGAGGTGCTCGCAGTGGGCTACCCCCTAGTCCTTGTCGCCATTGCGATCGCGGGCGTGTTGCAGGTGATCCTTGCCAAGTTGAAGGTGGCGCGCCTGAGTGCCATCTTCCCGGCCGCGGCCATCCAGGGCATGCTGGCGGCGATCGGCCTGATGATCATCGTCAAGCAGATTCCGCTCTTCATGGGAGTGAAGTTCGACGCCCACGAGTTCTGGGCGGTCCTGGGCGAAGTGCCCAGCCACGTCCCGTCGATACACCCGCAGGTCTGCGCCCTCGGGATCGGTTGCCTGGCAGCGCTTTTCGTGCTGTCGGCCCTCCCCGGGCGGCTGCTGAAGGTCATGCCGCCTCCGGTCTGGGTGTTCCTCGCCGGCACGGTGGTCAGCACATTCATCCTGAAATTGGACAAGCACTACCTGATCAACGTGCCCGATTCGCTTGAGCACGGGATCGTCTTCCCCCAGTTCGGGGAGGCATTCACCGATACCGCACTGTTGCTGCCCCTCGCCTACCTCGTTGTCACCCTCCTGTTGATCGACGCGACCGAGTCCCTGGCGACGATCGCGGCCGTGGACAACATTGACCCGTATCGCCGCCGGTCCGACCCGGACCGGACGCTGCTGGCCATGGGTGTTTCGAACGGCGCCTCGAGCATGCTCGGCGGCTTGACCATCATCCCCGGCATGGTCAAGAGCACCGCGAATGTCCTGGCCGGCGGCCGGACCCAGTGGGCCAACTTCTACAACGCCTGCTTCCTGCTGCTGTTCGTGCTATTCGGCCGCTATGTGATCGACATGGTGCCGATGGCGGTCCTCGGCGCCATCCTGGTCTTCATCGGCTACAAGCTGTGTAAGCCCGCGGTCTGGCTCAAGGTCGCACGAATCGGCACGGAGCAGTTCGTGGTCTTCGCCACCACCCTGCTCGTGACCGTCACGACCGACCTACTCATCGGCATCATCACCGGCATCGCCCTGGAGCTGGTGGTGAACCTATGGTTCGTGGGCCTCTGGCACACCCTGCGCAACGGCTCGGAATCCGCCAAACCGAATTTCGGCGTCCGGTTCCTCAGTCTGTTCCGGAATCCGGTGTCGGACAGGGAATTCGACGACGGCGACTACCACCTATACCTGGATGGTCCCCTGGTGTGTTTCAACCTGTTCCACGTGATTCGGGAGCTGCGGCAGCTTCCATCGGATACCCGGACGGTCCATCTCCACTTGAGCTCGCGTGTGCCCCTCGTCGACCACACGACAGGTGAGTCCCTCCGCTACTACCTGGACGAGTTCAGCGGCCAAGACCAAAGTCCAAGGCTGGTCATCGAGGGATGGGATCACATGCGGCCCCTGTCCAAGCATGAGACCAGCACGCGGATCGCCCTGGGCAGCGTCGAGAAGTTGGCGGTCCCTCAACCGACCGATTGACGGCCGGCCACCTGAGAACTACCCCAGCAGCGTTCGCACGACCGCGTCGGCAAGCAGCCGCCCGCGCGGCGTGAGGACCAGGCGCTCGCCCTCGGGCTCCAACAACCCGTCGGCGACGACGGCTTGCGCACGTTCGCGTTCGGCGCCATCCAGCCGGTCCAGCGGAAGCCCTTGGCGCAGACGGGTTTTCAGCAACACGTCTTCGGTGTGCAAGGCGTCGGGCCCGAGCTGCTCGAAGCCCGCGACCGGCACCGCGGCACGCGCCAGCATCTCCGCATAAGTGTTGGGGTGCTTGACATTCCACCATCGAGTCGCGCCGACGAATCCGTGCGCGCCAGGGCCCGCCCCCCACCATTGGCCGCCGTCCCAGTAGCCGAGGTTATGCCGGCACTCGCCGCCGGGCCGGGACCAGTTGGACACCTCATACCAGGCCATCCCGGCCGCCGACAGCTTGGCGTCGACCAGCTCGTAGCGATGCGCCAGCACATCGTCGTCGGGGGCGTCGAGCTCGCCGCGCCGGACCCGCCGGGCAAGCGCGGTGCCCTCCTCGACAAGCAGGGCATACGCCGAGACGTGATCGACGCCCGCCTCGAGGGCCGCGTCGACGGAACGCGTCAGGTCGTCGTCGGTTTCCCCGGGGGTTCCATAGATCAGGTCGAGGTTGACGTGGTCGAAGCCCGCGGCCATCGCCTCGCCGGCCGCGGACGCCGCGCGCCCGGGTGAGTGCACACGATCGAGGGTCGCCAACACCCGTGGGGCCACCGACTGCATGCCCAGCGACACCCGCGTGTATCCGGCCGCCCGGATGGCATCGAAGAATTCCGGCCACGTCGATTCGGGGTTGGCCTCGGTGGTCACCTCGGCATCCGGGGCCAGTACGAACTGGTCGCGCACCATGCGCAGCAGCGCGGCCAGGCGTTCGCCGCCCAGCAGTGACGGCGTCCCGCCCCCGACGAACACCGTGTTTACCGTCGGTGCGTCCAGCCGTGCCGCCGCGAGTTCGAGCTCCGTACGCAGCGCCTGCAGCCAGGCGTCGGGGTTGACGCCACCCAACTCCGCGGGCGTGTAGGTGTTGAAGTCGCAGTAACCGCAGCGAGTGATGCAGAACGGGACATGGACATACAGCCCGAACGGCCGCCCACGCGTCGCCTGCATGTCGGGCAGGTCGGGCGGTACGTCGGGAAGGGCCATGCCAAATGATCCCACGGCGGGCGGGATGGGCCGGGGTGCCCGATTCCTCCCAGGGAATACTCGGCTTTCGCAGCCCGTTCGCCCAGGATGGATCACTAGTTTTAATCACCGTGAGGAGAAATTTCACCTGGTTGCGATGCTCGTCGATATTCATGGCAGAATGGGCGCGTGACCGTCGCCAACCGCAGCCTGCGTATCGCCCTAGTGGCGCGGCGGCATATCGACCTCAAGCGCGTCTGTAGCTGTTGCTGTCTGCCTTGACGTCGTAGACCCAGCCCACCTGTACCTCCAGCTGGCCCCCGGATCTGCGCAGCCCGGAGATACCGGTTTCCTGCGCGCTGATGGCTGACAACGTTCGCGAAGGAGAACCCCCGAATGACCACGGCACGTCCCGCAAAGCCCCGGAATGAGGGCCAGTGGGCGCTGGGTGATCGCGAGCCGCTGAACCCCAACGAAGAAATGAAACAGGCCGGCGCCCCCCTCGAGGTCCGCGAGCGCATCGAGAACATCTATGCCAAGGGCGGATTCGAGAGCATCGACAAAAGCGACCTGCGTGGTCGTTTCCGCTGGTGGGGCCTGTACACACAGCGCGAACAGGGTTACGACGGGACGTTCACCGGCGACGACAACGCCGAGTTGCTCGAAGCCCAGTACTTCATGATGCGGGTGCGCTGCGACGGCGGCGCGCTGTCGAGCGCCGCGCTGCGCACGGTGGGACAGATCTCGACCGAGTTCGGCAGGGACACCGCCGACATCTCCGACCGCCAGAACCTGCAGATCCACTGGGTCGAGGTGGAGAACGTCCCGGAAATCTGGCGCCGGCTCGCCGATGTCGGTTTGCAGACGGCCGAGGCGTGCGGTGACTGCCCGCGCGTGATTCTGGGCTCGCCGCTGGCCGGCGAGTCACTCGACGAGGTGCTCGATCCCACCTGGGCGATCGAGGAGATCGTGCGCCGCTACATCGGCCAGCCCGACTTCGCCGACCTGCCGCGCAAGTACAAGACCGCCATCTCGGGTCTGCAGGATGTCGCGCACGAAATCAACGACATCGCGTTCATCGGCGTCAACCATCCCGAGCACGGTCCGGGGCTGGACCTGTGGGTCGGCGGCGGCCTGTCCACCAACCCGATGCTGGCCCAGCGGGTCGGGGCCTGGGTCCCGCTGGACGAGGTGCCCGAGGTGTGGGCGGCGGTGACGTCGATATTCCGCGACTACGGCTACCGGCGGCTGCGGTCGAAGGCACGCCTGAAGTTCTTGATCAAGGACTGGGGCATCGAAAAGTTCCGCGAAGTTCTCGAAACCGAATACCTCAAGCGCCGCCTGATCGACGGCCCGGCGCCCGAGCCGGTCAAGCATCCGATCGATCACGTCGGGGTGCAGCGGCTCAAGAACGGGCTCAACGCCGTCGGGTTCGCACCGATCGCCGGCCGGGTATCCGGCACTATCCTGTCGACCGTGGCCGAGCTGGCCGAGCGGGCCGGTTCCGACCGGATTCGGTTCACTCCCTACCAGAAGCTGGTGGTGCTCGACGTACCCGATGACAAGCTCGACGATCTGATCGCCGGCGTCGAGGCGCTGGGGCTGCGGTCCAAGCCCTCGCATTGGCGCCGAAACCTGATGGCGTGCACCGGGATCGAATTCTGCAAGTTGTCGTTCGCCGAAACCCGCGGCAAGGCACAGGGTCTGGTGCCCGAGCTGGAGCGTCGTCTCGAGGACATCAACTCCCAGCTGGACGTGCCGATCACGGTCAATATCAACGGCTGCCCGAACTCGTGCGCACGAATCCAAGTCGCCGACATCGGGCTCAAGGGTCAGATGGTCGACGACGGCCATGGCGGCTCGGTCGAGGGCTTCCAGGTACACCTGGGCGGCAGCCTCGGCCTGGACAGCGGGTTCGGCCGAAAGCTGCGTCAGCACAAGGTCACCAGCGACGAGGTGAGCGACTACATCGACCGCGTGGTGCGAAACTTCATCAAACACCGCAATGAAGGAGAACGGTTCGCGCAGTGGGCGATTCGCGCGGAGGAGGCCGACCTGCGATGAGCGATCAAGCAACGATGCCGAGCGAGGCCGCACTGCGTGAGCTGGCGGAGCGGGGCGCCGCGGATCTCGAAGGCGCTAGCGCGGCCGACCTCCTGCGCTGGACCGACGAGAACTTCGGCGGCATCAACGGACCCCGCGGCTGGGCCACGTGCAACTACGTGGTGGCCTCCAACATGCAGGACGCCGTGCTGGTCGATATGGCGGCCAAGGTGCGGCCGGGTGTGCCGGTGCTCTTCCTGGACACCGGCTATCACTTCGTCGAAACCATAGGCACCCGCGACGCGATCGAATCCGTATACGACGTAAGGGTTCTCAACGTCACGCCGGAGCACAGTGTCGCCGAACAGGATCAACTGCTGGGCAAAGACCTGTTCGCCCGCGATCCCGGTGAGTGCTGCCGGCTGCGCAAGGTCGCCCCGCTGGGCAAAGCGCTGCGCGGTTATTCCGCCTGGGTGACCGGACTTCGTCGCGTCGAGGCGCCGACGCGCGCCAACGCTCCGCTGATCAGCTTCGACGAGGCGTTCAAGCTGGTGAAGATCAACCCGCTGGCGGCGTGGAGCGATCAGGACATGCAGAACTACATCGACGAGCACGATGTGTTGGTCAATCCCCTTGTCTACGAGGGCTATCCGTCGATTGGCTGCGCTCCCTGCACCGCGAAACCCGCCGAGGGCGCCGACCCGCGCAGCGGCCGCTGGCAGGGGCTGTCGAAGACCGAATGTGGGTTGCACGCCTCGTGACCACCCTGGTGCTCACGGCACACGGAAGTAGGGATCCACGATCGGCGGCCAGTGCGCGCGCCGTCGCGGACCGTGTGGCGCGCCTGCGGCCGGGCCTCGACGTGCGCCTTGCGTTCTGCGAGCTGAACTCCCCCAGCCTGCCCGACGTACTGAGCGACTGTCGCGACGCCGTCGTCACCCCGCTGCTGTTGGCGAACGCCTACCACGCCCGCGTCGACATCCCGGGCCAGATCGCCCAATCGGGTGTCGATGTTGCCCAAGCCGATGTGCTGGGCGAAGATCCACGGCTGATCTCGGTGCTGCGGCAGCGGGTTACCGACCTAGGTGTCTCAAGGCACGACGACGGGGTTGGCGTGCTGGTGGCGGCGATCGGGTCGTCCGACGCCATGGCCAACGCGCGGACTCGGCGGGTGGCAACCCACCTGCTGGCGGGCACGAGCTGGGCGGGCGCGACGACGGCGTTCGTGACCCGTCCCGAACCGTCGCTGGCCGAGGCGGCGGGCCGGTTGCGGCGGCAGGGCGCCCGACGGATCATCGTCGCGCCGTGGTTCCTGGCGCCAGGGCGCCTGCCGGACCGCGTGCGAAGTTTCGCCGACAACGCCGGCATGGAACTGGCGAAACCGTTGGGCGCGCACCGGTTGGTGGCCGAAACCGTGCTGAATCGCTTTGATGAGGCCCGCAAATCTGGACTCCAGGGCATCGCGGCCTGATCCCCGTTCAGTACACTTCGTTGCTTGAACACGCCCTTGCCAATCGGAGCCGCGCTGGCTGCGCTGGTGCTGTCCCTGGCCGGATGTAGCGGCGGAAACCATCCGGCCGCGCCCAACGCGGCGGGCCCGTGCGAGATCGTGGCGAATGGGTCACCGGTGCCCAAGACTCCGTCGACGCCCGCGGTTTCGCCGCCGTCGTCGCGGAACACCGCGCAGAATCCCGAGATCGCGAGCGGCTACCGCAGCGACATGACCGTCGTGCAGACCGCTCACTACGCGGTGGCCACGGCCAACCCATTGGCGACCCAGGCGGCCTGCCGGGTGTTGCGGGACGGAGCGACGGCCGCCGACGCGTTGGTGGTTGCTCAGGCGGTGTTGGGGCTGGTCGAACCGCAGTCCTCGGGCCTCGGCGGCGGCGGGTTCGTGCTGTACTACGACGCCCGTAGCGGCGCGGTGCAGGCCTACGACGGCCGCGAAGTCGCCCCCGCGGCGGCGGGTGAGAACTACCTGCGCTGGATCAGCGACAGCGATCGGGCCGCACCCAGGCCCAACGCGCGCGCCTCGGGGCGCTCGATCGGAGTCCCGGGGATCCTGCGGATGCTCGAGCTCGTGCACAACGACCACGGGCACACGCCGTGGCGCGACCTCTTCAACTCCGCAATGGCGTTGGCCGACGGCGGTTTCGACATCAGCCCCCGGTTGGCCGCCGCCATCTCCGACTCGGCGGCTCAGCTGCGTGGCGACGCGCAGGCGCGCGGGTATTTCCTCAATCCCGACGGCGGACCCAGAGCCGCGGGGACGCGGCTGACGAACCCCGCGTACTCAAAAACGTTGTTCGCCATAGCCTCCGGAGGCGTCGGCGCCTTCTACACCGGCGCCATCGCCCGCGACATCGTCGCGGCGGCCGCCGACACCTCGGAGGGCCGCACGCCAAGTGAGATGACGGGCGGGGATTTGGCAGGCTATGTCGCCAAGAAACGCGAACCGCTGTGCACGACGTATCGCAGCCGGCAAGTCTGCGGCATGCCCACGCCGTCGTCGGGCGGCGTCGCGGTGGCAGCCACGCTGGGAGTCCTCGAGCATCTCCGGATGGCTGACTACCCGCCCAGCCGTGTCGATCTCAACGGGGGCCGCCCGAGCGTGATGGGGGTGCATCTGGTTTCCGAAGCCGAGCGGCTGGCCTACGCCGACCGCGACAAATACGTCGCGGATGCCGATTTCGTCGGGCCGCCCGGGGGCTCGCTCAACGCGCTGATCGACCCCGGCTATCTGGCCGGTCGCGCCGCGCTGATCTCCCCGCAGCACTCCATGGGGATCGCCAAGCCGGGCGACTTCGGGATGCCCGCCGGTGTCGCACCACCGGCCCCGGAGCACGGCACCAGCCATGTCAGCATCATCGATTCCTACGGCAACGCGGCCGCGTTCACCACGACCATCGAGGCGTCGTTCGGGTCCTTCCACATGGTCGACGGATTCGTCCTCAACAATCAGCTCACCGATTTCGCCGCCGAGCCCCGCACGTCCGACGGCGCACTGGTGGCCAACCGCGTCCAGCCGGGGAAACGGCCACGAAGCTCGATGGCGCCGACGCTGGTGTTCGACCCTTCGCCGGGTGGCCGGGGCCCGCTGTACGCGGTGACCGGCTCGCCCGGCGGTTCCACGATCATTCAGTACGTCGTGAAAACACTTGTGGCGATGCTGGATTGGGGACTCAACCCGCAGCAGGCCGTCTCCCTGGTCGATTTCGGCGCCGAGAACTCACCGCTTACCAACGTCGGCGGCGAGGACCCCGAAATCAACGCCTCGGATAACGGCGACCACGACCCGCTGGTGCAAGGCCTCCGCGCGCTGGGACATCAGGTCAACTTGGCTGATCAGTCCAGCGGGCTCTCGGCGATCACCCGCAGCTCGTCGAAGTGGACCGGCGGCGCCGACCCGCGCCGCGACGGTTTGGTCATGGGAGACAACGCATAACGGCCGCCGCCGCCCGCTACGCCGTCGTCAGCGTCGTCTGGTCTTCGTCGGCGTCGCCGAGACTGCCGGTGTCGCTGCCGACGATCGGCGGCACCCGGGTCGCGCGCACGTAAACGGTGTCGCCTTCCCGCAAGGCCAGCGCCTCGGCGTCACCCCGGGTGATCTGGGCGGTGAACGCCCCGCCGGTGGCCGCGCTGGTCAACTCCACGCGCACCTCGAAACCCAGCGCCACCACCCGGTCGACGACGGCGCGCACGACGCCGATGGACTCGGCGGTGCCGTCGCCGCCGGCGATCGCCATGTCCGGTTTGCGCCCCACCCGAATGTCGTGTGGTCGGACCAACGCGCCGTTCAATGCGGAGACCGCACCCAGGAACGACATCACGAACGCGTTCGCCGGGGAATCGTAAACCTCAGTGGGAGAACCGACTTGCTCGATTCGTCCCTTGTTGAGCACGGCGATTCGATCGGCGACGTCCAGCGCCTCGTGCTGGTCGTGGGTGACCAGCACCGTGGTGACGTGGACTTCGTCATGCAGGCGCCGCAACCAGGCCCGTAGGTCCTCGCGGACCTTGGCGTCCAGGGCACCGAACGGCTCATCGAGCAACAGCACTTCCGGATCAACCGCCAGCGCCCGGGCCAACGCCATGCGCTGTCGTTGGCCACCGGACAGCTGGTTGGGGTAGCGGGTCTGGAATCCGCTCAGCCCCACCACTTCCAGGAGATTGTCGACCTTCTCCTTGACCTCGGCCTTCGGCCGCTTGCGAATCCTGAGCCCGTACGCCACATTGTCGCGAACGGTCATGTGCTTGAACGCCGCATAGTGCTGGAACACGAATCCGATGCCGCGGCGCTGTGGCGGCACCCGCGTCACGTCACGACCGTTGATCGTGACGGTTCCGGTGTCGGGGTGATCGAGGCCGGCGATGGTGCGCAGCAGGGTCGATTTTCCTGACCCGCTGGGGCCCAGCAACGCCGTCAGCGAGCCGGCGGGTACGACGAAATCCACGTCGTCGAGCGCGACGAAATCGCCATAGCGCTTGTTGGCCTCGCGCACGACGATGGCATTTTCGCTCTGGTCGGTCTGGGCGGCTGTCATAGAGTCCCCTCGTTCACACCTCTCTGGCTGCTCGGGCCCGGCGGGCGTCGACAACCACCTGGAAGATCAGCACCACCACGGAAACGGTCATCAGCAGCGTCGACAGCGCGTAGGCGCCATACTCGGCCCCACGGTTGTAGCGGTCCGAGACCAGCAACGTCAGCGTCTGCGACTTCCCCGGCAGGTTGGACGACACGATGATGACCGCGCCGTATTCCCCGAGCGTACGGGCGACGGTCAGCACGATGCCGTAGGTCAGGCCCCACCGGATGGACGGCAGGGTGATCCGCCAAAACGTTTGCCACCACGTGGAACCCAGCGTTGCGGCGGCCTCCTCCTGGTCGGTTCCCAACTCGTGCAACACCGGCTCGACCTCGCGCACGACGAAAGGCAGGGTGACGAAGACGCTCGCGAGCACGATGCCGGGCAGGCCGAAGATGATCTTGAACCCGAGATCGCGTTCGACGAAGCCCAGCGCACCGGCCGAACCCCACAACAGGATCAACGCCACGCCCACGACGACGGGCGACACCGCGAACGGCAGATCGATGATCGCCTGCACCACGCCCTTGCCGCGAAACCGGTTGCGCGCGAGCACCAATGCCGTCGGAATACCGAAGACCACGTTCAGCGGCACCACGATGGCCACCACCAGCAGCGACAGGTTCAGCGCCGATATGGCCGCCGGGGTACTGATCCACTCGACGAACCGGCCGAACCCGGGCTGAAAGGTGCGCCACAGGATCACCGCTACCGGAACGATGAGCAGCACGAAGACGTATGCCAGCGCGACGTACCGGATGGCGTAGCGAACCCCCGACGAAGATCTCATGCGGACAACTCCTGGCGTTTGGCCGCGCGCGCGCCAACGACACGCAGCAGGAGCAGCACCACAAACGAGAGCGACAGCAGCACAATCGATATCGCCGCCGCGCCGGTGCGATCGTCGTTCTCGATCAGGGTGCGGATCCACTGCGACGACACTTCGGTTTTCCCCGGGACCGCACCACCGATCAGCACGACCGAACCGAATTCGCCGATCGCACGCGAGAACGCCAGCCCCGCACCGGATAACAACGCGGGGGTCAGCGACGGCAGCACCACCGAGGTGAAGACCTTCGGCCCCGAGGCGCCCAGCGATGCCGCCGCCTCCTCGGTCTCGCGATCGATTTCCAGCAGCACCGGCTGAACCGCACGCACCACGAACGGCAGGGTGACGAAGGCCAGCGCCACCGCCACACCCCACGCGGTGTGCTGCAGATGAAGCCCCACCGGGCTGTTGTTTCCGTACAGGGCGAGCATCACCAGGCTGGCGACGATGGTCGGCAACGCGAACGGCAGATCGATGATCGCGTCGACGAGCCTCTTCCCGACGAAGTCGTCGCGCACCAGCACCCAGGCGATCAACAGACCGAAGACCAGGTTGACGACGGTGACTCCGGCGGAAATCGTGAGCGTCACCCGGAACGACTCCACCGCGGCGTTCGACGTCACAGCCAGCCAGAACGCGCGCCAACCGCCGCCCGCGGCCTGCCACGCGATGGCGGCCAGCGGCAACAGCACGATCACCGAAAGCCACACCAGCGCCACACCCACTCGGAAGGACGTGGTGCCCGACCCGCGCGAGGGCCACCCGCGTGGAGCCCATCGACCGGCGGCGCCGTCGAGTTCCGGCCGGATCGCCGGGGGGTCCGGTGTAATCGCGGCCGTCATCCGGTGGCCTGCATGTAGATCTTGGTGATCCTGCCGGTGTTCTTGTCGAACAGCTGCGGATCCGCCGTGCCCCAGCCGCCGAGTTCGGCGATCGTCCACAGCTTCGCCGGCGCCGGGTACTGGTCGCGGAAATCGGCAGCGATCGCCGGGTCGACCGGCCGGAACCCCGCCTGCGCCCACAACTTCTGCGCCGCCGCGGTGTACTGAAAGTTCTTGAAGGCCCGCGCCGCATCCAGGTGCGGGCTGGTGCTCACCACCGCCACCGGATTCTCGATCTTGAACGTCTGCGGCGGGGTGACATGCTGGACCGGCTTGCCTTGTCGCTCAGTGGCGATGGCCTCATTCTCGTAACTGATCAACACGTCACCGCTGCCCTGGACGAAGACGTCCGTGGCTTCCCGTCCCGATCCGGGGCGCAGTTTGACGTGCCCGCTCACCAACTGCCGCACGAAATCGACGCCGGCATCGGCGTTTTGGCCGCCGCTGCTCTTCACGGCGTACGGGGCGAGCAGATTCCATTTGGCCGAACCCGAACTGAGCGGACTCGGCGTGATGACCTCGACACCGGGGCGCAGCAGGTCATCCCAATCCTTGATGTTCTTGGGATTGCCCGCGCGCACCACGAGAGTCACCACCGAGCCGAACGGGATGCCCTTGGTCGCGTCGGTATTCCAGTCCTTGGAAACCTTGCCGGCCTTGACCAAACGACTGATGTCCGGTTCGACCGAGAAGTTCACGACGTCGGCCGGTTTACCGTCGACGACCCCGCGCGACTGATCGCCGGAGGCGCCGTACGAGGTGATCACCTGCACGCCCTTGCCCTCCTCGGAGGCGTTGAACGCGGGGATCACCTTGCTCCAGCCGGGTTCTGGGGCGGAGTAGGCGACCAGGGTAAGGCTCGTATGGGCGTTCGCCGGGCCGCCACCACCGACGACGTCGCTGGGGCCGCCCTGACACGCCGCGACGACAGCGGCAACCAGCCCGAGCGCTCCGGCATAGCGAACCCGCCGCCGGCGCAGCGCGCCTGCGATGTCGTCGAACATTGGTGGCCTTCCAGTACGGGACTATTGATATCGATCCGTAACTGCGGAAAGGCGCCGAGAATTTCAGTAGGAGCTACGAACTCAGACCAGACCGCGCACGGGTTTGGGAGTCAGCGACAACAGTGCACGAATACATAGCAGTCCAAAACACCGGTTGCTGCGTGCATGGCGCGAAGCCTAACAGGAATTCGTGGGGCTGCCACCGGACGCCGCATCGGCCACCGGCCTCAGTGCGTTAGCAGCCACGCGACGATCACCAGTACCACGAGCGTGACGAGAATCAACGTCACGTGCGAGCGGGGCATGCGGGCTAACCGGCCGCCCCGTCGGCGTGGCGGGCGCGGCGCATAAGCCCGATGCCCCTGCCGAGGAGACCGTCCAGCAAAGTCGCCGTGATGTAGGCCACCACCAGCACGACGGGCATCACCACCATGGCCTGTAACACAAAGGCCAAGCCCGAAAGCCACAGCTCGTTGCCGTCCCACCAATTCAGGAACGCGTTCACCGGGCTCACACTATTCGCCCCGGCACCGGAAACCAATGTGCCGAGAACGGCCGGCGCCTGCCGCATCCTCCAATCCGGGGCAACGACGGATCGCCGGCGGCAGACCGGTGGGCAGGATGGCTGGCCTGCTGTTGGCCCGCGCCAGCGTAAAAGTCACCGTGATGGAAAAGCACGCGGTGCCGGCGCCGCCGCATTCGCGACAGCACCGGCACCGCCCTGTCCAGGGATTACCTGCCGGCGCCGGGACCGGCGTTGATGCCGCCACCCGTGTGGCCGCCCACGCCGCCCTGAACCGGACCCAGGTCAACGCCGCCGCGGGTGCCGCTGCCGGCACCACCGCTGACGCCGCCGGGACCGGCGTTGACACCGCCACCCGTGTTGCCGCCCACGCCGCCCTGAACCGGACCCAAGTTAAGGTCGCCGCCGGTGCCAGTGCCGGCACCACCGCTGACGCCGCCGGGACCGGCGTTGACGCCGCCACCCGTGTTGCCGCCGACACCGCCTTGCACCGGACCCACGTTGACGCCGCCACCTGCACCACCGTTGACGCTGCCGCCGTTGTCCGGGTCAGCGCTGGCCATCCCCGCGCCCAATCCGAAAGCACCAAGTGCGCCCGCCATGGCCGCGGCAAGGATCCATCTGCGGAGGTTGTGAAGTGTTTCCATCGCATTCTCCATTCGTTACTGAATGGGGATATCCGGCTTGATCCCCCCGGGCAGACTCTCCACCCATCTGGTGCCCTCCCCGACTAGACGCCGCGGAGGGTCACCCCGTGATGACGCTATGCGCGGCGGCACAGCTTTGCAACGTCGGCGCGTATTGGACTGGCGTACAACGCTCGAGCCCTTACGGACTCGTATTATGCTGGCGCAGAAGGCAATACGCAGAAACGGCCAGCTGCGCACCGTCGCCTCGTTGCTGATCCCGCAGTTCGGCTCTACCAAAGTCTTGCCACCACTGGCGGTCTCGTACGTGCGCATCCCGGGCTCGACGATATCGCCACTAACGATGCGACGAGAATCTTTGAGGCGCAGCCGGTCTGACGCGTGTATCAATAGCCCAGCGACGATCGCCAATTGTGCGCCGGCACGCTGGTGAGCCACGCACCCCGCCGGCGGCGCATCAACGCGATGCCCGTGCCGATGAGGCAGTCCAGCAAAGCCTCGTGGCGCGGGCCACCACTCGCATGACGCGCCGCACAACTATGGCGGGAAGGTCACCGCCAACGCTTATCAGCAAAATCATGGACGGCGAGCAGGTCGACAGTCGATGATGTCGAAATGGTGCTGCACGCTCAACCTGCCGACCAACCGGCCGACGCCGTCCCCGGGGAAGCCCTCGAAACGGCGCCGGAGAGCAGTCGCGAATCGGCCTTGGCGTCGCCGCTCGATTTCAGCGCGCCCGCACCCTTTGCGTCCACGGGAGCGCTGCGCAACCCGTTTCCGCCGATTGCCGATTACGCGTTTCTGTCCGACTGGGAGACGACCTGCCTGATCTCCCCGGCCGGTTCGGTGGAATGGCTGTGCGTGCCCAGGCCGGACTCGCCGAGCGTGTTCGGCGCGATCCTGGACCGCAGCGCCGGCCATTTCCGGCTGGGCCCCTACGGCGTCTCCGTGCCGTCGGCCCGCCGCTACCTTCCCGGCAGCCTGATCATGGAGACCACCTGGCAGACTCACACCGGCTGGCTGATCGTGCGCGACGCGCTGGTGATGGGGCCCTGGCACGACCTCGAACGTCGCTCGCACACGCACCGTCGCACCCCGATGGACTGGGATGCCGAGCACATCCTGCTTCGCACGGTGCGCTGCGTCAGCGGCACCGTCGAACTGATGATGAGCTGCGAGCCGGCATTCGACTATCACCGCGACACCGCGGTCTGGGACTACTCGGCCAACGCGTACGGCGAGGCCGTCGCGCAGGCGGGCCGGCAACCCGACAGCCACCCGACGCTGCGGCTGACCACGAACCTGCGCATCGGCATCGAGGGGCGGGAGGCCCGGGCACGCACCCGGATGACCGAGGGCGACGACGTCTTCGTCGCGCTGAGCTGGACGAAGCACCCCGCGCCGCAGACCTACGCCGAGGCCGCGGAAAAGATGTGGCAGACCACCGAATGCTGGCGGCAATGGATCAACATCGGCAACTTCCCCGACCATCCGTGGCGGGCGTATTTGCAGCGCAGCGCGCTGACGCTGAAGGGTCTGACCTATTCCCCCACCGGTGCCCTGCTGGCGGCCAGTACCACGTCGCTTCCGGAAACGCCTCAGGGGCAACGCAATTGGGACTACCGCTACGCCTGGGTTCGCGACTCGACGTTCGCGTTGTGGGGGCTTTACACGCTGGGCCTGGACCGCGAGGCCGACGATTTCTTTGCCTTCATTGCCGACGTGTCCGGCGCCAACAGCAACGAGCGTCATCCACTGCAGGTGATGTACGGGGTTGGCGGCGAGCGCAGCCTCGTCGAAGACGAGCTGCACCACCTGACCGGCTACGACCACGCCCGCCCGGTGCGGATCGGCAACGGCGCCTACGACCAGGTCCAGCACGACATCTGGGGCTCGATCCTGGATTCGTTCTATCTGCACGCCAAGTCACGCGAGCAGGTTCCTGAAACCCTGTGGCCGGTGTTGAAGAAACAGGTCGAGGAGGCGATCGCGCATTGGCGCGAGCCCGACCGCGGAATCTGGGAGGTGCGCGGAGAGCCGCAACACTTCACGTCGTCGAAGGTGATGTGTTGGGTGGCCCTGGACCGCGGGTCCAAACTGGCGAGGCGACAGGGCGAGAAGAGCTATGCCCAGCAATGGCGGGACATCGCCGAGGAGATCAAGGCGGACATCCTGAAGCACGGCGTGGATTCCCGCGGCGTGTTCACCCAGCGCTACGGCAGCGACGCGCTGGACGCCTCGCTGCTGCTGGTGGTGCTGACCCGATTCCTGCCGCCGGACGATCCGCGGGTGCGCAACACGGTGCTCGCGATCGCCAACGAGCTCACCGAGGAAGGCCTGGTGCTGCGTTACCGCGTCGAGGAGACCGACGATGGGCTGTCCGGCGAGGAGGGTACGTTCACGATTTGCTCCTTCTGGCTGGTGTCGGCGTTGGTCGAGATCGGCGAGGTGGCCCGCGCCAAGCGACTCTGCGAGCGGTTGTTGTCCTACGCGAGCCCGTTGCACCTCTACGCCGAGGAGATCGAGCCGCGTACCGGCCGGCACCTGGGCAACTTCCCGCAGGCGTTCACCCACCTGGCGTTGATCAACGCGGTGGTGCACGTGATCCGCGCCGAGGAGGAATCCGACGGCTCCGGGATGTTCCAGCCCGCCAACGCGCCGACGTAGCGGTTCAGCTCACCGTCAGGGCCACCGGCCCGTATGCCCTTGTGCTCCACGGTTTTTGGCCGAATCTCCTGAACGTCGGCCGCGAACCCACTGAACGGGCCCAACATTCTTGGTCTGCACGCCGGCGAAGCCGTGGTCCTTCAGAATGTCTCCGACCTCGTCTTGGGTGAACACGTAAGGATCGAGGCTCGGTAGCCTGCGCCAGAATCGGACGGCGTGGCGAGCAACGGGGACCACCACCGCCAACTGTCCGCCCGGTCGCAGCACCCGCATCATCTCGGCCAGCGCGGCAGCCGGGTCCGGCATGAATTGCAGCACGCCGATCGAGACGACCGCATCGACCGTCTCACCGCGCAGTGGGAGCCGCTGGGCGTCCGCGCGTAGGAACCCGAGCTGTGGCCCCGATTGCGCACGAACCGCGCGCGCCAACATCGCCTCGGAGCGATCGAGGCCCAGCACCAGTGCGTCCGGCCCCCCCGCGCGGGCGATGGACGCGGTGACGCTGGCGGGACCGCAGCCGACGTCGAGGATGATGCCGCCCTGCGGGATGTCGAGCCAGTCGACTGAGGGCTGAAAAGCGCTCACCAGCTTGCGCAACACCGCTTGGGCATTGTCGTAGACCATCGCCGCCGCCGGCGAGGCCCATAACGCCTGGATCGCGCCGGTTTTGTTCGGCGATGCCGAGCCTTCTCCCACCGATCCAGCGGCCAGCAGATCGAGGTAGCCCCTTGTGACGTCCGGCTCGGCGGGCGGATCGGCGAGCAGTTCCAGCGCCCTACGCAACGCCGGGGGCAACGCTGCGGTCAAATAGGTAACCTCATTTCTTCGAATGCGTTAATTGATTTCTTTCGAGTGTGTTAATTAATTTCTTCGAGAGCGTTAATTAATGGGCATCGACAATTCGGGGCTGTTATTAGGCGCGCGATCAATTTGGCCATTTTTATTAGGCGCACGACAAATTTGATCTATTAGACGCACGAGCAACTATTGACCCCGCCCTAGCAAACTTAATAACCACGTTGCAGCCTACGCTACGGGATCGAAGAGGTCGACTGGCGACTTTGGTGATAACTGGACGAGATGTGACACGACGAAGGCGCTAAACGGTCACCGACCGTGAACGCGGGGCCGCGTTGCCGCTCAGCACAGGTTTATCGGATCATCGCGCCTCAGCGGGCAACCGGGTCCCGAGCAGCGCGTCGAAATCGACGCCAGATCTTATGTCGCGACTGACGCTTTTCAGGTTGCTGTGAGCGACTCGTAACGCTTGCGGCCGCTTGCCACGAAGGCCGCTCAGTCACGCGCCCAATTCCATGCCGGCCGAAGGCCGACACAATTTGGGCCTTGTGCAGCGAGAGCGATGTGAGCCATGATGAGCTGGGAGAGAGAGGAAGTTAGAGAGAAGATTCGTCGGCGGTCAGCACGCTCACCCCTCCTACGAAACGCGGGTGCTGCACCGGTTGGAGGATGCGATGGTCGAGTTTGCGGTCCACCCGGGGACAGTGTTGCTCAAGCGCATCGCCGCCGAAGGCGACCGCAATCCCGACCGCCCGCCTAGCGGGCCAGCGTTTGTGCAAGTGGTCAGCGGCCATAATCACATCTCCCGATTTGCACCATTCGGCCCATCGGGCCCCACCAAACCTTCGGCGGGTGGCCCGAAATCTTATGCCGCTGCCCCACGAGGCAGCTCATTATGGCGGCGAAAAACCGTCAGAATACCACTCTACATGCCGCTACACGGCAAACAATATTTGAACTCATCGGGCCCCATTTTCCCATTCTACGAGACAGCTTCCCGGGTGCGATTTTTCGGAAAGCTTTTGCGATCGCGAATTACGTACGTAACCGCATAACAGCGCCCCTAAAAATCCGACCCGGTTATGAGAGGTGCGACGATGAAATCCCTGGGTGCAAATCTATTGCCAGACACCTTCGTTTCCCAACGTTCCGTACTTGTTGACCTCTGCGAGTCGATCGAAGGCAGATCGACAGCGATACCGATCATCCGCGCTCGCTCCACGCTCGATGCGCGTGAGATCGTCGCCGCAGGTCGGGCCGAATCGGCGATGGCCCCAGATCTCGCGGGCACTGTCGTACCGATCGTCGTGCAGGAGCCACAGGACGCCTTGGCCGGGCTTTTCGCCGTGGCGCTTGCCGGCGGCGTGCCACTTGTGCTGTCTGGTTCACGAACGTATGAGTCGGCTACGGCGGTGCAAAGACGCATTAACGATGTTGCCGAAAAGGTCAATGCTCGATTCGTCTACCTACACGGAACGTGGCAACAGGTATCAAAGGATTCACAACCCGACGTCGCTCACGAGGAAACGGCCTTTTTACAGTTCAGCTCGGGGAGTGTCGGCAGCCCTCGGCCGCTGCGGATATCACATCGCGCCCTCAGCGCTCAATTGGAGATATTGGCGGATGCCACCGCGGTCGGATCGGACCCCGTGGCGGGCTCGTGGTTGCCACTGTCGCATGACATGGGACTTGTCAGCACCTTGCTCGGTTTGTCGCTCGGGTGCCCCTTGTTGCTGTGGAGCCCAGAAGAGTTCCTGACGGCGCCGGCCCAGTGGATCGAGCAGATGGCGACTCACCGAGTGGGCTTTTGGCCGGTCATTCCCGCGGGGATGCATATCGCGACCAAGGCATTGGCATCGCGCGGCCGCCGCCTCGGTGCGCTGCGAGCTGTGCTCGTCGGCGCCGATGTCATACGCCCTAATGTCTTAACGGCATTCGAATCAACGGCCGGCTGCGGCGAAAATGTCGTGCGCCCTTGCTACGGCCTCGCCGATGCGACGCTGATGGTGACCTGCGCTCCCGGGGATCGGCACTGGCGGACGGTGGATGCGCCCGAAACCCCCGATCGCAGCGAGCGATATACCCGACTGGTATCTGTTGGCCCACCCGCGCCCAACACCGAGGTATGGATCGAGGTCGGGGGTCATCCTGTCGGCGAGCGCATCATCGGCGATGTAGTCGTGCGGTCGGCTTCCCGCTGCTCGGGCCCCTTCGGGGGCGAAGTGGTCCCCGCGTCGGTTCCGGTGCACACCGGCGACCTGGGGTTCATTGCCGACGGCGAGCTGGTCTTTACCGGTAGGGCGGCCGAAGTCGTACGGGTCGCCGGGCAGGATTTTTTGCCCACCGAGGTGGAAGACTTCCTGGTCCGGACGGGCTTCGGCAAAACGGGGCGCGTTGCCGTAGTCGGAGTCGACAACGACGCGGCGACCCAAATGGTTGCAGTGATCGAAAGCGGATCCGACATCAGCGATGAGGCGGCAACGGCCCGCCGTCGCGAGCTCCTGGGAGCCGCCAGAGCGGCCGGTCTGCCGCTGACAGGAGTCAGATTCGTACCGCGGAACTGGCTAAGCAGGACAACCAGCGGCAAGCTGCGCAGGCGCCGAATTGCCGCAGATCTCATGGAGGCGGGCAATGACCGGCTCTGCCAACGCGTCGCACAATGACAAACCCGAGATTCACACTCCGAAAAAGACGGCGCCGGTAAGCGGCACGCCGCTAACCCGCGATCGCGTGATCGCTGAGATCATCCGCGCCGTACGCGCCATGCGCCCGTCCTTTTCTGAGCGGGAACTAAATCATCAGACCAACCTGTCGCTGGACTTGGGCCTCGAGTCAGCGTCCCGGGTGGAGCTCCTGCTGGAAGTCGAACGCGCTCTCGACGTTCCCTTGAATATTGGAGAAGTGGTGGTATTTGTCGAGCTCACGATCGGCGAGCTCGCCAATCTCATCGTACCCAAAGCCGAAGACGAGGACACGGACCGATTACCTAATCCTGGGCGTGCTCTCCACGATAACGGCGATAGTCGCCTCTACCGGGTAAACCCCAAAACTTCATAGCCGGATTGACGGCATCAGCGTCCGTTGTGGGAGGTAGTCGTGTCGGACCGTCGCATCGCAGCATCATCTGCGCAAGAGGCTTTATGGTTTGCCCAGAAATTAGTTCCCGATCCGCCAAATAACATCTCCTGCCACCTTGAAATCTTGGGCCCACTGGATCACCGCGTCATGGCGAAAGCTTTGCGTGACGTCTGTCGCGAAGCAACGACTTTGCGTGTCACCTTTGTTCAAGACGAAGCCGGACTGTGGCAAACGCAGGGCGACCCGGACGCCTGGGAACCGGATTACGTCGATGTCAGCCATACGGATAACCCGGAATCCGCTGGACGCATCATCATATCGGCGATGACTCATCGCGCGTTCGACCTAAGTCACGATATCTTGTACCGCGCGGGGCTGATCAAGCTAGATGAGGCGCGCCATACGTTATTCGTGGTAGTCCACCACATCGTCTGTGACGGATTTGGGCTGCTCGTCGCTGTCCGGCGCATAGCGGAGGTGTACACGGCCGCGACGTCGAGCGTCAGCCCTTCCCGATCCAAGTTTTGCAGTCCCGAAGTGATCGCCAGCGACGATTTGGAATATAGATGCTCCGAGAGCTTTGTTTCGGACAAAGAATTCTGGGCCAATTACACGACGGCTTGGCCGGAGCCGCTGGCGATCTCCGAACGTCCAAATTCCCCGCAACCGCCGACGTTGCATCAGAGCTTGGCTCTCACCGGAGACGATGCAACTCTCCTCAGAACTGCTGCGGGTCGCGCTGACCAGTCCCTGCCGCGTTTTTTGACCGGGTGTCTGGCCGGTTTCTTTAGTCGAGCGTGTTCGCCATCGGAGTTTTCGATTCGACTAGCGGTCGCTAACAGGTTCGGCACCGCGTGGAGCACGCCCTGCATGCTTTCCAATGTCGTTCCGGTGCGCATCAACATGGCGCCAGGAATCCGATTCATTGATTTTGCGAAATCACTGGACCGAGAGATCAGCACACTGGTTGCCCATTCCCGATATCAGATCTCGGCTATTCAGCGCGATGCCCGCCTGTTGAACGGACAAAAAAGCCGATTTGGACCCGTTATCAATGTTCTGCCATTCTTCGGGAACATCAAATTTGGCGAAAGCCGTGCAGTTTTTCGGGGCGCCTCTTTCGGAGCCTGTGATGATCTCCTGATCTCGGCATATTACGACACGGGTCAAGGCGACAAGAGCCAGGGCGGTGATGTTTATGTCCAACTTGATGCAAACGGGCTGCTCTATGCGAAGCACGATCTGTTCCGTTTGGCAGCTCAGCTGACGTCTTTTTTGCATGAGGTCTCGGTTGATCCGGAGCGGCGGATCGATCAGATCGAGATCATCGATGCGGTCGAACGCGACCAGGTCGTGAACCGGTGGAACGACACCGCCACCCCAATACCGCGCGGCAGCGTGCCAGAACTGTTCGCCGCCCAAGCCGCCCGCACACCCCAGGCGCTCGCGGTCGAAGACGACGACGAGACCCTGACCTATCACCAACTCGACGCTCGGGCAAACCATCTCGCCGCCCAGCTGACCACCTATGGAGCCCGACCCGAAACCATCGTCGCGGTCGCACTGCCCCGCTCCACCCGATTGGTCACCGCGCTGCTGGCCATCTCCAAAACCGGCGCGGCCTACCTGCCTATCGACCCGAACTACCCCAGCGAACGCACCACATACATGCTCACCGACGCCGCCGCCGATCACCTCGAGCTGGCGAAACGGGTTTGGTCGCAATGGCATTCGTTGGCGTTCGACGTCTCGGT
>NZ_MBES01000085.1 GCF_001954195.1 Mycobacterium sp. IS-1264 | reverse complement strand
ATCGTCAACGGCCGGCACTGAAGCCCCGTCTGTCACTTGTTCACCCGAGGGCCGCGGCTAGGGATGTGCCCGCCTCACAGCGACAAGCCGGACGGCTGGGGATCGGGCCTGGTCACCGGAGATCCTCCGGATTGTCGCTCTGAGGCGGGCACATCCTGGATCGCTGCTGTTCTGTGACAGCTGGGGACGCTGAGTCGTAAGGGGCATCGTCGGAGTACCGGCGCGGTCCGTACACGTAGACTCGTTGATCGGATTTCAAGCAACAGAAGAGGTCGGAAGAGGGATGTCACACCGATGAGCGGCCATTCCAAGTGGGCCACCACCAAGCACAAGAAGGCCGTCATCGACGCCCGCCGCGGCAAGATGTTCGCGCGGTTGATCAAGAACATCGAGGTCGCGGCCCGCGTCGGCGGCGGTGACCCCGCGGGCAACCCGACCCTGTACGACGCCATCCAGAAGGCGAAGAAAAGTTCGGTACCCAACGACAACATCGAGAAGGCCCGCAAACGCGGGGCCGGCGAGGAAGCCGGCGGCGCCGACTGGCAGACAATCACCTACGAGGGCTACGCGCCCAATGGAGTGGCGGTGCTGGTCGAGTGCCTGACCGACAACCGCAACCGTGCGGCCAGCGAGGTCCGAGTGGCGATGACGCGCAACGGCGGAACGATGGCCGATCCGGGATCGGTTGCCTACCTTTTCACCCGCAAGGGCGTCGTCACCCTCGAGAAGAACGGCCTGACTGAAGACGACCTGCTGGCCGCGGTGCTGGACGCCGGTGCGGAGGATGTCACCGATCTGGGCGACAGCTTCGAGATCATCACCGAGCCCACGGATCTGGTCGCCGTGCGAACCGCCTTGCAGGAGGCCGGGATTGACTACGACTCCGCCGAGGCGGGGTTCCAGCCGTCGGTGACCGTTCCACTCGATGCCGACGGCGCGCAAAAAGTCATCCGGCTGGTCGACGCGCTTGAAGAGAGCGACGACGTCCAAGACGTCTACACCAACGCCGACATCCCCGACGAGATCCTGGCCCAGATCGAGGAGTGAGCTGAGCGGCCCTGTCGTAAACCATCACGCCGACCACCCGGGCTTTGCCGGACCGATCGGTGTGGTGGCCGCGCTCGGCATGCTCGTCATGGGGCGCCGTAACGCGCGGCTGGCCGTCGACCTGGCATCGGTATCCGATTCCGACCGTGTGGTCGACGTCGGCTGTGGTCCGGGCAGCGCGGTGCGGGCCGCCGCCCGGCGGGGCGCCGAAGTCGTAGGTGTCGACCCGAGCCCCGTCATGTTGCGTCTCGCCCGCGCGACGACCCGCGACCCCAATGTCAGCTGGTCGCCCGGCGGCGCCGAGGAGCTGCCGGTGGACACGGGCTGGGCAACGGTCGCGTGGTCGCTGAAGACCGTGCACCACTGGAAGGACGTGACCGCCGGACTCGGCGAGCTGCGACGGGTGCTGGCGTCGTCGGGGCGCCTGCTGGTGATGGAGCGCCAGGTGGACCCGGGCGCGACGGGCTTGGCGAGTCATGGTTGGACCGAACCGCAGGCCGATTCCTTTGCGGCACACTGCGATGCGGCCGGCTTCAAAGTCGTTCGCGTCGACCGGCATCCCGCCGGTCGAGGCGCGCTGTGGGTGGTGCGAGCGGTAGCGCCTTAGTCGTAGCCGTGGCGCATGTCGTCGACGATGCGCGGGTTCTCCAGCGTCGAGGGATCCAGCGTGCGGGGCGCGACGTCGCCGGCGAACACGGTTGCGGCGGCGAGCACCTGCGGGTTGAGGAAGCGCAGTGGCGGCGCATCCGCCGGCAGGGTGGCGCTCGGCGGGATGTCGCCGCGGCGCGCCAGCGCAAACCCCCAGTCGCCGAACGTGGGCACGTGCACGTGGTAGGGCGTGACGGCGTAGCCGGCGGCGTGGATCGTCGAAACCGTGCGCCAGAACGCCGTCGGGGTGGAAAACGGGCTGCCGGCCTGCACGACCACCAGGCCATCCGGCGCCAGCGCATGCGCGGCGAGCGAATAGAACTCGGTCGAATACAGCCGGCCCAGCACCGGTGTGTCCGGGTCGGGCAGGTCGACGATGATCGCGTCGAAGCCCTGCGGCGGGCGCAGCTCGGGGTGCGGCGCCCGAAGCCAGCGCATCGCGTCGTCGATCACGACGGCCACGCGCGGGTTGTCCAGCGCGCCGCCGTTGGCGTCCCGCAAGGTGGTGCGCGCCAATTCGATCATCGCGGGGTCGAGCTCGACCTGCACGATCTTGCCGATGCCGGGTTGGCGCAGCAGTTCCCGCGCCGCGAGGCCGTCGCCGCCGCCCAGCACCAGCACCGACCGGGCGCCTTTGACATCAGCGCCGAGTGCGGGATAGACGAGGCTCTCGGTGTAGCGGTATTCGTCCCGGGTGGAAAACTGCAGGCCGCCGTCGAGGTACAGGCGGGTGTCGTTGTCGCGGCGGGTGATCACGATCTCCTGGTAGGCGGTGTGCCGGTAGGCGATGATCGGGTCGGCGTAGAGCCGTTGCCGGCTGGTGGTCTCGATATCGTGCGACCGCGCCAGCAGCGTGACGAGCAGCCCGAGCGCCGCGGCGAGCGCGCACAGCGCGGTCGCCAGCTGCCGGACGGCAAGCACGCGGCGCAGCAGGAACATCGCCACCACGGCGGCCGCAACCAGGTTGATGATGCCCGTCGCCGCGGCCCCGCGGATCATCCCCAGATGCGGCAGCAGCAGGAACGGCCAGACCAGGCCACCCACCAACGCCCCGAGGTAATCCGCCGCGTTCAGGTTGGCCAGCGTCCGGCCGGCATCCGTGTCGCCCGCGGTGCGGCCCCGCTGCAGCAGCGTCATCAGCAGCGGCACCTCGGCGCCGACCAGCCCGCCGATCAGGGCGGTGCTCACCGCCAGCACCCACGTCGACCCGTCGACGAACGCGAACACCACGTAGAGCGCCGCCGCGGACAGGCCGCCGATGATCCCCAGCGCCGCCTCGACGGCGATGAAGGTGATGGCCGCGTGCCTCAGCAGTGGCTTGATCGCCAGGGCGCCCGCACCCAGCGCGGCGATGTATCCGGCGACGATCAGCGAGGTGGCGACGATGCCGCCGCCGTTCAGGCTCGCCGACAGCGTCAGCAGCGCCAGCTCGTAGACGATGCCGCACGCCGCGCACGCCGCGACGGCGGCCAGCAGCACGGAACGCCACCGCCGCGACGAATCCATGGCCGCCGGCGCCAACGACTCGACGGATGTCATGAGACCGCCGCCGCGGTCACCCCTCCCACCGCCAGCAGTATCAGCGCCACCGCGAACGCACCGGGGTGCAGCTCCGGCTCGTCGACGTGCTCGTGGAAACTACCCGGTATCAGCAGGTGCATCGCCAGCAGCGCTATCCCGAGCAGGATCACGCCCACCAACCCGTACACCGCCACCCCGACGAGTCCCTGGCCCAGCTGGCTGTAGCTGTTGGTGATGGCGCTGATGATCACGGTGGCCAGCGCGATGTACATCGCGCCCGCGACGACGACGGCGTTGGGGCGGCGATCGATGAACACCAGCTGGCGCAGCTTTCCCGGGGTCAGCCAGTCGACCATGTAGAAGCCGACGAGCAGCACGGCCATGCCCACTCCGAAGTACAGGATCGTCGCCACTACGCCCTTGAAGATTGGATTGAGGTTGACATTCCCGATCTCGACGGCGAGGTACATCCTTGTCTCCTTTGGGTTTTGGCGTTACTTGGTTCCGCCCGGGCCGCCGGCTGTTCCTCCGGCACCGCCGGCGGGGGACCCGGGGCTGAACCCGGGGCCGAGGAAGAGGAACGCTCCGTGGCTGTATCCGCCGCCCAAGCCTTCGACGCGGATGCTGCACGGGTACTTGCCGTCGGGGCCGACGATCACGATGTTGTTGCTGTAACGCAGGTATTCGCTCTTGTCGTTGTCGGCGCGCGCGTCGGGTGCCTGGTAGTCGGCGAGCGTGTCGGCGACGTCGTCGGGCGATCCGCTGCACTGGTAGCGCGTTCCGCTGGCGTCCGTGGCGTACGCGTGGTAGTGGTCGGCGACGTAGGACCCAATGTCCTTGTTCAGCAACACGATTCCGAAAACCAGCGACGCGATGGCCGCGACGGCCAGGCCGCCGGAAAGCCAGAACAGGCCCTTGCGGCTCATGGGTGCCACCGGCTCGCCGTGTGCACCACCATGCCGCCCGACCCCACGGGGCGGAGCGGGTAGAGATGCCATGTCTGCCAGCGCCAGCCGGCGCCGTCGGGCTCGGCGGCCAGCGCGGTCAGGGCGGCGTCGTCGCCGGGAAAGGTGCCGCCGAGCCAACCGGTTTCGGTCGCGCAGCGGCGGCGAAGTTCGTGCGCGAGTTCGCGAAACGCTGCCTCATCGCGGGTGTCGGTCCGCGACTCGATGCGGTAGCCGGGCGCGTCGGCGTGCCCCGGCAGCCCGCCGCCGTGGCTGCGCGCGGCGCAGGAGACCTGCTCGGAGAACCGGCTGCCGGCCTTCTCGACGGTGACGACGTGCGATGCGCCGAGGACTCCGAGCAGCAGGGTGCCGCCGCCGGGATGGTTCAGCGCATGGCTGGCCAATGGGTCCGGCGCGGGGGCGTTGAGCGCCAGTCCGAGCCTGTTCCCGGACACGTCCGCCGGAGTCACTGCGAGCTGATGAAGCGGCACCGACGTCGCCTAAGGGGAGGGGGCTGGGGGCGCGGGGTAGACGGTCAGCTCGCCGGGCGACACGGACTTGCCCGTGGATACCTCCCAGGGCGTGTCCGGGGCCCAGCGTTCGAAGGAGAGCAGCGCGCTCTCGTCGGCGTTGGCGCAGTCGACGAATTCCATCTCACCGCCGGCCGGCAGGCCCGTCGTGCCTTCGGTGGTGTACGAGGCGCGACCGCGCTCCGACTCGTGAAAGGTCACCCCGTCGACCACGTACTGGTCGCCGGGCCGCAGCGTCACGTCCTTGCGGGTCACCCACATCACCAGCTCCAGGCGCCCGTCGTCCTCCTCGACGCTGAACCAGAGCGGCTGGTCGCCACCTTCCAGCAGGTGCTCCCACCACACGAACGGGCCCTCGCGGAAGGTCACCGACCCGCGCACCACGTAGTCGACGCCGCCGTAGCTGACGATGGCGCCGGGGCCCAGGCTGCGCGGCCCGAACTGCGGCATCGCGTCGGCGGAAAGCGGATCCTGGCGCCCGCGCCGCGCGGCCGGTTGCTTGGGCCGCCGCAACGCCACGACGAGTACCACGATGGACGCGACGAACAACACCGCGGCTATCACGACCAGCAGTGTTCCCACGCTTACCCTTCCGTGCCCGCGGCGGTCCAGCGAATGTGGGCTTTAAGTTAACAGCTTTCGCTGGGCCCGTCGCCGCAACACGACCCGCTGACCGGCGCCGCGTGTCCTACCCGGCGCGGTCGGTATCGCCCGTTAGGCTATCGAACAGCTGTTCGGTACGCGATATAGGGGAGCGGGCGCATGCGCGTGATGGGCGTCGATCCGGGGCTGACCCGATGCGGGCTGTCGGTGGTGGAAAGCGGGCGCGGCCGAGACGTCGTGGCGCTGGACGTCGACGTGGTGCGCACCCCGGCCGATGCACCGCTGGCCAAGCGGTTGCTGGCCATCGGCGAGGCCGTCGACCACTGGCTGGACACCCACCGGCCGGACGTCGTGGCCATCGAGCGAGTGTTCTCTCAGCACAACGTGATGACGGTGATGGGCACGGCTCAGGCCGGCGGGGTCGTCGCGCTGGCCGCCGCCAAACGCGGCATCGACGTGCACTTCCATACGCCCAGCGAGGTCAAGGCCGCGGTCACCGGCAACGGGGCCGCCGACAAAGCACAGGTCACCGCCATGGTCACGAGAATCCTTGCGCTGCAAGCCAAACCGACACCGGCCGACGCGGCCGATGCGCTGGCGCTGGCGATCTGCCATTGCTGGCGGGCGCCGATGATCGCCCGGATGGCGGCGGCCGAGGCGGTGGCCGCGCGCCAGCGCCGCGCGTACCTCGCGAAAGTGAAGGCCGCCCGATGATCGCGTCGGTGCGCGGTGAGGTGCTCGAGGTGGCCCTCGATCACGCGGTAATCGAGGCCGCCGGCGTCGGCTACCGGATCAACGCGACGCCGTCGACGCTGGCAACGCTGCGCCACGGCAGCGAGGCCCGGCTGATCACGGCGATGATCGTGCGTGAGGACTCGCAGACGCTATACGGGTTCCCCGACTCCGAGACCCGGGATCTGTTCCTGACACTGCTGTCGGTGTCGGGCGTCGGGCCGCGGCTGGCGATGGCGACGCTGGCCGTGCACGACGCCGCGGCGCTGCGGCAGGCGTTGGCCGACGGCGACGTCGCCGCGCTGACCCGGGTGCCGGGCATCGGCAAGCGCGGCGCCGAGCGGATGGTGCTGGAATTGCGCGACAAGATCGGCGCGATTGCCGGGTCGGCGCCCGCCCCGGCGGTCAACGGCCACGCCGTGCGGAGCCCCGTGGTAGAGGCCCTGGTCGGCCTCGGTTTTGCGGCCAAACAAGCGGAGGAGGCCACCGACAGCGTGCTGGCCGGCGATCACGACGCGACCACGTCGTCGGCCTTGCGGGCGGCGCTGTCGCTGCTGGGTAAGGCCCGGTGAGCCGATGAGTGCCGAGGACGACTTCGCCGACCCGGAGGTCCGGGAGGTTTCGCCCGCGCTCGCGTTCGGCGAGGGCGACATCGACGTCAGCCTGCGGCCCCGCACGCTGAATGAGTTCATCGGCCAGCCGCGCGTGCGCGAGCAGCTGCAGCTGGTCATCGAGGGGGCCAAGAACCGCGGCGGCACACCGGATCACATCCTGCTGTCCGGCCCGCCGGGCCTGGGCAAGACGTCGCTGGCCATGATCATCGCCGCCGAGCTGGGGTCCGCGCTGCGGGTGACGTCGGGCCCCGCGCTGGAACGCGCCGGCGACCTGGCCGCGATGCTGTCCAACCTCGTCGAGCACGACGTGCTGTTCATCGACGAGATCCACCGCATCGCCCGGCCAGCCGAGGAGATGCTCTACCTCGCGATGGAGGACTTCCGGGTCGACGTGGTCGTCGGGAAAGGCCCTGGGGCGACGTCGATTCCGCTGGAGGTCGCGCCCTTCACCCTGGTCGGCGCGACCACCAGGTCCGGCGCGCTGACCGGCCCGCTGCGCGACCGCTTCGGCTTCACCGCGCACATGGACTTCTACGAGCCGGCCGAGCTGGAACGGGTGCTGGCCCGGTCCGCCGGAATCCTGGGCATCGAACTGGGCGCCGAGGCCGGGGCGGAGATCGCGCGGCGCTCGCGCGGCACGCCGCGCATCGCCAACCGGCTGCTGCGGCGGGTGCGGGACTTCGCCGAGGTGCGCGCCGACGGCGTGATCACTCGCGACGTCGCCAAGTCCGCGCTCGAGGTGTACGACGTCGACGAGCTCGGCCTGGACCGGCTGGACCGGGCGGTGCTGTCGGCGCTGACCCGCAGCTTCGGCGGCGGCCCGGTCGGCGTTTCGACGCTGGCGGTGGCGGTCGGCGAGGAGGCCACCACCGTGGAAGAGGTGTGCGAGCCGTTCCTGGTCCGCGCGGGCATGATCGCGCGCACCCCGCGGGGCCGGGTCGCGACCGCGCAGGCCTGGACGCACCTGGGCATGACCCCGCCGGCCGGTGTCACCGGACTGGGGCAACCGGGGCTCTTCGACTAGCTCGCCGCCGGCGGCTTGGGCATTTCGCGTTCAAATCGTGACCTTTGGGCCGGGGCGCCGCCAGAAGGCCCGCTGGCTGGGGCTTTGCGGCGACGGCGGGCGCGCGCGCCGGTCACACCGGCCACAGCAAACGCAGCCGTGGCCGCGCGCCGGTTACATCCAGGAGCCGTCGGGTATCCGAACCCACAGCAGAAATGCCTGTTGAAGGAGATTCAGATGAGGCACACGAACGCTGACTATGAACGCCCCCGCGCGCTGTACATGCCACGCAGCCGCGGCGCGTTGACCGGGCTGCTCTTGATCCTCTTGGGTGCCTGGGGTGCATTGGTACCGTTCTTCGGACCCAACATCGATTGGGCGTACATGACCGACCCGGCCTGGACGTGGACGACGGCAAAAGGCTGGCTGGAGGTGCTGCCCGGCGCGGCCGCCGCAGTGGGCGGCCTGCTGGTGCTCTTCTCCGGTAACCGCGCCAGCGGTGTGTTCGGCGGCTGGCTGGCGGTCTGCGCCGGCGCGTGGTTCGTGGTCGGCCGCGCTTTCGCATCGACCCTGAGCATCGGCGACGTCGGCCAACCGGCGGCGGCGACCGACCTGAAGCGTGCCCTGCTCGAGGTCACGTACTTCACCGGTCTCGGTGCGTTGATCGTGTTCCTGGGTGGCGCCGCCGTGGCGCGCCTGGCGGTCCGGCACGCGCGCGACGTCGCCGTGGCCGCACCGGCGCCCGTCGCCGAGGAGGAGCCATTACGCGAACCGGTTGCGGCCGAGCCCGACGGGCACCGCGGGCGTGGCCTTTTCCACCGTCACGACGGTGGTGGGCTATTCCGCCGGCACCACCACGTCGGCGCCTAGGCCCTAACCGGCTGAGGGTAGTCGCGGCGACACCAGGTCGGTAGTGTTCATCGGCGATGATCACTGCCGCCCTGGTGTTCGCTGGCCTGGCCGCCCTGCTGCACGTCTACATCTTCACGATGGAGTCGCTGACCTGGACTTCGCCGCGCACCCGGGCCACCTTCGGGACGACGGCCGAGGAAGCCGAGACCACCAAGCTGCTCGCGTTCAACCAGGGTTTCTACAACCTGTTCCTCGCGGTGGTCAGCGGGATCGGCATCGCCGCGATTGCCATGGGGCACAACGCCGTTGGAGCCGCGCTGGTTTTCGCGGGCGTCGGCTCGATGGCTGCGGCCGCGCTCGTCTTACTGCTGTCGTCGCCGGACAAGGCGCGCGCCGCCTTGACGCAGGGCACTTTTCCGGTGATCGCTGTGGTGCTGCTCACACTCGGTCTCGCCGTTTAGCGGTTACTTCGTCTCGGCGCGGGGTATCCAGGCACCTGCTGAAGTAGCCCGGCGACAATTGAGGAGAGCTAATGAAACACCCATTAAACGGCCACCCATTGTGGATGCCCCGCTCGCGCGGCGCGGTGAGCGGATTGCTCCTGGTCGTCCTGGGTGCATGGGGTGCGTTGATACCGTTCGTCGGTCCACGCTTCAACTTCGCCTACACGCCCGACCAAGATTGGGCATGGACCTCGGCCCGGGGCTGGCTCGAGGTGCTACCGGGGGGCGCCGCCGTGCTGGGTGGCCTGCTGCTGATCTTTTCCGGAAACCGTATGACGGCCATCGTCGGCGGCTGGCTGGCGGCCGTTGCCGGGGCATGGTTCGTGATCGGGGGGCAGATCGCCCCGCTCCTGGGGATCGGGTCGGCCGGGGATCCGATTGCCGCGACCGACCGCAAGCGGGCCGCGCTCGAGGTGTCGTACTTCTCCGGCCTGGGCGCGCTGATCATATTCATCAGCGGCATCGCGCTGGCGCGCTTGGCCGTGCGGCTGGCGAGCGACGTCGAGGCCTTCATGGAGCCGGCGGAACTCGCCGGACCCGCGGAACCGGCCTCGGCACCCGCCGGCGAGCCGGTGTACATGTCCGGGCTGGAGGAACCGGCGCGCGAGGTGTCCTCGGGTGCGTTCACCAAGCCGCGGACGGCCGAAGACGGGCCGAAGCCCAAGGGCTGGCGGCGGCATCGCGCCGGCACCGAGGCCGGTGGGGCCAACGCGTATCTGCGCTGGCCCCATCCGCAGAGCTGAGGCCGCCCGAGCTGAGGCCTTAGAGCAGCGGCCTTAGAGCAGCCCGAGCAGCCGCAGGTCGCTGACGTACTTCGCGATGATCGGCGGCGTGATGTGCGGAATGTCTTTGTCCGGGCCCACTTTCGCGTCCTGGACCGCCGCGCGGAACCGATCGGTCGGCGCCATCGAGCCGTTGATCGGCTTGTCGGGCTTCTGGTAGTTGTGCAGCAGCGGCAGTAGCGAGGCGTTGCGCTGCTTTTCGGGCAGGGCGCGCAACGCGGTCTCGAACCGCTGCAACCACTCGCCGTAGTCGTCGATGCGCTGGATGGCGCACCCGGCGACGGCCGGGTCGATCAGCCAGTCGACGAACTCGTCGAACCCGATGCCGTCGTCGTAGGGGTTCATCACGTGGTACGTCGCGAACCGGTCGGCGCTCTGGGCGCCCAGCGTCGCGATGGCCTCGGCGATGAACTCGACGGGCAGGCCGTCGTAGTGCGCGCGCTGCCGGTTGCCCTCGGCCCCCAGCTCGTAGAACGAGCCGGGTGCGATGCCGGTTGCCACCAGGCTCAGAATCGTCCGGGTGAACATGTCCGGCACGTTGAGCTGACCGGCGTAGGTGGTGTCGGCGAGGATCATGTCGCAGCGGAACACCGCGACGGGCAGGCCGCACAGGTCGTGCGCCTCGCGCAGCAACACCTCGCCGGCCCACTTGCTGTTGCCGTAGCCGTTGGCGTAGCTGTCGCTGATCCGCCGCGTCGCGCTGATGGCCCGGATATCGGCGTCCTCGGTGAACTTCCCGGGCTCGATCTGGTCGCCCACGCCGATCGTCGACACGTACGTGTACGGCTTTTGCTTGCCGGTCAACGCGATTCGGAGCAGCTCCGCGGTGCCCAGCGCGTTCGGGCCGAACAGCTCGCTATACGGCAGCACGTGGTTGACCAGCGCCGCGGGGTCGACGATCAGGTCGACGGTGTCGGCCAGCCGCTGCCACGTCGCCGGATCCAGGCCCAGGTTGGCCTCGCCCTTGTCACCCGCGATGACCTCCAGGTGGTCCGCGGCCAGCTTCCGGTAGTGGGCCAGCAGCGCCGGGTCGGAATCAAAAGTGTTGTCCAGCCGGGCCCGCGCGTCCTCGTCGGACTTGGCCCGCACCAGCGCAATGACCTTGCCGCCGACGAGGTCCATCCGCTCCAGCCATTCCAGCGCCAGGTAGCGCCCCAGGAACCCGCTAGCCCCGGTCAGCAGCACGGTGCGCACCTCGGAGCTGGGCCGCGGCAGCGTCGGCGCGGCGGCCAGCGTCGCCTCGTCGATGAACTTGTCCAGGGTGAGGTCACTGGCGTACACCTCGGTCGTGTCGCGGCCGTGCACGGTGGCGAAGCTCGGACGCTTCGTGCCCTGCCGCTCGCCTTCGATGTAGTCGGCGATGGCCTGCAGGTCACTGGCCGGGCTGACGATCACACCCACCGGCACGTCGATGTCGAAAATCTCGCGCAGCAGGTTGCCGAATGTCAACGCGGACAACGAGTCTCCACCCAAGTCGGTGAAGTGCGCGCCGGGCGACAGGTCCGTGGTCGCCGCGCCGAGCAGCGCGGCCGCGGCCCGGCTCACGGTTTGCAGGACCGGGGCGTCGGCCCCGCTGCGGCGCAGTTCGCTCAACTCATTGGCCTGGCCCTCGGCCAGTTCGGCGTAGAGCTCTTCCAGCCGCTCGCCGTAGTGTTGCTTCAGCTTCGGCCACGCCAGCTTGCGGATGCCGGTGAGCAGACCGTTCTCGAGCGTGAAAGGCGTTGTCTCGATGAGGAAGTCGCGCGGCACCTCGTAGGACTGCAGGCCCGCCTCCTTCGCGACGGCCTGTAGCGAGTCGGCAATCAGCGGCTTGAGCGCCGCAATGTCGTTGCCGGCCAACGCTTCTTCGGTGGGAACCACGACCGCCAACAGGTACGGGTGGGCACTGTTGCCGTAGACGTAGATCTGGCGGACCAGTGGGCTGTTGCCGAAGACCGCCTCCAGCTTCGCGACGGTGACGAACTCGCCCTGGGCGAGCTTGAGCACATTGTTGCGGCGGTCGACATAGACCAGGCGGTTGGGCGCGACCTCGGCGACGACGTCTCCGGTGCGGTAGTAGCCGTCGGCGTCGAACACGTCGGCGGTCACCTGGGGCCGCTTGTAGTAGCCGGGGAACATGTTCTCGGTCAGCAGCAGCAGTTCGCCGCGCGGGTAGGGCCGGTCGGTGGCGAAGTAGCCGAGGTCCGGGACGTCGACGAGCTTGTAGTCGATGACAGGCGGGCGCTGCACCTCGCCGTCGAACAACACCATGCCGGCCTCGGTGGAGCCGTAGCCGTCGAGCAGGTGCATCTCCAGCAGGTCTTCGACCCACGCCTTGAGCTCGGGGGAGGTGGGCGCCGATCCCGTCATCGCGAAGATGAACCGACCGCCCAACAGGTGCTGGCGCAAGTCCTCCATGACCTCGGCTTCGTCGGCCCCGCGGTCGACCTGACGCTGGTATTCGCCGTAGATGGTCTCCCAGATCCGCGGCACGAAGTTCATCTCGGTGGGCCGCACCAGCGCGAGGTCGTCGAGCAGCGTCGACAGGTCGCTCTTGGCCGCGAAGTACGCGGTGCCGCCGTTGCCGAGGGTGCCGTAGAGGATGCCGCGCCCCATGACGTGGCTCATCGGCATGAAGTTCAGGGTGATCGACGCGGCGGTGGGGCCGAACCAGTTCCTGCTCGACCGGCGGAACATCTTGGCCACGTTGCGCTGCGGGTACATCGCGCCCTTGGGCGCTCCGGTGCTGCCGGAGGTGTAGATCAGCAGGGCCAGGAGATCGTCGTCGCCGGGCGCGGCGACCGGTCCGGCGGGCAGGTCGTTGCCGCGGGCGAGCACGTCGTCCAGCGTCTCCACGATCGTGTCCGTCAATCGGGTGCGCGCCGCCGCCACCGCGTCGCGGTGGTCGTCGACCTCGGGGTGGTAGTCGAACACGACGAGCCGGGCGGGTGCGGGGCCGGTGCTGACGAGCTCGACGGCGTCGGTCAGCTGGTTGACGCTCGCGGCGATGACGGTGGGCTCGGTCTCGGCCACGATCGGCTGCAACTGGCTGAGCGCCGCGCTGGTCTGCAGCGGTACCGACACCGCGCCGATCTGGCCCAGCGCCATGTCGATGGTGGTGTAGTCGACGCCGGTGAAGCCCAGCACGCAGACTCGGTCGCCGGCGCGGACCGAGTCGGTGGACCAGGCGCGTGCCAACGCGCCGACCCGGTCGCCGAGCTCACGATAGGTGATGGTGTCGAAGTGGTTGAGCAGCTCGGCGACGGTGCGCCCGCTCGCCGGGTCCGTGACGAACTCCACGGCGCGTCGGCCCAGCGCGGGCCGGTCGGCGTATCCCTCCACCAGGGTCCCGACGATTTGCGGCAGTCGCAGCTCGGGCTGCTCCAACGCGGCGGCGACGGCGGGGTCCGGTCGGGCGGCGGCGAACTGTGGGTCGTTGGCGGTCAGGTCCTCGACGCGGCGGGCAAGCCACTCTTCACGGGTAATAGTCGACATAACAGTTCCCCTGTACTGACTGAGAAATGGTCTGTGCGCGACGCTGCGCTGACCGACATAACGTTAGCTAAACTAAAGGTATTCCACAATGGCCGTGGCCGACATGTGAGATGCCACACGAGGGGGCTAGAGCTCGCCCAGGGTCCGGACGACGATGTCGAGTCCTTCGGTCAGCAGCTCGTCGCTGATGTTCAGCGGCGGCAGCAGCCGGATGATGTTGCCGAACATGCCGCAGGTCAACACGATGACGCCGGCGGCGTGGACGGCGGTGGCCAGCCTGTCGGTCAGCTCGGCGTCGGGCTCGGCGGTGCCGGATTTCACCAGCTCGATGGCGATCATGGCGCCGCGGCCACGCACGTCGCCGATCCGGTCGTCGGCGGCCTGTAGGCGCAGCAGCGGTTCGGTCATCAATCGTTCCAGCTGCCGGGCGCGCTCGATCAGGCCGTCGCTCTCGATCGTCTCGATGGTGGCCAGCGCCGCGGCACAGGCGACGGGGTTGCCGCCAAAGGTGCCGCCGAGGCCGCCGACATGCGGGGCGTCCATGATCTCGGCGCGCCCGGTCACGGCCGACAGCGGAAACCCGTCGGCGATGGCCTTGGCGGTGACGATCAGGTCGGGCTCTAGACCATTGGGGCCCTCGTGCTCGCAGGCGAACATCGCCCCGGTGCGGGCGAAGCCGGTCTGCACCTCGTCGGCGATGAACACCACCTCGTTGTCGCGGCACCATTCGAGCAGGGCCGGCAGGAAGCCCTCGGCCGGGACGATGAAACCGCCCTCGCCCTGGATCGGCTCGATGAGGACGGCGGCCAGGTTTTTCGCGCCCACCTGCTTGTCGATGACGCTGATGGCGCGCTGCGCCGCCTGCTCGCCGTCGGTGGCCAGCTCCTTGTCCAGCAGCCCGTCCCGGTAAGGGTAGGACAGCGGCGCCCGGTAGATCTCCGGCGCGAACGGACCGAATCCGCTCTTGTAGGGCATCGACTTGGCCGTCAGCGCCATCGCCATGTTGGTGCGCCCGTGGTAGGCGTGGTCGAACGCGACGACCGCGGGCTTGCGGGTATAGGAGCGGGCGATCTTGATGGAGTTTTCGACCGCCTCGGCGCCGGAGTTGAACAGCACCGAGCGCTTCTCGCCGGATCCCGGGGTGATCCGGTTGAGTTGTTCGGCGACGGCGACGTACAGCTCGTAGGGCGTCACCATGAAGCAGGTGTGGGTGAACTCGGCGACCTGGGCGCGCACGGCGTCGACGACGCGCGGCGACGAGTTGCCGACCGTGGTGACGGCGATGCCCGAACCCAGGTCGATGAGCCGGTTTCCGTCGACGTCCTCGACGATGCCGCCGCCGGCACGGGCGGCGAACACCGGCATGGCGACGCCGACACCCCGCGGCACCGCGGCGGCGCGCCGTTTGGTCAGTTCCAGCGATGCCGGACCGGGGATTTCGGTGACCAGCTGACGAGTCTGCTCGAGGCTGGCCACGACGTCCTCCTCACCGCGGCGCGAGTGTCACGTCGCGAACAAAAGCGTATCTGGTCAGCCAGACCCCGGCCGACCTGTGAGCTGCCAGACCGGACGGGCACACTGGACCCTTACGAGAGAAATACCGAGACGAAAGACGGGTTGATGGATAGTTTGGTCTTGTTCTTGCCGTTCCTGCTCATCATGGGCGGCTTCATGTACTTCGCGTCGCGGCGGCAGCGCCGCGCGATGCAAGCCACGATCGACCTGCACGAGTCATTGGAGCCCGGCGACCGGGTGCACACCACGTCCGGCCTGCAGGCCACCGTCGTCGCCATCGCCGACGACACCGTCGACCTCGAGATCGCGCCCGGCATCGTGACCACCTGGATGAAGCTGGCCGTCCGGGACCGGATCGAGCCGGAGGACGCCGAAGACTACGACGAAGACGACGAGGACTCCGCCGACGATCACCGGGTGACCGAGGATTCCTAGGGCGCCACGTAGGCTCTGTCGGGGTAGAAACCGATTCGCAAGGAGATATGAAGGAACGTGGCATCGTCTTCGGCGCCGGTGCACCCCGCCCGCTACCTGTCGGGCTTCTTGTTGTTGCTCGTCGGCGTGTATCTGCTGGTATTTCTCACCGGGGACAAGCGGGCCGCCCCCAAGCTCGGTATCGACCTGCAGGGCGGCACCCGCGTCACGCTGACGGCACGCACCCCCGACGGTTCGCGCCCGAGCAGGGAGGCGTTGGCGCAGGCGCAGCAGATCATCAGCGCGCGCGTCAACGGGCTGGGCGTTTCCGGGTCGGAGGTCGTCGTCGACGGTGACAACCTGGTCATCACGGTGCCCGGGAACGACGGCAACGAGGCCCGCAACCTGGGTCAGACCGCGCGGCTCTACATCCGACCGGTGCTCAACGCGGTGCCGGCGCAGGGCGCCCAACCGAAGCAGCCCCCGCCCGGCGGAATGCCGCCCGGGGCCCCGCCCGCCGGTACGCCGCCGGTGCCCGGCCAGCCGGCGCCCGGGCCAGCCGGGAGCACCGCCGCCGGATCCGCGCAAGGATCTCGCCGAGCGCATCGCCGACCAGAAAGCGTTGCGGCAGAGCACCAATCAGTACATTCAGACGATCGCGCTGGAAGTGCAGGCCAAACACTGCGACAAAGAGGACCTCCTGGCCGGCAACGACGACCCGGCCCTGCCCCTGATTACCTGCTCGACCGACCACAAGATGGCCTACCTGCTGGCGCCGTCGATCATCAGCGGCGACCAGATCCAGGACGCCACGTCGGGGATGAACCAGCGCGGGCTCGGTTACGTCGTCGACCTGCAATTCAAGACCGCTGCGGCAAACACGTGGGCCGACTTCACCGCCGCCCATATCGGTACTCAGACCGCGTTCACCCTGGACTCGCAGGTCGTCAGCGCCCCGATGATCCAGGAAGCCATCCCCGGCGGACGCACCCAGATCACCGGCGGTGATCCGCCGTTCACCGCGTCCACCGCGCGCCAGCTGGCCAACGTGCTGAAGTACGGATCGCTGCCGCTGTCCTTCGAATCGTCGGAAGCCCAAACGGTTTCCGCGACACTGGGTTTGACGTCCTTGCATGCGGGCCTGATCGCCGGTGCGATCGGATTGGTCCTGGTGCTGCTGTATTCGTTGCTGTATTACCGGGTGCTGGGATTGCTCACGGCGCTGTCGCTAACCGCTTCCGGCGCAATGGTTTTCGCGATCTTGGTGTTGCTGGGCCGATATATTAACTACACCCTGGACCTGGCGGGTATCGCCGGTCTGATCATCGGCATCGGCACCACCGCCGACTCGTTCGTGGTGTTCTTCGAACGCATCAAAGACGAGATCCGCGAAGGCCGTTCGTTCCGATCGGCGGTGCCACGAGGCTGGGTGCGGGCGCGCAAGACCGTCGTGTCCGGCAACGCGGTGACCTTCCTGGCCGCCGCGGTGCTGTACTTCCTGGCCATCGGCCAGGTCAAGGGATTCGCGTTCACCCTGGGGCTGACCACGATCCTCGACCTCGTGGTGGTGTTCTTGGTGACCTGGCCACTGGTATACCTGGCGTCCAAGTCTCCGACGCTGGCCAAGCCGGCGTACAACGGCCTGGGGGCCGTTCAGCAGGTTGCCCGCGAACGCCGGGCTGCGTCGCACGTGAAGACGGGACAGGGATAGCGCATGGTTGCCTCCAAGGCCCCCAAAAGCAAGACGGAAACGGACGCGGTCGAAATCACCGAAGCCACCGAGGGTGCCGTCGAGCTGACGTCCGGCGCGTCCGCCCAGCTGCCGCACCACAGCTTCATCACCCGGCTCTACACCGGGACCGGCGCGTTCGAGGTGATCGGGCGCCGTGGGCTCTGGTACGGGATCAGCGGCGCGATCGTCGCGGTCGCGATCGTCAGCATCATCCTGCGCGGCTTCACCTTTGGGATCGACTTCAAGGGCGGCACCACCGTGTCGATGCCGCGTGGCACCGCGACGGCCGCCGCGGTGTCCGATGTCTTCCGGAAGACGCTTGGCCGCGACGCGGAATCGGTGGTCATCGTCGGCAGCGGCGCGTCGGCCACGGTGCAGATTCGCTCGGAAACGCTGTCCAACGACCAGACGTCGAAACTGCGCAACGCGCTGTTCGACACGTTCCAGCCCAAGGGCACCGACGGTAAGCCCAGCAAGCAGGCCATCAGCGACTCGGCGGTGTCGGAAACCTGGGGCGACCAGATCACCGACAAGGCGCTGATCGCGCTGGTGGTGTTCGTGGCGTTGGTCAGCCTGTACATCACGGTGCGCTACGAGCGCTATATGGCGATCTCGGCGCTGACGACCATGTGTTTCGACCTCGCCGTCACCGCCGGGGTGTACTCGCTGGTGGGATTCGAGGTCACCCCGGCCACGGTCATCGGTTGGCTGACGATCCTCGGGTTCTCCCTCTACGACACGGTGATCGTGTTCGACAAGGTGGAGGAGAACACGCACGGTTTCCAGCACACCACCCGGCGCACCTTCGCCGAGCAGGCCAACCTGGCGATCAACCAGACCTTCATGCGCTCGATCAACACCAGCCTGATCGGGGTGCTGCCGGTGCTGGCCCTGATGGTCGTGGCGGTGTGGCTGCTGGGCGTGGGCACGCTGAAGGACCTGGCGCTGGTGCAGCTGGTCGGCATCATTGTCGGCACCTATTCGTCGATCTTCTTCGCCACCCCGCTGCTGGTCTCGCTGCGCGAGCGCACCGAGCTGGTGCGTGGCCACACCCGTCGCGTGGTCCGGCGGCGCAAGCCCTCGCACGAGGACACCGCCGAAGAGCCGGCCGAGGAGAGCGCCGAGGCGGCTGAGGTGGCCGAGCCGTCCGCGGAGTCGAGCAAGCCCGCATCGAACAAGCCGGCGCCGGGGGCGCGGCCGGTGCGTCCCACCGGTACCCGGCGCCCGACCGGCAAGCGAAACGCCGGCCGGCGGTAGTCACGTGTGGGGCGGCCGGGGGAGCCTGAGGGGGTCGGCTGCCGCCGCTTTGGCCGTGATCCTCACGACGGCTTGCACGCTGACCGCCTGTTCGGGCAGCGCCGCGTCGCAGATCGACTACGTGGTCGACGGCGGCCTGCCCACCTACAACACGAACACCGTCGTCGGCGCCGCCTCGGCCGGCGCGCAGGCGTTCGCGCGCACGCTGACCGGCTTCGGCTATCACGGGCCCGACGGCCAGGTCGTCGCCGATCACGACTTCGGCACCATCTCGGTGGTCGGCGGCGCGCCGCTGGTGCTCGACTACCAGATCGCCGACAACGCGGTCTATTCCGACGGCAAGCCGGTGACCTGCGACGACCTGGTGCTGGCGTGGGCGGCGCAATCCGGGCGGTTCCCCGGGTTCGACGCCGCCACCCAGGCCGGCTACGTCGACATCGCCAACATCGAGTGCTCGCCCGGGCAGAAGAAGGCGCGCGTGTCGTTCGTCCCGGACCGCAGCGTCGTCGATTACACGCAACTGTTCACGGCGACCTCGATGATGCCGTCGCACGTCATCGCCGACCAGCTGAACGGCGATGTGACCGCGGCGCTGCTGAACAACAACGCGGGCCTGGTCGCGCAGATCGCGAAGCTGTGGAACACCACCTGGGATCTCAAGCCCGGCGTTGACCTCAAGCGCTTTCCGTCGTCGGGGCCGTACAAGATCCAGTCGATCCTGGACGGCGGCGCCGTGGTGCTCGTCGCCAACGACCGGTGGTGGGGCCCCAAGCCCATCACCAAACGGATCACCGTGTCGCCGCAGGCTCCCGACATCCAGGACCGGGTCAACAACCACAGCGTGGACGTGGTCGACGTCGCGGCCGGGTCGTCGGGCACGCTGGCCACCCCGGACAACTACCAGCGCACCGATTCGCCGTCGGCCGGCATCGAGCAGCTGATCTTCGCATCGCAGGGACCGCTGGCCCAGGCGAAGGCGCGCCGGGCCCTAGCGCTGTGCACGCCGCGCGACACGATCGCGCACGACGCCGGCGTGCCGATCGCCAACTCGCGGCTGTCCCCGGCCACCGACGACGCCATCGCCGCCGGCGACGGGGCCGCCGAGGCCGCGCCGTACGGCAAGGCGGACGCCGTCGCCGCGCGCGCTGCGCTGGACGGCGCGCCGCTGACGGTGCGGATCGGCTACCACGGACCCAATGCGCGGCTGGCGGTCACGATCGGGGAGATCACCAAATCGTGCGCCGCGGCCGGTATCACCGTCGTCAACCCCACCCTGGACGGCCCCGGCCCCCAGGCGCTCAAGGACGGAAAGATCGACGTGTTGCTGGCGAGCACGGGGGGCGCCGCGGGCAGCGGCTCGACGGGGTCGTCGGCGATGGACGCCTACGACCTGCACAGCGGCAACGGCAACAACCTGTCCGGCTACGCGAACCCCCAGATAGACGGCATAATCGGCGCGCTCGCGGTGTCCGCCGACCCCAGCGAGCGGATCAGGTTGCTGGCGGAGAGCGCCCCGGTGCTGTGGGGCGATTTGCCGACGTTGCCCCTGTACCGCCAGCAGCGCACGCTGCTGATGTCGAAGAAAACGTATGCCGTGAGCACGAATCCGACACGCTGGGGGGCGGGCTGGAACATGGACAGATGGGCCCTAGTACAATAAAAGAGCGGTGACTAGCGTCTGGGGGAACACTTTGCTGGACAAGATCATCGCCTCGCTGACCCGGAACGTGGCCGACTTTCCCAAGCCCGGTGTCCAGTTCAAGGACCTCACCCCGCTATTCGCCGATCGGGACGCGCTCGCCGCGATCACCGACGCGTTGGCGGAGATCGCTGCCGGTGCTGACCTGGTGGCCGGCGTCGACTCCCGCGGGTTCCTGGTGGCGGGGGCGGTCGCGGAGCGGTTGGGCACCGGCGTGCTGGCCATCCGCAAGGGCGGAAAACTACCCCCGCCGCTGCACGCGGAGGAGTACGACCTGGAGTACGGCAGCGCCGTCCTGGAAATCCCCGCCGACGGCATCGATCTGAACGGTCGCGACGTCGTGCTCATCGACGACGTGCTGGCCACCGGGGGCACCCTCGCCGCCGCGACGCGGTTGCTCGAGCAGGCCGGGGCCAACGTCATCGCGGCGGTCGTCGTCTCCGAACTCGTCGAACTGGGTGGTCGCGAGGCGGTTGCGCCCGTGCCGGTACACAGCTTGAGCTGCGTCTAACCTGGCGGTTACGCGATATCCTCGATGTCGGAGGTGACCACCGTGGCGGACGACAAGGGTGCGGCGCAAGCCCTTGACGCGCCCTTAGAGACGCCCGCGGAGCCGCCTCCGGTTCCCGAGGCGCCGGAGCCGCCGGCCGAAACTCTGAAGGCCCCCAGCAGCGCGTCGCGCCGCGTCCGCGCCCGGTTGGCCCGGCGGATGACCGCCCAGCGCAGCACCCTCAACCCCGTGCTCGAGCCCTTGGTAGCGGTGCATCGGGAGATCTACCCCAAGGCGAACGTCCAGCTGCTGCAGCGCGCCTTCGAGGTCGCCGACCAGCGCCACGCCTCCCAGTTGCGGCATTCGGGTGACCCCTACATCACCCACCCGCTGGCGGTCGCCAACATCCTGGCCGAATTGGGCATGGACACCACCACTTTGGTGGCCGCGCTGCTGCACGACACCGTGGAGGACACCGGTTACACGCTCGAGGCGCTGAGCGAGGAATTCGGCGAGGAGGTCGGCCATCTCGTCGACGGCGTGACCAAGCTGGACCGCGTGGTGCTGGGCACCGCCGCCGAGGGCGAGACCATCCGCAAGATGATCACCGCCATGGCCCGCGATCCCCGCGTGTTGGTGATCAAGGTCGCCGACCGGCTGCACAACATGCGCACCATGCGCTTCCTGCCGCCGGAGAAGCAGGCCCGTAAGGCCCGCGAAACGCTGGAAGTCATTGCGCCGCTGGCACATCGGCTGGGTATGGCCAGCGTCAAGTGGGAACTGGAAGACCTGGCGTTCGCGATCCTGCACCCCAAGAAGTACGAGGAGATCGTCCGGCTGGTCGCCGGGCGCGCCCCGTCGCGGGACACCTACCTGGCCAAGGTCCGCTCCGAGATCGTCAACACGCTGGGCGCGTCGAAAATCAAGGCGACGGTGGAGGGCCGCCCCAAGCACTACTGGTCGATCTATCAGAAGATGATCGTCAAGGGACGCGACTTCGACGACATCCACGACCTGGTCGGCATCCGCATCCTGTGCGACGAGATCCGCGACTGCTATGCCGCTGTCGGCGTGGTGCATTCGCTGTGGCAGCCGATGGCGGGACGGTTCAAGGACTACATCGCGCAGCCGAGATACGGCGTGTACCAGTCGCTGCACACCACCGTCGTGGGTCCGGAGGGCAAGCCGCTGGAAGTGCAGATCCGCACCCGCGACATGCACCGCACCGCCGAATACGGCATCGCCGCGCACTGGCGCTACAAGGAAGCCAAGGGCCGCAACGGACTTCCGCACCCGCACGCCGCCGCCGAGATCGACGACATGGCCTGGATGCGTCAGCTGCTCGACTGGCAACGGGAGGCCGCGGACCCGGGCGAGTTCCTGGAGTCGCTGCGCTACGACCTTGCGGTGCAAGAGATCTTCGTCTTCACCCCCAAGGGCGACGTCATCACCCTGCCGACCGGGTCGACGCCGGTGGACTTCGCCTACGCGGTGCACACCGAGGTCGGCCACCGCTGCATCGGAGCCCGGGTGAACGGGCGGCTGGTGGCGCTGGAGCGCAAGCTCGAAAACGGGGAAGTCGTCGAGGTTTTCACGTCCAAGGCGCCCAACGCCGGGCCGTCGCGCGACTGGCAGCAGTTCGTGGTCTCGCCGCGCGCCAAGACGAAGATACGGCAGTGGTTCGCCAAGGAGCGCCGCGAGGAAGCGCTGGAGGCCGGCAAGGAGGCGATGGCCCGCGAGGTACGCCGCGGCGGACTTCCGTTGCAGCGCTTGGTGAATGGCGAGTCGATGGCCGCCGTCGCCCGCGAACTGCACTACACCGACGTGTCGGCGCTCTACACTGCGATCGGTGAGGGACACGTGTCGGCCCGCCACGTCGTGCAGCGGCTGCTGGCCGAGCTCGGCGGGATCGATCAGGCCGAAGAGGAGCTGGCCGAGCGGTCCACGCCGACGACCATGCTGCGACGCCCGCGCAGCACCGACGACGTCGGCGTCTCCGTTCCCGGAGCCCCGGGCGTGCTGACCAAGCTGGCCAAATGCTGCACGCCGGTGCCCGGCGACCAGATCATGGGCTTCGTCACCCGCGGCGGCGGGGTGAGCGTGCACCGCACCGACTGCACCAACGCGGCGTCGCTGCAGCAGCAGGCCGAGCGCATCATCGAGGTGCTCTGGGCGCCGTCGCCGTCGTCCGTGTTTCTGGTGGCCATTCAGGTCGAGGCGCTCGACCGGCACCGGCTGCTCTCGGACGTGACGCGGGTGCTGGCCGACGAGAAGGTGAACATCCTCTCGGCCTCGGTCACCACCTCCGGTGACCGGGTGGCGATCAGCCGGTTCACGTTCGAGATGGGCGACCCGAAACACCTCGGGCATCTGCTCAACGTGGTGCGCAATGTCGAGGGCGTCTACGACGTGTACCGCGTGACGTCTGCCGCTTAAAGGCGGCCTAGGGCAATGCGCCTCGGACGGGCTCAGCCCACGCGCACCGAGGTGATGGTGACCGTGCTGGCGGGCATGCCCTGGTCCCGATTGCCGGCGATGCCGCCCTTGACGATCTTGTCGATGGTCTCCAGGCCCGCCTCGTCGATCGTGCCCAGCACCGTCGAGGTCGGCTCCGTCTCGGTGTCCTTGAATACCAGGTTGAACTGGCTGCCGTTGGTGTTGGGCCCGTTGTTGGCCATCGTGATGGTGCCACGCGGATACACCACCGTCGCCCTCAGCGCGGGATCGCCGGCCTGGTACTGATTGGCGGGGTATTCGTCGGCGAATTCGTAGCCGGGACCACCGGTGCCCTCGTTGTCGGGGCCGCCGCACAGCAACAGGCCCCCGTCGGCCATGTTGGTCAGCCGGCCGCATTCGGTGTTGTCGAAGAATTGTTGCCGCACCAGGCTGGTGAAGCTGTTCACCGCGCACGGCGACTTGTTGTTGGCGAGCCGGATGCCGATGTTGCCGAAATTAGTGGAGATGGTGGCGGGGATCTCCGCGGGCTCGGTGGACACCCTGCCGGATGGGGGCGGGGTGACAGGCTTGCTCGCCGGATCCGGAGCGGCGGGGTACTGACAGTTGGCGCCAAGGTCGGCTGGCGGAGCGAACGCCGGCAGCGGCGGCACGCTCGGGGCGGCCGACTCCGAGGGTTTGGGGGTCCGGGCGCGGTTCGTTGGCCTGCCCCCGGCGGGCGCCGTGGACGCCGCGCTGTTTTTCGCGGGGGCGTCGCTGTGCGTCACCAGCGCGATGACTAGGGCCGTCACCGCCGCCAGCGCCAGCACCGACGCCCCGACGATGCCCAAGACCAGACGTCTCGAGTGCGTCGGCGGGTGATGCGCCAGCCGCGGGTCGACCTGGCCTGTCGGAGCGGACGGCGCAGGAGCGGACGGCGCGGGAGCGGACGGCGCGGGTGGCGGCGGCAACGGTGTTCGCGACGACGGCGCCGGACCGGGCGCGGCCATGATGCCCGTGCCGACCAGCGCGGCCTTGGCGTCCTCCGCCAGCTCGATCGCGCTCTGGTACCGCTCGTCGACGTCCTTCGCCATTCCCCGGGCGACCACCGCATCGAGGGCCGCCGGCACGTCGGGGGCGGTGATGGAGGCTCGCGGCGGCGCGGTGTTCAGGTGCCCATTGAGCTGCTCTTCGAGGCTGTCGCCGGGGAACGGACGGATTCCGGTCAAGGACTCGTGCAGGACGCAGGCCAACGAATACACGTCGGCCCGGTGGTCGGTGCTGCCGCGGAAACGCTCGGGCGCCATGTACGCCACGGTGCCCATCGTGTGCCCGGTGTGGGTGAGCGCGGTGTCGGCGGCCGTGCGCGCGATCCCGAAGTCGATCAGGTAGACGAAATCTCGCGCGTTGGTGAGCAAGATGTTCGTCGGCTTGATATCGCGATGGACCAACCCCACCTGGTGGGCGCTGTCCAGCGCCGCCGCAACCTGTTCGATCACCGCGACCGCGCGCTGCGGGCTGAGCCGCCCGCCGTTCTCGGTGATGTACTGCGCCAGGTCGCGGCCCTCGATCAGCCGCATGTCGACGTACAGCTGACCGTCGATCTCGCCGTAATTGTGGATGGGCACCACGTGTGGGTCGTTGAGGCTTGCCGCGATGCGTGCCTCGCGCCGGAAGCGTTCCTGGAACTCGGCGTCTTGGGCGAGATGCGTCGGCAGCACCTTGAGGGCGACTACCCGGTCGGTGCTGGAGTCGTAGGCGCGGAAGACTTGTCCCATCCCGCCGCGACCCAAGACATCCAGCAACTGGTAATGGCCGAATGATTCCTTCCCCACGCAACGACCATAAACTTTCGACCGCCCGGTCGTGGGAATCGCGCGAACAAAGCGCGATTAATGTTGCGCCGCTTGAGGGTTTAGTCCAGCAGCAGCGACTTGATGGTGACTTCGCTGTTGGGCGCCCCGTCCTCGCCGCCGCCGGAGACGCCGGCCTTGGCGATCTTGTCCAGGGTCGCCAGCCCGTCGGCCTGGATGGTGCCGAAGACGGTGTATTGCGGCGGTAGCTGAGAATCCTTGTAGACCATGAAGAATTGGCTGCCGTTGGTGCCCGGTCCGGCGTTAGCCATGGCCAGCGTGCCGCGCGGGTAGACCACCGGCTCCTGCAGCTTCGGGTCGTTTGGCGGGTACTGGTCGGTGGGGTACTCGTTGGCGAATTGGTAGCCGGGGCCGCCGGTGCCGTCGCCCTTGGGGTCGCCGCATTGCAGGACGCCCAGCGTGGCCGAGGTGGTCAGCCGGTGGCATTTGGTGTTGTCGAAGTATTTCTGGCCGATGAGGCTCGCGAAACTGTTGACCGCGCAAGGCGATTCGTTGTTGGCCAACATCAAGCCGAGGTTGCCCTGGCTGGTCGCCATGCTTGCGCTGACTTGGGCCGGGTCGGTCGGAATCTTGCCGGTGCGCGGCGGCTTGACTGGCTTGGCGGCCGGGTCCGGCGACGCCGGGTACTGACAGTTGGCGCCGGTGGTGGCCGTCGGCTTGAACGGCGGCAACGGCGGTACCTGGCCCGTCTGCGGAGCGGTCGTCGTGGCCGGCGCCGAGCTGCCGGCCGGGGTGGTCGTGGCGGCGGTGGTGTTCTTGTGCTCGCTTTTGCTGTTGACCACGGCGATCACCACGGCGGCCACGATCGCCACCGCGACGATCGAGCCACCTGCGATGAGCGCGATCCGGCGCCGTTTGGCTTGCTTTTGGCGGCGTTCCAGCTGCCGTTCGAGTTTGCGCTTGGCGTTCGCTCGTCGCTGTTCGTTGGTCGGCACGGCCGGTATGCCTCCATGGTTGCTTCATTCGGGGCCAACTTGCCTGCTCAGGCTAATGTGGGCGCGGTGCCCGGTGTCAACCGGGCCCCGTGGGAAACTGGGAACCGTGTTGATCACCGGATTTCCCGCCGGCGTGTTGCAGTGCAACTGCTACGTGCTGGCCGAGCGGCCCGGAACGGATTGCGTCATCGTCGACCCGGGGCAGCGCGCGATGGGCGCGCTGCGGCGCATCCTCGACGAGAACCGGCTGACTCCGGCGGCGGTGTTACTCACCCACGGCCACATCGACCACATGTGGTCCGCGCAGAAGGTTTCCGACACGTTCGGCTGCCCGACCTACATCCATCCCGAGGACCGGTTCATGCTGAAAGACCCGATCTACGGCCTGGGCCCGCGGCTGGCCCAGGTGGTGGCCGGCGCGTTCTTCCGCGAGCCCAAGCAGGTGGTCGAGCTGGACCGCGACGGCGACAAGATCGACCTGGGCAGCGTGACTGTCAATGTCGATCACACACCCGGGCACACCCGCGGCTCGGTGGTGTTCCGGGTCTCCGCGGACAAAGATGTGGTGTTCACGGGAGACACGCTCTTCGAGCGCTCCATCGGGCGCACCGACCTGTTCGGGGGCAGCGGCCGCGACCTGCTGACCTCGATCGTCGACAAACTGCTGGTGCTCGACGACGCGACCGTCGTGCTGCCGGGGCACGGCCCCTCCACCACGATCGGCGCCGAACGACGTTTCAACCCGTTCCTCGAAGGCCTGAGCTCGTGACGGAGTTTGTCGCCCCCAAGGGGGTGCCGGACTACATCCCGCCTGAGTCGGCGCAATTCGTCGCCGTGCGCGACGGGTTGCTCGCCGCGGCCCGTCGGGCCGGTTACGGCGACGTCGAGCTACCCATCTTCGAGGACACCGCGCTGTTCGCCCGTGGCGTCGGCGAATCCACCGACGTGGTGTCCAAGGAGATGTACACCTTCGCCGACCGCGGTAACCGCTCGGTGACGCTGCGGCCCGAGGGCACGGCCTCGGTGGTGCGGGCGGTGATCGAACACGGCCTGGACCGCGGCGCGCTGCCGGTGAAGCTGTGTTACGCCGGCCCGTTCTTCCGCTACGAGCGTCCGCAGGCCGGCCGCTATCGCCAGCTGCAGCAGGTGGGCGTGGAGGCGATCGGTGTCGACGATCCGGCGCTGGACGCCGAGGTGATCGCCGTCGCCGACGCCGGGTTCCGCTCGCTGGGCCTGGACGGGTTCCGGCTGGAAATCACCTCGCTGGGCGACGACAGCTGCCGCCCGCAATATCGGGAACTGTTGCAGGACTTCCTGTTTGGGCTCTCACTTGATGAGGAGACCCGTCGCCGTGCCGAGATCAACCCGCTGCGGGTGCTCGACGACAAACGTCCCGAGGTGCGGGCGATGACGGCCGATGCGCCGGTGCTGCTCGACCACCTCTCCGATGTCGCCAAGCAGCATTTCGACAGCGTGCTGGCGCACCTGGACGCGCTGGGCGTGCCGTATGTCCTCAATCCGCGGATGGTGCGCGGGCTGGACTACTACACCAAGACGACGTTCGAGTTCGTGCACGACGGCCTGGGCGCGCAATCCGGCATCGGCGGCGGCGGCCGTTACGACGGCCTGATGCGCGAGCTTGGCGGACAAGACTTGTCCGGCATCGGGTTTGGGCTCGGCGTGGACCGGACCCTGCTGGCGTTGCGGGCCGAGGGCAAGAGCGTGGGGGAGACGACGCGCTGCGAGGTGTTCGGTGTGCCGCTGAGCGAACCGGCCAAGCTGCGGCTGGCGGTGCTGGCCGGGCAGCTGCGCGCGTCCGGAGTCCGCGTCGACATGGCCTACGGCGACCGCGGGCTCAAGGGCGCGATGCGCGCGGCGGACCGTTCCGGTGCCCGCTTCGCGCTGGTCGCCGGTGACCGCGATCTCGAGGCCGGCACGATCGGGGTGAAGGACCTCGGCTCGGGTGAGCAGGTCTCGGTGCCGGTGGATTCGGTTGTCGCCGAGGTACTTTCGAGCCTGGGGCGCTGATGACCGGCAAGGGATTACTCACCATGGACCTGATGTGCCCCGAGGGACACGTCGCCGGCCAACTGATCCAGAACACGGAGCAGCAGTCCATTGCGATCGAGGTGCCCGACAGAGCCCGCGAGGAATGGCCCCGTGGCGGAGACACGATGTACACACTTCTGACCTGCCAGGGCTGCAATCGCCGGGTTTATGGATCGACGGATGCGATCCGGGAGAGGGCCACCTGGCAGTCGGAGCTCGAGTCCGAGCCGCAGTGCAGATACTCGCTGCGCTACCTGGAGGACGGCCTGACGTAGGTTTGCCGCGCTTGCTATTTCGGCGTTGACCATCCCGCCGGGGTGCCGGGCTGAACCGCGCTGACGAATACCGAAAGCCGGAGAAAATGGCTTATTCCGGCGGATGCGTGAACGTGGAATACTCGACTTTGGATCGATCTCCCCGGGTCTACATGCGTTTTCAGTCAGAAGGGGGAATGGCAGTGATAACCGAACCCGCAACGACATTCGCTCGCATCCTCAGAGGCTACGATCCGGCCGCGGTCGATGCCTATATCGAGAAGCTGATCAGCAAGCAGCAGTCGCTGATCGACGAAAATGAAAGCCTCAGAACCCAGCTGAAGGAATGCGGCGATGAAGCGGCCGCGCTGCGGATTGATGTCACCGTCCTCAGGGACGAAGTCGCCGCCCTGACCGAAAGTTCACCGTCGCCGTACGCGATGCAACAGCGGATCGCGGCCCTGCTGCGGCGCACGATCGAAGAGGTTTCCGAAATGCAAGCCGAGGCGCGCGCCGAGTCAGCGGCGCTGATCGCTTCGGCCGAAGCCAAGAACGAGGCCGCGCAGCGAAAGTACAAGGAGCTGTTGGCGGATATTGCCGCGCAGCGGAAAGCGCTCGACGCCGAGTACGAGGAAACCAAAAAGAAGCAAGACGCCGAACTGGCCGGGTTGCGCGCCGAAGCGCAATCGGCGATCGAGGACGCGTGGAACACCGCCCGACGGGAGCATGAGCAGCTGCTTGCCGACGCCAAGCAGGGGGCTGATCAGTATCGTGAGCAGGCCCGGCGGACGGTCGACGAGGCGAGCCAGCAACGAATCAAGATCCTCGAGCAACTGGTGGGCGTGTATCGCGGCCTGGAAGGGTTTCCGGCCACCCTGGAGGCGGCATACGAAGAACGAAAGAATCCGCCGGAGGCGAGCCCGGATACGAGCACAGTGGTGTCGCTGGACCCCAAGATCAGTCGCCTGCCCGCGGGCTTCTAGCCGCGAGCCGGCTTGACGCCGCATCGAACGAGTGTTCGAATAGGTGGATGCGGTGGGCTACTCAGGCCGTCGCGGTCAACGGGCAACCCGTCGACGACGGGGCCCTGCCCGGGCTGCAGCGGATCGGCTTCGTCCGGAGCGTGCGCGCGCCGCAGTTCGACGGGATCACCTTTCACGAGGTGCTGTGCAAGTCCGCGTTGAACAAGATCCCGGACGCGGCGGCGCTGCCGTTCCGCTACACCGTCAACGGCTATCGCGGCTGCTCGCACGCCTGCCGCTACTGCTTCGCGCGCCCCACCCATGAATATCTGGAATTCGACTTCGGCACCGACTTCGACACCCAGGTGGTGGTCAAGACCAACGTCGCCGACGTGCTGCGCCGCGAGCTGCGCCGCCCGTCGTGGCGCCGCGAGGCCGTCGCGCTGGGCACCAACACCGATCCCTACCAGCGCGCCGAGGGCCGCTATGCGCTGATGCCGGGCATCATCGGCGCCCTCGCCGACTCCGGCACGCCGCTGTCGATCCTGACCAAGGGCACGCTGCTGCGCCGCGACCTGCCCCTGATCTGCGAAGCGGCCCAACACGTTGCGGTATCGGTCGCGGTGTCGCTGGCGGTGGCCGACGCCGAGCTGCACCGCGACGTCGAACCCGGCACCCCGACGCCGCAGGCGCGCCTGGGCCTCATCACCGCGATCCGCGATGCCGGCCTGGACTGCCACGTGATGGTCGCGCCGGTGCTGCCGCATCTCACCGATTCCGTCGAGCACCTCGACGGTCTGCTTGGCCAGATCGCGGCCGCGGGGGCCACCGGCGTCACGGTCTTCGGCCTGCACCTGCGCGGCTCGACCCGCGCCTGGTTCATGTCGTGGCTGGCCCGCTCGCATCCCGAGCTGGTCGGCCGCTATCGCGACCTCTACCGCCGCGGCGCCTACCTCCCGACCACCTACCGCGACATGTTGCGCGACCGGGCCGCGCCGCTGATCGCGAAGCATCGGCTCGGTGGCCACCATCGCCCCGTCCCACGGGCTGCCGCGGTGGTGGCGCCGGAACCCGTTCAGCAGACGCTGTTTTAGGCCCGCTTGTCGCCACGCGGTTTGGTCAGCGTGAACTGGTCGACGACGGTGACCGCGCCGAACAACCCGCGCAGCGCGTAATACGTCGCCTTGATCGAGGTGTTGCTGCCGGGTTGCCCCGGATCGACGTCGAAAGCCACGAAGCCGTAAGGGTTGTCGCGATCGCGAAACGCCGACCACGGCGCATCTTCGATCGCATAGATCGGTGGCTTGCGCCCGATCGCCGGATCGAACGCGCCGACACCCGTCAACACGCGGCATAGCGGCTGGGCGAAGAACAGGTCATTGGACGGCGCGGAGGTGCCGCCCCCACCGATGACGATGTGCACCGTGCCCCGGGTCGCGTCGATGAGATCGGAACGGGTGTCGACGGGCCTCGGGGTCCGGGTATCGGTGCCCAGCGTCCCGCGCAGCGGATGTGACCGTTCGTAGTGATGTTCGTGGCCGCACAGCACCAGATCGACCTGGTACTGATCGAACAACGGCAGCCATTCCTCGCGGATGCCGAGGTCGGCGCCGTTGCGGCGGTCGGCGGTGGAGATCGCCGTCTGATGCATGCAGACAACCACCCAGTCGACATCGGGGTCGCGCCGCGCCGCGGCGAGTTCGCCTGCAAGCCAGCGCTTTTGCTCGCCGCCGGAGTAGCCGTGCACATAGAAGTTGCCGCCGTCCTGAAAGGCGACGTCGTCGTTGTTGAGGCTGATCACCCGCACCGAGCCGGCGGTGAAGGAGTACCACATGCCGCGCATCTCCGGGCCGGATCCCGAATCGGGTACTTGGAAGTACGTTTGATACGCGCCGTAACCGATTGGGCCGTTGCCCAATTCGTTCTCGTGATTGCCCGCCGCCGGCATCCACGGCCGATAGCGCGCCGAGCGGGTGTTGTTCTCGAACCAGTTCGACCAGGTGCGGATTCGGTCCTGCGCCAGGTTGGCGTAGCACAGGTCGCCGTTGACCAGGTTGAACAGCGGGCCGAGCCGTTCGATCGCCAGCGTGGTGTCGCCGGCCGCGGGTGAACCGATGTTGTCGGTGCCGTAGCCGCCGTTGGGCAGCTTGTCCAGTGTCGGTGTGGACTGATCGCCGAAGCTGGTGAAGCGCAGCGGTTTTCGCCCCACCGGCGCGGTGCGCACCGTTCCGGGTTCCGGGTCGGCGCCGTCGTGCAGCGCGGCGTAGACGTAGTCGGTATCCGGGGTAAGGTTCGTCAGGCGGGCGTGGTTGACGCGAACTTCGGTGTTGGACTTGGCGTCCCGGTACGTGCGCGTCTCGGCCGCCACGGTGCGGCCGAATCCGGACGCCGGGGTGCCCAGCATGACTCGTGGATTGCCAACGGCGTCGGTGCTGTGCCACGACACCACCACCTCGGTGGCGGCATTCCTGCCGAATTGCAGGTGCAGCCCGGCCACCGGCGGCGCCGCGCCGCGATCCGGCTGGTGCCACAGCGCCGGGCCCCGGGGATGCGCGTGGCCCGACCACAGCAGCGCGGCCCCGCCGACCCCGACGCCGCCCAGCACCGCGGAGGCCGCGGTTGAGGTGAGCAGCCGGCGGCGGCTGATCCCGCCGGCCCGCTCCGAGTCGTCGCTCATGCTTGCTTCATACCCGAGCCGGGCGACCTAGTGGCGATGCGGTTCGAGCAATCCGGCTTGGCCTTCGGCCGGCGGGCGCGCCGCGAGCCACTCGCGGGTGGCCGCGTGCGACCGCTCGATCAGCGTTGCCCCGTGCGAGAAGTCGGCTCCCGACGTGGCGACCGGGCACAGCGGCCGGATCACGCGGAGGTCGATGTCCTGTTCGAAGCGCTCGACGTCGACGGCCAGGCGGTGGTTGACGGCGAGGGTCATGGCGTGCAACGCCATGTTCACAGCCGTCTTGGGCGCCGCGGGCAGGTCGCACGAGTAGCCGGTCGGCAGCACCCAGATCCGGTCGGCGCCGAGCTTGACGGCGTGCGAGATCGGGGTGTTGTTCACCACGCCGCCGTCCATCAGGTGGCGGCCGTCGATGCGCACCGGCGGGAAGACGCCCGGGATCGCGGCGCTGGCGGCGATCGCGTCGACGGCGTCGCCCGACGACAGCCGCACATCGGTGCCGGAGATGACGTCGGTGGCCACCACGTGCAGCGGGACGGGCGCGTCCTCGAGACGTTCGAACTCCAATTTCTCGGCGAGCAGGCGCCGCAATCCGGTGTTGGGGACCAGGTGCGACCGGCGACCAAGCATGCCCAGCGCCCCGGCAAGCGGATGGGTGGGGAAGATGTCGCGTCGCGACAGCGACACCCACAGGTCGGCGAGGCCGCGAATCCCGGCGGCGTCGGGCCGCGACGCGATCCACCCGCCGTTGACCGCGCCGACGGACGTGCCGACGATCAGGTCGGGCGATTCCCCTTCGTCGGCCAGGGCGAGCAGCATCCCGACATGGATCGCTCCGAGGCTGGCGCCGCCGGACAACACGAATGCGGTGGGCACAGCTGCATCGTAGGGACTTTCGGGTCAAATTCCCGGGGTAACGGATCCGGTAGCGTTTTCGATATGACCAACGTGCGAAATGTGACCAGCGTGGTCGCCGCGGCAACGTTTGCGGCAGCTGCAGCAGTGGCTGTCACGCCCGCGACCTCCTATGCGGATCCGGCCGGCCATCAGGTGACGTACACCGTGTCGAGCCCCAACAATCTGACCGCCACCGTCAACTACGTGAACGCCGATCCGCCCAGCCAGGCCGCCTACGATGCGGACCCGTCGAAGTTCATGACCAGCGTGCAGGCTCCGCTCAGCGGTGGAACGCCGGTCACCTACACCGTCACCATGGCGAACCCGACGCAGTGGGCGAGCATCAGCGCCAGCGGCATGCTGCATTGGCCGGATTCGGGCAACGGTCCGGCCTCATTCCACTGCGAGATCGCTGTGGACGGCCAGGTGGTCGCGCAGCAGGACGCGACCACCACCGTCACCTGCGCGGCCCGGCCGACCGGGTAAGCGCCGAACTCAAGGGCCTGCTTGCCGCCTAGCCGAGGTTCGTGGCGGCGAAGGTGTCGCACTGGTGCGGGTCACCGGTCTGATACCCGATGGTGAACCACTTCTGCCGTTGCGCGGCGGACCCGTGCGTCCACGACTCCGGGTTGACGCGCCCGGTCGTCTCCCGCTGGATGCGGTCATCGCCCACCGACGCCGCGGCCGACAGCGCGTCGGCAATGTCCTTGTCGCTCAACGGCTGCAGGTACGGCACGCCGGTGCTTTCCTGCTTGACCGTCGACGCGTAGTGCGCCCAGATGCCGGCGTAGCAGTCCGCCTGTAACTCGGTGCGCACGCCGTTGCCGCCGGCGCCCTGCGCGCCCTGCTGCGAACGGCCCAGGACGCCCTGCAGCTGCTGCACGTGATGGCCGTATTCGTGGGCGACCACGTACTCCTGCGCGAATGGTCCACCGCTGGAACCGAATTTGTCGACCAGCTCCTGGAAGAAGTCGGTGTCGAAGTACGCGGTCTGATCCACCGGGCAATAGAACGGCCCGACCGCGGTGGTGGCCGCGCCGCAGCCGGTCTCCACCTGGCCGGTGAAGAGCCGTACGCGCGGGCGGGTGTAGCCCGGCATCAGCTGATGCCAGACCGCGTCCACCGAATTGCCGGTGGCGATCACGCGGCACTGCACGTACTTGTTGGCGTCGGCGCCGGTCTTGCACTGGCCTAGGTCAAACCCGGGCGCCGAGTAGCCGCCCGTGTTCATCTGCTGGGAGTTCATCACGCGGCTGGGGTCGACGCCGAAGAACAACGCCGCGAGCAGGATCAGGAGCCCGACGCCGCCGCCCCCGACGGCCATGCCCATGCCGCCCATACCGCCGGACGACTCCGCGGTGCTGGTGTCGATCTGCATACCCTCGTTGAAGGTCATCGCACCCTCCTAATGCTGCTGGGCCGCGCGCGCATCGGTATAGCTACGCAGATTACGCAGAAACCGGCGCAGGCCCAGGTTCAGCAGCGGCCCGGCGAACAACATCGCCAGCCGCGCCGGGCCGGCCGGCTGCTGCGCCATGGTCCAGGTCAGCCGGCAGCCACCGGGAATGACTTCCACCCGGTAATCCTCGGCGAATGCGGCCACCGAGCGCGTCGAGCACTCGTTGAACCGAAATGCCATGTGGCTAAACGGTTCCCACGCAATGAACTCCTCGTCGCCGACGATGCCGCCGCGCATCTCGACGATGCGGGTGGTGCCCACGCCGCGCGGCTCGGGACTGGTCCAGGTCACCTTGGTGATCACCGGGGCCCAGCGCGGCCAGGATTCGGCGTCGGCGAGCACCTCGAACAGCTGCTCGGGTGTGATGGCGAGATCGACACTGTTGCGGAATCGGAATGGCGCGTTCTCGATGAAGCCGAGGTCGACGCGCTCGCAGGCGTACATGGCCTCTAACCTAGCCCGGACCGTCGCTGGCGGCGGCCAGCAGCGGCACCAGGATGTCGCTGATCGGCGTCGCCAGGTTGTGGGCGCGGGCCTTGCGGATGATCACCCCGTTGCGGATCTGCCACTCCAGCCGCCGGCCGTTTTCCGCGTCGGCCAGCATCGAGGTGCTCATGTCTTCGGGAACGTGACGGAACATGTCGACCAACTCGTCGACCACGCCGTCCGGCAGCCGGGCCCCTTCGGCCCGCGCGACGGCCAGGCATTCGGCGACATAGCGCCGCGACAACGCGGCGACGTCGTCGCGGCGGAACATGCCGGATCGCCGCCGTGAGAGCACCATGAACCCCGCCAGCGCGTTGGTCAGCAGCTTGCGCCAGGCCCCCGTGAGGAAGTCCGGATCGCACTCGACGTGGCAGCCGGCGCCGCGCAGCAGCTCGGCGACGCTCTCCGCCGCGGGTCCGGAGGGCAGCACCAACCGGGCCTCGGTGCGTAATCGCACCCAGCCGTCGGGCTGAGTCTCGGCCGAATACCACACGATGCCCGGGATCACGGGGGAGGACGGGCAGTGCGGCTTGACCTGCTCGACCTGCTCGACACCGTTTTGCAGCACGGCGACGATGGTGTGCTCGTCGCACAGCCGCGCCAGCCAGCCGGCCGCCTCGTCGTTCTGGGTGGCCTTGACCGCCAGGACCACCAGGTCGACCGTGCCCGTGATCTCCGCGGGATCGGTGAGCACCGGGCCGGGCACCACGATCGGCTCTTCGCCGTCGGGCCGCAGCTCGATGCTGTCGCGGGGAGTGTGGCCGCAGACCAGGACCGAATGCCCGGCCTTGTAGAGCAGCGCGGCGACCGTCGTGCCGACGGCGCCGGGACCGACGAGGGCGATGGTGGTGGCGATAGGACCGAAAATACCTGCTCTAGACTGGTCACTCGTCCAAAGCCTGCTGAAAGGGAGTGTTTGTGCTGCGCAGCCACGCCGCTGGTTCGCTACGGGCGAGCGACGCCGGACAGCAGGTGACGTTGGCCGGCTGGGTGGCGCGCCGCCGCGACCACGGCGGTGTCATCTTCATCGATCTGCGCGACGCCTCCGGCGTGGCACAGGTCGTCTTCCGCGCCCCCGACGTGCTGGCCCAGGCGCACCGGCTGCGCGCCGAGTTCTGCATCGCGGTCGACGGCGTCGTGGAGATCCGCCCGGAAGGCAACGCCAACACCGAGATCGCCACCGGCGAGATCGAGGTCAACGTCACCTCGCTGACCGTGCTCGGCGAAAGCGCCCCGCTGCCGTTCCAGCTCGACGAGCCCGCCGGCGAGGAGCTGCGGTTGAAGTACCGCTACCTCGACCTGCGCCGCGACGGCCCGGCCGGGGCGATTCGGTTGCGCTCCAAGGTGAATGCCGCCGCCCGTGCGGTGCTGGATCGCCACGACTTCGTCGAGATCGAGACCCCGACCATCACCCGCTCGACGCCGGAGGGGGCGCGCGACTTCCTGGTGCCGGCCCGCCTGCACCCGGGTTCGTTCTACGCCCTGCCCCAAAGCCCGCAGCTGTTCAAGCAGCTGCTGATGGTCGCCGGGATGGAGCGCTACTACCAGATCGCCCGCTGCTACCGCGACGAGGATTTCCGCGCCGACCGCCAGCCAGAGTTCACCCAGCTCGACATGGAGATGAGCTTCGTCGACGCCGAAGACGTGATCGCGATCTCCGAGGAGATCCTGGCCGCGCTGTGGGAGCTGATCGGCTACCGGCTGCCGACCCCGATCCCGCGGATCAGCTACGCGGACGCCATGCGACGGTTCGGCTCCGACAAACCCGACATGCGGTTCGGGCTGGAGCTCGTCGAGTGCACAGAATTCTTCAAAGACACCACATTTCGGGTCTTCCAGGCGCCGTATGTCGGCGCGGTGGTGATGCCCGGCGGGGCCTCGCAGCCGCGCCGCACGCTGGACGGCTGGCAGGAGTGGGCCAAACAGCGCGGCCACCGCGGACTGGCCTACGTGCTGGTCGGAGACGACGGCACGCTGGGCGGCCCGGTGGCCAAGAACCTCAGCGAGCGCGAACGCGACGGCCTGGCCGCGCATGTCGGCGCCAAGCCGGGGGACTGCGTCTTCTTCTCGGCGGGCCCGGCGAAGTCGTCGCGGGCGCTGTTGGGCGCCGCCCGCGGCGAGATCGCGAGCCGGCTCGACATGATCGAGGAGAACGCGTGGGCGTTCGTCTGGGTGGTCGACCCGCCGCTGTTCGAGCCCGCCGAAGAGGCGACCGCCGCCGGCGACGTGGCGGTCGGCTCCGGAGCGTGGACCGCGGTGCACCACGCGTTCACCTCGCCCAAGCCTGAGCACGAGGACGCGGTCGACAAGGACCCCGGCGGTGTGCTGGCCGACGCGTACGACATCGTCTGCAACGGCAACGAGATCGGCGGTGGCTCGATCCGTATCCACCGCCGCGATGTCCAGGAACGCGTGTTCGCGGTGATGGGCCTCGACAAGGCCGAGGCGGAGGAGAAGTTCGGATTCCTGTTGGAGGCGTTCATGTTTGGCGCGCCGCCGCACGGCGGCATCGCCTTCGGCTGGGACCGGATCAACGCGCTGCTGTCCGGCGTCGACTCCATCCGCGAGGTGATCGCATTCCCGAAGACCGGCGGCGGCGTCGACCCGCTGACCGACGCGCCGGCGCCGATCACGGCCCAGCAGCGCAAGGAGTCCGGAATGGACGCCAAGCCGGAACCCAGCTGACCCCGGGCGCGTAACGCCCGGGGCGAGCTTCAGTGTGGTTGCCCCGCTTACACTTTCCGGGTCTGTACCGGCGCGTGATTCGGCGGTGCCACCGGCGGGTGGGGGTGCGTGCGTGCCGGCGCATCGGTGACGACCGTTTTGCCGTTGGTGCAGGTGACGAGCTTGCCGCCGACGATGACGCCCTGGCCCTCGTCGATCGGGATGTCGTAGCCGTCCGGGTCGGTGTAGTGGCATCCGCCGCTCGGGCCGGTGGGCCCGTTGGGCTCCGCATACGCGGTGGCGGGGGCCAACGCGACAATGGCCAGCGCGCCGAAGAGCGTCGCGGCGTACCGAAAGCGAGTGCGTTTGCGGCTGGTTGATGTGTTCTTCATGGTGATCTCCCTTAGGTTGTCGCCGCCCGTTTTTGGGCTTTGTTCATCGACTAGGGGCAACCAGGAGCACAAAAATGGACACTTTCTGTCCGGAATAGACTCCGAACCCGAAAAGGTTGACCAGGCATGACCCAAGGGATCCCTGATACCGACACGATCAACGCGTTCAACAACGGCATCGTCGACGAGTTCCGCGCCAACGACGGCAAGGTCGGCGGCCAATTCGCCGGTGCCAACCTGTTGCTGCTCACCACGACGGGCGCCAAGTCCGGCAAGAAGCGGACTTCACCGCTGGCGTACTTCCGGATCGACGGCAAGCTGATCATCATCGGCTCCTTCGCCGGCGCCCCGGTCAGTCCGGCGTGGGTGCACAACCTGCGCGCCAACCCGGCGGCCCATGTCGAGATCGGCACCGACACGTTCGACGTGACGGCCCGCGAGCTGCCGACCGCGGAGCGCGACGAGCTCTTCGAAAAGGTCGCGGCCGCGGCGCCGGGCTTCGCGGAATATCAGTCCAAGACCACCCGGGTGATCCCGCTCTTCGAATTGCAAACGACCTGAGGTTGTCGCCGAGCGTGGGGCCTATGGACGAATTCGCGGCAATTTCCGTACGTAAGGCCCACACTCGGCGCCCAAGGACCTAGCCCCGCCGAGCGACCCCGCGCGCGGTGGGGTAAGTAAGCGTGATGAGCGCTTCGCTGTTGACGCGGCCGTCGGGGGCCAAATCCGCCGTCGTCGCGGGTTTCAAACGGGTTCGTGACCTGTGGTTCACGCTCCTCCAGACGTCGGTGGCCGCGGGCCTGGCCTGGTATCTCGCCCACGATGTGCTCGCGCATCCGCAGCCCTTCTTCGCGCCGATCGCCGCGGCCGTGTCGTTGTCGATCAGCAACGTGCTGCGCGCCCAACGCGCCATCCAGATGATGATCGGCGTCACGCTGGGAATCGGGGTGGGCACCGCCGTGCAGGGCCTTCTGGGGCCCGGGGCGGTCCCCATCGCGGTCGCCGCGCTGATCGCACTCCTGGTCGCGGTGTTCATCGGTCAGGGCTACATCGGCCAGGGCATGATGTTCGCCAACCAGACCGTCGTGTCGTCGATCCTGGTGCTGGCGTTGTACCGCGGCGGGGTTGGTTTCGAGCGCATCTTCGACGCGCTGATCGGCGGCTGCCTGGCCATCGTCTTCGCCGTCGTCCTGTTCCCCGCCGACCCGCTGGAGGTGCTGCGCAGCGCCCGCATCGGAGTGCTCGGCACCCTGCGCGCGGTGCTGGCCCGCACCGCGGACATCGCGTCGGGCCGCAGGGTGCCGGCGCCCGACTGGCCGCTGTCGGCCGTCGACAGGGTGCACGGGCAGCTGGGTGGCCTCATCGGCGCGCGCACCACCGCCCGCCACGTGGTGCGGATCGCCCCGCGGCGATGGGGGATGCGCGGAGCCGTGCAGGCCGCCGAGCACCAGGCCGTGCACGTGGCCCTGCTCGCCGGTTCCGTGCTGCAGCTGGCGCGGGCCGTCGCGCCCCCCGACGACGCCGGCTGCGATCTTGCGCCCCCGGTGCCGGACGTGCTGGTCGACCTCGCGGCGGCCACGGCGCTCGCCGATTCCGATCCCGCGGGAGCATGCGCCTACGTGGCCGCCGCGCGCCGCCATGCGTCGACGCTGCACGCCGGCGCCCGCGAGCGAACCGACGTGGTGCTCGCCGACGTCGTCCAGGCCTGCGTGGACGACGTGCAACGGGTCATCGACCTGCGGGCGCTATGACCCGGGCTCAGAAGGAGCCGGTCAGGAACTCCTCGACAAGTTTCTTGGGCGCCTGGGTCAGCCAGGCCTCGGTGATCAGCTCCTCGAGGCCGCGGGCCTCGATCTCGGCCAGTCTGACCAGCACCGCCGGATAGCCGTCGAAATGCGGGGTGGTGAAGTAGATGGCCGGCTCGTCGGCGATCAACGCGAATTTGACGCCCTCGTCGGACACCCGGACGCCGAGAATGTCGCCCTCGGGTGGCTCCACGCCGCTTGCCGCCAGCGCCTCGCGGTCCGAGGGGCGCAGCGGACGCTCCCACGCCAGCAATTTCTTGCCGACCCGCCAGTCGTGCGGTGACTGCTCGGAGGTCAGCGGTAGCTCGCTAACGATGCGGGCGACGTCGTCCCACGTGGCCACACCACGATTGTGCGCCGGATATGGTGCGGATGGTGCCGTATTGGCAATCGATTGCTAGGAGGTGGCGGGTTGTCTTCGGAAGCGTCTGAGGTGCAGGCCGCGGTCACCCGCCGCCATCGCGTCACCCATCGCACCGAGTACCGCTACTCCGACACGGTGACCAGCTCCTACGGCCGCGGTTTTCTCACCCCGCGGGATTCACTGCGGCAGCGCTGCATCGCGCACCGGCTGGATATCGAGCCGGCCCCCGCCGACATCTCCACCAGCCTCGATGCCTACGGCAACATCAGTTCCTTTTTCCACGTCACCGAGCCGCATCGCACCCTCACGATCACCAGCGACTCGATCGTCGACGTGTATCCGCTGCCCGCCGAGACCTACACCAGCGGGCCGGCCGTGGCGCCCTGGGAGGAAGCCCGGCCGGCCGGACCCCGCGGGGCGCTGGCGACCGAGTTCACTCTGGACCTCGATCCGCCCGAGATCACCGACGCCGTGCGCGAATACGCGGCCCCCAGCTTCGCGCCCGGGCGCCCGCTGGTGGAGGTGTTGCGCGACCTCGCGTCCCGGATCTTCACCGACTTCACCTACCGATCGGGCTCCACGACGATTTCCACCGGGGTCGGCGAGGTTCTGGCGGCCCGGGAGGGGGTATGCCAAGACTTCGCGAGGCTGGCGATCGCCTGTCTGCGAGCCAATGGTCTGGCGGCGTGCTACGTGTCCGGGTATCTGGCCACCGACCCGCCGCCGGGAAAGGACCGAATGATCGGTATCGACGCCACCCATGCCTGGGCCTCGGTATGGACCCCGCGGGAGCCCGGCCAGTACGAGTGGCTGGGCCTCGATCCCACCAACGACCAGATGGTCGACCAGCGCTACATCGTCGTCGGGCGCGGCCGCGACTACGCGGATGTGCCGCCGCTGCGGGGCATCATCTACACGGATGCGGAGAACAGCGTGATCGACGTCGCCGTGGACGTGGTGCCGTTCGAGGGTGATGTGCTGGATGCGTGACTTCCACTGCCCCAACTGCGGCCAGCGTCTGACGTTCGAGAACTCCACCTGCCTGGCGTGTGGCAGCGCGCTGGGGTTTTCGCTCGAGAACATGGCCCTGCTGGTGATCACCACAGGTGAGGAAGGCGACAAGCCCGGCTTCGTCTGCGCCAGCGAGTACGAACTGTGCGCCAATCGCCATCTCGCCGAATGCAATTGGTTGGTTTCCGTCAACGACCCCGGCGGACTGTGCGCATCGTGCGCGCTGACGCTGGAACGGCCCAACGACAACGACGCCGACGGGCTGGCCGCGTTCGCCCGGGCCGAGGCGGCCAAGCGGCGGCTGGTCGCCGAGCTGTCCGAGTTGAAGTTGCCGATAGTCGGGCGCGACCGGGATCCCGACTACGGCTTGGGCTTTCGCCTGCTGTCCAGCGCGCACGAAAAGGTGATGACCGGCCACGACAACGGCGTCATCACACTGGATTTGGCCGAGGGCGACGACGTCCATCGCGAACAGCTGCGGGTCGAGATGGAAGAGCCGTACCGGACCCTGCTCGGCCACTTCCGGCACGAGGTCGGGCATTACTACTTCTACCGGCTGATAACCCCGTCGAGCGATTACGTGACGCGATTCAACGAGCTGTTCGGCGACCCGGACGCCGACTATCAGGAGGCGCTGGATCGGCATTACAGCGAGGGCGCGCCGCAGGGTTGGCAGGAGAGCTTCGTGTCGTCGTATGCGACCATGCACCCCGCCGAGGATTGGGCCGAGACCTTCGCCCACTACCTGCACATCCGCGACACGCTGGACACCTGCGCGTGGTGCGGCCTGGCGCCGGCATCGGCGACGTTCGACCGGCCGGCCTTGGGCCCCAGCGCATTTCCCAACATCATCGAGATGTGGCTGCCGTTGTCGTGGTCGCTGAACATGGTGAACCGTTCGATGGGCCACGACGACCTGTATCCCTTCGTGCTGCCCGCGGCCGTCCTGGAGAAGATGCGGTTCATCCACACGGTCATCGACCAGGTGACCTCGGATTCGAAGGGGCCCACGGCCGTCAGCGCTTAGCTGCCGGCTAGGCGGGCATCACGCGGCGTTCGTCGCCGCCCCACAGCGGCCGCATGGCGACCGGCAGTGCCAGCTGTGTTTCGGTGATCGCCTCGGCCAGATCGCGCAACTCGGCTTGGATGGCAGCGAGCAGATCCGCCAGCTGCGCGCGGCGGCCGTCGGTGACCTCGTCCAGCTCGTCGGGATGCGACCGGCGCAGCCGCGTCCCGATCTCGTCGACCAGCCGCTCCGGTCGCGACGATCCCGACGAGCCGGGCAAGTCCTTGAGGTCGGCCCGCAGCCGCTCCACCTGATACAGCAGCGATCGCGGGTTTTGCGCGTCGAACAGCATCAGCTCGGTCATCGCGGCGACACTGACCTTGCCGACCGTGCGGCGCCGGTAGATCACGGACGACTCGCACGCCACCAGCGTGGCCTCGATGACGGCCTGCTCGGCGGCGGCGCCGCGCACGGTGGTCATCGTGGCACCCAGCAACGCGGTCAGCCAGAGGCCCCGTTCGATGCGTTTGCCGATGTCCATCATCGTCCAACCCACGTCGCGCACCATCGACTCGCCGGCGATCCCCGCCAGCGTCAGCATCCCGGCCAGCGTCTGCGAATGCGCCGAGGCGAGCAGGCCGTCGGCCCGGGCGAGCGACTGCGGCGGATCGGCCCGGTGGGCCAGCGCGCGCTCCACGCCGGCCAGCACCATCCACGTGTCGTTGGACAGCTGGTCGCGCACCGCCCTGGCGGCCAGCGCGAGCCCCTCCACCGACTGGACCAGCGACCCCGGCCGGTCGGGGTCCACCGTCAAGGACCACAGCGTCGAGGGGGCGATGGCGATCATCTCCGCGTGGTCGTGGTCGGCGCCGGTGTCGGTCCCGGTGATGCGGCCCAGCGCGGCCATCAGCACTGGGACACACAGGCTTTCCTCGGTGTCCTGCTGGAGCCGGTAGACGTGGAAGCGGTCGCGGGCGACGATCAGCAACCGGGCCATGTTCTCCGCCCGCTCGCCGTAGCGTCCCATCCAGAACAGGTCGGACAGCACACGCGGCGAGCTGACCGCCCAGGTACCGGCGGCGGTCTTCACCGGTGGCTCGACCACGGGCAGCGTGATGGCCTCGGCGCGGGCCCGCTCGGTTGGGCGTACCCAGACGTCTTTTGCCGCAACGGTTTTCAGCGTGTACGCGGCGGGCCCGGGTGCCAGTACATAGCCGACGCCGCCGACCATCGGCGCGTAGCCGCTGCGCTGGGCGACGGTGAACAACCGCATGCCGATACCGGCCGACGACAACTCGCCGGAATGATCGGTCGGCGCCGACGAGAACTGCGGCAGCTCCTGGCCGACCCAGTGCCAGGGCATGTCCTCGATCCTGGCCGCCAACTCGGTGAGCTGGGTCGACGAAAGTGTCGGCCCGACAAGGGTTTTCCCGCCGACCGTGGACTTGATCAGCAGCGACGAGAGATTGGCCAGCAGGTGCGAGCGTTCGCTCGCGATGCCGCCCCAGTACAGCGGTGCGGTCCCCAGCAGCGGGGGTTCGCCGAGCAGCCGCTCGGCCAGGTCAGGTAGAAAGCGCAGTAGCCCAGGGCTTTCCAGGATGCCGCTGCCCAGGGTGTTGACCACGGTCACCGTGCCGCGGTGCTGGGCCTCCACCAAACCGACGACGCCCAGCCGCGAGTCCGCGCGTAGGTCCAGCGGGTCGGCGTAGACGGCGTCGACGCGGCGAAGCACCACGTCGACCTGTTTGAGCGTGCCCAGCGAGCGCATCCACAGCTTGCCGTCGCGCACCACCAAATCGGCACTTTCCACCAGCGGAAAGCCCAGCAGCGTCGCCAGATACGCCTGATCAAAAGCCGTCTCCGAGTAGATGCCCGGCGACAGCACCACCACCACCGGGTCCTGGGCGACGTCGGGCGCCGCATCGATCAGCGCCAGCCGCAGCGCCTGCGCGAACGGGGTGGTCGGTCGCGGCGCGATCCGCTCGTAGAGGTCGGGAATGGCGTGCGCGATGACGCGCCGGTCGGCCAGCGCGTAGCCGGCGCCCGACGGGGCCTGCGTCCAGTCGGCGTTGACCTGAAAGCTGCCCTCGGCAAGCCGGCTGACATCGCAGGCGTGCATGAAAAGCTGGTGGTGCCCGGGCACTTCGATTCCGGTGGCGCTGCGCACGTAGCCGGGATGGGCGAACACCAGCTCCGGCGGAATCACCTCGTCGGTGAGCAGGCTGCGGGGCCCGTAGAGATCCGCGAGCACGGCATCCAGCAGGCGCGAGCGCTGCACGAGCCCGGCCTCTAGCACCTCCCAGTCGGCCGCGGAGATCACGATGGGCAGCGTGTCCAGGCTCCAGGGTCTGGGCTCCACGCCGTGGCCGTCGCGGCCGGAATCGACCTCGGTGTAGGTAATGCCGTCGTTGTCGATCAGGCTGTGCACCAGCGACCGCAGCTGGTTTAGCCCGGCCCGCCCGCACTCGGCGACGGTATCGGCCAACTCGGCCCAGGCCGGGCGCACGTTGCCGTCGTTGTCGACGAATTCGTCGTAACCGATCCCCGGACCGTGCCGCAGATCGAATAGCGCTTCCTGCGCCCGCGCGGTCTGATACCCGGCCAGCAGCCGGTCGGCGTCGTAGCGGTCCGCAGGAACCGCAAGGGAATCCGGGGATGCCATTACTGCTGAACGCTACGCACGCGCCGCAGGTCAAGGATGCCCGGCGCGCCGATGTCGGTGAATATTCGGGCCTGCTTCTCCCGGATGGCGGACAGGTCGAGCTTGCCCGGGGTGAAGCCGGTGGCCTCGAAGCGGCGGGCGCGCCGCGACTCGGCCTCGACGGCGTTGACGGGCGGCTCGTCGTAGGCGCGGCCACCGGGATGCGCGACGTGGTAGGTGCACCCGCCGCGCGACGTCCCGGTGGCGAGATCGACCAGCTCGAACCGCAGCGGCACGTCGGTGGTGAGCGTCGGGTGCAGGGCGCTGGGCGGCTGCCACGCCTTGAACCGCACCCCGCCCACGTGGATGCCGGGGTTGTCGGTCGCCAGCAACGGCAGCGGATAACCGTTGCACGTCACCACATAACGGTCGCGGTCGGCGCCGATGATGCGGACCTGAATGCGTTCGACCGACGAGTCGACGTAGCGGGCGGTGCCCGTCGCGGTGGCCTCCTCGCCGAGGGTGTTCCACGGCTCGATGGCCCCGCGCAGCTCGATCTCCACGCCGTCGAAGACGGCGGTGCCGATGCGCGGGAAGCGGAATTCGGTGAACGGGTCGAGCCAACTGGTCTCGAACGCGATGCTGTGCGCGCGCAGGTCGGCGGCGACATCGGCGATGTCGTGAATCAGGAAGTGCGGCAACAGGTATAGCCCGTGCAGGTTGGCGCCGTGGCGTATCAGCGGGGCGCGCAGCGGCTCGTCCCAGAACCACGCGACCAGCGAGCGCACCAGCAGCGACTGCACCATCGCCATGCGCAGATGCGGCGGCATCTCGAAGCCACGCAGCTCCAGCAGGCCCAGCCGACCGCGGGGGCTGTCGGGGCTGTAGAGCTTGTCGATGCAGAACTCGGCGCGGTGGGTGTTGCCGGTGATGTCGGTGAGCAGGTGGCGCAGCGCCCGGTCGGTCACCCACGGCCGCGGCGCGTTGCGCCCGAAAGGTCCGGCCAGCCGGGAGATTTCGGCGAACGCGATCTCGAGTTCGTAGAGCGCCTCGTCGCGGCCCTCGTCCACGCGCGGCGCCTGCGACGTGGTGCCGACGAACCGCCCGGCGAACAGATAGGACAGCGCCGGGTGTCGCTGCCAGTAGGTCAGCAGCGAGACGAGCAGGTCGGGGCGGCGCAGCAGCGGCGAGTCCGCGGGCGTGACGCCGCCCAGCGTGATGTGGTTGCCCCCGCCGGTGCCGCCGTGGCTGCCGTCGACGTCGAACGACTCGGTGGACAGCCGGGCGAGCCGGGCCTGCTCGTACAGGGTTTCCAGCTGCCGATGCTGTTCGGCGAAGCTGGCGGTGGGCGCGACGTTGACCTCGATCACGCCCGGGTCGGGCGTGATCGTCGTCGAGGCCAGCCGTGGATCCGGCGGCGGGCCGTAGCCCTCGATCACCACCGGGCAGCGGGCCTGCGCGGCCGCGGCCTCGACCCTCGCGATGAGGTCGACGAAGTGATCCAGCGCCTCGGTGGGCGGCACGAAGATGTACAGCAGCCCGTCGCGGACCTCGCCGACCATCGCCGTCGGTGGCGCGGCGTCGTCGTCGACCACCGCGGCCGTCGACTCCTCCGCGGGCTCGCCCGCGGACAGGGGGTCGGCGTCGAACGTCGCGCGCGGCGGTCGCCAGCTGATCGAATCCAGCGGCAGCCGCAGGCCCGCCGGCGAATCGCCCTCCAGCAGCACGATGCGGCCGCGGCGCAGCCGCCAGTCGGCGCTGGCCCAGCCCGACCCGTCGTCGCGGCGGTGCAGCGGCAGCACGAACGCCGCCGGGGACGTGGTGGATTCGTCCAGGCGCGCCAGCAGCGCGGCCCGGGCGGCGGCGCTGTCGGCTGTGAGGTCTTCGCCTGCTTGCACCGGGTCGCCGTCGGGCAGGCGCACTTTGGCCGCCAGCCACGCCAGGGGATCCTCGTAAGCCGGCCGCACCTGCGACGGCGGCAGCCCCAGTCCCTCGGCGACCCCGGCGAGCAGCTTGTAGGCCGCCTCGTTGTCCGCGGCCGGACCGTTCGGCTCGCCGGCCCAGGGGTCGGCGAGCAGCGTGTCGTCGGTCCACAGCGGTCGGCCGTCGGTGCGCCAGTACAGCGCAATCTGCCAGCGCGGCAACGGTTCTCCCGGATACCATCTGCCCTGCCCGCGCTGGATCAGCCCCGTCGGTGCCCACGCCGCCTTCAGCCGCGCGGCCAGATCGGAGGCCCGCTGGCGCTTGTGCGGGCCGTCGGCGGCCGTCGTCCACTCCTCGTCGGTTTGGTTGTCCACCGACACGAACGTCGGCTCGCCGCCGACGGTCAGCCGGACGTCCGCGGCGGCCAGCCGCTCATCGACGCGGCGGCCCACGTCGCAGATCGTCTGCCACGCCTGATCGATGTAGGGCAGCGTGACGCGCGGGTCTTCGTGCACGCGGGTGACGGTGTTGGAGAACTCCAGCACCGTGGTGCAGATCTCGGTGCCGCCGCTGATGGGTGCCGCGGTCGCGGGATGCGGGGTGGCGGCCAACGGGATGTGGCCCTCGCCGGCGAACAGGCCCGACGTCGGATCCAGCCCGATCCAGCCCGCGCCGGGGATGTAGACCTCGGCCCACGCGTGCAGATCGGTGAAGTCGGCCGCGGGGCCCGACGGTCCGTCGAGCGCCTCGACGTCGGATGCCAGCTGCACCAGATAGCCGGACACGAAGCGGGCGGCCAACCCGAATTGGCGCAGGATCGACACGAGCAGCCACGCCGAGTCGCGGCACGAGCCGATGCCGGTGCGCAGCGTCAAATCCGGTGTCTGCACACCCGGTTCCATGCGCAGGCTGTAGCCGACGTCGGCGTTGATCGCGCGGTTGAGCGCCACCAGGAAGTCGATGGTGCGGGTGCCGTCCGGGACCGAGAAGTTGCGCACCCACGCCTGCACGAGCTCGCCGGGACCGGAGGCCCCACCAGCCTCCGGGTCGCCCTCGTCGACGGGCCGCAGATACGGTTCGAGGTCCTCGGCCAGCGGCTTGGGGTAGGTCAACCCGCCGGGCGGCCACGTCTCGGCCCAATCCTCGATGAAGAAGTCGAACGGGTTGATCACCTTGAGGTCGGCGATCAGCCCGACGGTGATGGTCAGCTGTCGCATGGGATCCGGAAACACAAGCCGGGCAAGGAAGTTGCCCACCACGTCCTGTTGCCAGTTGATGAAGTGCTCGGCCGGCTCGACGCGCAGCGAGTAGGCCTCGATGGGCGTGCGGGAGTGCGGCGCCGGGCGCAATCGCACCACGTGCGGATACACCTGCACCAGGCGATCAAAGGAGTAGCTGGTGCGGTGCTCCAGCGCGACTTTGATACTCATCACCGCTGATTGCACCACAAGGGCCGCAACCACGCAGCGCAGCGTGCTACGCAGCGAAAACCGACGCGTCGGCTATGCGGGCTGTGATCCCGGCGGCGGGCCCGTCTGGTAACCCGGCTGGGTCGCCGGAACGACCTGACCACCCGACAGCTTGCGGTAGGTGTAGATCTGGATGAGCTGGGCGATCGGGAAGGCGACGATAAGGCCTATCCCGCAAAGCAATTCACCGACCAACACCACCGCGTATTGCACGAGCCACGACAGCAGCGCGCCGCCGATGTTGGACCTGGTGGTCGCGATGCTGGCCTTGATGGAGTCGATCGGCGACAGCGATCGGTCGATGGCGAACGGGATGGCGAACATCGCGAGGAAGCCGAAGATGAGGCCGGGGATGATGCACAGGAGCGACCCGATCATGACGCCGATCGCGAGCAATATCGAGGTGAGCACCACGGCGCCGAGGTTGCGCACCTTGAAGAATGTTCCGACGGTCACGGGCTTTCCGTCGGCGATGTCCAGGCAGCCGGACGCCAGCGCCGCGGTCATGTAGATCGCCGTCAAGAAGAGCAGCACGTAACCGATGAACAGGACGACGTACGACGCGGCGCTGTAGGTGACGGCGACGTTGCTGGCGGTGTTGCCGTAGGGGTCGGTGTAGGTGCTGCTCGTGCTCTGGCCGAAGACCACGGGCAGGAGTCCCGCAACCAGACCGAAGATCACCAACGCCACCACGTACACCACCACGGGCACGATGAGCGCTACGGCGTTCTGGGAGAACTTGTTCCACGCCCAGGTCACCGCCTCGCCGACGTTCAACGGCGGCGCGGCCGGGCCGCCGGGGGCCCCACCGTAACCGGGTTGCGGTGGTGGGTAGCCGGCCGGGGGCGGGGCGTAACCG
>NZ_MBES01000084.1 GCF_001954195.1 Mycobacterium sp. IS-1264 | reverse complement strand
CCCACACTGGCCCCACACTGATCAGCCACCACCGGATAAGGCCGATCAACAGGCAACTCCAAACGCTCAGGCATCCCGGCCAGCGCCTGCTCCCAAAACTTCAACTCCAGAGCAATGGCACTGCGCGGATCAGACTCCTCCCCCAGCCACTCCTGTTGCCACAGCGTGTAATCGGCATACTGCACCGCCAACGGCGTCCAACCCGGCGCCCGACCGGCGCACCGGCTGGTATAGGCCACACTCAAATCAGCGGTCAGCGGCCTTAGCGACCAGCCATCCGCGGCGATATGGTGCATCACGATCACCAGCATGTGATCGTCATCGACGATGCGAAAAAGCCTTGCCCGCAGCGGGATCTCGGTGGCCAGATCAAAGGTATGGCGTGCCGCGGCGTCGATGACCTCAGCCAGCCGGGCTGGTGACCAGCTGCTGGCATCAACAACGTCCCACCCAAAATCTGCCTGCTCGACAGGAATAACCACCTGCCGGGGTGTTCCCTCGACCGTGGGGAACACAGTGCGCAGGCTTTCATGACGGCCCACCACATCGGTCAGCGCCGCAGCCAATGCATCAACATCGAGCGGCCCACTTAACCGCAGCGCAGCTGCGACGTTGTAGACCGGCGAGGGCCCCTGCAACTGGTCGATAAACCACAACCGGTTCTGCGCATACGACAACGGAACCACCGCGGGCCGCTCAACCGGCGTCAACCGCGGCAGCCGACTGACGCCCGCACCGATGCGCGGCGCCAACTGAGCGACCGTGGGTGTGTCGAAGATCGTGCGGACGGTGAGGTCAGTGTCGAGTGTGGTGTTGATGGCCGCGATGAGGCGCATGGCGGAGAGTGAGTCTCCGCCGAGGTCGAAGAAGGAGTCGTCGATGCTGACGTGGTCGTGTCCGAGTGTGTGGGCGTAGATGGCGGCCAGGATTTGTTCGGTGGGGGTGGTGGGGGCGCGGTAGGCGCTGGTGGAGGCGCAATCTCGGTTGAATCCGGCCGCCGGGGCGGTACTCAGCGCGCTGTGGGTCCTGT
>NZ_MBES01000083.1 GCF_001954195.1 Mycobacterium sp. IS-1264 | reverse complement strand
AAGGAGATAGCCAAGATGGCAACACGTTTTATGACTGATCCGCACTCGATGCGGGCGATGGCGGGCCGCTTTGAGATGCATGCTCAGACGGTGGCCGATGAGGCGCGCAAGATGTGGGCGTCCTCGCAGAACATCGCTGGTGCTGGCTGGAGTGGTCAGGCCCAGGCGACGTCCTACGACACCATGGGTCAGATGAATCAGGCGTTCAACAACATCGTGAACATGCTGCACGGGGTTCGCGACGGGCTGATCCGCGACGCGAACAACTACGAGACCCAAGAGCAGGCCTCGCAGCAGATCCTGAGCCACTAGCCCTTTTATTCGTTAGGAGAACACCGATATGACGATCAATTACCAGTTCGGCGATGTCGATGCCCACGGCGCGCTGATTCGCGCGCAGGCCGCTTCTTTGGAGGCCGAGCACCAGGCCATCGTGCGCGATGTGCTTGCTGCTGGTGACTTCTGGGGCGGTGCGGGTTCGGTGGCTTGCCAGGAGTTCATCACCCAGTTGGGTCGTAACTTCCAGGTGATTTACGAGCAGGCCAACGCCCACGGCCAGAAGGTGCAGACCGCCGGCAGCAACATGGCCAGCACCGACAGCGC
>NZ_MBES01000082.1 GCF_001954195.1 Mycobacterium sp. IS-1264 | reverse complement strand
AAACGCACCGCTTGGATTCACTCCTGAAGTTCTGCGGAAGCGACGCCGGCCGCCATCACGCCGCCCAGGGCCCGACGCCGCCGACCGCCTCTACCGCAAGCGCTCCCCTGACGGGGCCCGGATTCCCGCCCCCGCAGGGCAGTGGCTACCCCATCCCGCCGCCGCATTGGCCACCGCCAAGAAAGCGTGGCCGCAAACGCCTTGTGATCTCAGCTGTTTCGGCGGTTATCGTGCTCGCCGTCCTGGTCGCCGCCGGCGCTTTCGCGGTATCCAAACTCGGCGGACCCGACGCCGCCCAGCGCGCGGCCCAAGACCGCGAAGCCGCCCGCCAGGCCGGCCAGCACTATTTGGAGGCGCTGGCCACGGGCGATGCCCGCACCGCCCTCTCGCTGGGAGTCCAACCGCCCGCAACTCCGCAGCTTGTTACCGACAAGGCCCTCACCGACCAACTTTCGGCGACGCCGATCACCGACATCACCGTCACCAACGACCCGGCGCAAAGTCCGGACACCCCGCCCGACACCCAGCGTGTCGTCCTCTCGGCCCATTTCGGACCCACTCCCTCGCAAACGGTGATGACGGTCCACAAGAAAGATGGCCAGTGGAAGCTGGACTCCACCACCATCGCGATCACAATCGCCGCACCGCCGAATGCCGCGGCTGCAATGAAGGCTCTCACCGTCGGCGGGGGCCTTACCAACGGCGCCAGCCCCATCTCGGTGTTCCCCGGGACACCGCAGGTCTCCTCGTCTAACCGCTACATCGACATCGGCGCAGCCACCACACCGCTGCTGCTCGAAGCGCTAACCGCGGCCAATCCGCCGACGATCACACCCGTGATCGCGCTCAATGACGCCGGCCGGCAGGCCTCGTTAGAGGCCCTCGACAAAAGGCTCCACTACTGCTTCAAGGGCGCCCCGCCGCCGGTCGGCTGCTGTCCGCCCGGCGGTTGTCCGCTCCTCTATAACACTGGCATCGACCCCGACAGCGCCGACCTGATCAAGCTGGAGAGCACGGACCATATGAACTACGACCTAGACCCCAACGTTATGAAGGTCCACGTCACCGGCCATATGCATTACAGCGCACGTGGAATCAGCCACTCCCAACAGGTCACATTTCGTGACGATTTTACCGTCGACAGCATGATCGACCTGACCACCGAGCCACCCGTCTACGTGCCAAAACAACCGCGGTAGTCGGCCGCTTGCGCTGTTAGACGTTGCGGCCCAGGGGTTCTCGCGGTGCGTGATCGTTGCGCTAACGGGGCGGCTTCGTCGCGTGCGATGCCGTGTTGATGGTCCGCTCCCAGATAGTGGCCAGGGTGTCGACCAGTTCGTCGAGTTCGTCGTCGCCGGTTTCCGGCGTGAGGGCGAGCATCCGATGGATGTTCATGGTGACGAGGGCGAGGGCCGTCTGGTGTGGGTCTGGGAGATCGGCGCCTAAGCGGTCGATGACGGTCTCGGCGACCGCGACGACAGGATCGATCAGTCCGGCACGTGCGGCCTCGATGTCCGGGTCGTCAATCGACGACCAGAAGACCGCCCGCAGGATCGCGCTATGGCGCCGGTAGGTGCGCGCTGCGCTGGCCAACGCTGTCCGCCCGACCGCGACGGGATCCTCGGCGAGGCGCCATCGCTCTAGCGCGGCGTCGGCGTCGGCACGCAGTGGCCGCACGAGGGCCTCGAGGAGTTCGCTACGGTCGCGGAAGTAAACGTAGAACGATTTGCGCGAGAGCGTCGTCCGAGCCATGACGGCGGCGACCGACACCGTGTGCGCTGGCTGGTGGGCGAGTAATTCCTTTGCGGCGTCGATGATTTCGCGACGCGCGTCGGCGGGGGCGCGCCGCCGCCGCGGGGCTGCCGGACGGACTGAACTGGCGACACCTTTCGTTACTGCCATGGTGGCAGTATAGTCACCCTCTGATTACTGCCACCGTGGCAGTAACGGTTCCGAGTGCGGGAGTGTCTGATGCGTACAGGTTGGTTCGGCGTGGTCCACGCGCCACGCTGGTATTGCGTCGTGGTCGGGATGTTTTTGGCGGCGCGGGCGGTGTCGACATTGGCGGCGGGCGCGAACTTCGCTCTGCCCGGTGACGGGTGGCGGTCGGTTTGGCAATTGCTGCTGGTGGCAGTGCTAGCGGTCGGAGTCGCGTTGCCGCGTGCGGCCTGGCCGGCCGTCGCGGTGGTCGGGGCCGTGTACGCGGCGGCGACGGTTCTCGAGGTGTTCCACGGCGCCGACCTGTTCGGGGTGGTACCGGTCGACATGCGCGACCGGATCGTGCACCCGTTGCTGGCGATCGTTGCGGCCCTGAGCTTGGTGCTTGCAGGCCGTCGAGCCTCAGTGCGCAGTCGGGACTAGCTACAGGGATATTGCCCGTTGAGCACACAATTCGACGGTGGCGTGTAGGTGCCGGTCAGCACGCCTCGTAGGCCACCCGTGGCTGAACCGCCGGGTGCAATGACCCGATTCCAATTCGCGGGGGACAGAACATAGTGCGTGCCAGATTGGGTAACGGTGCTGTTCCACGTGTGCACGACGGATTGTCCTGCCGGCATGTCGAATTCGAGCTTCCAATCGCTCAACGGCGCCATGCTCCCGTTGGTGACGGCGAAGCGGGCGATGAAACCCGTCTGCCACGTATGTTCCACGGTGAACGTCGCCGCGACTGCGGCCGCATGAGCCACCGGGGCGACGGCGAGTCCGAGGACGCCAACCAGCACTGCCGACAGCATTACGTGAAGCGCTGCGCCCCAGCGCTTCACGTAATTCCTCAGTCGGGCCATAGCAGCCAACACTAAAACCAAACACGCGGTATCGGCCCTCGCATCCCGGGTAAGCTGCAGTACCTTTGCCCAACCGAAACCGTCATGAAATCTTGGCCGGATGTCCGTTCTCATTTGTTGTTGCGCGACAGCCGCTTCGGAGCTGGGCGCCCGGTTGGCCCATAGCTGATCGATGCCGATCGATCCTGTCCTAGGGCAGTGTTCGCCGAGTGTGCGGTCTGGGGTCCGACGGCTACGGGTGCCGTCACTGCCCCTCACCCTGAACAGCTGGTTGTCGCGATGGCTGACCAACCGCGTCGGACGCACGCCGGCCGACCAGGAACCAGGTGCGCAGCACACCCTTGCCCTTCACCACGACGTCGCCGCGTTCCTCAAATACGAACTCCCCCTTGAGCCGTTCGTACACGTCGAGCGGGACCTGAATCCGCCCTTCGACGCCGGTGGACTCCATGCGGGAGGCGACATTGACTGCATCGCCCCACACGTCGTAGAAGAATCGGCTGGTGCCAACGACGCCGGCCACCATGGGACCGACGCTCAGTCCGATGCGGATGGGCACCTTCTGGCAGACGTGGTCGGTAAGCCTGTTCGACGCGTCGGCCAAATCGAGCGCAAGACATGCGAGCGCCTCCAAGTGATTGGGCCGCGGCTGCGGTACGCCGCTGACCGCCATGTAGCTGTCGCCGGTGGTCTTGACCTTTTCCAGCCCGTGGCGCTCGACGAGACGGTCGAATTCGCTGTTGACGCGGTTGAGGAGAGTCACCAGCTCCTCCGGCGTGGAGCGGCTGGCGCGCTCGGTGAAGCCGGCAATGTCGGCGAACAACACCGAGGCTTCGTCGTACTTGTCGGCGATGATCGTGGTCGTCGGGTCCTTGAGCCGCGCTGCGATAGAGGTCGGCAAGATGTTGGTGAGCAACGCCTCGGAGCGTTCGTGCTCCAGCTCGATCGCTCGCTTCGCCCCGTCCATCTCGCGCTGTGTGTACCAGACCGTCGCCATCACCATTCCACAGGCGGCGACTGCCGAGATCGCAAAGCCGAGATCCATTGCCCACACCGGCTGCGCGCGGGTGCGAACGGGCCGGACATAGTTGATCGTGATGATCAGAGCGGCACTGCTGGTCACCACAAGGGAGGCCGTCACGATGTGCTCGGTGCCCAGCACCATCACCGCCACTAGCCCCGACATCACGAAGAAGAACGCGACCCCCGTGTGGGTCCCGACCGTCCAGCCGACCACGATCATGAACACGTCGGCGATGCCAACCAGGGTCAGCGGCGCCATTAGCTCACCAAAGCGGTACAGCAGAGGAACCAGCGCGAATATCAGGGCCGCCACGACGTTGAACCCCGCGATGGGCCACAGTCGGGTCGTCATCACTTCAATCACCGCGAAGCTGGCGCAGACCGCGGCGGCCATCCATGTGGTGATGTTGAGGACTCGATGACGCCGGGCCTGGCTGTTTGCGAATTGCCGGTTGCGATCCACTATTGCCGACTTCAGGCGCAGCAGCGGGCCGCCGTAGGGCTCCGCGGCTGCGGCATCTGCGGCATCGACATCGGCTGCCACCCAGAAAGCCTATCGAACCCGAAGCGGGCGTCAGCTGGCATTCGCGCAGGCCGATCAGTCCCTGGACCCGCCGCTGGTGCGCGACGACGGATGCCCTCGTCGGATCCTCCGGTGCGTACCTGTCCTGCATCATGAGCAAGGCCATGAACCGGTCGTTCATCTCCGTCATCGCCGAAGGCTTCGGCATCGAGGCCGGCCCGGCCGAGGACAAGGACTACGGCGAGCACCGCGAAATCAGCGCTGAAGGCGCTGACCGCGTGACCGCCGCCCGAGCTTCCTCAACTCATGATGAGTCCGAAATTCCCACTTTCGTGTCCACCATGACATTCAGATGACATCCAGAGAGGGAGGACGAACCTCACCGCGCCATGTTGGCGAATCGCGACAGGTGCAGTTGATGGGCGACGGTGACCGTCTTGGTCGGGCCGTTGCGGTGTTTGGCGAGAATGAAATCCGCCTCTCCCCCGCGCGGGTCGTCGCGCTCGAACGCGTCCGGCCGGTGCAGCAGCAGCACGACGTCGGCGTCCTGCTCCAGTGATCCCGACTCGCGAAGGTCGGCCAGCATCGGCTTCTTGTCAGTGCGCTGCTCAGGACCGCGGTTGAGCTGGCTGATCGCGACCACTGGAACCTCGAGTTCCTTCGCCAAAAGCTTGAGATGCCTTGAGAACTCGGACACCTCGACCTGGCGCGACTCGTGCTTCTTGCCCGACGTCATCAGCTGCATGTAGTCGACCACGATCAGCTTCAGGTCGGCTTTCTGCCGTAGCCGGCGCGCCTTGGCCCGGATCTCCATCATGGTGAGGTTGGGCGAATCGTCGATATACAGTGGGGCCTCACTGATTTCGCTCATCCGCCGCGCCAGCCGCGTCCAGTCGTCGTCGTTCATCCGGCCCGAACGCATATCGGCCAACTTGATTTTCGCCTCCGCCGACAGCAGCCGCATCACGATCTCGGACTTGCTCATCTCCAGGGAGAAGATGACGCTGGCCATGCGGTGCTTGATCGAACACGACCGCAAAAAATCCAATCCTAGTGTCGATTTCCCGACACCAGGTCTCGCCGCCACGATGATCATCTGCCCGGGGTGCAGGCCGTTGGTGACCTCGTCGAGTTCAGTGAAGCCCGTCGGCACGCCGCGCGCCAGACCACCGCTCGAGGCAATCGCGTCGATCTCGTCCATCGTCGGCTGCAGCAGGTCCTCGAGTGGAACGAAGTCCTCGGAAAGCCGGCGATCGGCTACGTCGTAGATTTCGGCCTGCGCACGGTCGACCACCTCGGCGACGTCGGCGCCCTCCGCGCCCGCATAGCCGTACTGCACCACCCGCGTGCCCGCTTCCACGAGCCGGCGCAGCAGCGCCTTCTCGGCCACGATGCCGGCGTAGTAGCCAGCATTGGCGGCCGTCGGCACCGTCGAGATCAGCGTGTGCAAGTACGGCGCGCCGCCGATCCGGCGGAGCAACCCGCGGCGGTCCAGCTCCGCGGCGACCGTCACCGCGTCGGCGGGCTCCCCACGGCCGTAGAGGTCCAGGATCGCGTCGTAGACATTCTGGTGTGCCGGACGGTAGAAGTCGCCGGGCCGCAGCCGCTCCAGCACATCGGCGATGGCGTCCTTGCTGAGCAGCATGCCGCCCAGCACCGACTGTTCGGCGGCCAGATCCTGCGGTGGCTGCCGGCCATAATCTTCACTGGGAGGCGAGGCGTCCATGCCAGGCGCGAGGTCATCGACGACCGCCATGGCTCCCACCTCCCTCTGTCACAGAGTATCCGAACATACATTCGACACCCAGTATTGAAAGCGTAAGCCGGAGCACTGACGCCCCCGACTCAAGCACCCGAATAGCCTTGCGCCGGGACGACGGTAAACGTTGCTGGCAAGTACTTAAAGGGGCCACTGTTCATAACGCTGTGCATCGTGTGTGCATATCCGTCGACACCTGTGTTGAACGGGGTGTGGAGAACCTGTGGATTAATCTTGGGCGTCCTGACATCGCTGCAGATACGCGCAGTACAACACCGCACAATTGGTGTGGACAAGAATCTCTTCGGCGTGTCGCCGCAGGTTACCGTGTCGGGCGTGTTGGCTTTCGGCCATATTTTCGGCACGTTAAGCGCGGGTTAAGGGGCCCCTCCCGCAGGACCCCGGAAATAGTTCGCCAGATCCACCGCTGAACCATCGTCAAAGCGGGCACACAGCGCCCTCGAAGCGCCTAAGATTTGGCGCCCGGCCGAGCGGGCGATCGCCGTCGGCATCGAGCAAACACCGCGGGGTTAGCCCTCCGCGACGACCTCGAGCGCGACCTCGACATCGATCTCGGGGTGCAGGTGCACCGACACCGGGTGTGTGCCGACGGCTTTGATGTGCGTCTTGGGCAGCCGGACGATCCGCTTGTCGAGATTGGGCCCGCCGGCCTTCTTGATGGCCGCGACCACGTCACCGGCGGTCACCGAACCGAACAACTTGCCCGAGTCGACAGCGGTCTTCACCGGCAGCGAAACCGGACCCAGCGCCTCGATCGCCGTCTTGATTTCGGTGGCGTGCTCGAGGTCGCGCACGGTCTTGGTTTCGCGGGCCCGGCGGATGTCGTCGGCCTGCTTCTGCGCGCCGCGCGAGGCGACGATCGCCAGGCCACGCGGGAGTAGGAAGTTTCGGCCGTACCCGTCCTTGACCTCGACGGTGTCGCCGACGGCGCCGAGGTGGTCGACATCGGCCGTCAAAATCAGCTTCATCGTTTCGTACTTTCGGTTGAGCCTGGGCTATCGCGCCGAGGAGGTGAAGGGCAGCAGGGCCACCTCGCGGGCATTCTTCACCGCGAGCGCGATGTCGCGCTGGTGCTGCACACAGTTGCCGGTGACGCGACGCGCCCGGATCTTGCCGCGCTCACTGATGTACGTGCGTAGCAGCGCGGTGTCCTTGTAGTCGATCGCTTGTTCCTTCTTGCCACAGAAGACGCATTTGCGCGCCTTCACCGGCTTTTCCGGAGCCGGGCGCCGCTTGTTGGACTTGGCCATGTCTGTCTTTCTTTCGTTTCCTACTGCTGAAGTGTGTTGATCAGAAGGGCGGTTCGTCGTCGCCGCCGCCGAAGGAGCCCGACGCCGGGGCGCTGCCCCACGGGTCGTCCCCGCCGCCGCTGGGTTGCGCTGCCGGCGCCTGGCGCGAACCGCCACCGCCACCGAAGCCACCGCCGCCGGCGCCACTGCGGCTGGCCTTGTTGACTTTGGCGGTGGCGTAGCGAAGCGAGGGCCCGATCTCGTCGACCTCGACCTCGACGACGGTGCGCTTCTCGCCCTCGCGAGTCTCGAAGGAGCGCTGCTTGAGCCGCCCGCTGACGATCACCCGCGCCCCCCGGGTGAGGCTCTCCGCGACGTTCTCAGCGGCCTCGCGCCAGATGTTGCACCGCAGGAACAGCGCCTCCCCGTCTTTCCATTCCCCGCTTTGGCGGTCATAGATCCGCGGCGTCGATGCCACGGTGAAGTTCGCCACCGCGGCGCCCGACGGGGTGAACCGCAGTTCGGGGTCAGCGGTCAGGTTTCCGACAACGGTGATGGTGGTGTCACCAGCCACAATTTCCTCCTGGATCCGCCTGGAGACGATCGATGGTCATGAGCATGTTCCTCGCTGAGCCTACGCAAGCCTGACGACAGCGGGCAGCCAGCGCCGCCCTTGAGGTCCGCTTAGTGCTTATCGGTGCGCATCACCTTGGTGCGCAGCACCGACTCGTTGAGGCTCAGCTGACGGTCGAGTTCGGATACGGTCGCCGGCTCGGCCTTCAGATCGACGACGACGTAGATGCCTTCGGCGTGCTTGGCGATCTCGTAAGCCAGCCGCCGCTTACCCCAGATGTCGACCTTGTCGACAGTTCCGCCGTCCTTGCGGACGACGTTGAGGAACGTCTCCAACGACGGAGCGACGGTTCGTTCGTCGAGCGTGGGGTCAAGAATGACCATGATTTCGTATGGACGCATGGAAACCTCACCACCTCCTCTGGTCTGCACGGCCACGGTCGATCCGTGGCAGGAGGGTCGCCTGCGTCGGCAACCGCCCCAGGCTACCGGAAGGTGCTCTGCGCAGCGAAATCGCTACTGCCGCGCGCGCAGGTATTCGTTGGCCCGGGCCACGGTCGCCTCGTCGGCCTTGGTGAGCGCGCCCGAGTCGAACGGCGGCTGGGGGTCGTACTCGATGAGTAGCTGCGCGGCCTGCGCCGCCTGACGATCGACGAGCAGTTCAACCAGTCGCAGCGCCATGTCGATGCCGCTGGACACGCCCGCGGCGGTGATGATGCGCTCTGGCAGATGTTCGACGACGCGTTCGGGCACATAGCGCGCGCCCAACTCGTTGAGAAGGTCCGCGGCCCGCCAGTGCGTCGTCGCGGTGAGCCCATCGAGCAGGCCCGCGGCGGCGAGTAACAGCGCACCGGTACACACCGAGGTGGTGAATGCGGTGCTCGGGTGTACCGATTGCAGCCAGGCGCGGATTGCGTCGTCGTGAATCAGCCCGCGGGTGCCGATGCCGCCCGGGAACACCACGACGTCGGGCGCGCCGACTTCGTCGAATGTGACGTCGCACGTGATGCCCAGCATCCCATTTTCGGTCCGCACCTCGCCGCGGCGGTGCCCGACGAACACCACGTCGATCGATGGAATGCGTTGCAGCACTTCGTAAGGCCCGACGGCGTCGAGCGCGGTGAACCGCGGGAAAAGCGGAATGGCGACCTGCGTCATGGCTGGCTCGCGGCGGCCGCGGTCTCCGCGCCGCTTTCGGCGGCTTCGGGCCGGCGTCGCTGCGCGGGCGGGCGTAGCCAGTCCGGCAGCCAACCGGGCGGGGCGTCAGGGGCGCGGTCGAACGGCCCACCCGCTGGGTCGTCGACCCGCCCACCCCAGCGCACCAGATCCTCGTCCGGCCGGTAGATCTGCCGGATCACCAGCGCGCACAGCGCCATGACCGCGATGTCGCGCAGCAACACCGTCGTCGTGAAGAACTGTTCGGGCAGAGCGCGATTCGGGTTGCCGTACAGGAAATACATGCGCGGCACCCACACCACCGCGTCAATCGTCATCCACGCCAGAAGTATTCGGCGGTGCGGCAAAGCCAGCACGGCCAGCGGTACCAGCCAGAGCGAGAACTGCGGGCTCCACACTTTGTTGGTCAACAGAAACGCCGCCACTATCAGGAACGCCAACTGCGCCACCCGCGGCCGTTGCGGAGCGGTCAGAGCGATGAAAGCGATTGCCGCGCAGCACACTACGAACAACACGGCAACGACCGTGTTGAGCACCATGGGCGGCTCCCAGAAGCCCAGCTTCGAATCGAAACCGCGCCAGCCGGTGAATGATTTGACGACGTTGTACAGCGAGTCCATGTCGTCGCCGCGGCGGGTGTTGAGCCGGAAGAACTCCGACCATCCTCGCGGAAAGAGCAGCAACACAGGCAGATTCACCAACAGCCAGGTCGCGGCGGCGGCCCCAGCGGTGCGGGTCCAGGCACGAAGGCGCCCGGTCCGGATGCCCAGCACCAGCATCGGGCCGAGGAACAGCAGCGGGTACAGCTTTGCCGCGGCGCCCAATCCGATGAGCGCACCGGCCAGCACGGGTTTGCGGCGCGCCCACGCCAGCAGTCCCGCGAGCGCGAATCCCGTTGCCAGCGCATCGAAGTTGGTGAATATCTGAAAGATCAACAGGGGTGAGGCGGCCACCAGCGCCGCATCCCAGATGCGACGGCCGGAAAGTCCCGCGGTCGCCCAGACGGTCGCGAGCCAGGCCAGCGCCAGGCCGAAGGCCGCAACGTCGAAGAACACCACCACCTCGGCGACGACCGGGAGCGGGGCGACCTTGCTCAGCGCGGTGTAGGTCTTGGCCACCGCCATCGACGCATACTGATAGACACCGGTCAACACCGGATACTCCATGTATCGCACCGCCGGCTGGCCGTCATAGCGGGTCTGCGGCGAACCGCTGTTGTCGCTTTCGATCCAGCTCGACTTGTACGGAAACTTGCCCTGGCTCAACAGCTCCGCGCCGTAGAGCGGAACCGTGTCGGAGTAGCACAACTCGTAGTAGGCGCGTTGGTTGTCCCAGTTGGCGACCCGCTGATCGCCCGTACCGGTACCGGTGCTCTGCAGGCAGGCCGCCTTCGTCGACCAGCCGAGCGCCAAGAACACCAGCCCGATCAGAAACATCACGCGCAGCGGAGTCATCAGCCGGGCGCGCCCGATCAGCGCGTGCCGACCCACCGGTCCGCCGATCACATCCGCGAGGGCGGCACCCAGAGAGTCGGTGTGGCTTGGGCAATCGCGGTTGCCGGCACTACGCAAATCCGCGGCCAGCGGTCGCGGCGAAATGGCGCTCTGCTGCCGAGCGCCGGTCACGGTGGGGGCTGGAGAAATGGCGGGCCCCCGGGTGGTGGGCCACCTGGCTGGGGACCGCCCGGCTGGACGCCACCCGGGGCCTGTGGCGGCGGCGGCGCGACCGTGATCGTCGTCGGTGGGCCGACGGGAATGGTGATCCCCGGCGCTACCTCGACGGTGGGCTGGATGACCTGCTCGGACGGCGGTGGGGGCGGAGGCGGCGGCGCGGCTGGCACGCCGGCGTAACCACCGATCTCACTCGGTTTGGGGAAGGTCTCATTCGAGGTGCCCTTCAGCGCGCCGTCCATGGTCGCCTTCCAGATGTCCGACGGCAAGCCCGAGCCGTAAACCTCTGCGCCCGAAGCGGTTACCAGCGGCACGTTGTCTTGGACGGTCCCCACCCACACAGCCGTCGAGAGCGACGGCGTGTATCCGACCATCCACGCGTCCTTGTTGGCTTTGGTGTCACCCAGCTGCACCGTGCCGGTCTTGGCCGCCGACGCCCGCCCGCCCGCCAGAGAGTGGCCACGCGAATAGGCGGCGATCGGCTGCATCGCCGCGGTGACGTTATCCGCCACACCCTTGTCGAGGCGTTGCTCGCCATTGTTGTCCGAGCCGCCCGCGTCGAAAAGGACTTGCCCATCGGCGTTGACGACCTTTTGCACCAGATGCGGCCGGTGATAGACGCCGGACGCGGCCAGCGTGGCGTACGCCGATGCCATGTCGATCGGCCGAGTTTGGTACTGCCCCAACACGATCCCGTTGTTCGGTGGTCCGCCCTTGCCATCCTCGGACAGCGTGTGGTCGACGCCCGGGAAGCTTTTCGCGATACCGGCTTGGTGCGCGGCGTCGGCGACGGCCTGCGGCCCGTTTTTGAGCTTGAGCATCAGCCGGTAGTAGGCGGTGTTCAGCGAGAGCTTCAGCGCCTCGGCGATGTTGCAGGTTCCGCAGCTCTCGCCGTCGACGTTGGTGATCTTGATGCCGTCCACCGTCAGCGGGGAACTGTCGACCTGGTAACCCAGGCCGATCCCTTGCTGGAGTGCGGCAACAAGTGCGAACACCTTGAACGACGATCCGGTCTGCAGGCCGGCCTGAGCGAAGTCGAATCCGTTGGCGTCGGTACCGCCGTAATAGGCGCGTATTGCGCCGTTGTGCGGGTCGATGGAAACCGCGGCGGACCGCATGTCGGGGTCTTGCCCGTCGAGGTATTTCGAGACCGCCTTCTCCGCGGCCTGCTGGGCTTTCGGATCGATGGTGGTGGTGACCTGCAGACCCTGCGTGTTGAGGGTCTGCTCGTCGATGTTGAACAGCTCCATCAGTTCCCTGGTCACCTGGCGCTCGATCAGCCCGTTGGGTCCGGTCGTCTGATTCTGCGCGCGCGCCTGATCGGGCGGCACGGTGGCCGGAAAGACTTGTGCCGCGCGATCACTGGGCGACAGCGCCTTGGTTTCCACCATGCCGTCGAGCACCCAATTCCAGCGGGCTGCGGCTCCCTTTGGATCGACGGCCGGGTCCAGAGAGGACGGGCGCCGAATCAGCGCCGCCAAAAGCGCGCCCTCGGACACGGTGAGCTGCTCGACGGGCTTGTTGAAGTAGGCCTTGGCGGCGGCCGAAATCCCGTAGGCCCCGCGCCCGAAGTAGATGATGTTCAGATAGGCCTGCAGCACATCGTCTTTGGACCACTCCCCCGACATCTTCGTGGCAATGACCAACTCCTTGGCCTTGCGCAGCAGTCCACTCAACCCGTGTTGGGCGGAACCGACCAGGGCGTTCTTCACGTACTGCTGAGTGATCGTCGACCCGCCCTGTAGATCGCCGCCGCCGAAGAGGTTGTTGTTCACGGCCCGCGCGAATCCGCTGAAGTCGAACCCCGGGTTGGAATAGAAGTTGCGGTCCTCGGCGGCGATTACCGCCTGGCGCACATGCACCGGCACCTGGTTGATGTTGACATCGACCCGATTGCCTTCCGGGGGAATGATTTTCGCGATCTCCGAACCATCGCTGGCCAGGATCGTCGAGACCTGGTTGGTCCGGATGTTGCCCGGTTTGGGAATGTCGACGATGAAGTACGCCATTGTGAAGGTGACGATCGGCAACAGCACCAGCACCGCCGCGCTGAGGTAGGCCCCGCGGCGCACCCATCGCCAATTGATCTGGTCAACCCAGCTCCAATCCAGCCGCGGCCCTGGAACTCGCGGGTCGGGTCCGATCGGATCACCGGGCCCACCGGGTCGGCGTGGTGGAGGCGGTGGTCCGACGGGCGGCCGATGACCGGACACCGGCCGGCTACGCCGCGCACGGGTCGGCGAGCGGCCGTCGAGCGCGGCCTTGACCTCATCGATCGCGTCGGTCGGCAGGGGTTTCGACGGAGGAGCGTCCAGCGCGGCCTTGACCTCATCAAGCGGGTCGCGCCGCCTGGGGCCCCTGTCGTCGACGACGGGCGGAAGGATCGTCGTCCTCCGGTCGTCGGGAGGAAGCGGGCGGCGGGGGCGAGGCTGCTGGGGCGCGCCATCGCCCGGGCGGTCGGTGCTCGCATGCTTGCCCACGCGCTCAGTCGCTGGCCCGCTCGCCTCACCGGACGACTGGTCGTGGCGCCCTTCGTTACTCAATGGCCGTGCGGGCGCCGTTGCGCGCGGTCCGGGTGCCGCGCGTGCCCTTTGGCGGGCGTGCCGCGCCGAGCACGTACGACTTGACCAGGTGATTCCAGCTGCAGGTTCGGCACACCTCCACCACGTGGACCGCGAACTCCTCGTAGCGCGTAGCCAGCAAGACCAGCTCTTCGGCCGTGCGCGCGGAGCCCGATACCGCGCCCAAGTGCTCGCCAAACACCCACGACACCAACGTGAGTTGCTCCTTGCGGCAGATCGGGCACATCACCTGGCTGGTTTTTCCGTGAAACTTCGCGGCGCGCAGCAAATAGGGGTTCGCGTCGCACACCTCGGACACACCGGTGCGGCCGGAGTACACCTCGGCCAGCACCGCGCGCCGCCGAAGCGCGTAGTCCACCACCTGTCGCTGCAGTCGCACGCTGACCAGAGTACGTCGCGATGTCGGCCGCCGATATGCAACCAACGCCGTCGCGCTGGCTGAGCCGCCGTAATCGCTCGTCACATCCGGTGCCGAACTCGGCTCGGCCTTCTACGATCATGGCCGTGGCGAAATGGTTCGGGGCATCCGTTGGTGGCGGGACGACGTCGACCACCCGCGCCAAGGACACCGATCGACAAGACGCCTGCGCGATTCTCGACAACGCCCTCGGCGACGGTGAACTGTCCGGGGAAGAACACCGGCAACGAGTCAGCAGCGCCACCAACGCGGTCACGCTGGGTGATCTGCGGGCACTGTTGGCCGACTTGCAGGTGAGCAACGCCCCGGCCAAGCTGCGGGGCGCCAAGCCGCCGACGAAAGTCAGCGGATGGGTCATGCTGGCCGCCGCGTTCGTGGTCTCGGTGCTACTGGGCGTCGGAATCGGATGGGGCCTCTACGGCAACGCCGGCTCGCCGCTGGACTTCGGCAGTGGGCGCGAGGACCCCGGGGCCAAGCCGGACGGAGTGGCCGCCGTCGTGTTGACCCCGCCCACGCAGCTGCATTCGGTCGGCGGGCTTACCGGCCTGATGGAACAAACTCGCAAGAGGTTCGGGGACACCGTCGGCTATCGGCTGGTCATCTACCCGACGTATGCCAGCCTCGACCGCCCCGACCCCTCCGACGACCGACGCGTGCTCGACTACACCTACCGCGGCGGGTGGGGCGATCCGACCAGCTCCGCCAAGAGCTCCGCCGACGGGCCCGTGACGGCCGACCTGAGCAAGTTCGACATCGTGGCGACCGTGGGCATCATGCGCGGCGCCCCGGAAACCCTGCGCATGAAGCAGGGCGACATCCGAACCATGTACCTGATCATCGAGCCCGGTAAGGATCCCACCGCCCCAGGGGCGCTGTCGCTCTCGTTGTACGTCTCCAGCGATTACGGTGGTGGTTCGATCACATTCGCGGGCGACGGCACGGTCAAGCGGTTGGATTTGCCCACGTAGGCGGCCTATCCGGCGGTCCGGCCCCGGCACATTTCGCGGTGACTAATAGCACACCAACACCAGGTGCTGTTGTGGCTAATATATCGAAACGATACGATGACGCGAGGCGTCGGACCGTCGTAACCAGCCAAGCAAAGGGGGTGAATCGATGCTGGAGCTCGCCATCCTGGGTCTTCTGATCGAATCGCCCATGCACGGTTACGAACTAAGGAAACGGCTGACTGGCCTACTCGGTGCGTTCCGCGCATTTTCGTACGGTTCGCTCTACCCGGCCCTGCGGCGCATGCAGGCCGACGGGTTGATCGCCGAGGATGCCGCCCCGGCCGGGACCCCGGTCCGGCGGGCAAGGCGCGTCTACCAACTGACCGAGGCGGGTCGTCGACGCTTCGGTGAGTTGGTGGCCGACACCGGCCCGCACAACTACACCGACGACGGCTTCGGGGTACACCTGGCCTTCTTCAACCGCACCCCGGCAGAAGCGCGGATGCGCATTCTGGAAGGCCGCCGCCGCCAGGTCGAGGAACGCCGAGAAGGTCTGCGTGAAGCCGTGGCGCGGGCCAGCAGCTCGTTCGATCGCTACACGCGCCAGCTTCACCAACTCGGGCTCGAGTCCAGCGAGCGCGAAGTCAAGTGGCTCAACGAGCTCATTGCTGCGGAACGGGCCATGCCTGGCCTCACCGAGCAGACGTAACCCCCTTGCACAAACCCGAATACCGCGACACCACGTTATTGAGTTAGGAGAACGCCCTAATGAGTGAGCAACACGCGCCGCAGGCGTCGACGGATGTACGAGTCGCCATTGTCGGCGTCGGAAACTGCGCGTCCTCGCTTGTTCAGGGCGTCCAGTATTACTACGACGCCGACGCGAACAGCACGGTGCCGGGCCTGATGCATGTGAAGTTCGGCCAATACCACGTCCGCGACGTGAAGTTCGTGGCCGCGTTCGACGTCGACGCCAAGAAGGTCGGCTTCGATCTGTCGGAGGCGATCTTCGCGTCCGAGAACAACACGATCAAGATCGCCGACGTGCCGCCCACCAACGTGACCGTGCAGCGCGGCCCGACGCTCGACGGGATCGGCAAGTACTACGCGGACACCATCGAGGTGTCCGACGCCGAGCCGGTCGACGTGGTCAAGGTGCTCAAGGAGAACAACGTCGACGTACTGGTCTCCTACCTGCCGGTGGGCTCCGAGGAGGCGGACAAGTTCTACGCCCAGTGCGCGATCGACGCGGGAGTGGCGTTCGTCAACGCCTTGCCGGTGTTCATCGCCTCGGACCCGGTGTGGGCCAAGAAGTTCGCCGACGCGGGCGTCCCGATTGTCGGTGACGACATCAAGAGCCAGGTCGGTGCCACCATCACCCACCGCGTGATGGCCAAGCTGTTCGAGGACCGCGGCGTGCAGCTCGACCGCACCATGCAGCTCAACGTCGGCGGCAACATGGACTTCCTGAACATGCTCGAACGCGAACGGCTGGAGTCGAAGAAGATCTCGAAGACCCAGGCCGTCACGTCCAACCTGCAACGCGAGTTCAAGACCAAAGACGTGCACATCGGCCCGTCCGACCACGTCGGCTGGCTCGACGACCGCAAGTGGGCCTACGTCCGCCTGGAGGGCCGCGCCTTCGGTGACGTGCCGCTGAACCTGGAGTACAAGCTCGAGGTGTGGGATTCGCCGAACTCGGCGGGCGTCATCATCGACGCCGTGCGCGCGGCCAAGATCGCCAAGGACCGCGGCATCGGCGGACCCGTCGTGCCCGCTTCGGCGTACCTCATGAAGAGCCCGCCACAGCAGTTGCCCGACGACGTCGCGCGCGCTCAGCTCGAAGAGTTCATCATCGGGGCGTAACAGCGCCTGTCGCCCCGTGGCGTGCGGTCAGGGCGCCCTGAAAGCACACGCAAAGCCCTGGACGCACACTCGGCGCCCTCAAAGTAGTGTCGGAGATCGTGACCGAGATCTCCGAGGACGAACTGGTTGGACTGCACGAGTTCGCGCTGCTGTCCGAAAACGCCGAACAGGCCGGGGTTTCAGGACCTTTGCCGCAGGTGCGGCGGATCGATTCCGGTCCGATTAGCGCACTGCAATGGGATGACTCACCGTCGAGGATCGTTTTCCTGCACGGCGGCGGGCAGAACGCACACACGTGGGACACCGTCATCGTCGGTGTCGGGGAGCCCGCACTTGCGGTCGACCTTCCCGGTCATGGCCATTCCGCGTGGCGCGAGGATGGCGATTATTCACCGCAGCACAACGCCGAGGCCCTGGTGCCGGTGCTGCGCGAGCTGGCACCGAGCGCCGACCTTGTGGTGGGCATGTCGCTGGGCGGGTTGACCGGGATACGGCTGGCCGCTGTCGCGCCCGACCTGGTGCCCGAACTCGTTCTCATCGACGTGACCCCGTCGGCATTGCAACGGCACGCCGAGCTGACCAAAGAACAGCAAGGCACAGTCGCGCTGATGCACGGAGAGCGGGAGTTCCCCAGCTTCCAGGCGATGCTGGACCTCACGATCGCCGCGGCGCCACACCGCGAGGTGACGGCGCTGCGCCGGGGTGTCTTCCATAATTCCCGCCGGCTCGACAACGGAAATTGGACGTGGCGCTACGACGCCATCCGAACCTTCCCCGACTTCGCCGGACTGTGGGACGACGTCGACAGCCTTTCCGCGCCGATCACGTTGATACGCGGCGGCTCATCGGGCTTCGTCACCGACGACGATGCGGCCGAACTCCTCAGGCGCGCAAAGCATTTCCGAACTGCACACGTCGTAGAGAATTCCGGGCACTCGGTGCAAAGCGATCAGCCGCGCGCGCTGATCGATCTGGTGCGCGGGGTGCTCGAGGCACGCTGAGACTACGGTTGCACACATGACTGCTGAGCGCCCCACCCGCATCGGCGTGCAGCTGCAACCGCAGCACGCCCCGCATTACGGCCATCTTCGCGACGCCGTGCGCCGCTGTGAGGAAATCGGCGTCGATATCGCCTTCAACTGGGACCATTTCTTCCCGCTCTACGGGGATCCCGACGGCCCGCACTTCGAGTGTTGGACCATGCTCGGGGCCTGGGCCGAGCAGACGTCCCGCATCGAAATCGGCGCGCTGGTGACATGCAACTCCTACCGGAATCCGGAGCTGCTGGCCGACATGGCCCGCACCGTCGACCACATATCGGACGGCAGGCTCGTCCTCGGCATCGGGTCGGGCTGGAAGCAAAAGGACTACGACGAGTACGGCTACGAGTTCGGCACCGCGGGCAGCCGCCTCGACGACCTGGCGGAAGCCCTGCCCCGGATCAAGTCGCGCCTGGCCAAGCTCAACCCGGCGCCCACCCGTGACATCCCGGTCCTGATCGGCGGTGGGGGCGAACGCAAGACCCTGCGGCTCGTCGCCGAGCACGCGGATATCTGGCACAGCTTTACCTCGGCCGACGAGTTCCCGGCCAAGTCGGATGTCCTCAGGCGCCACTGCGCCGACGTCGGGCGCGACCCGGCCGAGATCGAACGCTCGGCCGCGGTCGGCAACTCGGGCTCACTGATCGACAACGCCGAAACCCTTGTCGGCCTCGGCGCCTCGCTGCTGACGGTCGGCGTCAACGGCCCGGACTACGACCTGAGTGCCGCCGAGGCTCTGTGCAAGTGGCGCGATAAGCGCTAGGACCTCGATTCGAGATTTGCTCCAATTCGTCGGCGAAAAACCTGAACGCGCGTGCCAAGTCGTGAGAAACTTTCCTCCGCTGATTACAGGTGCGCGTTCTGAAAGGGACCGATGCCGAAGAAATACGGGGTCAAAGAAAAAGACCAGGTTGTTAACCACATCCTCAACCTGATATTGACCGGGAAGCTGCGCAGCGGCGACCGCGTCGACCGCAACGAGATCGCGCTTGGGCTGGGCGTAAGTCGTGTCCCCATTCAAGAGGCACTCGTGCAACTCGAACACGACGGCATCGTCTCCACGCGCTATCACCGAGGGGCTTTCGTCGAGCGGTTCGATGAAGCCACGGTCCTCGAGCATCACGAACTCGACGGCCTGCTCAACGGCATAGCCTCAGCCCGCGCGGCGGAAAACCCCACGCCGCGGATCCTGGGACAAATCGACGCGCTCATGCGATCGCTACGCGGCGCAAAGGAAGGGCGGGCCTTTTCCGAAATTGCTGGGGAATACCGGCGCACCGTTAACGACGAGTACGCGGGCCCGCGGCTGCACGCCACCATCCGCGCCTCGCAAAACCTCATCCCGCGCGTGTTCTGGATGACATACCAGAGCAGCCGCGACGACATGTTGCCGTTCTACGAAGACGAAACCTCCGCTATTTACCGGCGCGACCCGGAAGCCGCCCGGGCCGCATGCATCGGTCGCTCGCACCTGATGGCCCAGACCATGCTGGCCGAACTGTACCGGCGCAGGGTATTTACGCCCGCCGAAACCGTTGGCGCCGCGCCTCTTCGGATACTCACCGGCGTCGACGCCGCCTGCGCCGAGCCGTCGATCGCGCTCTGAAAGAGCGGCCCAGCCATCACTTTGCGGAACGGGATGCAACGTCGTGAAATCCGGTCCTAAAACTGGTCGGCAATAGCTACCTTGTACGCACCCGATATCCGGTTAGACTGCCAAACTATGGCGGACAGCACATCCACCGTGCCCGAGGTGACGGAGCTTGCGGAGGGATTGCACCGTGCGCTGTCCAAATTGTTTTCGATTCTGCGCCGTGGCGATCCGAGCGGCGTCGTAGCCGGCGAGTTAACACTGGCGCAGCTCTCGATCCTGATCACGTTGCTCGATCAAGGACCGATCCGGATGACGGATCTGGCCGCGCATGAGCGGGTCCGGACGCCCACCACGACAGTCGCGATCCGCCGGCTGGAGAAGATCGGGCTGGTGAAGCGCTCCCGCGACCCGTCGGACCTGCGCGCCGTGCTCGTCGACATAACCCCGCGTGGGCGTGCGGTCCATGCCGAGTCGCTGGCCAACCGGCACGCCGCCCTCGCGGCAATGCTGAGTCAGCTGCCCGAGTCCGACTTGAACACCCTGATGAAGGCGTTGGCGCCGCTGGAGCGCCTGGCTTCCGGCGAAGCGGCACCCGCCCCTTCGGGTGAATCGACCGCGTAACCGGCCGTGAAACTGACTGTTTCACAACGTCATTGGTGGCGTCCGTAGACTGGCTGCATGCCAACTGCTCTCATCACCGGGGCCGGCGGCGGTATCGGTTCTGCCATCGCCACCGCGCTGGCGCCGACGCACACGCTGCTCTTGGCCGGTCGGCCCGCTGATCGCCTGGATGCCGTCGCGGAGCGCCTCGACGCGACAACGTTTCCATTGGACCTGACCGATGCCGACGGGATCGAATCCAGTTGCGAAATCGTGGATGCTCTCGACGTGCTGGTGCACAACGCCGGAGTCTCGATCCCGGGCCACGTCGCCGAGTCGGGTGTCGAGGAGTGGCGCGCCACCTTCGACGTGAATGTCTTTGGCGCGGTGGCTCTTACGTTGGCGCTGTTGCCGGCACTACGGGGCGCCCGCGGTCAGGTGGTATTCGTCAACTCCGGGGCGGGGCGCAAGGTCTCGCCGGGCATGGCGTCCTATTCAGCCAGCAAGTTCGCGCTGCGCGCATTCGCGGACTCGCTGCGCGACGACGAGCCGGAATTGCGGGTCACCACGATATATCCGGGCCGCACCGACACGACCATGCAGCGTGAACTGGTCGCGTTCGAAGGCGGCGAGTACGACGCCGCCGACTTCCTGCGGCCCGAAACCGTCGCGGCGGCGGTCGCCAGCGTGGTGGCCACGCCGCCGGACGGCCACATCCACGAGGTGGTGCTCCGCCCTAGGCGGGCCTAGACGACCAGATTGACCAACCGGCCGGGAACGACTATTACCTTGCGCGGGGTGGCGCCGGCGAGGAACGCCTGGACCTTTTCATCGGCCAGTGCGGCGGCTTTCAGGATGTCCTCACCGGCGTCGGGGGCCACCACCACTCGCCCGCGTACCTTGCCGTTGACCTGCACCGGGTATTCCACGGTGTCCTCGACGAGATAGGCCGGGTCGGCGGCCGGAAACGGGCCGTGCGCCAACGACGTTGCGTGGCCGAGGCGTAGCCACAACTCCTCGGCCATGTGGGGGGCCAGCGGCGCCAACATCAGCACCAACGGCTCCACCGCCGCGCGGGGAACCGAATCCCGGTGTTCTTTGGTGAGGTGGTTGGTGTACTCGATCAGCTTGGCTACCGCGGTGTTATTGCGCAGTGCCGCATAGTCTTCCGTCACGCCGGCGATGGTGCGGTGCAGCGAGCGCAGTGTGCCGGTGTCGAGGTCTTGCCGGCCGGCGTCGTCGGCCACCCTTGTTTCGCCCGTACTCTCGTCGACCACCAGCCGCCATACCCGCTGCAGGAAGCGGTAAGCACCGACGACGTCCTTGGTGGCCCAGGGCCGGGACGCCTCCAGCGGGCCCATCGACATCTCGTACACCCGCAATGTGTCCGCGCCGTATTCGTCGCAGATCTCGTCGGGCGAGATCGAATTCTTCAGGCTCTTACCGATTTTCCCGAATTCTTGAAAGACTTCGATATCCCCGTCGGGCCCCGCATAGACGAACCCGTCGCCGCGTTCGATCACGTCGTCCGCCGGTACATACGACCCGCGAGCATCGGTGTAGGCGAAGGCCTGGATGTAGCCCTGATTGACCAACCGGCGATAGGGCTCACGGGAACTCACGTGACCGAGGTCGTACAAGACCTTGTGCCAGAACCGGCAATACAGCAGGTGCAGCACCGCGTGTTCGGCTCCCCCGACGTACAGGTCGACACCACCCGGATCGTCGGGCCCGTGCTCGGCCGGCCGGGGCCCCATCCAGTACGCCTCGTTTTCCTTGGCGCAGAACCGTTCCGAGTTATGCGGGTCGGTGTAGCGCAGCTCGTACCACGAGCTGGCGGCCCACTGCGGCATGACGTTGGTGTCGCGGCTGTATTGCTTCGGGCCGTCGCCCAGGTCGAGCTCGACGTGCACCCACTCGGTCGCCTTGGCCAGCGGCGGCGACGGCTCACTGGAGGCGTCGTCGGGGTCGAACAACACCGGCGAATAGTCCGGCACATCGGGCAGTTCGACCGGCAATGCCGCCTCGTCGAGCGGATGTGGGCGCCCGGCGCTGTCGTAGACGATTGGGAATGGTTCACCCCAATAGCGCTGCCGCGCGAAAAGCCAGTCGTGCAGCTTGTATTCGATGCGCGCCCGGCCCCGGCCTTCGGCCTCCAGACGGGCAATCATGGCTTCCTTGGCCGCCGCCACGTCCAGTCCGTCGAGGTGGCCGGAGTTCACCAGCACGCCGTCGCCGGTGTGTGCCGCCTCCGAAATATCGCCGCCGGCAATGACTTCCACGATCGGCAGGTGTAACTCCCGGGCGAATTCCCAGTCGCGCTGGTCGTGGCCCGGGACGGCCATGATGGCCCCGGTGCCGTATCCGGCCAGCACGTAGTCGGCGATGAAGATCGGCACGGGCTTTCCGTTGGCTGGGTTGGTCGCGTAGCTGCCCAGGAAGACGCCGGTTTTGTCCCTACTCTCCTGACGCTCGAGGTCTGACTTCGCGCGGATCGCACGGCGGTATGCGTCGACGGCCTCAGCGGGGGTGGCGGACCCGTACGTCCATGCGGGATCCACCCCGTCGGGCCACGCGGAGGCGACCAGATCGTCGACCAAATCGTGCTCGGGGGCCAGCACCAGGTATGTGGCACCGAACAGGGTGTCGGGCCGGGTCGTGAACACCTCGATGTCGGTGACATCGCCGGTGGTTTTGGTCGCGGAAAACAGTGCCTGCGCACCTCGGGATCGGCCGATCCAGTTGCGCTGCATGGTTTTGATCTTTTCCGGCCAGTCCAGCAGCTCGAGGTCGTCGAGCAGCCGGTCGGAATAGGCCGTGATGCGCATCATCCACTGCCGCAACCGTTTCCGGAATACCGGGAAGTTGCCCCGGTCGCTGCGCCCGTCGGCGGTGACCTCCTCGTTGGCCAGCACCGTGCCCAGGCCCGGACACCAATTCACCATCGCGTCCGCTCGGTAGACCAACCGGCAGCCGTCGATCACGTCGGCCCGCTCCCCCGCCGACAGCTTCGTCCAGTCCCGGCCGTCGTCGAGGCGGCGGGCACCGGAATCGAATTCGGCGATCAGCTCGGCGATCGGGCGCGCCTTGCCGGCTGCGGTGTCGAACCAGGCGTTGTAGATCTGCAAAAAGATCCACTGGGTCCACTTGTAGAAGTCGACGTCTGTGGTGGAAAAGCTTCGCCGGCTGTCGTGACCGAGACCCAGCCGGCCCAGCTGGCGCCGGAAATTCACCACATTGGCCTCGGTCCGGGCGCGCGGATGGGTGCCGGTTTGCACCGCGTATTGCTCGGCGGGCAGCCCGAAGGAGTCAAAGCCCAACGCGTGCAGCACATTACGGCCGGTCATGCGGAAGTAGCGGGCGTAGACGTCGGTGGCGATGTAGCCCAACGGGTGCCCGACGTGCAGTCCTTCCCCGGAGGGATACGGGAACATATCCTGCACGAACAGCTTGTCGTCGGGCACCGGCGAACCGTCGGTCGGAGCCAGCGAGCCGACCGGATTGGGCACGTTGAACGTCCCGAGCCGCGCCCAGTTGTCCTGCCAGGCGCCCTCGATGCGGCCCGCCAGCTCCGCTGTGTAGCGGTATGGCGGCGCGTCGGAGTCCGTCGGAGCGCCGGCCGGGTTGCTCCCGGGTGCGGCGGTCGGCGATTCGGTCACCTGAACAGGGTATAAGGGCGGCCTCGGCAGCCCCGCCGGCCACAGGTTGGTCTCGGTTGCGTTGCGCGCCGATCAGAGGTTCATCCCAGGTCTATTTCGGCCCTATTCACGGCGTTTGACCACTGGTTACAGTCGCCCTCTGTAGTAACGCCTGAGCCGTTGGGAAGGACCGACGCCATGATTCAGATCACCCCGAATTGCCGGGTTTTAGGGGGTCTGGTGGCCGGCCTGATCGGCGTCGCGGTTTTTTCGGGCGCCCAGGCCTCGGCGGAGCCTTTGGTTCCAGCACCCCCACCCGTGCCCGTCGGTCCCGGTGCCGCGGCGCCGGCGCCACAGAACGTCATCAGTCCCGGCGCGGTCAACGGGAACAGATTCACCGCCACCCCGCCGTCGGCCAACCCGTTCGTTCCGCCCAATACCGCGGCCGCGCCCGCCGCTCCGGGACCCGCTGCCGTGGCTCCGGTGCCGCCCTCGGCGACTCCGGCGGTCTCCGGCACCATTCGTGAGTACCTGCAGGCGAAGGGCGTCAAGCTCGAGGCGCAAAAACCGCAGGGGTTCAACGCGCTGGACATCACCTTGCCGGTGCCGCCGCGGTGGACGCAGGTACCGGACCCCAACGTGCCCGATGCGTTCGCGGTGATCGCGGACCGGCAGGGCAACAGCGTGTACACGTCGAATGCGCAGGTGGTGGTCTACAAGCTGGTCGGCAACTTCGATCCCAAGGAAGCCATGACGCACGGCTTCGTCGACAGTCAGAAGCTACTCGCCTGGCAGACCACGAACGCCTCGATGGCTGATTTCGGCGGTTTCCCGTCGTCGGTCATCGAGGGCACGTACCGCGACGGCGACATGTTGCTCAACACCTCGCGGCGCAACGTCATCGCCACCTCGGGGCACGACAAGTACCTGGTCACGCTGTCGGTGACCACCGATCGCACGCAGGCGGTCGCCGACGCACCCGCCACGGACGCCATCATCAACGGCTTCCGGGTGACCGCGCCCGGGACCTCGCCCCCCGCTCCCGTGGCATCGCCCCCCGCGCCGTCCCGCGCCCCGGCTAATGCACCGGTTGGGGTTCCGGGGCAGACCGCCAGTGCGGCGCCCGTCGGGCTACCGGGGCAGACCGTGAATGCGGCACCCGCCGGACTGCCCGCACAACCGGCGGCGCCAGTGCCGTCGGCGCAGCCCAGGCCCAACATATTGACCATCGTGCCCGGGCTGCCGCCGCTGCCGAACTTCAGTTTCCTCCAGCAGCGCTGACTCGGCGCCGGCCCGAGCCCTGTGGAGCCGGGCGCGCGAATCGACGGCGGGACTCGTATTGTGAGGCCATGCTGATCGCGGGTGTGGTGTGCGTGTGTGCGGCGGTCGCTTCCGCCGGATTCGGAACCTGGTCGCTCTCCCACAGCCAGACGGTGGGCACCAGGCAGCTGGCGCTGCGCGCCTTGGCGCCGACACAGCTGGCCGTCGCGATAATGCTGGCCGCCGGCGGTGTCGTCGCGCTGGCGGCCTCCCCGCAGACCGCCTTGGTTGTGGTGATCGTCTGTGTCGTAGGCGCTTTCGGCACACTCGCCGCCGGATCGTGGCAGAGCGCGCGCTTCGCGCTACGCCGGGAAGCGGCCCCGGCCGGCTGCGCCGGCAACTGCACAATGTGCACGCAGGCCTGCAACTGACAATGCGTAGCGGTTGAGCCCTAGTTTCGGCTGATGTCGATCGGGTGGGTCGCAAGCAATGAAAGCGGCAGCGGCTGGCGGCGCAGCACCTGCCCCCACAAGTCCGCCCTGGGGCCGACAAGAACGTCGGATGGCAACGCGGACAACACAATCCAGTCGTCCCGCTCGATCTCGCCTTCGAGCTGACCGATGGTCCAGCCCGAGTAGCCGGCGAAGATCCGCACTCCCTCCACCAGGGGCGCGATCAGGTCGGGTTCGGCGTCCAGATCGACCATCACCATCCGTCCGGCCACGTGCCGCAGGCCCGGCACGCCGTCCGGGTCGGCGCCGACCCGCAAGGCCGCCAGACAAAGGGCCGCGTCACGCTTGACGGGCCCTCCGATGAACATCGTCTTCGGTTTGGCGGCGAGTTTGGCCCACTGCGGCAATACGTTGTAGACGGCGGTCTCGCTGGACCGGTTGAGCACCACGCCCAACGTGCCGCCGTCGTTGTGCTCGACGATGTAGATCACGCTGCGCCGAAACGTCGGCTCGAGAAGGTCGGTGTTGGCCAGCAGCAACGTCCCCGCACGCACGCGCTGCGCGGCGGGTGCGACATAGTCCTCTGGATCTTCAGGCGGCACGTCACCATCATCGCACCCCGGCAGCGCCGTCCGGTGGAAACGGGCCCGCCCCAGCCATATTTGTACTGTTATTGCAGCGGCGCCGAGATCGGCGGCCCGTGCCCTTGATCGTGGAAGTCGGTTCTGTGGTTCAAATCCGGATGCGCACGCACCTACGCGTCGAACTGTGGCGGTCGGTGCGCAGCTTGCCGGATTTCTGGCGATTGCTGCAGCTGCGCATGGCAAGTCAGTTCGGCGACGGCCTGTTCCAGGCGGGGATGGCCGGAGCGCTGCTGTTCAACCCCGACCGGGCCGCGGACCCGATGGCGATCGCCCGCGCGTTCGCCGTGCTGTTTCTGCCTTACTCATTGCTGGGACCATTCGCCGGGGCATTGATGGACCGCTGGGATCGGCGGCTGGTACTTGTGGGCGCCAACATCGGCCGCCTGATATTGATCGCCGGAATCGGCACGATTCTGGCGGTCCGGGCCGGCGAAATGCCGCTCCTCATCGCGGCATTGGTCGCCAACGGCTTGGGCCGTTTCGTCGCATCGGGGCTATCGGCGTCGCTGCCGCACGTCGTTCCGCGCGAACAAGTGGTGACCATGAACTCAGTGGCCACCGCCGCCGGCGCCGTCGCCGCCTTCCTCGGCGCCAACTTCATGCTGGTGCCGCGCTTCGTCGTCGGCGCCAGCGATAGGGGAGCGGCGGTCGTCATTTTTCTCACCGCGATCCCGGTGGCGACGGCGTTGCTGCTGTCGTGGCGGTTCGCGCCTCGGGCGCTCGGCCCCGACCACACCAAACGCGCGATCCACGGTTCGGCCGTCTATGCGGTGATCACCGGCTGGCTGCATGGCGCGCGCACGGTCGTGAGCTATCCGACCGTGGCAGCAACGCTGTCCGGCCTGGCCGCGCACCGCATGGTGGTGGGCATCAACTCGCTGCTGATCTTGTTGTTGGCCCATCACATGAAACATCCGGCGGCCGGCGGGCTGGGTATCGCGTTGGTGTTCTTCGGCGCCTCGGGGCTGGGAGCATTCCTGGCGACGGTGTTGACCCCACCGACGATCCGGCGCTGGGGGCGCTACGCGGCGGCGAACGGCGCGCTCACCGCGGCCGCGCTGATCGAGGTCACCGGGGCGGGGCTGTGGCTTCCCGTGATGGTGGCGTGCAGCTTTTTCCTCGGCGTGACGGGCCAGATGATCAAGCTGTGCGCCGATTCGGCGATCCAGATCGATGTCGACGATGCGTTGCGCGGCCACGTGTTCGCGGTGCAGGACGCGTTGTTCTGGGTGTCGTTCATCGTCTCGATCACGTTGGCCGCGACCGTGATTCCCAAAGACGGGCACGCGCCCGGGTTCGTGCTGTTCGGATCGGCGTTATACCTACTCGGGCTGGTCGTTCACAGCGTCGTCGGCCGCCGTGGCCAGCCGGTGAACGGTCGCTAAGGTGAGGCGATGATGGCGGGACCCGGGCCGATCGTCGCCGACTTGCGTGCGGAGAGCGACGACCTCGACGCGCTGGTAACGCCGCTCCCGGCCGACCGCTGGGCCGATCCCACGCCGGCCCCCGGCTGGACCATCGCACACCAGATCGGACACCTGCTCTGGACCGACCGGGTTGCCCTGACCGCGGTCACCGACGAGGCTGCTTTCGCCGAACTGCTGGCCGCCGCGACGGCGGATCCCGTCGGCTTTGTCGACGCTGGCGCCGAGGAGCTGGCAACCGTGGCGCCGGCCGAGCTGCTTGCCGACTGGCGGGGGACCCGCGCCCGGTTGCACGAGGAGCTGCTCTCGGTCGCCGACGGGCGCAAACTGCCGTGGTTCGGGCCGCCGATGAGCGCGGCCTCGATGGCAACGGCGCGATTGATGGAGACCTGGGCCCACGGACTTGACGTCGCCGACGCCCTGGGTGTCACGCGGCCCGCCACGGATCGACTGCGATCGATTGCCCACCTGGGGGTCCGGACCCGCGATTACGCGTTCATGGTCAACAATCTGACTCCACCGGCCGAGCCGTTCCTGGTCGAACTGCGTGGACCCGGCGGCGACACGTGGTCGTGGGGACCGTCGGATGCGGTCCAACGTGTGACGGGCTCGGCGGAAGACTTCTGCTTCCTGGTTACCCAGCGGCGCCCGCTGCGGACCCTGGATCTCACGGCGGTTGGTGCGGACGCGCAGCGATGGTTGGAAATCGCGCAAGCCTTCGCCGGCCCACCGGGCCCAGGTCGCTAAGCGGGCCATCGCTCACGCCCGCTTCTAGTCAGGAATCTTGGCCAAAATGGCCTTCGTAATCGTCGTCGGCTTATCTGTCAGGTCGTAGGCACATACCTGGTTGTCGACGACCACGTTGGCTTTGCTCGCCACGACGCGGGCGCAATCCCAGAATTTCGTCCCTTCGACGTGCCGGGGCAAAGTGATGATTCCACCGGAATCACTGGTTTCACCGAATCGCCACGTCGGTCGCTTCGCCCCATCCGAGAAGACGGCCGTGAACAGCCGTCCGTCGCAATTGCGCCACTGTTCGGCGGACCTAGCCACGAATGCCTTCGCGGCGGTGGAGTCATCAAAAGATGCGACTCCTTGGTCGACGCCGTGCTCGAGCTTCTGAGGCTCTGGCTCGTCGGTCTCCTGCTCAACGAACGCGCGCATGCCGCTGCCGTCGTATGTGACGGCCATACCGTTGAAGTAGGCGCCCACGCATTCCGCTGGCGTGAACGTCCCACCCTCCAAGCCGGCCGGCTGAGTAATCGTCTTTTCGACGACCATCTTTGGACCGCCCATAGTGCCGCGGATTTCATCGAGACTGAGTAGCAGCTGCGCCAGGTCGGCGTCTTGGACGCGAGCCGGCGGTTTTGCCGATGTTGTGGAAGCTCCGACACCAGACGCGCCGTTCGCTGGCCGTCCGTCGACGGTCGTAGTACATCCGCTCAATGCAACCGTCGCGACCACTGTCGCCCCTGTCATCAGCCAGCGCATCCTGGTGGTCCCCAATCTCAAGCCGCTCCGCGATCATTGTGCCGCTGTGGGTGTGCCGGGACTGGCTAGATGCGTCAAATCGAATTGTTCTGCCAGGTCAATCCCGCTACCGATTCACGCCTGACCGACCTTGACGGCAATTTTGCCGACGACGGCTCCGGCCAGGTTCCCGGCGTCATTGCCGCAGACGATGGCGTCAATGGTGACGTTGCGACGCACAGCCAATGCCCGCTGACAGGATCCACCGTCGCCCGTAGTCATCGGGATACCTGTCGTGTCATCGACAACATTGGCCTGCCCGAATGTCCAATGTTGAGGCGGCGAGTTGGGAGGCGTGACGGTAAAAGACCGGCCACTGCAGGTCTTCCACGCATTCGTCTGGTCGGCAAGAAACTTCTGTGCTGACGTAGTTGTCGAGAATCCAACGACTGCTTGGATCACTCCCTGCTGCCAAACCTCTACACCTGCCGGTCGAAGCTTTTGCGCCTCAACTCCATCCCAACCGGCGCCGGTATAGGCAACGGCCTGAGCCGGTAACCAAGCGCCGACACAATTCTTGTCGGACATGTGAGCCGCATCATCGAAGAGATTGTTGGAAACGGGGTCAGCCCACATCGTGGGGCCCGATGTTATGGTGCTGACCTCGTCGGGGGAGAGCAGCAGCCCCCTTAGCAGTGAAGTCGCCACAGTCGGCGGCGCGATCTGCGATTGGGGAGAGGATGATGCGGCAGATTCGGATGTTGTTGGGGACGACGTGATATCGGAGTCGCGGTTCAATGCGATCGCTGCGATCGCTGCTGCCACGATCGTCGCGACGGCAGCCACGGCGGTCCAGACCCGGGCGCGCCGCCGGGGTTTGGGTACCGGATGTGCCGGCGGCAACGGTGTGCGTAGCTGCGGTAAATAGTGGGATGTCCCGGGCATAGGGGCCATTGGAGTGTGCGGCCCTGGGCGCTGCCACCACGGGGGTGCGCTGGGGCCAGGGACGCTGTTCGGGTCGGAAATGACCTCGCTGCTGCGCACCGGGCGATGCGGCACCCCAAGCGGCGTCGTAGAGTCGCTTAACGCCTCGGCCGCCGCGTCGGCGAGTTGGCGCGCGGTCTGGAACCGTTGAGCAGGGTCTTTGGCCATCGCGGTGGCGATCACCTGGTCCAGCCGGACTGGCAGCTGCGGATTCTGTTCGGTGACTTTCGGCGGCGACTGCATCAGATGTGCCATCATTACCGCGGCCATCCCGTTGGTCGCCGGGAACGGCAATCTGCCGGTGAGCATTCGAAAAAGCGTGCAGCCCAGCGAGTAGAGGTCCGCGCGCCCATCGAACGGGCTGCCGGCGAGAACCTCCGGTGCGGCGTAGGCCACCGTCGCCAGCACCACCCCTGCGCTCGTCAACCTGCCGGTAGCATCGAGCGCACGCGCAATGCCGAAGTCTGCCAACAAAACCCGTTCGTCCCCGCTCGTGGCTTGCGACAACAAGAAATTCTCGGGCTTGACGTCGCGATGCACCACGTTGTGGTGATGGGCGTAGTCGAGCGCCTTGCCCACCTCGCCCACGATGTGCACGGCGCGTGCCGGGGTCATCGTTCCCGCGCGTAGCGCGGCGTCGGCGTCGGTGCCATCAATGAACTGCATCGCGATCCAGAGCTGGCCCTGATACTCGCCGCGGCGGCGAATCGCGACGATATTGGGATGATCCAACCCGGCGGCCACGTCGGCCTCGCGCTGGAACCGAACACGGAAATCTGGGTCGCGCGACAATTCCGGGGAAAGTACCTTGAGCGCATCGCTGCGCGGCAAATCCGGATCACGAGCCAAATAGACGGTACCCATGCCGCCGGCGCCGAGAACCCGCTCAATGCGGTAACCGGCAACCACCGAGCCAATGGTTAGCATGATTTGCGGCAAGAACGTCGGACTATCGCGTGGGCCCTCGGATCGGTGATACGCCGAGCAAACGTGTGTGGTGTGTTCATCGTCTCCCGAGATATACCGGGGGGTCGCGACTGATATCGACCAGGCTATTCACAGTCGTATTCGCCAGGAATTGCTTTGGTCCCGAAGGGTCGTCACCACCGATCGTATATCTCATAATCCCAGTTACGTGGACTACCATCCGATTGGCGTCTAGCTCGTAGGTCATATCCAGGGCATCCTCGAATCGAATTACGTGAATGGTCTCCGGCTTCAATGGCTGGCCGAGATCAGTCTGTGTGATACACGGGCAGCACTCCGGCGGTGCAGCGTGACCACCGCTGTAGCAGTATCGGACGCGGGCCTCGAGGGCGGCCTGCGATGCGCGCCGGCCGGCGTCGTTGATAGTTGTTGTCGGCTGAATCATGGGGCGCGCCTGGGTGTCGGTCAGTGCTTCCAGGAGCAGCGGTTGAGTCGCGGCACTGATGTCGATGTACTTATTCGACGAGGACACCACCGGGGTGCCCGGGAAAACCGCCACAGGGCTGATCCCGCCCGTCGGGATACCCGAAATGGCAACTGCTTTCAACGATGCGTTGCCCGAACCAGAGTCGCCGACTGTGACTGTGATCGTCGTGTTGTCCAATTTCCAGTCGCCCTCAATTTTGCGCAAACCCATCATCGTCCGGGACTGCTTGCGGCCGAAATTGGCGGACAAGACGAGGCGCTGCGCCGCCGATTGCGCAGGATCCCCGCCGGGCTCCAATTGGACTGCGATGTTTGTGATCGGCGTGGCGGCAAACTGGCGGTGTAGTGCCGCATCGGTTAGCAATGTGGTGTTGACAGGCTGAGCAGCACTGAGTGACAAGGCGGTGCGGGCATCGCCGACGGCCAAGGCCTCAAGATAGCGTCGGCCGGCCATCTCGGCGGCTTGACGATCCCGCGCGGCCTCGTGGGCGGGGTCGCTCGCGGTTATCGTGTGCGCCGCGAAAGTCGCGACAAGCACGCCCAACGCCAACACGGCCAGCACCGAAACCGCCACGAGAAGTGGCCGTCTCGCGCAGCGTTTGCCTCGGCGGCGGGTTGAGTCGTCGATGGAAGATGCCTGCGCGGACAACCCCGCGAGCGAGATTGGTCGGGTGATGCCGGCCTGGGTAAGGTCAGCGCGGCCGCTCGGAACCTTCAGGCCAAGCACGTCGGCGAACTCCGTGCACAAGGCAAAGCGGTCAGCAGGATTTTTGGCCAATGCACGGGCCAGCACTTCGTCGAGCCCAGCCAGCTCTGGGCGCATAGCACTGAGGCGCGGCGGTGGGGCCGTGAGGTGCGCGCTGATCACAGCGACCGCATTGGTGTTGGGGAACACCGGCACGCCGGTAAGGAGGTGATACGCGG
>NZ_MBES01000081.1 GCF_001954195.1 Mycobacterium sp. IS-1264 | reverse complement strand
GCGGCAGTATTGGCCAACACCGGCGGCAACTGCTCACCGGTCAGGGCTTGGCGTGGCCCCAGATCGGCGGCCTCGTTAATCCGCCGGGCTGCTTCGGCCTTGCTGATCAGCGTTCGCTCGGCGATCGCGTGCGACAGCTTGCCACCCAACTCCTCCGGAGTGGCTTGGCGGGCAACGTGATTGATCAATTTGTGCTCCGGGGCCGGTAACCGTCGCCGCCAGCGTTCACTGCGCTCCAACAGTCCCAGGCACTCCGGGGTGGTCAGCGCGTCGAATTCCAGCCGCGCCACACCGTCGAGCGCGGCGTCTACCGCGTCGAACGCAGCCGTGATCGCGTCACGATCGACAATCCCGCCCGAACTCATACCGCGAAGCTATCCGAGCCCACCGACAAAAACGCCACCCAGGGACTGCTGAAACTAAAGTGGCGCAAGTGATTTAGCGCCATGACGTTTTATGCGCGCGACTTAGTATTCGTGTGTGACTGGCTCGTATTCATACACGTTCGACGACATCCGGAACCGCCCCGTCGCGGTGATCGGGGCGGGCACGCTGGGGCGCCGCATCGCGCTGATGTTCGCCAGCCGCGGCGGAACCGTTCGAATCCATGCCCGGCGGGCCGAACAGCTCGCGGAAGCGACGCAGTATGTCGCCGAGTCGCTACCGCAGCTGGTGTCTGAGCAAGGCTTTGGCGAGGTCGGCGTCGCAACCGCCACGACATCGCTGGGCGAAGCGTTGGACGACGCCTGGCTTGCCGTCGAGTCCGCCCCGGAGAAGCTCGAAATCAAGATCCCGCTGTGGGGTCAGATCGACCAGGTGGCACCGGCGAACACGATCTTCGCGACGAATTCCTCGTCCTACCCGTCACGGCTGATGGCCGAAAACGTGCGCGACAAAACACGTTTGTGCAACATGCATTTCTACATGCCGCCTCAGGTCAATGCTGTCGACCTGATGTCCGACGGCGAGACCGACCGCGGCCTGCTCGACACCTTGCTGACCGTCCTGCCCGAGTTCGGCGTGCATCCCTTCGAGGCGCGCAAGGAGTGCACCGGGTTCATCTTCAACCGCATCTGGGCGGCCATCAAGCGGGAGTCGCTGGCCGTCGTCGCCGAGGGCGTGGCCCGTCCCGAAGATGTCGACGGCATGTTCAGAGTCAACTGGGGGGTGCCGGCCGGGCCGTTTCAGATGATGGATCTGGTCGGCCTGGATGTCGTGCTCGATATCGAAAACCACTACGCGCAAGAGTTTCCGCACCTACCGAAGCACGTGCGCGAGTTGTTGCAGGCCTACATCGATGCCGGCAAGCTCGGCATCAAGACCGGCGAGGGCTTCTACTCGTATCGCTGAGTCAGTTGCTGAGCACCAGGCGCCAGCTGCCGGGAGCCACGCGATCCGGGACGCACCAGAAGTTGTTCCAGTTACCCGGCGTCGTCGCCTTCACGCCCGGCCCGGCGTCCTGACACGCGGCCCGAGTCGGATAGTTGCCCTCGGTCTGAATCGTGTCGGCGTTGGCGGTGCCAACCCCGGCGGTCAGCAGCCCCACAACGGCCAGCGCGCCGGCGGCGGCGATCGTCGCGCCGCGGGTCTTCTTCATCGATCGCTTCGGTTCCATCGAGTCCTCCTGTGATGTTGCATGGACCAGCATTAACGTGGAGTGTAGTCAACTGACTACACTCCACGCAAGGGTCATTATTAAGCACGTGTAGTGCGGGCGATGTCCGCGGTGATAGCACCCGTGACCAGGATCAGATGGTGCGGTGAAATCCCGACATCCCAGCCGCGCCGGCCGGCGCTGCACAGCACGCGGTCCCAGTTCAACGCGGAGCTGTCCAGCACCGTGCGCAGCCGCCGGCGCTGACCAAACGGGGAGATGCCGCCGACCACGTAGCCGGTGGCCCGCCCGGCGGCGCCGGGTTCGGCCATGCCGGCCTTCGCCGCGCCCAACGCCGCGGCGACCGCCTTCAGCGACAATCGCGACGGCACCGGAACAATTGCGACCGCCAATTCGCCGGGCAGCGCGACGACCAGCGTCTTAAACACCTGATCGGGTGCGACGTCACCGGACGCCGACAAGTCGCCGACGTTCTCGAATCGCAAAACCTCATGCGGCACACCGGCTTTGGCCAGCTCCGCTAGCGCCGGCGTGGCAGCGCCCGCCACGCTAGGGCCCGCTGTATCCCGGTGGGTTGACGCCGTCGACCCAGAAGTCGACGCCGAGTTGCGCGCCCGGCACGCAGTTGTACACCGACAAGTCGGTGACGCCGGACTCGACCAGCACGTCCTCGCACAGCAGCGTGTTGCCGGTGTATTCGCGTGCCGGCTTGTTGAGGATGACGTAGGCAGCGTCGGAATACACCTCGGGCTTGCGGGCCCGGCCCATCGCCTCTTCACCGCCGAGCAGGTTCTGCACCGCTGCGGTGGCCACCAAAGTGCGCGGCCACAACGTGTTCGACGCGATGCCGTCGGCGCGAAGTTCCTCGGCCATCCCGAGCGCGCACAGCGTCATGCCGAACTTAGCCATCATGTACGCCGTCGGCTTCAGCCACTCCTTGCCGAGCAGCACCGGCGGCGACAGCGTCAGAATGTGCGGGTTTTCGCGGCCTTTCAAATGCGGAATGCACGCCTGCGACACCGCGTACGTGCCGCGCACCTGGATCCCGTTCATCAGGTCGAACCGTTTCATCGGCACCTCGGTGATGGACCCGAGGTTGATCGCTGAGGCGTTGTTCACGCAGATATCGATGCCGCCGAATTGCTCGACGGTCTTGGCCACGGCGGACTCAACGGAATCGGGGTCGCGGACATCTCCGACGATCGGCAGCGCCTGTCCGCCCGCCTCCTCCAGCTCCTTGGCCGCGGTGTACACCGTGCCCGGCAGCTTCGGGTGCGGGTCCGCGGTCTTGGCGATCAGGGCGACGTTCGCGCCGTCTTGCGCGGCGCGCTTGGCGATCGCGAGGCCGATGCCGCGACTCGCGCCGGAGATGAACATGGTCTTGCCCTGGAGGGGCTTCGCGTGGGACATGGCGTCACACTAACGTCCCGCCGCAACCGGCCCGGGTGGGGGACCGGGCGCGGAAAGGCCAGGAAATAGCGCGCCGGCCAACGCTGTTAAACCAGCAGGTTACTGATGCGCCTGGGCAGGCCCGGGCGGGCGGTGTCGGAAGCAGCCTTTAGATTGGGAGGAGCAGTCTGGTGTCAACGGCGACGAGCCTGTTGACTCGCGTTCCTGCGAGTCCGGTGGAGCTTTCGACGCTGCCCGGCGACACCGCAGCAGAAGGGACCGTGTTGACCGATATGGCCGACCCCCAAGATGGCCGAGAGGATGGCGGCCTCGCGGCCCCCGAAGAGACCGACGAGGAACTGACCGCGCGTTTCGAACGCGACGCGATTCCCCTGATCGACCAGCTCTACGGCGGCGCCCTGCGCATGACGCGCAACCCCGCGGACGCCGAGGACCTGCTGCAAGAGACCATGGTGAAGGCCTACGCGGGATTTCGTTCCTTCCGGGCCGGCACCAACCTCAAGGCGTGGCTGTACCGGATCCTGACCAACACCTACATCAACAGCTACCGCAAGAAGCAGCGCCAGCCCGCGGAGTATCCGACCGAGGCGATCACCGACTGGCAGTTGGCGTCCAATGCCGAGCATTCCTCCACGGGGCTGCGCTCGGCCGAGGTCGAAGCCCTGGAGTCGCTGCCGGACACCGAGATCAAAGAGGCGCTGCAGGCGTTGCCGGAAGAGTTCCGGATGGCCGTTTACTACGCCGACGTCGAGGGCTTCCCCTACAAAGAGATCGCCGAGATCATGGACACGCCGATCGGGACGGTAATGTCTCGGCTGCACCGCGGCAGACGTCAGCTGCGCGGATTGCTGGCCGACGTGGCCAAGGAGCGAGGGTTCAACCGCGGCCCACAGGCGCACGAGGAGGTGTCGTCATGAGCGAGTTTTCCGGCCCGGTCGACTCGTGCCCCGACGACGATTCCCACGGCAGCATCGGGTGTGCCGAAGTCATCGCGGAGGTATGGACGCTGCTCGACGGCGAATGCACGCCCGAGGCCAAGGAGCGGCTGCGCCAGCATCTGGAGGCCTGCCCCGGGTGCTTCAAGCATTACGGGCTCGAGGAGCGGATCAAGGCGCTGATCGCCACCAAGTGCAAGGGGGAGAAGGCCCCCGACGCCTTAAAGGAGCGCCTCCGGCTGGAGATCCGCCGGACGACGATCATCCGGGGCCTGGAGTAGCGCGCCGACTAACGCCCGCGGCTACGAGTTGGGCCGTTTGCCGTGGTTGGCTTTGCTGTACTTGCGGTCGCGCTTCTTGCGGCCACGCTTGGCCATGTTCTCGAACCTCCGGGATTGCTGGGATGCCAGTTCTTAGGCTGCCGGGCGCCGCGCGCCCGCATGTTGCCGCCCAGTCTCTCACGAGACGCCGCGCGCCACGTCGACGGCCCGCGCGCCGCGGTCTGGGCCGGTCTTGTGGTTCGATATACAGGACCAGCAGCCAGCATGCGCAGTCGCCGAAACGTGTGGGGCCGAAACGAGTGGGGTGAAGATGGCCGAGGATGTTCGCGCCGAGATCGTGGCCAGCGTGCTCGAAGTCGTTGTCAAAGAGGGTGACCAGATCGGCAAGGGCGACACGGTGGTGCTGTTGGAATCGATGAAGATGGAGATCCCGGTCCTGGCCGAGGTCGACGGCACCGTGAGCAAGGTGAGTGTCTCGGTCGGCGATGTCATTCAGGCGGGCGACCTCATCGCCGTCATCAGCTAGGCCCCGGAAATAGGCCCCGGAAAAAGCTTGGCCGATGTCCACTCTCGGTGATCTGCTTGCCGAGCACACCATGCTGCCCGGCAATGCGGTGGATCACTTGCACGCGGTGGTCGGGGAATGGCAGCTGCTGGCGGACCTGTCATTCGCCGATTACCTGATGTGGGTCCGCCGCGACGACAGCGTGCTGGTGTGCGTGGCGCAATGCCGGCCGAATACCGCGCCGACGGTTCTGCAGACCGACGCGGTGGGTAGCGTCGTCGACGCCGACCGGCTGCCGCTCGTCGCCGAAACCTTCAGTTCGGGCGAGATCGGCCGGGAAAGTGTTGTGGGGCAACAGCATTCGTCGCAGCTGCCCGGTCAGCACGTTGCGGCGTCCCCGGTTCGCTACGGCGACCAGGTGGTCGCGGTGCTGACCCGGCACCAAACCGCGGTAGCCGCCGATCGCACGTCGGGTCAATTGGAGACGGCCTACCGGGATTGCGCCGAGGACCTCGTTCACATGCTCGCCGAGGGCACCTTTCCCGACGTGGGGGACGTGGCCATGTCGCGCTCGACCCCGAGGGCGGGCGACGGCTTCATCCGTCTCGACGTCAACGGCGTGGTCGCCTACGCCAGCCCCAACGCGCTGTCGGCCTACCACCGGATGGGCCTGACGACGGAGTTGGAGGGGCACAACCTCATCGAAATCACGCGGCCGCTGATCTCCGACTCGTTCGAGGCGCAGGAGATGGCCGAGCACGTGCAGGACCTGCTGGCCGGCGGGAAGAGCATGCGGATGGAGGTCGACGCCGGCGGCGCGACGGTGCTCCTGCGCACGCTGCCACTGGTGGTGCACGGCTCGAGCGCCGGGGCTGCGGTGCTGATCCGCGACGTCACCGAGGTGAAGCGGCGCGACCGGGCCCTGATCTCCAAGGACGCCACGATCCGCGAGATCCACCACCGCGTGAAGAACAACCTGCAGACCGTGGCGGCGCTGCTGCGCCTGCAGGCCCGCCGCACGGTCAATGCCGAGGGCCGGGAAGCCCTGATCGAGTCGGTGCGCCGGGTGTCCTCGATCGCGCTGGTGCACGACGCGTTGTCGATGTCGGTGGACGAACAGGTGAACCTCGACGAAGTCATCGACCGGATCCTGCCGATCATGAACGACGTCGCGTCCGTGGACCGGCCGATCCGGATCAACCGGGTCGGCGACCTGGGCGTCCTGGACTCCGATCGCGCGACGGCGCTGATCATGGTCATTACCGAGCTCGTGCAGAACGCGATCGAGCACGCGTTCGACCCCGCGGCCGCGGAGGGGTCCGTGACGATTCGCGCCGAGCGTTCCGCGCGCTGGCTCGACGTCGTGGTGCACGACGACGGGCGTGGTCTGCCCGAGGGGTTCAACCTGGAAAAGTCCGACAGCCTGGGCCTGCAGATCGTGCGGACCCTGGTGTCGGCGGAGCTGGACGGCACGCTGGGCATGAGCGAAGCCTCCGAGCGCGGCACCGATGTGGTGTTACGGGTGCCGATCGGCCGCCGGACCCGATTACTGCTCTAGTACCCACGCAACAGTGCGGCCCCGACGATTGTCAGGGCCGCACTGTAAGTGGAGAAACTGGGTCAGACTCCGCTACGGGCCTTCGTCCGGGCGTTGCGGCGCTTCAGCGCGCGCCGCTCGTCTTCGCTCATTCCGCCCCAGACGCCCGAGTCCTGGCCGGTGTTCAGAGCCCAGGCGAGACACTCTGTGGTCACCGAGCACCGATTGCAGACCAGTTTCGCGTCAGCGATCTGCGCGAGCGCCGGACCGCTATTCCCCACCGGGAAGAACAGCTCCGGGTCCTCGTCGCGACAGACCGCCTTGTGGCGCCAATCCATACGTTGTTACTCCTCACTGAGTGCGCAGCAAGCCGCACGGGCATTTTCTTCGGCTGTTAAGCGTGCACAAGAAAAGGTTTCCGTACCTTACGAATTTTCTGCATGCAACCTTTCGATCGTTTCACAGGCACAACAGATGTCAATAGCATCAGTTAGCTCGTGGGCTATCTCACTTTGGCGATCTCGTACCCATAGCCTCACTCCGTTGTACTACACTGCGCGGCCGCCGCCGCCCGGACCAATTTTCCGCGGGCCCGATCGATGCCGCGTTATCGCAGCTCAGGTATATTTTTCGCGGGCGGTGCGGCGACCGCGAGCAGGTCGGGGACCGACCGGAACGTCATGGTTTCGCGCAGGCCGAGATAATCGCCGTCGAACTGGCTGGGAATCGGGCCGGCGGTCGAGGTCACGCGGACCCAGGCCGCGTCGTCGTCGCGCACTACTTGCTTCACATTCGGCTTGGGGCCCTTCGAGAGGATCTGGCGCAGCACGTTCAGCGTCGGCAGCACCTTCATGCCGTCGAGCGCGAAGACGCCGAGGCCCGACTCGAAGGTGCAGCTGGGGTTGGTGACCAGCGGCCGGTTGTTGCTGTAGGTCCACGGACTGGTGTTGGACACCCACACGAAGTGCACGCCTGGGACGGGATCACGGTCGGGTAGCTCCAGGGTGAGCACCGGGTCGCGGCGCCTGAACGCGAGCGTGATGGGAATCGCCACCCGCCAATAGCGCAGCGCGTTGACCTTGACGCCCTTGTCGCGTTGGGCCTCCACCGCGGCCACCACCTCCGCGTCGACGCCCATCCCGGCGTTGACCAGCGCCCAGCGCTCGCCGCAGTCGATCAACCCGATGCGGCGCCAGGTCTGGTGCCGGCGGTAGTCGTCGAGCAGCTGGATGAGCTGGTTGGTGGCGGCGACGGGGTCCTGGGCGATGCCCAGCGACCGGGCCAGCACGTTCGCCGAGCCGCCGGGCACCACCGCGAGCGCGGGCAGGTGCTCGGCCCGCGCCGCGCCGGGATGGCCGAGCAGACCGTTGACCACCCCGCTCACCGTGCCGTCGCCGCCGTGCACGACGACCAGGTCAACCCCGTCGGCGGCGGCCGCCTGCGCGATTTCGCCGCCGTGACCGCGGTGGCTGGTGTGCTCGACGGTGAGCTGAAGGCGGCTTTTCAGCGCGTGCGCCAGCAGATCGCGAGCGGCCGGGGTGGTGGAAGTGGCTGTGGGATTCACGATCAGCACGGCGCGCATGATGGACGAGCTTATGCGGGGCGGTTAAGACCCCGCTGTGGGGGAACCGGCCGCTCGCGGGGCCCGGTGGGCCGGCCTGACTACGCTGACGCTGTGAATTCGCCGGCCCCGACTCCCGCCCCAACCACGGTGCGCGTCGCGGGATGGATCGTCGCGGCGCAGGGCGTGGCCGCCCTGGCGATGGCCGCGGTGCTGGTGGTGCGCGGGATCGCCGGAGCCGACCAACGCGTGGTCAACGGCCTGGGCACCGCGGTCTGGTTCGTCCTCGCGGGTGCCGTGGTGCTCGCCGCGGGGCGGGCGCTGGTAATCGGCAAGCGTTGGGGCCGCGGGCCGGCGGTGTTCACCCAGCTGCTCCTGCTGCCGATTTCCTGGTATGTGGCGGTGGGCTCGCATCAGCCGGCGTTCGGGATTCCCGTCGGTGCCCTGGCGCTGAGCGCACTGATCCTGCTTTTTACTCCGGCGTCGGTGCGCTGGGCCGCCGGCGGCGATCAGCGTGGTCCGGCCAGCTCGGCCAACGGCGGACCGGACAGCCGATAGGTGGTCCACTCCCGCTGCGGTTGCGCGCCGATTTCGTCATACAGCGCAATGGCATTGGCGTTCCAGTTCAGCACGGCCCACGACAATCGCGTATAGCCGTTGTCAACGCACTCGCGCGCCAGCGCCCTCAGTAGCGCGCGGGCCAGGCCGCGGCGGCGAAACCTCGGGCGGACGAACAGGTCTTCGAGGTAGATTCCCGCGACGCCGTCCCACGTGGAGAAGCTGAGAAACCACAGCGCCATCGCCGCGATCTCGCCGTCGACTTCCGCGACGTGACCGTGCACCATCGGCGGACTAGCGAAAAGCGCTGTGGAAACGTGTGTTTCGGTCACCGTGCACTGTTCGGCGGCGCGTTCGAATTCGGCCAGCCCGTGGATCATTTCGGCAATATCGGCGCAGTCTTGTCGTGCGGCGCGGCGGACAATTACGCTCATTGGTCGACTCCCAGCGCGCCCAGTATCGTGGCGAATTTCGTTGTCGTCTCGTCGACTTCGTCATCGGGATCCGATTCCGCGACGATGCCGCCGCCGGCGTGCGCGACGGCCGTGCGACGGTCCGCCGACAGCTGCGCGCAGCGAAGGGACACCACCCAGCGTCCGTCGCCGCGGGCGTCGCACCAGCCCACGGCTCCCGCGTAGAAACCACGGTCCCCTTCGAGCTCGGCGATGAGCTCGGCCGCTGCCTTGGTCGGCACCCCGCCGACCGCGGGGGTGGGATGCAGCGCCAATGCCAGATCGATTGCGGTAGTTGACTTGTCACGCAAGCGACCGCTGATCGGTGTGCACAGGTGCCACACCGCGGCCGTGCGATTCAATTGCGGCTCGGAAGCGATCGTCAGGTCGTCGCACAGCGGCTCCAGGGCGGCCCGCATGGTATCGATGACCAGCTGGTGCTCGTGACGGTTCTTGGCCGAGTCCGCCAGGGCCGCGCCGTTGGCGGCGTCGAGGTCCGCGTCGCGGGCGCGGGGCGCCGAGCCGGCGAACGGCCGGCACTCGACGCGGTCGCCGAAGCGAGCGACCAGAAGTTCGGGGCTGGCGCCCACCAGCGCCGCACCCGCGTAGTCTCCGCCCGCCGCGGTCAGGTCGACGAGATAGCCGTAGGCGGCCGGGTCGGCGGTCACCAGCCGGCGCAACAGGACGCGCGCGTCCAGCGGAGCATCGGCGACCAGCCGCAGGGCGCGCGCGAGCACGACCTTGTGCAGCGGGCTGCCCGGGACGGTGAGCCGGTCCCGGGCCCGGCTAATCCGGACGCGGTAGTCGGCGGGTGGCGGGACGGCGGCGGCGACCCGCACCGCCGGCAGTGGGCCGGTCGGCCAGTCGGACGGGCCGTCGGTGCGCAGCACGGTGTTCGGCACCAGCAGCGCGGCGGGTGCGTGGAGGTCGAAAGGCAACGCGCCCAACACGATTGGGGCCGACCCCGATCGCAGCGCCGCTTGCGCCGCCCGCACGTCGCGGTAGCGCGTCCGCACCCCGTCGGCGACCAGGGTCCCGCGCGGCCCGCATAGCGCGAACGGCGGCTCGGTTGCTGTCACTGACCGGTCAACCCGAGCGCACAGAGTTGCCGCACCCCGTGCTCGAAGCCGCAGACGGCGATGGAGGCGGTGATCATCCCGAAGCGGCGGCCTTCGACGAGCGGCAGCTCGACCCACCGCGTGATGACCGCGCGGGAGAAATGGCCATGGCTCACGAACAACACGTCGCGCGAATCCATGTGCTCCAACGCCATCGCGACGGCCCGGTCGGCGCGCTCGCTGACCTGCGCGACGCTCTCGCCGCCGGGGCATCCATGCGTCCACACCAGCCAGTCGGGCACCGACTCCTGGATCTGCGACGTGGTCAGGCCCTCATACGACCCGTAGTCCCACTCGGCGAGCAGTGGTGACACCTCGTCGACGGTGAGCCCGGCCAACTGGGCGGTCGTCAGGGAGCGTCGCCGCGGGCTGCTGATCACCAGCGGGTCAACGAGATTCAGTTCGCCCAGCGCCCGCCCGGCCAGCTTGGCCTGCGTGCGGCCGGCATCGGTCAGCTCGACCTCGGTGCGGCCGGTGTGCTGGCCCGATTTCGACCACTCGGTCTCGCCGTGGCGCAGCAGCACCAGACGGTGATTGTGCAAGCCCATGCCGACAGATTCTGCCGGACGACATGCCGGCCCCGTCGGCCGAAGCGCACGGCGGTCGAACATGCCAGGATGGGCACTGTGACCGCGGCAACAATGTGGAGGGCGGGTGCTTGTGAGTAAGACCCGGGTACTGGCGGTGGCCAACCAGAAGGGCGGGGTGGCCAAGACCACGACCGTCGCCTCGCTGGGTGCGGCGATGGTGGAGAGCGGCCGGCGGGTGCTGCTTGTCGATCTCGACCCGCAGGGCTGTCTGACCTTCTCGCTCGGCCACGATCCCGACAAGCTACCGGTGTCGGTGCACGAAGTGCTGCTCGGTGAGGTCGAGCCCAACGCCGCGCTGGTCACGACGATGGAGGGAATGACGCTGCTACCGGCCAACATTGACCTGGCCGGCGCCGAGGCGATGCTGCTGATGCGGGCGGGCCGCGAGTATGCGCTCAAACGAGCACTCGCCAAGGTTTCCGACGACTTCGACGTGGTGATCGTCGACTGCCCGCCGTCGCTCGGTGTGCTCACCCTCAACGGGCTCACGGCCGCGGACGAGGTCATCGTGCCGTTGCAGTGCGAGACGCTGGCTCACCGCGGCGTCGGCCAATTCCTGCGGACCGTCGCCGACGTCCAGCAGATCACCAACCCGAATCTGCGGATGCTGGGCGCGCTGCCGACGCTGTACGACTCCCGCACCACGCACACCCGCGACGTGCTGGTCGATGTCGCCGACCGCTACGACCTGCAGGTGCTCGCCCCGCCGATCCCGCGCACGGTGCGCTTCGCCGAGGCCAGCGCGTCCGGCTCGTCGGTGATCGCCGGGCGCAAGAACAAGGGCGCGACCGCCTACAAGGAGCTGGCGAAGGCGTTGATCAAGCACTGGAAGTCCGGCAAACCGCTGGCGACCTTCGCGGTAGAGATTTAGCGGCGCGCGGTCAGCCCAGCGCGACCACGGTGTCGCCGCGCTGCTCGAACACCCTGGAACCGGATACCGCCGGGACGACGGGCGTTCCCGGCTGCGCCCGGCTGGCCGCCCGATCGACCGAGATGTAGCGCTCGCTCGAGCCGTTGACCGGGTTATAGACGCCGATCGCGCCGGTGACCGGCACCAGCAGCTTGCCCGCCATCATCACGCCGGGCCCAAGCGGCGCCGTCGTCTCGCCGGCGGCGATGGTATAGCGCGGGGTCAGACTGTTCGCGTCGAAGACCATGACGGAATCGCCGGTCCACCAGGTCACCAGGTTGCCCGCCTGGGACACCCCCGCTTGGGACGCGAGAGCCGAGCTCGACGGCGGCTTGGGCAGCAGGGTGCTCGACACGGTGGTGCCGGTGTCGTCGATCACGTCGACCCTGGGCTGCCCGCCGGAACCGCCGGGCAGATACACCGCGGTGTTGTTCTCCCGGACGGCCAGCACGCGGGCGCCCGAATCCGCCGTGATCCCGGGTTCGGACACGACGTGTTGTTGGGGTTCGTCGTCTTCCTTGGCCGGGCGCAGCAGGACAAGCCGTACATCCGCCTGATTCACGCAGCTTTCGAACACCGAGACCGCCGACGAGCTGGCGGCCGCCGAGACCAGCCGGCATCCGGAGTGCAGGCCCCGCGCCGACGGTTTCACCCGGGCATCGGTTTCCCCGTAGGCCAGCATCCGCACCATGTCCGAGCGCCAGAGTTCCAGCCGGGTAGCGCCCGCCGACAACACCGTCGTGCCGTCGGAGGAGAGGCGGACCTGCGGATCGGCGGTACCGCTGCGTGCGGGCCCGCGGCGACCCGTCGAGCCGTCCAGCGTGCTGACCTGACCGCAACCGCGGTCGTCCCGGTAGACCGCGACGGCGAAGCGGTAGAGCCACGTCACCCCGCAGAGATCCGTGTCGCGCGCGTAGCTCCAGCGTGACTGGCCGGTGCCGGCGTCGCGCCCGTCGAGCCGGCGTCTGTCGGCGGTGGTGACCGTCCCGCCGACCACGATGGGTGCGGTGGTGCCGACACTCTTCGCCGTCCACAGCTGATGCAGGGTCGCCGGCACTTCGCGGGCCGGCGTCGGGTTGGGCGCGGCGATGGCGGCCGGCCGGCTGATGGCGGCCCGCGCGTCGCTGGTCCACCAGATCAGTGCGGCGGTCGCGGCGACGACGACCGCGATCGCCGCGGCGGCCATGACGTCGCCCTTGGTCCGGCGTTCGGGTCTGACCATGCCGCGGCGTGGGCTCAGTTGGCGATTGCGGAGGCGGCGGTGGTTTCGGCGGGCTTGCGGCGGCGACGGCGGCGCCGGTTGGTTCCGCTGCCGTTGGGGCTCGCCTGAGTCTCGGCGTCTCCGCCATTGCCACTGCCATCGCTGGCGGCTCCGTTGCCGGCCGGGTGGCCTGAGACGGGCTGCCCGCCGCGGGTGCGACGCCGCCTCGCGCCGGAGCGGCCCGACTTCTGGGCCGAGCTTCGACCCGAGCTCTCGCCCGAGCTTCGACCCGAGCTCGGGCCCGAGCCCTTGGTGTCGCGGCGCTTGACCGGCGACTTACGCGGCGTGCCGACCTTGCCGCCGGCCTCGGCCGGGATGCCCAGCTCGGCGTACAGGTGCGGTGAGTTGGAGTAGGTCTCGGCCGGGTCGGGGGTGTCCAGGCCCAGCGCCTTGTTGATCATCGACCAGCGGGGCAGCTCGTCCCAGTCCACCAGGGTGACCGCGACGCCGGCCTTGCCGGCGCGGCCGGTGCGGCCGATCCGATGCACGTATGCCTGTTCGTCCTCGGGAATCTGGTAGTTGATGACGTGGGTGACGTCGTCGATGTCGATGCCGCGGGCGGCCACGTCGGTGGCGACCAGCACGTCGATGTCGCCGGTCCGGAATGCCTTGAGCGCCTTCTCGCGCGCTATCTGCCCGAGGTCGCCGTGCACCGCGCCGACCTTGAAGCCCCGTTCGGCCAGCTCGTCGGCAACCTTCTGCGCGGTGCGCTTGGTGCGGGTGAAGATCATGGTGGCGCCGCGGTCGTTCGCCTGCAACACCCGGCTGACCAGCTCCACCTTGTCCAGCGCGTGGGCGCGGTAGACGAACTGTTCGGTGGTGTCGTGGGTGGCGGCCGAGTGCGGGGCCTCGGCGCGGATGTGGGTGGGCTGGTTCATGAAGGTGCGGGCCAGCGTGATGATCGGGTCCGGCATGGTCGCCGAGAACAGCATCGATTGCCGGTCGGCCGGAATCTGGCGCAGAATGCGCTCGATGTCGGGCAGGAAGCCCAGGTCGAGCATCTCGTCGGCCTCGTCGAGCACCAGCACCGAGAGCCCGCCGAGCTGCAGGTGACCCTGCTGGCATAGGTCGAGCAGCCGGCCCGGGGTGCCCACGACGACGTCGGCGCCGGTGCGCAGCGCCTCGATCTGCGGCTCGTAGGCCCGGCCGCCGTAGATCGACACCACCGACAGCGGGCGGCCGCCCTCGGCGGTCAGGTACTTGGCCGCCGTGGCCAGGTCGCCGGTGACCTGCAGGCAGAGCTCGCGGGTCGGCACGACGACCAGCGCGCGAGGCGTGCCGTTGAGCGGCCGGGCTTGAGCGTTCGAGCCGCCGGCGGTGATCCGCTGCAGCAGCGGCACGCCGAACGCGAAGGTTTTGCCCATGCCGGTGCGGGCCTGGCCGATCACGTCGTCGCCGGCCAGAGCCAGCGGCAAGGTCAATTCTTGGATGGCAAAAGGACTTTCGATGCCTTCTTCGGCAAGCGCGCGCACGACTTCGTCGCGGACGCCGAGCTTGGCAAACGTATTTTGGGGGGTCAGTTCAGTTGCGCTTGTGAGTGCGGTCATACGGGGGTGTTGTGCCTTTCGGTGACGTCTTCGGTTGGTCGGTTTTTCTGTCGCGGTCACGCGCGCACGAATTCCGACTTCACGTCGCCGAGTCGCGGGCCCCTGCTTCGTTTAGGGCGGGCCAGCTGTGCACGCACATTTCGCCGGTGGCAACGGCAGAAGAAATACCGCCACCACCTCCAAGCATGATAGCTGGTCAACAGCCGGCACCCATCTTCCGCCAGGTCCGGCGACTAGAGTGTTGCCCATGTCCCCGCCCCTTCCCGGGCCCTCCTCCGCCGATCAGGTGGACGATTCGCCTACCCCACGCCTCACCGCGGACCACCCCGGCGTCAACGAACTGTTCGCGGTGCTCGCCTACGGCGAGATAGCCGCGTTCTACCGCCTGACCGACGAGGCTCGCATGGCCCCTGACCTGCGGGGTCGCATCTCGATGGCGAGCATGGCCGCCGCCGAGATGCAGCACTACGAGTTGCTGCGCGACGCCCTGGAAAGCCGCGGCGTGGACGTGGTGTCGGCGATGTCGAGGTACGCGTCGACATTGGAGAACTACCACCGGCTGACGACGCCGAGCACCTGGCTGGAAGCCCTGGTGAAGACGTACGTCGGCGACGCTTTGGCCGCCGACCTCTACCTGGAAATCGCCGACGTGCTGCCCGACGAAGTCGCCGATGTGGTGCGGGAGGCCCTGTCGGAGACCGGGCATTCCCAGTTCGTCGTCGCGGAGGTGCGCGCGGCCGTGACCGGCAGCAGCAAGCAGCGCAGCCGGCTCGCGCTGTGGGCGCGTCGCCTGTTCGGCGAGGCCATCACCCAGGCGCAATACCTGCTGGCCGATCACGACGAGCTGGTCGACCTGGTGGTCTCCGGTGCCGGCGGCCTGAGCCAGCTCGGCGCGTTCTTCGACCGGCTACAGCAAACCCACGACCGGCGGATGCACGAGCTCGGCCTCAGCTGACCCTTAACGGGTGCAGGTCGCCATGATCGAGTTGTTGGCCGAGACCGCCACCGCTTGACCCTCGGCGTTGACGATCGAGCAATTCAGCCGGCCGTAAATGCTGGTCGCGACGACCGACTCGGTCTGCACGCCCGGATTCAGCACAACGACTTTGGACCAGGGCAGCGACACGTTGAACTCGGTCTGCGGGTAGCCCTGGGCGTCGGTGTAGACGATGTTCACCAGGTCCAGCAGCTGCTTCGTCCCGGTCACGGTGTAGAGGACGGTACGTGGGTTCACCGCGATCGGTGGCGGCGCGGCCGTGGCGGGCGGCGCGGCCGTAGGCGCCAGGGTCGGCGCGGTGGTCGGCGGCTGCGTCGGAGCCGCGCGGGGCGTCGTCACGGTGGTGACCGTTTCCTGCGGCAGCGGCGATTGGCTCGGCGCCGCGCTGGGCGGGCTCGTGGTCCGCGGCGCGGAGGTCAGCGTTTGCGGGGCGGGTCCCACCGTCGCCTTGGTCGATGCGCTGTCGCCGCTGTTGAGGACGACGGCGGTTGCGATCGCTCCGAGCGCGACCACGGCGGCGAGAATGGCCGTGACCGGGCGCACGCGAAAGTCGGCCGGCCAGCCCGTCCAGCTGTAATCGCCCTCGGACCCGGCCCGGTACAACTCCTCGGTGTCGCCGTCGGCGTCACGGTCAAAGTCGTAGTCACGGCCGTAGTCGTCGTAGTCGTAGTCGTAGTCGTCGTAGTCGAGGTCGTAGTCGTCGCGGCCCGGGCGGGCGCGAACCCTGTCGATAGGGGGCAGTGTGGTACCCATGGTGCCGAAGTTAGCCATGTGAAAACACGGATCCGGCGTCGAACCCGGGGGTAGGCCCAGCTGGTAGCCAATCGTTACCTGTCCGCGATCGACGTTTCGCTCACCGCGTAGCCCGCCGTGGGCCCGGGGCGCGCCGCGCGCTTGGCGCATCCACTAGCCTGCTGCTGACACGCCTGCGACTTCACCGCTACCGCAAGCTGCTACTGGAACCGCTCATGGAAGGGGCCACTGTGGAGGTCAAAATCGGTATCTCGGACAGTCCGCGCGAGCTGGTCTTCTCCAGCGCGCAGACACCGGGTGAAGTCGAAGATGTCGTAGCCGCCGCGCTGCGGGAGGGCGCGGGCCTGGTCAGCCTGAGCGACGACAAGGGCCGTCGCTTCCTGGTTCAGACCGACAAGATCGCCTACGTCGAGATCGGCGCGGCCGACGCGCGCCGGGTCGGCTTCGGAATCGGGGCGGAGTCTGCCGCCAAAATCGTTGGGAAGGCCGCTAAGAGCGAGTGAGCGGCACGTGTGACAGACCGCCCCACGCGAACTGAACGGTGCCCTCGACGGCGTCCGACTTGGAGATCGGACGATCGGAGTCCAGCCAGTACCTGGCGCAGTCCACGCTGATCCCGACCAGTCCCACCGCGATCATCCGGGCGCGGTGCGGATCGAGGCCGGAGTCCTCGCTGATCAGTGCGAACACCGCGTCGATGCACGACTCGGTGGCGACGCGCACCTGCGCGGCGACCTCGGGTTCGGTGACGTAGTCGTTCTCGAAAATCAGCCGGTAGCCCTGGCTGTCGTGCTCGATGAAGTCGAAGAACGCCTGCACCGCCGAATGCAGCCGCCGGCGGTTGTCGGTGGTGGTGCTCAGCGCCTGCTGCACTCCCGACACCAGGTTGTCCACGTGCCGATGAAGCACGGCCAGGTACAGCTCCAGCTTGCTTGAAAAATGTTGGTACAGAACGGGTTTGCTGACACCTGCCCGTTCGGCGATCTCGTCCATGCCGGCCGCGTGGTAGCCACGGTTGACAAAGACGTCGCTGGCCACGACGAGCAATTGGCCGCGACGCTCATCGCGGGGAAGCCTGTTGCCGCGCCGGTTCGGGGTCGCCACGCCGTCTCCCGGCCGAGGGGCGCCCGGTTTGACGGCACGTCGTGCCGCCGCCTTGGCGAGTTCGCTCATCGAGTCCTCATCTAGTTGGTGGCATCTCGTTGGTGGCAAATCTGTTGGGTGGCAACTGACTCCTCGGATGCCCCGGGTCAGCCGCGCGCGGCTCGTCGCACAGACATTACTACCCGTGGCGTCCCCGCGGCCGTCATCGGCGCCGCATTCGGGCGCGCCAGGGACAACCTCCGTGCGGGCTGTGCCATTCTGGGGCAATGACGTCCCAGCAGCCCGGGCGCGGCACCGGCCAGGTTCCCGTGCTGCGTGACGAGTGGCGAGAACCACTGCGGGCCCAGCGGGATCCGATTGGGCGCGATCCGATCGGGCGGGGATCCGGGCGGGCTCGGGCCGATCGTGGACGGCGCCAGTGGCGCAAACAAACATGGTTGGGACGGTTCGTGTCCACCTACGGCTGGCGGGCATACGCGCTGCCCGTCCTGGTGGCGCTCACCGCCGTGGTCATCTACCAGACGGTCACGGGCACGGGCGCGCCGAAGCCGACGGCGAGCCAGCCCATCCAGGGGCCGCCGGACATCGGCGCGGTGGGCACCGCGATCATCGACGCGCCACCGCGCGGGTTGGCCACGTTCGACGCCGACCTGCCGGCCGGGACGCTGCCCGACGGCGGCCCCTTCTCCGAGGCGGGCGACAAGACCTGGCACGTCGTGCCCGGAACCACCCCGCAGCTCGGCCAGGGCACCGCGAAGGTGTTCAAGTACACCGTCGAGGTCGAGAACGGCATCGACCCCTCGATGTTCGGCGGCGACATGGCATTCGCCCAAATGGTCGACCAGACACTGGCCAATCCCAAGGGCTGGACACACAACCCGCAATTCGCGTTTGTCCGGGTCGACGGCGGCAATGGGGTCAAGCCCGACTTGCGGATTTCGCTGGTGTCCCCGGTGACCGTGCGCGAGGGATGCGGCTACGAATTCCGGCTGGAGACGTCGTGCTACAACCCGGTATACGGCCCGGAACGGCAGGCGCGGGTTTTCATCAACGAGGCGCGCTGGGTGCGCGGAGCCGTACCTTTCGAAGGCGACGTCGGCTCCTACCGGCAGTACGTGATCAATCACGAGGTCGGCCACGCCATCGGGTACGTGCGTCACGAGCCGTGCGACAAGCAAGGTGGCCTGGCGCCGGTGATGATGCAGCAGACGTTCTCCACATCCAACGACGACGCCGCCAAGTTCGACCCCGACTACGTCAAGGCGGACGGCAAGACCTGCCGATTCAATCCCTGGCCCTACCCGATCGCATAGTCGCGGGCGGGCACTGCGCGGCCCGGGGAAGCAACCGTCGGTGTTTGCCGTTGTTTCGGGCAACTGCTGTGATGGATAGAGCTAACGAAAGCCAACCGAGGAGATATTCGGTGTCGACGTCCCAGGCGTCCCAGACCTCCCAGGCGTCGTTGCCGCCGCTGGTCGAGCCCGCACCCCAGCTGAGTCGCGATGAGGTGGCCCGCTACAGCCGTCATCTGATCATTCCCGATCTGGGCGTCGACGGGCAGAAGCGGCTGAAGAACGCGCGGGTGCTGGTGATCGGTGCCGGCGGGCTCGGGGCACCGGCGTTGCTGTATCTGGCCGCGGCCGGCGTCGGCACCATCGGCATCGTCGACTTCGACGTGGTCGACGAGTCGAACCTGCAGCGCCAGATCATCCACGGCGTCGCCGACATCGGGCGGTCCAAGGCCCAGTCGGCACGCGACTCGATCGCCGCGATCAACCCGCTCGTCGACGTGCGATTGCACGAATTCAGGCTGGAGCCCGACAACGCCGTCGACCTGTTCACGCAGTACGACCTGATCCTGGACGGCACCGACAATTTCGCCACCCGGTATCTCGTCAACGACGCCGCGGTGCTGGCCGGGAAGCCGTACGTGTGGGGCTCGATCTACCGCTTCGAGGGCCAGGTGTCGGTGTTCTGGGAGGACGCCCCCGACGGGCGCGGCCTCAACTACCGCGACCTGTACCCGGAGCCCCCGCCGCCCGGCATGGTGCCGTCCTGCGCCGAAGGCGGTGTGCTGGGCATCATCTGCGCTTCCATCGCGTCCGTCATGGGCACCGAGGCCATCAAGCTGATCACCGGAATCGGCGAGCCGCTGCTGGGCCGGCTGATGATCTACGACGCACTCGAGATGAGCTACCGCACGATCAACATCCGCAAAGACCCGTCGACGCCCAAGATCACCGAGCTGATCGACTACGAGGATTTCTGCGGCGTGGTATCCGAGGATGCCGCCGAGGCGACCGCCGGCTCCACCATCACCCCGCGGGAATTGCGCGAGCTCCTCGACTCCGGCAAGAAGCTGGCGCTGATCGACGTCCGCGAGCCGGTGGAGTGGGACATCAATCACATCGAGGGCGCGCAGCTGATCCCGCAGTCGTTGATCAACTCCGGGGAGGGTCTGGCGAAGCTGCCGCAGGACCGGATGCCGGTGCTGTATTGCAAGACGGGGGTGCGCTCGGCCGAGGCGCTGGCCACCCTGAAGAAGGCCGGATTCTCCGACGCAGTGCATCTGCAGGGCGGAATCGTGGCCTGGGCCCAGCAAATGCAGCCCGACATGGTGATGTACTGACGCAATTCCGCAGGTGGGCTCGTTTAGGCTGGTTTGCGTGACCCTCGAGCCGCCGCCCGAACTTGTGCTGACGGCGTTCGGTTTGACCGGTGTCAAGCCCGTCGCCCTCGGCGCCGGCTGGGAAGGCGGCTGGCGATGCGGCGAAGTCGTGTTGTCGATAGTGGCCGACCACGCCCGCGCCGCCTGGTCGGCGCGGGTCCGCGAGACGCTGTTCGTCGACGGGGTGCGCCTGGCCCGGCCGGTCCGCTCCACCGACGGACGCTACGTCGTCTCGGGGTGGCGAGCCGACACGTTCGTCGCCGGCACACCGGAAGCCCGGCACGACGAGGTGGTCTCGGCGGCGGTGCGGCTGCACGAAGCCACCGGCAAACTGGAACGCCCGCGATTCCTGACTCAGGGGCCCACCGCGCCGTGGGGAGACGTCGACGTCTTCATCGCCGCGGACCGCGCCGCGTGGGAGGAGCGGCCGCTGGCCTCGGTGCCGCCGGGAGCACGCACCGCGCCGCCGAGCGCGGACGCCCAGCGGTCGGTCGAGCTGATCCACCAGCTGGCCACCCTGCGCCGGCCGACCAAGAGCCCCAACCAGCTGGTGCACGGAGACCTTTACGGCACAGTGCTTTTCATCGGCACGGCCGCACCGGGGATCACCGACATCACGCCGTACTGGCGGCCCGCGTCGTGGGCCGCGGGCGTCGTCGTCGTCGACGCGTTGTCCTGGGGCGAGGCCGACGACGGACTGATCGAACGCTGGAGCGCGCTGCCGGAGTGGCCACAGATGTTGTTGCGCGCGTTGATGTTTCGCCTCGCGGTGCATGCCCTGCATCCGCGGTCGACGGCGGAAGCCTTCCCGGGCCTGGCCCGCACCGCGGCGCTGGTCCGGTTGGTGCTCTGAATCTCTAAGTCCGGGACGGGAACTCGTAGCGCACCTCGCGCAGCGGAATCTTGCCGTCGACGGCGAGAATCCCCTCGGCGCGCAGTAGTTCCAGCTGCCGGGTGGTGAGATGTCGCGCGGGGCGCCCCGACGCCGTGATGACGCGGTGCCAGGGCAGGTCGGAGGAGTCGATCCGCATGATCCACCCGACTATGCGGGGACTGGAAAGCCCTGCGACGGCAGCGATGTCGCCGTAGGTAGCGACCCGGCCGGATGGGATGGACGCGACCAGCGAGCGCACCCGCTCGACCTGCTCGTCGGTCACCTGCGCCATGATCAGCGACCTTCCAACTGTGCGCGGGCAAGCGCGGCCACTTCCGCGTGCTTGGCGTAGGGCACCATGTGATTGCACTCGAAATCGAGCAACCGGAAATCGGGTCCCAAACGTTGTCGAAGCCCCGCGACGAGCCGGTCGGTGACGTAGGGCGGCGTCGTCCACATCGCCCGCACCAGCGTCGTCGCCGTTCCCGCCGGCGGAAACACGATGTCGCGGGCCAACTCGCTCCAATACGACATCATCGCCGGCAGGCTGACGCGCCAGCCGTACCGTCCGCTCGGCAGTTCGATCAGGTGCTCGTCGAGCTCGGCGTCCAGCAGGGCGGGATCCACATCCGACCACGAGCCGGTCGTCTTTTCCATGCGGGCTTCGGCGGCGTCCGGATAGTCGGGCGAGGAAAGCATGGCGTCGGCGATCTCCCGCATCCAGGTTCCGTCCAGGCCGACGGCCGGATCGAGCAGCAGCAGGCCCGCCACCCGGTCGGGTCGGGCCGCCGCCAGATGCATTGCCAGCGCGCCTCCGAACGAGTGCCCGACCACCAGCACCGGCGCCCCACCTTTGGCGGCCTCGGCGTCGAGGAGCGCCGCGAACGCCGAGACGTTGGCCTCGATGTTCCACGGCGCGGCCCACGACGATCTGCCGTGGCCGAGCAGATCGGGTGCCGCGACGGCGATTTCGGGCAGCGCGTCGGCCAGTTTCTGCCAGCGCTGCCCGTGGCCGGTCAACCCATGCAGGGCGAGCATCCGCACCGGGCCGGCGGGGCCGTAGCGGTGCACGTGAAGGTCGCCGGTCACGCGTCGATCGGTCACGCGTCGATGATGCCAGGCCGGACCGTCGCGGTCCGCGGGTGCAGCCGACTTGTCGGACCCTCGTGATCTCATGCCGCTATGTCGTTCACGTCGGGGTCATTCGCCTGGGATGCCGACGCGGGTGCCGTGCTGGCGCCCGGCGCACGCGGGGTGATCCGCCTCCTGGGCGGGCCCGGCACCGGCAAGAGCAGCCTGCTCGTCGATGCCGCGGCCGCTCGGATCGGCGCCGGTGCCGATCCGGAATCGGTTCTGCTGCTTACCGGTTCCGGCCGGTTGGGAATGCGGGAGCGCAGCACCTTGACGAGGGCGCTGCTGCGGTCGCATACCGCCGGCGCGCGCCGCGCCGCGGTTCGCGAGCCCATGGTCCGCACCGTGCACAGCTACGCCTACGCGGTGTTGCGCCGGGCCGCCGACCGCGCCGGCGACGCGCCGCCCCGCCTGGTTACCAGCGCCGAACAGGACGCCATCATTCGCGAACTGCTGGCCGGCGACCTCGACGACGGCCCGGGCGCCGCGGTCGCGTGGCCGGCGCACCTGCGGCCGGCGCTGCGCACCGCCGGCTTTGCCGCCGAATTGCGAAACCTGTTGGCGCGCTGCGCCGAACGTGGCGTGGACGCTCAGGAGCTGCAGCGGCTGGGCCGCCGATGCCGGCGCCCGGAATGGAGCGCCGCCGGCCAGTTCGCGCAGCAGTACGAGCAGGTGATGTTGCTGCGGGCGGCGGTCGGGATGGCGGCGCCGCAGGCGACGACGCCGGCGCTGGGCGCGGCCGAACTCGTGGGTGCGCTGCTGGAGGCGTTCGCGGTCGATCCCGAGCTGCTGGCGGCCGAGCGCGCCCGGGTGCGGGTGCTGTTGGTCGACGACGCGCAGCAGCTCGACCCGCAGGCGGCGCGGCTGGTTCGGGTGCTGGCGGCGGGAACCGAGCTGACGCTGGTCGCCGGCGATCCCAACCAGGCGGTGTTCGGCTTCCGCGGCGGTGAACCGGCGGGCCTGCTCGACGGCGACACGCCGTCGGTGACGCTGACGGCATCGCATCGCTGCGCTCCCGCGATCGCGCGCGCCGTCAGCGGCATCGCGCGGCGGCTGCCCGGCAGCACCGGCGGCAGGCAGATCGACGGCACCGGACCCGACGGCGGCGCGGTCGCGGTGCGCGTGGCCGCCTCGGCGCACGCGGAGGCCGCGATGATCGCCGACGCGCTGCGCCGCGCGCACCTCGTCGACGGCGTGCCGTGGTCGCAGATGGCGGTCATCGTCCGGTCGGTGCCCCGGGTCGGTGCGCGGCTGCAGCGTGCCCTGGCCGCCGCCGGGGTTCCGGTGGCGCTACCGGCGGTCGGCGGGTCGTTGTCCGAGGAGCCGGCGGCCCGGGCGCTGTTGACGGTGTTGGCCGCCACCGCCGAGGGGCTCGACGGCGACCGGGCGCTGGCGTTGGTGACCGGGCCGATCGGCCGCGTCGACCCGGTCTCGCTGCGGCAGCTGCGCCGAACGCTGCAGCGCGGATCAGACGGCGCGGCAGGAAATTTCGGGGACCTGGTGGCGGACGCCCTGCGCAGCGATGCGCAGCTTTCCGGCGTGCACGCCCGCCCGCTGCGACGGGTCCGTGCGGTGCTCGACGCGGCCGCCGGCTGCCACCGCGATGGCCAGGATCCGCGCTTCACCCTGTGGGCGGCGTGGCATCGGTCCGGCCTGCAACGCCGCTGGCTCGCGGCCAGCGAGCGCGGCGGTCCCGCCGGGGCCCAGGCCGCCAGGGACCTGGAGGCGGTCACGGCGTTGTTCGACGTCACCGATCAGTACGTGTCCCGCACGTCCGGCGCGTCGTTGCGCGGATTGCTCGAGCACGTCGAGGCGCTCCAGCTGCCCGGCGCCAACCCCGAGCCGGCGTCGACGGCGGAACAGGTCAGGGTGCTCAGCGCACACGCCGCGCTCGGACACGAATGGGATCAGGTCGTCATCGCGGGCCTGCAGGATGGGTTGTGGCCCAACACGATTCCGCGCGGCGGGGTGCTGGGCACCCAACGGCTGCTCGACGCGCTGGACGGCATCACCGAGGACGCCTCGGCCACCGCGCCGCTGCTGGCCGAGGAGCGCCGGCTGCTGGTTGCCGCGATGGGCCGGGCCCGGCGGGCGTTGTTGGTGACCGCCGTGGACGGCGACGTGGGCGGGGCGGGCGACGACGCCGCGCTACTTTCGGCGTTCTTCTTCGAGATCGCACAGTGGGCTACCGATGATCCCATTGCGGCGCAGCCGATTTCATCCCCGCGTGTGTTGTCGGCGGCCGCGCTGGTGGGACGATTGCGCGGCGTCGTATGTGCACCCGACGGCGCCGTGGACGACGTAGCTCGCGATTGTGCGGCAACGCAATTGGCCCGGCTGGCGAAGGCGGGTGTGCCGGGCGCCGACCCGTCGGACTGGCAGGGCCTCACCCCGATCAGCACCGCCGACCCGCTCCGCGGCCCCGACGAGCCGGTCACGTTGACGCCGTCGACGCTGCAGACCCTCACCGACTGCCCGCTGCGCTGGCTCGCCGAACGGCACGGCGGCACCAACGCTCGTGATCTGCGGTCCACGATCGGCTCGGTGCTGCACGCGCTGATCGCTGAGCCCGGTAAAAGCGAAGCGCAACTGCTGGCCGAGCTGGAACGGGCGTGGGAGCAGCTGCCCTTCGACGCCCCTTGGCATTCGGCCAACGAGCTGGCCCGCTACCGCGGCATGATCCGGGCGTTCGTCGAGTGGCGGGCGCAGACCCGAGCCGAACTGAGCGAGGTCGGCGTCGAGGTCGACGTCGACGGGGCGCTTCCTGCTCCGCGCGACGGCGGCGGCGAAGTCCGGCTGCGCGGCCGGGTCGACCGGCTGGAGCGCGACGGCGCCGGCCGGCTGGTGATCGTCGACGTCAAAACCGGCAAAACCCCGATCAGCAAGGACGACGCGCAGCAGCACGCTCAGCTGGCCATGTATCAGCTGGCGGTGGCCGAGGGCATGATCGGCGCGGCCGGCAGCGAACCGGGCGGTGCGCGGCTGGTGTACGTCGGCAAGACCGGGGCAGGCGGGGCCGTCGAACGCGAGCAGGATCCGCTGACGCCGGCCGCCCGCGACGAATGGCGCGACCTCGTCCGCACGGCGGCCGACGCGACCGCGGGGCCGCAATTCATCGCCCGGCGCAACGACGGGTGCACGCACTGCCCGATGCGGCCGTGTTGCCCGGCCCATGTCGAGGGGGCGGCGCGGTGAACGCGCGCTACAGCCCGGACGAATTGGCCTGTGCGCTGGGGCTTTTCCCGCCGACCGCCGAGCAGGCGGCGGTGATCGCCGCCGCTCCGGGCCCGTTGGTCGTCATCGCCGGAGCGGGCGCCGGTAAGACCGAGACGATGGCCGCGCGCGTGGTGTGGCTCGTCGCCAACGGCTACGCCGACCCGGGCCAGGTGCTGGGCCTGACGTTCACCCGCAAGGCGGCCGGCCAGCTGCTGCGGCGAGTCCGCTCCCGGTTGGCCCGGCTGGCCGGCATCGGCCTGGGCCCGACAGGCCCGGCGGCCGTCGAACCGGCCGGCAGCCCGACCGTCGGCACCTACCATGCTTTCGCCGGCTCCTTGCTGCGCGAGTACGGCCTGCTGTTACCCGTCGAGCCCGACACCCGGTTGCTCAGCGAAACCGAGCTGTGGCAGCTGGCCTTCGACGTGGTCAACGGATATCGGGGTGAGCTGCACACCGACAAGACCCCGGCCGCGGTCACAACGATGGTGCTGCGGTTGTGGGGTCAGCTGGCCGAACACCTGGTGGACACCGGCCAGCTGCGCGACACCCACGTGGAGCTGGAGCGGCTGGTCCACACCCTGCCGGCGGGCCCCTACCAGCGCGAGCGGGGTCCCAGCCAGTGGCTGCTGCGGCTGCTGGCCACCCAGACCGAGCGCGCCGAGCTGGTGCCGTTGCTCGATGCGCTGGCCCAGCGCATGCGCGCCGGCAAGGTCATGGACTTCGGCGTGCAAATGGCCTCGGCGGCCCGGCTGGCGGCGAGCTTCCCGCAGGTCGGCGGGGACCTGCGGAACCGTTACCGGGTCGTCCTGCTCGACGAGTACCAGGACACCGGCCACGCCCAGCGGGTGGCGCTGTCGGCGTTGTTCGGCGGAGGCTGTGACGACGGGTTGGCGCTCACGGCCGTCGGCGATCCGATTCAGTCGATCTACGGATGGCGCGGCGCGTCGGCGACCAACCTGCCTCGGTTCACCACCGACTTCCCCCACGCCGACGGCACCCCCGCGCCGGTCCTGGAGCTGCGCACCAGCTGGCGCAACCCGCCCCGCGCCCTGCAGCTGGCCAACGCCATCTCGGCGGAGGCGCGGCGGCGGTCGGTTGCCGTGCATGCGCTGCGGCCGCGCCCGGACGCGTTGCCCGGCACCGTCGCATGCGCGCTGCTTCCCGACGCGCGGGCCGAGCGCGAGTGGATCGCCGAGCACGTGCACCGGCATTACCAGCGGGCCCGCGCCGAGGGTGTCAGCCCGCCGACCGCCGCGGTGCTGGTGCGCCGCAACGCCGATGCCGCACCGGTGGCCGACGCCCTGCGCGCCCGCGGCATCCCCGTCGAGGTCGTCGGGCTCGCCGGCCTGCTGTCGGTGCCCGAGGTCGCCGACGTCGTGGCGATGCTGCGGCTGGTTGCCGACCCGACCGCGGGGGCGGCGGCGATGCGCGTGCTCACCGGCCGGCGATGGCGCCTCGGCGGGCGGGACGTTGCCGCGCTGTGGCGGCGCGCGCAGGCCCTCGCGGCGGGACTGGGGGCACCACCCGCTTGCGGGGGACGCCCCGACGACGCGCCCTCGGCCGAGTCGATCGCGCGGGCGGCGGGTCCGGACGCCGACACCGCGTGTCTGGCCGACGCGATCGGAGATCCCGGGCCGGCCGGGTCGTATTCGGTTGCGGGATATCGGCGCATCATCGCGCTGGCCGCCGAGCTGCGCGCCCTGCGGGCGCACCTCGGCCATTCGCTGCCCGACCTCGTCGCCGAGGTCCGGCGGGTGCTCGGCGTCGACTGCGAAGCCCGGGCCGCCGTAGGGGTTGGCGCCGGCTGGGCCGGCGCCGAACACCTCGACGCTTTCGCCGACGTGGTCGCCGGCTACGCCGAGCGAACCCGGGCCGCGGCGGCCGACGTGACTGCGGCGGCGTCGGTCGCGGGTCTGCTGGCCTACCTGGACGCGGCCGAGGTGGTCGAAAACGGCTTGGCCCCCGCCCCGTTGACGGCCGCCCGGGACCGGGTCCAGGTGCTGACCGTGCATTCCGCGAAGGGTTTGGAGTGGCAACTGGTGGCGGTGGCACACCTGTCGGGCGGAATCTTTCCGTCGACCGCGTCGCGCAGCAGCTGGCTCACCGACGCCGCGGAGCTGCCGCCGCTGCTGCGCGGGGACCGCGCCTCGGCGGGTGCACTGGGCATCCCGGTGCTCGACACCTCGGACGTCACCAACCGAAAGCAGCTGTCGGACAAGATCTCCCAGCACCGCCGCCAGCTCGAGCAGCGGCGCGTCGACGAGGAGCGCCGACTGCTGTACGTGGGCATCACCCGGGCCGCCGACACCCTGTTGGTGTCCGGCCACCACTGGGGTCCCACCGGGATAAGACCCCGGGGCCCGTCGGACTTCCTGTGCGAAATCAAGGACATCATCGACCGTTCCACCGCGGCCGGGGAGCCGTGCGGGGTGGTGGAACACTGGGCGCCGGCGCCGCCCGATGGTGAGCGAAACCCGCTGCGCGACAACGTCGTCGAAGCGATCTGGCCCGCGGACCCGCTCGCCTCACGGCGCGGCGACGTCGAACGCGGCGCGGCGCGGGTGGCCGAGGCCATGTCGGCCGGTGCGGTCGCGGCCGGTGCCGACGTCGACGGCTGGGCCGCCGACGTCGATGCGTTGCTGGCCGAGCGCGCCCGCTCGGCGCGTCCGCCCGCCCGCGCCCTGCCCAGCCAGCTGTCGGTCAGCGGTTTGGTGGACCTGGCGCGCGACCCGCAGGGCGCGGCGCAGCGGCTGGTGCATCGGCTGCCCGCGCGGCCCGATCCACATGCCCTGCTGGGCAACGCCTTTCACGCCTGGGTGCAGCAGTTCTACGGTGCCGAGCGGCTGTTCGACGTCGCCGACCTGCCGGGTGCGGCCGACTCGGACGTCGGGGACACCCGGGAGCTGGCGACGTTGCAGGCGGCGTTCACCAGCTCGCGGTGGGCCGCCCGCACACCGGTCGCCGTCGAGGTGCCATTCGAGATGCCGATCGGCGAGACCGTGGTGCGCGGCCGCATCGACGCGGTGTTCGCCGACCCCGACGGCGGTGTCACGGTGGTGGATTGGAAGACCGGCCAGCCCCCGCGTGGGCCGGAAGCCCTGCGGCAGGCCGCCGTCCAGCTCGCCGTCTACCGTCTGGCGTGGGCGGCGTTGTCGGGATGCCCGGAATCGTCGGTGCGCACCGCCTTCCACTACGTGCGCACCGGCGTCACCGTCGTCCCCGATGAACTGCCCGAGCCCACCGAGCTGGCCGGGCTGCTACTGACCGGCTGACGTGGTTACATTTGAGGGCGTGTACCAGGCCTGCGGGTGGGGTTGAGCGTGGGGTTAATCCAATTGACGGACCGCCGTGCAAAAGGGTAGGTCGCAGCGTCTGAGGGGGCTCGACGAGACGCTGACCGCCCAGCCCGGTCATCTGCTGGTCGGCGTGCTGCGCATCCCCGAAGAGCACGGCAGTCCCGTGCGGGTCATCGCGCGGCGGGTGGCCATCGCGCTGGTGGTGTTGTTCGGCGCGGCCGTCATTGTCTACCTCGATCGCACCGGCTACCGCGACGTGCGCGGCGAGCCGCCGACATTCGCCGACTGCGTCTACTTCGCGGCGGTGTCGCTGTCGACCACCGGATACGGCGACATCACCCCCTACACCGAGACCGCGCGCCTGGTTCACACCGTGATCTTCACGCCGCTGCGGATCGCGTTCTTGGCCGTGCTGGTCGGCACGACGCTCGAGGTGCTCTCCGAGCGGTCCCGGCAGGCGTGGAAGATCCAGCGTTGGAGGAACAAAGTGCGCAACCACACCGTCGTCATCGGCTACGGCACGAAGGGGAAAACGGCTGTCGCCGCGATGATTAGCGACGACGAGGCCCAGGGCGAGGTCGTTGTCGTCGACCCCGATCGCAGCGCCCTCGAGCACGCCGCCACGGCCGGGCTGGTCACCGTGCACGGGGATGCCACCAAGTCCGATGTGCTGCGGCTGGCCGGGGCCCAACACGCGTCGTCGATCATCGTTGCCACCGGCCGCGACGACACCGCCGTGCTGGTGACTTTGACGGCGCGGGAGATCGCGCCCAAGGCCAAGATCGTGGCTTCCATTCGGGAGGCCGAGAATTCACACCTGCTGCAGCAATCGGGTGCGGACTCGGTGGTCGTCTCCTCGGAGACCGCCGGCCGGCTGCTCGGGATCGCGACCACCACGCCGAGCGTCGTGGAGATGATCGAGGATCTGCTGACGCCGGACGCCGGGATGGTGATCGCCGAGCGCGAGGTGGAGCAGACGGAAGTGGGCGGATCCCCACGGCATCTGCGCGACATCGTGCTCGGCGTGGTGCGCGACGGCCACCTGCTGCGGGTCGGCGCGCCCGAGGCGGACGCCATCGAGGCCACCGACCGATTGCTCTACATCCGCGACGTGGGACGTTAGCGGCGGCTCGCCGCCAGCAGGCTCGGCAGGAGACTCGGCAGGAGACTACGTGGAGTTCCAGCTGCGGGACGTTCCGGTGCTCTCGCGCGTCGGCGCGGACCGCGCCGATCAGTTGCGCACCGATGTCGATGCGGCCACCGCGGGATGGGCCGACGCGGCGCTGCTGCGGGTGGATTCGCGCAACCAGGTGCTGGTCGCCGACGGCCGGGTGGTGCTGGGCGCCGCGGCCGAGCTGGGCGACAAGCCCCCGGTTGACGCGGTATTCCTGGGCCGCATCGAGGGCGGCCGGCATGTCTGGGCGATCCGGGGCGCGCTGCAAGCGCCCGAAGACCCCGGCGTGCAAGCCGAGGTGGTGAACCTGCGCAGTCTCGGGCCCATCTTCGACGACACCAGCAGCCAACTGGTGTCGTCGGCCATTGCGCTGCTGAATTGGCATGACAGCGCCCGGTTTAGCGCGGTGGACGGCTCGCCGACCAGGCCGTCGCGAGGGGGCTGGTCACGCGTCAACCCGGTCACCGGTCACGAGGAGTTCCCGCGCATCGACCCCGCCGTAATCTGTCTGGTCCACGACGGGGCTGACCGCGCGGTGCTGGCCCGCCAGGCGGTGTGGCCCGAGCGGATGTTCTCGCTGCTGGCCGGATTCGTCGAGGCGGGCGAGTCTTTCGAAACCTGCGTCGCCCGGGAGATCAAGGAGGAAATCGGCCTGCACGTGCGCGAGGTGCGTTACCTGGGCAGCCAGCCCTGGCCGTTTCCCCGTTCGCTCATGGTCGGATTCCACGCGGTGGCCGACCCCGACGAGGGTTTCTCGTTCAACGACGGCGAGATCGCCGAGGCGGCATGGTTCACCCGCGACGAGGTCCGTGCCGCGCTTGCGGCCGGCGACTGGAGCAGCGCGGACTCTAAGGAATCGAAACTGCTTCTGCCCGGGTCGATTTCGATCGCCCGCGTGATCATCGAATCCTGGGCCGAGATTACCGGCTAGGCGGGTTGAGCCCTAGCCGACTTCGGCGAGCTTGGCTTTCACCTCGGCGGCGCTCGGGTTCGTCAGCGTGGACCCGTCGGCGAACTTCACCGTCGGCACCGTGCGGTTACCGCCGTTGACCGAGCTGACGAATTCCGCCGCCGCCGGGTCCTCTTCGATGTCGATCGCGTCGTAGGGGATCCCATTGGACTTGAGCACCGTCATGAGTCGGTGACAGAAGCCGCACCATGATGTGGTGTAAACGGTAATCGCCGCGTTGGTCATAGCCCGTTAACGTAGCGCGGCGACGATGAATTCCGAAGCGACTCTCAGCGTGGCGATGCACCTGGTTTGTCGGCCATCGCTGCCAAGATGGACGCCATGCCAATGGTCCCCGTGCCGACCATGACCGACCCGTTGACCGCCGGGCTCGACGACGAGCAGCGCGAAGCCGTGCTGGCCCCGCGCGGACCGGTCTGTGTGCTCGCGGGGGCCGGAACGGGCAAGACCCGCACCATCACGCATCGGATCGCCCAGCTCGTCGCGAGTGGCCATGTCGCCGCGGGGCAGGTGCTGGCGGTCACGTTCACCCAGCGGGCCGCGGGGGAGATGCGGTCGCGGTTGCGCACGCTCGACGCCGCCGCGCAGAGCGGCTGCGGAGTCGGCGCCGTGCGGGCCCTGACCTTTCACGCCGCCGCGCATCGCCAGCTGCGGTATTTCTGGCCCCGGGTGGTCGGCGGGACCGGCTGGCAGCTGCTGGACAGCAAGTTCGCCGTCGTGGCCCGGGCGGCCAGCCGCAGCAGGCTCAACGTCAGCACCGACGACGTGCGCGACCTGGCCGGTGAGATCGAGTGGGCCAAGGCGTCGCTGATCGGCCCCGAGGAGTACGCCGCCGCGGTGGCCGCCGCGGGCCGGGACATCCCGCTGGACGCCGCGCAGGTCGCGGCCGTCTACTCCGCGTACGAGGCGCTCAAGACCCGCGACGAGGCGGTGACCCTGCTCGACTTCGACGACCTGCTGCTGCACACCGCGGCCGCGATCGAAAACGACGCCGCGGTGGCCGACGAGTTCCGGGATCGCTACCGCTGCTTCGTGGTCGACGAGTATCAGGACGTCACCCCGCTGCAGCAGCGGGTGCTCTCGGCGTGGCTGGGCGACCGCGACGACCTGACCGTGGTCGGCGACGCCAACCAGACGATCTATTCGTTCACCGGGGCCTCGCCGCGCTTCCTGCTCGACTTCTCGCGCCGGTTTCCCGACGCCACGGTCGTGCGGCTGGAGCGCGACTACCGGTCCACCCCGCAGGTGGTGTCGCTGGCCAACCAGGTGATCGCCGCGGCCCGCGGCCGCGTCGCCGGCAGCAAGCTGCAATTGTCCGGCCAGCGGGCCCCGGGCCCGGCGCCGTCGTTTCACGAGCATCCCGACGAAACGGCTGAGGCCACCGCGGTGGCGGCAGCGATCACCAAGCTGATCGAATCCGGCACGGCGCCGGCCGAAATCGCAGTGCTCTACCGGGTCAACGCGCAGTCCGAGGTCTACGAGGAGGCATTGACCGAAGCCGGCATCGCCTACCAGGTTCGCGGCGGCGAGGGATTTTTCAACCGCCAGGAGATCAAGCAGGCGCTGCTGGCGCTGCAGCGCGCGGCCGACCGCGGCTTCGAAAACCGCGAAGACGGACCGCTGCCCGACGTGGTGCGCGCCATCCTGGAACCGCTGGGCCTGACGGCGCAACCGCCGGTGGGAACGCGCGCCAGGGATCGTTGGGAGGCGCTGACCGCGCTGGTCCAGCTGGTGGACGACGAAGTGGCGCACAATCCGCAGCTGGAATTTCCCGGTCTGCTGGCCGAGCTGCGGATGCGGGCCGACGCGCGGCACCCACCGGTGGTGCAGGGCGTGACGCTGGCCTCGCTGCACGCCGCCAAGGGACTCGAATGGGATGCGGTCTTCCTCGTGGGGCTGGCCGACGGCACGCTGCCCATCTCGCACGCGCTGGCGCACGGCGCCGAGAGCGAACCCGTGGAGGAGGAGCGCCGCCTCCTCTACGTCGGAATCACCAGGGCCCGAATGCATTTGGCGCTCAGCTGGGCGCTGGCGCGGAACCCGGGCGGACGCCAGAGCCGCAAGCCGTCGCGGTTCCTCAACGGGATCGCGCCGCAGGCGCGGCCCGATCCCGCGCCGAGCAGATCACGGCGCAACAAGGGCGTCCCCACCCGCTGCCGTATCTGTAACAGCGACCTGACCACCCCGGCGGCCGTCATGCTGCGCCGCTGCGAGACGTGTGCGGCCGACATCGACGAGGAACTGTTGCTGCAACTCAAGGCGTGGCGGCTGGATCTCGCGCGGGAACAGAAGGTGCCCCCGTACATCGTCTTCAGCGACAACACGCTGATCGCGATCGCCGAGGCGCTGCCCGCCGATGAGGCGGCCCTGGTCGCGATCCCGGGCATCGGCGCACGCAAACTCGAGCAATACGGGCCGGACGTGCTGGGGTTGGTGCGCGCCCGCGGCTAAACACGCAGGTCAGAAAATCGGTTGTCACCGTCGTCGGCTACCATTTACCCTCGAAACACGCATTCTGCTGCTGGCTGAAGGCTGGCAAGCGTCCAAGCGGGAGGAGGTGGCCACGATGATCCACAACACGTTCGGTGTAGCCGTGGCCGGCGCGGTGCTGACCGCGGGGACCTCCCATGCCGCTCACACCGCTACCCAGGCGGCCGCGGTCAAGCATCGCGCCGCCGCCACCGCGACTGACGTGTCCGTGGATCGGGGTCATACGTAAGCGCAACGTAACCCGCCCGATTTTCGCCGAATGGCCACGGACCCGAAGTCACCAGGATCCGTGGCCACACTTGTAGGGTCGACAGCCTCCCTACCTGGTCCGGATCAATCCCAGACATCCACCAGACCAGGAAGCAGGTGAGAAGGACATGTCGGCATCGACAGTCCCCAGACCGCCGCGGCCGGCGTTGCCGTGTCACGCCGGAGATCCCGACCTGTGGTTCGCCGAGACGCCGGCCGACCTCGAGCGCGCCAAGGCGCTGTGCGCGAGCTGCCCGATCCGGCGTCAGTGCCTGACCGCGGCGCTGGAACGCGCCGAACCCTGGGGCGTCTGGGGCGGCGAGATCTTCGAGCGGGGCTCGATCGTGAGCTTCAAACGCCCGCGCGGACGCCCGCGCAAAGACGTTGCCGCTTAGACGACGGCCGCGTCGGGCTCGGCGAAACCCGGGACCAGTTCCTCCGACAGCGCCTTGATCGGCACATGGGCATCCAGCTGGCAGAGGATCGCGGCCACCGACATGATCACCCGCATCGGGATCACGAGCTTGGGCGGCAGGTCCATCTGCCGTGCCGTCCTGATCTGCGACACCGACTTGTCGATCTCGATGGCGCTCATGCGCTGCAGCCACTTCCGGGTGTAGTGGAACACCTCGACCTCGATGGGCTCGACGTACTGGCGCAACATGTCGTCGATGTCGCGCACCGACACCTGCTGGCCCTTCTGGATGAAGCCGGCCTTCTCCATCGTCGGCAACAGCAAGTCGTAGTTCTTGTCGCGGGCCAACCGGATGGACATCCCGAGCTCGATCGGCAACCCGCCCGGCAGCGGCGCGACGGCGCCGAAGTCGATCACGCCCATCCGATCGTCGGGCAACAGCATGAAGTTGCCCGGGTGCGCGTCGCCGTGCAGCATCTGCAGCCGGCGCGGCGCGTCGAAGGTGAGCTCGAGCAGCCGGGTGCCGATCAGGTCGCGCTGCTCGGCGGTGCCGTGGCGGATGATCTCGGCCATCGGCACGCCCTGCATCCACTCCTGGACCACCACCTTGGGGGCGCTGGCCACGACATGCGGGATCGCGAAGTGCGGGTGGCCTTCGTAGGCCTTGGCGAACGCGCGCTGGTTGTCGGCTTCTAGCCGGTAGTCGAGTTCCATCTCGGTGCGCTCGATCAGCTCGTCGACCACGCCCTGGACGTCGGCTCCCGGCGCGAGCTGTTTGACCACCCCGACCATCCGCTGCATCGTCTTGAGGTCGGCGCGCAGCGCCTCGTCGGCGCCCGGGTACTGGATCTTGACGGCCACGTCGCGGCCGTCGGACCACACCGCCTTGTGCACCTGGCCGATGCTGGCCGAGGCCACCGGCGTGTCGTCGAACGAACTGAACCGGTCGCGCCACTTGGTGCCGAGTTGCGCGTCGAGCACCCGGTGCACTTTGGCGGCGGGCAGCGGCGGGGCGTCCTTCTGCAGCTTGGTCAACGCCTCGCGGTACGGTTCGCCGTACTCCTCCGGAATCGCGGCCTCCAGCACCGAGAGCGCCTGACCCACCTTCATCGCACCGCCCTTGAGCTCGCCCAGGACGGTGAACAATTGGTGGGCGGCCTTCTCCAGCAACTCGGCCTGGACCTCGTCCTTCGACTTGCCGGTCAGGCGTTTACCGAACCCGAGCGCCGCCCGGCCGGCGAACCCGACCGGAATGGTGGCCAGCTTCGCATTGCGCGCAGCACGGCCGCGTTTGATATCTGACACACCCCCATCATCCATGACGATTCGGGCCCCGCGGTGTTGATCTGGGTAACACCGGCGCTGCGTGTGGGAGATCCGTCAGCACGAGCACAGCGGATGCCTAGTCCACCGGCGCGCGACGATCGCGCCGGCATGCAGATCGAACTCGAGCGTCGCGTTGAGCGCCTGGGGCGGCTCGGGGTCCGGCGCCGCCTGCCCGCGCACGGCCGCGATCACCCGGTTCACCTGACTCAGCGCCAGCGCCGCGGTCGCGAGCAGCGTGGCCCGATCCGCCACGCCAACGGTCTCCCGCAGCTGAGCCGCGATCGCCGGCCACGCGGCGTCGCGGTCGCTGCGATGCAGATCGGCGCAGCCCAGGCAGCTGGTCACGCCGGGGATGACCAGCGGCCCGACCAGCCCGGTGCCGTCGCGCACCCGAACCGCGAGGTGCGGCACTCCCTGTAAGTGCAGGTCGCGCAGCATCCGGGGGTCGGCGACCAGGTAGTCCGACAACACCACCAGGTCGACGGCGTCGGGCGACACGGTCGCGTGCGGCTGGCTGCTGTGCGCAATGCGGGCCCCCGAGCAGCGCAACGCCTCCACCAGCAGGTCCGACAGCGGGCCGCGACCGTGCACCCGGATCGACGCGGCCCGCCCGCCGGACTGCCGGCGGCCGCGGGTCGCCACACCCGCGCCGACCAGTTGCGCGACGAGGCTGGTCAGACCGTCGGCGTCGGTTAGCCCGCGGTCGGCGGCCTGCCGCTGCAGCTCGGTGATCGGTATCGGTGATCGCATGGACCGCAGTAGCGCGGCCAACTCGGCCGCGGCCAGGCCGTTCGGCGGGCGGACCAGCACGGCCCGGCGCGGGTCCCAGCCGACCTGAACCGCGCCGTCGGGCCGCAGCAGCACTGGCATCGCCGGGTCCAACGCATACAGAGAAGGCGCGGCCCGCGGCATGAGTTCAGACTGTGCCACGCCGGGAGCCAACCGCCGGCTCAGTTATCCACAGAACCGCCGCGCCACCGCGCTGTTGGTCTCCCGCCCCGGCTTCCGCCTCAAGCAGCTCGCAGCCGGATCGCTCGCGTCCGCGCTTCGACGGCCAGAGCGGCGGCTTCGGCGGCTTCTGCTCGCGCCCGCGCTTCGGCGTTCAGAGCGGCGGCTTCGGCGGCTTCGGCTCGGGCCCGCCTTTCGGCGGCTAGCGCGGCGGCTTCGGCGGCCTCTGCTCGCGCCCGCGCCCGCGTCCGCGCTTCAGCAGTCAGAGCGGCGGCTTCGGCGGCTTGCGCCCGGGCCCGGGCTTCGGCGTTCAGAGCGGCGGCTTCGGCCGCTTGTGCTCGGGCGCGGGCTTCGGCGGCCAGCGCTTCGGCTTCGGCTGCTTCCGCTCGGGCCCGGGCCTCGGCGGCCAGCGCGGCGGCTTCGGCTGCTTCCGCTCGCGCCCGGGCTTCGGCGGCCACCGCGGCGGCTTCGGCGGCCTCTGCCCGCCCCCGCGCTCGCGCCCGCGCTTCGGCGGTCAGAGCGTCGGCATCGGCCGCTAGTGCTCGCGCGCGCGTTTCGGCGTTCAGCGCGGCGGCTTCGGCGGCCTCTGCCCGTGCCCGCGCTTCGGCCTTCAGAGCCTCAGCGTTCAGCGCCTCGGCTTCGGCGGCCTCGGCTCGTGCCCGCGCTTCGGCGGTCAGAGCTTCGGCGGTCAGCGCTTCGGCTTCGGCGGTGACGGCTTTGGCTTCGGCGGCGATAGCTTCGGCTTCGGCGGACACGGCTTTGGCCCCGGCGGTGACAGCTTTGGCTTCGGCGGCTTGTGCTCGTGCCCGTGCTTCGACGGCCAGGGTTTTGGCTTCCGTGGCCAGAGTTTTGGCTTCGGCGGCTTGGGCCCGTGTCCGCTCCTCGGCTTCCAACTGCGCTCGCGCCAGCTTTCGCTCGGCCCCTTTGTACAAATCCATCACGACGAAAGCCATGCCGGCCAGCACGGTCAGCGCCAGCGGCAGCACGAACACGAACAGAAATGGATGCCCGATCAAAGCGCCTACGAGGAATATCGCCATCGGCACCACGAGCGCCACGGCGACCCACGGATCGCGATCCAGCCATCTAATAATCGCGCTCGGAGACCGCGTGATCCCCTTCCTTCGCGGAGGTACTGGCACAGCGTCGCCCGGCTCGATGGCAGCGTGTGGGCTCGCGTGCTTGACCACCTTCAGAGCTTCCCACTAGCTGGCGGTGGTCGTCCAGCGCTGCGTGCCGTGTCCTAGGGAGAGCATGGTCCCGCCTCGCTCGCGCGTCGGTCCGCGCGCCTGGCGGTCGCACGTCACCCCGTCGGCAGGGACGTCGGCAGCGACGTCCTAGGTAACGTCAATGCGGTACCAGCCGACTTAACGTCCATGATGCTGAGAAGGCTTATCTGGCTCATTGTTACGAGCTTCTCCTTTGCGTTCATCATGACCGCCGCAGCGGGGCCGGTGGTGTCCGTCGTGGCCTGCGCCGGGGTGTTGATTTACGTGCTGGCGGTGGCTCGCGGGGACGCGGCGCACCGCCCCGAGGCGGCAGCAGCCGAGGCAGCAGAAGCCGAGGCAGCAGAAGCCGAAGCAGCGGCGGCAGAAGCAGTCATTTTTGAAGCCGAGGCGGTAATAGCGGCGGCCCGACTACGCCTGCTCGGAGAGGCCGGTTCCTGACCTAGCGGCCAGAACCGCCGCGGGGGTCTTCAGCGTCGGGGTCCTCGAGCTTGGCGATCGCCTCATCGATGCCGCTGGTGTCCCCGCCGATGACACGGTCGATGAAGCCGGCCGGCTCGTCGAGATCCTCCCCGCTGGGCAGCAGGTCCGGGTGTTGCCAGACGCCGTCGCGGGCGTCCACGCCGGCCGCTTGCGTCAGCCGCTCCCACAGCGCGGCGGCTTCGCGCAGCTTGCGAGGCCGCAGCTCGAGGCCCACCAAAGTGGCGAACGTCTGCTCGGCCGGCCCGCCGCTGGCCCGGCGCCGGCGCAGCGTCTCGGCCAGTGCGGCCGCGCCCGGAATCCGGTCGCCCAGCGCCGCGGTCACCACGACGTGCACCCAGCCCTCGATCAGCGCGAGCAGCGTCTCGAGCCGTTCCAGCGCCTGAGTCTGGGCGGGCGTCGCCTTGGGCTCGAATACACCTTGGCCGAGCAGGTTTTCGATGGCGGCCGGGTCGGACAGGGTGGCCGGATTGAAGTCGCGCGCCAGCTCCTCGATCCCGGTCATGTCGATCTTCATGCCCATGGCGTAGGCCTCTACGGCGCCCAGCAATTGACTGGACAACCACGGCACGTGGCTGAACAGCCGATGGTGTGCGGCCTCCCGTGCGGCCAGGTAGGTCAGGATCTCGCTGCGCGGTTGCTCCAGTCCGGCGGCGAACGATTCGACGGCATCGGGCAGGATCGCGGCGACGCCCTTGGGTCCCAGCGGCAGACCGATTTCAGTCGACGTCAGCACCTCGCGGGACAACCGGCCCAACGCCTGTCCCAGCTGCGAACCGAACGCCATGCCGCCCATCTGCGACATCATCGCCAGCAGGGGGCCGGCCATGCTCTTGGCCTCCTCGGGCAGCGCGGACGCCCACACCGTCGAAATCTGTTGAGCCATCGGGTCGCAGAGCCGCTTCCAGATGTCTAGCGTGTGGTCCACCCAGTCGCTGGGCGTCCAGCCCACCGCCTTAGTTGTGCCCGCGGGCAGCGCGGTGACGCCGTCCAGCCAGGTGTCGGCGAGGTGCACCGCGTCGGCGATCGCCGAGCTCGTCGTCGCCGGGATGGGCGCGACAAACCCGATCGAGCTTGTCGCCACGCGCCGGGCCAGTTCGTAGTTGACGGGACCCGCCGCTTCGCCGCCCTGTGTCATGGTGCCGGCGCTAGAGAACATCTGACCCAGCTGGGTGAAGATCTGCCCCAGGTCGCCCACGTTGAAATCGCCGCTCATGCCGAACGCGCCCAGCGGGTTGGACGCGCCGGACTCGGGATCGTTCTTCCCGCGCTTCTCGGGGTCGGGGTCATCTCCAGAGGAGAAGCCGAAAGGCAGGTCAGCCATAACTCAACGGTACTCACCGGTCGAAGGGAAAGCGCGGTCTGCGGTCATGCTTACAGCTGAACCCGCCGCGGCAGGGCCCCGATAGTGTAGCGGCGTGAACAGGCGGATTCTGACCTTGATGGTCGCGCTGGTCCCGATCGTGGCCTTCGGTGTGTTGCTCGCGGTGGTGACGGTGCCGTTCGTGTCGCTGGGCCCCGGGCCCACGTTCGACACGCTCGGTGAGGTCGACGGCAAGCAGGTGGTCGCGATCGAGGGCACGCAAACACACCCGACGACCGGTCATCTCAACATGACGACGGTGTCGCAGCGCGACGACCTGACCCTGGGTGAAGCGCTGACCCTGTGGTTGTCGGGGCAGGAACAACTGATCCCGCGCGATCTCGTCTATCCGCCGGGCAAGTCGCGCGAAGACGTGGACAAGGCCAATAACGCCGATTTCAAGCAGTCCGAGGACAGCGCCGCCTACGCCGCGCTGGGATACCTGAAGTACGCGCCTGCGGTGACCGTCGCGACGGTCAACGATCCCGGTCCGTCGGCGGGCAAGCTGAAGGCCGGCGACGCCATCGACGCGGTCAACAACACCCCGGTCGCCAACGTCGAGCAATTCACGGGGTTGATGAAGAACACCAAGCCCGGCCAGGTGGTGACGATCGACTTCCGCCGCAAGAACGAGCCCGCGGGGGTAGCTCAGATCACGCTGGGCACAAACAAGGATCGTGACTACGGCTTCCTGGGTGTCGCGGTGCTCGACGCGCCGTGGGCGCCGTTTGTGGTGGATTTCAACCTTGCCAATGTGGGCGGGCCCTCCGCGGGACTGATGTTCAGTCTGGCGGTCGTCGACAAGCTCACCACCGGTGACTTGGCCGGTTCGACGTTCGTCGCCGGGACCGGCACCATTTCCGCCGACGGCAAGGTCGGCCAGATCGGCGGCATCACCCACAAGATGGTTGCCGCCCACGCGGCCGGCGCCACAGTCTTCTTGGTGCCCGCGAAGAACTGCTACGAGGCGAGTTCGGACAATCCGTCCGGCCTGCGCCTGATCAAGGTCGAGACCCTCAACCAAGCGGTGGACGCGCTGCACGCGATCCAGACGGGGGGTCAGCCGCCGACCTGCTAGGCGAGCCCGGGATCGCACGTCGCGCAATGCGTAGAGTTGTTGTCGCCACATCGAGTCGCCACATCGATCAGGGAGCGTAGCCAGTGGGGATGCGGCCCACCGCCAGAATGCCGAAGCTGACTCGGCGTAGCCGGATTCTGATCTTGATCGCGCTGGGTGTGATCGTTTTGCTGCTCGCGGGTCCCCGAATGATCGACGCCTACGTCGACTGGCTGTGGTTCGGTGAGCTGGGTTACCGGTCGGTGTTCACCACCGTGCTGGTGACGCGCATCGTCGTGTTCCTGGTCGCCGGTCTGCTGGTCGGCGGCATCGTGTTCGCCGGGCTGGCGATCGCCTACCGGACCCGCCCGGTTTTCGTCCCGAGCAACGACAACGATCCGGTGGCGCGGTACCGCACCGTCGTCATGTCGCGGCTGCGACTGGTGGGCATCGGAATTCCAGTGGCGATCGGCCTATTGGCCGGCATCATCGCGCAGAGCTACTGGGTACGGATCCAGCTGTTCCTGCACGGCGGCAACTTCGGCGTCAGGGATCCGCAGTTCGGCAAGGACCTCGGCTTCTACGCGTTCGACCTGCCGTTCTATCGGCTACTGCTCAGCTACATGTTCGTGGCTGTGTTCCTGGCGTTCTTGGCGAACCTGTTGGCGCACTACATCTTCGGCGGCATCCGACTGTCGGGTCGTACCGGCGCCCTGAGCCGCTCGGCGCGCATCCAGCTGGTCAGCCTGGTCGGGATGCTGGTGCTGCTCAAAGCCGTCGCCTACTGGCTGGACCGTTACGAGCTGCTGTCGCACACGCGTGGCGGTAAGCCGTTCACCGGGGCCGGGTATACCGATATCAACGCGGTGTTACCGGCCAAGCTGATTCTGCTGGCGATCGCGCTCATTTGCGCGGCCGCGGTGTTCTCGGCGATTACCTTGCGGGACTTGCGGATTCCGGCGATCGGCCTGGTGTTGCTGCTGCTGTCGTCGTTGATCGTGGGTGCGGGCTGGCCGTTGATCGTCGAGCAGATCAGCGTGCGACCCAATGCCGCGCAAAAGGAAAGCGAATACATCAGTCGCAGCATCGCCGCGACCCGGCAAGCCTATGGGCTGACGTCCGACGTGGTGAGCTATCGCAACTACACGGGTGACGCGCAGGCCACCGCCCAGCAGGTCGCGTCCGACCGCGCGACCACCTCGAATATCCGGCTGCTCGACCCAACCATTGTCAGCCCGGCATTCACCCAGTTCCAGCAGGGCAAGAACTTCTTCCACTTCCCGGACCAGCTGTCCATCGACCGCTACCTCGACCGCAACGGCGCCCTGCGCGACTACGTCGTCGCGGCCCGGGAACTCAACCCGGACCGGCTGATCGACAACCAACGGGACTGGATCAACCGGCACACCGTCTACACGCACGGCAACGGATTCATCGCGTCGCCGGCCAATACCGTGCGCGGGATCGCCAACGACCCCAACCAGAACGGTGGCTATCCGGAATTTCTGGTCAACGTCGTGGGCGCCAACGGCAGCGTCGTCTCCGACGGGCCGGCGCCCCTGGACCAGCCCCGCATCTACTACGGGCCCGTCATCTCCAACACGTCCGCCGACTACGCGATCGTCGGGCGCAACGGCAACGACCGCGAATACGACTACGAGACTTCCACCGAGACCAAGAACTACACGTACACCGGGCTCGGGGGCGTTCCCATCGGCAGCTGGATATCCCGCAGCGTGTTCGCCGCCAAATTCGCCGAGCGAAACTTCTTGTTCTCCAACGTGATCGGCTCCAACAGCAAGATCCTGTTCAACCGCGACCCGGCGCAGCGGGTCGAGGCGGTCGCGCCGTGGCTGACGACGGACAGCTCGGTGTACCCCGCGATCGTCAACAAGCGACTGGTGTGGATCATCGACGGCTACACCACATTGGACAACTACCCGTACTCCGAACTCACCTCGCTGTCGTCGGCGACGGCCGACTCCACCGAGGTGGCGTTCAACCGGCTGGCGCCCGACAAGCAGGTCTCCTACATCCGAAACTCGGTTAAGGCCACGGTCGATGCCTACGACGGAACCGTGACGCTGTATCAGCAGGACGAACAGGACCCGGTGCTCAAAGCCTGGATGCGGGTGTTCCCGGGCACGGTCAAACCCAAGAGCGACATCACGGCCGAGCTCGCCGAGCATCTGCGCTATCCCGAGGACCTGTTCAAGGTGCAGCGGATGCTGCTGGCCAAGTATCACGTCAACGACCCGGTGACGTTTTTCTCCACGTCGGACTTCTGGGACGTGCCGCTGGACCCGAATCCGACCGCGAGCAGTTATCAGCCGCCCTATTACATCGTTGCGAAAAACATTGGCAAGAACGACAATTCGTCCTCGTACCAGTTGATCAGCGCGATGAACCGGTTCAAGCGTGACTACCTTGCGGCCTACATCAGTGCCAGCTCCGATCCCGCGACGTACGGCAAGATCACCGTGCTGACGATCCCGGGCCAGGTCAACGGTCCCAAGCTGGCTAACAACGCGATCACCACTGACCCGGCGGTGTCGCAGGACCTGGGCGTGATCGGGCGCGACAACCAGAACCGGATCCGCTGGGGCAATCTGCTCACCCTTCCGGTCGGCCAGGGCGGGCTGCTTTACGTCGAACCGGTGTATGCCTCCCCGGGGGCCAGCGACGCCGCCTCGTCGTACCCGCGCCTGATCCGGGTGGCGATGATGTACAACGACAAGATCGGATACGGCCCGACGGTGGGTGACGCGCTGACCGGCCTGTTCGGGCCCGGTGCGGGTGCGGCGGCGACGGGGATCCAACCCACCGAGGGCGGTGCGCCCGCCAACCCACCCGCGAGCCCACCGCCGCCGGCCGGCTCGCCGCCGGCACCGGCGCCACCGCCGGCAGTAGCGGCAGTGCCGCCCTCTCCCGACGGGTCGGTGACGTTGTCGCCGGCCAAGGCCGCCGCGCTGCAGGACATCCAGACGGCGATCGGCGCCGCCCGCGACGCGCAAAAGAAGGGCGACTTCGCCGCCTACGGCGCCGCGCTGCAGCGGCTCGACGACGCCATCAACAAGTACAACGCCACCAAGTAGCTTCAGGCGTAGGCCGTTCGGAACCTGTCTCGATAGGCTTTCGGGCTGATGCCCAGGTGGCTGACGAAGACCCGTCGCAGCGTTTCGATGCTGCCGAAGCCCGCCATGCCCGCGGTCTCGGTGACGGACCGCCCGGATTCGAGTGCGTTGCGGGCGAAGTCGATTCGGACCAATTCGACATAGCGTGCCGGACTCATCCCCAGCTCGGATTGAAAGAGGCGGGTCAGCTGGCGGGTGCTCAGGGATGCAAGGGCCGCAAGGGATTTCACACTGTGGTTCGCGCCCGGATCGGCCGCGACCGCATCGATCACCGCGCGCAGCGGCGACTGCGGCGGTGGATCGGCCTCGACCAGCACCGAGAATTGTGATTGGCCGCCGGCGCGTTTGAGGTAGACGACCAGCCACCGGGCCACGGCGCGGACCAGTTCGGTCCCGTGATCCATTTCGACCAACGCCAGCGCCAGATCGATGCCCGACGAAATCCCGGCCGAGGTGAAGACGTCGCCGTCGCGGACGAAGATCGCGTCCGGCTCGACGGTGACATCCCGAAAGGCCCGGGCCAACAACCGTGCATCGTGCCAGTGCGTGGTGGCACGACGACCGTTGAGCAGGCCCGCCTGCGCGAGGACGAACGATCCCGTGCAAATGGATGCCATCCGTCGGGTTCGCTCCGATAAAACCCTGATCGCCTCGATCAGCTCGGGGTCGATCGGCCGTCGGGGCAGGTTATCGCTGCCGGCGACCAGGACGGTGTCGGCCGACTCGATCGAAGAAAGGGCGTCCGTGACGCCCAAGCGCGTCCCTATCGAGGTCGTCACGTCGCGTCCGTCCACCGACGCGATCTTGAGCCGGTAGTCGGCGCCGAACCGGTTGGCCTCGGCGAACACCTCACCCGCGCCGGCGACGTCCAACATCGTCACGTCGTCGAAGACGACGATCACCACCACCCGCGAACCAGTCACGCAAGCCATTGTGTCGCTTTCTGTGGAGAGGACGGCCCGAACGCCCACGGTCGGGAAGACCGTGCCGCCGCAGACTAACTATCACCGCCGCCCGAAGGAGACGAGATCATGACCACATCGATCGAAAGCATCGCTGGCATCCAAATCCCGGATTCGCCGCTGGTGCGCGAGGCCACCGAATTCATTCGCCACGCCGAGGACGACCTGCTGTTCAACCATTCGCGGCGGGTATTCCTCTTCGGCGCGCTGGAGGGCCTGCGCCGCGGACTGCAACCGGACCTGGAGCTGCTCTACGTCGCGGCGATGTTCCACGACCTCGGCCTCACCGAGCGCTACCGCAGCTCGACCGTTCGCTTCGAGGTCGACGGCGCCAACGCTGCCCGGGACTTCCTGGCTGGCCACGGCTTCGGCAAAGCCGACATCGACAAGGTGTGGCTCGGCATCGCCCTGCACACCACCCCGGGCGTGCCGGAATTCCTCGCGCCCGAAGTCGCCTTGCTCCAAGCCGGCGTGGAAGTCGACGTGGTCGGCGTCGGGCGGGAGGACCTGGCCCCCGACGCGCTGGCCGCGGTGACGGCCGCTCACCCGCGCCCACAGTTCAAACAGCGCATCCTGGCGGCGTTCAACGACGGCATGAAGCATCGACCTGAAACCACCTTCGGAACGATGAACGACGACGTGCTGGCGCACTTCGATCCCGCCTTCAGGCGTGTCGATTTCGTCGACAACATCCTCAACAACAGCTGGCCCGAATAGCTGGCCCGAATAGCGGAAGGGAGCGGACAGATGGATATTCATGAAGCGCTGTACACCACCCGGATGATGCGGCGGTTGCGGCCGGACCCGATACCGCTGGACGTGCAGGCCCGCATCCTCGACGCGGCCGTGCGTGCCCCGAATGGGGGCAACACCCAGCGCTGGCACTTCGTGGCCGTCGACGACCCGGCACTCATACGCGAGTTCGCTCAGCTGTTCCGGCAGGCCCGCGCCCTCGAATACGAGAAGTTCAGGACCGGAACGGGACCGATGGTCGCGCCGGGGCCCGGCCTGGACCCGGCCGCTCACGCCGAGACGATGCGCCGAATCAAAGGCTCGGGGGACTACCTGGCAGACCACTTCGAAGAAGTTCCCCTGCTGCTCTTCGTCTTCGCGATCGACGACCTCGGGGGCGCCAACATCTACCCGGCGATCTGGAGCATCTTGCTCGCGGCCCGTGCCGAGGGCGTCGGCGGTGTCATGACGATGGTGCTCAACAATTTCCGGGACAGGGTGAACGAGTTGCTGGGCGTGCCCGTCGAGGAAGGCTGGAAGATGTCGGCCATGCTGACCCTCGGGTACCCGCGGGGCAAATGGGGTGTGGCAGCCAATCGGCGTCCCGTGCAAGAGGTTTCATCCCGAAACGGCTGGGGCAAGCCGTTCGGTGTCGAAGTGCCGCAGCCACTGTGGCCGCCTCGAAGCGAGACGACTGCAGGGCCTCAATAGTCGGCCGGAGTAGCGGCCGAAGCCTTGCGGCGCAACGGTATTGCGAGGAGCGTGTATCAGATGACGCAGCACAACGAAATCGGGGTCACGGTCGTGCGGCCGGGGGAGGGTGAGCACGTCACCCTTCCCGGGTTCGGCGCGGTGTTCAAGCTGTCCGGCAAGAGCAATGGGGGCGAGGTGTCCATCGTCGAGCATCCATTCGAGGTCGGCTTGCTCACCGCGGCGCACCGGCATACTCGCGAGGATGAGCATTCGTTCGTGTTGGCGGGTGAGATCGGCTTCCGTTCCGACGACAGCGAGGTGGTCCTCGGTCCGGGTGGCTACATCACCAAGCCTCGCGGGCAGATGCACGCCATGTGGAACGCCGGCAGCGAACCCGGTCGCATCGTCGAGATCATCACGCCGGGCGGATTTGAGAACTACTTCCGGGAACTCGGCGAACTGCTCGAAGCGCATGGCTCGGTGGACAAGTCACTTCATGAGCTGCCAGAGTTCGGCGAACTCGCTGAGAAGTATGGGCTGACCTACGGCGACCCGGAATGGATGGACGACATCGCCCGGCGATACGGGCTCAACCCGCCGTCGCACTGAACCCGCGATTTGGAGGCGCCACCCGGCGTTCGGTAACCTGGCATTTACCGACGCGGGGTGGAGCAGCTCGGTAGCTCGCTGGGCTCATAACCCAGAGGTCGCAGGTTCGAATCCTGTCCCCGCTACTAGCAAACGGCCCCCGGACAACTACCCGGGGGCCGTTTTGACGGGGCACCGTCGCTACGGAGCCTTCCTGAGATCGGCGAGCGAGTTTTTCAGCCCGCCGTCCATGCGGATCTGTGCGGCTGCCACCGCCAGCATCACCGCCGCGGTCACCAAGTGCACCACCGCGTCGGTCGTGTTGTTTGGAAAGCTGAAAACAACCGCGACCTGATGCGAGAAGAAGGCCCAGATGCCGGGCAGCGCCCCGGCGATCGCGGCGAGGATCAGATACAGCACGGAGCATGACTTGCGGATCGCGAACACCAGGCCCGGGCCGAACAGCGCCAGGCCGGCGACGGCGTGCCAGCCGTTGTAGTCCATACCGAGCAGTTGCACGGTCGGCGCGTTGGGCCCCGTCGCAAAGCTGGGCTCGAGGATGAAGCCGATTACCGCCTGAAGAACATGTAAAACGCAAATGATCAGCAGCCCGATCTGGGCGAAACTCCACCTCACGCAGCACCTCCTTGTGCACGGTGGGGAACAGCCCAAATACTACGCTAGGTAGTAGACGTACGGAAGCCGTCTTACTTCCGGCCGGGAAGCTTCATCACCGTCCGCACGATCGGCAACAGGGACTTTTGCCATAACGTCGCTGGAATGCCGAAGGGCGGATCGAGATTGAACACCCGGGCGGTCGCTACCGTCTGCGATTCCGTGTACTTCAGGAGGCCCTCCGGACCGTGTCTGCGGCCGACGCCGGAGACGCCCATCCCGCCCATCGGGGCGCCGAGGCTGCCCCACGCGAACGCATAGCCCTCGTCGACGTTCACCGTCCCCGACCGCAAGCGGGCCGCGATCTTCTGACCCGCCGCGGGGGAGCTGGCCCACACGCTGGCGTTGAGTCCGTACTCGGTGTCGTTGGCCTTTTCGACGGCTTCGTCTACGTCGGCAACGGGGTAGATCGACACGAGTGGCCCGAACGTCTCGTTGGCCGCGCACTCCATCTCGGGCGTCACGTCGGTCAGCACCGTCGGCTCGTAGAACAGTGGCCCAATGTCGGGTCGAGCTTTGGCGCCCGCAATCACCTTGGCGCCCTTGGCAGTTGCGTCGTTGACGTGGTCGGTGACCGTATCCAGCTGATCCGCGGAGATCAAACTCCCCATGTCGATCGAGAAGTCATATGCGGTGCCCAGCTTCATATTGCGCACCGCGGCGCCGAACTTGCTGATGAACTCGTCGGCGATGTCCTTCTCGACGTAGATCCGCTCAATGGAGATGCAGAGCTGGCCGGCGTTCGAAAAGCATGCGCGGGTGGCCGCTTTGGCGGCCTTGTCCAGGTTGGCTCCCCGCGCGACGATCATCGCGTTTTTACCCCCGAGTTCGGCCGAGAAGCCGATCAGCCGACGGCCCGCGTGCTCGGCGAGCCGGCTGCCGGTTGCGGACGAGCCGGTGAACATCAGGTAGTCGCAGTTGTCGGTGATTGCGGTGCCGACGACCGAGCCGGGGCCAGGCACGACCGCGTACAGGGCGCGCGGCAGGCCGGCCTGGTACAACAGCTCGGCACACGCGAGTGCGCAATACGGCGTCTGACTGTCCGGCTTGAGCACCACCCCGTTGCCGGCGATCAGGGCGGGGACCGAGTCGGAGGCCGTGAGCGTCATGGGGTAGTTCCACGGCGAGATCACGCCGACGACGCCCTTGGGCTGATAGCCGACCGTTGTTTTGCCGATTCCCGGGAGCAGCGCCTGCACTTTGCGTGGCTTGAGCAGGTCCGCGGCGACCCTGACGTAGTAGTTCGCGTTCGCCATCAGGTCGACGATCTCCTCCTGCGCCGCCCATCGGGCCTTGCCCGCCTCGGCTTGCAGAAGGTCCATCAAGAACTCACGGTTCGCGACGACCAGGTCGCGATAGCGGCGGATTACCTCAACGCGCTCGCTGACCGGGCGTTTCGCCCAGTCGATCTGTGCCGCGCGGGCTTCGGCGAACGCCGCTTCGACGTCTTCGGCCGTGCCGACCGGGATCGTGGTCAGCGGTTTGCCGGTGAACACCTCTTCGATGGTTTTGGTCTCGCGCGCGGTGACGTCTTTGATCGCCGCCAGCTGACGCAAGCGATCGAAGACCTCGGCTGACGGTGCGGGCATATCGTTCTCCTCCCAGCAGCAAGGCGGCTTGGTCCAGACTATTCGTCCTCAGAACCGGCGTCGTCGGCCTCGTCGGCCTCGTCGGTGTCGTCGGCGCCGTCCTCGGGCGAATCGACGGATGCGGCTTGTGGGGATTGTTTGTCCCCTTCGGGCGGCGGTTGTTCAGCGGTGGTCATTGCGTCTCCATCCGGACAGTTGTTCGCGTAGTCAGCTACCCCGGTTTGCGCGCGGAAAACCGAACCGAAGTCCCGTCGTCTGGGCGTTGGGTCGGATAGATCGTCTCGGGAATACCGCCCCGCCGCTACAGCGTTCAAGCCCGCCATGAAGCCTTTCACCGAAGCCGAACGTCAGGAGTTCCTCGCGGCGAAGCACGTGGGTGTGTTGTCCGTCGATGCCGCCGACGGCCGGCCGCCGGCCAGCGTCCCGATCTGGTACGACTACACCCCCGGCGGGAACATCCGGTTCAACACCGGTCCGGGGACCCGCAAGGCCAAGCTCATCGAGCGGGCCGGCGCGGTGACGTTGGTCGTCCAGCGCGAGGAGCCCCCGTATCAATATGTGGTCGTCGAGGGCACCGTCGTCGAGAACACCTCGCCGGCCCCGCTCGAGGCGCGGGAAGCCATCGCGATCCGTTACCTCGGCGAGGAGGGCGGGCGCCAGTTCGTCCGGAGCATGGAGGGTCAGGACAGCGTGTTGTTCACCATCCGCCCCGACCGATGGCTCGCCGCCGATTTCTCCGACGAGCTCTGAGTGGCCGGGCAACGGTAGGTCCCATAGCAAACAGGCCATGGAGCCAAAAGGCGACCAAATCATCGCCCTGAGTGAATGCCAAAGGCGTGCGGCTTTCGAACCTTTCAAACATGGGCATACCTCGCCATCGCGGTTTGATCCGCCACGGGACGGGTATCACCCTGAAGCCCCCATCAGAAAGGCCTCACATGTTGCACTCGGTGATCTTGGCGAGTTCGGACCCGGTTGCCGCGGGAATGATTCTCCGTGGAATCAAGGGAATATTCGTTGCCATCGGCAGTATCATTGCGGCCTTCGTCTGCGCGATCATCGCGGCAACCAAGGGCCGCAACCCTTTGGGTTGGGGAATACTCGGACTGTTCTTCTCCATCCTGACATTAATCGTCGTCATCGTCATTCCCAGCAAGAAATGACGGCCTTGGCGGCAATTGGCGACGGGTGACCGGTTAGGAATCCGGCGCACCCATCAGCAAATTCGCGCAAGCGGCCCTGACTATTCGACGGGTTGTTCGTCGGGGTCGACGCGCGAATGCGCGGTCATCAACAAATGGTCGAACTCCGTTTGAGAGGTCAGCGTCGGGCCGATGGCGCGGAAGTCGTCGGTGATCCGTTCGGCCAGGAGCCGCAGCTTGATGTTGGTTTCCTGCGACAACCACTTCAGCAGATCGAACGCGGCGTCGTCACCGATGCCGTAGATCAGCATCAGCATCCCCTTGGCCTGTTCGATGGCGGCTCGGTGCTCGGTGATCTCGGCCAGCTTCGCCGTGACCCACTCCTCGCGCTCCCGGTCGGCCACCGGGGTGACATCCACGTAGAAACCGTGGGTGCCGATCACGTCGCCTTGGTCGTCGTGGAGTTGGTCGCCGACCACGACCACATGGCGCACATTTCCCTTGGTGTCGATGATGCGATGGCGGGTGCTGAACGCCTTGTGGGTGTGCAGGATCTGGTCGATGGTGGCCGCGACCTGTCCGCGGTCGTCGGGGTGTTTGTGGGACAGCACCAACTCTGTGGTCGGGGTGACGGTCCCCGGCTCATAGCCGTGCATGCGCTGCACCTGGTCGGACCATTCCCACCGTTGATCGGCGAAATAGAACCGGAACCAGCCCGCGCGCTGCGCCGACCCGCCGGCGAGCGCCTGTTCGACCGTCTCGTCGTCAGGATTCGAACCCATCGCATCTCCTCGGGGCAGTTCAGGGCTAATCGGACCGCCGTCATGCGCATCGTCGGGCCCGATCGAGTGGCGGCAGATGCGACGTGGGGTGTCGTGGGGGTTGGCGCTACCTCTTGAACGCCGAGGACAGGCTGGATACGTTGCCACATTACCTGTGGCGGTAGGCGATGGCGGTGGCCGCCGGCGCGAGTCGAAGGCCGCGCCGGCCAGGCCGCCGCCGCCAGTGATCAGGCGTCGATCACCTCTCGCTTGCCGGCGTTTTCATTGATCGCCTTGTGGCCGTTGCCGTGCGCGACGGAAATCTTGCGCGGCTTGGCCTTTTCGGCGACCGGGATGCGCAGGCTCAGGACGCCCTCGTTGTAGGAGGCCTCGATCCGGTCGGTGTCGAGGTTTTCCCCGAGGACGAGCTGACGGCTGAACACCCCGCGGGATCGCTCCGCGGCCAACATTTCGCGGTTGGGGTCGACGGCCGGTCGCTCGGCACGCACGGTCACCACGTTGCGCTCGATGTCGATGTCCAGCGAGTCGGGGTTGATGCCGGGCATGTCGAACTCGACGACGAATTCCTCGCCCTCGCGCCAGGCATCCATCGGCATCACCGCAGGCCGTGCTGCCGTGCCTAGTACTTGCTGAGCGAAGCGGTCCAGGTCGCGGAACGGGTCGGTACGCATCAGCATGGCGGTCACCTCTCACTCCAATCTGTTGTGATGCGGCTATTACCTATGTCTAATGACATAGATTTGGTATAGCACTATCGACACATCATCGCAAGTGTGGTAAACAGGTTTTCTATCCGAATCAGTTGAGGAGTTGACCAATGGCCGACACGCCTGGTGATACCGGTGGGCCGGCATCCGATCATGGGGTGTACGGCATTTCCGTGGCCGCCGAACTGTCCGGCATCCCGGTACAGTCGCTGCGCCTTTACGAGCGTCACGGGCTGCTGAGCCCGGCGCGAAGCGACGGCGGCACCAGGCGCTACAGCGCCGACGACCTGGTCCGGCTACAGCGCATCAGCGAGCTGGTTGCCTCCGGGGTCAACCTGGCGGGCATCGCCCGGATCCTCAGCCTGGAGGACGACAATGCCGCGCTCTCCGCGGCCAACACGGATCTGCGTTCCACGAATCGCGCCTTGCGGGGCGCCGCGAAGAGATCGAACGACAACGCGACCTAGGAGTTACAGCTAGGCCGCGACCACCCGGAACTGTTGCGCGTTCGCGTCGACGGGGTCGGGCAGCGTCATGCCCGCTTCGACACCCGACCGCAGATAGTCGATCACGGCCTCATTGAGACGTTCGCCGGGCACCACCGCGGGGATGCCGGGCGGATACGGGGTGATCAGCTCGGCGGCAACGCGGCCGGCGGCCTTGGCCGCGGGCACCATTTCGGTGGGCCCGAAGAACGCGTCGCGAGGTAGGCAGACGGTCTGAAGTTCCAGCTCCTCCGGCGTGGGCAGCTTGATCGAAGGCGGCGGGTCGAAGTCCTCGGCCGCCTTGCGCCACTTGTGCATCGCGTCCACCAGGCGATCCGCCGTTTGCTTGTCGTCGGCGAACGACATCGTCGCCAAAAGCCGACGGTGATCGCTGAGGCCGAGATCGAGATTGCAGTGCTCGCGCAGCCAGTCGGCGGCTTGGTATCCGGACGTTCCGGTCGCGGAGACATCCATCAACACCTGGGTGATGTCGAGATCGCTCGACGCCTCCTGGCCCAGCAGCTCGTCCTCGAGGACCTCGACGTCGTCGATCTCGTCCAGGCGTGCGCGCAGATAGCGGGCAAGGTCGAGTTCGGCGCCGAGCAGATCGTGGCCGCGCTCGACCATCTGGCGTCGCCAACCGTCGAGCGCGGTGTACACGAGGACGTTCGGGCTGGTGGTCATCAGCAGGTCGGCGCATTTCGAAAGGCGGTGCGGGTCAACCAGATCCCCCTGCAGGTGAAACACGGATCCCTGCTCGAACCCCGCGCCCATCTTGTGGACGCTGACAACGCAGACATCGGCGTCCGCGTCCATCGCCCACGTCGGCAGGTCCTCGTGGAACGGAAGGTGCGCTCCCCAGGCCTCGTCGACTATCAGCGGCTTGCCGCGCTCGTGGCAGATGTCGGCGATGGCTCCGATGTCGGCGCATGTGCCATACGGGCTCGGGCTGACGATGAGGGCTCCAGCCGCGTCGGGATATTTCTCCCATGCCGCCCGCACCTGCTCCGGTGAGGGCGGATGAGAAAAGTGCCGTTCGGTATCCCACTGCGGGGTGATCCACCTCGGCCGGACGCCGGAGAAGATCAAGCCGCCCACGATCGATTTATGGCAGTCGCGGGTGACGAGCAGCCCACCATCCGCCCCGCCCGCCACGACCATCGTCGCGGCCCGCACGGACATCGAGCTGCCGCACGTGGAGAAGAACGCCGCCTCCGCGCCGACGGCGTCGGCCATCAAGTCCTCGGCCCTGGCGAGAAACTTCCCGCGGGACATCCGATCGTCGAGGCCATTGGTGGCGAGCACGTCGTTGCGAAATGGGTCCTTACCCATGACGGCTAGGACGCGCTCGTCGACCCCGGCGCCTTGCCGGTGACCCGGCGGTGTGAAGCCGTAGCGGTTGCTGCGGTGGTAGTCGGCCAGCGCGTCCAACAGTGGTGCTTGCGACTGATCCATGGCGGATCGGGTACCCGGCGTGTGAGGGCGCCAATCGGCGCTCGCCCGCTTATCAACCGGGACCGGGAGTGACAACTGCTATCCGACGACTTTCCCCCACACGTATTGCGGCAGTACGCATTGCTCGCGGACGGCGAACGCGGAGTTGTCGTCGGGCCGCGCGGTGACTATTGCTGGATGTGCCTGCCGCGCTGGCACGACGGTGCGGTGTTCAATTCCTTGCTCGGGGGCGGCGGCGTGTATGCCGTCGCTCCCGATCTGTCGCGATTCGTCTGGGGCGGCTATTACGAACCGCGGTCGTTGATCTGGCGTTCACGATGGGTCACCACGGACGGGATCGTCGAGTGCCGCGAGGCGCTGGCGCTGCCCGCCGACGCGCACACCGCGGTGTTGCTGCGCCGCATCCACGTCATCGACGGGCCTGCGCGAATGCGCATCGCGCTCGACATCCGCGCCGACTTCGGCGCGCACGCAATGTCGGACGTCTCCTGCCACGAAACCGATGGCGGCCGCGTGTGGACCGGGAGGTCGGGACCCCACCGATTCCGTTGGGCGGGAAGCGAAAACGCCGAACTCGCCGAGGACGGTTCGCTGCACGCGGTGCTGGATGTCGCCGCGGGACGCGACCACGACCTGGTTCTCGAGCTTTCCGACCAGGAACTGGACGCGGAACCGGTACGGGCGCAGGACGCCTGGCGAGCCACCGAACATGCCTGGGCGCAAGCGGTTCCGGCGATCAACGACACCCTGGCCGACCGCGACAGCGAGGTCGCGTACGCGGTCCTGCGCGGTTTGACGAGCAGCGGCGGCGGCGGGATGGTCGCCGCGGCGACCACATCGTTGCCGGAACGCGCCGAGCAGGGCCGCAACTACGACTACCGGTACTGCTGGATCCGCGACCAGTGCTATGCGGGGCAGGCGATGGCCGCCGCCGGGGGTTACCCGTTGCTCGATGACGCCGTTCGCTTTGTCAGCGAGCGGGTGCTCGCCGACGGCCCGGGGCTGCGGCCGGCCTATGCGGTCGACGGGAGTCCGCCGCCGCGCGAACGCGATCTTGACCTGCCCGGCTATCCGGGCGCCGCGGTGAAGACCGGCAATTGGGTGGCGGAGCAATTCCAGCTCGATGCCCACGGCGAGGCTCTGCTGCTATTTGCCGCAGCGGCCCGCCTCGACCGCCTCGACAGCCTGCACTGGGAGGCGGTCCATACGCTGGTGCGCACCATCGAACAGCGTTGGCGTGAACCCGATGCCGGGATCTGGGAATTGGACGACCGGCGCTGGGCTCATTCCCGCCTGACGTGCGCGGCGGCGCTGCGCAGCATCGGGGCGGTGGCGCCGGCGCGGCTGGGTGCCGAGTGGCAGCATTTGGCCGATCAGTTGATCGCCGACGCCGACGCGGATTGCCTGCATCCGTCCGGGAGATGGCAACGGGCACCGGGGGATTCGCGGATCGACGCGGCGCTGGTGCTGCCCGCGATTAGGGGCGCGATCCCGGCGAATGACCCGCGCACCGTCGCCACCCTCGAGGCGGTGCGCTCCGAGTTGGCCCAGCAAGGCTTCGTGTACCGGTTCCGTCCGGACGACGGGGCGTTGGGGGACGACGAAGGGGCCTTCCTCCTGTGCGGGTTCCTGATGGCGTTGGCGGATCACCAGCAGGGCAACGATCTGAAGGCGGTCCGTTGGTTCGAACGCAGCCGGACGGCGTGTGGGCCGCCCGGATTGTTCGCCGAGGAATTCGACGTCCAACAGCGTCAGCTGCGCGGGAACCTCCCGCAGGCCTTCGTCCATGCGTTGCTGTTCGAAACCGCGCATCGTCTCGCGGGTCGTGGGCTCGGCGAAGACGGTTCATGAAGCCAGCACCGGGTATCCGGCCTGCGGGAGTCGCCGATCCGAGCGGCCCTGAAGGAGTTGCAATGAGAGACGTCACGCAGGCCGGTGCCGAGAACGCGGCCGAGGACGTGGCCGACGCCGCACGGCACGAAGCCGCCGCCTACCGCGGCGACAATCCGCGTCCGTTGGCGGGGTATCTGGCGGTTTTGGGCATCTACGGCGCGGTGGTGGCCGTCGCGGCGGTATTCGCGGCACTCACCGGGCGCACGTTGCCGCCTCGCTGGCGCGTGCAGGACCTGGTCACGGTGACGCTGGGCACCCACAAGCTTTCCCGAATCCTGTCCAAGGACGCGGTGACGAGCCCGTTGCGGGCACCGTTCACTCATTACACGGGCACCGCCGGCCCGGCGGAGGTCAATGAGGAAGTCCGGCAGGACAGCCAATTGCGGCACAGCCTCGGAGAGCTGTTGACCTGCCCGTTCTGCCTGGACATGTGGGTCGTCACCGCGTTTGCCATCGGATTGATCTTCGCCCCCAGGGTCACCCGCCTGATCGCCGGCAGCTTCTCCGCGCTGGCCGGAGCCGACTTTCTGCAGCTTGCCTACTCGATGGCGCAACAATCAGCGGAAGGCTAGGCGGCACAAGGCATTTCGATCCCGGCATTTCGATCCCGGCATTTCGGCACACGTGTCGAACAGTGTCGAACCGGGTCACTCCTGAACATCGAAGAACGATTCGCCGTCCTCCGGCGTCCCGCTGACCTGGCCGCGGTCGCGACCGTGGGCGTCAGGGTCGACGTCGTCCAACTCATCGCGCTCCGATAGGTCGTCGCGTGGCCTTTCTGAAGTCTCTGCGGCGAGCTTCTCGTCGAGAGACTCGCTCTCGTCAGCCTTGACCCACGTGTCGGGCGGATCGACCACGGTGTCACCGTCGTCGTTGCGTACCTCGTCGGAGTCCAGGCTCTCGGACTGCTCCAGCATGTCGTCGTCGAAGTCGTTTCCCACGAACTGCCGATTGCCCGTCGCCGTGCGAATTAAACGGGCGAGTTAAACGGCCCCAGTTAAACGGCGGGTCAGCTCGTCTTGGGCATCGGGATGCCTTCGCTGGCCGCGAACTGCGCGTCCTGCAGGGAAGGCAATCCGAACGACACCACCGAGCGGTCGAACATCGTGTCGGTCAGGTACGCCAGCGACACCGCCCACCGGTTGAGCAGCCGTGGGATCGCATACAGGTGGTATGCGCGAGTCACGGCCTTGGCGGGCAATCCCGACAGTTGCACATTGAGCGGATTGGCCACGGCATACCGGGGTCCCAGGTCGACGACTAGCCCCAGGTTGCCGTGCTTGTATTGCTTGGGATTGCCGTAGCCGAGGCTGGCGGCCACGTTGCGGGCGAGCACCTTGCCCTGTCGGGTCGCGTGCTGTGCGGTGGGCGGGGTGATCTTGCCGGGTTGCGTCAGGTCGGGAACCGCCGCGGCATCACCGGCCGCGAAGACGCCGTCGTGCTCGGGCACCTGGAGGTCCGCCTGAACTTTGACCCTGCCCTTCTCCGTCGGCAATCCGAGCTCCTGGATCAACGGCGCGCCGGTCACCCCGGTCACCCACGCGATCGTGCGTGTGTCGATGCGCGAATCATCGCTGAGCACAACGTGATCCGCGTGTGCTTCCTTCAGCGTCATGCCCAGCCGAACATCGATGCCGCGTTTGCGAAGCACCTTGAGGGCGGCGTCGCCGAGTCTCTTGCCCACCTCCGGCATCACCTGCTCGGCCGTATCGAGCAACAGAAACTTCACCTCCGCGGCGTCAAAGCCCATCTGTTTGGCCGCGGCGTCCGCTAGGGCTCGTAGCTGCGCGACCAGTTCGGTGCCCGAATACGACGCGCCGACGACCACGACGGTGCGCCGCGCCGCCGCCACTTTCGGGTCGTCCTCGAGGCCGGCCAGCTCCAGCTGCTCGATGATGTGGTCCCGGAGGTAGAGGGCCTCGACCGTGGATTTCAATCCCAGCGCATGGGTCGCGATTCCCGGCACATCGAACAAACGCGTGACCGACCCGGGGGTGAGCACCAGGCGGTCCCAGGACATGTGGTGGGCGCGTTCCTCGGGATCGCGGTAGGTCAGGGTCCGTTGCGCGAAGTCGACACCATCCACCCGGCCGCGCACCGCACGAACGCCTTTGAGCGTGTTGGCCAGCGGCACCGCGACAAAGCGAGCGTCGACGACGCCGCCGGCGACGTCGGGCAGCAGCGGCGTGTAGAGCATGTAGTCGACCGGCGAAATGATGGTGATGTCGACGGGCGCGCGCCGTCTTCGGAGGAGCCGCGCGAGGCGGCGGGCGCAGGTGAATCCGGTGAAGCCGCTGCCGACAATGACGATTGAGGTCATCAACCCGAGTGTAGGGCGGACGCCGGCGAGGGCGGTAGCTGGCACGAAAGCCGTTGGCCACCAAGAGAATACGCGGCAGGGGCCCTGGGAGCCCGGGTCGGCCGCTTCCGGCACTTCGTTTTCTGGATGGCGAACTTCGTTTTCTGCGTAGCCACCCCGCCCAGCGAGGTCCACGATGACACCGTGAACCCGCGGCACTCCCGAGGGGTGAGGGCATGTCCGACAGCAACAACACGGTCGTCGCTCAGTTAGCGGAATTAGTCGCCAGTCTTGACCGGCAAGGGACCGAAACCAGGGCCGGCCTGCGCGAACTCATCGAGAGTGGCACCCAGCACGTGCCGGGGTCACACTACGCGGGGATTACCCTGGCCGAGCGGGGCCACGCGATCACCAACGTGGTGGCCACGCACCGCTACCCGGTGGAGTTGGACGAAATCCAGAACCAATTCGGCGAAGGCCCGTGCGTCGCCGCCGCTTGGCAGCACCACGTCATGCATGTTGCAGACTTGGCCGTCGACGAGCGTTGGCCGCGCTATCAGAAGTATGCGCTCGCGAACACACCGATCCGGTCGATCCTGTCGTTCGAATTGTTCGACGGCCACGACATGACGGCGGCGCTGAACTTCTTCGCCCACCATCCGCACGCGTTCACCGACGAATCAATCGAACTCGGCGGCATTTTCGCCACGCACGTCGCGTTGGCATGGTCGATGATGCGGCGCCAGGATCAGTTCCGCAGCGCCCTGGCGTCGCGCGACATTATCGGTCAGGCCAAGGGGGTCATCATGGAACGCTTCAACCTGGATGCCGTCGAAGCCTTCGACCTGCTCGCCCGGCTCTCGCAGCAATCCAACACGAAGCTGTTCGATGTCGCCCGGGCACTGATCGAGAACGAGCATCCGATCAAGTGCCTGCAGCACTGATCCAGTTTCGCCCGGCGCGCCGGGGGTAGCCAGCCGTTCATGAAGGCTGTCACTTGGCACGGGAAACGCGACGTGCGCGTGGAATCGGTTCCCGACCCGAAGATCGAGCTGCCCACCGATGCCATCATCGAGATCACCTCGACCAACATCTGCGGCTCGGATCTGCACCTCTACGAAATCCTCGGGGCCTTCATGAAACCCGGTGACATCCTCGGGCACGAACCGATGGGGGTGGTCCGAGAGGTCGGTGACGAGGTGGACGAGCTGCGGGTCGGCGACCGGGTCGTGATCCCGTTCCAGATCTGCTGCGGCAGTTGCTATATGTGCCGCAAGCAACTTTTCACGCAATGCGAAACCACCCAGGTGCGCGACCAGGGCATGGGGGCGGCGCTGTTCGGTTACTCGGAGCTCTACGGCGAAATTCCCGGCGGCCAAGCCGAATTGCTTCGGGTACCCCAGGCGCAGTTCACCCACATCAAAGTCCCTGTGGGACCGCCGGATTCGCGATTCGTTTACCTGTCCGACGTGCTGCCGACGGCTTGGCAGGCGGTGGCCTACGCCGACATCCCGGATGGCGGCACGGTAGCCGTCCTCGGCCTGGGACCCATCGGGGATATGGCCGCGCGCATCGCCGATCACCTCGGCTACCGCGTGATCGCCGTCGACCTGGTGGCCGAGCGTCTGGCCCGCGCCGCCGAGCGCGGCATCCACACCCTCGATCTGGGGCGGCTCGACTCGTCGCTGGGGGACGCGATTCGGGACCTGACCGACGGGCGCGGTGCCGACTCGGTGATCGACGCGGTGGGCATGGAGTCGCACGGTTCCCCGGCCGCCCGGCTGGCCCAGCAGGCGACCGGGGTGTTGCCGGACGCGGTGGCCAAGCGTCTGATGCAAACCGCGGGCGTGGACCGGCTCAACGCGCTCTACTCCGCGATCGACGCCGTCCGGCGCGGCGGAACCATCTCACTGATCGGCGTCTACGGCGGGATGGCCGACCCGCTGCCGATGCTCACCCTCTTCGACAAGCAAGTGACGCTGCGGATGGGTCAGGCCAACGTGAAGAGGTGGGTCGACGACATCATGCCGCTGCTCACCGACGACGACCCGCTCGGCGTCGACACCTTCGCCACCCACGTGCTGCCGCTCGACGAGGCGCCGCACGGCTACGAGATCTTCCAGAAAAAGCAGGATGGGGCCGTGAAGGTGGTGCTCAGGCCGTAATCGCGTTGTCCGCCAAGCGGTTTCGGACTCGTGTTTGACCACCTCACCGCTCGGGTATCAAGTGCGCCATGACCGCAGCACCCTCCGCCCCCACGCCCACCGGTGAATTGTGGCCGGGCAAGGCGTATCCGCTGGGCGCCACGTACGACGGAGCGGGGGCCAACTTCGCGGTGTTCAGCGAGGTGGCGGAGCAGGTCGAGTTGTGCCTGTTCGACGACCGGGATGTCGAGACACGGATCGCGCTGCCCGAGGTCGACTCGTTCGTCTGGCATGGCTATGTGCCGGGCATCGAGCCGGGCCAGCGCTACGGCTATCGCGTGCACGGTCCGTACCAGCCGGAAGCGGGACTGCGGTGCAATGCGAACAAGCTACTGCTGGACCCGTACTCGAAGGCCATCGACGGCAGCTTCGACTGGAACCAGTCGCTGTTCGCCTACGACTTCGGCGACCCCGATAGCCGCAACGACGTCGACTCCGCGTCCAGCATGCCCAAGTCGGTGGTGATCAACCCCTTCTTCGACTGGGGCTACGACCGCCCGCCGGATCACGAGTATGCCGACACCGTCATTTACGAGGCGCACGTCAAGGGCCTGACCGAGACGCACCCGGACATCCCCGAACAGATCCGCGGCACCTACGCCGCGGTGGCCTACCCGGCGATCATCGAGCACCTCAAGAGCATCGGCGTCACCGCGATCGAGCTGATGCCGGTGCACCATTTCGCCAACGACTCCACCCTGATCGAGAAGGGCCTCAACAATTACTGGGGCTACAACACGATCGGCTTCTTCGCGCCGGACACGAAGTATTCCAGCGCCACCTCGCCGGGCGGGCAGGTGCAGGAGTTCAAGGCGATGGTCCGGGATCTGCACGAGGCGGGGATCGAGGTCATCCTCGATGTCGTCTACAACCACACCGCGGAGGGCAACCACCTGGGCCCGACCCTGTCGATGCGCGGGGTCGACAACCCGGCGTACTACCGCCTCGTCGACGACGACAAGCGCTACTACATGGACTACACCGGCACCGGCAACAGCCTCAACGTCGGGCATCCGCACTCGCTTCAGCTGATCATGGATTCGCTGCGCTACTGGGTGACCGAGATGCACGTCGACGGTTTCCGGTTCGACCTCGCCGCGACGCTGGCCCGGGAGTTCTACGACGTCGACCGGCTGGCGGCGTTCTTCGAACTCGTGCAACAGGATCCGACGGTCAGCCAGGTCAAGCTCATCGCCGAACCGTGGGACGTCGGGCCGGGCGGCTACCAGGTGGGCAACTTTCCGCCGCAGTGGACTGAGTGGAACGGCAAGTACCGCGACACCGTCCGGGACTTCTGGCGTGGCGAGCCCGCAACGCTCGACGAATTCGCCTACCGCCTGTCCGGGTCGGCCGACCTCTACGAGCACACCGGGCGCCGGCCCGTCGCCTCGATCAACTTCGTCACCGCGCACGACGGCTTCACGCTGCGCGACCTGGTCTCCTACAACGAGAAGCACAACGAGGCCAACGGCGAGGACAACAACGACGGCGAAAGCCACAACCGGTCGTGGAACTGCGGTGCGGAGGGGCCCACTGACGACGCGCGAATCAACGAACTGCGTTCCCGTCAGCAGCGCAACTTCCTGACCACCCTGCTGTTGTCCCAGGGTGTGCCGATGATCTGCCACGGCGACGAGCTCGGTCGCACGCAGCGTGGCAACAACAACGGCTACTGCCAGGACAACGAGCTGACCTGGATCGATTGGGCCAACGCCGACGCCGGCCTGCTGGAGTTCACCCGCGCGGTGTCGGCCGTCCGCGCGAACCACCCGGTTTTCCGCAGGCGCCGGTTCTTTTCCGGCAAGCCTGTCGGCCGCCGCGGCCAGGACGGCCTGCCCGATATCGCCTGGTTCACGCCCGACGGCGACGAGATGACCGACGAGGACTGGGCCGCGAGCTTTGCCAAGTCGTTGGCGGTGTTCCTCAACGGCGACGGCATACCCGACCGCGATGCCCGGGGTCAGCGCGTGTTCGACGACTCGTTCTTGCTGTGTTTCAATGCCCACCGGGAGTCGATCGAATTCACCCTTCCGCCAAAGGAATTCGGCTGTGCGTGGCGCCTGGCGGTGTACACCGGGCCCGAGGAGGAGACGCCCGCGGAGGAAGTGCCCGGGGGAGGCACGCTCACCGTGGACGCGCACACCGCCGTGGTGCTGCGCGCCGAGCGGGAACCCCCGGTGGCCTGAACCCACGCTGATACGCTGTGCGTGCATCGGCTGCGTTACAGAAGTGGGTGAATATGTCAAGGACAGTGGTGGTCGGCGCCTCGAGTGGACTCGGGCGCTGCATAGGCGTTGGCCTGGCGCAACGGGGTGATCAAGTCGCGCTGCTCGCCCGGCGCCGGGGGCGCATCGAGGCCGCCGCGAAGGAGGCGGGGTCGGGCGCGATCGCCGTCGAATGCGACGTCACCGACGAGGCCTCCTGCCGTTCGGCGATCGCCGGTGTCGCGGACGCGTTCGGCGGCATCGACAACCTCGTGTACACACCTGCCATCGGCCCTCTCGTCCGCATGGTCGACACAGATGCCGAAACGTGGCGGCGCGTCTTCGACACCAACGTGATCGGTGCCGCGCTGGTCACGGCGGCCGCGATGCCGCACCTGACCGAGTCGACGGGCAAGGTGGTCTACCTGGCCTCCGACGCCGGCACCTTCGGGCCGCCCTGGCCGGGGCTCGGCGCCTACGGCGTCAGCAAGGCGGCCCTCGAACGACTGGTGGAGGCCTGGCGGGCCGAACACCCCGACGTCGGATTCACCAACCTGATCGTGGGGGAGTGCGGGGGCGGCGACGGCGACGCGGCGACGGGAATGACGACCGGCTGGGACATGGACCTCGCGATGAAGGCCGCCCCGCTGTGGGCGGCCCGCGGTTGCATGCCCGGCAAGTTGATGCCGGTCGAGGACCTCATCGAGGTGGTGCACACGATCCTGCGCACCAACGCGACGACGTCGATGCCGCTGGTGGTGGCGCGTGGCGCCCCGGCCAGCCCGCCGGCGTTCGCGGAAACGGCGCCGTCCTGACCCGTCCTACACCCCCAACTTTTCGCGGGCCTTGTCGAGCAGAAATCGCCCGTTCGACACCGGCCGGAACGCGCGCGCCGCGTCGGTGAGGGCGTCGCGGGAATCCGGCGGCAGCTCGATGTCGGCGGCGGCGACGTTGAACTCGAGCTGTTCGACGCTGGACGCGCCGGGGATGGCCACGACGCCCGGCAGGCTGATCAGCCACGCCAGCGCCACCTGCGCCGGCTTGGCGCCGACCTGCGTGGCGACGTCGCGCAGCGTCTGCAGCAGCGGCTCGATGCGGCGCAGGTTCTCGGTGCCGAAGTAGCGGTTCACCGCGCGGACGCCGCCGGGACGGTTGTCCACGCCGTATTTGCCGCCCAGCAGCCCCTGCTCCAGCGGTTGGTAGGCGATCACGATGCGGTTCTCGCGCTCGGCGAAGGGCACCAGGTCCTCCAGCGCGCCGGGGTGGGCGAGCGAGAAGTGCACCTGGTTGCTGATCACCGGCCGCCCGAGCGCGGCGTCGGCCTTGCGCCACCGCGCCAGCGAGTAGTTGGAAACGCCTGCGGCGCCGATCTTTCCGTCGTCGAGCAGGTCGCGCATCCCCGGCATGATCACCGAATCGGGGACGACCGGGTTTGGCTGGTGGATCTGGTAGAGCGGGATGCGGTCGAGTCCCAGCCGCCGCGCGCTCGCCCGCTCGCGCTGCTTGATGACGGCGGGGAAGGGGGCCACGGGCATGATCTTGCTGGCCACCGCGACCTCGGCGCGCTCGTCGCCGAGCGCCTCGCCGAGGATCCGCTCGCTCTTGCCCAGCCCGTACACCTCGGCCGTGTCGAACAGCGTCACCCCCAGGTCGAGGGCCCGCCGCACGATGTCACGCGCGGCTCCGGAGGCGTAACTGTCGCCGTAGCCCCACTCGCGCGAGCCGAACTGCCACGTCCCCAGCCCTATCCGGCTGACCCGTCCCACTCCATCGACGTCGAGATACTTCATGGGTTCACCCTAGGGCTTCGAGCGTGACCCCTAGCCGGGGATCTTGGTCAGGATGTAGTTGGCGATGCTCACCACCGTCTGCCGAGCCGTGTCGGCGTCGGTGGTGCCGAGGCTGGTTACCTCGAGGTCCACGACGACATTGGCCTTGGCCGCGAGGCCGCGGACGAAGCGCACTTTTAGTCCCTTGGGTGTCAGGTCCATCGTCGTGATGCCGTTGCCGGCGTCGGCGGGGGCGCTCAGGGAAAGGGGATACGACGGCCCGCTGCGATCCGTCACCGTCACGGTTGTCCCGCCGCACTGCCGCCAACCGTCGAGCAGTTTCGCCAGTTGCGATTGCGCGGCGGGCGGATCGGCAAAGGCGGTGACCGCTTGCATGACTTGGGTCGACTTGAGAAAGCTTCGGGTGTCATCGAATTCGGCCGCGTGGTACCCCCGGATGGCGCCCAGGGGGTAGGCCTCCGGAGCCCCGGGCGTGACGCTTTCCCAGCACTCCGGGCGGTCGATGCTCGCGTCTGTGCCGGACCCGACGGGATGGTCCCAGGTTCGGCCGGCCTCCAGGTTTTCGTCGGCGGTGATCTGCTTGAGGGCGGCGAGATCGGGCAGCAATGCGCCAATGTTGTCCGGCGCTACCGTCGGTCGCGGAGGCGCCTCGCTGGTGGTGGTTGTGGAACTCGCCGGTGCCGCGTTCTGGCGTGACGGGAACGCCGTCAGGGTGGCCCATCCGACGAGGGCGAGGATCGCCATCGTGATGAACGAATACGACAGCACCACCCCGACCAGGGCGCGGTCACGGCCAAGCTCGCCGGTGCGCCGGATTTGCGCCAGCCCCAGGTGCCCCAGAATCGCGCCCGCGGGGGCGAACACGAACGCGAACACCACCGACAGCGTTGCCAAGGCGTTGACGCGGGGCGGGTACGGCGGTTGCGTCGGCGGTGGCATGAAGTTTGGCGGCGGGAAGCCCGGCGGCGGGGCGGGCGGGCCCGTGAACGGGACGCGACCCAGCGGGTCGTACGTAAAAAGGTTGTCCCCGAACGGATCCTGAGGGTCGGTCACCCCAGCTGCCTCCTCAACGCTCCTTAACGCGGCCCGGCTATCCGGTCAGCATGCGATATTGGGCTGCGATCTGTTGATGTGCGGTATCGAGTTGGCGGGCAACGGCTTTGATGGCGTAGCGGCCGGCGGCCGCCAGGCACCAGAAGTGCGGCACCAACCCGCTGGCCCCGGCGACCCTGGTGCAGCGGCTCTGCGGTAGCCCCGGCACCGGTGCGGCGCCTTGCGCCGCGGTCGTCGCCGCCACGGTGTCGCTGTACGCCTGCGACAGGGTCTGCGCGCTCGCGGCGTCCTTGGCTTGATACACGGTCGTCAGGCTGGTCGACACGAGGTCGACACCCGCGGTGGTCAGGGCGGGACTGATTCGCGCCGGGTTGTCTTCCAGATGCAACGCGCCCGCTACCTGGTAGGCGGCCCCGGTCGTGGAGGTGCCCTGATCGGGCGGCAGCGGCAGCGTGCGGGCGACCAGCCGGGTGGGATCCCTTGGCAGCGCCGCGAACTGGTCGGCGGAAGTCGGCGAGAACTTGTCGATCAGTGGAATCTCAAGGTCGAGCGTGCGTGCGGCCAGCGGAGCTTCGCAGTCGGCGCCGGCGGCGCACCGCGCGACCTGGACCAGAACATAGGGACCGTGCGCGGTGAAAACGCTCAGTTCGCGTACGGTCTGGGGGCCTTCCTGGAACGTCAGCAGCGCCGCAGTGGCATCGGGATGGCCGGGGATCGGGACCGCGCGCTCGGGTTCGGTCACGATAGGCGTGGCGCTGGGAACGCGGGGCATCGCCATCGCCTTCCCGTACATCCCTTGGGCGGCAGTCGATGCCGCGGCCGGGCCCGCAAACCGCAGCACCGCGTTGCGCAGCAACATCTGTGAATCCGGGCCGGGGCCTTGGCGCTCGGACATGAACCCGACCACGAAAGGCAGGCCATAGGCGCCGCCCAGGATCGGCGTCCACATCACGTGGGAGAGCTGCTGGTAGTCCTCGATCACTACGGCCGCGCTGCTGGATCCCCGGGTGGACAGCCCCGCGTCGGCCTGCCATGGACCGACCACATAGTCGGCCATGCGCCTGCCCTCGATGAGCCGGCCATCGTGGTCGGAACCGGCGTTGCCGAGCGGCGACTGCGGGACGATCGGGTAATTGCCCGGGTCGAGCAGGGATACGTTCACCGATGCCGAAGGGCCCGAAGGCGATTGGGGCGCCGGACGCGCGGTGCCCTCCGTGGTCGTGTGGCTGCAGCCCAGTAGTGCGACGGCGAGTAGTGCCGCCATCGGTTTCCCGTGTCGCAGTTGGCTGGTCCGCATTGGGCTCATCACGTTTTGCAGATCTTCCAGCCGTCTTCGAGTTTCAAAGGCAGGCTGACCGTGCGGCTGCCCAAGGCCTCGTTCTGGGCGTCCATCGTTGCCGTGGCGGTATCGCCGGTGATCGCGACCGAGATGTTTTTGACCGAGGTAAGGCCCGTTTCGGCGCGGCCCTTCTTCACGTAACCCATTACCGGCCCGACGAATTGGGCCCGCATCGCCGAGCACATCAGCTCGGTGTAGGCGTCCCAGTTCTGGGTGTTGTAGGCGTCTTGAAACGCCATGACCGTCTGGCGGATCTGGTCTTCCGCCGAGGGCGATGCGGCGAGCGATGTGGTGGGGGCGGGCGCTGGAGCCGCCACCGGGGTGCCGCCGCCGTGCTGGGCCACGGGGGTGCCGCCGATGACGTTCGAACACGAGGCGGTGACCGCGGCGACGGCCAGCGCGGCCCCCACGGTGGCGAGAATCGACGTGGATGCATTCGATGCAGTCATGGATTCGACCTCTCTGTCACCCCAGTCACTGCCGGGGCACTTTTGCGGCCGTCGCGGTGACGAGCGCGGCGACGTCGGCGCCGCCGCCGGCATGGCACTGGACGATGTCGATGATCACGTTGCCGCGCTCCATCATTCCGTGCTGGCAGGACGCGTTGCCTCCGCGCAGGCCGGCCGAGATCGTCAGCACGCCGGAGGTGGTGAACGGCTGGCCGAATTCCCACACCTGCGGTCCCTCACCGGGCGGGGTGATCGTGACGGGTTTGCCGCCGCACAGCCCCCACTGCTCGCGTTGGGAGATATACGACAACCCGGCCTTGTCCTGGGACGGGAAGGCGATGACGGCCTGGGTGATGCTGTCTTGCCACGCCTTTTGGTACATGGCACGCAACTCCTGCGCGGCCACGCCGGTGTAGGCACTGTTCGCGTAGACCGATTGTTGCGCGGGGGCCCAGGCCGGCAGGCACTGCTGGTTGTCGATCGTCGCGGCGTCGTCGAGCAGGACGGCGCCGTCACGCTCGAGGGTGACGGTATCGCCATGTGCGACGCCGGCGATCTCCGCGGTGGTGAGCAGGATCGGGCGTAGCTGCGCGGCGGTGATATCGGTTGCCGGCGGCCCGTCCGCCAAAGCGGGCACGGATCCCTGGAGCCCGGATCCCGTCCGGGAGGCGCCGCCGGGGTTGTCGGTCGAGTCGTTGGGCCAGGCCAGGACGGCGACCGTGCCGACAACGAGCACCACCACCGCGGACAGCGCGAGGGCGATCAGGGTGCGCCGGCGCCGCCGGGCGGGCGGACCCGGCCCGGGGGCCATGGTGCGCGGACCGCTGTGCTCCCATCCCGGTCGTGCCGGAGAGTCGGTTCGCGGATAGGAGCGGACCTCGCGGCTGGGCACGGGCGGCAACGGCGCGCTCACCGTGCGATCGTGCAACGCGGCCGCCGCCGCTTCGGCCAGCGCGCCGGCCGAGGGGAAGCGGGCCGCGGGATCCTTGGCCATCGCGGTGGCAACGACGTGGTCGAGCGCGGCCGGCAGCCAGGGCATCGGCTCGGTGACCCGGGGCGGCGGGGCGAACAGGTGGGCCGCCATCACGCCCGCCACCCCGTTGGTGTCCGGGAACGGCGTCTTGCCCGTCAGCAGCCGAAACATGGTGCAGCCTAGGGAGTAGATGTCGATCCGGCCGTCGATCGGCGAATTCGACAGTACTTCCGGGGCGGCGTAGGCGACGGTCGCCATCACCGAATTCGTCGCGGTCAGGCCGACGTCGTCGAGGGCGCGCGCCACGCCGAAATCGCCGAGCAGGACCCGTTCGCCGGGACCGATGGGCCCCGAAAGCAGAAAGTTCGCGGGCTTGACATCGCGGTGCACCACGTTGCGGGCATGCGCGAAGTCGAGCGCCTTGGCCACCTCAACGAGGATGTGCACGACGCGTTGCGGGCTCATGGTTCCCGCGTGCAGCGCGGCATCGGCGTCGGTGCCGTCGACGAACTGCATCGCAATCCAGAGCTGGCCGTCCTCGGTCTGCCCGCGGTTGTACACCGACACGATCTGGGGGTGATCGAGGGCCGCCGCCATGTCGGCCTCCCGGATGAACCGCGCCCGGAAGTCGGGGTCGCGCGACAGCTGGGCCGAGAGCACCTTGAGCGCGATGTGGCGCGGAAGGCCGGGGTCGGCGGCCAGATAGACCGCACCCATCCCGCCCGTGCCCAGCACACGCTCAACGCGGTAGCCGCCCACCACGGATCCCACCGTCAGCATGCAAAACACCCTAAGGTCAACCCCGTTCCGCAGGGGCGTGTCCGGCAATGTTGCGGCAAAACCGGCAGATGGCCAAGTCACCCCGCCAACGCGCTCCCCTCGCCACCCGCCCTCGCCATCGGCCCGTCGGTGAAAAATCCACCGGCACAATGGCTCTCCGCGGGTGCCCAGCGCCGTTTGAGCCGGACGCGGCGGGGTACGCGCGAATCGTGGGCCTTCGTGTCGAGACATGGCCAGAAAGTTGGCATCAAAGCCGGATGTTTCGAGTGCTCAGCCTGGGCGGATATGTCGCTTTTGATTTGCCCAGGGCCGTAACGGGCTTGGGCGTCTTGTTGCTAGTCGGCATCGCCGCGATGCACATCTACGTGTGGACCAGCCAAGACGCGCTGCCGCCGTATTTTCAGGCTTACGCCGCTGTGGTGATCGCGCTGTGCCTGATGTTTGCCGGCAGCCTCGGATACGCACGGAATCCTCGTGTGGCACAGGCAGGTTGGTATTTCGGTAGCCTGCTCGCGTTCGCGGTTCTCGCCGTCGACGTCGGCACCCGGATGGCCAGCCTGCCCGGGCTGGTGGCCGTGACCGGAAGGTGGGACTTCGCGCCGGCGAGCCTGACGCTCGCGTTCGCGGGCGCCTTCATCGCGTTGCACGGATCGGTGCTGCTGGGCATCAACGTCGCCTATCCGCGGCGGCAGCACTGGGAGGACTGAGCGAGCGGATGACCGACGCAGTGCTCGACTACCCGGCGTGGCTACGCGTCGACCATTGGCTCAACGTCCTGTTTCTGACGTTGTTGCTGCGCAGCGGCATCGAGATCCTGTCCACGCATCCCAAGCTGTACTGGCGCGACGACAGCAAGCCCGGGACCGAATGGGCGCGCTTCACCACCAAGAAAATGCCGACCGACAAGCTCTACGACACCCTCGACGAAGAAGAGGACTACAGCTCCCTGATCGCGCTGCCCGGCCACAAGAAGCTCGGCATGGGCCGCCATTGGCACTTTGTCTCGGTGATCGGGTGGATTTTGGTGGGGCTTTCGTACTACATCCTGCTGTTCGCCACCGGCCAATGGCACCGCTATTGGCCGTACTCGTGGTCGATCTTCGGGGAGGCGTGGAACGACGTCGTCGCCTATGTGACATTCAACCTGCCGTCGTTGCTGCCCGGCGAACCCCTGGACGCCATCCAGAAACTCACCTACGCCGGTGTCATCTTCCTGCTGGCGCCGTTCCAGATCCTCACGGGCGCGGCGCAATCCCCGGCCATCGAGGCTCGATTCCCCTGGTTCGTGCGGCTCCTCGGCGGACGGCAATGGGCGCGCAGTCTGCATTTCATCGGATTGGTCGCGTTCCTGATCTTCATCGCGGTCCACCTGTCGATGATCTTTTTCTGGGGCTGGGGTCAACTCAACGCCGCGATGATCTTTGGTTCGGTACGCAATCTCACGCTGGCGGTCGTGTTGTCGTTCGTGATCATCGGCGTGATCGTCGCCATCCATGTCGCTGCGACGGTCTGGAGTCTGCGTAACCCCGTCCAGGTTCGCCGCATACTCGGCGCGGTGGTCACACGTGCCCGGCTCATCCTGCTGCGCCCGCTGGACTCGCGACAGAACTACCCGGAACGCATGCTGTCGCAGGAGCATCGAGTCAACGGTAAGCCGCCGTGTTCACCCGCCTACAAGGTGATGGCGGTGCACAACTTCGTGGACTGGCGGCTGCGGGTCGGCGGACTCGTCGAACGGCCGGTGACTTTGGACCTGGCCGCACTGCGCGCCCTGGCCGAACCGGAACGTCAACGCGTGCTGCACAACTGCGTGCAGGGCTGGTCGAGCATCGGTGAGTGGGCGGGGGTTTCGCTGGCCTCGGTCGCCGACCTGGTGCGGCCGCTTCCGCAGGCGCGGTACGTGTGTTGTCTGACGATGCAGGACACCGGCCGTGACGAGCCAAGCGCGGAAGGGGAGGGGCAGTTCTACGAGGTGATGGACCTCGAGCTGGCCTACAAGCCGCAAACCATCCTGGCGTATGAGATGAACGGAAAGCCGTTGCCCATCAAGCACGGTGCGCCCCTGCGGCTACGGGTGGAGACCCAGGTGGGCTTCAAGATGGCGAAATGGATCTACCAGATCGAGTTCATCGACGACCATCGCTGCATCGGCTACGGCTTGGGCGGCTGGCGCGAAGACAACGTCCATTACGACAAGGACGTGGAGATCTGACATGGGCGCCCCTACCGAAAACGCGGCCGACGACGTTCCACCCGACCACGTGCGCCCCGAGCTGTTCGCCCTGGACCGCGATTCCCGCGAGCGGGTGCTCGAACAGATAGCGGCCAAGGGCGGCTACTGCGAATCCTGCGGCGAGAAGAACTTCGACGTCGGCCACGCCCTGTATCTCGGCTTCCTATTTCTCGATGAGGACTCCGATGCCTATATGATCGCGCTGACCTGTCGGAACCCGGAGTGCGCCAAACCGCGGACCGGAATTGTCTTGCCCGAGAAGAGTTTTCTCAGCGAGACCGACGACGGAACCGCTTGGCCGTTGCGGGCCCGGGCTCGGTGAAATTCGGGTGAGCGAGCCGGAATCGATCGATCAGATGCGATAGCGCGCGCAGCTCGTCGCACAACGCGCGGAATCTGCGCTCGTCGGCGTCGTCGAGCCGGCCCAGCGAACTGTAGTGCACCAGCCGGCGCAGCCGCCCCGCCAGCACCGTGCCCCACCTGATGCTGAAGTCGTAGCGCTGTCCTTCGCTTATCGCCTCTTCGTCGTCCTTTTTGCCGAGTTCCTTGAGCGCCTTGATCTGTCCGCTGATCAATTCGACGTCATCGTCGATCTCGACCGCCGTGCGAGTGGGATTTTGTGTTGCGCTCATCGGTATCTCCTCTACTCACCTACTCACAAATGCGGTTTGGCGACGCTGACCACATACGGCGCATCGGCCAGTGTGAGGTATACGCGGTGCGGCCCGATCGCCATGCCCGACAGGCGTGCCGACTGGACCGCGCCGCCGGGCAGGTGGGCCCGGTAGTCGATGACGCGGATCACGTGAATCTTCCCGTCCGGGAAGCCGGTGAAGCTTGCCGTCTCGAGCACCACCACCTCGTGGTCGGTGGCGGCATAGATCCGGCTGTCGTCGGTGCCGAGTTCTCGGATCGCCGATGGCAGCTTGGCGCTGGCGAGCACATCCAGCCCGTTCTCGCCGTGGCGCGCGTCGATCGCATAAAGCGTGCTGTCGTTGCGACCGGCGACATAGGTGCGTTCGGCGTTGGCGCCGTCGCCCGCCGAAACCGTGGCGTCCATCTGCAAGGAACCCTGTTCCTCGGGGGGTGACGAGGGGCCCTCGTAGTAACGGATTCCCGACGGACCATAGAGGTGGTAGTCGATCTCGCGCCCGCGGTTGGCGCCGTCGATGGTGTCCGCGGGGTCGCCGGTGATGCCGGCGGTCGGTAGCTTGTGGTACCCATACTGGTCCACCGGCGTCACCGACTTCCCGTCTGCCGACAGGGCAAGCAAGACCCGCATGCCCGCGTCTTCGGCGAGGTAGGCCGGGGCCGGGCCGGCGTCGAAATCCTCGACTTGGCGCAGACTTTCAAGATCGACCTCGGCGACCCGGCCGCGCTCCGGCTGAGGCACGAACACCATGCGGTCGTCTTTCTGACTGATCTGGAGATTGCGCCCCACCGCCATCGGCATGGACAACCGCGTCTTGGCGTCGTGGTCGCGGGCGCTCCCCGTGACCTCGGCCACCCGGTTGTCGTCGGTGAGCGCGACCATGGCGTGCGTCCGATACGACCACACCGGTTGGTGCAACATGGCGCCGACCGACCACAGCAGGACCTCGGGAGCGCTCTCCAGTGTCGTGCCCGGCGTCGAACAACCGATCGCGATCAGTGCCGCGCCGGCGACGGCCAAGCGTCGGAGCAGGCACCTGCGATCGCCCATGTCGATCAAATACCCCGCCTCCACGCCCCTACACCCGATGACCTGGGAAACGTTTGGTGAAAGTGCTGCCGGGTAGCCGCTGAAAGGCGCGCAAACAGCCCGCGCGCCCCGACACGATGATCAGGACGATCAAGGGGAGGACACTATGGCTCCGACTGCCATCACGTCGCCCACCGACGTGGTCGAATTCCTTACTAGCCAACACGAGCGGATCATGTCGCTCTTCGCCAAAACGCTTGCCGCGTCGGGCGAGGCGCGGGAGAAGGCGTTCGTCGAACTCCGTCAACTGCTCGCCGTACACGAAACCGCCGAGGAGGAAATCGTTCATCCACGGGCGAAACGCAAGATGGCCGACGGGGAGTCGGTGGTCGGCGAGCGGCTGGAGGAAGAGCACGAAGCCAAGACGGTGCTGCAGAAGCTGGAGAAGCTCGACGTGGACAGCGAGGAATTCACCCGCGAGCTCACGGAGCTCCGCGACTCCGTCCTCGAGCACGCGAACCATGAGGAAAACGACGAGTTCGCCAAGCTGGGCGAGGAATTGAGCAGTCGCGAGCTCGAAACCATGGGCCGCGCCGCCAAGCTCGCCGAGGCGATCGCACCCACCCGGCCACACGCCGGGGTCGAGTCGCGGGTGGCCAACTTGGTCGCCGGTCCGTTCGCGGCGATGCTGGACCGGGCTCGCGACGCCATTGTCGGTAAGGGCTAGTCGGTAAGGGCTAGTCGGTAAGGGCTAGCCGGGAGTTTTCGGGCGGTCCCGCAGGGGTATGCCCAGGGGCATGACGTCCCTGGGCTACTTCCTGTCCTGCGGCGCTTGAGGCCCAATGAGTACCACGAAGACGACGAGCGCGGCGCGCTACCTGCCCGAGGACCGTCGCCTCGATTCGTTGAAGTCGGCGGCCGAACATTGCCGGGGTTGCACGCTTTTCCAGGACGCGACGCAAACCGTCTTCGGTCACGGGCCCCCCGGAGCGCCGATCATGTTGGTCGGTGAGCAACCGGGCGACCAGGAGGATCGTGCGGGTTTGCCGTTCGTCGGTCCGGCCGGGCGATTGCTCGCCCGGGCGCTCGACGAGGCCGACATCGATCCGGGGATGACCTACCAGACCAATGCGGTGAAGCATTTCAAGTTCACCCGCAAGGACGGCAAGCGGCGGATACACCAGAAACCCAGTCGCACCGAGGTTGTCGCGTGCCGACCATGGCTCATCGCGGAGATAGAGGCGCTGGGCCCCCAGATAATCCTGTGTCTCGGGGCGACCGCCGCGCAGGCGCTGATGGGACCGTCGTTTCGGGTCTCCACCGAGCGCGGCCACGTGGTGGCACTTCCCTCGGAGGGTGACCTGGAGTTCGACCCCGAGCCGAGCGTGGTTGCGACCGTGCACCCGTCGGCGGTGCTGCGTGATCGCAGTGACCGGCGCGATGAGGCGTATCGACTATTCGTCGACGATTTGCGCAGCGCGCGGGCCGCTCTCGTGGGCGGCTAGCGCCGCGGCGATGACCTGCGCGAGGTGCATCGGCTTGCGGTCGCTGTCGAGTTCGCGAATCTGGGTGCGGCAACTGAACCCGTCGGCCAGCACCAGCGTTTCGGGATCGGCGTCGCGCAGCGCGGGCATCAGTTTGTCTTCGGCGCACGCGACCGACACGTCGTAGTGGCCTTTTTCGAAGCCGAAATTGCCTGCCAGGCCGCAACATCCTGCGTCGAGCACGTCGGTGTCCACTCCGGCATCGACGAGCAGCTGCTTGTCGTGGCTGTAACCCAATATCGCGTGCTGATGGCAGTGCTGCTGAACCACCGCCTGGGCGCCGATCTGGGGTGGCTCCCAGTCCGGCGCCTTGCGCGCCAAAAGCTCACCGAGAGTGTAGGTTTGCTTGGCCAGCCGATGCGCATCCTCGTCGCCGAAAAGGAGCTCGGGCAGGTCGGAGCGGAACACCGCGGCGCAGCTGGGTTCCAGCACCACCACCGGTGTGCTCGTCCGCAGCGCCGGCCGTAGCGCCGTAAGAGTCCGGCGCAGAACGCGTTTGGCGATCTTCAGCTGACCCGTGGAGATCCAGGTCAGGCCGCAGCACACGGTTCGCTGCGGAACGTCGACGGCGAAGCCCGCCGATTCCAGCACCGCGACGGCGGCCTGTCCCACCTCGGGTTCGAAGTTGTTGACGAAGCTGTCCGGCCAGAGCACCACCCGTCCGCGTGGCGGCTCACCGGCGGCCGATCGGCGCCGGGAGAACCAACGGGTGAACCTCTCATCGGCGAAGCGCGGCAGCTCGCGATGCGGGTCGATTCCGCCGGCCTTCTTGACCAATGTCGAGAGCCCGCGCGCGTGTGTCACGGCATTGAGCGGGCCGGGCGCGGTCGCGGCCAGCCGGGCCCACAGCGGGATCCAACCCATCGAGTAGTGCGCCATCGGCCGCAGCCGACGTCGATAGTGATGGAACAGGAACTCCGCCTTGTAGGTGGCCATGTCGACGTCGACCGGGCAGTCGCTGCGACAGCCCTTGCAGGCCAGGCAGAGATCGAGCGCGTCGTGCACCGCGGTGGAGCGCCAGCCGTCGGTGATGATGTCACCCTGCACCATCTCGAACAGCAGCCGGGCCCGGCCGCGGGTGGAGTGCTCCTCCTCCTGGGTCGCGCGGTAGCTGGGGCACATCACGCCCGATTCGTGGCCGCGGCACTTGCCGACGCCCACGCAGCGCGCGGCGGCGCGGGAGAATCGGTGGTCGTCGTCCGGGTAGGCGAACATGACATCCGGCTCGGCGGGGCGGTAATCGACTCCGAAGCGCAGGTTTTCGTCGAGTTTGTAGGGGTGGACGACCTTGCCGGGGTTCATCCGGTTGTCCGGATCGAACAGCGCTTTGGTCTGCTCGAACGCCTGCACCACACGCTCGCCGAACATGATCGGTAGCAGCTCGCCGCGGGATTGTCCGTCACCGTGTTCGCCGGACAGCGAGCCGCCGTATTTCACGACCAGTCGCGCCGAATCTTCCACGAAGGAACGGTATTTGGCGATGCCCGCGGCGGTGCGTAACACGAACGGGATGCGGGTGTGCACGCAGCCCTGCCCGAAATGCCCGTACAGCGAGGCGGTCCCGTAGTCGTAGCGCTCGAGCAGCTCGCGGAAATCGCGTAGGTAATCGCCGAGCCGCTGCGGCGGCACCGCGGCGTCTTCCCATCCCTCGTGGGTCTCGGGCTCGTTGGGCGGATACGCGGTGGCACCGAGCCCGGCCTCCCGGGCGGCCCAGACTTCCTCCTTGCGGGTCGGGTCGTCCACGACGGTGACGCCGTTGTGCGACACCTTGTGCAACGCGTCGATCATCGACTTGGCCTTGCGGTCCGCGTCGTCCTGGTTGTCGCCGTCGATCTGCACCATCAGCCAGGCGTTGCCGTCGGGCAGCTGGCGCAGCGCCTGCTCGGCCAGCTTCTGTGAATGCTCGAGTTCCACCAGCCGGTGATCCAGACCCTCCAGCGCCGCGGGGTCATGTTCGAGCACGGCCGGCACCGCGTCGGCCGCCGAGGCCACGTCGTCGAAGCCCATGACCACCAGCGCTGTGGCGGCCGGTATGCGAACCAGCTGCAGCTCCGCCCGCAGCACGGTGACCAGGGTGCTCTCCGAACCAACCAGGGCCTTGGCGACGTGAAAGCCGTTCTCCGGCAACAACGAATCGAGGTTGTACCCGGAAACACGCCTCGGGATTTGGGGATAGCGCGACCGGATGTCGTCGGCATATCTTTCGGCGAGTGCCCTGAGGCCGCGGTAGATCTCGGCGCGCCGGCCACCTTCGTCGAGTATCCGGTTGTACTCGTCGTCGTCCGTCTGACCGACCCACATCCGAAGCCCGTCGTAGGTCACCACCTCGAGGCGGCGCACGGAGTCGACCATCTTGCCGTACGCCTGGGCCGAAGAACCGCAGGAGTTGTTGCCGATCATGCCGCCGATCGCGCAGCTGACATGGGTGGACGGTTTCGGGCCCACCATCCAACCCGAGGACTCCAGCTTGTCGTTGAGCACATCGAGCTTGATGCCGGGCTCCACCACCGCGATTCCCGCCTCGGTGTCCACCGAACCGATCCGGGTGCAGTACTTGCTCCAGTCGATGACCACCGCGGCGTTGCAGCTCTGCCCGGCCAGACTGGTGCCGCCGCCACGGGACAACACGGGCAGGTTGTGGCGGCGGCACACGTCGATGGTCTTGACCCCGGCCTCCAGGGTGCGCGGCACCACCACGCCGATGGGCACCTGCCGGTAGTTGGACGCATCGGTGGAGTAGGCCGCACGCGAGCCGGGATCGAACCTGATTTCCCCGTCAACCTCGGCGCGGAGGTCAGCGGCCACCGCTTCGAACAGCGTCGGTGTACGGCTCTTCACGGGTTAACTCTTCTTGTGCGGCAGGAACTCTTGTGCCTTCGCTTTGAGGCCCACCTTGACGAAGCCCCGCCGATCTTCGTCGCCACCGAGCACCGCGGCGCTGGCCGCCTTGAACTGTTCCCAGGTGGCGTGCGGCGGGATCGGCGGCATGTCGGGGTCGGTGAAGACGTCCATCACGGTCGGACGGTCGGCCGAGAGCGCGTCCCGCCAGGCGTCCCCGAGCTCCTCGGGATCCTTGACGGACAACGCGTTGAGACCGAGACTGGCCGCAAACGCCGCGAAATCGACATCGGGAAGCGCCTGGGACTCAACGAATTTCGGCGCACCGGCCATGGCGCGCATTTCCCACGTGACCTGGTTTAGGTCGTTGTTGTGCAGGACCGCGACGATCAGGCGCGGATCCTCCCACTCGTGCCAGTACCGTTTGATCGTGATCAGTTCGGCCATGCCGTTCATCTGCATGGCGCCGTCCCCGGCGAACGCGATGACCGGCCGTTGCGGGTGAGCGAATTTTGCGCCGATAGCGTACGGGACACCGGGGCCCATCGTGGCGAGGTTGCCCGAAAGCGAACCCCGCATGTTCCCGCGGAACTTCAGGTTTCGCGCATACCAGTTGGCCGCGGAACCGGAATCCGCCGTGACGATCACGTCGTCGGGCAGCTGGGGGGAAAGCTCCGAGAAAAGCCGCAGCGGGTTGATCGGGTGGGCGCTGACCTTGGCCTCCATGTCCATGGTTTCCCACCACCGGGCCACGTTCGCCTCGATGCCCTCACGCCAGGACCGGTCCTCCTTGCGGCGCAGCTTGGGAATCAGGGCCCGCAGCGCGGATTTCGCGTCGGCGACGATGTTGATCGAATACGGGTAGCGCATCCCGATCATCCGGCCGTCGACGTCGATCTGCACCGCTTTGCACTGCCCGAACTGAGGCATGAATTGGGTGTAGGGGAAGCTGGATCCCACGGTCAGCAAGGCGTCGCAGTCGCGCATGAGCTCGTAGCTCGGGCGCGTGCCGAGCAGTCCGATAGCCCCTGTGACCCAGGGCAATTCGTCGGGCAGCACGTCCTTGCCCAGCAGCGCCTTCGCCGCGCCGGCGCCGAGTAGGTCGGCTACTTCGACGAGCTCGTCGCGAGCCTCACGCGCGCCCTGGCCCACCAGCATGGCGACCTTCGTGCCCTCGTTGAGCACCTCGGCCGCGCGTGTGATGGCCTCGTCGTCGGGGGAGATGGCCGGCCATTCGATGCCCAGACTCGAGGGCACCATCTTGAAGGCGTGGCTGGGCGGCGAGTATTCCAGTTCCTGCACATCGGCCGGGATGATCAGGGCGGTCGTCGTGCGCTCGGTCAGCGCGACCCGGATGGCGCGGTCCAGGACGTTGGGCAATTGCTCTGGCACGGTGACCATTTGGACGTAGTCGCTGGCGACGTCTTTGTACAGGCTGAGCAGGTCGACCTCCTGTTGGTAGGACCCGCCCATGGCGCTGCGGTTGGTCTGCCCGACGATGGCGACCACCGGCACGTGGTCGAGTTTGGCGTCGTAGAGGCCGTTGAGCAGATGAATCGCGCCGGGCCCCGACGTGGCCATGCACACCCCGACACGGCCGGTGAATTTCGCGTACCCGACCGCTTCGAAGGCGCTCATCTCCTCGTGGCGCGACTGGATGAACATCGGCTTGTTGTCGGCTCGGCCCCACGCGGCGAGGATTCCGTTGATGCCGTCCCCGGGATAGGCGAAGACGTGCTCAACATTCCACGCCCGCAACCGCTCCAACAGGTAGTCGCTGACCTCTTGCTTGGACATGAATTTCCCTCCTAGTTTCGCTCCTGGTTTCGCGCGCCGGTCAGCGACGCCATCGTCGTAACCTGCGCACCGCCGCCCCGGCCGCGGCGGCAAACGCCGCCGTCGCGGTACCCCCGAGGAGGCCGTGGTGTTGCGAACCCCATAGCTGGAAACTGCGGTTGGTGGATGTGTCGTCGAAAATGCCGTGTGCGCCGTAGTCCCGGCCATCGCTGCCGTCGGCGGGCTCCCACAAGTTGGCCGGCTGGTCGGCCGGGCGGGGATCGTCGGTCTGCTGCGAGTCGAAGCCGGTGCGGGCGAGGTAGCGATCCAGCAGACCCGGCGCTATCGCGTTGGCGGCCAGGGTTCCCACGGTGCTGCCGCCCACCCAATACTCGCGTCGCTGTGGATGATCCGCGGCGTAGAGCACGGCTTGCGCGGGGATCTCGGGCTGGTAGATCGGCGGAACCGGCTGGGCCTGCTTGGGTAAGCGCGACAGGACCCAGGAGAACTGCGGGGTGTTGACCGCCGGCATCTGGACCATGGTGACGCGGACGTTGCTGTGTTCGTGCAGCAGCTCGCATCGCAGCGCCTCGTTGAAGCCCTGCGTCGCGTGTTTGGCACCGCAGTAGGCGCTTTGCAGCGGGATGCCGCGGTAGGCAAGCGCGGAGCCGACCTGCACGATGGTGCCGGCGTCGCGGGGCCTCATCCGCTTCAACGCGGCCATGGTGCAGTACACGAAGCCCAGGTAGGTCACTTCGGTCACGCGCTTGAACTCCGCGGGCGTGATTTCCCAGAACGGGGCAAACACCGAAGTGAATGCGACGTTCACCCAGACGTCTATGGGCCCGAAGGTCCGCTCGACCTCCTCGGCGGCGGCCTCGCACTGCTCTGGGTCGGCGACGTCGGTCGGTATGACGCACGCTTTGCCGCCGGCGGCTTCGACGTCGCGGGCCGCGGCGTTCAGTCCCTTCTCGCCACGCGCGACCAGGCCGACATGCGCGCCCCGCGCTCCGAACGCGGTGGCGGTGGCGCGCCCGATGCCCCCGCTGGCGCCAGTCACCACCACGGTCTGATTCGCGGTCTGATTCGCGCGTGCGCCTTCAGCACTCCCCACGCATCACGTCATACCCGGATTCTTCGCCGTTATGCGTCGCCGATCCGATTTTTTACGATAACGATTGTGTAATTACGTGGCGGCCCGTCGGGTCACGCGCTCTTGGGCAGGGCGGTCAAGCCAGATGCGCTGTCGCCCTTGGCTACTCGGCGAATCAGCGCGCGGGTGGCCCGCTCCAGGATTTCCTGGACGGCCTCTGGTCGGCGGGCGCGAGCGGCGCGAGCGGTCGCCGCGGCGATGGTCTGCCCCTGCCGGTAGCCGGTGACGACGCGCGGATCTACATAGGAGCCGCGGGCAACCGCCGGCGTATTGCCCAGTTCCTCGGCGACCTCCCGCATGACCGCGGCCTCGACGCGCTTGGCCACCCGCTGCGAGACGGCGGGGTCAGCGTCGGCGAACGCCGCCGCGGCCAGTACCGTCCCATGCCAGGTCCGCAGATCCTTGACGGTGTATTCGTCGCCGACGAGCTCCTTGAACCGGGCGTTGAGGTCGTCGGCGCGCACGTCTATCCATCCGGATGCGGTACGGCACACCAGCAATCGCTCGGTTCGCTCGGTCCGGCGCGTCAGTGCCCGCACCGCGCGGACCACCGCGGGGTCCTCGATTTCCAGAGTTCGCCGCACCCCGCTTTTGGCGGGGTAGTCGAATTCGACCGCCTCGCGACGCACCGTGACGTGCTCGCACAGCAGGGTGGCGATTCCATAGGATTCGTTCTCCTCGGCGTACTGCTCACCGCCGGCGCGGAAGTAGCCACGATCAAGGAGGCGCAGCGCGAGCGCCAGCACCCGCTCACGCGTCAGCCCCCGACCCGCGAGGTCCGCGGCGACGCGGTCGCGCCAGGCCGGCAACTGTGTGGACAGTTCCAGGACGCGGTCGAACTTCTCCTCGGCACGTTCCTGCTGCCAGGCCGCGTGGTAGAGGTACTGGCGGCGACCGGCGGCGTCGGTGCCCACGGCCTGTATGTGGCCGTTGGGGTGCGGTGAGATCCACACTTTCTTCCACGCCGGCGGGATCACGAGATCCTTGATCCGCTGCAGGGTGCGCTCGTCGTCCAGCGGCTCGCCATCCGTCCCGAAATAGGCGAAACCCTTGCCGCGGCGCTTGCGCGTGATCCCCGGCTTGCTGAGCTCACTGCGACGCAGCCGCATTGTGCCTTCCAGTCGTGTTGTCTGGCAGTCCCGTTGTCTGGCAGTCCCGTTGTCTGGCAGTCCCGTTGTCTGGCAGTCCCGTTGTCTGGCTGGACAATTACCCATCCGGCGACCCGTTCACACGGGGCTGGTTTTTGGGGCTGGTAACACCCCCCGCGCAGAACGACCCGCCACAGCGGTGGTGGCGGGTCGTTTCTGGGAGCGTCAGCCGGCCATGAACTCCTGGTAGGCAGACTCCAGATTCGGCGGTAGTGCCGTCACGCTGCACTGGCGCTCGGTGTCGCCGATCGGTGCCAGGATCCCGCGCAGGTCGTAGTACTCCTGCGGGTGCGCGGTGAAGTAGTTCCGCAAGTTGGATGCGGCCTGCGCGCGCGGCTGCCCGTAAGCGGCCATGACCACCTGGTTGGCACCCGGATGCCCGGCAAGGTATTGCTGGGCCGAGTCCGTGACCGAGGAGACGGTGGCGTTGACGCCGGCGGGGCTGCAGTCGGGTGCTGCGGCTGCCGACGGCGCGGCGACGATGCCCACGGCCATGCCCGCGGCCATGCCCCCGAGCAAGACGCCGGCGCTGACACCGGCCACTCTCCGGCGCGTGACCTGGCGCGTGAGGTTGTTGCTGATTTTCATGATCGGTGATTGTCCTTCGAATTCTCGCAGTGATTTCTCGTTGCTTCGATTTCTCGTCGCTTCGATTTTTCGTTGCTTCGCGCGGGCTCCCGAGGCCCGAAATCCAAAGTAGCCGGGGCGACTAGGGCCGGTGCCGAAGCAAAATCAACGCGAATCACTGCGTGCGGCCGGGTGCGTGACTAGACGGACAGATTGATGCTGATGTGCTAAGCGAATGGCCAAACTCTCAGAGAATCCGAGGTCTTCTTAGCGGATCGTGATCTCGATCGTAATAAAGCCGTGACCCGAAATGGCTGTTCTGTTCTGCTTTGCTAGGCGTTGGCCGAACCGTTCGTCACTCCGTCGGTCGCCACGGTGTCCAGCCACGTTTCGATGTCGGGGCCGAGGACCATGGCGTTGTTCGGTGCCAGCAGTGCGCCACCGGCGAGCGCCGTCAGGGCCGGTGGCACGGTGCGCACGCGACGGCCATCGCCCTGGGATTCGAGCAGTTTCGACGTGAGTTCGGGCAGTCGGATGTCTTGCGGGCCGGTGATGGTTCGCGGCGTGCGGGTCTGGCCCAGAGCGGCCTCGACCAGCACATCGGCGACCGTGTCGGCGGCGATTGGTTGTATCAGCCAATCCTCGACCAGCACTTCGTCGTCATCGCAGCTCACGGCCGCTGGGTGGGTGGCGAACTCGTGGTACTGCGTGGACTTGACGATCGTCGTCGGCACCGGACCGTTGAGCACGATCTCCTTGGCCGCGCGTTTGGCCACGTAGTAGGGGGATGCATCGAGCGTGGGGTCGTCGATGCCGGCAATCGTCAACGCCACCAGCCGCTGGACTCCCTGCGAGGCGCACGCACCGACCAGGTTGTGCGACGCGGTGGCCAGGGTGTCGATGATGTCGCCGTGATCGCCGTCCGGCACCGGATCGGACACGTCGATCACGACGTCCACTCCCTCCAGCGCCTCGGCCAGACCGCGCCCTGAGATCAGGTCAACTCCGCGGGAACGGGCGAGCTCGACCACCGCGACACCCCGGCCTTTCAGCCTGGCGGTGACGCGGGATCCGGCCGTGCCGGTCGCCCCAACGACAGCAATGTTGGTCGTCTTGTACCCACTCTCGTCAGCTTCCGGGACCCCGCTATACCCGCGATCAGAGCGTTCAAACAAGGCTCGGCAGATAAATTTTCGGCCGCTATCCGCCGGAGTGCCAAGCCACGCAACTTGATTCGGTTCGCGCCCGGGTGATTCAGGACACGCATGGGTCGACCAGGCGAAATCGGTTGCGATGCGGGGGGCGCGTTTGGCGGGCCGCGGCGCGGGAAGCCGATATACGCGGACGCGTTGATTAGCCCGGCAGCTAACGCACCGAGGAACCAAAGAACGCCGTGGCGCGTGCCAGCTGATCAGGCCGATCCGCATCCAGATGGGCGAAAGCTCAGCAACCACCGAAAGGGAGGTCGAACCATGGGCGATCACAAGAGCGGAGCACAAGAAGCCGTCAAGGGCGCCGTTGAAGGCGTTAAGGGTAAGGCGAAAGAGGTTGGTGGAACCTTGACCGGCCGCGACGACATCGTCGAAGAGGGTCAGGCGCAGCAAGACAAGGCCGACGCCCAGCGTGATGCCGGCAAGAAGGAAGCCGAAGCCGAATCCGCCCGCGCCGGCGCAAAGGCCGCCGAGGAACGGCAAAAGGAAAATCAATAGTCCGAACGAACGAGGGGCCCGGTTCCGTTGGGGGACCGGGCCTCTTCGTTTTGTGGACCTTCGTTTCGTGAAAGGCTGCGTGCAATACGGCTGCGTTTCAAACGGCTGCGTTTCAAACGGCTGCGTTTCAAATGGTATTGCGAGGCTATCCCGGCAAAATGAGCATGGGCGACCGGGTGGCGGGCATCGTCGCTTTTCTGCGTGCCGGGTACCCGAGCGGGACGCCCGTCGTGGGTTATGTGCCGTTGCTGGCGCTGCTGCCGCGTCGGGCGTCGGACGACGAGATCCGCTCGGTCATAAGCAAATTCGGGCCCGGACACGGACTCGTCGAGGCCGATTTCCGGGTCGATGTCGGGGTGGAGATCGCCAGGGTCACCCACGAGATGCCGTTACCGGACGACATCGAGCGTGTCCAACGCGGGCTCACCGCGATCTGAACCGGCGCGGCTGCTCAGGCGTGTTCGCCGTCGGCCACTTCGCCGTCGACCACCAAGTCAACCACCAGCGGGCGATGGTCAGAGATCGGCATCAGTTCCGCCTCGGCGGCACCGCCGCGCAAGCGATCGTCGTCGGTAAGGATGTGGTCGAGTTGGCGGCCGGGCGCATCCGCGGGAAATGTGGGGGCCATCGCCAGCGTCCGCATTCCCGACCAACGCCGAACCGCCTGGGGCGTCATGTTCAGGTCTCCCATCAGCAGCCGCGGGCCGGGAAAGCCGCGCAGGTCGTGGATCAGTCGGCGCAGCTGGCGCCGATTCCAGCCGGGTACGAAAGACAAGTGCGTGTTGGCCACCGTCAGAGCGCCGTGCGGGGTGTGCAGCCGTGCGATGACCGCCGCCCGCGGTTCTTCGTCGACGATCATCACCCGCCTGGGGCCCGGCAGGTACATGGGAAAGCGCATCGGAATGCGCGGTAGGCGCAGCACCTGCCAACTGGCGACCGGATACCTTGACAAGAGGGCAATTCCATATGCCGCGGTCCCGGGTTGTTCGCGGCCCGTGGCGGCCATCCAAGTCGCCCCAGGGGTGCCTGAGATAGCGGCGACAAACCGGTGCTCCACCGCTCCCATCGCTTGGGCCGCCGCCGCGGTGAGGTCGGCTCGCTCCGAGCGCGGCTGCTCAAAGTCGACCTCCTGCAACGCCAAGACGTCGGGATCGAGTCGCCGCACGCAGTCGCGTAGCCGTTGCGGATCCACGCCATCGCCGACCGTGCGACCATGCAGGATGTTGAAGGTCGCTACGCGCATAGGTCCTTGGGGCCGTCACCGGCACGGCGGTCCTTGGTGCCGTCACCGGCACGGCGGTCCTTGGTGCCGTCACCGGCACATCGGTCCTTGGTGCCGTCACCGGCACATCGCGCGTTCACCGGAACACCAGTTCCCCGACCGCCAGGAGCCGCGCGAGAACGAATGCCGGCAACACCGGTGCCGAGCCGGCGTTTCCCGCCTCGAGCTGGCTGCGAAAGCAATGCGCCGCAAGGCGTTTACGACTAAGAGCCCACGCGGGCAGCGGCGCCGCGTACGCCCGATCCCAGGGCACCGCTGAATCGGCCGGGCTGGCCCAGTGCCACATCCAGACCGGATACTCCAGCAGCGAGGTACCCGTGCGCGCACACGCCGCTGCGGCCGCGCGACCGGCCGCCTCGTGGTCGGGGTGCCCGTCGCCGCGCCAGGTGGCGGCACACCACGTTCCGGGCGCGGCGTCGTCGAGGATGTCGACCAGCGTGTCGGTGAGCACGCCCTCGTGGTCGGCGATACGGCCATCGGGAAGGCCGAGCGATAGCGGCGGAGAGATCCCTAGAACACCGGTCGCCCTGCGTAATTCGTATTTCTGTATCTCTGCCAGGCGAAGCCGTTCGGACCGCGAGGCGTCGGGCCGGACGGCGCCGCCGTCGCTGACCGACACCACCTGGACATTGGTGCCCGAGGCGACCAATTGCGCGATCGTCGCGCCCAGGCCGAGCGTCTCATCGTCGGGATGGGGTGCGACGACGACGAGACCGGGGCATCCGGTCAGATCCAGTCGCGGCGGGGCACCCCGGTCGAGGGCAGCGAGCCAGATTGGCACCGGGGTGCCGCCACGGGTCAGCGGCCTGGCCGCAAACCGGGTGCAATTGCTTGTCGCAGTGGTCCTCACCGTCGTCCTCACGCTCGTCGTCACGTTGTACTCACACCGTCCCCCAGCGGTGGTCGCCGGCGAGCCGTCCGAGCTCGGCCAGATCGCGCTCGGCGTGACTCTGTCGGATGTAGATGCTCAAATCGGCCACCCGTTGGGCATGCCGGCCGTCCTGACACAGCGGGCCCGGTCCCAGCGCGCGCCCGGTGCGGGTGATGGCTTCGTCGGCCGCGTGTTCGATGACGCTGCGGACGCGACGGGCGAGCAGTTGCGCGGTGTCGGCCCGGTCGAATGGGTCGTCGTCGATCTGGGCCGCAGCGGTGGCCAGCATTGCGTCGCCGGCCGCCAGTGCGGCGTCCACCGCGCCCAGATGGGCTAGTGAGTAGGCGTCAGCCGATTTGCTTCCGGCGCAACGGTATAGCGGTTCGGCGACCCGGCGTGCGCCGCCGAGCCAGCACGCGGCGACGCCGATCGCGGCGTGCCAGAACCCGGGGCGGTTCAGGTAGTCACCGGGGTCGCCCACAGCGACGGCGTGGGCGTTGGTGAACTGGACCGGCCGCGTGTCGCTGCCGGCCATCCCGGCGTTCCACCACGTGCTGGGCAGCGCTTTGACGGCATGGTCGGCGACCGCCACCGCGAACAGTCCCCGTCTTCCGTCGTCCAGCCGCGCGGTCACGAGCGCATTGGTGCAGAACCCGGCACCCTGGCACCACACCTTGGTGCCGTTCAGCGCGAATGCGCCGCCGCGGATATTGGTCGCCGTCAGCACCGCATCGGGGGATTCGGCCGCCCAGACGGCCCACAGCTGGCCCGATTCCGGTGGCTTGCCGCCCAATTCGTCCAAAATTGCGACGGCGTCGACGTGGGTCTCGGCGATCCGGGCCGCCGCGATGTCCTCTTCGGCGAGACGCGCCAGGCCTTGCCAGCGCTCAGCGGTACGGCCCGACGCCGGCAGCGGCAACTCGAGTCGTCCCGACTCAAGCCAATGCTGCACCAGGCCCGCAGTCACGCGCGGTCACCCGACGCCGATCTTTGCGCTGACATACCTGGTCGATTGCCCATTCGGCCGACGCTTAAACGACGCTTAAACGACACTTAAAGGGGTTGCGCACGTCAGCCGCCGGGTATCACCTATCCACGATGAAACCCGTTCAGACGGACGCACACGTGTCCGCCGAGTGTGCGCGGTTGCGTGAGGCGCTGCGTGGCGCGGCGTCGGCTCTCAAAGAGAATGGGCCGCGTTTCGCGCTGGCGGGCAGCTACGCGCTGTGGGCATACGGCGCACCCGAACCCAGCCACGATGTGGATCTGGTGGTCACCGAGGACGATGCGGCGACCGCCGCCGCGACCCTCAAAGACGCCGGATTCGCCGTCGAACACCCGCCGGAGGACTGGCTATTCAAGGCCCGCACCGGAAACACGGTCGTGGACGTGTTGCACCGGCTGAACGGCGTTCCGGTGGATCGGGCCACCCTAGACTGCGCCGAGCAGCGCGACGTGTTGGCGATATCGATGCCGGTGCTGCCGCCGACCCTGGTGGTTATCCAGAAATTGCGCGCGCTCAACGAGCACCACTGCGATTTCGCGAAGCTGCTGCCGGCCGTGCGCGCGATCCGCGAACGGTTGGACTGGGATCGCATCAGATCACGGACCGCCGACAACGACTACGCGGTCGCATTCTTGGTGCTGGCCGAGCGGCTGGGGCTGATCGACTGATCTGGCGCCAGGCTCAGTGGTTACGCAGTTTGGCGACCAGCTTGTCTTTCGTCAGGCCCGAATACCCCGAGATGCCAAGCTCTTTGGCTCTCTTCTTCAATTCCGGGACCGTCCAGTCGGCGTAGGATCCGGACTTGCCGCCCTTGCGGCCCACCGAAGACTTACCCCTACTGGCGGCCGCGTTGGAGATCCGCGCGGCCTTCTCCTTGGAGTCACCCTGCTTACGCAGTTCCTGGTACATCTCTTCGTTCTTGATCGACGATCTGGGCACGATAAACCTCCTGTGCTAGGCGGGGACGGGATCCGTCTGCCGTTGCCAGCAGCGGTGTTGGGCGAGGGCTGCGGCGAATTCGTCGACGAACCCCTCGGGAAATTCGTCGGCGGCCGCCGTGGTGGTCACGACGGCCTGGTCGCTGACGACGCTGGTGTCATCGGCGGCGGTGTCATCGGCCAGCCGGTTCTCGATGTTGGCGGCGCGGAGTAGGTCGATCCCGGCCCCGAACGCACCCACCGGCTTGAGGTGCTTGTAGGCCTCGACCACGAAGTGCACGGCGTAGCCGTCATTGGCAAGGGTCGACACCGAGCGGGGTCCGCAGGCCACCACGACGGCGTCGTAAAGGACCGACGCCATGGTGGTGAAGGCGCGGTCGACGGGCAACTGGCCGCCGGATCCGCCCTCCAGAGTTCCGCCGGCGATCGGGGCGAGGACTTCAACCATCGCACCGCGCTGCTGCATGAGCTCGATGAAGCGCTGCGTTCCGACGACGTCGACGCCGTCGGCGGCCAGCACCGCGATCTTGCGCGAGGCGATCGTGTCGGGGACGTCGGTCAGTTGGGAAAGTGCCGGCGACTCCGGCACCTCGTCGACCTGCTGGCGCTCCGGCTCGGGAAGCCCGAGCTTCGCCGCCACCTGACCCGCCAGCTCGTGGTCGATGTGGGCGAGTTGGCCCACCACCGCCGAGCGGATGTCGGGCACCTCGACCTTGCCTAGTTCGAAGGCGAACGCCGCCACGATGTGTTCGGCCTCGACCGCAGACATGCTCTTCCAGAACATCCGCGCCTGGCTGTAGTGATTCTCAAAAGACTTGGCGCGCTTGCGCATCGCAGCACCGTCGACCCGCTGGGTGTAGTGGCGGAAGACGTCGTCTTCTACTCCCGAGGCCAGCGCCGGACATCCGCTGCCCAAGGTGTTCTTGTAATAGCTGGACCGCCCCTGTGGGATCGCGTGCTGACCGTAGCCGTCCTGCTGGTTATTGAGCACCTCGGCCACCGGCCGATTGACCGGCAACTGAGCGAAGTTCGGACCGCCGAGACGGATCAGCTGGGTGTCGAGGTAGGAGAAGTTGCGGAACTGCAGCAACGGATCGTTGGTGAAGTCGATCCCCGGTACCACGTTCGCCGTGTGAAACGCCACCTGTTCGGTCTCGGCGAAAAAGTTGTCCGGGTTGCGGTTCAGCACCATCTTGCCCACGGGCCGCACCGGAACCTGTTCCTCGGGAATGATTTTCGTGGCGTCGAGAAGGTCGAAGTCGAACTTGAACTCGTCGGCCTCGGCCACTAGCTGGACACCAAGTTCCCATTCCGGGTACTGGCCCGACTCGATAGCCTCCCAAAGGTCGCGCCGGTTGTAATCGGGGTCCTTGCCTGCCACCTTCTGGCATTCGTCCCAGATCAGCGAGTGCACGCCGAGCCGCGGCTTCCAATGGAACTTCACGAAAGTGCCTTCACCGCTGTCGTTTACCAGTCGGAACGTGTGCACACCGAAGCCCTGCATCATCCGGTAGCTGCGCGGTAGCGCGCGGTCCGACATCAGCCACATGATCGCGTGCAGCGTTTCGGGCTGCAGCGAGACGAAGTCCCACAGCGTGTCGTGCGCCGATTGCGCCTGCGGAATCTCGTTGTGCGGCTCGGGTTTGACGGCGTGCACAAAGTCGGGAAACTTGATGCCGTCCTGGATGAAGAAGACCGGAAAGTTGTTGCCCACCAGGTCGTAATTGCCTTGTGCCGTATAGAATTTGGTGGCGAAGCCGCGCACGTCGCGGACGGTGTCGGCAGATCCCCGCGATCCGGCCACGGTGGAGAAGCGGACGAACACCGGGGTCCTGGTTCCGGGTGTGGTCAGAAATTTCGCCGCGGTGTACTCGGCCAGCCAGTCGTCGTACGGTTCGAAGAAGCCGTACGCGCCGGCACCGCGCGCGTGCACCACCCGCTCCGGTATGCGCTCATGGTCGAAGTGGGTGATCTTCTCCCGGGCGTGGAAATCCTCCAGCAGCGTGGGGCCTCGCTCGCCGACTGTCAGCGAATCATCGGTGCTGTCGACGCGGACGCCCTGCTGAGTGGTCAGGTATCCGGTGTCGCGGCGAACCCGGGACGGTTCCAGATCGCGCTGCTTCGGATCGGGCGTGCCGTCGGTCCCCATAGTTCCCTCCTGTGTTGCGTGGGCTGCTTGGTCTCCGGGTACCACTGATAAACCGGCGCAAACTCCGCACGTCGCGCACCTATCAACCTGCCGCAGGGTTGCCTACCCTGGAGGCGGGTAGTCGAGAGTGGTGATTCAGGCGACCGGCAACAACGGCGACCTTCGTGGGGGCGACCTTCGTGGGGGCGACCTTCGTGGGGGCGACCTTCGTGGGGTAGTGGCGATCGGTGCATCGGCGGGAGGAGTCGAAGCGCTGTCGAATCTGGCCGCCGGATTGCCGACCGATCTGCCCTACGCGTACTTGATGGCTTTGCACATTCCAGCCGGTGCACCGAGCATCCTGGCGCGCATCGTCGACCGCAGCGGGCCGCTGCCCGCGGCCGCAGCCGAAGATGGGGCGAGTCTGCAGCCGGGACACATCTATGTCGCACAGCCCGACCGGCATCTGCTCGTCGCCGATCACCGCGTGGTGTTGTCGCAGGGCCCGACCGAGAACGGACATCGGCCGGCGATCAATGCTCTATTCCGCTCGGTGGCGGTGGCTTTCGGTCCCCGCGCCGTCGGGATCCTGATGTCTGGTGTGCTCGACGACGGTGTGCTGGGGCTGGCAGCGATCCACTCGCGCGGCGGTATCACGATCGGCCAGTCACTCGACGACGCACTTTTTCCGGCGCTGCCGACCAAGGCGCGCGAAGCCGGCGTATTGGACGATGAGGCGGCCGCGGCGGACATGGGCGAAATGCTGAAAAAGCTTTCGCAGCGTGAGATCAAGGAGCCGAACATGGAACCCGACGCTCGGATGGAGCTCGAGAACCGCATCGCGATGACGCGCCGATTCTCCACCAACTTCGATACCCAGGAACTGGGTCCGGCATCGGGGTACACGTGCCCGGACTGCAACGGGTCGTTGGTTTCGATCGGCGAGGGTCATTTCCGCTGCCGCGTGGGTCACGCATGGACCCCCGACTCGCTGCTGACCGCCCGCGACGACGAAGTCGAGAACGCGCTGTGGGTCGCGCTGCGCAGCCTCCAGGAAAAGGCGAGGCTGGCCAGGCAACTCGCCGACAGCGTCGGCCATGGACCGCTCCATTCGCGCTATACCGCGCTGGCTGAGGAAACCGAAGGTGCCCTGACGGTGCTCGGCGAGCGGCTATCGGCCAGCGCCCCCCGGCCGGGTGATGTCGGTGACCCCGCGGGCTGAATTCACCGAGCCCGTCCGGGTCGACGTGGAACGGCGCGACGACGTGGCGTTCGTGGCGGTCACCGGTGTGCTGGACGGCGCTACGTACCGTGGCTTGCGCGACGCCATCATCAAGGCCGCGCTCGACGAGCCGCGCGCTGTGATCGTCGACGTCGACAACCTGTGGGTGCCGTCCGAATCCGCATGGTCGGCATTCACCAGCGCCCGCTGGCACGTCAGCGTCTGGCCGGACGTGCCGATCCTGTTGGTGTGCGAACCGGAGCGGTCGGTGCGGGCGATCACCGCCACTGGCGTGTCGCGGTATGTTCCCGTGCACCCGACCCGGCAGTCGGCGCTGGACGCCGTCCGCGATCGGTCGTTACCGCTGCGGCGGCGGGCGCGCACCCAGCTCCCCGCCACCAGGATCAGCGTCGGCCTTGCCCGCGCGATGGTTACCGATTGGCTCACCAGGTGGAACATGCGTGAGCTGATTCCAACGGCGGCGACGGTAGCGACGGTCTTCGTCGAAAACGTCCTCGCCCACACCGACAGCGCGCCGGTCCTGATCGTCGAGTCCTACAAGGACAGCGTCACGGTCGCGGTCGAGGACGGCAGTGACCGGCAGCCGGCCCGGCACGAGGATCGCGATCGAGGCGCCGACATAGTGTCCGGGCTGGCGATCGTTTCCGCGCTTTGTCGTGCGTGGCGAAGCACCCCGACGGCTTCGGGCAAGACGGTATGGGCCGTCGTCGGTCCCGAAAACAAGTTCTGACGTCGCGAGTAGTGTTCTAGCGGCAGACGCTTTCTTCGAAACGGGACCGAATGGACGGCACCACCGACGAAGCCTTCGAGGCCTTGTTGCGCTACATGCGGGATTCCCGCGGCTTCGACTTCACCGGCTACAAGCGGACGTCGCTGATGCGGCGCGTCCGTCACCGGATGGATCAGGCCGGATACACCTCGTTCGAGGAATACCTCGACGTCCTGCAGGCCAGCTCGGACGAATTCGCGTCGCTGTTCAACACCATCCTCATCAACGTCACCGCGTTCTTCCGGGATCCCGAAGCGTGGGAATTCATCAGCGCCGAGGTCATCCCGCGGATGCTGGCCGAGCGCGGTCCCGACGACCCGGTTCGGGTCTGGAGCGCGGGATGCGCGTCCGGGCAGGAGGCCTACACGTTGGCCATGCTGCTGGCGGAGGCGCTGGGTCCCGACGCGTTTCGGCAGCGGGTCAAGATCTACGCCACGGACATCGACGAGGATGCGCTCGCCGAGGCGCGCACCGCCTCGTATGACGCCAGGGCTGTCGAGTCGGTGCCGCAGGATCTGTTGGCGCGCTATTTCGAACAGTTCAACGGCCGCTACATATTTCACAAGGATTTGCGCCGTGCGGTGATATTCGGTCGCAACGACCTTGTGAAGGATGCGCCGATCTCCCGCGTCGACTTGCTGGTATGTCGTAATACATTGATGTACCTCAACGCCGAGACTCAGCGAAACGTCTTGGGGCGCCTGCATTTTGCGCTGGGTCCGCAGGGCACGCTGTTCCTCGGCCACGCCGAGATGCTGCTGAGCCACGGTGACCGGTTCACCCCGCTGAACCTGAAGAACCGGATCTTCCGCAAGGCCGCGGGGACCCACAACGGGATAGAACGCTACGATCCGGCCGCGGCGTTCTACGACCGACACGGCGAGATGCCGGGCCTTACGACGGTGCGCGACTTGGCCTTTCGCGCCAGCCCGGTTGCGCAGATCGTGGTCACCGGCGAAGACACCGTGGCGATGATCAACCAGCAGGCGGAGACCGTCTTCGGCCTATCGGCTCGCGACATCGGCCGGCTGCTGCGTGACCTGGAAGTGTCGTATCGTCCGGTCGAGCTGCGGGCCTACCTGGAGCAGGCCAAGGTGGAGCGACGTTCAGCGCGGATTCCCGACGTCAAATGGCAACGGCCGGGCGCCGAAACGGTGTGGTTCGAGATCCATGTCAACCCGCTCGTCGACGCCGAAAACGGCCTGCTCGGGGTTTCCATCGTGTTCTTCGACGTCACCGCGACGCGCGCGCTGCTGGACAAGGTCGTGCAGACCAACCGCCAGCTCGAGGCGGCCTACGAAGAACTGCAATCCACCAACGAGGAGCTGGAGACGACCAACGAGGAACTGCAGTCCACGGTGGAGGAGCTCGAGACCACCAACGAGGAATTGCAGTCCACCAACGAAGAACTCGAGACGATGAACGAGGAGTTGCAGTCCACGAACGACGAACTGCACACCATCAACGAAACGCTGCGCGAACGCAGCGTGGAACTCGACGACGCCAAGAACTTCCTGGATTCGCTGATCAATTCCGTCCAGCTGGGAATGGTCGTGGTCGACCGGGAAATGCGGGTGGTGGTCTGGAACCGTGGCTGCGAGGACCTATGGGGCCTGCGGGCCGACGAAACGACGGGCTCGAAATTGACCGGGCTGGACATCGGCTTGCCCATCGAAACGGTGCGTCCGCTGATCGGCAACGCGTTTGTCGACTCCGATACCTCCAGTCAGACGGTGGTGGACGCGATCAACCGGCGCGGCCGGCCCGCGCAAGTACGGGTCACCTGCACGCCGTTCCGCTCGCCGGGGGGAGACGTCGGCGGGGCGCTGCTACTGATGGAGGTTGTGGGCTAGGCGGGGCCGTCAGTGCCCGGGTCAGTGTCCGCGTCAGCGCCCCCACCTCAATGTCCCCATTCCGCGGCCGCGCGTGAGGCGGCCTGGTGCGCCAGTTGCGCGCGGCGCAACGACTCTTGGGCCCTGCGCCGCGCGATGGCCACCGTCTCCGCGCTGGGGCCGAGACCCGCGGACAGCTCCTCGCGTCTGCGCCGGAGTTCCATCGCACGCAGCCGGGCGGTTTCGGCGCGCGCGGCCGCGCTGTTGGGGGCCTGGATTTCCTGAATTGTTTCGGCAGCGTCGGCGGTCCGGCCGGCAGTGCCGGAACCGCTGAGGCTGCCGCTAGTGGAGCCGCCCGGCAGTGGCGCGCCTCCGACGACGTCGGCCAGGACCCCGCCGATCTCGTGGATCGGCAGCACCAGGTCAGCGCCGGCCTCGGCGGCGGCCATCGGCATCGAGGGGTAGTCGGCGGTGTCGGGGCTCTGCGCGATCACGATGCCGCCGGCTCGCTTCATCGCAGCGGTGCCCACGGCCCCGTCGCGGCCGGAGCCCGACAACACCACCGCTAATCCCCGGGGCCCATACGAGCGCGCCACCGAGGTCAGCAGCACGTCGAAGGGCCGGTCGACCCGCTCCCGCACTTTGTGCAGACAGCAGGAACCGTCGCGCCCCAGCTCCATGTGCATTTCCGGCGGGCACACGACCACCTGCCCCGGTTCGAGCGCCTGCCCGTCGGACGCCCAGCCCACCCGATGCTCCGTTGACCTGGCCAGGATCGTGGGCAGCACGCTCGAAGACCCGCCGAGATGCTGCTGCACGACGACGGCCGCGGGAAACTCGGGCGGCAGATCGTGCAGGACCACCGACAACGCGTCCAAGCCACCCGCTGAGGCGAGCAGCACCACCAGCTCAACAGCCGTGGCTTGCGTTGTCACCAATCCAGTGTCCACCCGGCAGCGGCCTACGGCAGTCCCGGCGGCGAAGCGCCCCTTTCCGGCCCCTTTCCGGCCCTTTTCCGGCCCCTTTCTGGCCCCTTTCTGGTCCCTTCCTGCCTGCGGTGTATCCACCATCCGAAGCGCTCGGGCCAGCAGACGAAGTACCGGGCAGGCTGAGTTTCGCCGATACCGCGCGCTGGGTACGGATTTATTGCGTTCATTGCGCGCGTGCTGGCCAGAGCGACCGAAGGGATCCCCGAACCCCGAAGGGAATCTGCGGTGAAGATTGCAATCGTCGGCGGTGACGACTTCGTTGGTGACGACGCCGGGCGGCTGTGCGCCGCGCTTGCAGACCAGGGGCATGACGCCACCGCTTACGTGCGGCAATCGGATCGGCCATCGGATCGATGCCCTGGAGAGGTCGGCGCCGACCGGCGCTATCGGGCCGTCGGGCTACCGGTCGGCCCCGCGAGCGTGGCCAAAGACGCCGACCTGTTGCCGTTCGTCGGCGAGTGGGCGGCCGAACTCGAGCGGCTATGGTCCGCGGATCGACCGGACATCGTGCACGCATATGGGTGGCTGGGCGGGCTAGCGGCTCAGCTGGCCGCGAGACGACAAGACCTACCAACCGTTCAGACCTTCGGGCCACTGGTGTCGTTTCCGCAATCCGCGCGGTCCGGCGGCGGCAAGCGCAAAGTCACTCGGGTCACTGAGCGCGAACGCATCGAGCCGCTCTTGGCGCGCAATGCGAACTGGGTGACCGTCGAGAGCAGCGCCGATGTCTCTGCGCTGGCCAGGCTGCGCCGCAGTCGCGCGCGAGTCTCCGTCCTGGCGAGCGGGGTCGACGTCGAGCAGTACACCTCGGTGGGTCCGGTGCTCGGCCGTGCCAATCTGCATCGCGTTCTATGTATGGCGTCGAACCCGTTGCCGGACAACGGATTCGACATCGTGATTGGCGTGATGCCAAGAGTTCCGGGCACCGAGCTTGTGGTCGCGGAGACAGATGTCACCGACCGTGCCGCCGACCGCAACCACACCAAGGCGCGCAACCGTCTCAAACGCCTTGCCGCAGAATTGGGGGTGGCCGATCGCGTGCACTTCGTCGGCACCGTCTCCGGCGACGAGCTACCGATGATGGTGCGATCCGCCGATGTTCTCGTGTGCACACCTCGGCAGCCACCGCGTGCGACCTCGGCTTTAGCGGCCATGGCCAGCGGGGTGGCGGTGGTTGCGTTGCCGGTCGGCGCGTTGATCGACGTGGTTGTGGATTCGGTAACCGGGTTGATGTTGGATCACCCCAACGAATTGGCTGCGGTTTTGAGAAACCTTCTGGCACATGACTTTCAGTGCCGGAGCATGGGTGCCGCGGGTCGCAGCCGGGTAGAGTCGCGCTTCACCTGGGACCGGGTCGCGCTCGACGCGCTGAACATATACCGGCAGCTCGGTGCCGAATACGCGCCGATGCGATCTTTGCAGCCGACGGGTACACCGTGACTACGCCCTGACTTTGTGGGCGGCGGGCGAGGTGCGTTGTAGTCTGGGATAGGCCGCGATGCCGAGTCCTACAATGACGAGCATCACCGAAAACATAGCTTCCGGCCCCGTCCTGGGCCCAGCCGGTGAGTTCGGCGCGGTCCACGTTGACCTGCACAACGCAGATCATGCCGGTCCAGCCCGCGCCCATGACGTCGATCCCGGCGCCATGCACGCCCCGGCGGCCGTCCGGTACGAGCAATTCCGCACCGGCGATCCCGTTGCGGCGACTCGATTCTTCGCGGACGCCTACACACCGGGCTGGCTGATCACCGGCCTAACTGGGGGCTCGACCGTCGCCCATCGGCGGAGTGAAGCGGCTGCGCTGAGTTTCGACGAGGTGACGATTCAGGGTCGGATGGCGTGCAAGATTCCACCCGGCGACTCCGTGCTGGTGATCCAGCCCCGGGCCGGATCGTTGTCGGTGACCGGTGGTCCGCTGCCGATCGGGGACTCACCGCTGCTGATAGCCCACGGCATGTCCTGCGTGCTGCACGTGAACGGCGCGCGCTTCGACGTCGTCACCGTCGGGGCCGAGGCGCTGCGCAAGGTCGCCGCTGACCGGCTTACTCCGGTACCGCAGCACATTCGGTTCCTCAGCTGGCGCCCACGCTCGGGCGCCGCCGTGCGCGCGTGGCATCGAGCGCTGGATTACGTGACCGCCACCCTTGCTTCGCCGGATACCGTCCACCAACCGTTAATCGCCGCGGCGGCGGCGCCCCTGCTGGCCACGGCGCTGCTCGAGTGCTACCCGTCGAACGTCACCCTGCAGCAGGACCTGCTAAGCGACCCGGCGGTGCCGGGCACGCTGAAAGACGCGGTGAAATTCATCCATCGCCACGCCGCCGGTGACGTCGGCGTGACCGACGTCGCGGCCGCGGTGCATCTGACGCCCCGCGCGGTGCAATACCTCTTCCGACAGCGGCTCGACACCACCCCGACTGAGTATCTGCGTCGCGTTCGGCTGCACCGCGCGCACCAAGACTTGATGAATCGCGACCGTTCCGAGACCACCGTCACCGAGGTTGCGCAGCGTTGGGGCTTTGCCCACACGGGCCGGTTCGCGGTGCTCTATCGGCAGACCTACGGCCAGAGCCCACACACGACGCTCAATCAATGAGCTGACTGCAAGCCGAAAAACGAAGCGGATCAGGGGTTCCGAGCCAGGAAACGAAGGCTCCGCGGCTGCTCGGGCAGGCCGAACAAACCCGGAATAGCCTGTGCGGCAGATTGTTCGGCCCTGGCCGGCGAATTGCGCGGCCTCGTTGCGGCATCGCTCTATGCGGTCGCCGGCGTACGCTATACCTCAAGTTGAGTCCACAGCTACCCGTTCACCCGGGTCATCGTCACCACGCTTGATGGGCGCAATCACATGGCTGCCTTCGCCTTCTCCGCACCGGATCTCCACAGACCAGACCTGATCGATTGTGCCGGGGCGCAACTGTGGGTACACACGCGGGGCCTAGCCACCGTCGTACGCGTCGGCGGCGAAATCGACGCGTCGAACGCCGACTTGGTATCCCGGGCGATCCGCCGCATCGAGCGGCCGGACGTTCCACTGATTCTCGATCTGCGTCACCTCGACTTTCTCGATGTAGCCGGCCTTCGCGCGCTGATCACCCTCAATCACGAAAACCAAGAAGCCAGGTTGCGGTGCGACATGGTCAGCGGTCCGACGCTGCGTCGGCTCACCCGAGTCGTGGCCGACCACGGCTTGCCTCTCGTCGATTCGGTTCCCGAAGCCCTGCAGCTCGTTGAAGAATCGCAGCACACTTGAACGAAAAACCCTCGTAAGCAAAGCTTTACGACGGACCCTGCCGGCATGGGTCGAATGGCGTCTAGCATGTGGTCATGGTCGAGATTCATTTGGAGCGGACGATCGCGGCGCCGGTGGACCAGGTCTTCGACTGGCTGGCCGACCCGGCCAACCTGGCGGCCGCTCCGCTCGTCCTCAAGGCCGGTTACGCGAAGGACTCTGCGGCGCCCGGCGCGGGTGCGGTGCGCGAGGTGGTCGGGCTTGGCACGTGGTTTCGCGAAGAGATCACGGCCTACGATCGGCCGCACACCTATTCGTACCTCATCGTCCGGTCGTTCCCGCCGTTCGACCACGAGGGCGGCACGCTGACGTTCACGTCTTCGGGCACGTCTTCGGGCATGTCTTTGGGTGGTGGCACTCACGTCGACTGGCTGACCAACTACACCCATCCGGCGGTGGCCGGCGGCAAGGTGCTGGAGGCGATCAGCTATCGGCTGCTGCGTTCCAGCTTCCTCGCGATCCTCAACGCCTGCGCCGTGGCGCTGGAGCGGTAGTCACGAATTGTGGTGCGGGACTGCCTAATTCAACAATAACCGTCATGTCCCGATCTTCACCCGCTGCATCAACTGGCCGGCGGCGTAGCGGCCGCTGAACACGGCGCCGGTGACGGTGGACGGATTGTTGACGCCGACGGCCTCGCCCGCGAGATATAGCCGGTCGCCGATCGGCTCCTGCAGCTGCCGCCGGTCGTCGAGGCCGGAGCCGGGTGCGTGAAACGAGTAGGCGCCGCGGGCGTACGGGTCGGCGGACCACGCCGAGGTCGCGACGTCAACCGGCGAGACGTCGTCGCCGAACAGTTGCCGGGCGACGGGCAGCGCGCCGGCCATAAGATCGGTCGGTGAGGACGACTCCACCGCGCGGCCACGATCACCGGCATTGAACGCCAACACAATCGGCCCCGAGGAGCTCGGCAGGGTGAACCATTGCGCCCACGCGCCGGGGTCGGTCCCCAGGTACAGGTAGAAGGCGTTCTCCGCGTCCCAGGTGCGCCGGCTGAACCGGAAGTAGCTCTTGGACAGCACGCCGAACCCGAGCGCGTCGATCGCGTGGGCGTGTCCGTCGGGAAGGCGCGGATCGAAGGTGATCGCACCGGATTTCAGCACGCCGAGGGGAACCGTGACTATCGCGGCGGGTCCCTCGAAGGAGCGGTCTTTCGTGCGCACGACGACGGAGCGGTCTCGTCGCACGATCGCGGTGACCGGGCTATTCAGCCGGATCTGCAGCCCGTCGGCCAGTAGCCGAGGCAGGGCGTCATAGCCGGTTGTGACCACGTCCTGGTCGCCGCTGCAGTAGTCGCCCTTGTCAAATGTCTTGGCGGACAGCTGATCAGCGCCGGCCGCGTACTCGTCCTCGATCTCGGTGGCGACGAAAAATGCCAACTGGGCGCGCTCGGACTCGGAAAGGTCCGCGGCAGCGGCGTGGACGGCGGTGCCGAGACTTCCGCCGTCGACATCGTCGCGGGCCTGGTCGACGAACGCGCGCCAGTGCCGTGGGTGGTAGTCCAGCGGCGGCAGCCGCGGATCAACCGCGAGCTTCGCCCATCCGTGATAGTCGGTCGGAACATGTTGTGCCTGCGCCCGCCGTGCCAGCTCCGTCAGCGGGTTGTTCGTCGTGCCGTGGATCCACGACGCGCCCATCTCGAGCGGTGCGCCCCAATTGCGGTTCGTGTACACCCTGCCGCCGATGCGATCGCGGGCTTCGATCACGCGCACCGGCCACCCCGCGTCGGCGAGGCTGCGCGCGGCGGACAAACCCGCCATCCCCGCACCGACGATGAGGACGGAGTTGGTGTCCGATCTGGTGTCCGATCTGGTGTCCGGTGGCGACGGGGCATCCGACGCGCAGGCGGCCGCCAGCGTCCCCCCGACCACGCTCGTCGTGGCCGCCAAGAACTCCCGACGCGACATCGGGGACACGTTGGTCAGCGTCTCATACCCTGCGTGATTTGATCCCGGGATTTGTTGGACGGGATTTGTTGGACGGGCGTCCGAAATTTTCGGCATATATTTGGCCGATTCCGGCAAGTCCGTCGTTGATTCCACGTAAACTCGGTCACATCCAGGGTGCGGCAACGGGGCCGTGTTCGAGGGGGGAGCAGCGATGAGTGCTCGACAAGCGACTAGCGCGATTCACCGGCTGCCGGATGCACTGCCCCCGAGCCGTACTCTGACCGTCCGCGCGGCGGACGGCACCCCGCTGCACACGGAGGTCTTCGGGCCGCCCGACGGCTATCCGATTGTTCTGACGCACGGCATCACCTGCGCGATACGCGCGTGGACGTACCAGATCGCCGACCTCGCCTCCGACTATCGGGTGATCGCCTTCGACCATCGCGGCCACGGCCGCAGCGGTGTGCCCAAGGGCAAGGGGCGCGGCGGCTACAGCCTCGAACACCTTGCGTCCGACCTGAATTCGGTGCTGGAGGCGACGTTGGCGCCGCACGAGCGTGCGGTGCTGGCGGGGCACTCGATGGGTGGCATCACCATCGCCGCCTGGTCGGCGCACTACCGCGACAGGGTTCGCCAGCGCGCCGACGCGGTCGCGCTGATCAACACCACCACCGGGGACTTGGTGCGCGAAGTGAAGCTGATGTCGGTCCCCAGGGAACTGCGCGGATTTTCGGAGGCCCGCGTCATGGCCGCGCGCGGACTGATCGGCGCGTTCGGCGGGTTTCCGGTACCCACGGCGGCCCGGATCGCGAGTCGCTACCTGGTTGCGATGCTGGCGGTCGGCAGGGACGCCGACCCGAGCGCCGCGCGGCTCATCTACGAGCTGTTCGCTCGCACATCACCGGCGGGGCGCGGCGGCTGCGCGAAGATGCTCGTGGATGCCCTGGGTTCGCGTTACCTCGAGTTGGATGGATTGACCGTGCCCACGTTGGTCATCGGCAGCGAACGCGATCGCCTGACGCCGATCGGTCAGTCCCGCAGGATCGCGCGCACCGCGCCCAACGTCGTCGGCCTTGTCGAGTTGCCGGGTGGGCACTGCTCGATGCTGGAACACCCCCGCGAGGTGAACGGTCAGCTGCGAACGCTGGCCGAATCGGTAGCCCGCGAGGTGCCCGCCCGCGAGGTACAGCTGAGTTCATAGCAGGTCGGCTCATAGCAGCTGGGCGGTGATCTCCGCGGCCGCCCGCTGGCCCGACCGGACGGCGCCGTCGAGAAATCCGGTCCACTCGTCCGCGGTCTCGGTGCCAGCCCAGTGAATCGGGCCGACGGGCTCGCGCAACCACGGACCGTATCGCGTCCACGACCCGGGTGGCACGGCCGCAGTCGGGCCGCCGGGCGCGAAATACTCTGCGCCCCAACGGTGATCGACATAGTCGAGCGGTTTGAGCGCCTCGTCGCCGAACAGGCTGGCGAAGCAGCGCAACGCATCGCGGCGGCGTTGGTCGGTGGGTAGCGAGTCGAATGCGCGGGCGTCGACGAACCCCATCAAGATGCCGGGGCCGTCGGCGTGCGGGCTGACGTCGAAAGTGATGAACACCGGGCCCTCGTCGGACAGCGCCTGGCCGGAGAAGCCGTTTTCCCGCCAGAACGGCGTGGAGTAGGCGGCGTAGGCCTTGCTGAGCCGGCCCTGCGGCCAATTCTTGGCCAGCTCGGTGTACTCGGGCGGCAGCGGGGGAGCGAATTCGATGGATGCGCGATGGGCCGGGGGGATGGCGACGATGACGAACCCGGCCTCGGTCTGGCCGCGCTCGGAGGACACCGTCACGCCGGCACCGTGTCTTTCGATCCGGCGCACCGGCGCGTTGAGCATTACCCGGTCGCCCAGTTCGGCGGCCGCCGCCTCGGCGATCTGCTGGGTGCCGCCCGGGAAACGGTCCTGCTGGGCACCGTTTTCGACGTCGAGCAGCCGGTCCAGGCCGCCGGCGGCGTGCGTGTAGCGGGCGGCGTGCAACATCGACACGTCGTCGGGTTCGCAGCCCCAGGTCACCCGCGCCATGATGGCGAGCAGGTCGCGGGACGAGGCGGTGGCGCGCATCGCGCGCAGCCACTCGCCGAGCGAGAGGTCGTCGAGCTCGCGGGCGCGGCGCGCGTCCCAGGGGGCTGCCAGCGGGATGCTGCGCGCAATTCTGTCGAATTGCCAACGCAGCCTGGCGATGTCGATCAGCCCGGTCAGTGAGAGCTTGGGGATGGTGCCGCGGTAGGAACGCGCCCAGCCGCGCCAGTGGATCACGTTCTTGCCGTCGTGGTGCGTCGGCGCGGTCGAGACGTCGAGCTCGGCCGCCAGCGCAAGGACCGCGTCCTGGGTTGGGCCGACGAAGGTGCCGCCTAGATCGGCGGGCAATCCCGCGACGCTGCCGGTGAACGAGCGCCCGCCGACCCGGTCGCGGCCCTCGAAGACCAGCACATCATGACCCTGTCGCGCCAGCTCCCGCGCTGCGGTCAACCCGGCAAAGCCGGCCCCTACCACGACGACGTCGACAATCCGGGGAGGGTCGGTCACGGGCTCTAGTCAACCGCATTTTGACGCGTTCGTAGCATAATTCTGGATTCGCGGTTACGGGGCGACCGTTAACCAGTCCTTGAAACCCGACGGGTCGTGGCGGCCCAGCGCACCGTGCTCGTAGAGGCCCCAGCCCTCGACCGGTTCCCCGTCGCCGTCGCGGCACAGCGCACGCCCGACATGGTCGATCACGCCGAAGCCGGAGCGCCCGATGATCGCCGGGTCGGTCATGTCGTATGTCAGGCGTTCGACGAACTTTTCGCCTTTCCACATGCCGTGCAGCCAGTCCGAATCGCCGCCGTATCCGCCGCCCACGTGGATGGGCACCGGCAGCTTGGATTCCACGTCGAAGTGGACCGGGGTGCCGTCGGGCGCGGTCGCGTCGATGGTGGCGCCGGTCGGGATGCGGGTACCGGAGCGGTAGTGAATCTTGACCCGCGGCCAGCCCAGCTGTTCGACCCTGCCGTCGCGCCACACCCTGGTGCAATCGTTGAGCGAACGGAACCCGTCGGGCGCCTCCTGGATGATCAGCACGATCGCGAACTCGTCGAAGGCCATCGGCACGTAGAGCCACCACATGCCCTCGAATGGCGGGTCGGCGGGCCGGCCGGCCGGCTCGGGTTCGCCGATCGGCCGGATGCCCCAGGACCGGTCGCGGCTGCCGAGCCAGGTCGCGGGGTCGACGGCGATCTCCTGCCCGTCGATGGCGATGTGGCCGCTCCAGGAGCCGAGCTGGGCGAAGCGCTGCGCGTCCAGCGTCACCCGGTTGCCGGAGCGCATCAGGTGCGGCTGTTCCTGGACGACGTCGAACAGGCCTTCCCAGGTGAGATCGGCTGCGATGCCTTCGGTTTCGTTGAGGACCAGCCGGAGTTTGTGCAGCGGCTCGATCACCTCGATCCGGTAGCCGTTGACGTTCTGGTTGAGCCGGTCCTGGTCGATGGCGTCGGACAGGTGCACCGCGGTCTGCGTGTCGCCGCGCCGGACGAGAAAGAACGCATCCTTGACCCCAAGGTTGGGGTAGTAGCCGATGCCGCTGATCACGAAGATGTCCCCGGTGCGGTCGTGGGCGTTGAAGTAGGAGCGGTCGTAGAAGTTGCGGTCCGAGGAACCCGCCCACGCGATCGGCTGGGGAACCTGATGTAGGGGGAACTCGTCGAGCGGGCCTAGCATTATTGATCCTCTCCGATTGAACCCTCACCGATTAGACCCTCGCCGATTAGACCTTCGTCGATTAAACGTCTCATCAATCCGGCGTGGTAGAACAGCGATTCGACGTCGTCGGGTTTTTCGGTTTCGCCGAAGTGCACTCGTCGCGCACCGGTGCGCATGAACACAACGGCCCACATCACCCCCGAGTAGACGTAGAACCAATGCAGGTCGCCCACGTCGACGCCGGTGAGTCGCTCATAGGTGGCACGGACGTCGTCCTCACGCATCACCTCGGGCAGGCCCGGCAGCGTCGCTAGCCCGGCGAGCTCTTGAAACACCATGTGCGCGAATATCATCCAGGCAACGTCGAGCTCCCGTGGGCCCAGCGTCACCATCTCCCAATCCAGCACCGCCACCGGGGCAAAGTCGCGGTACAGCACGTTGCCCACCCGCGCGTCACCCCACAGCAGCACGGGCTCTCGCGCGTCCACCTCGTGCGGCCAGTTGTGCTCGAGCCACTCGAAAGTCCGCTCCAGCAGCGGCGATGCGCCGATGTCGGGCACTGCGAAGTCGTACCACGCCCGCACCCAATTGAAGTGCCCCCGCAGCGCGGTATCGCCACCTTGAGAGAGAAAACCAAATGTCTTCTGGGCGTTCGGGATTGCGTGCAACTTGGCCAGCACGCCGACGGTGGCGTCCTGCAGCTCGCGCTGCCGCTCGGCGGGCGCATCGGCGAACCAATTGCCGCCGAAGGTGTAGGGCATGACGTCCGGCGGGACCTCGCCGTCGACGTAGTCCATGAGGAAGAAGGGTGTGCCCAGAACCTCTCCGGTGGGCTCGAGCCAGCGCACGCGGGGGACCGGGACATCGGTGAGTTCGCCGACCTTGCGGATGACTTCGAATTGGTGGTCCAGGCGATAGGTCGGAAAGACCTGCACGTCTTCGGCGCTGGGCGCCACCCGCGCCACGAGTTTCTGCTCGATCGGCTGCCCGTCCTGCTGCCAGCGGGCAGAGAGGATGATCGTTTCCGACGACATGCCCGTGGCGTCGACGCCGCTCTCCACGGTCACCTCGGGTTTCGCCCCGTCGGGCAGCACGGTCGACAGCCACTGCGCCATCACCGCGGGCAGCGTGGTGACGTCGCGGCTGGATCGCTGAAGTCGATCGACTTTGTCCAGCACGGGTTCATTCGACACGGGTGCTTCCATTCTTCTGCTGATACTTCTGCTTCCATTCTTCTGCTGATACTTCTGCGCGGCAATTACGATACGGTAGGTAGCGTTATGAAAGCAGACCCGTCCTACCTTGACAAGGCCCCGGGCGCCGGCCGGCCCCGGGACCCGCGCATCGACTCGGCGATCCTGTCGGCGACCGCGGAACTGCTTGTGGAGATCGGCTATTCGAATCTCAGCCTGGCCGCGGTGGCCGAGCGCGCGGGCACCACGAAATCGGCGCTGTACCGCAGGTGGTCGAGCAAGGCCGAGCTGGTGCACGAGGCGGCGTTTCCGACGGCGCCGACCGCGCTGGAATCCCCGGCCGGTGACATCGCCGCCGACGTCCGGATGATGATCGCGGCCACCCGCGATGTGTTCACCACGCCGGTGGTGCGGGCCGCGCTGCCCGGGTTGGTGGCCGACATGACGGCCGATCCCGATCTCAATGCGAGGGTGATGGCGCGATTCACCGACCTGTTCATCGCGGTCCGGGTGCGATTGCGCGAGGCCGTCGACCGCGGTGAGGCGCACTCCGAGGTGGATCCGGACCGGTTGATCGAGCTGATCGGGGGAGCGACGATGCTGCGGATGCTGTTGCGCCCTGACGAAAAGCTGGACGATGCGTGGGTGGATCAAACCACCGCAATCGTCGTGCATGGGGTAACGGGATGACGGGGCGGCTTGCGGGCCGGGCCGCAATCGTCACCGGCGCCAGCCGCGGCCTGGGCAGGGCGATCGCGCTGGCGCTCGCGGCCGAAGGCGCGGCCGTGGCCGTCGCCGGGCGCACCGAAAAGGTGTGGGACGACCGATTGCCGGGAACCATCGGTGAGACGGTCGCCGAGGTCGAGGCGGCCGGCGGACGCGCGGTGGCCGTGCGTGCCGATCTGACCGACCGCGACGACATCGCCCGGTTGGTGGATGCGGCCCGAGAAGCGTTGGGCCCCATCACAGTTCTGGTCAACAACGCCGCCTTCACCGCGCCCGGCCGTCCGCCGGGGGGACAAGGGCGCCCCAAGCCGCCGGCCCAGGCCGCAAAGCCCGCATCTGCCGGCGCAAAGCCCGACTGGCCAGGTTTCGTCAGCACACCCCTGCACGCGTTTCGGCGGCACTTCGAGATCGCGGTCTTTGCCGCCTACGAGCTGATGCAGTTGGTGTGCCCGGACATGATCGACGCGGGTGGCGGCTCCATCGTCAACATCACGTCGGTCGCGTCCCGGATGCCCGGCGACGGGCCCTACGCCGACCGCAGCGGCGGAGTCCTGCCGGGTTACGGCGGGTCCAAGGCGGCGCTCGAGCACCTCACTCAGTGCGCGGCGTTCGATCTCGCCGACCACAACATCGCGGTCAACGCGTTAGCGCCGTCGAAGCCGATACTTACGCCGGGCCTGGCGTACTACGCTCGCGAGTTTGTTGATACCGCCCCGGCGGATGAATTCGCCCGGGCCGCAGTGCAGTTGGCGCTGGTGGACCCGCGCGATGTTACCGGGCGCACGATCGGCCATCGCGAGGTCCTGGACGGCAGCTTCCGTCCGTTCACATTCGGCTAGCCACCGTCCTCCTCGGGCGGGTCAGGATCGCCGCGGAGAAGTTCGTCGGGGTGATGAGCATGGTTGATTTCGGGCGGGCCGCTGCCGTCCGTCCAGCCGAGTCGCCCGTTTTCGGTGACGACGGTGTGCCATTCGCCCCGACTTGCCCCGCCGTGGTCGCAACCGCAAGCGAAAAACAGCTTGTCCGCATCCGTGCGGCCATCCGCCATCCAGTCCGGCGCGTGGTGCACCTCGCAGTGATAGCCCGATTCCAGGCAGTTGGGGCGGGTGCAGCCACGGTCGCGCGCATAGCAGATGAGTCTCTGATCGGCTGTGGCGATGCGCTTTTGGCGGCCCAGATACAGCGGCCGGCCGGTGTGCTCGTCGAACACGGCCAGATAGTGAATTGCTTTGGCGGCCAGGCGGATCAGGTCCGGCATGGGCAGCCTGGAACCGCCACCGGTTCGCGCCGGCGCGGGCATCGGGACCGATGCGTTGGACGCCGCGTGTGCAGCCCGGTCGAGTTCGGCCAGGGTGGTGGTGGCGATCACCGTGACGGGATGGCCACGGTGCTGGCCGAGCCCACCGGACGAGATCGCCGTCTCCATACCTAACTTGAATGCGTCGTGGCGGCGCTGGGCGGGCGTGCGCTCGTCGCGCGCTTCGGCAGCGGCATCGGCACCGTTTTCGGGGTCGGCCGAGCCGTCCGGTTGATGGCGGCCGGGCCGCACCGCCGCGTCGACGGCTTCGAAGTACGCACGGGCCTCGGGGTCGAGCCAGCCCTGCAGCCGGGACATGCCGTCGGCTCCCTGCGCGCCCAGCTGCAGCCCGCGGCGGCGGGCGCGGTCGGCGTCGGTGAAAAGGCCGTCGGGATTGAGGTAGTCCGCGATGCGCTGCCCCAGCTTCGTGATCACGCCGGCATCGAGCTTGTTCGCGTGTTGGACCAACGTGCGTTCGGCATCTGCCGCGTCGCTGGGCGAAACGCAGGCCGGCAGCACGTCGATCGCGCGGCATACCGCGCGGATGTGGTCCTCGCCGACCGCGCCCGCTTGCACCGCGTCTGCCAATTCCGGCAACTCGGGCGCCAGCGGCGGCCCGGTCAGCGAGCGCCGCGGTCGAATCCTCGCCGCCAGCCTGAAGCGGCGCGTGATCTCTTGCGGGGTGATGCGCAGCCGTGCCCAGAGCGCGTCGCGTACCGCGGGCATGAACCCGGTCCCGTCCGGCGGGTCGGCGATTTCTCCGAAGAAGCGATACATCAGCCCGCGGTTGACGCGGTCCTGGGTTTCCAGCCGTTCGGCGACGTCGACGCGGAAGTCGTTGCCGACCACATCCGAGGGGATCTCGCGCAGCACCAGGTGGGCGGCATCGATCGCGTCCAGGGCGGCGCCGATCCGCTCGCGTGCCTGCTCGTCGCTGATCCGGATACCCATGGGCACCATCCTATCGAACAGACATTCGAATCCAACCGAGTTCACGCAGCTAGCTAGCGCTTTGTGGATGAAATGCTGACTGTGGATAACCTGGCGTCACGCCTGCCGGGCATGCAAGTATCGACATGCAAACTAGGAAAGCCTGTGCCGCAGAGGGCGGCAGGCAAACCGGTCGAGTGGTGTGCCAATGCCCGACAAGCCGACGGGGCGCGTTGTTGCGCTGATCGTGCTGCTGATCGTTGTCGCCGCTGCCCTGCGCGGATATCTTCCGGCCAGCGCAAGAGCGGCGCACGCCGAATCGGGCCCCAACCGGGTGGCGTTCGTCTTCGTCGTTGCGGCTCTGAGCGTGACGCTCGCGCTGGTCGCGTTCGCGGTCATCGCGCGATTGCGGGATCCACGCGCGATTGCGCCCTACAACCGGGACCTGTCCGAAATGCTCGGCACCGGCAGGGGTCGGCCGAACTGGCGCGTGTTGCTGATCGGACTCGCCGTGATCGTGGCCTGGTTGCTCATCGCGATGCTGGTGTCCCGAGCGCTTCCGCACGGCGTGGCTCCGCCCCCACAGACCCCGGCACCCAGCGCACCCCCGACGGCGCAAGTCAATCCGCAGCCGCCCCCGCCGCAGCGCCCGCAACACGACAACGGGGACATGTACGGAATCCTCCTGGCCACCACCGTCCCGATGCTGTTGATCATCGTCGCGGGGTCGGCCGTCATGTCCCGGCGGCGGTGGAGGGCCTCCGCACCGGGCACGGTCGTCAATGACTACACCGACGATGACATCGAGCCCGCGGCACCCAAACCCTCGGAATCGCTTGTGCGAGCGGCCGAACTCGGGCTCGCCGAGATCGGTGACCTCAATCGCGAACCGCGCGAGGCCATCATCGCGTGCTACGCCGCGATGGAAAGCGAGCTCGCGAATGTTCCGGGCGCCGCCCCTCAGGATTTCGACACCCCGACCGAGGTACTGGGCCGAGCCGTCGAACACCATGCGCTGCACGCGGATAACGCGGTGCAGCTGGTGAACCTGTTCGAAGAAGCACGATTCAGTCCGCATGTGATGAACGAGGGACATCGTGACGTAGCGGTACAGGTGCTGCGGCTCGTCCTTGCCGAGTTGCGGAGTCCGGCATGAAAAGGCTTATTTCCCTGGGCGTTTGCCTTATCGTCGGTGTTGAGCTGCTGGCGCTGATCGTGCACGATCGCCGCTTCGTGTTGGTGGCCTCCGGAGTCGCTTTGGCGTTGATCCTGCTCAGCGTCCGGCGTGTCCTGGCGCACGGGACGCGATCCATGGCCGAGCCGGATGCCGACGATCTGGGCGATTCGTTGCGCCGGTGGCTCGCCACCACCGAGACCACCATCCGCTGGTCGGAGTCCACCCGATCCGACTGGGACAGGCATCTGCGCCCGATACTTGCGCGGCGGTATGAAATGGCAACGGGCCAAAGGCAAGCCAAAGATCCGGCGGGTTTTCACTCGACAGGCCAAATGCTGTTCGGCGACGAATTGTGGGAATGGGTGAATCCCAACAATGTCGTGCGCGGCGGTGACCACCGGCCCGGTCCGGGCCGCGCGACGTTCGAAGAGATTCTCCGGAGGCTGGAAGAGGTATGAGAGGAAGAGGTGTGAGAGGAAAGGTATGACAGCGGATATGACACGGATATGACACTGATATGACGACCATGCCGGCCGCGACGACCACCGCGCACTGCGAGGCGGTGCTCGACGAAATCGAACGCGTGGTGGTGGGAAAGCGCGCCGCACTCACGCTGATCCTCACCGCGGTGCTCGCGCGCGGCCACGTGCTCATCGAAGACCTGCCGGGCCTCGGCAAGACGCTGATCGCCAGGTCCTTTGCCGCGGCGCTGGGGCTGCGATTCACCCGGGTGCAGTTCACGCCGGATCTGCTGCCCGCCGACCTGCTGGGCTCGACGATCTACGATATGCAGTCGGGGCGCTTCGCGTTCCGCGCCGGGCCCATCTTCACGAACCTCTTGCTCGCCGACGAGATCAACCGCACGCCGCCGAAGACCCAGGCGGCCCTGCTGGAGGCGATGGCCGAAGGCCAGGTAAGCATCGACGGCGAAACCCATAAGCTGCCAACGCCATTCATCGTTCTGGCAACCGACAATCCGATCGAGTACGAGGGCACGTATCCGTTGCCGGAGGCGCAGCTGGATCGCTTCGCGATCCGGCTCGAACTGCGATACCTCTCCGAGCGTGACGAGACCTCGATGCTGCGCCGACGGCTGGAGCGCGGTTCGGCCGAGCCGACCGTCAGTCAGGTTGTGGACGCGCCCGATCTGCTGGCGATGCGCGAATCGGTCGAGCAGGTGACGGTGCACGAGGACGTCTTGCATTACGTGGTGTCCCTGGCCAACGCCACCCGGCACCACCCGCAGGTCGCCGTCGGCGCCAGCCCCCGCGCGGAACTCGATCTGGTTCAACTCGCCCGTGCCCGTGCACTATTGCTCGGCCGGGACTACGTGATCCCCGAGGACGTCAAGGCGCTGGCCACCGCGGCGGTCGCGCACCGCATCACGCTGCGGCCGGAGATGTGGGTGCGGAAAGTGCAGGGCGTCGACATCATCGAAGAACTGCTGCGGCGATTGCCGGTGCCCCGGGCACGAGGGGGCACCGGATGAGTCCGACTGGATAAGAGAAGTGACCGAAGGCCATGAAGTCCAGTTTCGCTGGCGTCCATCGCAATTGACGCGTGCGATCGCGACGTGCGCCTTGGTTGCGCTCGCGGCCGCCGTGATCGGGGCGCGTTGGCAGCTGATCGCATTCGCGGCGCCGCTGCTGGGTGTGCTGTGCTCGATCAGCTGGCAGCGCCCGGTGCCGACGCTGCAGGTACACGGCGAACCCGACGTGCAGCGATGTTTCGAAAACGAGCAGGCACGAGTGACCGTTTGGGTAACACAGGGAGCCGACGGTGCATCTGCGGTCGAGCTCACGGTGGTCGGCGTCGAAGGCATGCAGCTCGAAGTTCTCGACACGGATTCCCGCGACGCGAAAACGGTTGCGGCTACCGCGCAACGCTGGGGGCGCTACCCCGTCCGGGCGCGCATCGAAGTGATCGCGCGCGGCGGGCTGCTCGCGGGGACGGCCACCGTCGACGCCGCCGACGTCCTGGTGTTTCCGCTGACGCCGCCGCAGTCGACGCCGATCCCGCAGACCGAGCTGCTCGACCGCCTGGGCGCCCACCTCACCCGGCATATCGGACCGGGCGTCGAATACGCCGACATTCGCGCCTACGTGCCCGGCGATCAGCTGCGGGCGGTGAACTGGCCGGTGAGCGCGCGCCGCGGGCATTTGCATGTCACCGAGCGGTTGACCGACCGCGCCGCCGACGTGGTGGTGCTGATAGACACCTACCGGCAGCCGGCGGGCCCGGCAACCGACGCCACCGAGCGGACGGTCCGGGGGGCGGCGCAGGTGGTGCAGACGGCGTTGCGACACGGCGATCGCGCGGGAATCGTCGCGCTGGGCGGCAACCGGCCGCGCTGGCTCGGCGCCGACATCGGGCAGCGCCAGTTCTATCGGGTGCTCGATACCGTGCTGGGTGCCGGCGAGCGATTCGAAAACACCACTGGCACACTGGCGCCGCGCGCCGCGGTTCCCGCGGGAGCGATCGTCATCGCGTTCTCCACGCTGCTGGACACCGAATTCGCGCTGGCGCTGATCGACCTGCGCAGACGAGGCCATGTCGTCGTCGCCGTCGACATCCTCGATAGCTCCCCGTTTCAGGACGAGCAGGACGCCCTGGTGGATCGGATCTGGGCGCTGCAGCGATCCGCCATGTATCGCGACATGGCCACCCTCGGCGTCGACATTGTCTCCTGGCGAGGCGATCGCAGCTTGGATCAGTCGATGGGTGTACTGCCGGACCGGCGCCGCCGGGTGCGGGGACGGCTGCGGGTGTAGCAGTGCCACGCCCAGCCTTAACACTCACCGCCTCAACGGTTTTCGGCCTGCTGATGGTGGGCCTGGTCGCGGTTGGATCCCATGGACCGGCGGCTGTGGCCGGGGTGCTGGCACTGCTTGCCGTGGCCGTGGGAGTGCTCGCTCGACCCGCCGCCACTGTCGCGGTGCTGCTGGTGGTCGCCGTGATCGTGCTGTCCGACCCGCAGGAGGTGCTCACCGCGCTGTCGGGGCTCTGCGCGGCGGCCTATCTGGTAAGCCGCCACGCGGGCGGCAGGTCCACCCGTGTCGTGTTAGGCAGCTGGCCGACAGTTGTTGCCGCCGTGGGGTTTACCCTCGCTGGGATCGTCGCGACGTCGTTCCCGCTGCAGTTGCCGTGGTTGCCGCTGGCCGCGCCGTTGGGGGTACTGGCGATCTACCTGTTGGCCACCCGGCCGTTTCTGGGTATAACTCGCGACTAACCGGCGCCCGCGGCGAAGTGGAGCAGCTGCGCCGCGTGATCGGTCAGATCGAGCAACGGCTGCGGGAAGATCCCCAAGACCACTGTTACCGCCGCACATACCGCGATCGCGGCCTTACTCAGGATGCCCGGGGTTACCACTCGCGGCGTGTCGTCGGTCGGTTCGGTGAAGAACATCGACACGATCACCCGCACATAGAAGTAGGCGGCGATCCCGCTCGCGATCACACCGATGACCACCAGGGGCACCGCGCCGCCCTGCGCGGCGGCCTTGAACACCGCGAGCTTGCTGACGAATCCACTGGTCAGCGGAATGCCCGCAAAGGCCAACAGAAACATCGAAAGCATCACTCCCACAATGGGTGAGCGCTGTCCGAGCCCGGCCCAGTGCGAGAGGTCGGCATCCTCGACGCCGTCCGCGTTGCGGATCAGGCCGACGATGGCGAACGCACCGACTGTGCTGAAGCTGTACGCGACGAGGTAGAACAACGTCGCGGAGAGACCCGCGTGGTTGTCGGCGATAACGCCGGTGAGGATGAACCCGACGTGTGCGACCGACGAATAGGCCAGCATCCGCTTGACGTCCGTCTGATTCACCGCGGTGATCGTGCCGACCGCCATGGTCAGGATCGAGATCGTCCACAGCACCGGCCGCCACTGATCGTGCAGCGGGGGCAACGCGACGTAGACCACCCGGAGCAGCGCGCCGAACGCCGCGACCTTGGTGGCCGCGGCCATGAAGCCGGTGATCGGTGTGGGCGCGCCCTGGTAGACGTCGGGAATCCACGAGTGGAACGGGACCGCGCCGACCTTGAACAACAACCCGACCGACAACAGGGCGACGCCGACCAACGCCATCGAGCTATCGCCATGAGCCGCAAGAGCTTCGCGGATGCCGGGCAGCGTGAGCGTGCCCGTCGCGCCGTAGAGCAGCGCAACACCGTAGAGGAAGAATGCCGAGGAGAAGGCGCCCAGCAGGAAGTACTTCATCGACGCTTCCTGGGACAGCAGCCGACGATGACGGGCCAGCCCGCACATCAGGTACAGCGGCAGCGATAGCACCTCGAGCGCGACGAACATCGTCAGCAGATCGTTGGAGGCGGGGAAGACCATCATGCCGCCGACGGAGAGCATCAACAGCGGAAAGAGTTCCGTCTGGGCGACGCCGGCCCGCTCGGCCTCGCGCTCGATTTCGCTTCCTGGCACCGCGGACGCCTGCGGGGCAAAGGAATCCAGGCCCCCCGAATTCAAGCCGCCCGCGACGGCCGCCTTGCTATCCGACGCAACACTTTCCGACGCAACGCTTTCCGACGTGACCGCGCTGCGTTCGGCGATGAAGATCACCGCCATCACCGCGACCAGCAGGATGGTGCCCTGCAGGAAGAGAGTCGGCCGATCGATGGCCATCGCTCCGAGTACCGCGCTGTGACCGGACGCTGGAGTCGACTCGCTCACCTCGATCGCCGCGAAGAATGCGGCGAGCAGGCCGCCAAGGGCGAGCGTCACCTGGGCGCCGTAGCGAATCCGCCTGGGCAAGAACGCCTCCACCAGGACACCGGCCACCGCGACGCCGAAAACGATGAAGATCGGGCACAGCAGGAAGTACTCGACACTGGGGGCGGGGAGAGTCATCGGTGCGGTCCTTCGGCTGTCCTGGGCGCGGTACCTGCCGGGGCACCGGGTGGCACCTTCGGTGCGGGATCATGCTGTCCGATGGTGGTCATGGTGTTCTCGACCGCGGGATTTATGACGTCCAGGACCGGCTTGGGGTAGACGCCGAGAACGATCAGCAGCGCGATCAACGGTGCCACGACGATCATTTCGCGTGGCGCCAGATCGCGGATCCGTTCGTTGTCGCGCGCCACCGGCCCGGTCATCATGCGCTGATAGAGCCAGAGCATGTAGATGGCCGAGAGGACCAGCGCGGTGACCCCGAACGCCGCCGCCAGCCAGTACCGGTTGAAAGTTCCCAGCAGGACCAGGAATTCGCTGATGAACGGGGCCAGCCCGGGCAGCGACAGGGTGGCCATGGCCGACACCAGGAACGTGCCGGCCAGGATCGGGGCCACCTTCTGCACGCCGCCGTAGTCGGCGATGGCCCGGCTGCCGTGCCGTGCTATCAGGAAGCCCGCGATCAAGAAGACCGCGGCGGTGGACAATCCGTGGTTGAGCATGTACAGCGTCGAGCCGCTCTGGCCCTGGCTGGTCATCACGAAGATGCCCAGGATGATGAAGCCGAAGTGCGAGATGGAGGTGTAGGCGATCAGACGCATGATGTCGGCCTGACCGATCGCCACCACCGCACCGTAGATCACGCCGATGACGGCCAGCACGATGATCAGCGGGCGGAAGTACGTTGAGGCGCTGGGGAACAGCTGCAGGCAGTAGCGCAGCATGCCGAAGGTGCCGACCTTGTCCATCACCGCCATCATCAGCACCGCGGTCGCGGGTGTGGCCTCTACCGCGGCGTCGGGAAGCCAACGGTGGAACGGCCACAGGGGGGCCTTGATCGCGAACGCGAACATGAAGCCCAGGAACAGCGCCTTGATCACCGCGGGGTCGGCGCTGTAACGGCCGGACGCGAAGCCGGCCACGATGTCGCGGAAGTCGAACGAGCCCGAACCGTGCTGCGCGGTCACCACGTACAGCCCGATGACGGCCGCGAGCATGATCAGGCCGCCGAACAGGTTGTACAGCAAGAACTTCACCGCGGCGCGGGACCGCCCGGGGCCCTGACCGAAGCCGCCGATGAGGAAGTACATCGGGATGAGCATGGCCTCGAAGAACACGTAGAACAGCAGGACGTCCAGCGCTATGACCGAGATCAACACCATCGACTCGATGGCAAGTGTCAGTGCGACGTAGGCGTGCACGCCGCGGGTGCGCTCGCCGCCGTCGTTCCAGCCGGCCACCAGCAGCAGCGGAATCAGCACCGTGGTCAGCAGCACCAGCACCACCGCGATGCCGTCCACGCCGAGGCTGTACCCGGCGCCGAAGGCCGGTATCCAGCGGTGGCTTTCGACGAATTGGTAAGGCGCGCCACCCGCCTTAAAACCCATCGCAATCACGACCGACACCGCCAGCGTCGCAACGCTGACCACCAGGCCGCTCCACTTGGCGAGCCGCCGCAGTCCCGGTGGCATCAGGATGATCAGCACCGCACCCGCCAGCGGCACCAGCCACAGCACGCTCAGCCACGGCACGTTGGGTAGGAAAGGTCCGCTCACCACAGCCGCACCGCCAGGATCAGCGCCGCCACCAGCACGGCGCCCGTCAGCATCGACAACGCGTAGTTGCGGGCGAAGCCGGTTTGCAGTCCCCGCAGGCGATTCGAGGTCGCGCTGACGAGAGCCGCCAGCGCGTTGACCGAGCCGTCGACGCCCGCGTTGTCGACCTCGACCAGCGCCGAAGTCAGTTGCGCGCCTGGGCGCATGAACACCTCCTCGTTGAAGGCATCGCCGTAGAGGTCGGCGCGTGCGGCGGCGGTGAGGCCCGAGACACGGACGGGAGCCACGCGCGGGATCGGCGCCCGGGCGTACATGCGGTAGGCCACCGCGATACCGACGGCGACCACACCCAACGCCAGGGCGGTACTGACCCAGACCGGGATGGCGTGGGTCACTTCCTCGTGCGCCCCGACCACCGGTTGCAGCCAGTGCTGCAGGGTGCCGCCGATGGCGAACAGCCCGCCCGAGAACACCGACCCGACGGCGAGCAGGATCATTGGCCACGTCATCACGGCCGGTGCCTCGTGCGGATGGGCACCCGGCGCCCAACGCTTTTCACCGAAAAAGGTCATCAGCATGACCCGCGTCATATAGAACGCGGTAATCCCGGCGCCAAGCAGCGCGGCCCCGCCCAGCAGGTACCCGCGGGCGCCGCCGGCGCCCAGGGCCGCCTCGATGATGGCGTCCTTGGAGAAGAAGCCCGCAAACGGCGGAACCCCGATGATCGCCAGATATCCCAGCCCGAACGTGGCGAACGTGATCGGCAGCGCGGCGCGCAGGCCGCCGTAGCGGCGCATGTCCTGCTCTTCGTGCATCGCATGGATCACCGCGCCGGAGCCGAGGAACAACCCGGCCTTGAAGAAACCGTGGGTGAGCAGGTGCATGATGGCGAACGCGTAGCCGGCCGGGCCCAAGCCGGCGGCCAGGACCATGTAGCCGATCTGGCTGATCGTCGATGCGGCGAGCGCGCGTTTGATGTCGTCCTTGGCGCAGCCGATGATCGCACCGAACAACAGGGTCACCGCGCCGACGATGACGACCGCCTGCTGCGCGTCGGGCGCCAGGTTGTACAGCGGATTGGACCGCACGATCAGGTACACCCCGGCGGTCACCATGGTCGCCGCGTGGATCAGCGCGGACACCGGTGTGGGACCCTCCATCGCGTCCCCCAGCCAGGCCTGCAGCGGAACCTGCGCGGACTTGGCGCACGCGCCGAGAAGCAGCAGCAGGCCCATCGCGGTCAGTGCGCCACGCCCTGCGGCTGGTGCGCCGGCGAATACTCCGGCGTACGACAGCGTGCCGAAGGTGCTGAACATCAAGAACATTCCCAATGCCAGACCGGCATCACCGACCCGGTTCATGACGAACGCCTTCTTGGCCGCCGTGGCCGCCGACGGCTTGTGATACCAGAACCCGATCAACAGGTAGGACGCCAGGCCGACGCCTTCCCATCCGACGTAGAGCACAACGTAGTTGTCCGCGACCACCAGCAGCAGCATCGAAGCCAGAAACAGGTTGAGGTAGCCGAAGAACCGGCGGCGATCCGGGTCCTCGGCCATATAGCCGACCGAATAGATGTGGATCAGCGAGCCGACGCCGGAGATCAGCAGCACGAAACACATGGACAGTTGGTCGATCTGCAGCCCGAAGTCGATTGAGAGTTGCCCGACCGGAATCCAGCTGAACACCTTCTGATGGATGACGCGGTCGGCTTCGCTTCGTCCGACCATTTCGGCGAGCAGCGTCACGCCCACCCCGAACGCGGCGAGCGCGGCGATGCAGCCCAGCAGGTGGCCCCACGCGTCGGTGCGCCTGCCGCCGAACAGCAAGATCGCGGCGCCGGCCAGTGGCAGCGCCACGATCAGCCAGGCGAAGTGTGTCCCCAAAGAATTAATCACGGTGGCGTTCTTAGCCTTTGAGTAGGTTCGCGTCGTCGACCGACGCCGATTTGCGGGCACGGAAAATGGTCATGATGATGGCCAGGCCGATGACGACTTCGCAGGCGGCCACCACCATCGTGAAGAACGCGATCATCTGGCCGTCCAGGTGGCCGTGCATCCGCGCGAAGGTGACGAACGCCAGGTTGACGGCGTTGAGCATCAGCTCGACGCACATGAACATCACGATGGCGTTGCGACGCATCAGCACGCCGGCTGCCCCGATGGTGAACAGCAACGCCGAAAGATAAAGATAGTTGGCCGGATTCACGACTTACCGCCTGTGATCGGAGTCTTCTTGCCGTCGGCTCCGCGGCTTTCCAGCATGCGCGACACCGACAATGGCGAATACGAGCCGTCCGGCAGCATCGCGGCCACGTCGACCGCGTTGTGACGTGCGTACACGCCCGGGTTGGGCATCGGGGTGGGATGCCCACCGGCGCGGAAGCGCTCCTGCGAGAGCTCCCGCTGCGTCTTGCGCCGCTCGAAACGCTCGCGGTGGGCCAGCACCATCGCCCCGACCGCGGCGGTGATCAGCAGGGCGCTGGTCAACTCGAAGGCCCACAGGTATCGCGAAAAGATCAGCGCCGCCAGGCCTTCGACGTTTCCGTTGGCGTTGGCGGTAGTCAGCCCGGTGAATCCGCCGACGGCGACGTTGCCGATGGCGGCGATCAGCAAGACGCCGAACCCGACACCCGTTATCACCGCCGCGACGCGCTGCCCCCGCAGCGTCTCCTTCAGGGATTCCGCGGAGTCGACGCCGATCAGCATCAGCACGAATAGGAACAGCATCATCACCGCGCCGGTGTAGACCACGACTTGAACGACACCCAAGAACAGCGCGTCCTGGACCATGTAGAACACCGCCAGGATGATCATCGTCATCGCCAGGAACATCGCCGAGTACACGGCGTTGACGGACAGCACCACCCCCAGCGCGCCCAGCACCGCCAGCGCACCCAATACCCAGAACGTCACCGCTTCACCCGTGGAGGTGCGGGTGATGGTGTCTTGCGCCAAATTCTGCGCAACATTCTGCGCAACATTAGAAGCCAGATTCGTGGCCAGCACCGCGTTCACCGGCTGTCCCCGCCGTTGTCGTTGTGGCCATTGTGGTTCTGGCGCAACCCATTCGGGCCCACATTGCCCTGGTAGTAGTCCTTGTCGGTGGCACCGTCGGCTCTGGGGTGCGGCGGCGCAGTCATTTCCGGCAGCAGCGGCGCGAGGAGCCGGTCCTTCTCGTAGATCAGGTCGGCGCGGTTGTCATCGGCCATCTCGTAGTCGTTGGTCATGGTTAGCGCCCGGGTCGGGCAGGCCTCGATGCACAGGCCGCAGCCGATGCAGCGCAGATAGTTGATCTGGTACACCCGGCCGTAGCGTTCCCCCGGCGAAAAGCGGGCCTCGTCGGTGTTGTCCGCGCCCTCGACGTAGATGGCGTCGGCCGGGCAGGCCCAGGCGCACAACTCGCAGCCGATGCACTTCTCCAGGCCGTCCGGATACCGGTTGAGTTGATGACGGCCGTGGTAGCGCGGTGCAACCGGGCCCGGCTTCTCCGGGTACTCCTCGGTGACCCGCTTTTTGAACATCGAGCCAAACGTCACGCCGAACCCGGCGACGGCATCCAAGAATTTAGCCACGTACTTTCTCCTTGCCCGGCAGCGGTGGTGTCGGGAATGCCGGTGCTGTGCCGATGCTTTCCGAGCTTTCCGGACGCCGCTTGCGGAGCTGGCGTGCCAGCGCGCCCGAACCCGGGGTGCTGAACGGCCTTTGCAGCGACAGCACCAGCAGCGCGGCGACGACAGAGCTGCTGACCACCAACACCGGCGTCCAGTGCTGGAAGCCCTGGTTGCTCGCCGACCGGATCACGGCTGCGATCATCACCCACACCAACGAGACGGGAATGAGCAACTTCCAGCCCAGCCCCATGAACTGGTCGTAGCGCAGCCGGGGCAGGGAAGCCCGCAGCCACATGTAGATGAACATGAAGGTCCACAACTTGGCGACGTACCACAGCACGGGCCACCAACCGGTGTTTGCGCCCGGCCACATATTGAACGGCCAGGGAGCATGCCAGCCGCCGAGGAACATGACCGTGGCGAGCGACGAAACCGTCATCATGTTGACGTACTCGGCCAGCATGAACATCGCGAACTTCAGCGACGAGTATTCGGTGTGAAAGCCGGCGACGAGTTCACCCTCGGCCTCGGGCAAATCGAATGGGGCGCGGTTGGTTTCGCCCACCATGGAGATCAGGTAGATCACGAACGACGGCAGCAGCAGGAAGATGTACCAGACCCGATCCTGGGCGGCCACGATCTCCGAGGTCGACATCGACCCGGCGTAAAGGAACACAGCCGCGAACGACAGGCCCATCGCGACCTCGTATGAGATGACCTGGGCCGTGGACCGTACCCCGCCGAGTAGCGGGTAGGTGGAGCCCGACGCCCAGCCGCCCAGCACGATGCCGTACACACCGATCGCCGAGAGGCCCAGGATGAACAGCACCGCGACGGGCAGGTCGGTGAGCTGCAACGGTGTGCGGTGGCCGAACACCGACACCTCCGGCCCGAACGGAATGAACGCGAAGGCGGTGAACGCGGGGATCACCGAAAAGACCGGCGCCGCAAAGTAGACGAACTTGTCTGTGCCGCCGGGGGTGATGCTTTCCTTGAGCGCCAGCTTGATTCCGTCGGCCAGGCTCTGCAGGGCGCCCCACGGCCCTGCCCGGTTGGGGCCGGGCCGCAGCTGCATCCAGCCGAGAATCTTGCGTTCGAGCAGGATCGCAACGAGCACGTTCAACATCAGGAAGACGAAGATGGCCAGCGCCTTGCCCAGCACGAGCCACCATGGGTCGTGCCCGAAGGCCGTCATCGCCGTGGTCGTCATGCGTCCGCTCCGGTCTTCGCGCCGATTTTCGCGCCGATTTTCACAACGGCGCCGAGGGTTACGCCCAACTGCCGGTGCACGGCCGAACCGGGGGAGTTCAGCGGGAGCCACACCACCCGGTCGGGCATGTCGGTGACGTTGAGCGGCAACGTGATTGACCCGCGCGGCGTGCTGACGGTGACGGCGTCACCTTCGGCGGCGCCGATCTCGGCGGCGGTATCGGCCGAAAGCCGCACCACGGGTGCGCGCGCCGTCCCGGCCAGATGCGGCTCCCCGTCCTGCAGCCGACCGCTGTCCAGCAGCATCCGCCAGCCGGTCAGCACGGCCTCGCCCTGGCCCGGTTGGGCCGGTTGCGGGCTCGCGACCTGTGGGCCTGCGGCGTGCTTGCCGCCCCACGCGCCCAGCCCGGACATCTCCTCGCGCGCCGCTTCGACGCTCGTCACATTCAGGTAGACGCCCATTTCGTCGGCCAGCGCGTCCAGTACCCGGTGGTCCGATTGGCGGGCTTGCTGCGTGGTGCCGTGCAGCGCGGGGCCGAATTCCCGGTGGCGGCCCTCCCAGTTGACGAACGCGCCGGCCTTCTGCGTCGTCGATGCGACCGGAAAGACGACGTCGGCGCGTTCGGTGACGGCGCTGTGCCGCAACTCGAGGCTGACCACGAAGCCGGCGGCGTCCAGCGCGGCCAGCACCGCGTCCGGATCGGCGAAGTCGGCCGGTTCGACACCGCCGACCAGCAGCGCGCCCAGCGTCCCATCCGCGGCCGCGGCCACAATGCCCTCGGCGTCACGCCCAGGGGCAGAAGGCAATTCGTCGACATGCCACGCCGCGGCAACCTGCTCGCGGGCGGTGTCGTCGGCAACAGGGCGGCCACCGGGCAGCAGCGTGGGCAGCGCGCCCGCGTCCAGCGCACCACGTTCCCCGGCCCGCCGCGGCACCCACACCAGCCGCGCTCCCGTGGCTTCGGCGAGCCGGGCCGCCGCCGAGAATCCGCCGGGCACACTGGCCAGGCGTTCCCCGACCATGATGACCGCGCCCGGACTGGACAGCAGGTCCCCGATCTCTCCGGTGGCCAGGCCGTCCAGCGTCGAAGCTTCGCCGCCCGGAACGGTTTTGAGCAACCGGCCGGACATCTTGGTCAGTGCGCGGGTGGCGAACGGGGCGACGGCGTATATCGGAACACCGTTCTTGCGGGCCGCCTTGCGCAGCCGCAGGAACACGATGGGCGACTCGTCTTCCGGCTCGAAGCCGACCAGCAGCACCGCCGGCGCCGACTCCAGATCGGAATAGCTGACGGTCACCGGCCGCCCCGCGACGCGGGCGGCGAGGAAGTCGGCTTCCTCGGCCGAATGCGGGCGGGCCCGGAAGTCGATGTCGTTGGTGTCCAACACCATTCGCGCGAACTTCGAATACGCGTAGGCGTCTTCCCAGGTTGCGCGGCCGCCGACCAGCACGCCGGTGCGTCGCCGGGCCGCCTCGAGGCCCTGGGCCGCGGCCACCATCGCATGTGACCAGGACGCCGGTTGCAGCGTGCCGTCGGCGTCCCGGATCAGGGGTGTGGCAATCACGTCGGGCTGGGTGGCGTAGGTGAAGGCCCACCGGCCCTTGTCGCAGTTCCACTCCTCGTTGACTTCGGGGTCGTCGCCGGCCAACCGACGCAGCACCTTGCCGCGGCGGTGGTCGGTGCGCTGTGCGCACCCCGACGCGCAGTGCTCACACACGCTGGGGCTGGAGACCAGGTCGAACGGGCGGGCCCGGAATCGGTAGGCCATCCCGGTCAGCGCGCCCACCGGGCAGATCTGCACCGTGTTGCCCGAGAAGTACGAGTCGAACGGCTCGTTGGCGTAGATGCCGACCTGCTGCAGGGCGCCCCGCTCCTGCATGTCGATGAACGGATCCCCGGCGATCTGCTCGGAGAACCGGGTGCAGCGGGCGCACAGGATGCAGCGCTCGCGGTCCAGCAGCACCTGCGAGGAGATGTTGATCGGCTTGGCGAAGGTGCGCTTGACATCGGTGTAGCGAGAATCGGCGCGGCCGTTGGACATTGCCTGGTTCTGCAGCGGGCATTCACCGCCCTTGTCGCACATCGGGCAGTCCAGCGGATGGTTGATCAGCAGCAGCTCCATCACGCCGTGCTGCGCCTTGTCGGCGGCCTCGGAGGTCAGCTGCGTCCGCACCACCATGTCATCGGTGGCCACGGTGGTGCACGACGCCATCGGCTTGCGCTGCCCCTCCACCTCGACGAGGCACTGCCGGCAGGCGCCGACGGGATCCAGCAGCGGGTGATCGCAGAACCGGGGGATCTGGATGCCCATCAATTCGGCGGCGCGGATCACCAGAGTTCCCTTGGGAACACTGATTTCGACGCCGTCGATGGTCAGTGTCACCATCTCGGGCTTGCTCACCTGGTTTTCGGTGTCGGCCGCCTGAGTCATTGAGCTAGCTACCTCCGTTGGCCGTCAGCATGGACGCTCGGGGATCGAAGGGGCAACCGCCGCCTTCGACGTGCGCGACGTACTCGTCGCGGAAATGCTGGATCGACGACATCACCGGGCTGGCGGCGCCATCGCCCAACGCGCAGAACGACTTTCCCAGGATGGTGTCGGAAATGTCGGACAGCTTGTCGATGTCCTCGTGGGTGCCCTTGCCGGTTTCCAGTCGCTCGTAGATCTTGTCCAGCCAGAAGGTGCCCTCTCGGCACGGCGTGCATTTCCCGCACGACTCGTGCTTGTAGAACTCGGTCCAGCGGCGCACCGCACGCACCACGCAGGTGGTCTCGTCGAAGATCTCCAGCGCCTTGGTGCCCAGCATCGAGCCGGCCCCGCCCACGCCCTCGTAGTCCAGCGGCACGTCGAGGTGCTCGTCGGTGAGCAGCGGAGTCGAGGACCCACCGGGCGTCCAGAACTTGAGCCGGTGCCCGGCGCGCACCCCGCCGGCGTAGGCGAGCAACTCGCGCAACGTGATTCCCAGCGGCGCCTCGTACTGGCCCGGTCGGGTGACATGCCCGGACAGCGAATACAGCGTGAAGCCAGGCGATTTCTCGCTGCCCATCGACCGGAACCATTCGACCCCGTTGAGGATGATCGACGGCACGCTGGCGATCGTCTCGACGTTATTGATCACCGTGGGGCAGCCGTACAGCCCGGCCACCGCGGGAAACGGCGGCCGCAACCGGGGCTGGCCGCGCCGGCCCTCCAGCGAGTCGAGCAGCGCGGTTTCCTCGCCGCAGATGTAGGCGCCGGCGCCGGCGTGTACGACCAACTCCAGGTCGTAGCCGGACCCGGCGATGTCGCGACCCAGATAACCGGCGGCGTAGGCCTCGGCGACCGCGTTCTGCAGGCGGCGCAGCACCGGTAGCACCTCGCCGCGCACGTAGATGAACGCATGGCTGGCCCGGATCGCGTAGGCGGCGATGATGACGCCCTCGACGAGCACATGCGGCGTCGCCAGCATCAGCGGAATGTCTTTGCACGTACCGGGTTCCGACTCGTCGGCATTGACCACCAGGTAGTGCGGCTTGGCGGCAGCCCCGGTGTCGCCCTGCGGGATGAACGACCACTTCGTGCCGGTGGAGAAGCCCGCGCCGCCCCGTCCGCGCAGCCCGGAGTCCTTGACGGTGCCCATCACCGCGTCGGGCTCCATGGCCAGGGCCTTCTTCATCGCCTGGTAGCCGTCATGGCGGTGATAGGTGTCCAACGTCCAGGACTCGGGGTCGTCCCAGTAGCGGCTGATCACGGGGGTGAGCGGCGTTGCCTGCACCGTAGGACCGGCCATCAGCGCTCCTCCCCGGGCGCCGGCGGCGCCTGCATGTCGAGTTCCTTCGCCACCTTCAGGCCGGCCAGCGTCGCGGCGCCGGCGCCGCCCTGACCCTGGTCGGGGCGCTCGTCGGGCAGGCCCGCCAGGATGCGTGAGGTTTCGCGGAAGGGACACAGCGGGGCGCCGCGGGTGGGCGGCGCGGGGTTACCCTCGCGCAGCGAGTCGACGAGTTCGCGTGCCGACTCCGGCGTCTGGTTGTCGAAGAACTCCCAGTTGACCATCACCACCGGCGCGAAATCGCAAGCGGCATTGCACTCGATGTGTTGCAGCGTGACCTTGCCGTCCGGGGTGGTCTGGTCGTTGCGGACGCCGAGGTGGTTCACCAACGCCTCGAAAATGGCGTCGCCACCCATCACCGCGCACAGCGTGTTGGTGCAGACGCCGACGAGGTAGTCGCCGGTGGGGCCGCGGCGGTACATCGTGTAGAAGCTCGCGACCGCCGACACCTCGGCTCCCGTCAATCCCAGTTGCTCGCCGCAGAACTCGAGTCCCGCGGGCGTCAGGTACGAGTCCTCGGACTGCACCAGGTGCAGCAGCGGCAGCAGCGCCGAGCGCTTGTTCGGATAGCGACCGATGATCTCCTTGGCGTCGACCTCAAGCCGCGCGCGCACCTCCGCTGAATACGATTGCGGCGCACCCTCAACGACGAATTGGCTGGGTTCTTCGGGGGGTGGTCCGAGCCGGATGAAGACGCGCTCCCCGCCGCTGCTACCGACTTCGGGCACCGTCATCGGTCGACCCCGCCCATCACGGGGTCGATGCTCGCGACCGCGGTGATCAGATCGGCGACCATCCCGCCCTCGCACATCGCGGCGACCGACTGCAGGTTGGTGAAGGACGGGTCCCGGTAATGCACGCGGTAGGGGCGGGTGCCGCCGTCGCTGACCATGTGCACGCCCAGCTCGCCGCGCGGCGATTCCACCGAGACGTAAACCTGGCCCGCCGGAACGCGAATGCCCTCCGTGACCAGTTTGAAGTGATGTATCAACGCCTCCATCGAGCTGCCCATGATCTTTGCGATGTGCTCTTCGGAGTTGCCCATGCCGTCGGGCCCGACCTTCAGGTCGGCCGGCCAGGCGATCTTGCGGTCGTCGACCATGATCGGCCCGGGCCGCAGCTTGTCCAAACACTGTTCGACGATCTTGATCGACTCCCACATCTCCTTGACGCGAATCATGTAGCGCCCGTAAGCATCACACGTGTCGTCGGTGATCACGTCGAATTCGTAATTTTCGTATCCGCAGTAGGGTTCGCTCTTGCGCAGGTCGTGCGGTAGGCCGGTCGCGCGCAGGATGGGGCCGGTGATGCCCAGCGCCATGCAGCCGGCCAGATCCAGGTAGCCAACGCCCTGGGTGCGCGCTTTCCAGATGGCGTTCTCGTTGAGCAGATCGCCCATGTCGCGCAGGGGCTTCTTGAGTTCCTCGAGGGCTGCGGCGATTTCGGTTTCCGCGTTGGGGGGCAGGTCCTGCGCGACACCGCCGGGCCGGATGTAGGCGCTGTTCATCCGCAGCCCGCTGATCGATTCGAACAAGTTCAGGACGATCTCGCGCCCGCGGAAGCCGACGAACATGGGGGTCATGGCCCCCAGCTCCATGCCACCGGTCGCCAGGGCGACCAGATGCGACGAGATCCGGTTGAGCTCCATCATCATGACGCGGATGACGTTGACCCGCTCCGGAATCTCGTCGGTGATGCCGAGCAGCTTCTCCACGCCCAGGCAGTAGGCGGTCTCGTTGAAAAACGGTGCCAGGTAATCCATTCGGGTCACGAAGGTGACGCCCTGCGTCCAGTAGCGGTACTCGAGGTTCTTCTCGATTCCGGTGTGCAGGTAGCCGATTCCGCAGCGGGCCTCGGTGACGGTCTCGCCTTCGATTTCGAGGATCAGCCGCAACACGCCGTGGGTGGACGGGTGCTGGGGTCCCATGTTGACGATGATGCGTTCCCCGGGGTCGGCCTCGCGGGCGGCGTCGACGACCTTCTCCCAGTCCTGGCCGCCGGCAACCACGATCGTCTCGGCGGCGCCGTCATCGTGCGTCGAATCAGTGATAGTGCTCATCAGTTGTAGGCTCTCCGCTCATCGGGCGGGGGTATCTGCGCGCCTTTGTATTCCACGGGAATCCCGCCGAGTGGGTAGTCCTTGCGTTGCGGATGCCCGTGCCAGTCGTCGGGCATCTCGATGCGGGTGAGCGACGGGTGCCCGTCGAAGATGATGCCGAAGAAGTCGTAGGTCTCGCGCTCGTGCCAGTCGTTGGTCGGGTAGACCGAAAACAGCGACGGGATGTGTGGATCACTATCCGGCGCAGACACTTCCAGTCGGACGCGCCGATTGTGCGTGATCGACTGCAGCGGGTAGACGGCGTGCAGCTCGCGCCCGGTCTCGTGCGGATAATGCACCCCGCTGACGCCGAGGCAGAGCTCGAAGCGCAGGTGGGGTTCGTCGCGAAGGCGCTGGGCGACCTGCGGCAGCAGCTCCCGGCGCACGTGCAGGGTCAGTTCGTCGCGGTACACCACGACTTTCTCGATGGCGTCTTCGAATTCGATGTCGCCGGACTCGAGCGCTTGCGCGAGCCCATCGACGACGTCGTCGAAGTAGCCGCCGTAGGGCCGGGGGCTGCTGCCCGGCAGCGTGACCTCGCGCACCAGCCGCCCGTACCCGGACGTGTCACCGGTCCCGGACGCGCCGAACATGCCGCGGCGAACGTTGATGACTTCCTCACCGGGAGCGGGGACGGACCCGCCCACCTCGCTGGCGGCTACCTTCGGGTCGTGATCCGGTGAGCTCATCGCAGCAGTCCACGCATCTCGATCGTCGGCCTGACCGCCAGGGCCGCCTCCTCGGCTTCGGCGATGGCACGCTCGCGGTTGACGCCGAGCGGCATTTCCTGAATCTTCTCGTGCAGCTTGAGGATTGCGTGCAGCAGCATCTCCGGCCGCGGGGGACACCCGGGGAGGTAGATGTCCACCGGAACGAGGTGGTCCACCCCCTGCACGACCGCGTAGTTGTTGAACATCCCGCCCGACGACGCGCAGACACCCATGGCCAGCACCCATTTCGGCTCGGCCATCTGGTCGTAGATCTGCCGCAGCACCGGCGCCATCTTCTGACTGACCCGCCCGGCAACGATCATCAGATCGGCTTGCCGCGGCGTCGCGGAGAAGCGCTCCATCCCGAAGCGTGCGATGTCGAATCGCGGCCCCGCCGTCGCCATCATCTCGATCGCGCAGCACGCCAAACCGAACGTAGCCGGCCACAAAGAGTTCTTGCGGACATAACCCGCGACCTTCTCGACGGTAGACAGCAGGATCCCGCCGGGGAGTTGTTCTTCCAGGCCCACGTCTTACCTCAATCCCACGTCAGGCCGCCGCGGCGCCACACGTAGGCGTACGCCACAAAGACCGTGAGCATGAACACCACCATCTCGACCAGCGCGAACGTCCCCAGGGCGTCGTAGCTGACCGCCCACGGATACAAGAACACGATCTCGATGTCGAAGATGATGAACAGCATTGCGGTCAGGTAATACTTCACCGGGAACCGCTGCCCGGGCCTCGCCTCCGGACCGCTCACCGACGATTCGGTGGGTTCGATCCCACACTCGTACGCGGCCAGCTTGGACTTGTTGTAGCGCGACGGGCCGACCAGGCTCGCGATCGCGACCGAGCCGACGGCGAACGCGGCGGCGATCGCGCCTAGCACCAGGATGGGTATGTAGACGTTCAACTCGCTCCATGATCCGTCGTGTGGGCCGCCTCGATGCTGAGTGGCGGCCGGCGGTAACCGGGCTGCTGTGACGAACCGGGTCTGGAGTGCGCCACAGTGACTTTCAACATAGCGTCGCCAGCGCGGGCGCACGTGCCCGGGGTGCTGCTATTTGCCCGGTCTTAACGTCCCCGCATCAGGGCGCGTCGTCGCCGGGGTGCTAAGCGACCGCCCACACGGCCTAGATTTCCGTGTCGGCGCAGGTGGGAGCGGTAATTGCTAGTGAGTGGGCGTGCGCAGCAGGCCCAGTGCCGTCCGGCCCAGCACAATCGGGTCGAGCGGATGCGGGACCGCGGCCTCGGCGCGCGACCAGCTGGCCAGCCACGCATCGTCCGGGCGCCCCGTGAGGACCAGGATCGGTGGGCAGTTCGCGAGTTCGTCTTTGAGTTGCTTGGCGATGCCCATGCCGCCGGTCGGGGTCGCCTCGCCGTCGAGGATGGCCAAGTCGATGCCGCCCTCGTCCATCGTGCGGATCACCATCGGGCCCGTCGCCACCTCGACATAGCTCAGCTCCGGCAGATCCGGGTGCAGCCGCTTGCCCAGCGCCCGCATCACTTGGTCGCGCGTGTGGGCGTTGTTGCTGTAGACGAGGATCCGCAGGGCCTCGCTGGATTCGGTATTGGGGCTCGAGGCGGGCACGGTGCAGATGCTACTGGTGCCGCGGCGGTCTCACCGGGGCGCCCGCACGAAGATGGCATCCGCCGCCACCGTTGCCGTCGCGCCGATCATGCCGAACCTGTTCCAGCCCAAGTCGAACTGGGATCGGTCGACCTTGGTTTGACCGCTGATTTGGATGGAGCCGTCCTCGAGCTCGGTGATGGTGACGGGTAGGGGCAGCGGAGCGGTGATGCCCTTGATCGTGAGGTTCGCCCGCAGATCGGCGGCTTTGCCTTTCGGCGGGCCCTCGGTGGGATGCACCGCGGTGACGACGACGCTGATCTCGCCGAAGCGCTCGACGTCGAAGAAATCGGCCGAGCGCAGGTGCCTGTCGCGGCGTTTGATTCCGGTGCTCAGCGATGCGGCGCGGATGTCGAGTCGGCCGAAGACCGCGCCCTTGCCGGTGAGTTGTCCGTCGCCGCTGAAGTCGGTGAAACGGCCCTTGACGTTCAGCAGGCCCCACATGTTTTTGACCTTGAAGGTGATGGCCGAGCGATCCGGAACGATGTTCCACACGCCGGCCATCTCGGGATCGTTGAGCAGCGTTTCCAACGTCGTCATGTCGCCTCCTTAGTCAGAACCGGTCAGAACCCGTCAGAACCGGCCTCATCTCATCAGGGGATCGATGCCGGCGGGGTCAAAGTACTCGTCGATCCGGTGGATCAGCCCGTCGGTGCCCACCTTGATCACGATGCAGACGTGTAGCGAGATCGATTGTCCGGCATGGCCGGTGGCGTGCAGGAGGTGTTGCTGGACGAAGCCGCCCACCGATCCGTCATCAAAGACCTGACGGTCCAAGATCTCGTAGTGGCGCTCGGTCGTGACGTCGATGAACCAGTCGATGACGCGCAGCGCGCGGGCCTTGTTGTCATCGCGGCGCGCACCCACCCGCCAGACGGCGATGTCGTCGCTCCACATTCGGTCGACGATCGCCTTGTCGCCCTTTTCGATCGCCGTGAACAGGCGCTCGGCCACGTCGACGATGGCCTCGGCGGTAGCGGGCATGGCTCTGGCTCCTATTCCCCGTCATATTCACGGTCGTAATATTCACGGTCGTATCCGGGATGGGCGACCGCCAGTCGCTGCCGCACCAATGTCCGCAGGCAGGCCGTGACGCCCTCCGAGTTTTCGTCGAGCTCACCCGCACGGATCGCGGCGGCCAGACCGGCCTCGTCGTCGAAACCCAGGGCGGCGAGCGCCGCACGGGCCTGCGCCGCACCGTCGTCGAGCAGTTCGCGTTCGACGGTGCGCAAGACGTTGGCGGCCACCCGCGCGTGGAAGTTGACCTGCCCGGTGGTCGCCTCTCGGACGTCGGCTTTGATGAGGCCTTCGATGAATTCGGCCACGGCCGCCACCAGCTCGGCCGCCGTCGGCCGCCCGTGCAGCTGTTCACCGGACGTCATGTGCGGGCCCCTTCCGCGAGCAGGTCGAGCAGATCCCACTCGGTTTCGCAGACGCGGCGCCCGATCGCCGCCAGTTCCACCGAGCGGACCTGCCCGCTCAGGTGACGCTCGGCCTGGTGGCGGCAGATGACGCCCCAGCGCAGCGTGGCCAGCACCAGCCACCAGTGAAGCGCCCCTCGATCGACGGTAGCCCCGCCGGCCTCTTCATAGGCGAGCAGAAAGCTCTCGATGCTGCCCAGCCCGCCGGCGCCGAGGCTCGGCGGGGCGCCGAACCGCCAGGCCCGGATGCAAAACCAGGCCAGGTCTTCGTAGGCCTGCCCGACGTGCACCAGCTCCCAGTCCAGAACGGCGGCGAGGTCGGATCCGTCGACGATGAGGTTTCCCATCCGGAAGTCGCCGTGCACCAGCACGCTGGGCGACGGCTGCGGCTGGTGGGCCGCCAGCCAGCGAAACCCCCACTCGAAGGTGGCCGTGGTGTCGCCCATCGCGTCGAGGCGCTCGCGCCATTCGTCCAGTTGGTTCTCGTGTGTGAGGCCGGGCAGGTTCTGCTCGGCGCGGTGGATGGCGGCCAGTGCCCGGGCGCACTGTTGGAGCAGCCGCGCCCGGCCCTGTTGCCCATCGGTGCTGTCGAGCTGACGCTGGATGCGCCGAACGATGGTCTCGCCCTTGATCTCGTCGCAGACGAGGTACGGATTGCCCAGTGCGGCAGGCGAATCGTCGGCGACGAGGATGTGCGGGACGGGCGCCCCGGCGGCGGCTGCCGCGGCCTGCGCTCGTGCTTCCAGTTCCATGCCGGCGTGCACGTCGTCGGGTGGGCCGGTGCGCAGGATGAGCGAACGGCGTTGGCCGTCCGTGACCGCGTCGAAGGCCCACGTGGCTCGGCTGGCGCCACCGGTGAGTGCGCGCAGGTTGTCGATACGCACGTCGGCGCCCAGTGCCGGGCCCAACACCGCGGGCAATCCCTCCTGCAAATTCACGTGCAAATTCACTTGCTGCCAAACTTGAACAACCGCTGGGCCACTCGGCGGATCTGAATCTCCTCGGCGCCCTCGGTGATCCGGTAGCGGCGGTGATGGCGGTAGATGTGCTCGAACGGTTCGTGACGGCTGTAGCCGAGACCGCCGAAGATCTGCATCGCACGGTCCGCGGCGTCGCAGACCAGCCGGTTGGCGCGGTAGTTCGCCATCGACACCTTGTCGGAGACCTCCATGTGGTGGTTGCGGTCCAGGTGCCACGCTGCGTACTGCACCAGCAGCCGCACCATCTGGGCCTCGGTCTGCAGCTCCGCCAGTGGCCATTGCACGGCCTGGTTGACCGACAGCGGCTTGCCGAACACCGTGCGCCGACCCGCGTATTCGGCGGCGCGGTCGATGCAGTATTGCGCCGCACCCAGGCTGCTGGCGGCCTGACGAATCCGGTTCTCGTGCAAGAACGTCTGCGCGACCTCCAGGCCGCGGTCCACCTCACCGAGCACCGCGTCAGCCGGCACCCGCACGTCGGTCAGCTCCACTTCGCCGTGGTCGGTGGGCATGTTAAAAGTCCACCAGTAGTACGGCACATCGAATCCCGGCGCATCGGTGGGGACCAGAAACGCGGTGATGCCGCGGGCCTGCCCGGGCTCACCGGAGGTGCGGGCGAAGATCAGGTCATGGGTGGCGCGATGCACGCCGGTGTTGAATCGCTTGGAGCCGTTGATCACCCACTCGTCTCCGTCTTGCTTGGCGTGGGTTTCCAGCCAGGTCGCATCGGAGCCGTGCGCGGGCTCGGTGAGGCCAAACGCCATCGAGCGTTCGCCGGTGATCAGCGCTTCTGACCAGGCCCGGCGTTGCTCGTCGGTGCCGAAGCGCTCCATCATGATCACCTGCGGGAAGTTCCCGACGATCGAGGATTCGTTCTGCAGGTCGTTGTGCAGGCCAAGACCCTTGTGCGCCAAGTGTTCCCGAATGACGGCCATGTCGACGTTGGAGCCGTCGCGCCCGCCCAGCGAGGCCGGTAACCCGTAGCGCAGCCAGCCGGCCGCATCGGCCCGCCGGCGCATCTCGGCCAGCAGGTCCTCCCACTCGCGTGTCGGGATGCCGTCGTTGTCCCAATCGGTGCGGGCGTGCTCTCGGCGCTGGTCGAAGTACTGCATGTTCTCGGCCTGCAGCGGAGCGATTTCGCGCTCGATGAAAGCGTCCATGTCGGCAAGCAATCCCGGAAGGTGTTCCGGCAGGGTGAAATCCACGATGATTCTCCTCGAAATTTCGTTATGCGCCGTAGAGCGTTTTCTTCCAGACCGTCGACAGGGTTGCGATGGCTTCCTGGTCGCTGACTTCCAACCCGAGGCCGGACGGTCCAACGACCACGGTGGTGAAGTTTTCGAACAGCAGCGCGATGGCGGCCGCAATGTGTTCGGGGTTGAGCTCGGCCCCGTAACCCTGTTCCTGGGCGCGGCGGACCGAGGCGGCCACGATGTCCATGCCGAAACGCCGAAATTCGTTCTGGACGGCCGCGAAACGCTGCTGGGTGGCGCCCAGCTGGGCGACGGCGATCATGATGCCGATGTTCTGCTTGAAGATGTTCCAATAGCCGGTGACCACCGAGGTGAAGAACGCGTCGTCGTCGGGCGACTCCGGCAGGCGAACGCTCAGCCCGGACGGTGCCACGACCTCGTGTAGAAACGACTCGGCCAGCGCGGCCAGCAGGTCTTCCTTGTCAGCGAAGTACCGGTAGAACACCGCCGGCGATTTACCGGCGGCGGAGGTGATGTCGGCCAGCGTGGTGCCGTGAAAGCCGCGCTCGGCGAACAGTTTACGGGCGGCCTGTTCGATGGCCTGCCTGGTCTGGCGGCCCTTGGAGGTCAGCTCTCCCGACGGCATCAGGCCCCCGGCACTTAATGTCTCTGTCGGTCGCCGGCACGCAACAGCGCGCTCGGCAGATCATGGCCGACAACCGACTTCGCGACTTCGGCCGCGGCGATGGCGGCCTGCAGGTCGACGTCGACTTCGATGTCGCTGTCGCGCAGCAGGTACACCAGATCCTCGGTGGCGATGTTGCCGGTGGCGCCGGGTGCGAACGGGCAGCCGCCCAGCCCGCCGACCGAGGCATCCAGGCGGGTGACCCCGGCGCTGACCGCCGCGTAGGCGCTGGCCAGCCCGGCGCCGCGGGTGTTGTGGAAGTGCCCGCCCAGTGGCATGTCGCCGAGGATCGGACGTAGTTGCGAGACAAGCGAACTCACCCTGCGCGGGGTGGTGGTGCCGATGGTGTCGGCGATCGAGAACCGGTCCACGCCCCGCTCGCGGGCGGCGGCGGCGATGTCGAGGACCCGCTGCGGCGGGGTGGGGCCCTCGAATGGGGAGTCCCACGCCGTCGCGACGATCACCTCGACCGTGACCCCACTGCCGTGCGCGATGGCGATGATCTCGCCGATCTCGTTGGTGGCCTCGGCGCTGGTGCGCCCCACGTTGGCCTTGCTGAACGTGTCGTCTGCCGCCACGACGTACTCGATCGACCGCAGGCCGGCGGCGACGGCCCGTTTGGCCCCGCCGGGGCTGGCGACTAAGGCCGAGAACTCGATGTCGGGGTAGTTGTGCAGCTGTGCCGCGAGTTCGGCGGCGTCGGCCATGGACGGCACCTTGGTGGGGGAGACGAACGCGGTGGCCTCCACCTCGCGGACTCCCGTGGCGGCCACGGCCGCGAGCAGTTCCAGCTTGGCCGACAACGGGATTGGCTTTTCGATCTGCAGGCCGTCACGCAGGGAGATCTCGCGAATGTCGACGTGCGTCATAGCACCTCCTCGGCCCTAAGCTCCTCGAGTTCCTCGGCGGTCTTGCCCAGCAGCCCGATGTAGACGTCGTCGTTGTGCTGTCCGGGACGCGCCGGGCCGGCGTTGCGGACCGCGCCCGGGGATTCGGAGAGCAGCGGCACGATTCCCGGTCCCAGCACGTTACGCCCGACGCGTTCGTCGTAGTGCTCGACCAGCATGCCGCGCGCCCGCAGCTGTGGGTCGTCGACCACCTCGGCGACCGTGTTGATCGGCCCCGAGATCACGCCTGCGGCGGACAGCGTTTCGATGATTTCGCCGGGTTGCCGTTCGGCGGCCCACGCGCCGATGATCTTGTCGAGCTCGTCCTGGTTGCGCCCGCGCGCCCCATGCGTGGCGAAGCGATCGTCGGTGGCCAGTTCCGGGCGGCCCATCGCCGCGCACAGGCGCGCGAACACGGTGTCCTGGTTCGCGGCGATCACCACCCACGAACCGTCGGCGCTGCGATAGATGTTGGACGGCGCGATGCCCTCCAGTCGGGTGCCCGACGGCCCGCGCACCACGCCGCCGACGTCGTAATCGGGAATCGTGGATTCCTGTACGGCCAAACATGATTCGGTGAGCGCGACGTCGACGACCTGGCCGCGGCCGGTCACGCCGCGGCGGTAGAGCGCGGCCAGCGCGCCCTGGGCGCCGAACATCCCGGCCAGGCTGTCGCCGAGCGAAAGCGCGAGCCGGGGCGGCGGGCCGCCCGGAAAGCCGTTGAGGTACCTCAGCCCGCTGGCGGCCTCGGCCACCGAGGCGTAGCCCGCCTTGTGTGCGTCCGGCCCGGTCTGCCCGTAGCCGGATACCCGGACCAGGATGATGCCCGGGTTGCGTTCGCTGAGGACGTCGTAGCCCAGGTTCCACTTCTCCAGCGTGCCGGGCCGGAAGTTCTCGACCACGATGTCGGATTTTTCGACGAGCTCGCAGAACAGCTCGCGGCCGCGCGGCCGGCGCAGGTCGAGCGTGATCGCCCGCTTGTTGCGCGCGTGCACGGTCCAGAAGACGTGGTGCCCGTCGAGCTCGGCCTGGCCCCACGTGCGCAACGGGTCCGGGGCGCCGGGCGGTTCCACCTTGATGACATCGGCGCCCATGTCGCCGAGTAACCGGCCCGCAAACGGTCCGGCGATCAGGGTGCCCAGCTCGAGCACCCGGATGCCGGCCAGCGGGCCGGTAGGAGTCATGCGGTCTCCGCGAAGTCGTGGCGTATCAGCCAGTCGGTGATGATCTCGACGGCCTGCCGCAGCTTATCGCGCTGGTCGGGGCCGGCGTAATAGTGCGTGGCGCCCGGGATTTCGTGCATCTCCTTGTCGGGGTGTCCGATCGCCTCGAACAGCCGCCGGGTGTGGCTGGGCGTGCAGGCATCGTCGGCCAGGTTGCCGATCACCAGAGCGGGGACCGCGATATCGCGCCCACACTCCACGCCGTCGCCGCGGGCTTCGTCGTAGCTCCACTGCGAGAGCCAGCCGCGCAGGGTCGAGAAGCGGGCCAGCCCAACGGGGCTCATGTTCACCACTTGGGGATCGCCCAGGTAGCACGTGCCCGGGGTGCGTTCGTTGGGGTCGACGGTGGGGTCCAGCCAGCGCGGGTCGGCCATGGTGCCGTGCACGACGAATCCGAACTCGTCGTCGGGGCGGCCGGCGGCCTTGAGTTCGTCGAGCTTTTTCCGGACCCACGCGGTGATCCGCCGGTTGCGCTCGATCTGAGCCTGCCGGTAGCGCGCGAGGAACTCTTCGCTGTAAGGCGGCTGGTTGGGGTTGTCGGGGTTGTACAGGTCGAGTTCGGGATCGCGCTTGGTGGGGTCGGATTCGTCGAGGATGGATGCGTCCAGCCATTCGGTCAGCGTGCCGTGCCGGCTGATGTGCGCGGCGAGCAACATGATCCCGTCGGCGGCGGGCAGGTCCAGCGCGGTGAGATCGGGGCCGTCGCCGGACGGGCTCGACGTGATGGTCGCGTGCTGCGCCTGCTGCTGGTAGAACACCGACAGCGAACCGCCGCCACTCCACCCGGCCAGCACGACCTTCTCGTAGCCCAGCCGCTTCTTGGCGTCCTTGATGCACTCGCCGAGATCTTCGACCACCTTCTCCATCAGCAGCGCCGAATCTGTGCCGCGGAACCGGCTGTTGCAGTAGATGACGTGGTGGCCGGCCCGGGCCAGGCCGTTGATCATCGGCAGGTATGCGCCGCCGCCGATCGGGTGCATGAACACCAGCACGGTGTCCGACGGCTTGTTGGGCTTGAGCAGATAGCTCTCCAGCACGGTGATCTCGGCTAGCCCGCCGTAGACATCGCGGACGCTCGAATTGTTCTGGAAAGCAACGAGATACGGGATTCGGTCGTATTCGTGTTTCACGGCGGAGTTCACGGCGGAGTTCACGAGTGCTGTCCTAGGTCGTGCGCCAGCACCTCGGCCGAGGGTGTCAGGCGCCGGCGCGTGTCGATGGCGATGACTTGCCAGTCGACGCGCGAATGCTCGTCGAATTTGCGGCGGGCCCGCTCCCGGGCCTTCTCCGGCGCGCCATGGTGAACCCCTTGCGGCGCATGGGAAATCAGGCCCGGCGGCATCGGGATGCCGTAGAGCGAGCCGCCGTGAAAGAAGGCGATCTCGTCGTAGTCGACGTTGCGGTGATACCAGGGTGTGCGCTCGGTGCCCGGGATGCCTTCGGCCGGCCTGGGCAAGAAATTCATCACGTAGACGCCGGTGGCCTGCATGAACAAATGGACGGTCGGCGGCAGGTGGACGCTGTCGGAGGTGATGACGTTGTAGTCGGCGATGTTGAATGTGAACGCGAAGTTGTCGCCGCGCCAGCCTTCGACATCGATCGGATTGTGTTGGTAGTAAAGCGTCGTCGGGCCGCCCTCGTGTACCAGGCGGACCTCGTACTCGTCACGGCCGTCATCCTCGATCGGTTCCGGCTCGGGGATCGTCGCCTGCGACGGGTCGAAAGGGAAGTGACGGCCCAGCGACCCGGGCGGCGGCACCCGGAATTCGTCACTGGACTCGATCATCAACAGCGTGGTCTCGCGGTCGGGCACCTGGCGCCAGGTGCACGCCTTGGGGATGTAGACCCAGTCGCCTTCGCGGTAGCGCAGCGGCCCGAACTCGGTCTCCAGCAGCCCGGTGCCGTCGTGGACGAAGCACAGCAGATCCCCGTCGACATGGCGGGCGTAGAACGGCATCGGGTCATGCCGACGGCTCAGCAGGATGCGGCAGTCGGCGTTGCTGAACATCAGCAGCGGGCCACCGTTGGCGTCGGTGGCGTCGCTGGGTTTGAGTTCGCTGGACAACACGTCGAGGGGGCGCAGCGGGCCCACCGAGCGGTAGGCGGTGGGGTCGTTGCGGCGGTAGATGTTGGCGGTTCGGCCGACGAAGCCGCCGCGCCCCAGCTCGTCGTCTTTGAGGCCGTCAAGATCGGCGTGCAGCCGGCGCGGCGTTTTCCCTTTTCGCAGGTGAACGAAGGATTCCATGGAGACTCCAGGCTCGGGCAGGGGAATAAGACAGCACAAAACTGAAAGTGACATTACTTTCTCTTTTGTTGGCACACAAGGGTCCGTTGTGTCGCCGATCAACCGGGGCCGAGACGCGCGTCAATCGCGGACGCGGACGACGACCTTCCCCTTGGCGGTGCGGTTCTCGAGTGACGCGACCGCCGCGGCGGCCTGCTCCAGCGGGTAGACCTCGGGCGTGGGCGGCGTCAGCCGGCCCGAGCTGAGCAGGCCCTCGAGGCCGGCCCACTGCTCGGCGAGCGCGTCCGGGTGCGTGGCCGTCCAGGCGCCCCAGCCCACGCCGACGACGTCAATGTTGTTGAGCAGCAGCCGGTTCACCTTCACGGTCGGAATCTCCCCGCCGGTGAACCCGATGACCAGCAGCCGCCCGCCCGGGGCGAGCGAGCGCAATGAATCGGTGAACCGATCGCCTCCGACCGGGTCGACGACAACGTCGACGCCGCGGCCGCCGGTGAGCTCCTTGACCGCGTCCTTGAACCCTTCGGCCAGCACCACATCGGTGGCGCCGGCCGCCGTCGCGACGTCCGCCTTGTCTTCGGTGCTGACGACCGCGATGGTTCGCGACGCCCCGAGCAACGACGCCAGCCGCAGCGTCGACGTCCCGATCCCGCCGGCGGCGCCGTGCACCAGCACCGTCTCACCCTCGCCCAACCGGCCGCGCACGGTCAGCGCGAAGTACACCGTCAGGTCGTTGAACAACAGGCCAGCGCCCGCCTCGAAACTCACGTTGTCCGGAAGCTTGAACACCCGATCGGGTGAGAGGATCGCGACCTCGGCCATGCCGCCGGACAGCATCGTCAGGCCGACGACCCTGTCGCCGGGACCCACGTGAGCGCCGTCCGGCGCGGAGCGCACGACGCCGGCGATCTCCGCGCCGAGCACGAACGGCGGCTCCGGCCGGTACTGATAGAGGCCACGGGTCAGCAGCGCGTCGGGGAATGCCGCGCCGGCGGCGTGCACCTCGACAACCACGCCATCACCCGCGGGTTCGTCGACGTCGCTTACCTCGATCGCGTCAGGACCATCCAGCCGAGTCACCCGTGCAGCGCGCATGGTCGGACAGCCTACTTTCAGCTCAGAATCCGCCGGCGACCCGCACCACCGCCCGGCCGGTGAATGCGCCGGCACGCACCCGATCGATCACACCGACGACGTCTTTGACGTCGACGTCGCTGACGACCGCGTCCAGATGACGCGGCCGCAACGAGTCGCCCAGCAGCGCCCACAACTTCCGGCGCCGGGCGATCGGCAGCAGCACCGAGTCCATCCCCAGCAGCGCGACGCCGCGCAGAATGAACGGCATCACCGTGGTGTGCAGGGCCGGACCCCCGGTGAGGCCGCTGGCGGCCACCGCCCCGCCGTAGTCGACGGCGCTGAGCACATCGGCCAGCGTCGCGCCGCCCACGCAGTCCACCGCCCCGGCCCAGCGCGCCTTGGCCAGCGGCCGCGGTTTGGCGTCGGGATCCTCGGGCAGGCGCCCGATAACCTCCGCGGCGCCAAGCTCTTTGAGCAACTCGGCGGCCTCTTCCTTGCCGCTCGAGGCCACCACTCGATAGCCGGCGGCGGACAGTAGGTCCACGCTGACGGAGCCGACCCCACCGGAGGCCCCGGTGACGACGACGGATCCGGCGTCCGGCTTGATGCCCCAGTCGATCAGCGCCTGCACACTCATCGCGGCCGTGAACCCGGCGGTGCCGATCGCGGCGCCCTCGTGCGGGCGCAACGCGCCGAGCGCCACCACCTGGTCGGCCGGCAGTCGGGCGTATTCCGCGTAGCCGCCGTGATGGCCGGTGCCGATCGCGTACCCGTGAGCCAGCACCTGGTCGCCGATGGCGAAATCGGCCGACTGCGACTCGACCACTTCGCCGGTCAGGTCGATGCCCGGCACCACCGGGTAATCGCGCACCACGCCGCCTTTCGGCGTCAGCGCCAGCGCGTCTTTGAAGTTGACGCTCGAATACAAGACCCGGATGGTCACCTCACCGGGCGGTAGGTCGGATGGGCTCAGTGTCTCGACCGACGCAGTGATCCGGTCACCGTCTTGGCGCGCGACCAGCGCGTGAAAAGTGTCCATTCCTCGACGCTAACCTCACCGTATGGATTCCTTTCCACTCGGTCGCGTTTCCGTCGCCCGCATCGGCTTCGGCGCGATGCAACTGCCCGGCCCGAACGCATTCGGGCCACCGCGGGATCGCGACGAGGCGCTGGCGGTGCTGCGCCGCGCCGTCGAGCTCGGCGTCAACCACATCGACACCGCTCAGTTCTACGGCCCCGACGTCGCCAACGAGCTGATCCGCGAGGCGTTGCATCCGTATCCGGAGAACTTGGCCCTGGTGAGCAAGGTCGGCGGCCACCGCGACGACACCGGCGCCTGGCTGCCGTTTACCGAGCCCGCCGACTTGCGCCGAGACATTGAAATGAATCTGCTCACTCTCGGCGTGGACCAGCTTGCCGCGGTCAACCTGCGAGTGTTCGAAAGTGACGGGCCGGACCAATTGTTCGACGACCAGCTCTCGGTCATGATCCAAGCCCGTGACGAGGGATTGATTGGCGGCATCGGGCTGAGCAACATCAACCGCGACCACTTACTGCACGCGCTGGAGCGCACCGAGATCGCCTGTGTGCAAAACGCTTTCAACCTGATTCACCGGGAGTCGGCCGCGGTGCTGGACGAATGCACGGCCCGGGGCATCGCGTTCGTTCCATTCTTCCCGCTGGGGGCCGCCTTCGTGCAGCCGAACCCGGTCCTCACCAACCCGCTGGTGCAGCAGATCGCGGAGCGGATCGGGCGCACCCCGGCCCAGGTCGCATTGGCGTGGACGCTGAGCGTGGCACCCAACGTGCTGCTCATCCCGGGCACCTCGTCCGTGCGGCACCTGGAGGAGAACCTCGACGTTGCCTCGATCGAGCTCGATGAGGAAAGCCGCGAACGGCTGAACGCGGTCGGTTGATGCGCGTCAGACCCGCGACCGCCGCCGATGCCGCGGCGTGCGTCGAGATCTACCGCCCGTACGTGCTGGACACCGTGATCACGTTCGAGACGGAGGTGCCGACGGTCGAGGAAATGGCGGAGCGCATCGTCAACGCGCGGGTGACGCACGAATGGCTGGTACTCGACGTCGACGGGGACGTCATCGGTTACGCCTATGCGCACCAGTTCAATTCGCGCGCCGCCTACCAGTGGTCGGTCGAGACCAGCGTCTACCTCGCCCAGGACCGGCGACGCGAGGGCGGTGGCCGTATGCTCTACGCCGAACTGCTGCGCCGGCTCACCGAACGCGGTTTCCGGCGCGCGTTCGCCGGCATCGCCCAACCCAACGACGCCAGCAATGCGTTTCATCAGACGTTCGGCTTTCGGCCCGCGGGCCACTACCGCAGGGTCGGATGGAAACTCGGCGCGTGGCACGACGTCTCGTGGTGGCAGCTCGACCTGCCCGGGCCCGACGACGCCGACCCGCCGCGGCCGATCGCTACTTGAGCTCAGCCGACGACAGGCCCAGCAGGCGACGCGCGACCACCAGCTGCTGGATCTGCTGCGTGCCCTCGAAGATGTCCATGATCTTGGAGTCGCGCGCCCACTTCTCGAGCAGCGTGTGCTCGGAATAGCCCGTGGTGCCGACCAATTCGACGGCCTTGAGGGTGATGTCGCTACCCACCCGTCCGGCCTTGGCCTTGGCCATGGACGCCTCTTTGGAGTTGGGGATCTTGTTGTCCGCCTGCCACGCCGCGCGCAGGGTCAGCTGGTAGCTGGCCTCCCAGTCGGCCTCCATCCGCAGGAATTCGGCCGCGGCGGCACTTTGGACGTGTGACGGCTTGTCGTAGGAGATCTCGACACCGGCCTCCGTCAGGATCTTGCGCAGTTCCTCCAGCGCTGCCCGGGCGATCCCAATGGCCATCGCGGCCACCACCGGACGGGTGTTGTCGAACGTCTCCATTACGCCGGAAAACCCTTTGCCCGATTCGATTTCGGGGTTACCGAGCAGGTTGTCCTTCGGAATGCGGGCGTTGTCGAACCGGATGACGGCGGTGTCGGAGCCCTTGATGCCGAGCTTGTTCTCCAGTCGCTCGACGGTGACGCCGGGGTGTTCGCGCGGAACGATGAACGACTTGATCGCCGGCCGCCCCTGCGATTTGTCGAGCGTCGCCCACACCACGATGTGGGTGGCCCGCGAACCCGCTGTGACGAAGATCTTTTCGCCGTTGATCACGTATTCGTCACCGTCGAGCGTGGCAGTGGTTGATACCGCCGCGGAGTCGGATCCGAAGCCCGGTTCGGTGATGGCCATCGCCGCCCAGACCCGGCCCAGCCGCTGCAGTTGCTCGTCGGTGGCCACACCGGAGATCGCCGCGTTGCCCAGGCCCTGATAGGGGATCGACAGCATCATCGCCGCGTCGCCCCAGCAGGCCTCCAAAGTCTGCAGGACCGCGGCCATGTTGGCGCCGTTGCGGTTTTCTTCCTTGCTTTCACCGCTGCGGAACGCCTCGGCCCCGGCGAGACCCAGGGCGTTGGACTCGGCTGCTCCGGCGAACAGGCTGGCCAACGTGTCTAGCTCGACCGGGTAGGCGTGCTCTTTGAGGTCGTACTTGCGGGCGATCGGTCGCATCAGCTCCGCGCCGGCCTGGTGCGCTTTGTCGATCACCGCGTGCATTTTGCGGGGCAGTTCCAGATTGATTGCCATGATTGGTCTTTCGCTTGAGAAGTCCGACTTGGATGACTACTTAGATGACCAGTTAGATGACGACGACGCCCTCGGCGACACCGATGGCCCGCAGGTCCCGGTACCAGCGTTCGACCGGGTGCTCCTTCGTGTAGCCGTGGCCGCCGAGCAGTTGCACGCCGTCCAGCCCGATCTGCATGCCCTTGTCGGCGCCGAGCCGCTTGGCCAGCGCCGCCTCGCGGGCGAACGGAAGCCCCTGTTCGGCGCGCGCCGCCCCGCGCCAAGTGATCAGCCGCAGCCCGTCGAGTTCGATGGCGATATTGGCGCACATGAACGCAACGGCTTGGCGGTGGGCGATCGGCTCGCCGAACGCTTCGCGCTCTTTGACATACGGGATGACGTAGTCGAGGACCGCGTGCGATGTGCCGACGGCCAGTGCCGCCCAGCCCAGCCGCGACAGCGCGAGCGCCTCGGAGTAGTCGTCGTCGGTCGCCTCGTCCTCGCCCAGCCGGGCGCTGGCCGGAACCGACACGCCGGAGAGTTCGACCTGGCCCAGCGCCGCGGAACGAATCCCCATGCTCGGATCCGCCTTGACGGTAAGGCCTTTGGCGGACGACTCGACGATGAATAGCGCCGGTTTGCCGTTCAGCTGCGCACCGACGATGAACAGCTCGGCGTCGGCTGCGGCGGGGACCAACGACTTGACCCCGTCGAGCCGGTATCCGCTCGGTGTCCGCACGGCGGTCGTCTTCAGCCGGGTGGGATCGAACAGCGGTTGCGGCTCCGCGATGGCCACACAGGCCTGCGGGACGTTCTCGCCGGCGAACTCCGGCAGGTAGGTGGCCTGCTGGTCCGCGCTGACCCATTGGGGCCTGTCTCTTATA
>NZ_MBES01000080.1 GCF_001954195.1 Mycobacterium sp. IS-1264 | reverse complement strand
ACCGAACTCGACGTCGAAATCCCCATCCGAGCAATCTTCGACGCCCCCACCGTCACCCAACTCGCCCAATGGATCGCCCGAGAACCCTCTTCTGAGTTCGTGGATCCGTTGGCGACCGTCTTACCGCTCCGCTTAGGCGGAACCAAGCCGCCGGTGTGGTGCATCCACCCGGCGGGTGGAATGGCGTGGGGTTACCGCGGGCTGGCCGAGCATCTTCATGACCGGCCCATCTACGGGTTGCAGGCGCGAGGACTCGACGGCAAGACGCCGTTCGCGGCGTCGATACCCGCCATGGCGAACGACTACGTCGAGCAAATACTGGCCGTGCAGCCGCAAGGGCCCTTCATTCTGCTGGGTTGGTCCTTCGGCGGTGTGGTGGCTCATGCGATGGCGGCAGAGCTCCAGCGCCGCGAACACGAGGTCGCACTGTTGGGGCTGATCGCCAGCGTTCCTAGGTATGAGGACGACCCGCTATTACTGTCAGACTTCTCCGAAAGCGATACCCGCCGTCTGATCAACGCATGGGCGAACGATCGCTACGGTGTTTCGATCGACGATCCTGAATACGAATCGCTGGCGAACGTCGTCATCGCCTTGACCAAAAATAGTGTCGAAATGCTCAACGACTTCGTGTCGCCAAGCTACGACGGTCGCTCGGTACTGTTCATACCGACTGTCAACGAGCCAAGACCACCGGAGGAATACCTCGCGGCATGGGCGCCGTACCTGAAAGGAACTGTGTCCGCCCACAAAATTGAAAGCCAGCATTCTGACATGGACATGCCGGAGCCGATTGCCGCGATCGGCCAAATACTCGAGCACGAGCTGGAAAGAACTACCCAGTGACGAACGTGCCAGCCCGCCAACGCGCCGACGTAGCGGTTCAGCTCAGCTCGCTGACCTTGTCCATCATCACGTGTGCGATGTTGACGGCGGTGGTGTCGACGTCGTGCGACCCCGGGTAGGAAGGGTCCACCGCACCGAAAAACGCCACATCGACTTCGACGAGGCAATTCCCCCGAACGCCGACGGCGCGCGCCTTGGGGATGGGTTCGCCCGGCGGCGCGGGTGTCAATTGTTTCTCCACCAGGGTCGCCGCGACAACCGAATCGGCGACGCGCACGTCGGAAACCTTGTCCGAGAAGCTCATTCCGGGACGGTCGATGATGATGCTGGGGCTGTCGCTGGTCACGGTGGTGCCGTCGCAGTCGCGCCACTGCTGCGAGAACTTTTGGAAAAGCGCGCCGGCGCCCGCGGCGCTGGACAAGGCGACCACACCCTCCGAAGCGCTCATCACCTTCGCCGCGTGCAGGTTCCACCACGATTCCCGCGCGACATTCACGACATCAGCGGATCCGTAGACCTTGGTGATCATCATCGAGGTGACGCCCGCGCAGTTAGCCGGCGACACCAGCTCGACGCCCGGCGACAACATCTCGGGACCGCCAAACCGCGGCGGAACGATCGACATGGCTTCGAAGGTCTGGTTGAGCATCTTTGACAGCGCGGCATCGTCGAGCAGGACCTGCTTAATGGCTGGGCCCGTGAGCGGATGCGGCCGCAGGGTCGGCGCCGGCCGCGCCGTGCCGTCGATCGCCGTCGTGCACGCGGTGGCCAGCGCTGCGACCAACAGCGCCACCGCGGTGCGCCAGCTGGGCCTCATCTACTTCTTTGCCTTGTCCCCCGCGGCATCGGTGGACAACGCGGCCACAAACGCTTCCTGCGGCACCTCGACCCGTCCGATGGTTTTCATCCGCTTCTTGCCTTCCTTCTGCTTTTCCAGAAGTTTGCGCTTGCGGGTGATGTCACCGCCGTAGCACTTGGACAGCACGTCCTTGCGGATCGCTCGAATATTTTCGCGCGCAATGATTTTCGAGCCAATCGCCGCCTGCACCGGCACCTCGAACTGCTGGCGCGGGATCAGTTCCTTGAGCTTGGTGGTCATCTTGTTGCCATAGGCATACGCCGAATCCTTGTGCACGATCGCGCTGAACGCGTCGACGGCCTCGCCCTGCAGCAGGATGTCGACCTTGACCAGCTGTGCCTCTTGTTCGCCGGCCTCCTCGTAGTCGAGGCTGGCATAACCGCGGGTGCGCGACTTCAGCGAATCGAAGAAGTCGAAGATGATCTCGCCCAGCGGCATCGTGTAGCGCAGTTCCACCCGTTCGGGTGACAGGTAGTCCATCCCGCCGAGCTCGCCGCGGCGCGACTGGCAGAGCTCCATGATGGTGCCGATGAACTCGCTGGGGGCGATGATGGTGGTCTTCACGACGGGCTCGTAGACGGTGCGGACCTTGCCCTCCGGCCAGTCCGATGGGTTGGTCACCACGATCTCGGTGTCGTCCTCTTTGATCACCCGGTAGACGACGTTCGGCGACGTCGAGATCAGGTCCAGGTCGAACTCGCGCTCCAGGCGCTCGCGGGTGATCTCCATGTGCAGCAGGCCCAGGAACCCGCAGCGGAACCCGAAGCCCAGCGCCACCGACGTCTCCGGTTCGTACGTCAGGGCGGCGTCGTTGAGTTGCAGCCGGTCCAGGGCGTCGCGCAGATCCGGATAGTCGGAGCCGTCGACGGGGTACAGGCCCGAGTAGACCATCGGCTTGGGTTCGCGGTAACCGGTCAACGCTTCGGTGGCGCCGTGCCGGGCGGTGGTGACGGTGTCACCGACCTTGGACTGCCGTACGTCCTTCACCCCGGTGATCAGGTAGCCGACCTCGCCCACCCCCAGGCCCTCGCTGGCCTTCGGTTCGGGCGAGACGATGCCGACCTCGAGCAGCTCGTGGGTGGCGCCGGTGGACATCATCGCGATGCGTTCGCGCGGGGTGATCTTGCCATCCACCACGCGGACATACGTCACCACGCCGCGATAGATGTCGTAGACGGAGTCGAAGATCATCGCGCGGGTCGGGGCGTCGGCATCGCCTTGGGGCGGCGGCACCTCCCGCACCACATGGTCGAGCAGGTCCGCGACGCCCTCCCCGGTTTTCCCGGACACCCGCAACACGTCGCCGGGTTCGCAGCCGATGATGTGGGCGATCTCGGCGGCGTAGCGATCGGGGTCGGCCGCGGGGAGGTCGATCTTGTTGAGCACCGGGATGATGTGCAGATCTCGATCCAGCGCCAGATAGAGGTTGGCCAGCGTCTGAGCTTCGATGCCCTGCGCCGCGTCGACCAACAGCACCGCGCCCTCGCAGGCTTCCAGCGCGCGGGACACCTCGTAGGTGAAGTCGACGTGGCCCGGGGTGTCGATCAGGTGCAGGACGTAGTCTTCGTCTCCGACTTTCCACGGCAGCCGCACGTTCTGCGCCTTGATGGTGATGCCGCGCTCACGCTCGATATCCATCCGGTCGAGGTATTGGGCACGCATCGACCGCTCGTCGACGACGCCGGTGAGCTGAAGCATCCGGTCGGCGAGCGTGGACTTGCCGTGATCGATGTGGGCGATGATGCAGAAATTCCGAATCTGCGCCGGCGCCGTGAAGGTCTTGTCGGCGAAACTGCTGATGGGAATCTCCTGGTCGACTGGCGGTTCGGTGGTGCGTCAAGGGTATCCACGCGTCGCGGCCCGGACACAATTGGCGCGTCTATGCTGCGAATATGCCGTCTCCCCGGAAATCGCAGTGGAAGACGTTTCAGCGCTTCGCGGAGAACCTGGTTTTCGATCGCGCTCCGCGGCTGGTACGGCAGGTGCAGAACTCGCAAGCCGTGCTGCGGGAACTCCAGCACGCGGTGAAGATCACCGCGAACGTCATCGCCGCCGTCGCTCCGCAGCCGCCGGCCGCGATCACCGCGGGCCGCCCGGTGACCAGCACCAGCTTTCCCACCGCGCAGCGCGCCCGCAAACTGGTCTACGCGCCGGACCTCGACGGCCGCGCCGACCCCGGGGAAATCGTGTGGACATGGGTGGTCTACGAGGACGATCCCACCCGTGGCAAGGACCGGCCGGTGCTGGTCGTGGGCCGTGACCGCAGCGTGCTGCTCGGGCTGATGGTGTCCAGCCAGGAGCGTCACGCCAACGACCCCGACTGGGTTGGGATCGGTTCCGGCGCTTGGGATTACGAGGGCAGACCGAGCTGGGTCCGGCTGGACCGGGTGCTCGACGTGCCCGAGGAAGGGATACGACGCGAGGGCGCGATCCTGCGACGCGAGATCTTCGACGTGGTGGGCGCCCGGCTGCGGGCCGAGTACGCCTGGCGCTGAACGTGCGGCGGGTCAGCCCTGCGTGATGTAGGACTGCAGCTGCTGCTGCTCGGCCTCGAGTTCTTCCATCCGGGTCTTCACCACGTCACCGATGCTGACGATGCCGATCAGCTTTTTGCCCTCCAGCACCGGCACGTGGCGCACCCGGTTCTTGGTCATCAGCATGGTCAACGAGTCGACCGTGTCGGACTTGGTGCACGTGGCGATCGTGGAGGTCATGATCTTCGAGACCGGGCGGGACAGCACGCTCGCGCCGTGTTTGTGCAGTTGGCGCACGACGTCGCGTTCCGACACGATCCCGACCACACCTTCGGCACCAACCACGACCATGGCGCCGATGTTCTGCTCGGCGAGGCCGGCGAGCAGCTCCTTGACGGTTGCCTCGGGGTTGATCGTCACCACCGCCGCACCCTTGTTGCGCAAAACGTCCGCGATCCGCATTCAGGCCTCCCAGGCGGTTGTGAGCTGCTTCACATCAGGCTACGGCCAACTTGCGCGGCGGGAAAGCCGACTCGAGGACCGAGAGCCGATGCTGTCCATTACCCTCACACCCCCGCCCCGAAACAAACCTGACGAGGGTGCGCAGAATGGCGGACGTGACGGCGTGTCGGCGTACAGACACGCACGTTCGCCGACGGTGTCCGCGAGGATAGGGCCATGATCGAGGTCACCCTGCTCGGAACCGGAAGCCCCATTCCCGACCCGAACCGCGCGGGTCCGTCGACCCTGGTGCGGGCCGGCGGGCAGGTGTTCCTCGTGGATTGCGGCCGCGGCGTGCTGCAACGTGCGGCCGCGATCGGCGTGGGCGCCAGCGGACTATCGGCGCTGCTGCTCACCCACCTGCACAGCGATCACATCGGCGACCTCGGCGACGTGCTGATCACGCGCTGGGTCAGCACCTTCAGCCCGGAGCCCGTCCCGCTGCCTGTCATCGGACCGCCCGGCACCGCGGAAACGGTTGAAGCAACGCTGAACGCATTGCGCCACGACATCGGTTACCGCATCGCTCACCACGCCGACCTCAACGCGCCGCCGCCCGTCGACGTCCACGAATACACCGAGGGGCCGGTGTGGGACCGCGACGGCGTCTCGATCCGGGTGGCGCCTACCGATCACCGGCCGGTGGCGCCCACCATCGGGTTCCGGATCGAATTCGAGTCGGCATCGGTCGTGCTGGCCGGCGACACGGTCCCCTGCGAGAGCTTGGACGAATTGGCAACCGGTGCAGGCGCTTTGGTGCACACCGTGATCCGCAAGGACATCGTCTCGAACATCCCGCAACAGCGGCTGCAGGACATCTGCGATTACCACTCGTCGGTCGAGCAAGCGGCGGCGACCGCGGCCCGCGCGGGGGTGGGCACCCTGGTCATGACGCACTACGTGCCGGCCCTGGTCCCGGGGCAGGAGGAGCAGTGGCGGACGCTGGCCGCCACCGAGTTCACCGGACAGATCGAGCTCGGCGACGACCTGCATCGGGTCGAAGTCACCTAGGCCGTCGCGGCGGACCTAGCTGCAGGCCGGCCGCCACCAGCCAGACCAGCGCCGCGACTCGTGCGATCGGCAGAAGCACACCCAGTTCCGGCCACGCCAGCACCAGCGCCGTCACTTCGGCGAGCGCGGCAACCGCCAGGCCGGCCCAGGCCAGCGGCCCGAGCAGCAAGCCCCGCGCGCGACCCGGCACGGCCATCCCGGCGACCAACAGGCCCAACGCCACCAAGTGGCCGGGGCCGCCGACCAGAAACGCCAACACGTAGATCGCCCGAACCAGCGCGGCGTCCGCGCTTATCTCGGATCGCGACAATGTCCAGCCCAACAACGCCGTCAGACCGAGCGCGCCGGCCGCCAAGGTCCCACCTGTTAGCGCGATCGCCGCCGCGGACCGGGCCACACCGAGCTGCCGCAACCGGGCGGCGGCCATCGCCGCGTAGATCGCCAGGGGTACCGACGATGCGAACACCGCGGTGGCGATCACTTGCAGCGCGACCGGCTCCGCCCGGACGTAGGCGACGACCGCACCCATCGGGCCATAGGGCAACGGCAGCACGCCGCCCAGCGCCACGCCGACTGCCACTCCGCCGAACAGTAGCCCGATGCACAGGAGCGCGAGGCCCGGCAAAACCGGCCGGCCCGGCGCTGACGAATCTTGCATCCGGCCATCCCCTAGGCGAGCCGAGTGACCTCCACGATCACGTCGAGGTCGGTTGCGCCCTCGCCCGAGTAGATCCCTTTGAGCGGGGCGACGTCGGTGTAGTCGCGGCCGACGCCCACACTGACGTACTGCTCGGTGATTTCGGTGTCGTTGGTGGGGTCGTAGTTCCACCAACTCCCGGTCCAGGCTTGAATCCAGGCATGACTTCGCCCGTCGACGGTATCGCCCACGGTGGCGTTGCGTTTGGGGTGCAGATAGCCCGACACATAGCGCGCGGGAATTCCCATGCTGCGCAAGGTCATTAGCGACAGGTGCACGAAGTCCTGGCAGACGCCCTTGCCCTCGTGCAGTGCGTCGAGGCCGGACGAATGCACGCCGGTGGTACCCGGAAGGTAGTCGAGCTCCTCGTGCGCCCACTTGGCCGCGGCGACGACGGCTTCCTGGGGCTTATGGCTTTTCGCGATCTTCTTGCCCACGGACGCAACGCGTTTGCTTGTCGGGGTGTGTGCGGTGGGGCGGAGCAGTTCATCGAACCGGTCGATCACGGCCTCGGATCGCAGGTCGCCCCACCCCGCCTCCATCTCGGCCGGCTCCGGCGCTTCGGTCTCGATGACCGACGACGACGTCACGGTGAGGTCGGCGTGCGGCGCATGCAGATCGAACGCCGTCACGGCGGTGCCCCAATAGTCGATGTAGCGATAGGACCGCGTGGCCGGAATGGTTTCGACACGGTTGAGGATGACGTTCTGCCGGGTGTCCGACCGCGGCGTCAGCCGGGCTTCGTTATACGAGGCGGTCACCGGCGACTGGTATGCGTACCCCGTGGTGTGCACCACCCGCATCCGCCACATCAGGCGTCCCCCTTCCTGGTGGCCAATCCGGTCCGCTCGCCCGCATCCGACCACGCCACCCACGGGGTGACGTGGAAGTACTGCAGCGACAATGCTTCTCCGACATCGCGGCAGGTTCTCTGCAAGCCCGCCAAGCGGCTTTCGAGTGACTCCAGCAGCACACCGGGCTGCAAGAATTCCAGCTCGCTACGAGCCTGGCCGAGCAGCCGTTGCGCCTCCGCGGTGGCCCCGATTCGGCTCTGCGGATTGTGCAGCAACTCGTCGAGGTTGTGTTCGGCCAGCCGGAGCGAATAGAACACCGAACGCGGAAACAGCCGATCGAGCAGCATGAACTCGACCACCCGCGTCGCATCCAGCACCCCCCGGTAGGTGCGCAGGTAGGTGTCGTGCGCGCCCGCCGAACGCAACAGCGTTACCCATGCCGGCGATGACGCGCTGTCTCCGACCCGCGACAGCAACAACCGCACCGTCATGTCGACGCGCTCGATCGCGCGGCCCAGCAACAGGAAGCGGTATCCGTCGTCACGGGACAGCGTCGAGTCGGCCAGGCCGGCGAACATCGCGGCGCGACTTTCGATGAACGACAAAAACTCGTGTGGCCCAAGGCGTTTGGCGGCGCGTTCGCGTTCGGGCAGGGCATGGTAGGTGGTGTTCAGGCACTCCCAGATCTCACTGGACGTCACCTCGCGCGCCGACTTCGCGTTCTCGCGCGCCGCCGTGATCGCGTCGACGATCGAGCACCCACCCTTGTTGTCGGTGCTATAGGCGACGAGGTCGGTCAGCGACCACACATCCAGGTCGTGGTCCGGGGGCTCGATACCGAGGACGCGCAGCAGCAAGCGTGACGCCTGATCGGGATCGACGCTGGAATCCTCGAGCAGTTGGTGCAGCGCGACGTCGAGGATGCGCGCCGTGTCGTCCGCCCGCTCGACGTAGCGACCGATCCAATACAGCGCCTCGGCGTTGCGGGCCAGCATCAGCGGATCGCCTTCTGTCGTTGCTGCTGCTGTTGTTGCTGCTGTTGCTGCGGCTGCTCGTCCTGCGGCTGTTCGACCTGCAGCGGCTGTTGCGCCCGTGACCCGTCCGGAGCCGGGTCGGGGATGGATGTCGGCAGCGAACGCACCACCTCGGCGGCGCCCAGCTCCCTCGCGACGGCCGCGGCGCGCGGCGCGAGCACCCAGGTGTCCTTGGAGCCACCCCCCTGGCTGGAGTTCACCACCCGCGACCCCTCGACCAGCGCCACCCGGGTCAGCCCACCCGGCAGCACCCACACGTCGTCGCCGTCGTTGACCGCGAACGGCCGCAGGTCGACATAGCGGGGCGCCAGTTCGTCGTCGATCTGGGTCGGGACCGTGGACAGCTCCATCATCGGTTGGGCGATCCAGCTTCGGGGATCGTCGCGAATCTTCTTGCTGACCGCCGCCAGCTCCTTCTCGGAGGCCTCGGGTCCGAACACGATGCCGTAGCCGCCGGACCCCTCGACCGGCTTGACGACCAACTCGTCGATCCGGTCGAGCACCTCTTCCCGCTCGTCGTCCAGCCAGCACCGGTAGGTCTCCACGTTGGCCAGCAGCGGCTTCTCGCCCAGGTAGTACTCGATCATGGTGGGCACGTAGGTGTAGACCAGCTTGTCGTCGCCGACGCCGTTGCCGATCGCGCTGGAGATGACGACGTTGCCGGCCCGGGCCGCGTTGACCAAACCCGCCACCCCCAGCACCGAGTCGGCGCGGAACTGCAGCGGGTCCAAGAAGGCGTCGTCGATGCGCCGATAGATGACGTCGACCTGGCGCTCGCCCTCGGTGGTGCGCATGTACACCTGGTTGTCGCGGCAGAACAGGTCGCGGCCCTCGACCAGCTCGACGCCCATCTGCCGCGCCAGCAGCGAATGCTCGAAGTACGCCGAGTTGTAGACCCCGGGAGTCAGCACGACGACCGTCGGGTCCGCCTCGTTGGTGGCCGCGGAGTTGCGCAGCGCGCGCAATAGATGCGAGGAGTAGTCGTCGACGGCACGCACGCGATGGGTGGCGAACAAGTTCGGGAAAACCCGCGCCATGGTGCGCCTGTTCTCCATGACGTATGACACCCCCGAGGGGGAGCGCAGGTTGTCCTCCAGGACGCGGAAATTGCCCTTCTCGTCGCGGATCAGGTCGATGCCGGCGACGTGGATTCGCACGCCGTTGGGCGGGACGATGCCCACGGCCTGGCGGTGAAAGTGCTCGCACGATGTGACCAGCCGGCGCGGGATGACGCCGTCGTTCAGGATCTCCTGGTCGCCGTAGATATCGTCGAGATACAGCTCGAGGGCTTTGACCCGCTGGGTGATGCCGCGCTCCAGCCGGCTCCACTCCGCGGCCGAGATCACCCGCGGCACCAGGTCCAGCGGGAAGGGCCGCTCCTGACCCGACAGCGAAAACGTGATGCCCTGGTCGAGGAACGCCCGGGCCAGCGCTTCGGACCTGGCCATGAGATCCGAGACGTCCGACGGCGCGAGCTCGGCGTAGATGCCCTTGTACGGGCCGCGGACGTTGCCCGCGGCGTCGAACATCTCGTCGAAGGCCATCGCGTAGGCGTCCGTGTGGTTGTATCCGCCGAAGATGCGCTCGGAGCGTGCCTGCGGTCGCGCCGGGCCGCGCGACCTCTGCCTGGTCTCCTCAAGCTGGCTCGTAAAACTCACTTTTCAGATGCTGCCTCAAATTGACGTTGCGGCAGGTCACGGTTTCCCCTTTTGGGAGAAAACGTAACCGACTGATAACCTGGGCAATCGCCGCCGGGTACATCGGGCGCCTCAAGCCAACACCGAATCTAAGAAGGAAACAACGCGTGGCCAACATAAAGTCGCAGCAGAAGCGCAATCGCACGAACGAGCGCGCCCGCCTGCGCAACAAGTCGGTGAAGTCTTCGCTGCGCACTGCCGTGCGCGCGTTCCGCGAGGCCACCGACGCCGGCGACAAGGACAAGGCCGCGGAGTTGCTGGTGTCGACCAACCGCAAGCTGGACAAGGCGGCCAGCAAGGGCGTTATCCACAAGAACCAGGCGGCCAACAAGAAGTCCGCACTGGCCAAGGCCCTGAACAAGCTCTGAGCCCGACGCCGCTCACCGGCCGCGGTCGGCCACCAGCTCGGCGACCTGCCTGACCGCGGATTCCAGCGCGTAGTCGGCGTCCGCGACGGCGCCCTTGACGTTGGCGTTGAGTTCCGCCACCACTTTCATCGCGACCGCCACCGTGTCGCGCGACCAGCGCCGGGCCTGTTTCTGCGCCTTCTGTACCCGCCAGGGCGGCATCCCCAGCTGTGCCGCAAGGCGGTAGGGGTCGCCGGACAGCGGCCCGACCCGGCCGATGGTGTGCACGGCCTCGGCCAGGGCGTCGGCCAGGACCACCAGGGGCTCGCCGCGCATCATCGCCCAGCGCAGCGCCTCTGTGGCTCCTTCGATGTCGCCGGCCACCGCCTTGTCGGCGATGTCGAACCCTTTCACCTCCGCTTTGCCGCTGTGATAGCGGCGCACCGCGGCCGCATCGACGGCACCGCCGGTGTCGGCGACCAGCTGCGAACAGGCCGAGGCCAGTTCGCGCACGTCGGATCCGACTGCGTCGAGCAGGGCGGTCACCGTCTCCTCGTCGACTTTGATGCGCAGCGCGCGGAACTCCTTGCGGATGAAGTCGATCCGCTCGCTGAGTTTGGTGATCCGCGCGCAGGGATGTACCTGCGCACCGAGCTTTTGCAGCTCGCCGGCCAGCGCCTTGGCCCTCCCGCCGCCTGAGTGCACCACGACCAGCACCGTGCCCGCCGGGATGTCGGCGGCGGCCGCGGCGATCATCGCGGCCGCGTCCTTGCCCGCGTCGCCCGCGGCCTCCAGCACGACGATGCGCTCGTCGGCGAACAGTGACGGGCTCAGCAACTCGGCGAGTTCGTAGGTGCTGACGTCGCCGGCCCGCATCCGGCTGACCGGCACGTCATTGGCCCCCGAGTCGGCGCCCGCACGCTGCCGCGCCGACCGCAGCACGTCGGCCACCGCCCGCTCGACCAGCAGTTCCTCGTCTCCCAGGACCAGGTGCAACGGCGCAGGCTCGCTCACCCCACGATGGTGTCACGTGGGTCCGACTAGGGTCCGCCCAGTCCGATGATGGTGACCCGCCACGCCCGGCTACGCCGCGCTTGGAATCGCCATTAGTCCCGACAGCGACCAGGCCGCCACCCACACGGCGAGCGCGGCGCCCGCCACGACCGCCACGCGAAACCCGTGCCACCGCCACAACACCCGCGTCAGCAGGACGACCATGACGGTGGCGCCGCCGACGATCAGCACGCCGGCCACGCCGGACGGAACGGGCACGGTCGCCGCGGGAACCTCGGCCGCCCAGCGCGCCACGCTCAGCACCCACCAGAGCTCGGGGCCGGCGAATCGGATCAACAGTTCGGCGCCGGCTGGCCACGACATGCACAAGACCGCCGCCGCGCTACCCAGCACCGTGATCGGCGCTATCGCCGGCGCGGCCGCGAGATTCGCGACCACGGCGACCAGGCTGAGCCGCCCCGAAATGGCGGCGACCAGCGGCGCGGTCACCGCATGCGCGGCACACGCCACCGCGAGCGCATCGGCCAGCGGCTTGGGACAGCCTCTTGCGGCGAGGCGCCGCGACCAGACTGGCGCGATGACGACCAGCGCGGCCGTCGCCAGCACCGACAGCGCGAAGCCCACGTCGACGGCAAGGTGGGGGGCGACGGTCAGCAGTATCAGCACCGCCGCCGAGAGGGCCGGAATCGCTTGCCGCCGGCGCGACGACAGGACCCCCGCCAGCGCGATGGCACCCATCACGGCCGCGCGCAACACGCTCGGCGTCGGTTGGACGACGATGACGAAGGCGACCAGTGCCACCGCGGCCAGCGCCACGGCCGCGCGCGGGCCGATCAGCCGGGCCGAGAACAGCACCGCCCCGCACACGATCGTGACGTTGGCCCCCGATACCGCGGTCAGGTGCGTCATGCCGGCGGCGCGAAAGTCGCGAGTGGTCTCCGCGTTCACCGCCGCGGTGTCGCCGAGGACCAGGGCGGGCAGCATCGCGGCCTGCTCCGCGGGCAGAGCATCGCGGGCGGCGGCGGCGAACCGCGTGCGCACAGTGTGAGCGGCTCGCTGCGCCGCGCCGGCCTCGCCCATCGTCGGGCGGCCCGTCGCGTTGAGCACGGCGACCGTCAGATCATGACGGGCCGGACGGTTGATGCGCGCGGTGAAACGCACCGGCTGGCCGGCCATCACACCACCGAAGTCCGACGTACGCGCGAAAACGACTACTCGGCCCGACATTTCGTCGGTGCGCAGCTGCCGCAAGGTGGCGCGAAACATCAGCCTGCCCCGGCCCACCGGGCGCGGGCTCTCGGTTGGAGTAACCGTCACCGGCGCGGCAGCGCCGAACGCCGCGGCGACGGGATGGCGCGCCACCGCGTCCGTGCGCAGGGCAATCGCCAGCCCGAAGCCCGCACCCACGACACCGATCGCCAGCACGCCGGCGCCGATCGCCCGCAGGCGCGCGTGCCTGCGCGCCACGCACAGCAGCGCACACGAGGCGGCAACCAGCACGACGCAGCAGCAAGCCAGCGCCCGGCCGACCGGCCACACGATCCCGGCGGCGGTGACCGTCCATCCCGTGACGGCGGCCGGGACCAAGCGGACATCGAGGTGCGCCAGTGGCGATCCGTCGAGGCCTGCGGTGTCAGACGCGGACCAGGGCACGCAGCTTTTCCAGCCGCGCCGGGCCGATACCGTCGACGTCGGCGAGCTGGTCGACGCTGGTGAACTTGCCGTTGGCCTGCCGCCACGCCACGATCGCGGCGGCGGTGACGGGCCCGACCCCGGGCAGGGCGTCTAGCTGCTCCACGCTCGCGGTGTTGAGGTCGAGCGCCTGCCCCGGTTTCGGCTTGGCCGATCCCGAAACCGGTGCCGGCGTCCCGGGCGTTGGCGTTGAGCCGGAGGCCACCGAGCTGCCGAGAGCCGTCGGCCGCCCCGAGATCGGCGCCAGCCCGACCACGATCTGTTCGCCGTCGCCGACCGGACGGGCCATGTTCAATCCGATGGTGTCCGCACCGTCCACCGCACCGCCGGCGGCCTGCAGCGCATCGGCGATCCGCGCGCCGGGCGCCAGCGTGACCAGCCCGGGGGTGCGGACCAGGCCGACGACGCTGACCACGCAGGGCCGATCGCCCGCCGGCTGGCCCGCGACCGGACCCGCCGACGATCTGGGGCTCGCCGTGGACGCCTTCTCGACCGGAGGAAGCTTGGCGGACATCACCGGCGCGGGCCTATCGCGCACCAACGTGAATATCGTGACCAGCACGGCCAGCGCGGCGACCACCGCCATCGCGATGGCACCGGCGCGGCCGGGATCGGCGCGCAGCCTTGCGACCCAGCCGCCGCGCTGGGAAGCGTCGGGAAGCCATCGGGGCAGCAACGAATTCTGATCGTCGTCCGGCGCGTCCGGGTCATGCTGGGAATCCTCGGGATCGTCCTGCGAATCGGTATCGGGCTCGGCGCCGAGCCGCCGCTGCAGGCGCTCGGCGGGCAGTTCTGTTCGCATGCGGCGACGGTAAGGGCGGCGACCGCCACAACGACCCCGTCCGGGGCGTCGCGGCGCTCGTTTGTGGACTAACCCGAGGCTGTGCACAAGCACAGCGGGCGATGGGCCAAGATAGGAAGCCGAAGCGATCGGCCGGGACTGCAAACCCATCCGCGGCTTCACCCCCAGACGACAGGAGGCTGCCATGCAGTTGGCGCTCACACCCGAGGAAGCCGCGTTCCGCGACGAGCTTCGCACCTTCTACACCACCCAGATCCCCGAGGAGCTCCGCGAGGCGGTGCGCCAGGGGGCACCGGTGACCAAGGACCACATCGTCACCAGCCACAAGATCCTCAACGAGCACGGGCTCGCGGTGCCCAACTGGCCGGTCGAATGGGGCGGCAAGGATTGGACGCCGACCCAGTACCAGATCTGGGCCGACGAGATGCAACTGGCGTGCGTCCCGGAGCCGCTGAACTTCAACACCAAGATGGTCGGTCCGGTGATCGCCGAGTTCGGGTCCCAGGAAATCAAGGAGCGCTTCCTGCCCCCGACGGCCAGCATCGACATCTGGTGGTGCCAGGGGTTCTCCGAGCCCGAGGCTGGCTCGGACCTCGCCTCGCTGCGCACCACCGCGGTCCGCGATGGCGACACCTATGTCGTCAACGGACAGAAGACGTGGACCACGCTGGGCCAGTACGCGGACTGGATCTTCTGCCTGGTGCGCACCGACCCGCAGGCGCCCAAGCGCCAAGCCGGCATTTCGTTCCTGCTCTTCGACATGGCGACGCCGGGCATCACGCTGCGGCCGATCAAGACGATCGACGGCGGCCGCGAAGTCAACGAGGTGTTCTTCGAAGACGTTCGGGTGCCGGCCAATCAGCTTGTGGGAGAAGAGAATCAGGGCTGGACGTACGCGAAGTTCCTGCTGGGCAACGAGCGCACCGGCATTGCGGGGGTCGGCCGCACCAAGGTCCGTCTGGCCGAGGTGAAAAAGCACGCCATCGAGACCGGACTGCTCGACGACCCACTGTTCGCGGCACGGCTGGCCGAGGCCGAAAACGAGGTGCTGGCACTGGAACTCACGCAGTCCCGGGTTACCACGGACTCCGCGGACGGTAAACCCAATCCGGCATCGTCAGTGCTCAAGATGCGCGGCAGTCAACTGCAGCAGATCGCCACCGAGCTGCTCGTCGAAGTCGCCGGACCGGACGCGCTGCCGGTCGACGGCGACGACATCGCGTCGCCGGCCTGGGCGCAATCGGCCGCCCCGCGCTACCTCAACTACCGCAAGACGTCGATCTACGGCGGCAGCAACGAAGTGCAGCGCAACATCATCGCGTCCACCATTCTGGGATTGTGAGGCAGCCATGGACTTTCAGCTGAGCGACGAGCAGGCCCTGCTCCGCGACACCACCCGCGACCTCCTGTCGCGCACCTACGATCCCGAGAGCCGCAACAAGATCATCGAGAGCGAGCTCGGCTGGAGCCGCGACGTCTGGAGCCAGCTCGCCGACACCGGAATTCTGGGCCTCGGGTTCGAGCCGGACGAGGCGGGCCAGATCGAGATCATGGTGGTGCTCACCGAGATCGGGCGGCGGCTGGCGCCCGAGCCCGTCGTGCACGCCGCCCTGGCACCCGGCGCACTGATCGCCGAACGCGGCAGCGACGCGCAAAAGCAACTGCTGGACGAGGGTGCGGCGGGCCAAAAGTTGCTCGCGTTCGCCCATCTGGAGACGGGCCACCGGAAAACGACCGCGACCGTGTCCACGCAGGCTGCGCGGCAAGGCGATTCGTGGACCCTGACCGGAACGAAGAACCCGGTCCCGGCCGGCGACTGCGCCGACAAGCTGGTGGTCAGCGCCGCATTGCCCGACGGCGGAACTGGATTGTTCCTGGTCGACGGCGATGCGGTCACCCGGCACCCGTACCCGACCTTTGACGGCCAGCGCGGCGCCCAGATCGACCTGGAGGCCGCGCCCGCCGAGCCCCTCGGCGACGCGGTGGACGCCTCGCCCGCCATCCTCGACGCGCTTGTCCGCATCCAGTCGGCGTTGTGCTGCGAAGCCGTCGGTGCGATGGAGGAAGCGCTGCGTCTGACCACCGATTACCTCAAGAGCCGCAAGCAATTCGGCGTCACGCTCAATAAATTTCAGGCGCTCACCCAGCGCGCCGCGGACATGTATGTGTCGCTGGAGTTGGCCCGCAGCATGAGCTTCTACGCCGCGATGTCGATCGCCGACGGCAACCTCGACCCGGTGATCGCCTCGCGCGCCAAGCTGCAGATCGGCCGGTCCGCACGGCACATCGCGCAGGAGTCCATCCAGCTGCACGGCGGCATCGGCATGACCGCCGAGTATCCGGTCGCCCACTACGCGGCCCGGCTCACCGCGATCGAGCACACGCTGGGCTCCTCGCAGGACCACCTGCACGTGCTCATCGACCACATCGCCGACTACGACCTGGCTCGGCTCTAGCGTGATGGCCGAAAAGCCGGAGCTGTCAGACCGGGTCGTCGAGTTCCTGTCGGCCGGCACCCGCACCGGGATGCTGGGTTACGTTGCGGCCGACGGCAGGCCGCTGGTCGCGCCGGTGTGGTTTGTCGTCGACGGCGGCGAATTGGTGTTCACCACCGGCCGTGACACGTCGAAAGGCCGTGCCCTGGCACGTGATTCGCGAGTCGCCATCTGCGTCGACGACCCCCACCCGCCCTATTCGTTCGTACAGGTGCAGGGTGTGGCGACGACGACCGACGATCCCGGGGACGTGCTGGAGTTCACAACCAGGACCGGCGCGCGGTACATGGGCGCCGACCGCGCCGACGAATTCGGCCGCCGCAACGCCGTTCCCGGCGAACTCGTGGTGCGTGTGCGCCCGACCAAGGTCGTCGCCGGATTCGATATCAGCGACTGAATGCGACTGAGCGCGAAGCGCCTATGGCGAAGGAGCACCCGATGAGCACTACCGGCGAACACCGCCCGTTGCGCGTGATCCAGTGGACGACCGGCAACATCGGGCGGCGATCGCTGCACGCCATCATCGGCAGGCCCGACATGGAGCTGGTCGGCGTCTACGCGCATGGGCAGGACAAGGTCGGTGTCGATGCCGCCAAACTGGCCGGCTGGCCGGAGCCGACCGGGGTGCATGCGACCAACGACGTCGACGCGCTGCTCGCGCTGAAGCCCGACGCGTGTTGCTATAACCCGTTGTGGCCCAACATCGACGAACTGGTCCGCCTGCTGGGATCGGGCGTCAATGTGTGCACCAGCGCGGCGTGGATCACCGGCGGCAAGCAGACGCCGCAAGACCGCAAACGCATCGAGGACGCCTGCCGGAAAGGCAATTCGACGATTTTCGGCAGCGGCGCGCACCCCGGGATGACGAACATGGTCGGCATGGTGTTGTCGGCCTCCTGCGAGCGCGTCGACGAGATCCGGATCACCGAATCGGTGGATTGCTCGACCTACGAGTCGGCGGAAACCCAGACGGCGATGGGGTTCTCGCAAGATCCCGACACCCCCGGGCTGGCCGACAGCGTTCGCCGGGAAAGCGAGGTCTTTGCGGAGTCGGCGGCGATGATGGCCGACGCGATCGGCGCGAAGCTGGACAAGATGACCTTCGACGTCACCTTCACCGCGGCCACCGCCGATTCCGATCTGGGCTTCATGAAGATCCCAGGGGGGACGGTCGGCAGCGTGTATGGCTACCACCGCGGCTGGGAAGGCGACCGCAACGTTGTCAGCGTCGGATTCAACTGGGTCATGGGCAGCCACGTGGTGCCGCCCAAGCCGCTCGAACACGGCCACGTCATCCAGGTTTTCGGGCTGCCCAATATGCGCACCGTCCTGCACTGCCTGCCACCGAAGGATTGGACCGAGCCCGGGTTCATGGGTCTGGGAATGATCTACACGGCGATGCCGGTTACCAATGCAGTCCCGGCGGTGGTGGCCGCTAAGCCGGGCATCGCGACTTTGGCGGACTTGCCGCCGGTGACGGGACGGGTTGCGCGCTAGACCGGTATCACACCGGGCACACCCGGAGGAACGCTTCCGTCCTCTAAGGGTTAGCATACTTAGCCGAGCAAAGGTTCCTGGCGACAATGGACGTCGCCGAAGACGGTGGTGAGCTTTCGGGCGGGACGGCAGGCCCGCCAGCGGTGAGCGGAAGGCGGTCAGGTGATGACTAGTCCAGGTTCAACGACCGGTGCGCTGACCCGCATGTTGAAACGAGCCTGGATACCGCTGCTCCTGGTCGCGGTTCTCGCCGTCTCGGGCCTGGTCGTCATGCGCCTGCACAAGATCTTCGGCTCGCAGGACCTCAACGCGAACGCCGGCGCCGGCATCGAGATCGTGCAGTTCAACCCCAAGGTCGTCGTCTACGAGGTGTCCGGCCCCCCGGGCGCCACGGCCAACATCAACTACTGGGACGAGAACGCCAACACGCACCAGGTCAACGCCGCGCCGCTGCCGTGGTCCACCACGATTTCGACGACACTGCCCGCGGTCAGCGCCAACATCATGGCGCAGAGCGACGGCAGCAACATCAGCTGCAAAATCACCGTGGACGGCGTCGTGCGCGAGCAGCAGAACTCCGACGGCCACAACGCCCAGACCTTCTGCCTGGTGAAGTCCGCATGAGCGACCTCAACAACAAGAGCCAGACGACCGCCGCGGACGCGGACACGGGCCCGATCCGCACCCAGAGCCCCGCCGAGCCCGCGCGCGGCCACCGGCCGGCCCTCCCCCACACAATCCGCATCTTCGCGGTGCCCATCATCCTGGGCTGGGTCTTCGTGACGGTACTGGTGAACGTCATCGTCCCGCGTTTGGAAGTCGTCGGCGAAGCGCACTCGGCGCCGATGACGCCACTGGACGCCCCGTCCATGAAGGCGATGATGCTGCTGGGCCACAACTTCCACGAATTCGATTCCAACAGCACCGTGATGATCGTGCTGGAAGGTCAGAAACCCCTTGGCGACGACGCGCATCGCTACTACGACAATCTGATTCGCCAACTGCGCCAGGATCCCCAACACATCCAGCACATCCAGGACTTCTGGGGAGACCGGCTCACCGCGGCGGGGGCGCAGAGCGCCGACGCCAAGGGCGCCTACGTCATGTTGAACCTCGCCGGCAACCAAGGCACGACGCAGGCGAACGAATCGGTGGACGCCGTCCGCAAGGTGATCGATCGCAATCAGGCGCCGCCCGGGGTGAAGGCCTACGTCACCGGTCCCGCCGCATTGTCCGATGACATGCACCTCATCGGTAACGCGAGCCTGGCCAAGATCACCCTGTTCACCCTGGGCGCGATCGCGATCATGCTGCTGCTGGTCTATCGCTCCATCGTCACCACGCTGGTCCAGCTGTTCATGACGTTCGTCGCGTTGGCGTGTTCGCGGGGAGTCGTCGCGGTTCTGGCCTATCACAACGCATTCGGGCTGACCACGTTCGCCGCCAACATCCTGACCATGTTGGCGATCGCGGCGGGCACCGACTACGGGATCTTCCTCGTCGGCCGCTATCAAGAGGCGCTGCGTGCCGGTGAGGACCGAGAAACCGCGTACTACACCACATTTCGCGGGGTGGCTCCGGTCGTCCTGGGGTCGGGCCTGACGATCGCCGGGGCGACGTACTGCCTGAGTTTTGCTCGCCTGCCCTGGTTCAACACCATGGGCGCACCCGTCGCGATCGGCATGCTCGTCGTGGTGCTGGCCGGCCTCACGCTGGGACCCGCGGTCGTGTTCGTGGGCAGTCGCTTCCATTTCTTCGAGTCCAAGCGGGCGGTCAAGCGGGGTCGGCTGTGGCGGCGAGTGGGCACCGCGGTAGTGCGTTGGCCCGCACCGGTTCTGGCCATCAGCGCCGCGGTCGTGCTGGTCGGCATGGTCGCACTGCCCAGCTACGTCACGAGTTACAACGACCGGTACTACCTGCCGACCTCCGCCCCGTCGAATCTCGGGCAAGCGGCGGCGGACCGGCATTTCTCGCAGGCCCGGATGAACCCCGACATGTTGATGGTCGAAGCCGACCACGACATGCGAAATCCGGCCGACATGCTGGTGTTGGACCGGGTGGCCAAGAACGTCATGCGCACGGTGGGCATCGCCATGGTCCAGGACATCACCAGGCCGTTGGGCATTCCGATCCAGCACAGCTCGATTCCGTTCCAGAACAGCATGCAGAGTCAGACGACGATGCAAAACATGGCGTTCCTCAAGGACCGCATGGCCGACATCCTCAAGATGGCCGACCTGCTGCAGGACCAAATCAACGTCACGCAGCGCCAGTACGAAGTGTCGCAAGATCTTTCCAAGGCCGCCGACGACAGCGCTAGGACCACGGCGGAAACGTCGGAAATCACCGATACGTTGCGCAACCACATCGCGGATTTCGACGACTTCTGGCGGCCGATGCGCAGTTACTTCTACTGGGAGAAGCACTGCTACGACATTCCCCTTTGCTGGTCGACTCGGTCCCTCTTCGACTCGCTGGACGGCTTCGACCAGCTTGCCGAGAAGTTTCACGACCTCACGGCCGACATCCAGCACACCGCCTCGGCGACACACGACTTGATGGCGCTGTTCCCCATGCTGATTGCGACGCTGAAGACGACCCGGGGCATCACGCTGACGCTGTACCAGACGTTCAAGGCGATGATCGATCAGATGGAGGCGATGAGCGATACCGCGATCGTAATGGGGCAAAGCTTCGACGCCTCCAAGAACGACGACTTCTTCTACCTGCCGCCGGAGGCCTTCCAGAACCCGGACTTCCAGACGGGCCTGCGAATGTTCTTGTCGCCAGACGGCAAGTCGGCGCGGTTCTTCATCACCCACCAGGGCGATCCGATGACCCCGGAAGGGATCTCGCGCGTCGCCTCGGAACGCACCGCCGCTCAGGAGGCACTCAAACAATCCTCGCTGTCGGACGCCAAGGTCTATCTCGGCGGCACCGCCGCGACCTTCAAGGACATGCACGACGGCGCGAAATTCGACCTGATGATCGCGGTGGTGTCGGCCCTCACGCTGATCTTCATGATCATGCTGCTGCTCACCAGGAGCGTGGTCGCGGCGCTGGTGATCGTGGGCACCGCGGCCAGCTCCATCGCGGCGTCATTCGGCCTGTCCGTGCTGATTTGGCAGGATCTGTTCGGCATCAAGATCCACTGGATCGTCGCGGCGCTATCGGTCATCATCCTGCTGGCCGTCGGGTCCGACTACAACCTGCTCCTGGTATCCCGGTTCAGGGAGGAGATCCATGGCGGGCTCAAGACCGGAATCATCCGGTCGATGGCCGGGACCGGCGGGGTGGTGACCGCGGCGGGCCTGGTGTTCGCCTTCACCATGGCGTCCATGCTGGGCAGCGACCTGCGGGTGTTGGGCCAGTTCGGATCCACCGTCTGCATTGGTCTGTTGCTCGACACGCTGATCGTGCGCACCCTGTTGATGCCGTCGATCGCAACCCTGCTGGGACGTTGGTTCTGGTGGCCGCAAGTCGTCCATCCGCGCGGTGACAACGCCCGACGAACTTGACGCACTGGGCCGTTCGGTGCGGCTATTATCCCGACAATGGCCACGGTGCACCTCGCTGACTCCTGCTTCCTGTGGACTGGCTTCGACATATCGATCGTGGCCAGGAGCTACGCGCAGTTAACCGGCATCCTCGCCGGTTTTGCCTTTGTCGTCGTGAATCTCGTGATCGACCGCGCCTATCGGCGCCGCTCCGACGCGCGTTCGCTGGAGCCGCGCGAGGTGGAACACGAGACCCAAGTGGGAATCGCGCTGGTGTGTGCGTTTCTCGGCCTGTTGCTGACGACCCTGCGCTATAGCTTGCTTGCCGGTGAGAACGGCTGCGCGCTGATCTCCGGCCGGGCCGCGTCCGCGGAGGTGCTGACCGCCGTTTCGTTCGCGGCGTCCATCTATATGTTGCTTTACGCTGTCGTGCAGTTCTTTTCGGGCACCGCCGGCGTGCTGGCCAAGCACTGCGTGTTCATCCTGGCGATTTTCGTTCCCCCGATTACCGTGTTCTTCGTCGAAGACACGCTCACGCATCTGGCGCTCTCGCTGGGTGATCCGGAAACGCGCCGGCCCCTTCAACCGCTGTGGGACTGGGCCAACCGGCTCGCGATTCCTATACCGCTGGGGATCTTGGTCGTGTGCGCCGCGGTGTGGGTCGCCGGAATTGGGCGACGGCGTTCGCAGTCACCCTCCGGACGTGTTGCGCTACTTGCCCGAACGGTCGTCCCGTACATCACCGTCGGCGTCGTCGCCGCCGCTTTGGTGCGCTCCATCGTGGGGCTGCGCTATACGAGTCCGTCCGTACATATCGCCCCGGCGGAAGCCTGGCTCTGGCTTGCCCTGCTCAGTGCCGCGCTCATTGTCCAAAGTGGGGCGTTGTCATTTCAAAAAGGCGTGGAAGTCCCCTTCGCCGGCCCGCCAGTTTCGACCGGGACCTAGCTCTCCGGCAGTTCCAGACACACCGCGACGGCTCCCGCGCCGACGTGCAGCGCGAGCACCGGTCCGAGCGGTGTGACGATCGCCGGCTCGCACGCCGGCAGCCGCCGCGCCAGTGTCGCCGCCACCTCGCTCGCGCCGTCGGGGTTGGCGACGTGGTGCACCGCCAACGCGGCACGGCCATCGCCGACGATCCCGCAGACCCGATCGATCATCGTCGCGGTCGCGCTGCTGACCGTGCGCACCCGTTGGGCCAGAACGAGTTTGCCGTCGTCGACGCGCAGCAATGGTTTGAGCGACAACGCGGTGCCAAGCCACGCGGTGGCGCCACCGATCCGGCCGCTGCGCCGCAGGTTGTCCAGGCGATGTACCACGATGAACGCGTGGCCGCGGCCCACGGCCGAAGTCGCGGCGGCCGCGACGGTCTCCAGGTCGCCGCCGGCTGCCGCGGCCCGTGCGGCGGCCAGCACCGCAAAACCGGTGCCCATCGCGGCTGACCTCGAATCGATCACCCGTATCGCCGGATCAAGATCGGCCGCGGTCCGTTCCGCGTTGCCGTAGGTGCCCGACAGGGCCGACGAAATGTGCACCGCCACTACGCCGTCACCGTCGCTGTCGGCAAGCGCCTCCTGGTAGACGTTCGCCAGCTCGGCCGGCGTCGCCGCCGCGGTCGTGGCGTGCAGCTTGTAGATGTCGTCGGGGATCTCGTCGACGCCGTCGCGCAGGTCGTCGCCGTCGAGCAAGACGTGCAGGGGAACCACCCGTATCGACCACTTTTCGAGCAACTCGGCCGGCAGCCGCGACGACGCATCGGTTACCACCACGACGGACATAGCGCTACCCGCGTGGTTTCTCGGTCGATATCCCGGCCTCGGCCAGCGCCTTGAGCATCAGCTCCGCGACCGCCTGGTGGGCCTCGAAATTCCAGTGAATTCCGTCGGGGTTGCCGCGTCCGCTCATAATATGCTCGGCCACAGCGGCTTTGAGATCGACCAGGGGAACGTCGTGGCTTTGCGCCCACTCGGTGATCGCCGCGGCGGTCCCCGCTCGACCGTGGTGGGCCTTGCCGTACGTCTGCGCGATGTGCACCGACGGCAGCGACGCCACGATCGGGATTCCGGGCCGGTTGAAATCGATTGCGCCGCGGGTTTGTTCGAGGTATTCGGCGCTCAAGTGCGGCGGCAACGCGGACCTGGCCACCGGCGAAAGCCTGGGCTGCAGCCAGCCATAGCCGTCGCGGACCCAGCGCCGCAGCCACGGCGGCCGCACATAGCGGATCAGCTCGCGCAGCGCGGTAGGCAGCACCGAGGGCAGTGAATCCATCCCCCCGGTGGCGAATATCACCGCCCCGGCCCTGGGCAGCGCCGCCCAGGCGCGGGGATCCTGGGTCGCCGCCCACCAGATGTCGCGGCATGTCCAGCCGATGCGCCCAATCAGTTCCACATCCCAACCCAGTTGTGAGGCAACGATATTGGGCCAGATGCGGGCATCGTCGGAGGGCAAGCCGCCGGTGGGACCGTAGTAGGCCAGCGAGTCCGCGAAGACCAGCAGCACCGGTCGCGTATTAGAGGACATCGTTGGACACCTGAGCCGAGGCGTTCCACACGTCGAGGCGCCAGCGGATGCCCTCGAGGTCGGTAACGCCGGAGTCGTCGGAATGGCCGGACAGCTGCACCCAACTCGCATTGCCCATGCCGCCCAAAACGGGCCAGTTCGAGACGGGAAGCTTCAGCAGCGCGGCCGACAGCGCGGCGATCAGCCCGCCGTGGGCGACCAGCACCACCGGCCGGCCCGGCTCGCCGGCCCCACCCCATTCCGGTTCTCCGGCTACCAGTTCGGCGATCAATGGCACACTGCGCGCCGCGACGTCGACCCTGCTTTCCCCGCCGTGCGGCGCCCACGACGCGTCCTCGCGCCACGCCAGGCGGGCTCCCGGGGCCTCGGCATCGATCTGGGCGTGAGTCAGGCCCTGCCAGTCCCCGAGGTGGGTCTCCCGTAGCCGCCGATCCACGCGAACCTGCTGCCCGGTCCGTTCCCCCAGCTTGACCGCCGTGTCGTAGGCGCGATGGAGGTCCGACGACACGATCAGCAGCGGCTGCAGCTTGCCCAGCACCTCAGCGGCGGCAACCGCCTGCGCGCGGCCCAGGTCCGTCAGCGCGGAGTCCAGTTGCCCCTGCATGCGGCTACCGGCGTTGAAGTCGGTTTGCCCGTGCCGCAACATCACCAGGCGACGCACCCTCATCGCGCGCTCGCCGAGTCGTCGTTCTCACCCAAATCCACCGGCACCACGGGGCAGTCGCTCCAGAGGCGGTCCAGCGCATAGAAGTTGCGGTCATCCTGATGCTGGATGTGCACGACGATGTCGCGGTAATCCAGCAGCGTCCAACGGCCTTCGCGGGCACCCTCGCGGCGCGCTGGACGGTAGCCCGCCTTGCGCATTTTCTCCTCGACCTCGTCGACGATCGCGTTGACCTGCCGCTCGTTGGACGCCGAGGCGATGACGAAGCAATCCGTGATCACCAATTGGCCGGAGACGTCGATGACCACGACATCCTCGGCAAGCTTGGCCGCGGCCGCGCCGGCCGCCACCGTCGCCATGTCGATGGCTTCCGGGGTCGCGCTCATGCCGACCCCTCGGCGCCCGGCTTGCTGTAAAGCCCGCGCTTCGAGACGTACTGCACGACACCGTCGGGCATCAGATACCACAGCGGGCGGTGCTGTTCGGCGCGCTGACGACAGTCCGTCGACGAAATCGCCAGTGCCGGAATCTCGACCAGGGTCAGTGCGTCCTCGGCCAGTTCGCCCACGACACCGGTGATGTGATCACGGCGCAGCTCGTACCCGGGCCGGCTGACCCCGACGAAGCGCGCCAGCTCGAAGAGCTCGTCCCAGCCCTGCCACGACAGAATGGAGGCCAGCGCGTCGGCGCCGGTGATGAAGTACAGCTCGGAATCCGGGTTCAGGGCGTGCAGATCGCGCAACGTGTCGCGGGTGTAGGTGGGCCCGGCGCGGTCGATGTCGACCCGGCTCACGGAGAATCGGGGATTGGAGGCGGTGGCGATCACCGTCATCAGGTAGCGGTCCTCGGCGGCCGACACCTGCCGGTCCTTCTGCCACGGCTGCCCGCTGGGCACGAACACCACTTCGTCGAGATCGAACAGGTCGGCGACCTCGCTGGCAGCAACCAGGTGACCGTAATGGATGGGATCGAACGTCCCGCCCATCACGCCGAGCCTGCGCAGCTGCTTTTGCACGGTTTGCCAGCTTACTTGAGCGCGCGACCAGGGCCGATTCCGCAGCTCGCGGCCACGCTCCCCCAGCAAGTCAGACGGGAAGCAGCTGGTCGATCACCGCGGCCAGCTGCTTGGCGGACCGGCACTCGTGCATCGTGATCACCTCTTGGTAGCGCGGCACCGCCGAGTCGCCGCTACCCCACAGGTGTTTGGGCTCGGGGTTGAGCCAGTGCGCGTGCCGGCTGGCGGTCACCATGTCGGTCAGCACGTCGATGGCCGGGTCACGGTAGTTGGTGCGGCCGTCCCCGAGCACCAGCAGGGAACTGCGCGGCGAGAGCACATTCGGATGCGCCTGCAGGAAAGAAACGAAAGCGTTGCCGTAGTCGGAATGACCGTCGCGGCTGTATACGCCCGCCTCCCGGGTGATCCGCTGGATCGCGACAGCCAGGTCGGCTTCCGGCCCGAACATGTGGGTCACCTCGTCGGTGGTGTCGATGAAGGCAAATACCCGGACGCGCGAAAACTGTTGGCGCAACGCGTGTACCAGCAACAGGGTGAAGTGGCTGAACCCGGCGACCGAACCCGACACGTCGCACAGCACGACCAATTCCGGGCGGGCCGGTCGCGGTTTGGCCAACACCACGTCGATCGGCACACCGCCGGTGGACATCGACTTGCGCAGCGTTTTACGCAGATCGATCGACCCGGCGCGGGCGCGGCGCCGACGGGCCGCGAGCCGGGTCGCGAGGGTGCGGGCGAGCGGAGCCACCACCCGCTGCATCTGGCGTAGCTGATCGCCGGAGGCGCGCAGGAACTCGACGTTCTCGGAAAGCTGTGGAATGCCGTACATCTGGACGTGGTCGCGGCCGAGTTGCTCGGCGGTGCGCCGCTTGGTCTCGGCGTCGACCAGCTTGCGCAGCTGGGTGATCCGCTGCGCGGCAAGCGCTTTGGCGATCTGCTCCTGGGTGGGCGTGGGCTCGTCGCCGTAGGGGGCGAGAAGTCCGGCCAGCAGCTTGCCTTCCAGCTCGTCCAGCGCCATCGCCTTGAGCGCCTGGTACGACGAGAACGACGGGCCGCGGCTGGAACTGTATTTGCCGTAGGCCTCGACGATCCGCGCGATCATCGCGACCAGGCGCTCGTCCATGTCGCCGAGCTCGGGATTCTCGGTGAGCAGGTCCAGCAGCATCTGGCGCATCGCCTCAACATCGTCGGGCGGCAGGGAGTCGTCGGCCGTTGCGTCGCCGGCCTCGTCCTCGGTGACCACCGCGCGCGCCCCCAACGCCGGGGGAAACCACAGGTCGAACATGGCGTCATAGGTTTCGCGGTGATCGGGGCGGCGCAACACCGCGCAGGCGATACCTTCGCGCAGCACCTCGCGATCACCCAGCCCAAGGGTGGCCATCACCCGGCCCGCGTCCACCGTCTCCGACGGGCCCACCGAAATTCCCTGTCCGCGAAGCGCTTCCACGAAGCCGACCAGATGGCCGGGTAGCCCGTGCGGGGCGAGCGGTCTGGTAGGGCGGATGCGGCGGACGGCCATCGGTGTTTCCTAGTTCAGCCGCAACTCGCCACTGGCGCGTTGTTGGTCGGATTGGTGCTTGAGGACCACGCCGAGCGTTTGGGCGACTACCGCGTCGTCGATGGTGTCCAGGCCCAGCGCGAGCAGCGTGCGGCCCCAGTCGATGGTTTCGGCGATGGACGGCACTTTCTTGAGCTGCATCCCGCGCAGCACACCGATGATGCGCACCAATTCCTCGGCGAGGTGCGCGGGCAACTCGGGGACTCGGGACAACAAGATGCGCCGTTCCAGGTCGGGGCTGGGAAAGTCGATGTGCAAGAACAGGCAGCGGCGCTTGAGCGCTTCCGACAGTTCACGCGTGGCGTTGGAGGTGAGCAACACGAACGGCGCCCGCTCGGCCGTCAGTGTGCCCAGTTCCGGCACGGTCACCGCGAAGTCGGATAGCACCTCCAACAGCAGGCCCTCGATCTCGATGTCGGCCTTGTCGGTCTCGTCGATCAGCAACACGGTCGGCTCGGTGCGCCGAATGGCGGTTAGCAGCGGCCGGGACAGCAGGAACTCCTCGCTGAACACGTCGCTCTTGGTCGCATCCCAGTCTCCGGAGCCGGCCTGAATCCGCAGAATCTGCTTGGCGTGGTTCCACTCGTACAGCGCCCGCGCCTCGTCGACGCCCTCGTAGCACTGCAGCCGAACCAAGCCTGACCCGGTGGCCTGGGCGACGGCGCGGGCCAGCTCGGTCTTTCCCACTCCGGCTGGGCCTTCCACCAGAAGCGGCTTGCCGAGTCGATCGGCCAGGAACACGGCCGTGGCGGTGGCCGTGTCCGGCAGATAACCGGTTTCGGCCAGCCGTCGCGATACGTCGTTGATGTCCGCGAACAGCGGCACGGGCCGGGCGGGCACACTCACAATGTCAATTCTCCTAAAAGCATTCGCGGGCCGTCAGGCCGGACGGACGTGGCCGTCTCCCCACGCGATCCATTTGGTCGAGGTCAATTCCGGCAATCCCATCGGCCCGCGGGCATGCAGCTTCTGAGTGGAGATGCCGATTTCGGCGCCGAAACCGAACTGCTCGCCGTCGGTGAACGCCGTCGACGCGTTGACCATCACCGCCGCCGAATCGACGCCATCCGTAAACCGTTGTGCGGCAGCCATATTGCTGGTCACGATGGCCTCGGTGTGTCCGGTTCCGTATTCGTTGATGTGAGCGATCGCGGCGTCGACGCCGTCGACCACTGCAACGGCGATGTCCATCGAGAGGTATTCGCGCCGCAGGTTCTCCTCGTCGGGGTCGAGGTGCACCGTGACCCCGGCGTCTTGCAGCACGGCGACCAGCCTCGGCACGGCCTCCGCGGCGATCGCGGCGTCCACCAGCAGCGTCTCGGCGGCATTGCAGACACTGGGCCGCCGGGTCTTGGAGTTCAGCAAGATCCGTTCCGCCACCTCCAGGTCGGCGCCTTCATGCACGTAGACGTGACAGTTGCCGACACCGGTCTCGATGGTGGGCACCTGTGCGTCGCGGACCACGGCGTCGATCAGGCCGGCTCCCCCGCGCGGAATCACCACGTCGACCAGGCCGCGGGCCTGAATCAGGTGCGTCACGGTGGACCGGTCCGTGGCCGAAAGCAGCTGAACCGAGTCGGCGGGCAGGTCCTCGCTGACCAGCGAAGCCCGCAGCACCTCGACAAGGACCTGGTTCGACCTGGCCGCGGACGAGCTTCCGCGCAGCAACACGGCGTTGCCGGACTTGAGCCCCAAACCGAAAGCGTCGACGGTGACGTTAGGCCGGCCCTCGTAGATCATGCCGACGACGCCGAGCGGAACCCGCTGCTGGCGCAGCTGGAGCCCATTGGGCAGGGTGTAGCCGCGCAGCACCTCGCCCACCGGGTCCGGCAGCCCCGCGACCTGGCGCAGGCCGGCGGCAATCCCGTCGACGCGCTTGGGGTCCAGTGCCAGCCGGTCGAGCATCGCGGTCGGTGTGCCCGCGGCCCGGGCGGCCTCGATATCCTCGGCGTTGGCGGCGAGGATCAGATCGACGTGGGAGGTTATCGCGTCGGCGGCGGACTGCAGCGCCTGGTCCTTGGCCACCGTCGGCAACAACGCCAGGACGCGCGAAGCGACCCGGGCGCGGCGGGCGGCATCATGGACTTCTCGGCGCAAGTCGGGAAGCGAGGGTGCTTGCAGACTCATTTAACAAGGGTATCGGTCGTTACCTGGCCAAGTTTGGCTGCCCCACGTGGGCGCCCGATGGCGGCGGCTCAGGCGACGCGCTCACCGCGCCGGGCCTGCCGCACCTTGCTTTGACGTTCTTCGAGGATGTGGCCAAAGTTCTGTAGCAGCAACGGTTCACGCATGACGAGATGCTCGAGGTGTTCCCGATCGATCTCCAATGCGGTCACTTCGTCGAGCGCATACGCGCTCGCGGTGTTCGGTTGCCGAGTCAGCGCCGTCAACCCGAGGAACGAGCCCTCGACCAGCGTGCTGATCGGCACCACCGACCCGTCGTCGGCTGTCGCGATGAGCTGAACGCGCCCCGCGACCACGAACGTCATCCCGTCGGGTACCTGGCCGACGTACTCCACGGTTTCGTCGGCGCCGTATCGGACGAGCCTGGCGGAGGAATACAGCGATCGCTGCTCGTCGGTGTTGAGCCGCAATGCCGGTGCCACCACGGTGCGCACCGCTTTCTCGACACGCTCGATGGTCGAGTAGTCGTCGTCGCAGTTGTCCAGGTGCAGCTCTTCCCGCCGTGCGGCATACCAGATCCAGCGCAGAAACGTCGTGCGCGCGGCGCCATCGTCGGCCGGTGAGCCCAACCGGATGGTGGTTCGGTATTCGCCGCCGCCGATCGGCACCGAGCGCGGCACGCCGTCGCTCATGAGCTGCGGTAGCCCGAGGGCGACCCGCGACAGCATCGCGCAAACGCGGTCGGGCGGGTCGGCCACCGAAAATGTGGTCGTGATCGCCAATTTGTGCGAGCCCGGCGGGCGGCTGAGGTTGGTGAACGCCGTCGTGGCGAGTACCGAGTTCGGCGTGATCCGCATCCCGCTGCCGGTGTCGATGTGCACGGCCCGCCAGTTCACTTCGATGACACGCCCCCGCACCGTCCCGGTGTCCAGCCAGTCGTTGATCCGGAAGGGCTGCTCGAACAGCATGAACAAGCCCGAGACGATCTGGCCGACGGAGTTCTGCAGCATCAGGCCGATGACGACCGACGTCACGCCGAGCGCGGTGAACAAGCCGCCGACGCGGACGCCCCAGATGTAGGACAGGATCAGAACCAGGCCCACACCGATCAGGGCGAAGCGTGCGACGTCGAGGAAGATCGCGGGCAGCCGTTTGCGCCAGCTCTCTTCGGGCGCGTTCGCAAACACGGTGGCGTTGAACCCGGACAGCAGCAGCACCAGCACCAGGAAGCCGAACAGCGTGGTGAGCATCCGCACGGGGACATCTCGGGCCGGGATCTCCGAGGCCTTAACGAGCAACAGCAGCAGTGCGCCCAGCGGCAGCAGGTAGTTGCGCAGCAGGCTTACCTGCCTGGCCAGGTGGCTATGCCGGCGGGCGAGCGTTTGCTGCAGCTCGGTCAGGATGATCAGCCCGACCGGAAACCCGACCGCGATACCGATCGACCAGTAGAACCACGAGGAGTGAAACGTGTTCATCATCGCTCCGAGAGGCGGTACATCGGTTGGTCGGTTCCGCCGACCGAAATCGTTCCGGCGGGCGTGAACTGGCGCACGTCCCGCATCGCTTCGTAGACCTGGGAGCTGACATAGATGCCGGGTTGCGGTGCGCCCCTGTGCATTTGGTATGCCAGGCTTACTGCGGCCCCCCACATGTCGTAGACCAGGCTCGAGCCGCCGACCAGTCCGCTGATCACGTTGCCGGTGTTGATGCCAACCCGAAGGCCAAGCTCGTGACCGGTCTGGCTGTTGAAGCGATCGATGATGCGACGCATTTCGGCCGCGAAGTCCACGCTTCGGTGAATGCTGTCCAGGCGCGGGGTGATCACTCCGCAGGTGGCCAGGTAGCTGTTGTGGAACGTGCGGATCCGTTCCACGCCAAGCGTTTCGGCCGCGGAATCAAACTGGCGGAACAGGTCTTCGACGATGCCGACCAATTCATGGCCCGCAAGGTCGTTGGACAGCTCGTCGAGCCCGACGATGTCGGCGAAGATGATGGCGACGTCCTGATGTTTCTGCGCGATGGTCGCCTCACCGTCGCGATAGCGCTGGACAACCGACTCGGGCATCAGCGTCAGCAGCAGGCGATTGTTTTCGTTGCGTTGCTCGTTGAGCAGTTCTTCCTTGATCGCGAGATTGCGGCTCATTTCATTGAAAGCCGCAGTGAGCTCGCTGATTTCGTCGTGTCCCCGTGCCGGAATGTTGATGTCGTAGTCGCCCGAGCTGATTTTTCGCGTGCCCTCCTCGAGGCGCCGGACCGGTCGCACCGCCGCCTGGGCGATGAACATCGACGCCACGCAGATGACGAAAACCAGTGTGGTGACCGCAATGACGAGGGTCTTGCTGAAGTGGCCCAGCCGCGCGAAGGCGTCGGAGTCGTCGCGCGTCGCCAGGATCGACCAGTGCAGGTCGGAGTTGGCAATGTTCAGCGGAGCGTACGCTTCCAATTCCCTGTTACCGGTGTAATCGGTGCCGGTGACGACTCCAGTTTCCCCGCGTTGGGCGGCGCGCAGACCGGCGCTTGCGACCGGCTGCACCAGCGTCGTGCCGCCCAACCGGATCGCCCGGTCCACGACGTCGGGCGGGGTGCCGGCGGCGATGGCCTCGCGCCGGTACTCTTGCGGGTCCTCCAGGAAAAGCCGTGAATCGGAACGCATCAAGTTGTCGGGGCCGGCCAGATACGTCTCCGTCGAGGGGCCCATGCCGGCGGCTTGCCACTGCTTGTTGGCGGTCATGATCCGGTTGATCTTGGAGATCGGCAGCGGCAGCGCCATCACGCCGTCGACCTTGCCGTTCATGCCCACCGGAGACACCACCCACGCCGTCGGCGCGTCGAGCTGCGGCTGATACGGCTGGAAGTCGGTGATCCAGACGAACTCTACGTCGTTGGAGCGCAACGCTTTTTCGTACGCTTCGCGCAGGTTTGATTCGCGATACGGGCCGGTCAGGATATTGGTGCCGAGGTCGGGCCCTTTCATGACGCTGTAGACGACGTTGCCCTGCAGGTCGATCAGCAGCGCGTCCTTGTATTCGAAGCGGGTGACGATGTCTCGGAGGTAGAAGTCGAAGCGGGCATTGGCCGCCGTCCATGCGCTGCCGTCACCGGCATCCGCGACGGGCAATGCGTCGGCGGCCGGCCGGGGCGGTGCGGTGTAGTGCGCCTGAAGGTATTTCTGCGAGGGCGAACTCGGCAGCACCGCGTTGACGTCGATCATGTCGCCGGTCGTGCGCTTGATCGGCTGAATCATTTGAGTGTCGTAGTAATTGACGAGTTCCTGCTGCTGCGCGGGTGTGATCGTGGCGTTGGCCAATTGGTTAAAGCCCGCCGTAAGCGCCGCCGTTGCCTCGTTGATGCTGAATCCGCTGCTGTAGACGACCAGCGAATTCGTCACTTCCCGGAACAGCGCCTCCATCTGCCGCCGCTGCGACTCGCGCAATTCGATCAGCCGCTCGGACTCGACCTGCCGCAACGCGCCGCGGCCGGTCAAGGCCCCGATGAGACCGATCACCGCGACGCCGAGGATGCCCGCGAGCAGCATCGCCACCAAGATCTTGGACTGGATGCCGAACCGGAAACGGCGCCACACAAACGGCCGCCGCGCGCCCCAGGGGGTCTTTTGGCCGGGGGCGGATTCCGGCGCGGCTTCCCTCGCCGTATCGGGGGCCGGCTCGGTGTCTTTTAGCTCGCTCGACGTCAATGCCTTCCGCCTTTCTGGATTCGGCATCGCTAACGCAGCAGAGTAGCGCGCGGAACTCAAGAAATTGGCGTTTGCACTAAGCGTTCAACGTCGAAACGCGGGACGGACGCGACTAACGTCGGTGGAATGGCACGCGTTTGTGTCGTCGGCAGCGTGAACATGGACCTGACGTTCGACGTCAATGCCCTGCCCCGGCCTGGCGAGACGGTGTTGGCGTCGTCGCTGACCTACGCGCCCGGCGGCAAGGGCGGCAACCAAGCGGTCGCCGCCGCTCGCGCCGGCGCAAGCGTGCAATTCGTCGGCGCCCTCGGCGACGATCCGGCCGCCGAACAGTTACGGACGCACCTCTCGGTCAACGGGGTTGGGCTCGACGGCACCATCGCGGTACACGGACCGAGCGGAACGGCGATCATCGTCGTCGACGCCGCCGCGGAGAACACCATCGTGGTGGCACCGGGCGCTAACGGGCGATTGATGTTGGCCGGCGCCGCGCGCTCGGTGATCACCGGTTGCGACGTGTTGTTGACCCAGTTGGAAATTCCGGTTCCGACGGCGGTGGCCGGCGCTCGTGCGGCGCGGTCCGCGGGAGCCGTCGTCATGGTCAATGCCTCACCGGCCGGCCAGGACCAAAGCTCGCTGGCCGAGCTGGCCTCCGTTGCGGACGTGGTGATCGCCAACGAAGCCGAAGCCGATGAATGGCCTTGGCGCCCAACCTACTTGGTGACCACCTTGGGTGCGCGCGGAGCGAGCTGCGTCAGCGCCGACGACGAGTTCTGGGTACCCGCCCCGGCCGTCAAAGCGGTGGACACCACCGGTGCCGGCGACGTCTTCGCCGGAGTGCTGGCCGCGAACTGGCCACGCCATCCGGGGGTGCGAGCCGAGCGGCTGCGGGCGCTGCAGTGCGCCTGCGCCGCCGCCGCGCTGTCGACACTGGTTGCGGGTGCCGGCGACTGCGCACCGGATGCCGCCGCGATCGAGGCCGCGCTGCGCTAGTGAGCGTTCCCTAGTCTTCGGGCACTTCGCGCTCGATCTCGTCGAGCCAGATCCGCGCGGACATGTCGGATGGAGCACGCCAATCCCCGCGCGGCGATAGCGCACCGCCGTGAGACACCTTGGGCCCGTTGGGCAATGCCGAGCGCTTGAACTGGCTGAACGAGTAGAACCGCTGCACAAAGACGCCCAGCCAGTGCCGGATCTCCTTGAGCGAATAGGACGGTCGCTTGTCCTCGGGGAATCCGGAAGGCCACGTGCCACGCTCGGGATCGCTCCACGCATGCCAGGCCAGAAACGCGATCTTCGACGGCCGGAATCCGAAGCGCAGGACGTGGAACAGCGAAAAGTCTTGCAGGGCAAACGGCCCGACCTTCGCCTCGCTGCTCTGCAGCTCCTCCTCTTCACCGCTGGGGACGAGTTCCGGGGTGATCTCGGTGTCGAGCACCGACTGCAGCACCTCGCACACGTCAGATTCGAATTGCCCCGACGAGATGACCCAGCGGATCAGGTGCTGGATGAGGGTCTTGGGGACGCCAGCATTGACGTTGTAGTGCGACATCTGGTCGCCGACACCGTATGTCGACCAGCCCAGCCCGAGCTCGGAGAGATCACCGGTGCCCAGCACGATGCCGCCGCGCTGGTTTGCCAGCCGGAACAGGTAGTCGGTGCGCAATCCGGCCTGGACGTTCTCGAATGTGACGTCGTAGACCTTTTCGCCACGCGAGAACGGGTGATCGATCTCCTTGAGCATCAGTGCCGCGGTGTCGCGGATGTCGATCTCGGAGAAGGTGACACCGAGCGCGCGGCACAGCTCGATCGCGTTGCGCTTGGTGCGGTCTCCGGTGGCGAAGCCGGGCAGCGTGAAGGCCAGGATGTCGCTGCGCGGCCGTTCTTCGCGGTCCATCGCGCGCGCCGCGACGATCAGCGCGTGCGTCGAATCCAGCCCGCCGGAAATGCCGATGACGACCTTCGGGTAGTCCAGGGCACGCAGCCGCTGTTCCAGCCCGGCGACCTGGATGTTGTACGCCTCGTAGCAATCCTGTTGCAGCCGTTGCGGATCGGCGGGAACGAACGGAAAGCGCTCGACCACGCGCCGCAGCCCGATGTCGCCGGCCGGCGGGTCCAGCCCGAACTCGATGCGGCGGAATGACTCCGCCGACACGCGATGGTGACGGCGGTTGTCGTCGAACGTCCCCATCCGCAACCGCTCGGAGCGCAACAGCCCGAGGTCGACGTCGGCGACCGACCGCCGCTCCCCTTTGGGGAAGCGCTCGGACGAGGCCAGCTGCACGCCGTTCTCCCAGATCATCGTCTGGCCGTCCCAGGCCAGGTCGGTGGTGGATTCGCCCTCGCCCGCTGCGGCGTAGACGTAGGCGGCCAGGCACCGGGACGATGCCGAGCGGGCCAGCAGGCAGCGGTCCTCGGCGCGACCGATCGTGATCGGGCTGCCGGACAAGTTCGCCAGCACCGTGGCACCCGCCAAGGCCGCCTCCGCGCTGGGCGGGATCGGCACGAACATGTCCTCGCAGATTTCGACGTGCAGTACAAAGTCGGGTAGGTCGGACGCGGCGAACAGCAGATCGGGACCGAACGGAGCCTCGATATCGCCGAACCGGATGACGCCGCGCTCGTCGTCCCCCGGCGAGATCTGTCGGCGCTCGTAGAACTCGCGGTAGGTCGGCAGGTACGACTTGGGCGCCACCCCCAGCACCACACCCCGGTGGATGACGACGGCGGTGTTGTAGATGCGCTGCCCGTATCGCAGCGGGGCGCCGACCACCAGCACCGGCAACAGATCGGCCGAGGCGGCGACGATGTCGGAAACGGCGGCTTCGACGTCGTCGAGCAACAGGTCTTGCAGCACGATGTCTTCGATCGAGTAACCGGACAGCGTCAGCTCCGGGAAGACGGCCAGGGCTACGCCGTCGTCGTGGCACTCGCGCGCCAACCGCAGGACCGACTCGGCATTGGCCGCCGGATCGCCGATCGTGGTGTGGTGCGTGCACGCGGCGACCCGGACAAAGCCCTGGCTGTAGCAGTTGTAAAAGTCCATCGCCCTTCCATTGTCGCCTGGCCAGTGTCAATAAGCACGCGCCGGGTATCCACAACAGATGAGCGACACCGCCGTCGTCGTGATCGACATGATGAACACCTATCAGCATCCCGATGCTGAAGATCTAATACCCAATGTCGGCAAGATCATCGATCCGCTAGCCGATTTGGTCCGGCGCGCACGCGAATCCGGCGGCGTCGACCTGGTGTACGTCAACGACAACTACGGCGATTTCACCGCCCAGTTCTCCGACATCGTTCGCTCCGCCCTCGACGGCGCGCGGCCCGATCTGGTGAAACCGATCGTGCCGTCCGGGGATTGCCGCGTCATGACCAAGGTCCGGCACAGCGCCTTCTACGCCACGGCGCTGGCTTATCTGCTCGCCCGCCTCGAGACCAAGCGGTTGATCCTGACCGGCCAGGTCACCGAGCAGTGCATCCTGTACACGGCGCTCGATGCCTACGTGCGCCACTTCCAGGTGGTGATTCCCACCGACGGAGTCGCCCACATCGACGCCGACCTGGGCGCGGCGGCGCTGAAGATGATGGAGCAGAACATGTCCGCCGAACTCACCACCGCGGCCGACTGCCTCGGCTGAGCGCCGGAGAGCACTGGCCGCAAAATCTTCGCGTCGGCGTCACCGATGTGAAGCCGATCCGTCCTAGTGGAGTGTCCAACGGCCTATCCTTTGAGGACCACTGCACATGCTGGAGACCAGGATTGGCGGAGGGTCGGATGGCGGCAGGAGCAGTGTGCCGGACGTGCGGCACCGAGGCGCTGGAGCACGCGCGGTTTTGCCATGAGTGCGGCGCAGCGCTTACCGCGGCCGACACGCACGCGGAGTACAAGCAAGTAACCGTGCTGTTCGCAGATGTGGTGCATTCGATGGATATCGCGGCAGCCTTGGGTGCCGAGCGGTTGCGGGAGATCATGACGGAGCTGGTGGACCGCGCAAGTATCGCTGTCCGGCGGTTCGGAGGCACGGTAGATAAGTTCACCGGCGACGGAATCATGGCGGTGTTCGGTGCGCCGGTCGCGTTGGAGGACCACGCTGTGCGCGGTTGTCTTGCGGCGCTGGGGATCCAGGCGGAGACAGCGAGACTTGCGGCAGAGGTCAAGGCGCGCGACGGCGCCGTCTTGCAGCTGCGTGTGGGTCTGAGCTCCGGGCAGGTGATTGCCGGCGAAATCGGTTCGGTTGCTTTGGGTTACACAGCCATCGGCGAACAAGTCGGGATGGCCCAGCGGATGGAATCCGCCGCCCCACCGGGCGGGGTGATGCTCAGCGGCTCAACGGTGCGCCTTGTCGAGGACGCGACGACTCTCGGCGAATCAGAGCTGGTCCAGATCAAGGGAGCCAAGGGGCCGGTTCGCGCCCGTCGGCTGTTGGGCATGCGTGAAGGACATCGCCCAGCCGGACGTCCTGAATCGAAGCTGATCGATCGGCAATGGGAGCTGTCCGCTGTCGGGGATCTGCTAGAGCGCGCCGTCGCTGGCAACGGCACGGTGGTGACCGTGGTCGGATCGCCGGGCATCGGCAAAAGCCGGCTGGCTCGCGAGGTCACCGCGCTGGCCGCCGCTCGGGGCATGGACGCATTCACCGCGCACTGCGAGTCGCACGCCAATGATGTCCCTTTTTACACAGTGGCCCGGCTACTGCGTGTGGCTATTGGCGTCAGTGAGCTGGATGGCCCGGCCGCCCGCTCGCAGGTACAGGCGCGGATGCCCGGCGCGGACCCCGAGGATCTGTTACTCGTCTACGACCTGCTGGGCATCGCCGATGCCGGTGTGGAGCTGCCGCTGATCGACCCCGACGCGCGGCGGCGGCGTTTGACCGCGCTGGTCAATGCCGCCTCGCTCACACGCAAAGCCCCGTCGGTTTACGTCATTGAGGACGTGCATTGGATCGATGAGGTCAGCGAGTCGATGCTGGTCGACTTTCTGACCGTCATCCCGCAGACGCCCTCGCTGGTAATCATCACCTACCGCCCCGAATATCGCGCCGCGCTGAGCCGGGTGTCCGGCGCACAGACCCTCGCCCTCGAGCCACTGAGCGGACCGGAGACCGCAGCGCTGGTCTCGCACCTCCTCGGGCCGGACCCGTCGGTCGGGGGATTGGCCACGATGATCACCAAGCAGGCCGCCGGCAATCCGTTCTTTGCGGAGGAGATGGTGCGGGAACTGGCGGAGCGCGGCGTGCTGCATGGAAGCCGCGGCGCCTACGTGTCGACGGCACAAGTCGCCGAGGTCAGTGTGCCGGCGACGTTGCAGGCGACCATCGCCGCGCGCATCGACCGCCTCGATCCGCGCGCCAAGCACACACTGAGCGCGGCTGCGGTCATCGGCTCGCGGTTCAGCCAGCCCCTGCTCGAAACGCTAGGGGTCGATCCTGCGCTGGAGGGCCTCGTGATCGGCGGCATGATCGATCGCATCCGATTCACGCGACAGCGAGAGTACGTGTTCCACCATCCGCTGATCCGCGCCGTGGCCTACGAATCACAACTCAAATCCGATCGCGCCGAGCTGCACCGTCGGGTCGCCTCCGCGATCCAAGCTCGCGAGCCGGAATCGGTGGATCAGAACGCTGCGGCAATCGCCGAGCACCTGGAGTCCGCCGGTGACCTCTACGCCGCCTATGACTGGCACATGCGGGCGGCCACTTGGGCCAGCGCTCGTGACATCGCCGCGGCGCAAACCAGCTGGCGGCGCGCACGTGAGGTCGCCGATCGGATTCCCGCCGACCACCCGGATCGGATGTCGGTGCGCATTGCCCCGCGCACGATGTTGTGTGGAACCGCGTGGCGAATCACTAGCGCTGACACCGGTTTCGACGAGTTGCGTGACCTGTGCACAGCCGCCGGCGACCAGCGGTCGCTCGCCATCGGCATGGCGGGGCTGGTGATAGCCCACTACATGAACGCGCAGCGCCGGGAGGCTTCGCGCCTTGCCGGCGAACTCGCCGAACTGCTCGAGTCGATCGCAGATCCGACGCTGACCGTCGCTCTGGCATTTCCGGCAATGCTCGCGAAGTACGAGACCGGCGAAATGGCCGACGTCTTACGCTTGGCGCAACTGGTTGTCGAACTCGCTGAGGGTGACCCCGCCAGGGGGAACCTGGTGTTCCCATCTCCATTGACATTCGCCATCGGAATGCGGGGCGTCGCCCGCTGCTTCCTCGGAATCCCCGGCTGGAAGAGCGATTTCGACGAGGCCTTGGCTATGGCTCATGAACGCTTGGGTGACCCGACGATACTTGCCGGGGTGATGTGGTTCACGCACCCTCACGGGATCGCGGCCGGCGTGCTGCTGCCGAGCGCGACGGCCGTACGCGATACGTCCGAATTCCTATCAGTAGCAGAGAAGTTCGGCGATAACCTTGCGCTCGAGATCGCCCAAATCGTTCGCGGCATCGTTCTTCTCCATCAGGGCGGCAAACATCGTGAACCTGGCCTAGCTCTTTTAGAGAGGGTGCGAGAGAGATTGTTAACGGAGCGATTTGGGTTGATAGGTCTGCCGATTATGGAGATCCACATCGCAAGGGATAGGGCCAAATTGGGCGATCTTGACGGCGCCATCGAATCCGCCAACGCTGTGGTTGACAACCTGTCCGCTTCGAATGGCTCCATCTGGGATGCTTTGGCGATCGCGGTATTGGTTGAAGCGCTATTGAAACGAGCGGGCGACGGCGACCTTGAGGCAGCGCGGACCGCGATCGAACGCCTGGCGGTCATTCAGGCCGACCCGGGGTTGGTGCTGCATGAGGTCTGGCTATTGCGGCTGCGTTCCTTGCTAGCGCAAGCGAATGGCGACGCCGCGGCTTATAAGCACTTCCGGGACCGCTACCGCGACATCGCCGCAAGGCTCGAGTTCGAGGGCCACATCGCATGGGCTGAGGCGATGCCATGACGGCTATCGGTCACGAGGCATACCCGTAGTCTCGACTACATAACCGCCACCCTCGCAGAATCGCCGAGAAGCTCAGCCCTGAGCCCGCCGCCGCGATGGCCTATCGCCCGTCGAGACTCATCCACTGGCCGAGCGCGGCGCGCTGAGCGGCTCCCGGCGTTCGGCCTGGGCACGGCCGAAGACCATTGAGTCCTCGATGCGCTCGAAGCGCCTGCTGAGCACGTCACTCAAAAAGTTATGGCTCACCTTCCACGGTCGACGCGTGCCGGATTTCGGGTGCACATGTCGACCACGCTTCACGTAACCCGATTCCAGATGGAACGTCGGCTGCTCAGGCATCTCCGTTTCGCCCAGATGCGGATATGCGTGGGTGTAGCCGCGAGAGTTCATGTACTCCAATAGTTTTGCGACGGACCGTGCAGTCAGGTCGGCGCCCAATGTCCAGGACGCGTTGATGTAGCCGAAGCTCCAGGCCATGTTCGGAACATCTTCGAGCATGTGTCGCCTGTACAGGAAGTGCTCGTGGGGATCGATCTGCTGGCCGTCGATGCTGACGGTGACGCCGCCCAGCGCCTGCAACCGCAGCCCGGTCGCCGTGATAACGATGTCGGCTTCGATGCGCCGCCCCGACTTCAGCGCGATGCCGGTGGCGTCGAAGTGATCGATGTGGTCGGTCACCACCTCGACCTTGCCGTCACTGATCGCCTTGTACAGGTCACCCTCCACGATGAAGCACAAGCGCTGATCCCACGGGTCGTACGGCGGCGTGAAGTGGGTGTCGATCGGATAGCCTTCGGGCAGATTGCGTTCCGCGATGCGGCGCAGCGCCCGCTTGCTGAATTCTGGCGTCTTGCGCGCGACAACCCACATCAGCTGAGCGACGAATGCGTTGCGCCACCGAACGATCCAGTGAGCGACCCGCAGCGGCAACGCTTTTCGCAGCGCAATCGCCGTCGGCTCCTTTTTCACCGCGGAGATCATGTAGGACGGCGTGCGTTGCAGCATCGTGACGTGCGCCGCTTTTTCGGCTAACGACGGGATCAGACTGACCGCCGTGGCACCGCTGCCGATGACCACGATCCGCTTGCCGGCATACTCGAATGACTCTGGCCAGTGTTGCGGGTGGATCACCTCTCCGGCGAAATCCGCAATACCTGGGAACGTCGGGTTGTACGGATTGTCATAGTCGTAATAGCCCGTCCCGAAGAACAGGAATCGGCATCGGTACGTCTTTTCGGCGCCGTCCCGCCCGGTCTGCACCGTCCAGGTGTCGGTGTCGGAGCTCCAGTCCGCCGAACGCACGTAGGTGTCGAATCGGATGTGCTCGTCGATGTGATGCTTGCGCGCCGTCTCGTCCAGATACTCCCAGATGTTGTCACCGTCGACGATCATCTCGGGCCGCGTCCAGGGCTCCCACGGAAAGCAGAGCGTGTAGATATCGCTGTCGGAACGCACGCCCGGATAGCGGAACAGGTCCCACGTTCCGCCGACTCGCGCACGCCGTTCGAGTACCGCATAACTCAGCTGCGGATTGCGCTCGTGTATGCGGTGGGCAGCACCGATGCCCGAGAATCCGGCGCCGATGATCAGCACGTCGAAGTACTCGGCGACATTCGGAGCCATGTCACCCACCATAAGCCGAGGTCAGTATCGACGCCATCATCCCGTCTCGGCTAACGCACCGGGGCGAGCGTGCGCAGAATGCCGGCACTGGCGGTGTGTCGGTGTGCAGACAAGCGCGCTCGCGCAGGCATCGCAGCAGTGGCTAGCCTTGAGCCGTGGACGCTCCGGAGTTGGTCGCGCTGTTGGCGGGGCGCCGGGTCGCGGTGCTCACGGGCGCGGGGATTTCCACCGACTCGGGCATTCCCGACTATCGTGGCCCCGATTCGCCGCCCAGCAACCCCATGACCATCGGCCAGTTCACGTCGGATCCGGTGTTCCGGCAGCGATACTGGGCGCGCAACCATGTCGGCTGGCGGCACATGGATGACACGCAGCCCAACGCCGGGCACCGTGCGTTGGGCGCGCTGGAGCGCGCCGGCGTGGTGACCGGAATCATCACCCAGAACGTCGACCTGCTGCACACCAAGGCCGGCAGCGCGAACGTGGTCAACTTGCACGGCACCTACGCCCAGGTGATCTGCCTGAGCTGCGGCTACACCATGAGCCGTGCCGCGCTAGCCGAACGACTCGAGGCGCTCAACCCCGGATTCATCGAGCGCGCCGAAGCCATCGGCGGGTTGGCGGTGGCGCCCGACGCCGACGCTGTTGTCGCCGATACCGCGTCGTTTCGCTACCTCGACTGCCCGCGCTGCGCCGGCATGCTCAAGCCCGACATCGTCTACTTTGGCGAGAGCGTGCCCAAAGATACTGTGGCCCAAGCTTACTCAGTGGTCGATCATGCCGAGGCGCTGCTGGTCGCGGGCTCGTCGCTGACGGTGTTCTCCGGCTACCGGTTCGTGCGTCACGCCGACACACTGGGCATACCGATCGCGATCGTCAACCGCGGCCCCACCCGCGGCGACGACCTAGCCACCGTCAAGGTCGACGGCGGGTGCTCGGAACTGCTGACGCTGTTGGCCTCCGAACTAGGGCGGGAACTGGGAGGGACGCTGTTAGCGCCGAGCCTGTAAATCTGCAGAAGAAGTTCGAGTGAGGGTCTGCAGATTTACAGGCTCGGCGTGGGGCCTCGACGAACTCTTGCAAACAATCAGAAGGTGCAGGGCATGCTGCGCACGGCGTGGATGAAATTGCCCGCCACGTAGGTCGGATCGCCCGCCTGGATGTCCGGCAGCTGCCGGAGCAGCTCGCCGAAGATGGCGCGCAGCTGCGCACGGGCCACGTGAGCCCCGAGGCAAAAGTGCAGTCCGCCGCCGCCAAAGCCGACGTGCGGGTTGGGGCTGCGGCTCAAGTCCAACCGCTCCGGATGGTCGAAGACCTCGGTGTCCCAGTTGCCGGACGAATAGAACATGACCACCTTCTCCCCCGCCAGGATGGACTGGCCGCCCAGCTCGAAATCCGTTGCGGCCGTGCGGCGGAAGGTCATCACCGGCGAGGCCCAGCGGACGAATTCCTCGACCGCGGTGCCGATCCTGTTGTCGAAATCCTCGAGCAGCCATGCCCTTTGGTCTCCGAAGTCGGTGAGCGCCTTCATCGCATGACTCGTGGTCTGGCGGGTTGTGTCGTTGGCCGCCACGGAAAGCAGCACGAAGAATGCGGCCACGTCGGCATCGGACAGCCGGTCGCCGTCCACCTCGGCGTTCACCAGGCCGCTGATCAGATCGTCGCCCGGGTGAGCGCGGCGCTCCGCGGCGAGCGCGCCGGCCACCTGATGCACGTAGATCTGGTTCTCGAACAGCACCTCCATCGGGTTGCGGCCGTCGAGGAAGTCCGGGTCGGCCCACGACACCATGGCATCGGTGGCGCGCGCCATGTGCTCACGCTCGGATTCCGGGATCCCGACCATGTCCGACAGCGTGCGAATGGGCAGTTCCTTGGCGCAGAGGTCGACGAAATCCGCGCCGCTGCCGGCCGCCCGCAGCTCGTCGACGATGGTCTTGGCGTTCGCCTGGATCGAATCCTCGATGCGGCGCACTTGGCGCGGGGTGAACGCGGCGCCGACAAGCTTGCGCAGCTTGGTATGCCGTGGCGGATCCATCGCAAGGAACGACTGCGACGCTTCGAGCAGCTCGACCGGGATGCTCTCGAACATCACGCCCTGGCCGGACAGAAACACCTCATTGTTGCGGCTGACCGCGACGATGTCCGTCCGTCTGGTGACGGCCCAATAGCCGGGATCGTCGGGATCGGGCATCAGGGCGTCCTCTACCGGCGGATGCCAGCTCACCGGGCGCTCGGCCCGCAGCACGGCGAACGCACGCTCCCGGTCCGCCGCGGTGGTGGACCAAAACGCGCGCGAGGACAAATCGATGGTGTCGTAGGCGCGGGCAGTGGCGGGCGTAGCCGTCATGGGATCCTCCAACGAACCGAAAGCCGTTCACCGACGATATGCCTAGACACTCTGTCTAGTCAATATGTTGAACTGTCGGTTATGCTCGGAAAATGCCGTCGGTCACCCGGAAGCCGCAGGCCAGGCGCGAGCAGACGCGCCAGCAGCGGCGCGAGCAGATGGAGCGCCGGTTGCTGGATGCCACCGAGCGGCTGATGCGCGACGGTGCCAGTTTCACCGAGCTCAGCGTGGACCGGCTGTCCACCGAGGCCGGCATTTCGCGGGCCAGCTTCTACATCTACTTCGAGGACAAGGGCCACCTGCTGCGCTGCCTCGCGGTCCAGGTATTCGGTGATCTTGTCGCCGGCGCCGAGCGCTGGTGGGGGGTTGCGCGGCGACGCGATCCAGACGCCGTGCGCGCCGCGATGACCGGCATCGTCGAAACCTATCGGCGTCACCAAGCGGTGCTAGTTGCCCTCAACGAGATGGCGGCCTACGACCCGGAAACGGGGCAGACGTACCGCGATCTGCTGACCGCCATCACCGCGCGCATGACTCGTGTCATTGAAGACGGCCAGGCCGACGGCGCAATCCGTCGCGAACTACCTGCCGCCACCACTGCTAGCGCACTGGTGTGGATGGTTGAGCGGGCGTGTCATCAGAACCTTCCGGTCAATCCGCGCGACTACGACGCAGAGCTGGCAGAGACACTGGCCGAGATCGCTTGGGGCGCACTGTATCTCAAGCCCATGCCAGCAAAATGAGCTAGACGGTCACCAAATCGTCGGCGTGCACCGCGGGACGGCGCAGCTCGCCGGGTAGCTCGGACGTGGACCGGCCCATCATGGTGGCCAGCTCGGCCGCGTCGTAGGCAACCACACCGCGTGCCACCACGGTCGTGTCCGGTCCGCGCAATTCGACGACATCTCCGGCGTAGAACCGGCCCGACACTGCGGTGATGCCCGCGGCGAGCAGCGAACGGCGTTGGTGCACCACCGCGCGCACCGCCCCCTCGTCGAGCGAGAGCGTGCCGGTCGATTCCGCGGCATAGCGCACCCAGAATCGGCGGGCCGACATCCGGGCGGGACGCGCGGCGAACACGGTTCCCGTCGCGGCGTCGGTGAGCGCCGTCGCGGCGTCGGTCGCGGCGGCCAGCAGCACCGGAACCCCGGCGTCGGCGGCCAGCAGCGCCGACGACACCTTCGACGCCATCCCCCCGGTGCCCAGGTGGCTGCCCGGGCCGGCAACCACGCCGTCCAGGTCCGCCGCCCCCGCCACCTCGGGAATGAAGCGCGCCGCCGGCACCTTCCGGGGATCGGAGTCGTAGAGGCCGTCGATGTCGGAGAGCAACACCAAGGCCTCGGCGCCGACCAGGTGAGCCACCAGCGCCGAGAGCCGATCGTTGTCGCCGAACCGGATCTCGTTGGTGGCCACCGTGTCGTTTTCGTTGACGATCGCCACCGCATGCAGCGCGCGCAAGCGATCCAGGGTGCGCTGCGCGTTGGTGTGTGAGGCCCGCAGCGAAATATCGTGTGCGGTCAGCAGCACCTGCCCGACCGTGCGGCCATAGCGCGCGAACGCCGCGCTCCAAGAATTCACTAGCGCGACCTGGCCGACGCTGGCGGCCGCCTGTTTGGTCGCCAAATCCTTTGGGCGACGGGCCAATCCGAGCGGATCGATGCCGGCGGCGATGGCGCCGGAGGACACGATGACGACGTCGGTGCCCGCTTTCATGCGCGCCTCTATCGCGTCGGCCAGTCCGGCCAACCGCCCGGCGTCGAACACCCCCTCTTGCGTGGTCAGGGCGTTCGTCCCTACCTTGACGACCAGACTGCGCGCGGTCCGGATGGCTTCTCGCTGCGCGCTCACGAGGCCCCACCGGTTTCGGGACCGTGCTCGCGCCGCTGACGCCGGGCGGCCTTGCGCTCCGCGGCGCCGACCCGCTCAGTGCGTTCCAGCCGCGCGTCGGTGCCGCGGCCCGACAGCGCGACCTGGTGGCCGGCGGGGGTTTGCGGCTCCCAGTCGAACGTCATCTCGCCGATGGTCACCGCGCATCCCGGTTGCGCGCCCAGCCGCAGCAGCTCCTCCTCGACACCGAGGCGCGCCAGCCGGTCCGCGAGATAGCCGACTGCCTCGTCGTTGTCGAAATTCGTTTGGCCCACCCAACGCTCGGGGCGCGCGCCGGTGACGGTGAAACCGCCGTGCCCGTCGGGCTCGACGGTGAAGCCGCTGTCGTCCACCGGCACCGGCCGGATCACCGGGCGCCGAACCACTGGCGCCGGTCGCGATGCGTTGTACTCCGAGATCATCGCCCAGAGCCCAAAGATCAACGGCTGCAACCCTTCCCGGGTTGCCGTTGATACCAGGAAAACCGGCCAGCCACGCTCGGCGATGTCGTCGCGGACGAACTCGGCTAGCTCACGCGCTTCCGGCACGTCAATCTTGTTGAGTACCACCGCTCGCGGCCGCTCGGCCAGGTCGACCAGCGCCGGATCCCCCTGCAGCGTGGGCGTATACGCCGCGAGCTCGGTCTCCAGCGCGTCGATGTCGGAGACGGGGTCGCGGCCGGGTTCCGCGGTCGCGCAGTCGACGACGTGCACCAGCACGGCACAGCGCTCGATGTGCCGGAGGAAATCCAGGCCCAGGCCGCGGCCCTGCGACGCGCCCGGTATCAGGCCGGGCACGTCGGCCACGGTGAATGCGTGCTCGCCGGCGGAGACCACGCCAAGGTTGGGAACCAGCGTGGTGAACGGGTAGTCGGCCACCTTGGGCTTCGCCGCCGAGATCACCGACACCAGCGAGGACTTCCCGGCGGACGGGAATCCGACCAGGCCGACATCCGCGACGGTTTTGAGTTCGAGGGTGAGGTCGCGAGCCTGGCCCGGCTCGCCGAGCAGCGCGAAGCCCGGGGCCTTGCGGGCCCGCGAGGCGAGTGCGGCGTTGCCCAGCCCGCCGCGACCACCGGCGGCAGCCTCGAAGCGGGTGCCCGCCCCCACCAGGTCGGCGAGCAGCCGCCCGTTTTCATCCAGCACGATGGTGCCGTCGGGCACCTTGACTTCCAGGTCCGCGCCGGCGGCGCCGTCGCGATTGTTGCCCATCCCCTGCTTGCCCGACGGCGCGGTGACGTGCGGATGGAAATGAAAGTCCAGCAGCGTATGCACCTGCGGGTCGACGATCAGGATGATGCTGCCGCCGCGGCCGCCGTTGCCGCCGTCCGGTCCGCCCAGCGGCTTGAATTTCTCGCGATGGACCGACGCGCAGCCGTTACCGCCGGAACCCGCCCGCGCGTGGATGACGACTCGATCGACAAACCGAGGCATCGGGGGTCCTCTCAGCTACCCGCATGCACGGGCGCAGCGACCTCAGTCGGTGGTCTGCCCGGCGGCGACGATGTTGACGGTCTTGCGGCCACGCTTGACGCCGAACACGACCGCACCGGCCGCCGTTGCAAACAACGTGTCGTCACCGCCGCGGCCCACGTTGTTGCCGGGGTGAAACTTGGTGCCGCGCTGGCGGACGATGATCTCCCCGGCCTTGACGACCTGGCCACCGAACCGCTTGACGCCCAGCCGCTGCGCGGCCGAATCGCGCCCGTTGCGCGAGCTCGATGCGCCCTTCTTGTGTGCCATATCTGTCGCCTCCGCTACTTGATCCCGGTGACCTTCAGGACCGTCAGCTGCTGACGGTGTCCCTGGCGCTTGTGGTAGCCGGTCTTGTTCTTGAACTTGTGGATGCGGATCTTGGGGCCCTTGGTGTGCTCGAGCACCTCACCGGTCACCGCGACCTTGGCCAGCGCCGCGGCATCCGAGGTGACCTTGGCCCCGTCGACGACGAGCGCGACCGGCAGCGACACCTTGGCGCCCGGCTCGGAGTCGAGCTTCTCGACCTTGACCACGTCTCCGACGGCGACCTTGTACTGCTTGCCGCCGGTCTTGACGATTGCGTAGGTCGCCATCGTGGGTGCACCTCTGTTTACTCGTGGGCACGCGTCACCGGTTGCGTGCGCGTGGTGGGTCTGGGTCACGGGAGTCTAGGGCGCGGGCCTTATCTCTCCCGCTGTCGTCGGCCCGGCAGGCCTGACGACAACTGTCCAAGGGTACGTGACCAGCGGCTACAGGGTCAAACCGGCTCGCCTGACCGCGGTCAGTCCACGTGGATCGGCGGGCCGGCCGGCCTACCCGCCGCGCGGCGCCGGCGCGGACGTCCCGCAACCACCCCGGGTTCCGCCCCGCCCGTCTCGGCGTCGGAGTCGTCGTCGGAATCCTCGACGTCCAGGTCGTCGTCGTCGAGGTCGAGATCCTCGTCATCGTCGTCGAGGTCCTCGTCATCGAGGTCCTCGTCGTCGAGCTCGTCCTCATCGTCTTCGTCGTCGGAGTCCTCGTCGGCCTCGTCAGACTCGTCGACGTCCTCGTCAGTGTCCTCGACGTCCTCGTCGGAGTCCTCGAGGTCGGTCCGGTCGGCGTCCTCGAGGCCGGCGGGAACCTTTTCCTCGGTCCGCTCGTCGATATCGGTGGTGGTGTCCGTGTCCTCATCGGATTCGCCGGTTTCGCCGTCGCCACGACCGGCTGCCATCGCCTTGAACATCGGGTGCTCGCCGGGAGCGTGCGCGGGCACCTTGGCCACCGCGGGCTCATCGGATCGACTCTTCTTCGATCGCTTGCCTCGCCGACCGCCGGATTCGGACTTGCGCCCGGTCGCGGGGGCCGAATCGACCGGGTCGCCGTGCAGCAGGAGCCCGCGCCCAGCGCAGTTCGGACAGGGTGTGGTGAACGCCTCGATCAGTCCGGTTCCCAACCGCTTGCGGGTCAGTTGCACCAGGCCCAGCGAAGTCACCTCCGACACCTGGTGGCGGGTGCGGTCGCGGGCCAGCGACTCGGTGAGCCGGCGCAGCACCAGGTCGCGGTTGGACTCCAGCACCATGTCGATGAAGTCGATGACGACGATGCCGCCGATGTCACGCAGCCGCAGCTGGCGGACGATCTCCTCGGCCGCCTCGAGGTTGTTCTTGGTGACCGTCTGCTCGAGGTTGCCGCCGGACCCGGTGAATTTCCCGGTGTTGACGTCGATCACCGTCATCGCCTCGGTCCGGTCGATGACCAGCGTGCCACCCGAGGGCAGCCACACCTTGCGGTCCAGCGCCTTGGCCAGTTGCTCGTCGATGCGGTGCACCGCGAACACATCCGGCCCGGCCGAATCGTCCGGCCCGGCGGCGGGCTCATACTTCGTGAGCTTCGAAACAAGTTCCGGGGCAACGGAATTCACGTACTCGTTGATCGTGTTCCACGCCTCATCACCGGAGACGATGAGGCCGGCGAAGTCCTCGTTGAACAGATCGCGGATGACCTTGACCAAGACATCGGGCTCTTCGTAGAGCGCCACGGCGGCGCCCGCTGCCTTCCCCTTGATCTCGGTCGCCTTGGCCTCGATCTGCTCCCAGCGCTCCTGCAGGCGGGTGACGTCCTTGCGGATGTCCTCTTCCTTGACGCCCTCCGACGCGGTGCGGATGATCACGCCGGCGTTCGACGGCACCACCTCCCGCAAGATCTCCTTCAGCCGCTGGCGTTCGGTGTCGGGCAGCTTGCGGCTGATCCCGGTCGAGGATGCACCCGGCACGTAAACCAGGTAGCGACCCGCCAGCGACACCTGCGTGGTCAGCCGGGCACCCTTGTGTCCGACGGGGTCCTTGCTGACCTGGACGACGACATAGTCGCCGGGCTTGAGCGCCTGCTCGATCTTGCGGTCGGCGCCACCCAGACCCGCGGCTTCCCAATTGACCTCGCCGGCGTAGAGCACGCCGTTGCGGCCGCGGCCGATGTCGACGAAGGCCGCCTCCATCGACGGCAACACGTTCTGCACGATGCCCAGGTAGATGTTGCCCACCAGGGAGGCCGACGCGGCCGAGGTGACGAAATGCTCGACGACGATGCCGTCCTCGAGCACCGCGATCTGCGTGTATCGCGCGCCCGGGTGCGGCGGTTCGGTGCGAACCCGGTCACGCACCACCATCATGCGTTCGACGGCCTCGCGCCGCGCCAGGAATTCCGCCTCGGTCAGCACCGGCGGGCGACGGCGCCCGGCATCGCGGCCGTCGCGGCGTCGTTGGCGCTTGGCCTCGAGTCGAGTGGAGCCGTTGATGCCCTTGATCTCGGCGGCGGCCGAGCCGTTGGAGTCATTGTCGTCGGCCTTGCCGGAGCGCGGGGCCCGCTCGTGCACGACGGTGTTGGGCGGATCGTCGGGTGACGGTCCGTCGTCGTTGTCGTCGCCCGAACCCGACTTGCGGCGCCGGGGGGCGCGGCGGGGGCGGGGTGGCGGGGGGGGGCGGCCGGGGGGGGGGGGGCGGGGGGGGGGGGGGGGGGGGGGGGGGGGGGGG
>NZ_MBES01000079.1 GCF_001954195.1 Mycobacterium sp. IS-1264 | reverse complement strand
CGTCATTGCGGTCATCTACAAGTACCTCGACGACCAAGGCGGTTACCTCGCCGCGCTGATCACCTACTACGGGTTCGTGTCGTTGTTCCCGCTGCTGCTTCTCCTGACCACCGGCCTCGGGCTGGTGCTCGCCGGTCACCCAGCCCTGCAACACCAGGTACTGCAGAGCACGTTGAGCCAATTCCCCGTCATCGGTAGCCAGCTGCACGAGCCGCACGGACTCAGCGGCGGGAGCGTTGCGTTGATCGTCGGCATCGGCGGCGCGCTCTACGGCGGCCTGGGCGTCGGTCAGGCGGTGCAGAATGCGATGGACTCTGTGTGGGCCGTCCCGAGGAACCAGCGTCCCGATCCGCTCCGATCACGTCTGCGGAGCTTGCTGCTGCTGTTGGTGCTCGGCTCGGCGGCCATCACGGCCACCGCCTTATCGGCGATCGGCCAGGCTACCGGGTCGCTGGGCGTCTTCGGAAGGATCGGCGTCGCCCTGGCCGCCGTGGCGATCAACGCGATGATCTGCCTGGTGGCTTTTCGCGTGACCACCGCGCGCGCACTCACCTACCGGCAGGTCCTGCCGGGAGCGATTGTGGCGGCCTTCATCTGGCAGATCCTGCAGTGGTTCGGAGCCGGCTATGTGGGGCACACGGTGAAATCGGCCAGCGCCACCAACAGCGTCTTCGCGTTGGTCCTCGGTCTGCTCGCCTTCCTGTTCCTCGTGTCCTCGACGCTGGTGCTGTGTGCGGAGATCAATGTCGTTCTGGTGGAAAAGCTTTACCCCCGGGCGTTGCTCACTCCGTTCACCGACGACGCCGACCTCACCCCGGCGGATCGCAAGACCTACGCCAAACGGGCCAAAGCCGAACGCGTGAAAGGCTTTCAGCGTGTCAGCGTCAGGTTCGGCGACGGCCGTCCCAAGGCCACGCGCTAGCGTCGGTCCGTCTCAAACATGAATTCGTGGCCACAGATGCAAATGCGGTCACCATCGGCCAGCGTCGCACTGGTGCGAATCCGCTGGCCGGCGACATCCACGCCGTTGGCTGACTGCAAATCGGTGATGACAAAGCTGTTTCCGGTGTCGACGATCACCGCGTGGTAGCGACTAACGGTGTCATCGTCAACGACGATGTCGTTGTCGGAAAGTCGGCCGATCCGAGTGGCCGCTCCCCGCAACGGATAACGACGTCCCGCGGCGTCGTGCAGATGCGCGGCGGAGGATTCGCGGGCCGAATCGGTACGCCACTGCAGGGTGCGGGCGGCGCGCTTGGCGGTTACCTGGGCCGCGTGTTTGACGTCCAGCCGCTCTTGGCGAAGGACCCGCTGATGCAGGCTCTGCAAGGTGGGCCCAGGGTCGATGCCCAAATCGTCGGCGAGCGCAGTCTTCACTCGGTCGTAAGCGTCGAGTGCATCGTATTGGCGCTCCGTCAGGTAGTAGGCGGTCATCAGCTGTGCCCACAGCGGTTCTCGGTAGGGATGCTCGGCCACCAGCGATTCGAGTTCTCCGATTATGGAATTGGCTCTGCCACAAGCTATTTCAGCTTCGGCCCGCACGGTCAGCGTCACCAGCTTGTCCTCCGCCAGTGCAGTCGCGAAGGCGTCGACGAATCGAAAGTCGCGCAGATCTTCGAGCACCGGGCCCCGCCACTCCGCCAGCGCATCCGATAGGTGGCCGCTGGCCTGTTCGAATCTGCCCGCGGCCGCGGCCTCGAATCCCGCTTTCCGCGCGATGGAAAAGCGGCCGACATCGCACGCCTCGTCGGACACGCTGAGCCGATATCCCGGCGGGGCACTAGCCAGGGCGGTAGCCGGATCAACACCGGCGCTGCTCACTATTCGGCGGAGCCGGGATATGTGCGCGTGCAGGCTTCCCCGGGCCTCGGGCGGCGGGCTCTCCTCCCATGCCGCGTCGATCAACGAGTCAACCGGTACGGTGCGATTTCGATTGATCAACAGCGTGGCCAAGACCGCCCGCTGCTTCGCGGGGCCCAACGGCACGTCGGTGCCGTTGGCGCTCACCCGCAACGGCCCTAACACCCCGAACCAGAGATCATCCTGGGCCATCGCGGTAGCAGTCCCCTCAGCTCTCACCACATGTACACGCGCGCGCTTTTCCCCCCGATGCACGTGATCCAGCTGTCTCCCGGGTGCTGCTGGCAGTGCATGAGGAAATTCGAACCGTTGCAAAGCGCACCGGGCACGGTCTTGCAGTCAACGGCCCCCGGCGCCGAGACCGCCCGCGGTAGCGGACTGGCGTTGCCGTACTCGGCCCAATACGACGTCAGCACGCTGTTGGTGAAAAGGCATGACGTTTCCGGGGTTCCCCGCCCGGCGTGGGTGCCGAATCCCGTATCGGTGGGCAACGAGAACCCCGGATCGCAGGACTGGTGCAAGCTGCTCAGGTCGGGTCCGGTCACCAGCGGAGGCAGTGCAGCGCGCGCGGTCGGGCTCTCCCGCTGCCCGCTCGGTCCGTAGACGAACAGACCGATGACCACACCAACCGCGGCGAGAACCAGCACCGTGCCGGCGGCGATCACGGTCGGCCGCACCCACCCGCGCCCGTGCCTGCTCGAATCGCGCTGGGGAGGCGCGACCGCCGTGAACGGTCGGGTGCCGTCCGTGTCGGCCGACGGGCTTCCCAATGCACGCTGCGCGGCGCGTGCGAGGGCGCCCGCCGTTCCGTACCGCTCGTCGGGGTCTTTGGCCATGCCGCGGGCAACGACTTCGTCGAGCGCCGCCGGAACGCGCCGATTCGCCACGCTCGGTCGTGGTGGTGGCAAGGCGAGGTGGCCCGCAACCAGATGCTCGAGGCTGTCACCGGCGAACGGGGCGTCTCCAGTCAGTGACTCGTACAAGACGCACGCCAGAGAGTAGACGTCGACGGCGGGCGTGGTCACCTTGTCGTTAAACCGTTCGGGCGCCATGTAATTCAGCGTGCCGATCTGCGTGCCAATGGTCGTCAGCCGGGGGTCCCCCTTGGTCTGCGCGATGCCGAAGTCGACGAGGTACACGAAATCGGCCGGGGTGACGATGATGTTTTGCGGCTTGACGTCTCGATGAACCAATCCCTCGGCGTGCGCCGCATCCAGTGCGGCGGCGACCTGACCGATGATCGCGACCGCCCGCGCGGGCGCCAGCGGGCCCTCGGTGATCAGGTCAAGAAGCGTCTGCCCCTGCACCAGGCGCATGTCGATATAGAGACTGCCGTCGATCTCGCCCCAGTCGTGGATCGGAATGACGTGGGGTTCTTGCAGCATTGCCGCCGCCTGCGACTCGCGCTGGAACCTGGTCCGAAACGTGTCGTTGGTCGAGAACTCGTCGGCGAGGATCTTCAGCGCGACGGTCCGCCCTTTGCCGGTGTCGTATGCCTCGTACACCACCCCGCCCCCGCCCCTGCCGAGCAAGCGCGTGAGGTTGTACTTGCCGAACGTCGTACCGACGCGCGAATCCACCACCACCGCCTCAATTCCTCGGGTACCGACGCAGTATCTCCCGTGAGCAAAAGGTTCGCGCAAGAAATACGCAAGGCGTCCGCCGCAGCCTCTACGTGACCGGGCAACAAGACCCCGGACACGTTTCTGAGGAGCCCGATATGACCATCACGTCCCGCGCGGTGTTCGCCCTGACGGCAATAGCGACTGCTGCGACAGTCGCCCTCGCGCCGGCCGCGCACGCCGAACCCTCGCAGCCTATGGCGGCCCATGGCGTCGAGGCCCCACTCTCGACCGTCCCCTGGTCGCAGGTGGGTCCGGGTTGGATGCTCGCCGTGTGGAGCCCGGTTCCCGGCTTGCACACCGGCGAGAAACCTCCCCCCGGGTCACCAACCTGGGAAACCGCCAGCACGACGCTGTATTTGGTTGATCCGGCCGGTGGCCGATACGCCATCACAACCTTCCCGCCGCCGGGCAGCAACGGTTACAGTCCGACGTTGGACGACTGGTCTGGCGACGGGACCCGGGCCCTGTTCTCTGCAACGGAAAAGGGCCGAACGGTCGTCACGGAGGTCGACCTGCGCACTGGCGCGAAGACCACCTTCACCACCGAGAACGGCGGCTCCCCTCGCTACACGCGGCCCGACGGCAAGGCGGTGCTGGTGTCCAGGCGGAAGGGCTCGGGACCAGGATCGCTCGAACGCGTCGACCTAGCGGGTAACCACCAGCTGACGTACCCGCTGGCCGAGGACTTCACCTCGTATCTGGCCACTGCGGACGGCACGCGGCTGGTGCTGGGCACGCACTCTGGCCTCGCCGTCATGGGCAACGACGGGGTCGCCGGCCCGACGGTGACAATCGCCGGGCAGCGCGACTGCACACCCCTGCGGTGGTGGGACGCGGGCTCGACGATCGCGCTTGCACGCTGCGGTACCTCCACCACGTCCCAGCTATGGCTGGTGCCGATCGACGGCGGACCACCGACGGCCCTCACCGCGCCCAACGACGGACACCAGGGCCCCGACTACGGCGACTTGAACGCATGGCAGCTTCCGACGGGAACGTACGTGCAGGCGGCGGGCGCGTGTGGCGTCGTTTTCCTCGCCAAGCTCAATGGCGACGGTACGACATCCAAGGTGTCGGTGCCCGAGGTGAAAACCGACAGCGTCGTCGTGGTCGGCGTCAACGGCGGCGACCTCGACCTCAAAGCGAGGGCCGGCTGCGGTGGCGGTCAGGCACTCATCGACTACAACCCCGCGACCGGCACGTCGACGGTGCTGCTCGGACCGCCGGTCAACGGCGGCGGCGTCATCACCGCGGTGCCCTACCCGGGCCAGAAGTAGCGAGAGGCCACCGACATGACCAAAAGCGCGCGCCGCCAACGACTTAGAAAGCGTCTGCTGATAGCAACGGTGACCATCGCGATTACCGCGTTTGGCGCCGCCTGCTCGATGAGCACCCACAACGCGGGCTCAACGATTCCACCCAACGGGCGGGCGTCCGTGCCCCGACAAACCGTGCTCCCATTCAGCGGCCTCGAAAGTCCCCGCGATCTGGCGGTGGACCCCGCGGGCAACGTGTACGTCGCCGACCTTCACCACTCCCAGGACGACAAAGGACACCCCACCGTGACCACCCGGGTGATCAAGCTGCCGGCAGGATCGAACACCCAAACCGTGTTGCCGCAGTTCGTTCATGCCGGTCTGGTGGCGGACCCGACAGGCGCCGTGTGGGTCATCGACGCGGGACACCAGCAGTTGGTGAAGCTGCCGGCCGGGTCGGACGGGTCGGACACCCAGACCGTGCTGCCGTTGCCCAATCTCGGCTTGCGCAGCGAAGTCCTTGCAGTGGATGCCGCGGGAAGCGCCTATGGCATCGACGGCGGCGGGGTGTACCCCGACGGCGGGTGCTGCGTGCCCGTTCACGTGGTGAAGTCGGAGGCGGGGTCGCATGCCCCGACGGTGTTGTCGTTCACTCACCTCCTCGGCCTCGGCGGAATGGCGGTGGATGCCGCCGAAAACGTGTACGTGGGCGACTACTCGCGAATCCTGAAGCTGGCGGCGGGGACAGACATCCAAACGGTGCTGCCGTTCGACGTTCGCAGCGTCGTAGATGTGGCGGTGGACTCCGCCGGAAGCGTGTATGTGGTCGATGCCGACCGCAAGCAGGTGCTGAAATTGGCGGCCGGGACGGACAAACCGATCGTGCTGCCGTTCAGCGGCCTCAATCAGCCCGTAAGGGTGGCGGTGGACGCCGCGGGGAATGTCTACGTCACCGACATCGGCAACCACAGCGTGCTCAAACTTGCGGCGACCTGATGAAGCTGTCGCTCCTCCTCACCGTCGCGATCGCGTCGTTCGGTGTCGTGATCGCACCGCCCGCAATCGCGCACGCGCAGTGCGGGCCGAACGGGCCACCACCCGGTGCTGCCAGCAAGGACGTCAGCGATGCCTACGGCCAGCCGGCCACGCTGTGGATCACCGACACTGTCGTCGGCATCGCCACCGCCCAGGGCTACGGTCAGGCAAAGATACAGAGCCCCAGCCCCCTTCGACGCTCCGCGCTGCTGATCGACGCCCAACAGGACGGCAACCACCAGATCATCATCGACACCGGCCGAGAGGCCATCCTCTACGCGGTGTCCGGCTGCGCCATCACCCCGGTTGTCGATCAGCGGGGTGCGTTCTTCCGGTTCGACCTCGGGCACCGGAGGGGCAATGGCGACGGCATCGGTTGCAGCGACCTCGGCGACGGCCGTCACCTGGTCGGATTGCTACAGCTGCGCGACGACTACGGCACCCCCCTTTTGACCGTGCGCCGCACCGAGATTGACCTGAATGGCGCGACGGCGAAGATCGGCCGCGCGGACACCGTCACCGCGACATCGGTTCAAGACCCGGCATGGAGCACGGCGGCCGACATCAGCTGCGGCGGCCTGACCATGCAGCACGACGGAGTTCAGGCACCGGAGTGAGGTTCACGCAAGAATCGCGCAAGGCCTCTCCCGCACGCTGATGCGCATGATCAAACCTATCGCCCGAGCCCTGACGATTGGGCTCGCCACGGCGGCGCTGTCAGTGTCGGGATGTTCCACGACCACCGGCATGGCGACGGCACCTCCCGCGACGTCCACCACATCGACTGCGGCGCAGGGGCAATCGGCGTGCACCGATCTCGACGGGACCGTTGGCCCCGACAAGGTCTGCCACGTCCATAGCGCCACCCCCACCTACAAGATCGACATGAGCTTTCCGATCGACTACCCGGAAATGCCGGCGGTGGCCGCGTTCCTGAAACGGAATCGCGACGGCTTCGTCGACTGGGTCGCCAAGTTCGGGCCACGCGGTGGGCGCAATCGCGCGTATCAGTACGCCGTCACCGCCAAGACCTACCGTTCGGGAAAACCGGACGCCCGCACCCAAAGCCTGGTGCTCAAGATTGACAACGACACGGGCCTCGCCCACGAGGGCCACCCGAACACCACGTTCCAGGCGTTCAACTTCGACCTCGCCAAGCACGTCCCGATCACATTCGACACGTTGTTCAAACCCGGGGCAAAGCCGTTGGAGGTGCTCAACCCGATCGTCCGGGCCGAATTGGACGCGCCGTCCGCCGATCTCGACGAGAAGACGTATCAAAACTTCGGGATAACCGACGACACGGTGATCTTCTTCTTCGGCCAAGACCAAGTGGTGCAGGACAACGCCGGGCCACACAAAGTCGCAGTGCCCCGCATCGAACTCGCATCAATGCTGGCCTGACCCAGGAAAGGAAACGAATCAGCATGAACTCCAAAGGAATTCGACGACGCGTCGCCGCCTGGCGCGGTCGGGCCGGAGTTGTCGCACTGGCGGTGGTGCTGGCCGCCGGGTGCTCGCTGTCGACCGGTTCGATCGCGGCGCACAGACCGGCGGCGGAGGCACAGCCGGCGGCTCATGGTGTCGAGGCCGCGATCGAGACCATCCCTTGGTCGCAGGTCGGCCCGGGTTGGATGCTTGCCCTTTGGAGCCCGGCCGTCAGCCATCGCCCCGGGGAGAAAGGGGCGCCCGACGGGCCCGACCCGGACAAGGTCACCACGACGCTGTATTTGGTCGACCCGGCCGGGGGGCGCTACCCGATCACCACGTTCCCGCCGGGCTCCACCGCCCGGCTGCTCGACTGGTCCGGGGACCGGAGCCACGCCCTCTTTTACGCGACCAAACGCGGGTCGTCGCACAACGAAACGGCAATTGCCGTCGACCTTCGCAACGGCAACCAGACCACGCTCGCCCTCGGCGATGGCGGCCCCATCGGCTACGCGCGCCCCGACGGCACCGCCGTGCTGACCGGCAAGGGGCACTACCCGGATCGGCCGTCGCTTCAACGCGTCGACCTTTCCGGCGAGCAGGAGCTGACATATCCCGTGGGATCGGACTACAAAGGCGGAGCCCTGCCGACGCCCGATGGCACGCAGCTGGTCCTCGGCTCGTCGAAAGGCCTTGCCCTGATGGGCGGCGACGGGACGCCCGGGAAACAGTTGCCGGTACCCGGGGTCCTCACCACGTGCTCGCCGGTTCGGTGGTGGACCTCAACGGTGGTTCTCGCACGTTGCAGCGATGACAACCGTTTTTCACACACGATTCAGCTCTGGCAGGTGCCCGTCGACGGCACGGCGCCGACCGCACTCACGGCGGTCAACTCGGGAGGGGGCAATGATCCCGGATTCAGCGGCGACCTCGGCGACACCGACGCGTGGCAGCTGCCTAGCGGCACGTTCACGCAGTCAATTGGCGGGTGCGGCACCGTGTTTCTGTCCCGCCTGACGTCCGACGGGCACGCCACACGGGTGAAGGTGCCCGGCGTGTCAAGCAGCGTGATCGTCAATGGCGTGAGCGACGACAGGCTGGTACTCGTGGCCACGGCCGGCTGCGGTCCCGGCACCTCGCTGCTGGCCTACGACCCGGCGACCAACACGTTCAGCACGTTGCTGGGGCCGACCGTCAACGGCGGCAGCGTGACTCAGGCGATCGTTTTTCCCGGCCGAAAGTAGTCGAGTCAACGTCAAAAGATCGCCACACGCGCCGCACCCGGCACTAAAGTGCTGCTGGTGAGCACGAACGTGTTGGCCAACGGCCGGGGCCGATGGCTGGCAATCGTGGCCTCGCTCGTCGTCGCCGCGGCGATGATCTATGCCCAAGACACCAAGCCTCGGCCCTACGTCCAGCCCCCGGCGGCGACTCCGACGGCGACCCCCTCAGCGACCCCGAAAGATCCGGCCGCGCCGCCCCCCGGCGCCCCACACGTCGCCAGTCAGGCCGAGGCGGAACAGTTGGCCGCCTTGGCGGCAACCGCGCCCACCACCGCCCAGCAATTCCAGTTCCCGCTGTCGCCTGGTATCGCGTCCGAGGACAGACTGCAGGTCAAGACCATCTGGGCGGCACGCGTCATCAGCGTGCTGTTTCCCGAGATCAAGACCATCTACGGCTACCGGCAGGATCCGTTGCCGTGGCATCCCAACGGGTTGGCGATCGACGTGATGATCCCCAACCCGCACACGCCCGAAGGGATCGAGCTCGGCAACCAGATCGCGGGGTATGCCCTGGCGAATGCCAAGCGATGGGGAATCAACCACGTGATCTGGCGGCAGAAGATTTACCCGGGCGTCGGCGCGGGAAGCTGGACGGCCGACTACGGATCGGAAACCGCCAACCACTACGACCACGTGCACATCGCCACCAACGGCGGCGGATACCCGACTGGGCACGAGACCTACTACATCGCATCCATGACGCCCACGCCTCCCGCGTGATCCAACCCCTGTATCTGCTGGCGGACAGTCAGTTGCTGTTCTGGAAACGGCAGGATCGTTTGATCCTCGAGGCGGCCCTCGCCGGATTCACACGGCATCCGCTCACCGCGGCCTACATCGGTGCCTCCAACGGGGATCGTCCGGAGTTCTACGGGATCTTCGAGGCGGCAATGGATGCTATCGGAATCACCGAGCGGCGCATGATCGATTCATCGTTCGGCCCGGACGACCGCCAGTTCCTGGCGGGTGCGCAGTTGATCGTCCTCGCGGGCGGCGATGTGCGCCTCGGCTGGAACACGTTCGAGAGAACCGGCATGAAGGACGTGATTTTGGGCCAGCACGCCAATGGGGCTGTCCTGGTGGGTATTTCAGCCGGCGCCGTCCAACTCGGACGCTGCGGGATAGTCGAGACGCCGGAATCCATCGAGCTGTTCGATGTGTTCGGCCTCGTCCCGATGATCGTCGACACGCACGACGAGCGGGACGAGTGGGCGCGGCTGTCGCGCGCGGTTCACTCGCTGCGGGGGGCGGCCACCGGGCTGGGAATCCCCTCCGGTGGCGGGGTCATCGTGCACCCGGATTCCACCGTCGAGCCGCTGCGGCGTCCCTATGTGGCGATCCCCTGAGCAGTTGCGATGCGCTGTCGACTATCGCCTGGCTAGTTTTCGCGCGAGCCGAATCCCTTGGCGCGCAGTAAGGTTCGGCAGATAGGCGCGGCTGATCGCGTTGCCGATCGAGGGCAACGTTGATGCGTCACGGTAGGCCATGTACAGGGGCCGGTACTCGGGCTGGAACTTGGCCTTGAAGCTGAGCAAAGAGCGGAACCCGTACACCGGCTCCAGCGCCTTGCCGGTGACGTCGAGGATGCGGTCCAACGCCGTGACCTCATTGCCTCGGGCCAGCCGGGCCAGCGGGGCGCCGGATAGGCTGAGGAACTCCGCGCCCTCCTCCCGGAAGCTTTGTGCGGCAGAGGCGATCAAGAATTCCATCACGCCTTTGAAGGGACTGCTGCCCCGCCTGCGCATGAAGTCCAGCGTCCAGCCGACCGTTTGCCCGTCCCGGTAGACCGGCAACCAGCTGGTGATGCCGTGCACGATGCATTGCTCGTCCACCGCGATCAGGCAGCGCACGCTCGGGTCGTCGAGCTCGTCCAAACCGCCCAGCGTCCAACCCATCTCGGGCATGCCCTTGTCGGCTACCCATTCCTCGGAGATCACCCGCACCTGGTCGCGTATCGACAGTGGCGCCTCCGGATAGCTCGTCCACTCGGCGCGAATGCCCTCCTTGGCCGCCTTGTTCAGCGCGGTGCGAATGTCTTGCCACTTCTTGCCTTTGAACTCCAGCTCGGCCAACGGCACCACGGTGTCCTCGGCCACCTGCACCGCATACCACCCCAGCTCCACCGCGCGGTCGCGCACCTCCTCGGTGATGCTGTACATGCACGCCGTCCAGCCGTTCCGGTCGCAGAACCGCTCGAAGCCGCGTATCGCGTCCGCCTGTGCGCCCGGATCGCCCAGCGGACCGCCGGTGGTCAGCGCCACGGCGGCCACCACGCGGTAGGCGAACGCCGCGCGTCCGTCCTCGGTGAACCAGTACACGTTGCCCGGCCAGGTGCTCATGTAGGCCAGCGAGGAGCCGCTGTTGGTCACCATCAGTTCTCGCGCCCGGGTCCGCGCCTCGTCGTCGACGACGCGGCTCGCCCGCCAGAAGCTGACCAGCAACCCGGCGAGCAGCATCACCCAGAACACCGCGCCGCAGAACTCCCAA
>NZ_MBES01000078.1 GCF_001954195.1 Mycobacterium sp. IS-1264 | reverse complement strand
CGCCCGGCCCGCCCACACTGGGCGAGGTCGCCGACATCGTCCGCCGGCACGGGCAGCTGCTGGCCGCGCACTTCGGCGAAGACAAGGGCATGCGCGACATCCGCAAGCACATCGCCTGGTACCTGCACGGCTTTCCGGCCGGATCGGAATTGCGCCGCGCGTTGGCGATGGTCAGCACGCTGACCGAACTCGACTCCCTGCTGGACCGGCTGGACGGCACCGTTGCTTTCCCGGACGCGGCGACCGGACCCCGGGGCCGGCAGGGTTCGCCCGCCCGAGTGGCCCTGCCCGAGGGGTGGCTGACCGACCCCGACGACTGCACCGTGCCGGCCGGGGCGGACGTCATGCACTCCGGCGGCTGAACCCGCGCGCTCTCTGAAATCGCGTCCCGCGGGATAACTCAGTACGATGTGGGCTTTGTTGCATTGCGCTCTGCGGCGGATCGGGTTACCCGGTTAACGCGCGCACACGGACACCACTGACGTCCGCATCAAGGATTCGGAGGCCGGTAGGACATGGGTGACGGCGAGTACGACGCCACTCCCGGCCGTCGGCGTGCCTCCAGCGCCGGCGCACCACCGACGCTTCGTCCCGCGCCGTGGGAGCGGTTCTCCGAGCCAGAGCTCAATGAAGGCGTCCACCGATGGCAGCCCGAGCCGTCCCTCATGGAGCCCGCGCGGCCCGTTATCGAGCCCCCCGTCGAGCCCGAAGCCAGTGACGACGAGCCTGCCGGCTGCCACACCTCCGGCGGAGTCACCGTTGCCGACCTGATCGCCAAAGTGGGTGGGTCCGCCGTCAGGCGGCCCAGCCACCACCACTTCGCCCCGGATGCCGCCGAGCCGGAAATACCCAACGCGTTGCAGGACACCCAGGTCATCGACACCCCGGCATACTCGCTGGACGTCGTGTCCGAGCTCGCCGACCTCGATGACACCTTCGACCCGCCAGTCGATGAGCCCGGCGACACCGCCGAAGGGCCGCTACGAAAACCCAAATCGCGGCGGCGGCCGCTGCTGCTCGCCGGGCGCTCACTGACGGCCCTGTTCGCCGTGCTTGCGCTAGTTCTGACCGGCGGGGCGTGGCAGTGGAGTACGTCGAAAAACAGCCGCCTCAACACGATCAACGCGCTCGACCCGGACTCGGGCGACATTCGCGACCCCGGTGGACAGTACGGCGACGAAAACTTCTTGATCGTCGGGGTTGACTCGCGCGCCGGGGACAACGCCAACATGGGCGCCGGCGACACCGACGCCGCGGACGGAACACGGTCGGACACGGTGATGCTGGTCAACATCCCGGCGAACCGCAAACGCGTCGTTGCGGTGTCGTTCCCCCGCGACCTCGCGATCACCCCGATGCAATGTGAGGCCTGGAATCCCAACACGGCCAAGTACGGACCCCTCTTCGACGCGAAGACCAAGACGTGGGGTCCCAAGATGATCTACACCGAGACGAAGCTGAACTCGGCGTTCGCCTTCGGCGGTCCCAAGTGTCTGGTGAAGGAAATTCAGAAGCTGTCCGGCTTGAACATCAACCGTTTCATCGCCGTCGACTTTTCCGGTTTCGCGAGGATGGTCGATGCCCTGGGCGGTGTCGAGGTGTGCTCCACCACGCCGTTGCACGACTACGAACTGGGCACGGTCTTGGACCATGCTGGCCGTCAAGTCCTCGACGGCCCAACCGCTTTGAACTATGTGCGTGCCCGCCAGGTCACCACCGAGACCAACGGTGACTACGGCCGGATCAAGCGCCAGCAGTTGTTCTTGTCGTCGCTGCTGCGTGCGTTGATCTCCGAGGACACGTTGCTCGATCTCAACAAGCTCAACAACGTCGTCAACTTGGTGATCGGCGACACCTACGTCGACAACGTCCAGACCAAAGACATGGTCCAGCTCGGTCAGTCGCTGCAGGGCATGGCGGCCGGACACATGACGTTTGTCACCGTTCCGACCGGCGTCACCGACCAGAACGGCGACGAGCCGCCACGCATGGCGGATATGCGGGCGCTTTTCGATGCGATCATCAACGACGATCCGCTGCCGGAGGAAAACGACCAGAACGCAAGGAATTTGGGGACTTCCCAAGCCTCGGGTCCGACCACCGCGCCCACCACCAAGAAGACGACACCTCCGAGCGCCGCTCCGGAAGCGCAACGCCAGCAGGTCACGACGGCCTCCCCGCAAGACGTCACGGTGCGGGTATCCAATGCGACCGCGCGAACCGGTCTCGCCGCGACCGCCACCACACAGCTCAAGCGGGACGGTTTCAATGTGATGACGCCTGATGACTACCCGAGTTCGGTGAACGCGACGACGGTGTTGTTCTCGCCCGGCAACGAACAGGCCGCGGCCGCGGTGGCGTCGTCGTTCGCCAACGCAAAGGTGCAGCGGGTCTCCGGCTACGGGCAGGTCGTCCAGGTGGTGCTCGGCCCCGACTTCAACTCGGTGAGCACTCCGGCACCGAGCGGTTCGCCGATCAGCATGCAGATAGAGCGTGGTTCCGGAAGCGCACCGACCAAGCTGCCCGACGACCTGAGCGTCACCAACGCCGCCGACACCACCTGCGGTTAACCGTTTCTCGCGTCGGTCGACCGCCTTGCCCTCGAGAACGTAGGCTTGAGGACATGCGGACCGCCTACCATGAGCAGCTCGCGGAATTGTCCGAGCGGCTCGGCGAGATGTGCGGGCTGGCCGGGATCGCCATGGAGCGGGCCACGCAAGCCCTGCTGCAGGCCGACCTGGTGCTGGCCGAGCAGGTGATCTCCGACCACGAAAAGATCGCCAGGCTGAGCGCACATGCCGAGGAAAGCGCCTTCGTGCTGCTGGCGTTGCAGGCTCCAGTCGCCGGTGACCTGAGATCTATCGTGAGCGCGATTCAGATGGTGGCCGACATCGACCGGATGGGCGCGCTGGCCTTACACGTCGCCAAGATCACCCGTCGGCGTCACCCCCAGCACGCCCTGCCCGAAGAGGTCAATGGCTACTTCGCCGAGATGGGCAGAGTCGCAGTCGAATTGGGCAATAGCGCGCAAGAGGTGGTTTTGTCCCGCGATCCCGAGAAGGCGGCCCGGATCCGCGAAGAAGACGACGCCATGGACGACCTGCACCGCCACCTGTTCTCGGTGCTGATGGACCGGGAATGGAAGTACGGCGTGGCCGCCGCCGTCGACGTGACGTTGCTGGGCCGGTTCTACGAGCGCTTCGCCGACCACGCGGTCGAAGTGGCCAGGCGCGTCATTTTCCAGGCGACCGGCAGATTCCCCGAGGACGATGCGGCGTCCGCCGGGCATCAGCCGAAGCGGCCGGAGATGTAGTCCTCGGTGGCTTTCTGAGTGGGGTTGGAGAAGATCTTCTCGGTGTCGTCGATCTCGATCAGCCGGCCGGGCTTTCCTACGGCTTCCAAGTTGAAAAACGCCGTCTGATCGCTTACCCGGGCGGCCTGCTGCATGTTGTGCGTGACGATGACGATGGTGTAGTCCTGCTTCAACTCACTGATCAGGTCTTCGATGGCCATCGTCGAGATCGGGTCCAGCGAGGAGCACGGCTCATCCATCAGCAACACGTCGGGTTGGACGGCGATGGCGCGCGCGATGCACAAGCGCTGCTGCTGGCCACCAGACAACCCGCCGCCCGGCCTGTCCATCCGGTCCTTGACCTCGTCCCACAGGTTCGCGCCGCGCAGTGAGTACTCGGCGGTCTCGTCGAGCAGCTTGCGATTGCGTACGCCCTGTAGCTTCAGGCCGGCGACCACGTTGTCCCGAATCGACATGGCGGGGAATGGGTTTGGCCGCTGGAACACCATCCCGATCGCGCGGCGAACTCCCACCGGGTCGATATTGGCGGCATAGATGTTTTCGTCGTCGAGCAACACGCTGCCCTCGACCCGGGCGCCGGGGATCACCTCGTGCATCCGGTTGAGCGTGCGCAGCACGGTGGTCTTGCCGCAGCCGGACGGCCCGATGAAGGCGGTGACGCTGCGGGGCAGGATCGACAACGACACGTCCGAGACCGCGTGAAAAATCCCGTAGTAGATGTTGACGTCTTTCAGGTCCAATCGCTTGGCCACTAACTACTCCTGCCCACGGCCCGATATCCGCGATCATCAGAATGAGGGTTAACGCGGCACCCCACAACTGGGCCGACGAGTGACTCCGGAAAGGGCGCGGCGGCAACCACACCCGAACCCGCCGGGTGGGTTTCTGTCACTGTGATCCCGTCACAGTTCGCTCCTTAAGCCCATGGCTACTGCAGTGCGTCGATCGCGGCGACCAATCGCTCCTTGACATTATCGGGCAGCGGAACATAGCCGGCCGCCGAGAGCCCGGCCTGACCGTCCTTGGCGGCCACGGTGAGGAACGACTTGATCGCCCGCGCGGTGTCGGGATCGTAGCCTTTCGAGCACACGATTTCGTAGCTGGCCAGCTCGAGCGGGTAGGCGTGCGGGTCTTTGGCGTCGTACATCGGGTTCAGGTCCAGCACCAGGTCGTTGCCGTCGGTCACGAAGCGGGCCGCGTTGGTCGCGTTGCGTGCCGTGTCGGCGCTCAGCGCAACCACGCCGTTGCCGGTGTCGATCCGGGCGTACGGCAGGTGGGCCTGATCGGCGAACCCCTTCTCGACGTATCCGATGGCGCCCGGCGTGGCCAGGACCGCCTGAGTGACGCCATCCGACTTCGTGGCGCCTCTGCCGACACCGCCCTGGAAGTCGGTGCCGACGCCCCTGGTCCAGCTCTGCGGCGCGGCCGCCGTCAGATACTTCTGCACGTTGTCGGTGGTTCCCGACGAATCCGACCGATAGATCGGCGTGATCTTGGTGTCCGGCAGGGCCACGCCCGGATTGAGCGCAGCGAGTATCGGGTCGTTCCACGCCGAAATCCTGCCGCTGAAGATTCTCGCCAGCGCGTCGCTACTGAGGACCAGCCCGCCGACTCCCGGCAGGTTGTAGACCAGCGCAACAGGCCCGAAAACCAACGGCAGATCCCACGCCGGGTTTCCGGCGCAGCGTTTGGCCGCCGGACCGATTTGATCGGCTACCAACGGGGAATCGGCTCCGGCGAAGTCGACATGTCCGGCGATGAACTGATCCCGGCCCGCGCCCGAGCCGCTCGGGTTGTAGGCCACCCGCTTGCCGGGGCAGGACCGGCCCCACACCTGGCTGAACAACTCCATCGCGTGCTCCTGAGCGGTCGAGCCTTCCGCGGTCAGTCCGTCCTTGCCGGCACACCCCGCCGCGCCGGCCGATCCCGGGGTGGCCGCCGAGGCGCCCCGATTGCCGTCGCTGCCACACCCCGCCAGGGCCCCGCCACCGACCAGCACCGCCAACATCGCGGCCGCCAGCGCCCTCCCCACCCTGTCGAGCCTCACGGATCTCGCTTCCTCGCGCATCGCGGATGCTTGTGGCGCCGGCGGCCACTCCCCCAAAGGAAGTTTGCCAAGTCACCGCGAAAGTATGCGTCGCGGGCACCCATACGAGTGGCGAGCATGTGAACGTGCAGTGAATAGTCCGCGGCCGGCGCGGCGTGTACCTGCGCCTCCGGTCAGCCGGCGCGCGACGCGTAGGCAGTGTCGACACTGTAGGTGGTGAAACCCGAGCGCTCGTAGGTCCGCACGGCCGCGACGTTGTCGGACTCCACGTACAGCATCACCGTCGGTTCGGCCGAGTCGGCGAGCCGCCGCGCCAGCGATTCGATGCCGATGGCCGTCAACAGCTGCCCCAGGCCGCGGCCCTGCGCGGATGGGTCGACACCCAGGACGTACACCTCGCCCAGGCCCGGCTGATCGAGGTGCACTTTTGTCCAGTGGAAGCCCAGCAGCCTGCCCGCGTGCTCACTCGCGGCGTCGGCGAACGCCAGGAACAGCCCCGACGGGTCGAACCATGGTTCGCTGCGCCGCTCCGCCAACTCGACTTCGGTCCAGCCACCTTGCTCGGGATGTCCGACGAACGCGGCGTTGTTGACCCGCAGCAACTCGGCGTCGTCGCCGACGCCCGCGTACGTGCGCACCTTGACCCCCGCCACGGGGGCCACGGTGTCGGGGACATCGCGCAGCGAGCGCCGCATCTGAACGAGTTCGCGGACGGGGATCAAACCCAACGCCGACGCCGCTGCCTGCGCGGGCTCGAGGGTGCCGTGCGCCCAAAACTGGTTGCGCCCTGCGGTTTTGGCGAGGGCCGCGCGTGCCAGCGCCGCGCCAATTCCGCGCCGGCGGGCCTGCGGATGCACCACCAGCTCGGCCATCCCCGCGCCGCCATCGCGTGGCGGGCTGAGGTTGAGGTAGCCGAGGAGCGCGGTGTCCGAACCGACGACCAGCAGGTGGTCGGTGCGGTCGTGGCCGAGTTCTCGCAGCACCTGTTCGCCGACGGGTGCGACGCCGTCGAATTCGGTTGCCGCCGAGACGAGTTCGCGCACGCCGTGCTGCTCTTCGGGGGTGAGCGCCGAGCGCCATTCGGGCTCGCGGTCCGACGACGTCACTGAGTGTGTAGCCGGTCGCCCAGCGGGTTCCCCAGGCCGTCTGTGTCGGGCTGGCCCTCTTCGGTCTCCTCGGATTCGGCAACGGGCGCCCGCCCGCGCGCCGGCCGGACGGCCTTGTAGCCCACGTTGCGTACCGTGCCGATCAACGCCTCATACTCGGGGCCGAGTTTGGCCCGCAGTCGCCGCACGTGCACATCGACGGTCCGGGTGCCGCCGAAGAAGTCATAGCCCCACACCTCGTGCAGCAGTTGCGCACGGGTGAACACCCGGCCGGCATGCTGGGCCAGGTACTTCAACAGCTCGAATTCCTTGTAGGTGAGATCAAGCGGACGCCCGCGCAATCGCGCGGTGTAGGTGCCCTCGTCGATCACCAGCTCGCCCAGGCTGACCTTGCCCGCGCTTTCCTGGTCGGCCAGCCCGCCGCGGCGGCCGATGACCAGCCGCAGCCTGGCGTCGATCTCGGCCGGCCCGGTGCTGGGCAGCAGGATTTCGTCCAAACCCCAGTCGGCGCTGACCGCCACCAGGCCGCCCTCGCTGACGACCGCCAGGACCGGGACCGACCGGCCGGCCGTGCTCAGCAAACGGCACAGGCCGCGCGCCGACGACAGGTCCGTGCGCGCGTCGACGAGCACGGCGTCCGCGGTTCCGGCCTCCAACAACGAAGACGGTTCTGGCGGCGCCGTCCGGACGGTATGCGGCAGCAGCGACAACGACGGCAGGACCGGGTCGGGATGCAGCTCCGAGGTCAGCAGTAAAAGCTCCAACAAGCCCCTCCAGCTCGTGGGAAAGGCATCTCCCAAATAGGTAACGCAACGCAGCGTTAGTGGCCAGGTCATCTAACGATAACGTGCCACCAGGCAGTTGGCCCGGCGACGAAGCCCTTCGGAGCGGAGTGTGACGAAGCGCTCTGGCCGCAGCGGGAGCGGTCGGCGCCCGGCGGCTGCAGCGGCCCGCCGATGGACAGGCCACAATATGCGGATGCGCAGGGTGCTGATCTGGATGATCGCGGCCGCCGCGGTAGCCGTGATCGCCATCGGGGCCGTCGGCGTCGACTACGGGGCCAGCATCTACGCCGAATACCGGCTGTCGTGCAACGTGCGCAAAGCGGCGAATCTGGGGTCAGACCCGTTCGTCGCGATCCTGGCTTTTCCCTTTCTTCCGCAGGCGATGCGCGACCACTACGACCAGGTCGAGATCAAGGCCAACGCCGTCGATCACGCGAAGGTCGGCAAGGCCACCCTCGAAGCCACGATGTATTCGGTCGACCTGACCCATGCGTCGTGGCTGATCAGGCCCGATGCGAAGCTCCCGGTGGGCCGGCTCGAGAGCCGCATCATCGTCGACTCGACGCACCTGGGCCGGTATATGGGCATCAGCGACCTGATGGTCGAGGCGCCACCGAAGGAAACCAACACCGCCACCGGCGGCGTCACCGCCTCGGGCATCTCCGACAACCACGGCCTGGTGTTCAGCGGCACGCCGCATTCGGCCGGCTTCGAGCACCGGGTCAGCGTTTCGGTGGACCTTTCCATCGCCCCCGACGACCAGGCGACGCTGCTGATCACGCCGACTGGCGTCCTGACCGGCCCGGACACCGCCGACCAGGCCGTGCCCGACGACAAGCGGGATGCGGTGTTGCGCGCATTCAACACCAGGCTGCCCAACCAGCGGCTTCCGTTCGGCGTCGCACCCACCAGCGAAGGCGCACGTGGCTCCGACGTCATCATCGAGGGCGTCACCCGGGGAGTAACAGTCAGCCTCGACGGGTTCAAACAGTCATGACTCGACGGGTTCAAACAGTCATGAATTGCGCCGACGACGATGCAGAGCGCAGCGATGAGGTGGGGGCACCTCCCGCTTGCGGGGGAGAGTGGCGCACATGAACACCGTCATCGTCGCGATCGTGGCGGCGGTCGTGGTGGCAACCCTCGCGGGATGGTTGCTCAACCGGCGCTCCGGAAACATCCGCGAAGTTCAGTCGGAGTCGGTCGCCGGCGTGGACGCCGCTGACCTAGGCCTTTCTCGCAGCGGACCGACCGTCGTGCACTTCAGCGCGCCGTGGTGCGGGCCCTGTGATCGCGTCCGCCGGGTGGTCGACCAGGTCTGCGATGACCTCGGCGACGTGGCCCACGTCGAGGTTGATTTGGACGCCAATCCGCAGGCAGCAAGCCGATTTTCGGTCCTGTCGCTGCCCACCACGTTGATCTTCGATATCGACGGGCGACAGCGGTACCGGGCCTCGGGAGTGCCGAAGGCCGCCGAGCTGCGGTCGGCACTCGAACCGCTGTTGGCTTGATCACCATGTCATTGGGTAAGCTTGCCGACGTGTCAGCCCGCCTCGAGCCCATGCTCACCAAGCGTCGCGCAGTCGATCTGTGCCGCATCGCGGGTTGTTGTTGTTGCTGTAGCTGCTGAGTAGCCGCGCCCTTCCGCGTAGCTCTCGGAGCAGCCCGGAGCCCCACCGTGGCATGCCTCCACCGTTTCCGTGCAATAGGCGTACCTAGGAGTCGTTCGTGTCAAGCAGCAACACCAGCACCCAGCCGGACCGCGTCGACGTCCGCGGGCCCAGGTTCACCGCCTGGGTCACGACCGCGGTCCTGGTCGTCACGCTGATCGTCTCGGCGGTCAGCGCGCCGGCCGCCGCGCTCATCCTGGCTCTACAGGCCGTGGTTTTTGCCATCGGTGCCGCGGGCGGGCCGCGCCGTCATCCCTATGGGCGGATATTCGCCGCCATCGTGGCGCCCAGGCTGGGCCCGGTCACCGAGCGCGAACCGGTGCCGCCGCTGAAGTTCGCCCAACTCGTCGGACTGATCTTCGCGGGCGTCGGCGTCGCCGGATTCGCGGGCGGCGCGCCGCTGCTGGGCGTCATCGCCACCGCGGCGGCTCTGGTTGCCGCCTTCCTGAACGCGGCCTTCGGCATCTGCCTTGGCTGCCAGCTCTACCCCCTCGTCGCGCGTTTCCGGCCGACCGCCCGTTCCGCGCAACCCGGCTGACCACCTCGTTAGAAGAAACCGAAAGGAACCCCACCATGGCACGCTCCGACGTCCTGGTCTCCGCTGACTGGGCCGAGAGCAATCTCGACGCCGCGAACGTCGTCTTCGTCGAGGTCGACGAAGACACCAGCGCCTACGACGGCGGGCACATCCCGGGCGCGATCAAGCTGGATTGGCGCACCGACTTGCAGGACCCGGTCAAGCGCGACTTCGTCGACGCCCAGCAGTTCTCCAAGCTGCTCTCCGACCGCGGCATCTCCAACGACGACACCGTGATCCTTTACGGCGGCAACAACAATTGGTTCGCCGCCTACGCGTACTGGTACTTCAAGCTCTACGGCCACGACAAGGTCAAGCTGCTCGACGGCGGTCGCAAGAAGTGGGAGCTCGATCGGCGCCCGCTGTCCAGCGACACCGTCAGCAGACCCACGACCTCCTACACGGCGGCCGCGCCGGACAACAGCATCAGAGCATTCCGCGACGAGGTCATCGCCGCCATCAACACCAAGAACCTCGTCGACGTACGTTCGCCCGACGAGTTCTCCGGCAAGATCCTCGCGCCGGCGCACCTGCCGCAGGAGCAGAGCCAGCGGCCGGGCCACATCCCCGGCGCGATCAACGTCCCGTGGAGCAAGGCCGCCAACGAGGACGGCACCTTCAAGTCCGACGAGGAGCTGGCCAAGCTCTACGCCGACGCGGGGCTGGACGGCACGAAAGAAACGATCGCGTACTGCCGAATCGGGGAGCGTTCGTCGCACACCTGGTTCGTGCTGCAGGAATTGCTGGGACACAAGAACGTTAAGAACTACGACGGCAGTTGGACGGAATACGGCTCCCTGGTGGGTGCCCCGATCGAGTTGGGAAGTTGATATGTGCTCTGGACCGAAGCAAGGGCTGACATTGCCCGCGAGCGTCGACCTGGAGAAGGAAACGGTGATCACCGGCCGCGTCGTTGACCGCGACGGCCAGGCCGTCGGTGGTGCGTTCGTCCGCTTGCTGGACTCTTCGGACGAGTTCACGGCCGAGGTCGTCGCATCCGCCACGGGCGACTTCCGGTTCTTCGCCGCTCCGGGGTCCTGGACGGTGCGCGCGCTGTCGGCGGTCGGCAACGGCGACGCCGTGGTGACGCCGTCCGGCGCGGGCATCCACGAGGTGGACGTCAAGGTCGCCTGACGGCGGCCCCGACCGGAAGGTCCCGCACGCCGGGGGACGAATAGACTTGCCCCCGTGGTGCTCTTCTTCGAGATCATCCTGGTCGGGATGACGGTGTTCATCTCATGGTTCGCGCTGTACACGCTCTACCGGCTCATCACTGACGAGTCGTGACGTCCGAGGCCCCTGACGGACCGGCCGGTTCCGCGGGTTCCGGCGATCGTGCCGTGGCCGCCGCTGCCGAACGTGCCAAGGTCACCGCATCCCGCAACATCCCCGCCTTCGACGACTTGCCCGTCCCCGCCGATACCGCCAACCTGCGTGAGGGTGCCAACCTCAATGACACGCTGCTGGCACTGCTGCCGCTGGTCGGCGTGTGGCGTGGCGAAGGTGAGGGCCGCGCGGCCGACGGCGACTACCGATTCGGTCAGCAGATCGTGGTATCGCACGACGGCGGCGACTACCTGAATTGGGAAGCCCGCTCCTGGCGGCTCGACGACGCCGGCGAGTACCAGGAACCCGGCCTGCGCGAGACGGGATTCTGGCGTTTCGTCAACGATCCCGACGATCCGAGCGAGTCCCAGGCCATCGAGTTGCTGCTGGCCCATTCGGCCGGCTACGTCGAACTGTTCTACGGGCGCCCCCGCACCCAGTCGTCGTGGGAACTGGTGACCGACGCCTTGGCCCGGAGCCGATCCGGAGTCCTTGTCGGCGGGGCCAAGCGCCTCTACGGCATCGTCGAGGGCGGCGATCTGGCCTACGTCGAGGAACGCGTGGACGCCGATGGCGGTCTGGTGCCACACCTTTCGGCGCGGCTGTCGCGGTTCGCCGGGTAATTGCGGTTGGCGGCAGTGGATTCCGTAGCCGGCTAAGCCGACCGAGGCCTGACATGGAGCGGCCCCCGAGCGATGCTCCTGGTTGGACAGACCGGAAGCTCGGGGGCCGGGTGGCTACGGGGAATTCGCCAGCGCGCGTTGATCGCTAGCTCTTCCGAGCCAATGCAGCTAGCGCGTAGCCACCTCACATGTCCATGAAGCTATCAATTTCGCGGACCACCTCCTTCCTTGTGTACGGCCGACCGTACCCGCCATTGCGCGAGGCGACAACAGAATTCAGCGCTCAGCGATCGCTGACGATCGCCGCGTCCACCAGTTCGGCGAATTCGGCGGCCAGCGGGGACCGGGGCAGTGACCGGCCGTCAAGCGTGTGCACCCGGGCCGCCAGCGTCATGCTCGACACCAGCCAAATCCCTTGGGCAGCATGCAAATCCGCGACCCGCAGCGCCCGATAGTCGCAGTCGTAGCCCTTGGCCCGGGCGACCTCGAACAGGGCCTGTTGCGTCGTACCCCGCAGGATCGGGTACCACGGCGGCGGCGTCAGCAGGCACGGATCACCCGCCCCGGACTGGGTGGCGATGACCACCGTCGAGCGGGGGCCCTCCAGGATGAAGCCGTCCGAGCTGACGAAGATCACGTCGCCGGCACCCTGCCGGGCGGCATGGCGCAGGGCGGCCATGTTGACCGCGTACGACAGTGTTTTGGCGCCGGCCAGTAGCCACGGCATCGCGTCGGCGCCGGTGGCCGGCAATCCGCGGTCCAGCGTGAGCGCCGACAATCCGTCACGCCGGACCGCGGCGACTCGTTCCGGGACGGGAGTGACCATCACGTACGCCGTGGGAGCTGATCCGCTCTCGCGGCCCCGGCTGCAGATCAACCGCATCGCGCCCTCGTCGGCGGTGTTCGCGACCCACTGCCGCGTCGCCACCTCGATCGCGTGCCGCCAGCCCGTGAGATCGGGCGCGGGCAGATCCATGAATTTCGCCGACTGCGTCAGCCGCTGCAAATGGGATTCGACCAGACACGCGGTGCCGTCGCGGACCAATAGCGTCTCGAAGATGCCGTCGCCGCGAACGGCGGCGAGGTCGTCGGCGTGCAGCAGCGGGGCCTCTGGCGGATGTATCTCACCGTCCAGCGTGACGATCACACCCATGGTGGTGAAGCTTAGCCGCGAGCGTGCGGCTAGCCGCACCGTCGGGGTCGAGCGTGCGGCTAGCCGCACACTCGGCTCCGTAGAGTTGAGTCATGAACGCAGTCCCTGCGCCCGACCCCGGCCCCGACGCGGGTGCGATCTGGCATTACGGCGATCCGCTGGGCGAGCAGCGGGCGGCCGAAACCGATGCGGTGGTCGTGGACCGCTCGCATCGCGCGGTGCTCACCCTGACCGGAAGCGACCGGCAGATCTGGCTGCACAACATTTCGACCCAACACGTCAGCGACCTCGCCGAGGGCGCCAGCACCGAAAACCTCAGCCTCGACGGCCAGGGCCGGGTCGAGGACCACTGGATCCAGAGCGAGCTGGGCGGCACCACCTACCTCGATACCGAACCGTGGCGGGGCGAGCCGCTGCTGAGCTACCTGCGCAAGATGGTGTTCTGGTCCGACGTAACGGCAGCCGCCGCGGACATGGCGGTGCTGTCACTGCTCGGGCCGCGGCTGGCTGACCAGGCGGTGCTGAACGTGCTGGGGCTGGATAGCTTGCCCGCCGAGCTGACTGCGGTCCCGCTCGCCGGTGCCGGCTTTGCGCGGCGGATGCCCGCCGCCATTGCCGGCCACATCGAGCTGGACCTACTCGTAGCGCGTGGCGAGGCGGACGGGTGGAAGGCCCGCCTGCAGCAGGCGGGCGTGCGCCCGGCCGGAGTGTGGGCCTACGAGGCCCACCGAGTCGCGGCCCGTCGTCCCCGGCTCGGTGTCGACACCGACGAGCGCACCATCCCGCACGAGGTGGGCTGGATCGGCGGTCCGGGTGAAGGAGCGGTCCATCTGGACAAGGGCTGCTATCGCGGGCAGGAGACCGTCGCGCGGGTCCATAACCTCGGGAAACCGCCGCGGATGCTGGTGTTGTTGCACCTCGACGGTTCGGTGGAGCGACCCTCGACGGGCGACGCGGTGCTGGCCGGCGGTCGCACCGTCGGACGCCTCGGAACGGTCGTCGACCACGTGGACCTGGGGCCGGTGGCGCTAGCGCTGCTCAAGCGCGGGCTGCCCGCCGTCACCGAGCTCGCGATAGGCGACCAAGCCGCGGTCATCGACCCCGACTCGCTGCCGGCCGTCGAACAGATCGGCGCGGGCAGGCTGGCCGTTGAACGGTTGCGGGGAGGTACGCGATGATTGGCGATATGGTCCGCCACGGCGGGCAGGGGGCACCGGCGCCCAACCGTGCGGCACGGTAAACTGTCGGCAGGACAATAACGACACCAAGAGATCGGAGCCGCCTACTCGTTAGGCCGCTCCGTTATTGCGCGAGGGGGTTCCCCCATGGGCCGCGGCCGGGCTAAGGCAAAGCAGACCAAGGTTGCTCGAGAACTTAAGTACAGCTCCCCGCAGACCGACTTCCAGCGGCTCCAGCGCGAGCTGTCAGGGACGAGCGCAGACGATTCCGACGAGCCGAACGGCGAGGCCGCTGACGACTCGTGGGATCACGAGGACGACTGGCGCCGCTAGACCACTCTTGTATGCCGATGCGTTTCGCGTCGGCATCGTGCTTGTCGTAGTCCCTTAGAACCGCGGATGTTGTCCGACCAGCCGGGCCCGCGGGCCCGCTTTGCCACCCTTGCAAACGGTTCCCAACACCCAGCTGTCCAAGTGCCGTGCGGTCAGGATCGCCAGGGCGCGGTCGGTGTCTTCCGGGGCCACGACGGCGATCATGCCGACGCCCATGTTGAACGTCTTTTCCATCTCCTCGCGCGTAACCCGGCCCCGCTGGGCGATCATCGCGAACACCGGCGCGGGCGTCCACGTGCCGCGGTCGACCTCGGCGGTCAGGCCATGCGGGATGACGCGTTGCAGGTTTCCGGCCAGCCCGCCGCCGGTGACGTGGCAGAACGTACGGACGTGGGTTTCGGCGGCCAGCGCCAGGCAGTCTTTGGCGTAGATCCGGGTGGGCTCCAGCAGTTCCTCGCCCAGGGTGCGGCCGAACTCCTCGACATAGCCGGCGAGGTTCATCCGGTCGATTTCGAGCAGGACGGTGCGCGCCAGCGAGTACCCGTTGGAGTGCAGGCCCGATGAGCCCAGCGCGATGATGGCGTCGCCGGGCTTGACGCGGTCAGGCCCCAGCACGTCGTCGGCCTCGACGATGCCCACACCAGTGGCCGAGATGTCGTAGTGATCGGGTTCCATCAGACCGGGGTGTTCGGCGGTCTCACCGCCGAGCAGCGCGCATCCCGCCCGCACACATCCCTCGGCGATGCCGCTGACAATCGCGCTCAGTCGCTCCGGCACGGTCCGGCCGACGGCGATGTAGTCCTGCAGAAAAAGCGGTTCGGCGCCGCAGACCACGAGGTCGTCGACGACCATCGCCACCAGGTCGAGCCCGACGGTGTCGTGTTTGTCCATCGCCTGAGCGACGGCGAGCTTGGTGCCGACGCCGTCGGTGGAGGCCGCGAGCACCGGTTCGCGGTAGCCGCCGCGCAACGCGAACAGTCCGGCGAATCCGCCCAGCCCGCCGCGCACCTCGGGCCTGGTGGCCTTGGTGGCCAGCGGCTTGAACAATTCGACAGCGCGGTCGCCGGCCTCAATGTCCACCCCGGCCGTCGCGTAGGTGATGCCCTGGCCGCCCGGGCTGCGTCCGGGGCTCTTTCCGGGATCCGTCATCGCGATAAAGGCTACCGGGCGGCGCTCCCCGCCGGTATCAAACGTCGTCAGTGCGCGACCGGTAGTTCGGGTACGTCGCCGGGCGCCAGATCGTCGAGCCCGGACCCCCGCGCCGCGTTGGCGAGCATGTGCTCGATGACGTTCTTGCCGAGCGCGGTTTCGCTGGGCAGTTCGATCGGATACTTGCCGTCGAAGCAAGCGGTACACAGCCGCGAGGCCGGCTGCTCGGAAGCCGCGACCATGCCCCGCAGCGAGACGTAGCCGAGGGTGTCCGCCCCGATCGCGTGCCGCACCGCTTCGAGCATTTCCGCCTCGTCCTCGACGGCGTTGGCGATCAGCTCCGCCGGTGACGGGAAGTCGATGCCGTAGAAGCACGGCCACTTCACCGGCGGCGAGGCGATGCGCACGTGGACCTCGACGGCACCGGCCTCGCGCAGCATTCGCAGCAAGGCGCGCTGCGTGTTACCCCGAACGATCGAGTCGTCGACGACGATGAGCCGCTTGCCGCGGATCACCTCCCGGAGCGGGTTGAGCTTCAGCCGGATGCCGAGCTGGCGGATGGTCTGCGACGGCTGGATGAAGGTGCGCCCGACATAGGCGTTCTTCATCAGGCCCTGGCCATACGGGATGCCGGACTCCTGCGCGTATCCCACCGCGGCGGGCGTGCCGGATTCCGGCACACCGATCACCAGGTCGGCCTCGACCGGGCATTCGCGGGCCAGCCGGCGCCCGATCTCGACGCGGGTGGCGTGCACGGACCGGCCGGCGATCGTGCTGTCCGGACGCGCGAGGTAGACGTACTCGAACACGCAGCCCTTGGGCGTGGGGTTGGCGAAACGAGTGGAGCGCACCCCGTCGGCGTCGATGGCCAGCAGTTCACCCGGTTCGATGTCGCGCACGAACGAGGCACCGACGATGTCGAGCGCAGCGGTTTCGGAGGCCACCACCCAGCCGCGATCCAGCCGTCCGAGCGACAGCGGGCGCACCCCGTAGGGGTCGCGGCACGCATACAGCGTGTTCTCGTCCATGAACGTCAGGCAGAATGCGCCGCGCACGGTCGGCAGCAGTTCCAGCGCCGCCTGTTCCAGCGTGGAATCGGCCGCACCGTGGGCCAGCAGCGCGCCCAGGATGTCCGAGTCGGTGGTCGCCGGCGCGGGGCAGCGCTTGGCGATCAGCCCGGCATCGCGGGCGCGGGCCGCAAGCTCAGCGGTGTTGACCAGATTTCCGTTGTGCCCCAAAGCAACTCCGGTGCCCGCCGCGGTGTTGCGGAACACGGGCTGGGCGTTTTCCCACGTGGTGTCGCCCGTGGTGGAGTAGCGGCAGTGCCCGATGGCGACGTGGCCTTGCATGGCGCCCAGCGTCTGCTCGTCGAACACCTGACTGACCAGGCCGAGGTCTTTGAACACCAGCACCTGCGAACCGTCGGCGACTGCGATGCCCGCGGCCTCCTGGCCGCGATGTTGCAGCGCGTACAAGCCGTAGTACGTGAGCTTGGCGACTTCTTCACCGGGGGCCCAGACCCCGAATACGCCGCACTCTTCACGGGGCGAGTTCAGGTCCTGCTGGGGTTCCTGGACGGTCACGGGTTGGCGGCTCCCTGGGGAACGGTTGGTGACGTAACGGAGTCTACGGGCACGGTGGCCTCAGCGACGAATTCAGCACGCGTGTTGGGCACCGAAATATGCATGTTTAAGTCTAAACCTGCAGTTCAGGGTGATGTTCAGCCGACAGCTATCAGGGGCAGCCAGTGGTCGATTTCACCCGCCCGGGAGCCCGATAACGTCAGCGTGCCGGCGCTCTTCGCCTGCGCCAGCGACGCCATCCCGGTGGCGAGCAGCAGCCATGTCCGTGGATCGGCCTCCACCACATTGGGTGGGGTGCCGCGGGTGTGCCTGGGCCCGGCGACGCACTGCACCGCGACGAACGGCGGGATCCGGACCTCGACGCTGGCGCCGGGCGCCACAGCGGCCAGGGTGCGTGCGGTGAGGCGCACCGCGGTCGCCAGGGCATCGCGGTCGGGCGCCGGACGGGTTTCGTCGCGCAACCACTCGACGACGGCCAACACGGCCTGCCGGGTCTTGGCCGGATCGACTTTCTGACGGACGGCCATACCTCAGGGTGCCATCAAGCCCCCAGATCCTTCGCGCCGAGCGTGGGTTTGACGCGTTATCCGAAGAATCGCGGCAACACCGACTCGGAGGTCTCGCGCAGTTCCGCCAGCGAGACCGTGAACAGCCCCTGCACCTCCACGGAATCCGAGGCCTGATCGACGACGCCGATGCGGACGGCGGGCAGTCCCCGCACCTCACACATCGACCGGAATCGGCTCTCCTCGGTTCGCGGCACGGCCACCAGCGCCCGGCCGGCCGATTCGGAAAACAACGCGACGAACGGATCGGCGCCCTCGGGAAGTACTATGCGGCAACCGGTTTCACCGGCCAGGGCCGATTCGACGATGGCCTGCGCCAGGCCGCCCTCGGACAGGTCGTGCGCGGCGGACACCAGCCCGTCCCGCGACGCCGAGCTCAGCACCTCGGCCAGTAGCTTCTCGCGCGCCAGGTCAACCGCCGGCGGCCGCCCGCCGAGATGGTTGGCCGTCACCTGCGCCCAGATCGAACCGTCGAATTCGTCGCGCGTGTCGCCCAGCAGCAGCAGGGTCTCCCCCGGTTCGCTGCCGAAAGACGTGTGGAGACGTCGGCTCACGTCATCTAAGACACCCAGCACCCCGACGACCGGCGTGGGCAGGATTGCCGCCGTCCCGGTCTGGTTGTAGAAGCTCACGTTGCCGCCGGTGACCGGAATCCCCAGGGCCGCACAGCCATCCGCCAGACCCCGCACCGCCTGGGCGAATTGCCACATCACGCCGGGGTCCTCGGGTGAACCGAAGTTGAGGCAGTTGGTCACCGCGACCGGCGTCGCACCGGTGACCGCGACGTTGCGGTACGCCTCGGCCAGCGCCAGCTGGGCGCCGACGTAGGGATCCAGCAGCGTGTAGCGCCCCGACGCGTCGGTCGACACCGCGATGCCGCGGCCTGTCGTCTCGTCGATGCGCAGCACGCCGCCGTCGGCGTGCTCGGCCAGCACGGTGTTGCCCCGCACATAGCGGTCGTACTGCTCGGTGATGAACGCCCGGCTGCACAGGTGCGGGCTACCCAGCAGCGCAAGCAAAGTCGCGCGCAGCTCGTCGCCGGTTGCCGGCCGCGGCAGCCCGCTCGAGGTGTCGGCATTCAAGGCGTCCTGCGATTCGGGGCGGGCGACCGGGCGCTGATACACCGGACCTTCGTGGGCGACGGTGCGCGGTGGCACGTCGACGACCGTCTCGCCGTGCCAGGTGATCTGCAGCCGGTCGCCGTCGGTGACCTCGCCGATGACGGTGGCCAGCACCTCCCATTTGCGGCAGACCGCGAGGAAGGCATCGACATTCTCGGGCGCGACCACCGCGCACATCCGCTCCTGCGATTCGCTGGACAGGATCTCGGCGGGCGTCATGTTGGCGGCGCGCAGCGGCACGTTGTCCAGCTCGACCCGCATGCCGCCGTCGCCTGCCGACGCGAGTTCCGATGTGGCGCAGGACAATCCGGCCCCGCCGAGGTCTTGGATGCCGATCACCAACCCGCCCGCGTACAGCTCGAGGCAGCATTCGATGAGCACCTTCTCGGTGAACGGGTCGCCCACCTGCACCGAGGGCAGCTTCTTGCGGCCGGGGCCTCCGCCCTCGTCGCCGCCGAAGGTCTCCGAAGCCAACACCGACACGCCGCCGATGCCGTCGAGGCCGGTGCGCGCGCCGAACAGGATGATTTTGTTTCCGGTTCCGGACGCGAAGGCAAGGTGGAGATCCTCCTTGCGCAGCGCGCCGACACACAGCGCGTTGACCAGCGGGTTGCCCGCATACGAGGCGTCGAACACGGTCTCGCCGCCGATGTTGGGCAGTCCCAACGAGTTTCCGTAACCACCGATGCCGCGAACCACGCCGTCGAGCACGCGGCGGGTGTCGGGCGCGTCGGCCGCACCGAAGCGAAGCTGATCCATCACCGCAACGGGCCGCGCGCCCATGGCCATGATGTCGCGCACGATGCCCCCGACGCCGGTGGCGGCGCCCTGGTAGGGCTCCACGTACGACGGGTGGTTGTGCGATTCCACCTTGAAGGTCACCGCCCAGCCGTCGCCGATATCGACGACCCCGGCGTTCTCGCCGATCCCTGCCAGCATGCCGGCGCGCATCTCGTCGGTCGTGGTCTCACCGAAGTAGCGCAGGTGAACTTTGGAGGACTTATACGAGCAGTGCTCGCTCCACATCACCGAGTACATCGCCAGCTCGGTGTCGGTGGGCCGGCGGCCCAGGATCTCGCGTATCCGCTGGTACTCGTCGTCTTTGAGGCCGAGCTCGCGAAAGGGTTGCGGCTGGTCGGGAGTGGTCGCGGCGTGCTCGACGGTATCGATCACCTGGACGCGCTCGCCGGTTCCGGAGACGGTCACGCAGACAGTCTAGGGTGGCCCCGCCTCCGACGCCGCGACGTGCGTTTGTGCCCCGAATCGGGGGGTAGCCGACTGTCGTCCGGCAAGTGACGACAGGGAGGAACGAGATGACCGCCGAAACGGGAAACGTCACCGGCACCAAAGACAAGAACTACAACCTCATTTGGTACACCGAGAAGTGCCTCGACAACGCACTGCGGCTGGAAACCTACATTCAGGATGCGGAACGCGACGGCGACGACGAAGTCGCCGACCTTTTCCGCAAGGCGCAATCGGATAGCCGCAAGGGCGCCGAGATGGCCGAGCACCTGCTCGCCAAGCGTTTGTAGGCCAGCGAGCCGCGTGCGTGCTACCCGCGGAGCATGCGCGCGCTTTCCGTGTCCGCCGGGTAGAACAGTTCGACGGCGAGCTCGGCGAGGGTGACGTCGAGCGGGGTTCCGAACGTCGTGAGCGTCGTGAACATCGACAGCCGCTTCCCGCCGCCGGCGTCGAGCACCAAAGGAATCAGCAGCGAGGCGTTGTCGGCGGGCATGCCCCGCGCGGCCGCGGCGGCCGCGACTCCCGGGTAGCCGCGCACCTCCTCGTCGATCGCCAGCAACACCGGGTCGCCGGTGAGCGCGATCGTGCGCCGGAGCTGACTCAGCAGATAGCCCGCCCATTCGTCGAAATTCAGGGTCCGCGGGGCGAGGCCGTCGGGATGCAGGCACAGCCGGTACACGTTGGGCGGCGGGCCGAGCAGATGCTCGGGCAGACCGGCGGTCAGCGCGGACGCCGCCGCATTGGTCCCGACGATGTTCCAGCACCGGTCGATGACGATGCCCGGGTAGGGGTCGTGCGCGTCGAGCAGGCGCTGGATGGCATCGCGGGCCGGGGACAGCGCGGCATCCTCGAGCGGGCGCGACTGGTAGCGCGGCGCAAACCCGGCTGCGAGCAGCAGCGAGTTGCGCTCCCGCAACGGAACGTCGAGGCCCTCGGCGAGCGCGAGCACCATCTCGGGACTGGGCCGCGAACGCCCGGTCTCGATGAAGCTCAGATGCCGCGCCGACACACCCACGCTGAGCGACAGGTCGAGCTGACTCACCCGACGGCGAGCCCGCCATTCGCGCAACAGGACACCCACCGCGGCATCGCTCACGAAGCAACGGTAACCACGTCGCGCGCACCGCGGCGATGACCTCCGAGGTAATTGTGCCGCCGCACGGCGACGGACACGCTTGCCCTAACGCGCTCGATCGAAGCGCCTTACCCAGGGAGGAACCATGACCGACGTCAAGACCACTGCCCCGAAGTTCAGTGCGGAGCTGTGGGCCGCGTACTGGGCCGCGCCCACCATGTCGCGCGGCTTCGACATTCTGGCCGACGACATCGTCGGCTACTGGCCGGGTGACCCGGAGCCGGTGCGGGGAGTCGAGGCGTACACGGCGAAGATCGCCGAAATACTGGACGCCGCACCGGATCTGCGCCTCGAATTAGTCGACAGCGCAACCGTTCCCGGTCCCACCGAGGGCGAGGAACTGGTGTACTTGCACTACGTCGGTGAGGGCACCGGCCCCGCCGGACCGTTCCGGATTCGCGGCCTCGACCGGGTCCGCAGCCGCGACGGGTTGGTCGTGGAGAACGTCATCCGCTACGACCCGCTCTTCCTCGATCAGCGCTGACGCGCGGCGGCCCGCCTAGAGGGCGGGATTGCCGACGATGCAGAACACGTTGCCCTCGGGGTCGGCCAGCACCACCCAGCGGAAGTTCTCGCCGAAGTTGTGCCGGCCGACCTCCTTGGCCCCGGCGGCCGTCAGCCGCGACACCTCGGCGTCGATGTCGCCCGCACTCAAATCGAGGTGCACCCGGTTCTTTCCCGGGGTGGGATCGGGCACTTTCTGGAACCCGAGCCGCAGCCCTTCGGGGAAGGTCACGGCGGTGAACTCGTCGGCGAGGATGACGTGTGTCTTGCCACCGAACTGCTCGGCCCACCAGCCGGCCAGGCTCGCGGGGTCGCCGCAGTCGAAGGTGACCATTTCTACGTTGAAGGTCATGCCCGGATCGTAGGTCAGCGCGGCGACAAAAACGCTTGCAGTGCGGCCGAATACGCGGCCACGTCCTGCGCCCCCATCAACTCGCGCGCCGAGTGCATCGCGAGCTGGGCAGCGCCGACGTCGACGGTGGGGATGCCGGTCCGCGCCGACGCCAGCGGCCCGATGGTCGACCCGCACGGCAGGTCGGCGCGGTGCTCGTAGCGCTGCAGCCCCACACCGGCCTGCCGGCAAGCCAGTGCGAACACCGCGGCCGTGCGTCCGTCGGTGGCGTAGCGCAGGTTGGGATGCACTTTGAGCACCGGTCCACCGTTGACGTCGATCGGATGCCCCGGCTCGTGCCGCTCCGGGTAGTTGGGGTGGGTGGCGTGTGCCATGTCCGCCGAGGCCAGCAGCGACGCCGGCAGGCGCCGCAAGTAATCTTCCCGCCCGCCACCGGCGGCGAGCACGATCCGTTCCAGGACGGTGCTCAGCAGGTTGGATTGTGCGCCGCGGTCGGAGGACGAACCGACCTCCTCGTGGTCGAAGAGCACCAGCACCGGGAGGAAACCGCGCGGCTCCGCGGCCAGCAGGGCCTCCACTCCCGCATAGCAACTGGCCTGGTTGTCCAGCCGCGGCGCGCTCACCAGGTCACCATCCGCGCCGATGACCGCGGACGGGGTCAGATCGTGCGTCATCAGGTCGGCCGACAGCACGTCGACCGCAGCCACCCCCGAGCGGTCGGCGACGTAATCGACGAAGGACGCGGCGCCGTCGCCGACTCCCCATACCGCGTTGACGTGTCGTTGCGGGTCCAGCGTGAGCGACTTGCGGTCCTCGGCCAGGTGGATGGCCAGCTGCGGCACCCGCAGGATCGGATCGTCGATCCGCACCAGCCGCTGCACGGCCCGGTCGCCGTCGCGGACCGACAACCGCCCGCTGATGCCCAGGTCTCGGTCCAGCCAGGAATTGAGCCACGCGCCCCCGTACGGCTCCAGCGCCACCACCCGCCAGCCGGCGACCACGCGATCCGGATGCTGCTTGACCCGTAGGTTCGGGCTGTCGGTGTGGGCGCCAACGATCCGAAACGGCCCGTCGGCGCCGGCCGAGTTCCAGGCGGCTAGCGAGCCGGCGCGGACGATGAAGTAGCGACCGGGCTGCGCGGGCCAGCTGTCGGCTTCGCTCAGTTCGGTGTATCCGGCGTCGACCAGCCGTCCGGCCACCGTGGCGCAAACATGAAACGGCGACGGAGAGGCGTCGATGAATTCGCAGAGGCCTGCGGCGCTTGCCGACATATTGAACATCATGGCTGTCGGCGACGGCGCAGTTCCCGATAGGGTCGCCCATGTGCCTCCGGTACAGCCGCAGCCCATCCTCGCGCCGTTGACGCCCGCGGCAATCTTTCTCGTGGTCACCATCGACGACGGCGGCGAAGCGACCGTGCACGACGCGCTGCCGGATCTGTCCGGGCTGGTGCGCGCCATCGGCTTCCGCGATCCGACCAAACGCTTGTCGGTCATCGCCTCGATCGGCTCTGACGCCTGGGACCGCTTGTTTTCCGGGCCGCGACCCGCCGAGCTGCATACCTTCGTCGAGCTGACCGGCCCGCGGCACACCGCCCCGGCCACGCCCGGCGATCTGCTGTTTCACATTCGGGCCGAGACGATGGACGTGTGTTTCGAGCTGGCCGGGCGCATCCTCAAGTCGATGGCGGGTGCGGTCACCGTCGTCGACGAGGTGCACGGCTTCCGGTTCTTCGACAACCGCGACCTGCTCGGCTTCGTCGACGGCACCGAAAATCCGGATGGCCCAATTGCCGTCAGCGCCACCGCGATCGGCGACGAGGACCCCGACTTCGCCGGCTCGTGCTACGTCCACGTGCAGAAGTACGTGCACGACATGGCGTCGTGGGACTCGCTGTCGGTCACCGAGCAGGAGCACGTGATCGGGCGAACCAAGCTGGAAGACATCGAGCTCGACGATGACGTCAAGCCGCCGAACTCGCATATCGCGCTGAACGTGATTACCGACGACGGCACCGAACTGAAGATCGTGCGGCACAACATGCCGTTCGGTGAACTCGGCAAGGACGAGTACGGCACGTACTTCATCGGCTATTCGCGAACACCCGAGGTCACCGAACAGATGCTGCGCAACATGTTCCTCGGGGATCCGCCGGGCAACACCGACCGCATCCTGGATTTCTCCACCGCGGTGACCGGCGGCCTGTTCTTCTCTCCCACCGTGGATTTCCTCGACGACCCGCCCCCGCTGCCCACACCGCTGACAACGGAACGACCCGCCACATCTTTGCCCGACCCAGCCTCTAATGGCTCACTTTCGATCGGCAGCATGAAAGGACCCATCGGATGATCAACAACCTCTACCGCGATCTGGCACCGGTCACCGACGTCGCTTGGGCCGAAATCGAATTGGAGGCGACGCGCACGTTCAAACGGCATATCGCCGGGCGCCGGGTGGTCGATGTCAGCGAGCCCGGTGGGCCCGTCACCGCCGCGGTCAGCACCGGTCGGCTGATCGACGTCAAGGCACCCACCGACGGTGTTGTCGCCCACCTTCGGGCCAGCAAACCCCTTGTCCGGCTGCGGGTTCCGTTCACATTGTCTCGCTCCGAGATCGACGATGTGGAGCGCGGCGCCAACGACTCCGACTGGAACCCGGTCAAGGATGCCGCCAAGAAGCTGGCGTTCGTCGAGGACCGCACCATCTTCGAGGGCTACGCCGCCGCGTCGATCGAGGGCATCCGCAGCGCCAGCTCCAACAAGCCGCTGACATTGCCCGAGGACCCTCGAGACATGCCGGATGCCATCTCGCAGGCGTTGACCGAGCTGCGGCTTGCCGGTGTCGACGGCCCCTACTCGGTGCTGCTATCCGCCGGCGTTTACACGAAGGTCAGCGAGACCACCGAACACGGATATCCGATTCGCGAACACCTGAACCGGTTGGTGGATGGCGACATCATCTGGGCGCCGGCCATCGACGGCGCCTTCGTCTTGACCACTCGCGGTGGAGATTTCGACCTGCAACTGGGGACCGACGTCGCCATCGGCTACAGCAGTCACGACGCCGACACCGTGCAGCTCTACCTGCAGGAGACCCTGACGTTCCTGTGCTACACCGCCGAGGCATCGGTCGCGCTCGGCGCGTAATGGCACGCCAGCAACGCTATCCGATCCGGGTGCTGACGATCGGGAACGCGCCGGCTGGGCCCAACAGCCGCGGCGGGATGGCGACGGTGATGCGATTGCTGAGCGAAGACACGGACCAACGGTTTCTGATCACCCTCGTGCCCACCTATATCGACGCCGCACTGGGGGCGCGGCTGTGGACGGGAGTGACCGGCATCCTCAAGGCATCCGGGCTGCTACTGTTCGGCTTCGCCGACGTGCTGCACGCCCATTTTTCCTTGCGCGGCAGCGTCGTTCGCAAGGCCGTGCCGTTGTTCATCGCTCGGCTCCGCGGCGTCCCGACCATTGTCCACTGCCATAGCTCGCACTTTTTCACCTGGCTCGACGAGCTGCCGCCGCTCCTGCGCCGCGCCGTTCGCGCGGCGCTGCACGCCGACTATTCGGTGGTGCTCGGTCAATCCCATCTCAGGGAGTCGTGCGTGCGCCTCGGATTCGACGAGTCAAACACCCGAGTGCTCTACAACCCCGTGGTGATGCCCGCGATCGCACCGGCGCCGCGTCCCCGAGGGCCGCTACGAGTGGTGTCGCTCGGTAGGTTGGGCCCCAACAAGGGAAGCTACGACCTTGTTCGTGCGATCGGCATGCTGCCCAACGATATTCGGGCCAACTTGCGGGTCACGCTGGCCGGCGACGGGGAGGTAGACCAGGTGCGCGAGTTCGTCCGCACCAGCGCACTCGACGACACCGTGGACGTCGTCGGCTGGGTGGACTCGGTCGAGAGGGACCGGCTGCTGGCCGAATCGGCGATCTTCGTGTTGCCCAGCTACAGCGAGGGCCTTCCCATGGCGGTGCTGGAGGCGATGGCCAACGGCGTGGTCCCGGTGACCACGGCGGTGGGCGCGATTCCGGAGGTGATTGTCGACGGGCAAAACGGTGTGCTGGTCAGCCCCGGCGATCCGCGCCAGTTGGCCGAGGCGCTGCAATCCCTGATCGTCGATGCCGGGTTGCGCGACCGCCTCGCCGCGGCCGCCCACGCGCGTGCCGGCGAGTTCGACATCGTCCGCTGGCGGGAGGCGCTGCACGACTTATGGCTCGCCGCCGCGACACGGTGACGCCGGCCGCTCAGCCGGCGGCGGATATCCCGCTGCTGCCGACCCCGCGGCGCGGCAGCCCGCCGGAAACCATGAGCCGGAAATAGTCGAACGACGCATCACTGCCCACCGCCAACCGCGGCAAGGCCAGCGGGTCGGAGCGACGATCGGCGAATCCCGGTGTGGTCGACAAGGCAAAGCGCACGCCGCGGCGGCGCAGCACGTCTTTGGCGCGGTTGTCGAAATCCCGTGGCCGGCCGTTGGGGTAAGCGAAAATTGCTGGTGCCCAACCGGTCTCACGCTCCAGCGCCGCGCAGGACTCCGTGATCTCACGTTCGAGCTTGTCATCACCGCAGCGGGCGAGAATCGGGTGGGTCACCGAGTGCGGATACAGCGCCACCAGGCCGTCGCTGACCATCTCCCGTGCCTCGTGCCAGGAAAGCATCCGGAACGGACCGCCGTCGCCGTCGTGGTAGCCCAGCGCGTCGAGAATCTCCTCCAACACCGCGATCCGCTGCGTGTCGGGTAGGTCTTTCAACCTTTCGATCGCGGCCGCGTAGACCTTGCCGCGGTAGGTCGTGTCGGCGAGCGAACGAACGCCCAGACCCAGCGCGGCCAGATCGACCTCGCTCGCGGTGGTGCGGGCGATCGCCAGCCAAAGCCGGTCGGGCCACAGGGTTTCGTCACTGTCCATCGCGCCGGTCGCCAGAAACACCGCCGCGGGCAACTTCAACTCGCGCAGGACGGGGACCGCGTGGGTGGCAAGGTTGCGGGTGCCGTCGTCGAACGTGATCGCCATCGCGCGCGGCGGCAGCGTCCCCGCCCACAGGCGATCGAGGGCCTCCTCGAGCGCGAGGACGTTGAAGTGCTCGCGGAGGTATTCCAGTCGACGGCGGTACTGCGCCGCACCGAGCACATGCCAGCAGGCTGGCGAGAGCGGTTCGTCTTGCACGCCGTGGAACATCACGATGCCAAGCACGTCGCGGTGTCGCCGCCGGGTTAGCGCCGGGAGCCCCGCGGCGCACAGCAGCCAGGCCGCGATGTTCTTGAGTCTTGCCATTAACTGTCGAACTTTAGGCTTTCGTGGCTAAAGGTCGAGGACGAGGTCGCTTTCTGGAGCCGCCGAGCAAATAAGGACCGTTCCCCGCCCCGGCGCCTCCAACGGCGCCTGGACGTACGTTGTTGTCCCGGCGACAACTCCGGTCTCACACACATGACAGACGCCGCTTCGGCATGAGAATCGGCTTGGCACGTCGCAGGCCTCGGCCAAGTCGAGGATATTGGCGTAATCGGCGGACCAGTTGACGGTGAGCCCGCTGCGGGAGAAGGTGATCGACGGTCCGGTGCCTGGCGGTCCCGCGGGCGGGTGCGGCGGCGTGCGTGCGGCCCCCGCGACGATGCCGGGGTTGATCGGCGGTAGCGCACCGAACAATTCGCTGTGAATGCGCGCAGGGTCGAGCCCGGCTGCGGTGAGGGCGTCGCGCGTGTCCGACATGAATTGTATTGGGCCGCAGAGATACACCGCAGCATCGGTCGGCAACCCTAGCGATGCGATGGTCGCCGCATCCGGACGTCCCTGCGTCTGCGTGTAGAACACCAGCTGGCGGGCGTGCGGCAACGACTTGACGAGGGTCGTGACTTCCGTTGCAAAGGCCTGGGTTTCGTGGCTGCGGGTGGTGTGCAGCCACCAGATGTCGCGGTTGCTGTGGGCAGCCGACAGCGTATGCAACATCGCCAATACCGGTGTAATGCCGATTCCCGCCGAGACCAGGACCACCGGAGTGCGTTCCTCGCTCAGATAGAAGTCGCCGCGCGGGGCGGCGGCCTCGACGATGGATCCGGGTTCAGCGTGGGCGTGCAGCCAGCGGCTCACCAGGCCGTGATCTTCGCGCTTGACGCTGATGCGGTAGTCCCCCGCGCTGGGGTCACCCGACAGGGAGTAGCTACGCGTTGGCGTCGGCTTGGCGGCGCCGGGGATTCGCACGGTCAGGTACTGGCCGGGAAGCGGTCGGGGCAGCGAACTGCCATCGTCGGCTTGCAGGCGGATCGACATCACCTGCGGACTTTCCCGGGTTATCGCGCTGACTCGCAGCGGGCGAAAACCATTCCATCCCGGCTCGATTCCGACCGGCGGCGCGGTCTCGCTCGCTGAGCTGTCACGAAGCATGTCCCGGAATGACTGCTGCCAGCCGGGGCTGAGCGCCGGAACGTCAACCACCTTGCGCAGCTGTCCGATATTGCGGTTCGGCAGATACAACAGCGCGTCGACGTCGGCAACGCTGAGTTCGTGGCGGCCACGCCGGACCCGCACGATGTCGTCACCGGCACGGACATGGCCCTCGGTGATGACCCGGAAGTAGAATCCCGGGCGGTGCTGGGACACAAGCAGATTGGGCATTTCCGGTTCGTCGAGGCGCAGTCCGACCCGGAAGCATGTGACGCGCGGCTGGGTGACCTCGAACTCCCCCTCACCTATTCGGTAGCGGTCACCGATGCAGACTTCGTCGTCGGATAGCCCAGCAATGGTGAAATTCTCTCCGAAGTGACCGGGCGCCAGGTCTTCGCGATTCAGGTAGGTCTTCCAGAAGTCGTAGGACTCCGTCTGGTACACCATGATGGCGCGTTGCTCGCCGCCGTGGCCGGCCAAGTCACCCTGGCCGTCGCCGTCGATGTTGAGGCGACGCACCATGACGGGTCCTTCGACCGGGGTTTTCCATATCCCGGTGTACACGGTCTTATCCCGCCATTGCACGTTCTTGGGCATGCCCACGTTGACCGAAACAAGCTTGCCCACCGTGTCTCCTCTTGCTCACGCGGCGAAGCTGGCCACAGATTGGGATAACTGACCCAGAATATTCCCCACCGGTCGAGCGGTCAACTCTAATCGGGACTCTTGCGAGCGGCCCGTTTTGCGGCATACTGGGATGTGCATCCCAAAACTGTCGCGGGGTCCCGGTGGTACAGGAGGTATTTCATGCCGACCGTTCATCATCGATACACCACTGTCGACGGCCATCGGTTGTTCTTCCGCGAAGCTGGCGAGGCGGGCGCGCCGGTGCTGGTCCTGTTGCACGGATTTCCGACCAGTTCCTACATGTATCGGCACCTGATTCCGGCGCTCGCCGACCGCTATCGCGTGATCGCCCCGGACCACCTGGGCTTCGGGCTCTCGGACGCGCCCAGTGTCGAGGAGTTCGATTACACCTTCGATGCGCTCACCGACCTAACCGCGGGCCTGCTGCACAGCTTGGGCATCGATCGGTACGCAATGTACGTGCAGGACTATGGCGCCCCCATTGGCTGGCGACTGGCTCTTCGCGAACCGTCCGCCATCACCGCAATCATCAGCCAAAACGGCAACGCATACGACGCCGGGTTCGTCGAGAGCTTCTGGAAGGTCGTGCAGGCCTACCAACATGAACCGACGGCCGAGACCGAGGCCCCGGTACGGCAATTCCTCACCCTGGAAGCCACCCGATGGCAGTACGTCACCGGCGTACCCGACGAGACGCTGGTCGACCCGGAGTCCTGGTATCACGACTACGCGCTGATATCCCGGCCCGGCAACGACCTGGTGCAGCTAAAACTGCTGCGGGACTATGCGACCAATGCGCCGCTATACCCTCGCGTGCACGAATACTTCCGGGCCAGCCGCGTGCCGCTGCTGGCCGTGTGGGGTCGCGGTGACGAAATCTTCGGCCCGGCCGGCGCCGAGGCGTTCGCCGATGACCTCCCCGACGCCGAAATCCATCTGCTCGACGGCGGCCATTTCCTGCTGGAGTCCGCGCTGGACGACGTCGCCGAGCTGATCCGCAACTTCCTCGCCAAGCACCTGTCCACCTGACGAGGCGCGCTGACGGCGCACTCCAGCAATGGGCTGGATATCCCATAATTTAAGGCGCTCGCAAGTTAGCCTGACGCGATGGTCCCTCCCGATGTTCAAGACGAACAACGGTTGACCGCCAAGGGGCGTGCCACCCGCGACAGGATCGTGCAGGCCGCCGCCGAGCTGATCGTCGCCCAGGGGCTGTCGGCCTCGAACATGGAGAACGTGCGCAGGGCGGCGTCGGTCAGTGGTTCTCAGCTCGCGCACTATTTCGCCGACAAGAGCGCGCTGATTCGCGCGGTCGTCAGGCGGCAGATCGGCGTGGTGCTCGCCTTTCATCGGCAGCCCAAGCTCGGGGACCTGGACTCGTTCGACGACTTCGAACGGTGGATCGATCTCAACATGCGTTACCTACGCCGCATCGGAACCTCCGGTGGCACACCGACATACCATGCCCTGGCCGCGCAGCTGGTGAAGTCCGACGACACTATTCGAGCCACATTGGCGGCAGGCTACTGGCAGTGGGTCGAACAGCTCGAAGCAGCCATTCAGCGGATGAAAGATCATGGCGTTGTCGACGCGAACGCCGATCCGCGGCAGTTGGCGTTGGTCATCGTCAGCGCTCATCAGGGTGGGGGCACGTTGGCGTTTACCTATCGGGCGGAGTGGCCACACGCCGATGCCACGCGGTTCGCCGTTAACTATCTTCGGATGTTCGCCACCGATCCGGCTGAACGAGCGCCGCGTCCGGCACGACGTCCCCGTCGTCGGCGCCGCGCGACCTAGGCGCATCCGACCGATGCCAAGGCGCGCCGTGAACCAAGACAGCACACCGCGATTCACCCGCAAGGGACTGGCGACCCGGTCACGTATCGTCGGCGTCGCCGCCCGGCTCATGTTCGAGCGGGGCGTTGCCAATACCAGCATCGACGAGGTGCGCAACGCGGCCGGGGTCGGCGGGTCGCAGATCTCGCACTATTTTCGTGACAAACGCGATCTGACCCGCCAGGTCATCGCCGCGCGACGAGACGATGTGATGGCGTTTCACACCCGACCTCGGCTCGGCGCGCTCGACAGTTTCGAGGCGCTGCAAGCGTGGGCCGATGCATGTGTGGGCGACATCGACACCGTCTACCGGCGGGGCGGGTGCGTCTATGGTTCGCTGGCCGGCGAGCTGATCGACGCCGACGACGAGATTCGCGACGATGTCGCCGACGGGTACGACGTGTGGCTTGAGCTATTCCAGACGGGCCTGACGGCGATGCGGCGCCGTGGCGATCTGCACTCCGACGCAGACCCGCGACACCTGGCTGTGTCGCTGGTCGTCGCGCACCAGGGTGGCGCCATGCTCACGCATGCCACCGGTGACGCGGAACCGCTGCGGGTCGCCGTCAACGCCGCCGTCGACTACGTGCGCTCCTTCGCGGCTACTCCCGCGCCTCGTCACGGGCGATCGGCCTTGGCGCGGCGCGCACGCAAATCGTGAGCGACCACGCCACGCTCGCCGTGCGATATCAACGCCCTTCGCCCGCAGCCCTTTTCGGTGTGGGAATGTCCGGTCGTAGGTAGCCAACGAGACATAGGGAAATCAGGGCCATACCCGCCACCGGCCATCTCAGCGCGATCACCGCCGACGCGGTGAAGACACCGATCGTAATGACCGATCTCATTCGCAGCATCCGCCGCATGAGCTCCGAAACGTCCTCATGGGCGGGCCGATCGACGGCCTCCCAACAGAGTGCGACGTAGGTGACATTCACGAGGACGAAGACGCCCGCATACAGTGCCACGGGGGCCGCCGCCAGCCTGCTATCGGCGATCCACTCGGTGGTAAACGGGATCAGCGACACCGAGAAAAGATGCGCGAAGTTCGACCACACCAGTCGTGGGGTCGCGGTCTCCGCGTAGTTGAAGAGGTGATGGTGATTGACCCAGACGATCGCGATGAACAAATAGCTGACCACATAGCTCAGACCCGTGGGCCACAGCGGCAACAAGGCACTGAAGCTGTGGGCGGACGGCGGCTTGAGTTCGAGGACCAGGATGGTGATGAGCACCGCGAATACGCCGTCGGAAAACTGCCTCACCCGTTCCGGGGTGGTTTGTCGCACGGCCACCGTTTCCTCCCGCCTCGTTCGGGCCCCATTGCCTCATCCATTATGTTGGCCCCGCCCGGGAGGGCGGTACCGCTTCGGCAACTGTGACGAAGGGCCTAGACAAATCTGGGTGATTCCGCCCATAATATTGGGTTAGACGACCCATTAAGTTTTTGCCGACGATACTAAATTAACTGCCGCACTGCGGCTCGCTTTCCCAATATCCGAAGCCGGACTAACGATTTGGAAATGAGACAGGGTGATGGCCACACCGCATACGGCGCCCGCGGTAGTGCGCGAAGGGCCCGGCGGGGAAGGCATGCGGGCGATCATCCTGAAAGGGTTCGGCGGGCTTGACAGCCTGGTCTACGCCGACATTCCCAAGCCGTTGCCCAAGAACGGCGAGGTCGTGATTAAGGTGCAAGGGTTCGGCATCAACCACGCCGAGATGCACATGCGTCGGGGCGAATGGGCGGAAGCCGCGGAAGTCAGCGGCATCGAATGCGTCGGCACCGTCGACTCGTGCCCGGGAGGGGAATTTCCGGTCGGCGCCAAGGTGGCGGCGCTAATGGGCGGCCTGGGGCGAACCATCAATGGCAGCTATGCCGAATACACCCGAGTGCGCGCCGCCAACGTCGCCCTCATCGAATCCGACCTACCCTGGTCCGATTTGGCGGCACTACCCGAAACCTATGCGACCGCTTGGACGTGTCTGTTCCGCAACCTCAACCTCGCGGCGGGACAGACCCTCGTATTGCGCGGCGCCACGTCATCGTTCGGCCAGGCGGCCCTCAAGATGGCGGTCGCCGCAGAGGCGCGCGTCATCGCGACCACGCGCAGCTCCAAGCGCATTTCCATGCTGGAGAATTTGGGCGCCGCGCGCGTGGAATTGGAGCGGCCCGACCTGGCGGCTCACATCGCCGAATCAAAGCAGATCGACGCGGTCCTCGACTTGGTGGGCAACAGCACCATCCTCGACTCCCTCGACATGCTGCGCCGCGGCGGCTCGGCGTGCCTGGCGGGATGGTTGGGCGGACTGGATCCCATCGGGGACTTCAACCCGCTGCTACGCATGGCCAGCGGGGTGAACCTGAACTTCTTCGGAAGCTTTGTCTTCGGGACTCCCGGCTTCCCGCTTTCCGACGTGCCGCTACAAGACATCGCACGGCAGGTGGCCGAGGGCAGGCTCGACGCAAAGCCGGCGCGCGTCTTCACTTTCGATCAAATTCATGAAGCGCACCGAGTCATGGAGGCGGGGGAGGCCGGCGGAAAGATGGTCGTTGTCACGAACTGACGCCGACCACCGCTTTTGGGAAGTTTCGCGAGAGGGAGGACATGACGATGGGTTTGGCATGGCAACAAGGTCCACTGGCCACCAGTTCGATCGGACACTTTCTCACCGAGCTGCCCATGCCGCCGCGCCTGCTGTATGCGGAGCCGTTGCGCCGCCGCATGCGGGTGTGCTTCGCCGACAGATGGGTCGCCGACAGCGAGGATGTCATCCTGCTCCACGAGCCGGGCCGTTACCCGGTGGCCTATTTCCCGTCCATCGATGTCGAACCGGACATCCTTGTCAATGAGGACCGGGTCACTCAACACCAAGACCTCGGGGCCACAAAGTGGTTCACCGTGAAGGTTGCGCAGCGAGAGGCCAACCACGCTGCCTGGCAGCACACCGGCTTGCCACAACATGCGGCCATTCTCGATGGGCGACTGGCGTTCGCCTGGCGCGCCATGGACGCCTTCTATGAAGAGAACGACCGCATCGTCGGGCACGCCGCCGATGCCTATCACCGCATAGACATCCGCTCTACTTCACGGCATCTCGTCGTCCAGGATGGCGAGCAGGTGATCGCCGACACCAACCACCCACTGGCGCTGTATGAATCGGGCTTTGCACCCCGGTGGTATGTTCCACGCGAGGATATCGACGAAGCCGCCCTCAAACTCATTGATATACAGACGTTTTGCCCCTACAAGGGGATATGTTCCTATTACGACATCGGCGGCCACAAGCGCGCCGCGTGGTCCTACATCAACGCCTGGCCCGAAGTAGGGCGGGTAACCAATCTGGTGTCCTTCGAGCCCGACAAGATCGATGTCTATCTCGACGGAAAACAGCTGCAGCTCGAGCCGGGCCAAACTGTCATTCCCCATGGTGTTGACCGAGGCCTGGACACTGACGAGGTGCTCGGGAAGGCACACACCGGGATCAGGCAATGAAAGCGCTGCTCGAGGTTGTCATCCTGCCGGTATCAGATCCCGATCGCTCACTGCGCTTTTACCGCGACCAACTCGGCTTCGACCTCGACGTCGACTACGCACCCGCCCCCGGTTTCCGGGTCATCCAGTTGACGCCCCAGGGATCCCACACCTCTATCCAGTTCGGTGCAGGCCTGACTGACGCGCCTCCGGGCTCGGTGCAAGGTCTGTATCTGGTGGTCTCCGACATCGAGAGCTACCGCTCGGAACTGGCGGAGCGCGGGGTGACCGTCAGCGGCATCCGCCACAAGAACACCGACGGCGGCTGGCGAGGGGGATTCCTTCCCGGCCTTGATCCCGAACGCGCCGATTACGCCAGCTTTGCCGATTTCCGCGACCCCGATGGCAATGCGTGGGTGCTCCAAGAACGCAACCACCAGCCGGCATGAACCTAGAGCACCCGCCCTCTGTCCTCGTATTCGACGTGAACGAGACGCTGGTCGATATCAATTCCCTAGCACCGATTTTCACGGACGTGTTCGGCGATGAGCGGGTGCTGCGTGAATGGTTTGGACAGCTCGTCATGTACTCGATGGCCACGACGTTGGCGGAGAATTACGTGAACTTCTCCGCCCTGGCCCAGGGCGTGCTGCGCATGCTGGGTGACATCTACGAGGTGGAAGTCACCGACGACGATCTGCTCCGCCTGAAGTCGGGTCTGCTGTCGATGCCGCCACACCCAGATGCGGCCGAGGGCCTTGTCAGGTTGCGCGACAATGGTTTTCGACTGGTCACCCTGACCAATTCACCACCCAACCCGGACGGACCGACGGCGCTGCAGCATTCGGGGCTGGCGGGATTCTTCGAACGACAGCTGAGCGTGGACGCCCGCCGCGCCTTCAAGCCGTCGCCGGTGGTGTATCGGTACGTATGCGAAACGCTCGGGGTGGCGCCCGCGGATTGCATGATGGTGGCCGCCCACGTGTGGGATACCCTCGGCGCCCAAAACGTCGGGTTCAGCGGCGCCCTCATTGCGCGCCCGGGCAACCCACCGCTGCCGGTTGACGGCCTGCCGCAGCCAGACCTGGTGGTACGCGACATGCGCCAGCTCGCCGAGCGACTCACCACGAGGCCGCGCTGAGCCCGGCTGCCGCGGCATGCTCGAGAGGCAGAATGGAGCGATGATGGCGACATCGGACGGATTTCACCCCGACTTCGACGAGACGACGACGTCGGCCGCACGCAACCGGGTGCACCACATCAGGGCCTCGGACATCAGCTCCGACACCGCGCAGTCGGAAGGACTCAGGCGCTTCGCGGCGCTATCCGGCAAGTCGGTCGGTGCCGAAAAGCTGTGGATGGGTGAGACGCACGCCTTGCCCGAAGCCGTCTCGTCCAACCACCATCACGGCGAATCGGAGACCGCGATCTATGTGAGAAGCGGCAACCCGGAGTTCGTGTTTCACGACGGTGTTCAGGAAGTGCGCATCTCCGCCTCGCCCGGCGACTACGTCTTCACTCCGCCCTACCTGCCGCACCGGGAAGAGAACCCCGATCCGAACACAACGGCGGAAGTCGTGATTGCGCGCAGCACCCAGGAGGCCATCGTCATCAACCTGCCGACGCTCTATCCGCTCGAAGGTGCTCAGTAGACGGCGATTTCGATGAGGTTCCCGTCGACGTCACGGCAGTAGTGCGACGTCATCGGACCCAATGCGCCGACCTTGGTCACCGGTCCGGCGATCACTTCGACTCGGCAGTTCGCGAGGTGGGCCCGTACTTCGTCGGGCGTGGAGCGGGTGACGAAGCACAAGTCCGCGGAACCGGCCGCTTCGACGGATCCGGTTACCCAGTCGGGGTCGTCGGCCAGCGCGCCGACCGGTCGCAGGTTGATCTTCTGCTCTCCGAAACACAGGGCCGTTCTGTTGGACGGCCCGAACGTCTCGCGCGTCATGCCGAGCACCCGCTCGTACCACGATGCGGTGGCCTCGATGTCGCGGCAATTCAAGACAATGTGGTCGAACCGTTGCACCGCTAGTCCCACGGTCAACCCTCCTGATCGGTAACGCTGCGTCGAATTCGACGCTAGCGCGCGGCCTGCCTCGGCCTTGACCGCTGGGTACGCTTGATGCTAAGCAAGTGCTCAGCAACCCAGGTAGCCGCGGTGGAGGAGGAGACGATGGCGACTGCGCAGCTGGTCTTCGACCCGTTCTCGGAGGAGTTCTTCACCGACCCGTACCCGACCTACCGGCGGATGCGCGAGGAGGCGCCCGTCTATTACAGCGAGGAGCACGACTTCTACGCGCTGGCCCGACACAAGGATGTCGCCGCCGCGTTCAAGGACTACGAAACGTATTCGTCGGCGCGCGGGATCGAGCTGTCCATGATCAAGAAAGGCGGGGTCCCGGCGGAGAACAAGTCGATGATCTTCATGGATCCGCCGGAACATCGGCGGATGCGCAGCCTGGTCAACAAGGTATTTACGCCACGCGCGATCACCGCGCTGAAAGACACGGTCACCGAGCTGATCGAGTACCACCTCGGGCGGGTCGACGGCAGGCAATTCGATGTGGTCGCCGACTTCTCAGCGCTTTTCCCGGTCGAAGTGATCAGCACCGTGCTCGGGGTGCCCGCCGAACACCGCCAACAGATCCGGCACTGGGTCGACGCGTCGTTGCACCGCGAGCCCGGCCAGATCGAAATGAACGAAAGCAATTGGGAGGCGGTCACTTCGGTCGGGGCGTTCTACTACAACCTGATTCAGGAACGACGCAAGCAACCGCAGAACGACATGATCAGCGGCCTGATCGCCGCTGAGGTGGAACGTGACGACGGCGGCACCACGAAGCTGGATGATATCGAAATCACGGGGTTCGCAACCCTTTTGGGTGCCGCGGGTGCCGAGACCGTCACCAAGCTGGTCGGGAACGCGATCGTGCAGTTCGCTCGCAACCCCGACCAATGGCAGAAACTGCTCGACGATCGCTCGAAGGTTCCGGCCGCGGTCGAGGAGGTGTTGCGATTCGAGGCGCCGGCACAGTACAACGTCCGCTGTTCGCTCAAAGACGTTCACCTGCACGGGGTGACGATTCCGGCCGGCAAGCCGGTATTCCTGCTGGGCGGCTCAGCCAATCGCGATCCCGAGGCCTTCAGCGACGCCGACAAATTCGACATCGAGCGTGACCGCGGTGAGGCGCAGAACCTCGGTTTCGGCTATGGCGTGCACAGTTGTCTGGGTGCCGCGCTGGCCCGTCTGGAGAGCGCGGTTGCGCTGGAGAAACTGTTGGACCTGATGCCCCGCTACGAGGTGATCTGGGAGGGCTGCAAACGAGTGAGCATGACCAACGTGGCGGGCTGGTCCAACGTTCCGGTGCGAGTGCTGCCCTGACCGAGGCCGGCGCGCTCAGCGAATTCTCAACTGATTCTTCGGTCCCGCCTCGCTCGGCACAAGGATCCGCAAAGCCACCGTCCTCAGCATTGACTGCATGACGAGTGAGCCGCTCTGCGCAGACCTGATCGAACGCTATCTGTGCACGCGCGGCAGCCGCTATTTTCGCGGTGCGCACGATGGCGAATACTTCTACGTCGCCAACACCCGTCCGCGCCGCCTGCATGTGCACCTCGAGATCGCGGCCGGGCATCACGACGTGTTGCTCATCCGGGTTGCTCCCGCATGCTTCTTCCCCGCTTCCGACCGGCCCTGGCTGACGCATCTCGCCGACACGTGGAATCGGCAGGATCGCGACGTCACCGCGATCGTGCACAACTCATCCGATCCACAGCGCATCGGCGTCGTCGCACGCCGTTCGCACTGGATCCGGGGCAGCGTGGCCTTCGAAGATTTCGCGACTTTCGTCGATCGCGCGATCGCCGCGGCGATCGAATTCTTTGGCGGGTTGAGCCCGATCGTCGAGCAGTCATCGATGGAAGAGCCGCTGATGTTGGACGCCGGCTGACGTTCCGGCACCAACTAGTTCGTAGCGCCGCGCCTCTTCCCGTCGGGCCATGGCTCGCCGAACTCGGCCCGGAATGCTCCCCACGGGTCGGCGTACCGGCCGGGCGAATTCCGGTACGCGGCACGGCGTTTCAGCAACTGACGGGCGACCGGCGAGATAACCCGCAGCGGGTAGCGCTTCCACCCAGCGGCGGCGCGCATCTCGGCGAGCATGTCCGGCCAGGGGTGGCGCTGGAATTTCAAAACTTCCTGAGACCGGGTGGTGTCCATCCAGTCCGTGACGTACCAGTCCTCGTCACTGTCGGGGTCGCCGGGCCGCCCCGGCGGCAAGGCATTGACCAGTCCCCGCGCGGCGGCCAATGCCTTTCCGACGTCGCCCTGTCGGAGCAGGTGGGACTCGTCGCCTCCGATGAGCAGAATCTCACCGACAACATCGGCCGTGGTGGCGGTCGCGAACGCGAGCGCCACATCACGGACGTCGACGGTGTGAATGCGTCCGTCGGTCGGCAGCGCGCTTTCCAAGTACGGTGCATCCATATTCAGCGGCATGGCGTCGAGATCGACGCTCATCACGCCGGCGAGACGAAGGATCACCCACTCCAGACCCGAGTCCTGGACCAGGCGCTCGGCCTCGGCCTTGTGCGCTCCGTACACATCCGACGGCGCGATCGGGGTGTCAGCGCGGACCAGCTCCGGATGACGGTGCGGGTTGCGCGAGCCGTGCACGGCGTTGCTCGACGCCTGGATGAACCGCACCGGGTGGGGGCTGGACTGCGCGGCACGCAACAGCGCTGCGGTCGCGTCGACATTGACCCGACGAGCCAGCTCGTGATGACGGTAGATGGAGGGCGGGATCACCGCGGCCAGGTGGATGATCACCGTCGGCGCAGCCTCGGTGACCAGACGGGCGACCTCGTCCGGGTCGGTCAGGTCTGCCCAGCTCGCCTCGGCGCCCGAGGGTAGCGATCCCGCGGCTTTGCGTTGAGCGGGAGTTCCGAGGTCCGTAGCCACCACATCATGGCCATCGGCAACTAGCCGGCGCACTGTCTGCGAGCCGACGAGACCGAATCCCCCTGTGACAAGAACCTTTTCGGTCATTTTCTCCCGAGCCCCCCCAGGGCCAGCAAACGGATATGACATTCTCCAAAATAGAGAGTAGCATATGCCGCAAACGCGCTGAGGTTTGGGACCGCCATCGCGCTGGCAATAGCAAATAGCAGGACACGACCGGCGGAACTTGAGGGCGAACCATGAAGGGCAGCGACGGCGCGGCGGCGGACAATCGCGAGACCGCCAAGTGGGATCCGGCCTTCACCGAGCAGGTCTCCAAAGCCATCGGTCCGTGGATCAAGCGGTGGTATCGCGCCGAGGTGCGAAACATCGACAACGTCCCGTCGACCGGCGGGGCGCTCGTCGTGTCCAATCACTCCGGCGGCATGTTCACTCCCGACGTGTTGATCTTCTCGCCGGCCTTCTACGAGAGGTTCGGCTACGGCCGGCCCGTCTACACCCTGGGCCATTACGGGCTGTTCATGGGCCCGCTGGACGGGTGGCTGCGCCGCCTCGGGGTCATCGAGGCGAGCCGCGAAAACGCGGCCGCCGCTTTGCATTCGGGTGCGGTGGTGCTGGTCTTCCCGGGCGGCGACTACGACTCCTACCGGTCCACCTTCAGCGAAAACACCATCGACTTCGACGGTCGCACCGGCTACGTCAGGACGGCGATCGAAGCCGGGGTGCCGATCGTGCCCATCGTGTCCATCGGCGCCCAGGAGACGCAGTTGTTCCTGACCCGCGGCAACTGGCTGGCGCGCACGCTGCGACTGACGAAGGCCCGGATCAACATATTGCCGATCAGCTTCGGTTTTCCGTTCGGCCTGAGCGTGATCTTCCCGCCCAACCTGCCGCTGCCGGCCAAGATCGTCACGGAGGTCCTCGAGCCCATCGATATCGCCGCCCGCTTCGGCGACGATCCCGACATCGACGAAGTCGACGCCTACGTGCGTTCGATGATGCAGACCGCGCTCGACCGGCTCGCCGCCGAGCGCCGGTTCCCCATTCTGGGCTGACTCGTCTCCGGGAGCGAGGTGGCGTGTGAAGAGGCTCAACGGCATGGACGCCATGCTGCTGTACAGCGAGACGCCGAACCTGCACACGCACACGTTGAAAGTTGCGGTCCTCGACCCCTCCAGCTGCGAATCTGACTTCGGTTTCGAGGCGTTCCGGCACCACGTGCGCCGCCGGCTGCATCTGCTAGAACCGTTGCGCTACAAGCTCGTCGACATCCCGTGGAAACTGCATCACGCGATGTGGCTGGAGAACTGCGAGGTCGACCTGGACTACCACCTGCGGCGGGTGCGGGTGCCCGCGCCGGGCGGGCGACGGGAGCTCGACGCCGTCATCGGCGAGGTGGCGTCCACGCCGCTGGACCGCGGCCGCCCCCTGTGGGAATTCCACTTCGCCGAGGGCCTGACCGGCGGCCGATTCGCGCTGATCGGCAAGATCCACCACGCGCTGGCCGACGGCGTCGCCGCGGTCAACCTGCTGGCGCGCGCGATGGACCTCGAGGACGGGCCGACCGACGAGCGCGACGACGACGAACCCTGCGTCACCCCGTCGACGTCCGAGCTGCTGCGCGCCGCCGCGCGCGACCACGCCCGGCAAGCCGCCAAACTGCCGGGCCTGGTCAAAGACGCGGCCGTCGGGTGGTTCCGGGTCCGCCGCCGGTCCCGCCAGCGCGGGAAACACCCCGACCTGGCCGACCCGTTCGACGCACCGCCGACCTTCCTCAACCACGTCGTGTCACCCCGGCGGCAGTTCGCCAGCGCGACGCTGCCGCTGCCCGACGTCAAGGCGACCGCCAAGGCGTTGGGCATCACGATGAACGACATGGTGCTGGCGACCGCGGCCGGGGGCCTTCGGAAGCTGTTGTTGGCCTACGACGGAGCCGCCGACCGGCCCATCATCGCGTCGGTGCCCACCGCCACCGACAAGTCCGACCGGATCACGGGCAACGAGATCAGCGGCCTGATGGTTTCGCTGCCCGTGCACATCGCAGACGCGGCCGAACGGGCGCGGCTGGTCGCGCTGGCGACCCGAATCGCCAAGGAAGACCACGAAATTCTGGGCCCCCGCCTCTACGAGCGGATGATGACCTACCTGCCGACCGCGCTGGCCCCGCCCGCGTTTCGCTGGCTGGCACGGCGCGAGGCGCCGAACAAGGTGATGAACGTCGCGGTGTCCAGCGTCGTGGGCCCGCGCGAGCGTGGCCACTTCGGCGGCGCCACGGTCAGCGAGATCTACTCGACCGGCGTGCTGTCGCCGGGCGCGCCGGTCAACATCACCGTGTGGAGCTACGTCGACCAGCTCGGCATCGCGGTGCTCACCGACGACCGGACGTTCAACGACCCGCACGACGCGACCGACGCGCTCACCGCGGCCTTCCGCGAATTACGTTGCGCGGCTGAGCTTTACCGCTAAACGGCGAGCACGGCGTCCAGCGCCGAATAAAACAGGCCCAGCCCGTCGTCGGAGGGACCGGTCAGCGCCTCGATGGCGTGCTCGGGATGCGGCATCAGGCCGACGACGCGGCCGTTGGCCGAGCTGATGCCAGCGATGTCGTGCAGCGAGCCGTTGGGGTTGTCGTGGTAGCGAAACACCACCCGGCCCTCGCCCTCCAGTTCGTCGAGCACAGCCGCGGGTGCAACGTATCGGCCCTCGCCGGACTTCAGCGGCACCAGAAGATCGGCCTCGGGCTCGAAACGCGACGTCCATGCCGTCGCGGTCGAGGCCACCCGCAGCCACACGTCGCGGCAGACGAAGTGCAGACCCGCGTTGCGGGTGAGGGCGCCGGGCAACAACCCGGCCTCACACAGGACCTGAAAACCGTTGCAGATTCCCAACACCGGCATGCCGCGCCGCGCGGCGTCGACCACTTCCGCCATCACCGGGGCGAATCTGGCGATGGCGCCGGCCCGCAGGTAATCGCCGTAGGAAAAACCACCCGGCACCACCACGGCGTCGACTCCCTTGAGGTCGGCGTCGGCATGCCACAGGCTGACCGCCTCTCCGCCGACACGGCGCGCGGCCCGCGCGGCGTCGACGTCATCGAGTGTCCCGGGAAAGGTGATGATGCCGATTCGTGCCGTCACAGGGCTTCCCGGCTTATCGACCAGTCCTCGATCACCGTGTTCGCCAACAATGATTCCGCGATTTCGGCGAGCACCGAGTCATCGATGGTGTCGTCGACTTCGAGCTCAAACCTTTTGCCCTGGCGGACATTTGAGACCCCGCCGTGGCCGAGCCGGCCTAGCGCGCCGACAATCGCCTGGCCCTGCGGGTCGAGAATCTCCGCTTTGGGCATCACATGCACGACCACCCGAGCCACCGGCGCTCCTCCTCAGATCTTGCTCGGCGCTAACTCTACCGGCGAGGGGTACCGCACGCGGGTCACGGACACGAAGCGATGTACGCCTCGCACAGGGGCGCGGTCATGGCGTCCAGCACCGGATCGTCTGCCATCGAGGGCCAGGGTACCTCCGGCGGTCCCGATGACCACAGCGTGAGCTCGGTGATCGTGCTGCTCGCGACGTGTGCGACCAGGTAGGTGTGCATGACCACCGGCCCACTGATGACCGCGGCCATCCGATTCGGCTGGTCGGTGGTGATCGACGGCGACTGCTGCGGCGCCCCTTGCTGGCAGCCTCGCAGGGCGGCGACGGCAGTGCTGAACACCGCGGCCGCGGCCGAACCGCCGCGCGCCGTGTCACCGCGCCAGTGCAGGATCTGCGCTTGCAACTGCCACTGCCCGTCCGGGTGGACGACGGTTGCCCGGGCCGCCACCGCCGAATCGCGCGGGTCCTGCGGTATCGCCGGCGACCCGCACAGAGTCTCAAAGCGGAAGCGCGGCCCGGTCCCGGTCGCCGGCGCCGCCAGTCCGGCCAGCGCGGGCCAGTTGTACACGGAACTGAGCGGAATGGCGCGCTGCTGGATCCACGCGCTGTCTGGGATCTGGTCGCACACCGGCGGGCACGTCTGGGGCTCGGCGTGCGCCGGTACCACGACGACAAGGGCCACTGCGAGGCCACCGGCCACCAGCATCGTCGCCAGGATCACCCGCATCGGTATCACCCCCGTCAGGGCACAATCGTAAACATGCTACTGACGCATTTCGGTCATTCCTGCTTACTCGCCGAGTTCGATCAAACCCGCGTGCTCTTCGATCCTGGCACCTTCGCGCACGGTTTCGAGGGAATCACCGGCCTGACCGCCATCCTGATCACCCACCAACACCCCGACCACGTCGATGTCGCCCGGCTGCCGTCGCTGCTCGAGGGCAACCCGGACGCCGCGCTCTACGCCGATCCGCAAACCACCGCACAGCTCGGTGGGCCGTGCCAAGCGGTGCACGTCGGCGACGAGCTGCGCATCGGTGAGCTGACCGTCCGAGCCGTAGGTGGCCGGCACGCGGTCATCCACCCGGAAATCCCTGTGATAGAGAACATTTCGTATCTGGTCGGCGACGCTGACCACCCCGCACGGTTGATGCATCCCGGTGACGCACTATTCGTGCCCGACGAGCCGGTGGACGTTCTGGCAGCTCCGGCGGCGGCGCCGTGGATGAAGGTATCCGAGGCCGTCGATTACCTGCGTGCGGTGGCGCCGGCCCGCGCGGTACCCATTCACCAAGGGATCATCGCCCCGGACGCGAGAGGCATCTACTACGGCCGGCTCACCGAGATGACCGACACAGACTTTCAGGTGCTGCCCGAAGAAAGCGGGGTCACCTTCTAGCGCACACAGCCAAAGGCTAGGCGATGTCGGCGGCGGCGCCGCGGCCGGCGGCTCGGCCGGAGAATATGCAGCCGCCCAGGAACGTGCCCTCGAGCGCCCGGTAGCCGTGCACGCCGCCACCGCCGAACCCGGCCACCTCGCCGGCCGCGTAGAGACCGGGCAGCGACGTGCCGTCGGCCTTGAGAACCCGCGCGGCTAGGTCGGTCTCGATGCCGCCCAACGTCTTTCGCGTCAGGATGTGCAGTTTGACCGCGATCAGCGGCCCGGCCTTCGGATCGGTCAAGCGGTGCGGCGCCACCACCCGGCCCACCCGGTCACCCAGATAACCACGCGCGGCGCGGATCGCGGTGATCTGGCCGTCCTTGCTGAACCTGTTGGCCACCTCACGATCGCGGGCGGTCACCTCGGCTTCCACCGTCGCGTAGTCGAGCGGGACCACGTCGGGCAGCTTGTTCATCCCGGTCACCAACTCGCGCAACGAGTTTGCGGCGACGAAGTCCACGCCTCGGTCGACGAAGGCCTGCACTGGCCGCGGCGCGCCGGAGCTGGCCCGGTTGCGCAGCAGCTCTCTTACGCTCTGCCCGGTCAGATCGGGGTTCTGCTCCTGGCCGGACAGCGCGAATTCTTTCTCAATGATCTTGGCGTTCAACACAAACCAGGTGTAGTCGTATCCGGATTTGGTGATGTACTCCAGCGTGCCGAGGGTGTCGAACCCGGGATAGAGCGGAACCGGCAGCCGCTTGCCGGACGCATCCAGCCACAGCGGAGACGGGCCGGGGATGATCCGGATGCCGTGCAGCGGCCAGATCGGGTCGTAGTTGGTGATGCCCTCGGTGTAGTGCCACATCCGGTCGGGGTTGATCACCCGCGCGCCGGCCTGCTGCGAGATTCCGATCATCCTGCCGTCCACGTGGGCGGGCACCCCGCTCAGCAGCTGCCCGGGGACGCGGCCCATCCGCTTGGGCCAATTCTTGCGCACCAGATCGTGGTTTCCCCCGATGCCGCCGCTGGCCACGATCACCGCCGACGCACGGAACTCGAATTGCCCCACAGCTTTTCGTGACGAAGGCACCCCGCGTGGTTCAGGCGACGGTTCCAGCACGGTGCCGCGGATACCGGTCACCGCGCCGCCCTCGACGATCAGCTCGTCAACCTGGTGGCGGTGGGCGAATTGCACCGCCGAGCGATCCCGCAGCCGACGCGCGAAGATCTCGACCAAGGCGGGCCCGGTGCCCCACGTGATGTGAAAGCGGGGTACCGAATTGCCGTGCCCCTGTGCGCCGTAGCCGCCGCGCTCAGCCCAACCCACCAACGGAAAGACCTTCAGGCCTCGATCGCGCAGCCAGCTGCGTTTCTCCCCGGCCGCGAAATCGACGTAGGCATGCGCCCACTGACGCGGCCAATAGTCCTCTTCACGATCGAAAGCCGCCGTCCCCAACCAGTCCTGCAACGCAAGCTCGTGGCTATCGCGGATGCCCAGCCGCCGCTGCTCGGGGCTGTCGACGAAAAACAGACCGCCGAACGACCAGAAGGCCTGCCCACCCAAGTTGGCGCTGTTCTCCTGGTCGACGATCAGCACGCGCAGGCCGCGATCCACCAGTTCGCAGGCGGCGACCAGGCCCGCCAAGCCCGCCCCGACGACGATGGCATCGGCTGCGAAAGATTCGCTCATGTCGGAACAGGGTAGTGCCCCGCGCCGGTCGATTAAGCGGACGGCTTAGTCACGCCGCGTCGACATCGCGCCGGAGCAACAAGGTCATCGGCGGAGCCCCTGTGGCCCAACGGGATACGCTTCGCCGAACGCTCGGACGAGCCCGTACTCTCAACGAGTTTCCTCGGCCCACTGGCGAGCCCAGTGATCGAGCGGGTCGAGGGCCACGCCCAACTGTCGCCCGATCGGAGTCAATTGATAATGCCCCTCGTCGGATCTGGCGATCAGTCCGGCTGCGGCGAGTTCGCCGAGCCGGTCGTAAAGAACGCTCGGTGACATGCCGTCGCAGCGGCTACGGAGCGCACGAGCCCCCAACGGGCCGTCTCGCAGCTCCCACAGAATCCGTAGCGACCAGCGACGGCCGAGAAGGTCGAGGGCGGCCATGAGTGGCCGTCCGCTATCGGAGCCCCGAACCGGTTGACCCGGACGCGGGAGCTGTTGACGTTTCGGTTTCCGTAACATACGCTGCGAGGTCATGGTTACGGAAACAGTAACACCGAGGATCTCCCCGCTCGACCCGCCCTACGATTCCGAGGTCGACGCGCAGTTGCAGACGATGATGCCGGCCGGGGTTCCGCCGATAGGGCTCTTCCGCACCTTCGTCCGGAACCTTCCCATGGCGCAGGCAATGGGCCCGTGGGGTCGCTACGAACTCAGCCGCCAGCTGTCGCTGTCGATGCGCGACCGCGAGATCGTGATCAACCGGACCTGCGCGCGTTGCGGCTGCGAGTACGAGTGGGGCGTACACGTCGCATTCTTCGCCGAACGCGTGGGCCTCGATGCGCGGCAGGTCGCCTCGCTCGTCACCGGCGACGACGAGGACGACTGCTGGACCGAGAATCGCGATCGGCTACTGATCCGGGCGGTGGATGCCCTGCACGACAACGCCGATATCGACGATGCGCTGTGGCAACGACTCAGCGCGGAATTCGGCGATGCCAGCCTGCTCGATCTGCTCTTCTTGTGCGGCTGGTACCACGCCATTAGTTTCGTGGCCCGAGCCGCCAGGGTCAGCCTCGAGCCCGGCGCCCCCACCTTCGGCTCCATTGCCGACTTATGACGGCTTGATCAGGCGGCGTCGACAACGGCTTTGCCGGACCGCCATTGGTACACCGTCGGGGTGCAGCCGTGCATCGCGGCCAGGTCGACGGCGTCCAGCACCGCTTGCAGCGGCCCGGGCTTGCGCAACTGGCGGCCGGCGATCGCGATGCGCACGATCCCGCCCCGACGGGCGATCCGGTCGGCGGACAGCACAACCATGCGACACCACCACGGCTCGGTCAGGAAGCCCTCTCCGATGCCGAGCACGCGGGTGCGGACGGTGGTGTGACGGACCAGGTCGGTGATCCCGTGCAGGTCGGCCAGCAGTCGAAACCCGTTGCGCGGCAACACCTTGACCACGCCCGGTGACACTACCCAGCCCGGTGCCGCGAACAGCCGGGTGCGCAACCCGAGGTGTTCGAGCACCCGGTCGGCGGCCGTCAGCCGCAGGTTGGCCTCGTGCGCCCGCAGCATGGCGAACTCGCCACGCCGCTTCTTGGTGGCCGGGTCGTCGTAGCCGTGCAGCACGATGGCGTCGCCCGCGGCGCGCCGCGCGGTCAGCCACTCGACTGTGCGCGGATCGCGGTCGAGTCGGTAGTCGCCGGATAGCCGCGGGGCCACCAGCAACGACACCGGCACGTTGCGGGCATCCATTTGTGCGCAGAACGCCTCAACGTCGCCCAGGGTGCGCTCCCCTATCCCTGAGACCGAGACGATCAATTTTCCAGACACACCCGCAGTTTGACCATGTCAGGTGTCGGAATGGTGAAGGACACGCGGACAGCAGGCGTATATCGAGTCCGCGGCGACGCAGGCCAGGGACCCGGTAATCGATTCGATATGCTAAGCAACGCCATGGAGAAGGCCCGTTCCGCAGCGGCCGACACCCCGCTGACCACCACTCCCACGCGGCAGCCCGCCCCCGGCGTGCATGTCTATCCAGACAAGCTGGACGCCCGGCTGTTGCGGATCTCCGGCGTGTGCATCCTCGCCACGGTGATGGCGATACTCGACGTCACCGTCGTCAGCGTCGCGCAACGTACCTTCATCGCCGAATTCGGGTCGTCCCAAGCCGTCGTCGGATGGACGATGACCGGCTACACGCTCGCCTTGGCAACAGTAATTCCGGTAACGGGCTGGGCCGCCGACCGATTCGGCACCAAGCGGCTCTTCATGGGATCCGTGCTCGCCTTCGCGCTGGGCTCGCTGCTGTGCGCGGTGGCAGCAAACATCCTGCAGCTCATCGTGTTTCGCGTGGCGCAGGGCATCGGCGGCGGCATGCTGATGCCGCTGGGATTCATGATCATGACCCGCGAAGCGGGCCCCGGGCGGCTCGGCCGTCTCATGTCGATCCTGAGCATTCCCATGTTGCTCGCCCCCATCGGTGGGCCCATTCTGGGCGGCTGGCTCATCGACACCTCGAGCTGGAGGTGGATCTTCCTGATCAACCTCCCCATCGGCCTGGTGACCATCGTCCTCGCGGCGATCGTGTTCCCGCGAGATCACCCGGCGCGCTCGGAAACCTTCGACGTCGTCGGGGTATTGCTGCTGTCGCCGGGCCTAGCGATGTTCCTGTTCGCGGTGTCGTCGATTCCGCGCTGCGGCACCGTCGCCGATCGCCGCGTGCTGATACCGGCGGCGGTCGGCCTGGCGTTGATCGGAGCGTTCGTGCTGCACGCGTGGCACCGCGCGGACCACCCACTCATAGATTTGCGGCTGTTCCAGAACAAGGTGCTCACCCAGGCCAACGTGACGATGCTGGTCTTCGCCACCGCCTTCTTCGGCGCCGGCCTGCTGCTGCCGAGCTACTTCCAGCAGGTGCTGCATCAGTCGCCGATGCAGGCCGGCGCGCACATGATCCCGCAGGGACTCGGCGCCATGCTGACCATGCGCCTGACCGGGCCGCTCGTGGACCGGCAGGGACCGGGCAAGGTCGTCCTGGTGGGCATCGCGCTGATCACCGCCGGCCTGGGCACCTTCGCCTTCGGGGTGGCCAAGCAGGCGCAGTACCTACCCACGCTCCTGGTCGGATTGGCGATCATGGGCCTGGGCATGGGATGCACCATGATGCCGCTGTCGGTCGCGTCCGTGCAGGCGCTGGCGCCGCACCAGATCGCCCGCGGCACAACGCTGATAAGCGTCAGCCACCAGGTGGGCGGCTCGATGGGAACCGCGCTCATGTCGATGATTCTGACCAACCAGTTCAATCGAAGCGAGAACATCTCCGCGGCGAACAAACTCGCGTCGCTGCAACAGAAGGCCGCCGCCAGCGGGGCGCCACTCGATCCGGCCGCGATACCCCGCCAGGCCCTCGCCCCGGGCTTCGCGGACAATGTGCTGCACGATTTGTCGCACGCCTATACGGCGGTGTTCGTCGTCGCGGTCGCGTTGGTGGTGTCCACGGTCATCCCCGCGGTGTTTCTGCCGAAGCGGCCCGCAAGCCAAACAGCCGGATCGGACGTTTGAGATGGCTCCGTTGATCACCCTGCTGGTGGGCACCATCGCCGCTCGGTGCATCGGCTGGCTCGGCGTCGCCTACGTCAACAGCTGGGCGGCGGCGCTCGCAGTGGGACTGGCCGCGATGTTCCTGATGACCGGGTTCGCCCACTTCGCCCCGCAGCTGCGCCGCGACCTGATCGCGATTGTGCCGCCCCGGTTACCGGCACCCGGCTACCTGGTCACCATCACCGGCCTGCTCGAGCTGCTGGGCGCCGTGGGGTTATTGCTTCCCTTGACCCGAGTGGCCGCGGCCCTGTGCCTCCTGGTGCTGATGCTGGTCATGTTCCCCGCCAACGTCTACGCCGCCCGGATGCCCGATCCGCCTAAGTCGATGACGACGCAGCTACCCCTGCGCATCGCCATCGAGGTCGTCTTTCTGGGCGCGGCCGTAGCGGTCGCCGTCGGCAGCGGCTAGCAGCCACGCATACTGGAACGCGGCCTCTTCCCAGGCCCGGTAGCGACCGCTGACCCCGCCGTGGCCCGCCGCCATTTGGGTCTTGAGCAGCACCGGGTTGCCATTGGCGTTCGCGTGCCGCAACGCCGCGACCCACTTCGCAGGCTCGACGTAATAGACCCTGGTGTCGTTCAGGGACGTCATCGCCAGGATGGCGGGATACCGCTTGGTCTCGACGTTCTCGTAGGGCGAGTAGGACTTCATGTAGGCGTAGACTTCGCTGTCGCTCAACGGGTTTCCCCATTCGTCCCATTCGGTGACTGTGAGCGGCAGCGAGGGATCCAGGATGGTGGTCAGGGGGTCGACAAACGGGACTTGGGCGAGGATTCCGGCAAACAGATCCGGCGCCAGGTTGGCCACCGCGCCGACCAGCAGTCCACCCGCGCTGCCGCCCAGCGCCACCAACTCTCGCGGCCGGGTCAGGCCCGAGTCCACCAAATGCTTTGCCACCGCGACGAAGTCGGTGAAGGTGTTCTTCTTCTCGAGTAACTTGCCGTGCTCGTACCACAGCCGGCCCATCTCGCCGCCGCCGCGGACGTGGGCGATGACGAACACCATGCCCCGGTCCAGCAGCGACAGCCGCGCGATGGAAAAGCTTGGGTCCGTGCAAATCTCGTAGGCGCCATAACCGTAGAGCACCGTGGGCGCCGGGAATTCGAGGCCAGCGCGGTGCACGATCGACACGGGGATCCGAGCGCCGTCGTCTGCGCGCGCCCAGTCGCGTCGTTCCACGTAGTCCGCGTGCCGGTAATCGCCGAGCACGGGTTGCTCACGCAGTAAGACCCGTTCGCCGGTCGCCAGGTCGATGTCGTAAATGCGCGTCGGGATGACGAGCGACCCGGCCCGGATGCGCAGCCTGGGCGACTTCCAGTTCGGATTGCCGCCCAGGCCGGACGACATCAGCTCGGATTCGAATCCGATCTCTTCGGGCTCGCCGTAGCCGCCGCCGGAGTCGATGGGCCACAACTGGATCCGCGGCAACGCCTCGCGGCGGTAGCTGACCACCAGATGATCGGCGAAGGCGTCCACGCCGTCGAGCCGAACATCGTCGCGGTGCGGGATCAGGGTGCGCTGCAGCGCCGGGGCGTCGACGGGTGCCTCGGTGAGGGTGAAATTCACCGCGCCGTCGTTGTGCAGGATCAGGAAGCGATCCTGCCCCCCGATCACCGCGTGCTCCACTGAATACTCGACACCTTCGCGCCGCGGCAGCACCACGGTGAACTCCGCCTGGGGATCGGCGGCGTCCGCGTAGCGGATCTCCGACGTGATCGACGAACCCGAGGCGATGAACACGTAGGCTTCGCTGCGGGTGAGCCCCACCCCGAGCCAGAAGCGTTCGTCCGCTTCGTGATACACCAGCTCCGACGGCTCGCCGGAGCCCAAGCGATACCGCCATATCTTGTCGGGACGGTGCGCCGCGTCCAGCGTCGCGTAGTAGACGGTACGGTTGTCGGCCGCCCAGGTCACTCCGGCACCGATATCGGCGATCTCGTCTGGGAACATCTCGCCGGTCCGTAAATCCTTGAACCGCAGCGTATAGCGTTCGTCGCCAAGAACGTCGACGGAGTAGGCCAGCAGATTGGCATCCAGGCTGACCATCGCGGCGCCCAACGCGAAGAAATCGTGGCCTTCGGCCTCGATGTTCGAGTCGAGCAACACCTCTTCACCGGGTATCTCGGTGTTCTCATCGAGCGCCGGCGGGGTCCAATCATCGGGATCGGCTACCGGGCAACGGCATTGGGCGCGGTATTGCTTTCCCTCGAAGGTTCGCGAGTAGTACCACCAGTCGCCCTGACGAGTCGGCACCGAGAGGTCGGTTTCCTTGGTTCGTGCCTTGATCTCGTCGAAAATCTGCTGCCGCAACGGTTCAAGATGAGCGGTGGCCCGGTCGACGTAGTCGTTTTCGGCTTCGAGGTAGGCGATGACGTCAGGGTCGTCCTTCTCGCGCAGCCATTCATACGGGTCGACGAAGACGTCGCCGTGGTGCTCCCGCCGAGTCTCCACCCGCTTAGCGACCGGCGGCGCGGGCGTCTGCGCAATGGAATTCGTCATGCGCCGGGGCCGATCCAGTCGTCGAAGCTCATGCCGGAGATCCGTTCGTAGGCATTGATGTAACGGGCGCGGGTGGCGTCGATGATGTCCTCCGGAAGCGGCGGCGGGGGTTGTGAGCCGTTGCGGTCCCAGCCCGATTCGGGGCCGGTGAGCCAGTTGCGGACGAACTGCTTGTCGAAGCTGGTCTGCACCTCGCCCTCCCGGTAGTCGTTGGCCGGCCAGTACCGCGAGGAATCGGGCGTGAAGATTTCGTCTGCCAGCACCAGGTTGCCCTCGCCATCGGTGCCGAATTCGAATTTGGTGTCCGCGATGATGATTCCCTTCGTCAGGGCATGATCGGCGGCCTGGACATAGATCCGCAACGTGCGGTCGCGCAGCTGGTTGGCGCGCACCGCGCCCACCATCTCGATCACCTGGGCGAACGGAATGTTCTCGTCGTGGTCCCCCAGTGCGGCCTTCGTCGCCGGGGTGAACAGCGGCGTGGCGAACTTGCTGGCCTCGACCAGACCCGGCGGCAACGCGATCCCACACACCTTCCCGGTCGCCTGGTAGTCCAGCAACCCCGAGCCGGTCAGATAACCGCGTGCCACACATTCCACCGGGAGCATCTCGAGCTGCCGCACCACCAGCGCACGGCCCAGCACTTCGTCGGGGATACGCGGGTCATTCGGCGGCCCGGCCAGGTGGTTGGGGGCCTCCACGAGGTCGAAGAAAAACACGCTCATCGCGGTCAGGATGCGGCCCTTGTCCGGGATCGTGCTGTCCAGGACGTAGTCGTATGCGGAGATCCGGTCGGTCGCGACCAGCAGCAGGTGCTCGTCATCGACGCGGTACAGCTCACGGACCTTGCCGCTGGCCAGATGCTGGTAGTCGGACAGTGCGGGGCGCATCGGGCCAGCCTATCGGGCACCGCGCGGCCGACCCCGTGCCGGGAGCTGTGCTGGAATTTCGGTCATGACATCCCGGTTCGTGCCCTACTCCACCAGACCCGCCCGGCTGCTTGCCCAACTGTTCAGCGATGTCGCCGTCGTCGTGTGGACCGTCATCTGGCTGCTCGTCGGGGTCGCCGTGTACGACGCCATCTCGACAATCGCCGAAGCCGGCCGTCAAGTCGAAAGTGGCGCGCATGGCATCGGGGGCAATCTGGCGTCTGCCGGCCATGGCGCGCAGCACATTCCGCTGGTCGGCGACGCGGTCAGCAAACCGCTGACGGCTGCCAGCCACAGCGCCCTCGACATCGCGGACGCCGTCCACGACCTGGACACCACGACGAGCTGGCTCGCGGTGCTGCTCGCGATTTCTGTCGCCGCCCTCCCCATCCTGATCGCGGTCGTGCCGTGGTTCTGGCTCCGGCTCCGGTTCTTCCGGCGCAAACGAACGGTGACCGCCCTAGCCGCGACCCCGGCCGGCGAGCAACTGCTGGCGTTGCGGGCACTGACCAACCGGCCGCCACGCAAACTGACCTCCGTCAGCGCGGATCCGGTCGGTGGGTGGCGCCGTGAGGACCTCGTCACAATTCGCGCGCTGGCCGCACTCGAACTGCGCGCAGCCGGGATCACGATTCGTGCGGGCTGACAAACACGCGCCAAGCGCGCAATAGCCCGGCCGCGACGACAATCAGCCACGCCGCCAACGCGTCCCAGAAAAACACGAGCGACACGGTGATCAACGACCGCTGCCCTAGCTGGGCCGCCATGCTGTAGCTGGCCGCGGAGTACATGCCCAGCGGGAAGACGAACGCCCACCACACACCGGCGAAGTGCAGCATTTCGGGGCGGCGGCGGATGCGGTGCAGACCGAAGTAGATCAGCGGCGGAATCCACAGCGTGGCCGCCACCCAGGTCACCACCGTGAGGGCGAGCACCGGCCCGGCCAGCCACCCCGGAGCAAGGCCGTGGATCGTGTCGCCGGCCAATGTCGCAATTGCCAAGCCCCCCATCAGGATCCACGTATCGGGCTCGAACCCGTCGCGGTCCTGGCGCTGCGCGACACTGCGCCACAGGATGAGCCAGGTCATCAGGCCATAGATGCACAGCGCCGCCAGCCAAATCGGCACGGCCACCGCCAGCCACCAGCGCTCCGGGGTGTACCGGGCCGCCTTCGCGGCCACGATCGCCAGACCCGAGGTGCCCACGCTGGCCAGCTCCCACGCGCCGTGGGCACGGTCGCGCAACCGTGACCATGCAAACGCCGACATATTGCGCGCGCTGAGCGCGATCAGCACCAGCCAGGACACCAGCGCCACCACCCCCAGCGTCAGCGCCAGCACCGGCCGAGACGCCACCCGGCTGTCCAACACCGCGCAGGCGGCGACAAAGGTGAACAGCCGCAAGGTGACATCGGGATCCTTCAGATCCCACCGCGCATGGCGCCGCGTGAGGATCACCACGACGACGAGCACCACCAGGCCGAGCGAGGCCAAAACGCCCATCGTTTCGCTGATTTGGCGGTAGCCGTGATCGGCCGCGGCGATGGACAGGATTCCCGTCGCCATCACCGCGGCGAACACATCGGGTGACGGCTCGACATCGGCGAGCCGGGAAGACACCGTTACTCGGCCAGTTCCACGACGAGATGCCGGATGCCGGTATGCCGGTTGCTGCGAGTCCATTCGACCGGCCGCACCACCCGCACGGCGGAAAACCGCGTCAGCAGTTCCTCGTAGAGGACCCGCAGTTCCAGCCGGGCCAGATTGGCGCCCAGGCAATAGTGCACGCCCTGCCCGAAGCCCAGGTGCGGGTTGGGTTTTCGGGTGATATCGAATTCATCGGCGCGATCGAACACGCGGGCGTCGCGGTTGGCCGAGCCCTCCCATATCTGCACCTTCTGGCCCGCCTCGATCGACTGTCCGCCGAGCGTGACATCGCGCGTGGCGGTGCGCCGCTTGGACGGCGACGGTGACGTCCACCGCACAATCTCTTCGACTGCCGTCGGCAGCCCGTCGAGATCGGCACGCAGCGCATGCAATTGGTCGGGATGCTCGGCCAACGCCAGTAGCCCGCCGGCGACAGCGTTACGCGTCGTTTCCGCTCCGGCGCTGAACAGCAGGCTGAAGAACAGATACAACTCCAGGTCGGAAAGGGCCGGGGCGTCCGCGTCGTCGAGCATCGCATTGGCGACGACGGACAGCATGTCATCGGTCGGCTCGGCGCGCTTGGAGGCGATCAGCTGCTGGCCGTAGGAGTACATCCGCGAGCCGGCCTCCTCCACCGACAACTGCGACAGCGACGCCTTCCGCGAACCACCGAAGTCGAACTGCGGCTCGATGGCCTCGAAGAGCCAATGCCGTTCGGACTCCGGCACTCCCAGCAGGATGCAGATCATCTGCATCGGCAGCTCGGCCGCGATGTCGACCAGGAAGTCGAACGCTTCGCCGGGCACCACCGCATCCAGCAGCCGGCGCGCCCGGGCCCGCAGATCGTCTTCGACCAGACCGATCATCCGCGGCGTCAGCCCGGAGCTGACGAGCCGCCGGATTTGCGAATGCCTCGGGTCGTCCATCATGTTGAGCACCTGGCCCGCGATGGACAAGTCCTGCAACAGCGTCCCGCCGAATGGCCGCACGCCGCCGGTGACCGATGAATAGGTGACCGGATCGCGCAGCACCTCAAGGGTTTCGGCGTGCGTGGCGACCGACCAGAAGCCCTCCCCGTCGGGGGTGTTGTCGGTCGGCTGGTGCCAATACACCGGCGCCTCGCGCCGATGGACGGCGAACAGCTCGTGCGGGAATCCGTTGGCGAAGTTGTCCAGATCGGTGAAGTCGATCCCCGCGAGGGCGCCGGCGAGAGTCATAGGATCGCCCCCGGGGTGTATTTGGCGGCGTCCGGGTATCGGCTCACCAGGGTGTCCACCATCGCGACGACGCCGTCGACCTGGTCGCCGGCGGCACCGGTGAACGCCGTCTTGTCGGCGAGCGCGGCGTCCAGGGCCGCGCGGTCCAACGGCAACCGGTCGTCGGCGGCCAGCCGATCCAGCAGGTCGGGCTCCGCGCCGCGTTCCCGCATCGCCAGCGCCGTCGCCACCGCGTGTTCGCGGATCACATGGTGCGCGGCCTCGCGCCCCATGCCGGCGCGCACGGCCGCCATCAACACCTTGGTGGTGGCCAGGAACGGTAGGTAGCGGTCCAGTTCGCGCTGAATCACCGCCGGGTAGGCGCCGAACTCGTCGAGCACCGTCAAAAACGTCTCGATCTGCCCGTCGACGGCAAAGAAGCTGTCCGGCAAGGCAACTCGGCGTACCACCGAGCAGAACACGTCGCCCTCGTTCCACTGCGCGCCCGCCAGTTCGGCGGCCATCGACGCGTAGCCGCGCAGGACCACCTGCAGGCCGTTGACCCGTTCGCAACTGCGGGTGTTCATCTTGTGCGGCATGGCCGACGACCCGACCTGCCCCGGCGCGAAGCCCTCGGTGACGAGTTCGTGCCCGGCCATCAGCCGGATGGTGTGGGCCATCGACGACGGTCCGGCGCCGAGTTGCACGAGCGCGGAGATGACGTCGTGGTCCAGCGAACGCGGATACACCTGCCCGACACTGGTCAAAACCGTTGCAAAGCCCAAGAAGTCGGCGATGCGGCCTTCGAGGTCGGCCAGCTTGGCGGCGTCGCCGTCGAGCAAATCGAGCATGTCCTGCGCGGTTCCCATGGGACCCTTGATCCCGCGCAAGGGGTAGCGGTCGATCAACTCGCCCAGCCTGGTCAACGCGATCAGCGTCTCTTGCGCCGCGGAGGCGAATCGCTTGCCCAACGTGGTGGCTTGCGCGGCGACGTTGTGACTGCGTCCGGCCATCACCAGATCGCGATACGTGACCGCCCGTTCGGCGAGCCGCGCCACCACAGCAACCCCGTGGGAGAAAACCAATTCCAGCGATCGCCGGATCTGCAGCTGCTCCACGTTCTCGGTCAGGTCCCGACTGGTCATTCCCTTGTGCACATGCTCGTGACCGGCCAGCGCATTGAATTCCTCGATGCGGGCCTTGACGTCGTGGCGCAGCACTTTCTCCCGCGCCGCGATCGAGGACAGGTCCACATCGCCGAGCACCCGCTCGTAGTCGGCGATCGCTTCCGGAGGCACCGCGACACCGAGTTCCGCCTGTGCGCGTAGGACGGCCACCCACAGCTGCCGCTCCGCGACGATCTTGGCCTCCGGCGACCAGATCGCGACCATCTCGGCGCTGGCGTACCGGTCGGCCAGCACATTCGGAATGCTCACAAAGACACAGCTTACGGTTGCCCCCACCGACGGCCGGGCTTTCACCGCATCTATGGCCACAGTTGCCACATCCGTCTCTGCGCCAGGAGACGCACAAATTGCCCGCCTCACAGCGACAATTCGCCATCCGCGCAATCTGGCGTGCCATCCGATTGGCATTGTCGCTGTGAGGCGGGCACAACGGGCACCCACTTTCCCGCGGCGACCAATTTGGTCGATGTGACAGCGTCGCCGCGGCAATACTTGGCGGATGTTCTTCGCCGGCGTCGATCTCGCCTGGGCCGGCCGCAATCCGACCGGCGTGGCCGTCGTCGACGCCGCGGGCCGCCTCGTGTACATCGGCGCGGTCCGCGACGACGACGAGATCCTGGCCGCATTGCGGCCGTACGTAGGCGGCGATTGCCTGGTGGCTTTCGATGCCCCGCTGGTAGTGACCAACAGCACGGGCCAGCGGCCGGCCGAGACCGCGCTCAACCGCGACTTCCGCAGGTTCGAAGCCGGCGCCCACCCGGCCAACACCGGGAAGCCCGAGTTCGCCGACGTTCCCCGGGCCGCGCGATTGGCTCGGGCGCTGGAGCTCGATATGGACCCGCTGTCGTCGGCGACGCGGCGCGCCATCGAGGTGTACCCGCACCCGGCGACCGTGGTGCTGTTCCGGCTGGAGCGGACTTTGAAGTACAAAGCCAAGCCCGGGCGCAGCCTCGAGCGGCTCAGGTCGGAGCTGCTAGCGCTGATGGACGGCGTCGAGAAGCTCGCGCTCAGCGACGTCGCACTGGATGTCGCGTGTCACGAGGCCTGGGTCCAGCTGCGCCGTCGGGTGGTCGCCGCGCAACGCAAGAGCGATCTGCGCCGCGCCGAGGATCCCGTCGACGCCGTCGTTTGCGCCTACGTCGCGTTGTACGCGCAGCGCTGCCCGGCCGCTGTCACGGTCTATGGGGACTTCACCACCGGCTACATCGTGACGCCGACGCTGCCGCCGAACTCGCTTCGGCAGACGGGTCAGATCGGCACGGCCCGCTGATCGATCGGTGCCAGAACCTCGATCACTTCGACCACCGTCTGCTCTGCGGCGATGCGGGGATCGCGGCCCTCGACCATCGCGGACACCACCGAACCGTCGACCGCACAGAGCAGCGTGCGGACCAGCTCGATATGCACGGATCGGCCGGATCGCTCGAGCGCCTCGGCAACGGCCTCGGCGCGCTGGCGCAAGTTGCGGCGCATGGTCTCACGCAACGCGGGCAGGCGGGTGCAGGCGAGCAGCCGCTCGTACCGCGAAATCAACTGGTCGGCGAGTCCCGGACTGGATACGTCCTCCACGAGCAACTCGACCAGCATCTCGGCGGTGGTCTCGGGGCCGCGGCGCCGGCGCGACAGGCCGTTGACCCGCGCCCGTAGCTGCGCCACCTCGATCATGCCGATGTGTTCGACCGCGCGCGCGATCAAATCGTCGAGCGACGAGAAGTAGTAAGTCGTAGAGGCCAATGGCAGGCCGGCCCGCTGAGCGACCGCTCGGTGTCGCACCGCTTCGAAGCCGCCCTCGGCAAGCAGCTCGGCGGCCGCGCTCACGAGCGCGTACCGGCGGCGTTCTCCTTTTGGAGTAACTGCTGCTGTCACGAATAGCCATGGTGCCAGTAAAAGTGGTACTGCGATGCCATTTCGGCCAAACGGCCATGGCATGATTGCCGGATGCCCGACTTGAGCCGCCGCGCAGTGCTCGGTCTCGGCGTCGGCGTGGCCGCCGGGGCGGCCGGCGCAATCGGACTCGACATCCTGTTCCAGCCCCGCACATCTCAAGCCATGCCGGCATCGGGGGCCGGCACGCAGGTTCCGGTGGCGCCGGCGCCGCCGCTCGAACCCGCCCCGCCGGCTCAGGCTGCGCCGACGATGACGACCGGTTCCTTCGTGTCGGCAGCACGCGGCGGAATCTCGACCAACTGGGCGATCGCGCGCCCGCCGGGCCAGACGAAGGCGCTGCGACCGGTCATCGCGCTGCACGGCAAGGGCAGTGACGCGTCGACCGTGATGGCCGGCGGTGTCGAGCAGGGTCTGGCCCAGGCCGTCAACGCCGGCCTTCCGCCATTCGCGGTGGTCGCCGTCGACGGCGGCGGCGGCTATTGGCACAAGAGGGCGTCTGGCGACGACGCCGGCGCGATGGTGCTCAACGAACTGATCCCGATGCTGGATAGCCAGCACCTGGACACCTCGCGGGTCGCATTCCTGGGCTGGTCGATGGGTGGCTACGGCGCGCTGTTGCTCGGCGGGCGGCTCGGGCCCGCGCGCACCGCCGCGATCTGTGCGGTGAGCCCGGCGCTGTGGCTGTCCTCGGGCGCGGCCGCGCCCGGCGCGTTCGACGGCGCCGACGACTTCGCGGCGAACTCGGTGTTCGGAATGCCTGCGCTGGCATCGATCCCGATCCGGGTGGATTGCGGCGATAGCGACCCGTTCTACGCGGCGACCAAGCAATTCATCGCTCAACTGCCCAACCCACCCGCGGGCGGTTTCTCCCCCGGCGGGCACACGGCAGAATTCTGGAGCTCACAGCTGCCGGCCGAGCTGACCTGGATGGCACCGCTGCTGACGGCGTGAGCCCGTGGTGCGCGCGTTACGCTCGCGAGCGTGACCGCACCGTTCGGTTGGAGCTTCCCCTACGCCTGGCCGCGCAAACCCCTGCTGGCCGCCAACGTGGTGTGCACGTCGCAACCGCTCGCCGCGCAGGCGGGTCTTCGGATGCTCGCCCAGGGCGGCAATGCGGTCGACGCCGCCGTCGCGACGGCCATCACTCTGACCATCGTGGAACCGGTGTCGAACGGCATCGGATCGGACGCGTTCGCCATCGTCTGGGATGGCAATCGACTGCACGGACTGAACGCTTCGGGTCGCTCACCCGCGGCGTGGACGCCAGAGTACTTCGGCGGCAACGCCGTTCCCGCACTCGGCTGGAATTCGGTGACCGTACCGGGAGCGGTGTCGGCGTGGACCGAACTGCACACCAAGTTCGGAAAGCTCCCGTTCGACATGCTGTTCGAGCCCGCGATCGGCTACGGCCGCGACGGCTTCCTGGTCTCGCCGACGGTCGCGGAGCAGTGGGCGGCTCAGGTCCCGCTCTTCAAGGAGCAGCCCGGGTTCGCCGAGGCCTTCATGCCCGGCGGGCGCGCGCCGAAAGCCGGTGAGCGGTTTAGGTTTCCCGACCATGCGGCCACGCTCGAGAAGATCGCGGCAACCGGGGGTGCGGCGTTCTATCTCGGGGAGCTGGCGGACAAACTCGAGTCGCATGCGGCGGCGAACGGCGGAGCCATGCGGGCCGACGACCTCGCCGCTCACCGCGCCGACTGGGTAGGCACGATCGACACCACCTATCGCGGCTACACCGTCCACGAGATACCGCCCAATGGGCAGGGCATCGTGGCCCTGATGGCGCTGGGAATCCTGGAGCACTTCGACATGGCCTCGCTGCCAGCCGATTCCGCCGACAGCGTGCACCTTCAGATCGAAGCGGTGAAGCTGGCTTTCGCCGACGCGCAGGCCTACGTCGCCGATGCGAACCACATGCCGTTTCCCACACAACGCTTGCTGAATAAGGAATATCTGCGGAAGCGGGCGGCGCTGATCGACCAGGGTCAGGCCAAACCGGCGTCCGCCGGCACCCCGGCGGGGGGCACCGTGTATCTGACCGCCGCGGACGCCGCGGGGATGATGGTGTCGATGATCCAGTCCAACTACATGGGATTCGGCTCCGGTGTGGTGGTGCCGGGCACGGGGATTTCGCTGCAGAATCGGGGCGCGGATTTCGCTGCGATGCAAGGCCATCCGAACCAAGTCGGCCCGCGCAAGCGCCCCTATCACACGATCATCCCGGGCTTTGTCACCAAAGACGGGAGCCCCGTGATGAGCTTCGGGGTGATGGGCGGTCCCATGCAACCCCAGGGTCACGTGCAGGTGATGGTGCGCATCGCCGACCACGGCCAGAACCCGCAGGCGGCGTGCGACGGCCCTCGCTTCCGTTGGATACAGGGGACGCAGGTCAGCTGCGAACGGGGTTTCCCGCCCTCGACGCTCGACGAGCTCCGGCGGCGCGGGCATGACCTGGTGGCCGTGGACGACTACAGCCAATTCGGTAGCTGCCAAGCGATCTGGCGCCTGGACGGCGGATATTTCGCGGCGAGCGATCCACGCCGGGACGGGCAAGCGACGGGTTTTTGAAACCCGCTAGACGCTGATCTTGCCCTCCGCGGCCGCCAGGCCGATGTCGCTGCGGAAATGACTGCCGGGCAACCGAATTGACGCGAGGATTTCGTAGGCGCGGCTGCGCGCAGCGGCCAGGTCGGCGCCGGTGCCCACCACCGACAGCACCCGCCCGCCCGACGAGACGATCGCGCCGTCGTCGCGCCGGGTCGTCCCGGCATGCAGCACCCCCTCGGCTTCGGAGCCGACGACGACGTCTCCGACCCGCGGGCGCCCGGGATAGTTTTCGGCCGCCAGCACGACGGTCACCGCGGCGCCGTCCCGCCAGCGCAGTTCACCGAAGTCCGCCAGCGTGCCGGTGCCCGCCGCATACAGCAGCTGGCCGAGCGGCGAGTCCAGCAGGGCCAGCACGGCCTGCGTCTCGGGATCGCCGAAGCGGCAATTGAATTCGACCACCGCGGGCCCCTTCGCGGTGATCGCCAGACCGACGTACAACAATCCGGAGAACGGGCTTTCGCGCCTAACCAGTTCGGCGGCAACGGGTTCGACGATCTGGCTGACGATTTCCCGGTGCAGCTCGTCGGGCAGCCAGGGCAGCGGCGCATAGGCGCCCATGCCGCCCGTGTTGGGCCCGGTGTCGCCCTCGCCCACCCGCTTGAAGTCCTGTGCCGGCAGCAACGGCACCACGGTCGGGCCGTCGACGACACAGAACAGCGACACCTCGGGGCCGTCCAGATAGGACTCCAGCAGCACCGGGTGACCGGCCTCGAGCAGGGCGGCGGCGTGCGCGCGCGCGACGTCGCGATCCGGCGTCACCACCACACCCTTGCCGGCGGCCAAATGGTCGTCCTTGACCACCCAGTTCGGGTCGCCGGCGGGGGGCCCGAACCGGTCCAGGGCCGCGTCCAAAAGGGCTGGGCTGTCGACGATTTCGCTATCGGCGGTGCGCACATCGGCGGCCGCCATGACCTCCTTGGCGAACGCCTTGGAGCCTTCGATGCGTGCCGCGTCCTTACCGGGACCGAAGCAGACGATGCCGGCCTCCCGGACGGCGTCGGCCACGCCAAGCACCAGCGGCACCTCGGGACCGATCACCACCAGGTCGGCCCGGACCTCGCGGGCCAGGGCGACGACCTCTTCGCCGGAGGTGACGTCCACATCGCGCTGCTCGGCGAGCCGGGCGGTGCCGGCGTTGCCGGGGGCGATGGCCAGCCCGGTGACCTCGGGGTCCCTGCCGAGCGCGAGCAGCAGGGCGTGTTCACGGGCACCGGAACCGACCACCAGGACGCGCACGAAACGTCACTCTAGCGGGCCGGCTAGTCGCCGGTATTGCCCCTGTGCATCTTCACCGCGTTGTCGACGTTGGCCTTCTTGTCCTCCCCGGCGCCCTTTGCCGCGGCCTTCTTGCGCTTGGCCACCACGGTGTCGACCGCGCCGTTGAGCGCCGAGCCCAGCGGGAACCCGAGATAGTGGGTGAGGAAGACGGCCATCTCCTTGAGTTCGGTCTCGCTGAGCTCCCCGTTGAGCAATGCCGCATTGATTTGGATCTCGGCCAGGTCGCGATTTCCGACGGCGGTTACCGCAGTCAGCGTCATGATGCGCTTGTCGCGCATCGACAATCCCGGCCGGGACCAGATAGTGCCGAATAGGTGGTCGACGGTCAGGTCGAAGTACGCGTCGCCCTCGATGTTGGGCATCTCCCAGCCGTAGACCTCGTTCATTTTTTCGAGGCCTTTGCGGCGCAGTTCGTCCATTTAGGTTTCTTCCTGTGTGTGCGGTACTCCGAGGCCGGCCGCCAGCCGCTCGAAGGCCAGCTCCGCGAGCGGTAGCTCAACCGATACGGCCTCACCCAAGGCCAGCGCCAGACTCAGATCCTTCTCCCCCAGGCCGCGGGTGTGCAAGAACGGCTGGTACAGGAAGTGGTCGGGCTCAAGGTCTTTCATGTCGTCGCGCACCATGATCGCCCCGGCCCCGCCGGTCAGCTGGTCGGTATGGCGCACCACCCGGCCCAGGGCTTGCAGATCGAGCCCGGCCGCCTCGGCCAGCTTCATCGCTTCGCAGGCCGCGGCGTAGGAGGTGAACGTCAACATGTTGCGCGCCAGTTTCATTCGCGTCCCCGCGCCGGGCTCACCGGCGTGTACAACCATCGCCGCCCAGTGTTTGAACGCCGGCTTGATGCGCTCGTACACCTCACGCTCGGCGCCCACCATGGTGGCGAGCTCACCCTTCGCCGCGGCGGCCGCCCCACCACTCACCGGCGCGTCGACGATATGGATGCCTTGCGGTTTGTGCTCTGCCGCGAGCTCGACAGCGGTGGTGTCGCTGATGGTCGAGTGGATCGCGATGACCGTGCCCACCTTCGCATGGGCGGCCAGCTCGCCGACGACCTCTCGCACCTGGGCGTCGTTGAGCACGGTGATATGGATGATGTCCGCGACGGCGACGTCTGCCACGCTGTCGGCCAGGCCGGCGCCCTTTTCGGCCAGTGGCGTCATCGCCTCGGTCCGGATGTCGTAAACCGTTAGTCCGCCGGGCCATTCGGTCATCTTCGTGGCCATCGGTGCGCCCATGTTTCCCAGGCCGATGTAGCCCAGCTTCAGCTCTGTCATGACCGTATTATCTGCCCGCCGTCGACGTTGAAGATCTGCCCGGTGATCCACGAGGCCTCGTCGGACAGCAGGAACAGGCACATGCCGATCAGGTCGTCGGGAGTTCCCATGCGCGACAACGGAAGACCCTTGACGATGTCGTCGACCATCTCCTTGGGCGTGGTGGTCCGGTTGGCCTCGGTGTCGATGGGGCCGGGCGCGATGGCGTTGATCCGGATGTTGCGGCCGCCCAGTTCCCGCGAGAGCTGCTGTGTCAAACCGTTGACGCCGACCTTGGCAAGGCCGTAGTAGTTCGCGTACAGCCACGCGGCGGTGGACGACTGGTTGACGATCGCGCCGCCGCCGCGCTTGGACATCTTCTTGTACACCGCTCGCGTGCACCACAGCGCGCCATCGAGGTTGACGCTCATGAATTTCCTGTAGTACTCGGGATCGATGGTGAGCAAGAAGTCCAGCTTCATGCCGCCGAAGATCGCCGCGTTATTGACGAGGTAGTCGATGCCACCGAACTCGGCCAGCGTGCGATCGGCCATCGCCTTGGCCGAATCCGGATCGGAGACGTCGACCGGAACTGCCAGCGCCGTGCCGCCGTCGGCGGCGATCTGCTTGGCCACCCCTTCGGCGGCCTCCGCGTTGATGTCCGCTACGACCACCGCCGCGCCCTCACGGGCCAGCGCCTCGGCGTACGCCTGGCCGATGCCGCCGCCCGATCCGGTGACGATGGCGACCTTGTTTTCGAACCGCATCTTTTCCTCTCGCACGTTCACTGGACCGCTGTCGCAATGGTTTTGACTTCCAGGTATTCCTCGAAGCCGGCAAGCCCCATTTCCCGGCCGTTGCCGGACTGTTTGTATCCGCCGAACGGCGCGTCGGCGGAGTACCACACGCCGCCGTTGACATTGATCGTGCCCGCGCGGACCCGTGCGGCGACCCTCGCCGCCCTCTCCGGGTCGGCGCCGAACACGCTGCCGGACAACCCGTATGGCGAGTCGTTGGCGATGCGCACGGCATCGTCGTCGCCGTCATGCGGAATCACCGTCAGGACGGGGCCGAAGATCTCCTCGCGCGCGCAGCGGGCGTCGTTGCCCAACCCAGCGATCAGGGTGGGCTCGATGAAGAAACCGACGTCGCGGTCGGCCGGCCGTCCGCCCCCGCACGCAAAGGTCCCGCCCTCGGCGATCGCCGAGTCGAGATAGCCCTGGATCCGGTCGCGCTGGCGTGCGGAAATGACTGGGCCGCAAATTGTTCCGGGATCGGTCGGGTCGCCGGGCTTGATACCGCCCATCGTCGCGGCCGCGACCGCGACGGCGTCGTCGTACCGCGCCCGCGGGACCAGTAACCGGGTGGTGATTGCGCATCCCTGCCCGGCGTGCATGCACACCGAGAACCCCGCCACGCCCACCGCGGCGTTCAGGTCGGCGTCGTCGAGGACGATGAACGCCGACTTGCCGCCCAGCTCGAGGAACACCTTCTTGATGGTCGCGGCGCCGTCGGCCATCACGCTGCGGCCGGTGGCGGTCGATCCGGTGAACGAAACCATGTCCACCCGAGGGTCTTTGGCCAACAGCGCACCCACGCCGTGGTCGCTGGACGTGACGATGTTGATCACGCCGGGCGGAAAGTCGGTGTGCTCGGCGATGAGTTCCCCGAGCACGGCGGCGCACCAGGGCGTATCGGGGGCGGGCTTTAAGACGACGGTATTTCCGGCGGCCAGCGCGGGCCCGATCTTGGCGAGGTTGATCTGGTGCGGGAAGTTCCACGGGGTGATGGCCCCGACGACCCCGACGGCCTCACGGGCGATGGTGCGCCGGGTGGGGATCCCCATCGGTGACGCCTCGCCGAGATCCTGGCTGTATTCGTATGATTCGGCGGTATCGGCCGCGAATGCGAGGTCGTTGACCGGGACTTCGAGCTGAGCGATCGCGGTGAGCATGCGCGGCGCGCCCACTTCGGCGATGGTGATCTCGCGCAATTCTTCGAGGTGCTGGTGCATCGCATCTCGCAGCTGCCGCACACACCGCACCCGCAATTCGGTGTTGCGCGACCAGTCCGTCTCGTCGAAGGCATGCCGGGCGGCATCGATCGCGCGGCCCATGTCTTCGGCGTCGGCGTCGGCGGCGACGCCGAGCACCTCCTCGGTCGCCGGATTGATGGTCGGGAAGGTACCCGCGTTTCCGGTCGACATCTTGCCGTCGATGAACAGCGCGCTCACGCCGTCGGCCAACAGGGCCATCTCCCGCTCCCGTCTGTGGCGATTCGAAGGGCAAATCCACGAAGCCAATCAAGTGGACAGTTGTCCGATATTGTCCCATCGCACCATAGTCGCCAGGCTGTCTGCGGTGCAAGGGCCGACCTGATCCCACCCGATGAGGCCTGCGCTAAGGCCGCGTTACGCTGGGTATTTGCGAAACGGGCTTGCCTCGCCTCGCGCTTATCCGATAGCTTGGACATGTGTCCAGCGATGCCCTGGTTACGATCACATCCCAAGCCGAGCACCAGACCGGTCAGGCGCCGCGCAACCGGCGCCAGGAGGAGACGTTCCGCAAGGTGCTCGCCGCCGGCATCGAGACCCTCCGGGAGAAGTCGTACGCCGACCTGACGGTGCGCGCGGTAGCGGCCCGTGCCAAGGTCGCCCCTGCCACCGCCTACACCTACTTCTCGTCGAAGAATCACCTGATCGCCGAGGTCTACCTCGACCTCGTCCGCCAGGTGCCCTACTTCACCGACGTCAACGACCCCATGCCCACCCGGGTGGACAAGGCGCTGCGGCATCTGGCCCTCGTCGTCGCCGACGAGCCCGAGGTCAGCGCGGCGTGCACCACGGCGTTGCTCGGCGGGGGTGCCGATCCCGCGGTCAGCGCCGCGCGCGACCGCATCGGCGCGGAAATTCACCGTCGCATTTCCACCGCCATCGGGCCCGGCGCCAACCCCACCACCGTGTCGGCGTTAGAGATGGCCTTCTTCGGTGCGCTCGTGCAGGCGGGTAGCGGTGAATTCACCTACCACGAGATCGCCGACCGGCTGACCTATGTGGTGCGCCTCATTCTGGCCGGCGCCAGCGAGACCAAACAGGAGACGACGAGCTCATGACGGTGCACGTTGGGGACCACGAATTGGTCCTCGATCCCTACGACTACGACTTCCATGAGGATCCGTACCCGTATTACAAGCGGCTGCGCGACGACGCCCCCTTGTACCGCAACGAGGAACTGAAGTTCTGGGCGTTGTCCCGGCATCAAGATGTGCTGCACGGGTTTCGGAACAGCACCACGCTTTCCAACCGCGACGGCGTGTCGCTGGACCCGGTCTCGCGCGGACCGCATGCGTCAAAGACGATGTCGTTCCTGGCGATGGACGATCCCGCCCATCTGCGTCTGCGCACGCTGGTGTCGAAAGGCTTTACGCCGCGCCGGATCCGGGAACTCGAGCCACGCGTCACCGCGCTCGCGGTGCAGCACCTCGACGCCATGCTGGAGAAGGCGGACTCGGGAACCGTGGATTATGTCGCGGAATTCGCCGGCAAGCTGCCGATGGATGTCATCTCAGAACTGATGGGCGTGCCGCTGGCCGACCGCGACCGCATCCGCGCGATGGCTGACGGCGTGATGCATCGCGAGGACGGCGTCAACGATGTGCCGGCGTCGGCGATCGAGGCGTCGATCAACCTCATCGTCTACTACCAGCAGATGATCGCCGAGCGGCGCAAGCGGCCGACCGAGGACCTGACGTCGGCGCTGCTGGCCGCCGAGATCGACGGCGACCGGCTCACTGACGAGGAAATCCTCGGGTTCATGTTCCTGATGGTGATCGCCGGCAACGAGACCACCACGAAACTCCTTGCCAACGCCGCATTTTGGGGTTACAAGAATCCCGATCAGCTGGCACCCGTTTACGGCGACCTGTCCCGGGTCCCGCTGTGGGTGGAGGAGACGCTGCGCTATGACACGTCCAGTCAGATTCTGGCGCGCACCGTGTCCGGCGAGCTCACCCTCTACGACACCACCATTCCCGAGGGCGACGTCCTGCTGTTGCTGCCGGGGTCGGCCCACCGCGACGAGCGGGTGTTCGACAATCCCGACGCCTACGTCATCGGGCGCGACATCGGTTCCAAGCTCGTGAGTTTCGGCAGCGGCGCGCACTTCTGCCTGGGCGCCCATCTGGCCAGGATGGAAGCCCGCGTGGCGCTGACCGAACTGTTCAAGCGAATCCGCGGATATCAGGTCGACGAGGCCAACGCCGTCCGCGTCCACTCCAGCAATGTCCGCGGATTCGCTCACCTACCCATGACCGTGGAGGTCCGCTGAATGCCCCGCTTTGATCCCTTGCCCGAGCGTCGACCGGCGATCGTGGCCGGCGCCTCATCCGGCATCGGAGAGGCCACCGCCATCGAACTCGCCGCGCATGGCTTTCCGGTCGCCCTCGGCGCCCGCCGGGTCGAGAAGCTGAACGACATCGTCGGCAAGATCAACGCCGAAGGGGGCGAGGCCGTCGGATTCCACCTGGACGTCACCGACCCGAATTCCGTGAAATCGTTTGTCGCACAGTCGGTCGACGCGCTCGGCGAGATCGAGGTGCTGGTGACCGGCGCGGGTGACACCTACTTCGGCAAGCTCGCCGAGATCACCACCGATGAGTTCGAATCGCAGCTGCAGATCCACCTCGTCGGCGCTAACCGGCTGGCCTCCGCGGTGCTGCCAGGCATGCTCGAGCGGCAGCGCGGCGACCTGATCTTCGTCGGATCCGATGTCGCGCTGCGCCAACGCCCGCACATGGGCGCGTACGGCGCGGCCAAGGCCGCGCTCGTCGCGATGGTCACCAACTTCCAGATGGAGCTGGAGGGCACCGGCGTGCGGGCCTCGATCGTGCACCCGGGTCCCACCAAGACAGGGATGGGCTGGAGCCTGCCGGCCGAGAAGATCGGCCCGGCGCTCGAGGACTGGGCCAAGTGGGGCCAGGCCCGCCACGACTACTTCCTGCGGGCGGCGGACCTGGCACGAGCCATCACCTTTGTCGCCGAGACACCCCGCGGCGGCTTCATCGCGAATATGGAGCTTCAACCCGAGGCCCCCTTGGCCGACAAAAAAGATCGTCAGAAGCTCGCGCTCGGCGAGGAGGGGATGCCGTCATGACAACCGCCATCGTGCCCCGGGTTTCCGGCGGCGAAGAAGAACACGGTCATCTCGAGGAGTTCCGAACCGACCCAATCGGCCTGATGCAGCGTACGCGTGACGAATGCGGCGACGTCGGCTGGTTCCAGTTGGCCGACAAACACGTCATCTTGCTCTCGGGCTCAAACGCCAACGAGTTCTTCTTCCGTTCTGCCGACGAGGATTTGGACCAGGCGGCGGCGTATCCGTTCATGGCACCGATCTTCGGCAAGGGCGTGGTCTTCGACGCGAGCCCGGAGCGGCGCAAGGAGATGCTGCACAACTCGGCGCTGCGCGGTGAACAGATGAAGGGCCACGCGGCCACCATCGAGGCTCAAGTCAAGGGGATGATTGCCGACTGGGGTGAGGAAGGCGAACTCGAACTGCTCGACTTCTTCTCCGAGTTGACCATCTACACCTCAACCGCCTGCCTGATCGGCGTGAAATTCCGCAATCAGCTCGACCACCGATTCGCCGAGTACTACCACGAGCTGGAACGCGGCACCGACCCGTTGTGTTACGTCGACCCGTACCTGCCGATCGAAAGCTTCCAGCGCCGCGACGAGGCCCGCGTCAAGCTCGTCGCGCTGGTGCAGGAGATCATGAACCAGCGCATCGCCAACCCGCCCGAGGACAAGGGCGACCGCGACATGCTCGACGTGCTGGTCTCGATCAAGGACGAAGACGGCAATCCGCGGTTCTCCGCCGACGAGGTGACTGGGATGTTCATCTCGCTGATGTTCGCCGGGCACCACACCAGTTCTGGCACCTCGGCATGGACGCTGATCGAGCTCATCCGCCATCCCGACGTCTACGCCGAGGTGCTCGACGAACTCGAGGAGCTCTACGCCGACGGGCAGGAGGTGAGTTTCCATGCGCTGCGCCAGATTCCGAAGCTGGACAATGTGGTCAAGGAAACGCTGCGCCTGCACCCGCCGTTGATCATCTTGATGCGGGTGGCCCGGGGCGAGTTCGATGTCGAGGGCTTCCCGATTCACGACGGTGACTACGTCGCCGCCTCCCCGGCCATCTCCAACCGGATCCCGGAAGATTTTCCCGACCCGGATGCGTTCAAGCCCGATCGCTACAACAAGCCCGAGCAGGCCGACATCGTCAATCGGTGGACCTGGATCCCGTTCGGGGCGGGGCGACACCGCTGCGTCGGCGCCGCCTTCGCCCAGATGCAGATCAAGGCGATCTTCTCGGTTTTGTTGCGCGAGTACGAGTTTGAGATGGCGCAGCCCGCGGACAGCTATCACAACGACCACTCCAAGATGGTCGTCCAGCTCGCGCGGCCGGCGAAGGTCCGATACCGCAAGCGCAGCGCGTAAGGAGTCAGTCCGATGGGCGGATTCAGGATCGAAGCGGATCTGGATTTGTGTCAGGGCCACGCCATGTGTGAATTGGAGGCGCCGGACTACTTCCGGGTGCCCAAGCGGGGCAAGGTCGAGATCCTCGACCCCGAACCGCCCGAAGACGCCCGCGAAGACGTCGAGCGCGCGGTCGATATGTGCCCAACGCAAGCACTATTCATCAAAGAGAAAGAAGACTGACAATGACGTCGGAGCCGTCACACTCACGCGCGGAACTCGAGGCATGGGTCGACCGCTGGCTGCAGGCCAACAAGGACTGCGAAAAAGCCGGCGACTGGAAGCCGCTGGCGGACTTCTACGCCAAGGATGCCACCTACGGGTGGAACATCGGCCCCAAGGAGGACGTGATGTGCGTCGGCGTCGACGAAATCCGCGATGTCGCACTCGGCCTGGAGATGGAGGGCCTGGAGAACTGGGTCTACGAGTACCAGAAGGTGCTCATCGACGAGAAGCAGGGCGAGATCGTCGGCTTCTGGAAGCAGATCGTCAACAAGGCCGACGGCACGCAGGACGAGATCTACGGCATCGGCGGCAGCTGGTTCCGCCTCAACGGCGAGGGGCTCATCGAGTGGCAGCGGGACTTCTTCGACTTCGGTCATGTCGCGAAGATGTTCGCGAAGCTCATCGAGTCCGGCGACCTGTCCGCGGGTATGCAGAAGCGGATCGAGCGCAGCATCGCCGGTGAGAAGCTGCCTGGCTACTACCCGCTCGGGCAGGCGCCCGTCCCGATCTGGTGAACCGGGTCCCGCCCACCCAACCAAGCATTTGATTTGTTGCACGCGCTATGCTGACGCGACAGGAGTGCCCTGTGGCACCCGTCACCACCGCTGCCAGGCAAGATTGGTCGGGCAGTCTCAATTCAAAGGCGAAATGGGGTCAGGTCCAACGTGAAGACAAAAGGCGCACTGATCTGGGAATTCAACCAGCCGTGGTCCATCGAAGAGATCGAGATCGGCGACCCGCAAGCGCACGAGGTCAAGATCCAGATGGAAGCGGCGGGCATGTGCCACTCCGACCATCACCTGGTCACGGGCGGCATCCCGATGGCGGGCTTCCCGGTGCTCGGCGGGCACGAAGGCGCGGGCATTGTCACCGAGGTTGGGCCGGGCGTGGAGGACATCGCCCCGGGAGACCACGTGGTGCTGTCGTTCATCCCGTCGTGCGGGCAGTGTGCGACCTGTCAGGCGGGCATGCGCAACCTTTGTGATCTGGGTGCCGGGCTGCTCGGCGGGGAGGCGGTGTCCGACGGCACCTTCCGCATCCAGTCCCGCGGCCAGAACGTCTACCCGATGACGCTACTGGGCACCTTCTCGCCTTACATGGTCGTGCACCGCAGCTCGGTGGTGAAGATCGATCCGTCGGTGCCCTTCGAAGTGGCCGCCCTGGTGGGTTGCGGCGTCACCACCGGCTACGGTTCGGCGGTCCGCACCGCCGATATCCGTCCGGGCCAGGACGTCGCGATCGTCGGCGTCGGTGGCGTCGGCATGGCCGCGCTGCAGGGTGCCGTCAACGCCGGCGCCCGTTACATCTTCGCGATCGACCCGGTGGAGTGGAAGCGCGATCAGGCACTGAAGTTCGGCGCCACCCACGTGTACCCCGACATCAACGCCGCGCTGATGGGCATGGCCGAGGTCACCTACGGCCTGATGGCGCACAAAGTGGTGGTCACGGTCGGTGAGCTGAAGGGCGCCGACGTCGACGCCTACCTGAACATCACCCAAAAGGGTGGCACCTGCGTGCTGACCGCGATCGGCAGCCTGCTGGACACCAACGTGACGCTGAACCTGGCGATGCTGACCCTGATGCAGAAGAACCTGCAGGGCACCATCTTCGGCGGCGGGAACCCGCAATACGACATTCCGCAGCTGCTGTCGATGTACAAGGCCGGCAAGCTCAACCTGGACGACATGATCACCCGCCAGTACCGGCTCGAGCAGATCAACGACGGCTACCAGGACATGCTGGACGGCAAGAACATTCGCGGCGTCATCCGCTACACGGACGCCGATCGGTAGCCGACCATCGGCTTGCCGGTGACCGCCGGCTTTCGGCATCTGTTGGCGCCCGGGCGAATCGGCGCCATGACGGTGCGCAACCGGTTGGTGATGTCTCCGATGGAGACGATGTACGGCACCCCCGACGGGCTGCCGTCGCAGCGCACCCGCGACTATTTCGCCGCCCGAGCTCGCGGTGGCGTCGGGCTGATCACGTTGGGCGCCACCGGAATCGACCATCGCCACCCCGAGACTCCGGGCGGCCTGCATCTGGCCACCGACGATGCGGTCGACGCCCATCGTGCGCTGGTCGAGGCCGTGCACGAACACGGCGCCAAGATCCAGCCCCAGATCGTGCACGCCGGCCCCGACGGCCTGGGGCCGGAGATCTTCGGCGTCCCGTCCGTGGGGCCCTCGGTGATCCCGTCCTATCTCACCGGCCGTCCGTCGACGGAGATCAGCAAGGCTCAGCTCTGCGCGGTGTTCGACCTGTTCAAGGCCGCGGTGCGCCGCGCCGCCGAGGCGGGATACGACGGGATCGAGCTGCACGCCGCGCATGGCTACATGCTGCTGGGCTCTTTCCTTGCCCCGCAACGCAATCGACGCACCGATGACTACCGGGGCGACTCGTCGCGCGGTCGGATCAAGGTGGTGCTGGACGCGCTGGCGGCGATTCGCTCCGAGGTCGGCGACGCCCTGCCCATCACGTTGCGGATTTCCGGTTACGAACGGGTGGCCGGAGGACGGCCGATCTACGAAACCGCGCGGGTGGCACCCGAACTGGTGGCCGCCGGCGTGGATGCGTTTCACGTCAGCGGCGGCGTGATAGACCGACTGGTCACCGGGATGGTCAACGGTGCCGACGACGGCGACGCGGTCAACGTCGGCGCCGCCGCCGCGGTCAAGCAGGCCGTCGACGTGCCGGTGATCGCCGTCGGCCGAATCCACGACCCGGCCCGGGCCGAGGAAATCCTTGCCGAGGGGCGTGCGGATTTCATCGCGATGGGCCGCCCGCTGCTCGCCGACCCCGAGCTGCCGCGCAAACTGCGATCCGGGAACGCACACCGGATTCGCAAGTGCATCTCCTGCGAAAACTGCATCGACTCAATGGAACAACGCTTCTCCGTCGACTGCGCGGTCAATCCCCGCACCGGCAAGGAGCGCGAATTGGCGGCGCCCCGCACCACGCGCGCCAAGCGCGTCGTAGTGATCGGCGGCGGACCCGCCGGGCTCGAAGCCGCCCGCGTGGCCGCCGAGCGGGGCCATCGCGTCCAGCTATTCGAACGCGGTGGCCAATTGGGCGGCGCCCTGCGGTGGGCGTCGGTGCTGCACCCGGAAAACCAGCCGTTCCTGCACTATCTGCGCGACGAGATCAAGTCGAGCACCGCGAAAGTCGCCCTGCGCCATGCGGTTTCGGCCGAGGAGGTCATCGCTCAGACGCCCGACGCGGTGATCGTGGCAACGGGCGGCCATGTCGCCCTGCCGACCCTACCGGGAGCCGACCTGCCGCACGTCCGCACCGGTCCCGGGTTACGTGCAGTCCTCGACGGCCAACTGTTCGCCGGCTGGCGACAGCGGCTGGTGCGCCCCACGGCGGTTCGCCTCGCCAGCCGGGCGTGGATGCCCGTTGGGCGGCGTGTGGCCATCGTCGGCGGTGACCTGGTCGCGCTGGAATTGGCGGAATTTCTCGCGAGCCGGGGCCGGCTGGTGTCGGTACTCGAGGCAGGCAAGGACATCGCCCCCGAAGTGGGCAACAAGCGCAAGACCGAGCACATGGATCGTCTGGACCGGCTCGGCGTCACCGTCCATGTCCGGGCGGAAGTCGAACGAATCACGACCACCGCCGTGGTGTTCACGCCCGCCGGTGGCACCCGGCGGCAATTGCCCGCCGACAGCGTCGTGCTGGCCGGGACGGTCGAGCCCGACACCGCGTTATTCGACCGCCTGGTCGCCGCCATGCCCGGAGCCGAGGTGCACGCGGCCGGCGACTGCAGCGGCCTTGGCCTCATCCGCAAAGCCACCGAGGAGGGCGCACGCGCCGCGTGCGCAATCTAGAGACAGGAGAACACGATGACCCAAACCGCCCAATCCCCGGCACTGACCGCGTCGCAATCGTCGTGGCGCTGTGTGCAGGCCCATGACCGCGAGGGCTGGCTCGCGCTGATGGCCGACGACGTCGTGATCGAGGACCCCATCGGCAAGTCGGTGACCAACCCCGAGGGCGACGGCGTGAAGGGCAAGGAAGGCGTCGCCGCCTTTTACGACAACAACATCGCGGCCAATCAGTTGACGATCACCTGCGAGGAGACGTTCCCGTCCAGCTCACCCGACGAGATAGCCCATATCCTGGTGCTGCACAGCAAGTTTGAGGGTGGTGTCACGAGCGAGGTGCGCGGGGTGTTCACCTACAAGGTCAACGACGCGGGGCTGATCACCAACATGCGAGGGTACTGGAACCTCGACGCGATGAAGTTCGGCAGGGAGGAGTAGCCGGCACTGCTCCACGCGCCGAAATTGCCGTCATGGTCGCGAATTGGACGGCGACCACAGCCATGGCGGCAATCTCGGCACCCGTATGCTGTCCTTGTTCTATTGCCAGTGGCGAAAGGCGCTGAGCAGTCGGTCGCGGAAGGCGGGGTCGAGTTCCTCGCCGGGAATCTTGCCGAGGGTCGCCACCGTCGTGCGGAATTGCTGGAGATAGTTTTCGCAGCCGTCACACGCTTGCAAGTGGCCGACGAAACGGGCGCGGGTCGGCTCGTCCAGCGCGTCGTCCAGATAGGCGGTGACAAGCTCGACCAGCTCGTTGCAGTCCATCGGCCGCGCGCTCATGACGGGTCCGCCAGGTAGTTCTCGAGTGTTTGCCGGACGGCGGCCCTGCCGCGGTGCAGCAGCACCCTCTGGTTGGCCACGCTGATGTTGAGCAATTCGCACACCTCGCTGGAGTCGAATCCGAGCATGTCGCGCAGCGACACGACCATGCGCTGACGTTCCGGTAGTTTGTCGAGTTCGCGTCGCGCGACCGCGACCAATTCATCGGCGAGGACCGACCCCTCCGGGGTGTCGGGGAACGCGGCCGGTTCCTGACGTTCTTTCCAATGACCCGGCCACGCCGGGTCGTCGGCACCACGGAATCGCCCGGGATCGACGGTGCCACCGGTATACGCGGCGATTTCCGCGTCGGCGTCGCGGCGCTCCCTCAAGCCCCGCTGCTTGGCGATATTGATTACCACGGCGAAAAGCCAAGTGCGTAACGAGGATCGGCCTTCAAATCTCGAAATTCCTTTCAGCAGCGCGATCCAGGCTTCCTGGACGACCTCCTCGGCGATCTGATGTGTCGGCGCATAACCGCGAGCCACCCGCAGCATCGCCGGGGTGTACTGATCGACAAGCTGGGCGAATGCGGCCTCGTCGCCTTCGCGCAGCGCCGCGATCAGCCCCGACTCGTCTTTCACAGTCATCGCGACCTAACGCTAACCACCATCGGCTTTAGATTTAGTTGGCCGGACGGGCCCGATCGTTACACCGCCATCCACAGTCTGTGTAACGCCGGACGATCCCACGCACACCACTCAGCATGCAATCATCCACGAGCCTGTCCACCGTGCCGGGCTGGAAGCTGAATTTCGCCGCCGGCTTCGTTCCCCTCGCGGCCGGACTGACCACGCTCCTGACCACATGGATCGGTGTGGCGGCACGCCCGAATTCTGCGTGGTGGACCGGGTTAGGCACCCTCGACTTCTCCTACTCGGATCTTTCGCGCGCCGGACTCGACGCCCCGGCGTGGATGCAGTTGAGCGGCTCGGTCGGCGGGGTCAACATCGTGGCCGGCGCGGTCGCCGTGATTCTCGTCGCGCGGTTCGGGCTGCGCGACGGACAGCGCTGGGCATGGTGGTTCCTTGCCTTTTGCTTCGTATGGGTCGGTCTCCACGATGCGATCATGGCCACCCGCTTCTTCAGCGCAACCGGGCAGCCGCTCATGGTGTTGCCCTACGGGTACTGCGCGCTGATGCTCGCGGGTCTGGTGAGGTCGCGGGGTGCCGTATTCGCCTCCACCGGCTGGAGTCCGATGTGACGGACGTGCTTGAACTGCAACGGCTTACGCTGCGCCCGGTATCGGCGGACGACGCCGACTTCTTGATCGCGCATTGGAGCGATCCAGTGATTCGCCGGTTCTTGTTCGACGCAACGCCCGCCGTCCCGGACGAGATAGTGGCAACCATCATGGAAAGCGTTCGCCGCTTCGCGTCCGGCGGATATGGGCTATGGCTCATTCGGCTCGACGGCGGCGGTCCACCCGTCGGCGCGGTTGGGTTACGGCCGTTGGAGGACGTGGGCGTCGAAGTCTTCTATAGCCTGACCCCCGACAGCTGGAGCAACGGCTATGCCACCGAGGCAGCGGGCGGCGTGATCGATTACGCGCTAGGCAAATTGGGTCTAGCGGAGATTTTCGCCGAGGTCGACGGCGGCAACGTCGCGTCGGCCGCAGTGATCGAACGTCTCGGCATGACCCCCATCGCCTGCGTACCCGGCCCCCTGGGACCAGTAACCCGCTATCGAATGACCCGCATTGAAGGATGTGCTCAATGAACCTGCGGTACAACGTTTCCACTCAAGACTTCGCAATAGCCGATGCCACGATGCGGCTGGGCAGCGGGCTCGCCCGCTACGGGTTGGTCATCGTGATCGCCTGGTTCGGCGTAATGAAATTCACGGCCTACGAGGCGCAGGGAATCCAACCGCTCATAGCGCATAGCCCCTTCATGAGTTGGCTCTATGCCGTGTTCTCGGTCCGCACGTTCTCAACCCTGCTTGGAATCTTCGAACTTACTGCAGCACTGTTGCTTTCGGTCAAACCCATGTCGCCCCGCGCGTCGATCGTAGGCAGCTTAATGTCGATTGGCCTTTTCGTCGCCACCATCAGCTTCTTGTTCACCACACCGGATATTTTCGACGCCGCCGCAGGAGGATTCCCCCTGCTGTCGGCGGACGGTGGATTCCTGATCAAAGACGTTGCGCTACTCGGCCTGGCGGTCTGGACGCTTGCCGACGCGCTGGCAGCCCGCGACAGGCCTAGCGGCGGGTAAAGATCAGGTGCGTGACGCCGCTGGGGCTGCTCACCGATTCCACGGAGTATCGCTCTTCGAGGCCTTCCAGGCCATTCCACAACGGCTCGCCTCGGCCCAGGATGATCGGCACCACCACGACGTGCAGGTGGTCGACGAGGTCGGCGGCGAGGAATTGTCGGATGCTTGACGGGCCTCCACCGAGGCGAATGTCCCTGTCCCCGGCGGTCTTTCGGGCGATTCGAAGTGCCTCGGCGGGACTGGCATCGATGAAGTGGAAGGTGGTGCCACCTTCCATCTCGATTGAGGGCCGGGGGTGGTGGGTGAGCACGAAGACCGGGGTATGGAATGGCGGGTTGGCACCCCACCAACCCTTCCAGTCATCGGCGGTCCACGGTCCGCGCTGCGGTCCGAACTTGTGGCGTCCCATGATTTCGGCGCCGATGCCCGTTGCCCATTGGCTGGCGAAAGCGTCGTCGATGCCCGTCGTCCCGCCCGACTCGCCGTGCATTGTGCGGAAGGTACGCGTGCCGAAAAACCACTCATGCAACCGCCCGCCGGCGTGTCCGAACGGCGCATCCATGCTTTGTCCGATGCCCGTACCGAAGCCGTCGAGGGAAACCGAAAAGTTGTGCACGCGCACCTGTGACATGGCGAAGTCTCCTTGTTGGTCTTTGCAGGACTGACCATCGAGACCGGCCAAACTCATCGGCACATATGCTTGGCCCATGGCGTCGATCTTCACCAAGATCATCAACCGTGAACTGCCCGGCCGATTTGTATATGAGGACGACGACGTCGTCGCGTTCTTGACCATCGAGCCGATGACACAGGGGCACACCCTGGTGGTGCCGCGCGAGGAGATCGATCAGTGGCAGGACGTCGACAACGCGGCGTTCTCACGCGTCATGGCGGTGAGTCAGCTGATCGGCAAGGCGGTGTGCAAGGCGTTCAGAACGGAGCGTGCCGGGGTGATCATCGCGGGGCTGGAAGTGCCGCATCTGCACGTCCATGTCTTCCCCACCCGCAGCCTGAGCGATTTCGGCTTTGCCAACGTCGACCGCAACCCGTCGCCGGAATCCCTCGACCAGGCCCAGGCCCGGATCAAGGCGGCGCTGGAGCAACTGGCTTAGAGCTCAAACGCGCGTGGGCACGTCGCTGCTGCGCGGCAGCCTGACGCGGAAGCAGCAACCCTCTCCCGGCACGGTGGTCACGGTGACGTCGCCGCCGTGCGCGTGCACCAGCGAGTCGACGATCGACAACCCCAGGCCGGTGCCGCCGCTGGCCCGGGCCCGCGACGAGTCGGTGCGATAGAACCGCTCGAACACCCGCGACGCGTCCTGCTGGCTCATCCCCGGGCCCGTGTCGGCCACCTCGAGCACCACGTCGTCGCCTTCCGTGCCGACGCGCACGACGACGTCGGCGCTGGCCGGGGTGTGCTGCAGCGCATTCGCAACCAAGTTGCTCAGCACCTGCCGGATCCGGGGCTCGTCGCCGACCACTTCGGGGACGCCGGGGCCGTCGAAGACTTCCATCGTGATGCTGCGCGTCGGGTCGATCGCCTGCGCGTCGTGCACGGCATCGCTGGCCAGCGCCAGCAAGTCGACCTGGTGGTGCTCCAGCGGCCGTTGCACGTCCAACCGCGCCAGCAGGAGCAGGTCGTCCACGAGCAAGCCCATCCGGCTGGCTTCGCTTTCGATCCGCGACAGCAGCATGGCAACGTCACGCGCGGCGCCCTGCCGATACAGTTCCGCGAAGCCACGAATCGTAGTCAACGGCGTGCGCAGTTCGTGGCTGGCGTCGGTGATGAACCGTCGCATCCGCTCCTCGGAACCGCGCGCCTTCTCGGCCGACGACTCCGAAGAGGCCAGCGCCTGCTGGATTTGGGTGAGCATCCCGTTGAGCGCCAACGAAAGTCGGCCCACCTCGGTTCGTGGATCGCGTTCTGGAACCAGGAGGTCTCGCTGCCCCGCGGCGATCGCGGCGGCGGTGTGCTCGACTTCGTACAGCGGCCGCAGGCTGCGGTGCACCACGACGAAGCTCGCGACCCCGACCACCACCAGCACCGCCGCCCCGATGCCGATCTGCAACAAGACCAGCGAGCGCAGGGTGTGCTGGACGTCGGACAGATCGATCGCGACGGTGATCAAACCGTGTGGACCGCGCACCGACACCGCGCGCCACTGAATATCGGAGCCATTGACCGAGGGCAGCGTCGTGGGATTGGGTCCCACGTTGTTGTCGGGCGGCAGCGCCGGTTCGGCGTTGCGGTCGTTGATCGCTGTGAACGGGGTGCCGTCGATGCCGACGCCGCGCACGTAGAACTTCGACGGCGGCCGGCCCGGGTCCGGACCCTCGTACGGCGGCGCGGATTGCCGCCGCGGCGCCTGGGCCCAGCCGCGGGACGCGTCGAGCAGCGTCTGGTCGATCCGGCTGATCAGGCTATGACGAAGGATCGACGTCACCGCGATCCCGGACGCCACCAGACCGCAGGCCACCAACAGCAGGGTGGCCGCGACGAGGCCCACCCGCAGGGGTATACCGCGTCGAGCCGTTCGGTGCCTTTCCGCGCGCATGCTCAGCGCGGCTCCCGAAGCACATAGCCCACGCCGCGCAACGTGTGGAGCAGCCGCTTCTCGCCGGTGTCGATCTTGCGACGCAGATACGACACGTAGGACTCGACGACGTTGACGTCGCCGCCGAAGTCGTAGCGCCAGACGTGGTCGAGGATCTTCGGTTTGCTCAGCACCGTGCCCGCGTTGATCACGAAGTAGCGAAGCAGCGTGAATTCGGTCGGCGACAGCGACACCGGCTCGCCGGCCTTCCACACCTCGTGCGTCTCTTCGTCGAGTTCGATGTCGGCGAATGTCAAACGGGCGCTGCGGGGTTCGGCGCCGCCCTTGCCGGCGCGGCGCAGGATGACCCGCAGCCGGGCGACGACCTCCTCCAGGCTGAACGGCTTTGTCACGTAGTCGTCGCCGCCGAGGGTCAGGCCCGCGATCTTGTCCTGCAGGGAATCGCGCGCCGTCAGGAACAGCGCCGGGGCGTCGATGCCGTCGGCACGCAGGCGGCGCAGCACCCCGAAGCCGTCCATACCGGGCATCATCACGTCGAGGATCACCGCATCCGGGCGGGCGTCCCGGGCGCGATCCAGGGCCTGGGCTCCATTGGTCGCCGTGTAGACCTCGAACCCTTGGAACTTGAGGCTCACCGAGAGAAGTTCGACGATGTTGTCCTCGTCGTCGACCACGAGGACGCGGGCCTCCGGTTTGGTTTCGGTGCGGGCGGCCCCCGTCATGAGGTCACATCCATGCGGGTTACTTCCGTCCCTTGCTTGAACGTTGCCTTGGTAGTCATTGTGTAGTTCCTGAAAGCTCGTTGCTAATGGTCTGCCAGTAGTCTGCCAGGAATCATCGCATCGGCTTGGACTCGTCTCGGGTTATGGGGGTATGTCGTGAATAGACTCGGAGAATGAATCTCGCCAGAAGCATTGTTTCCCTTGCGACCGCTCCTGCGCGAGTCGGGCTTGCCACCGCCGAAGCGAGCTTGAACGTCGCGTCGGCGGCGGTTGGTGTCGCGAAGCGGGCGGTGTCGGACGCCGGTGGCGACGCCGGTACCAACGCGGTGACTTCCATGCTGGGGATCGACGATGCGATCATCAGGGCCAATCGGCTCGCCAAGCTGCTCGATGACGACGCGCCGCTGGGACGCGCCGTGGCACCCGACGGGCCGATGGACCGGTTGCTGCGCCCTGGCGGGGTGGTCGACCTGCTGACCTCCGAGGGCGGTTTGCTCGACCGCCTCACCGCGGAGGGCGGCGGCCTGCATCGCGCGCTGCAGCCGGGTGGGCTGGCCGACCAGCTGCTCGCCGAGGAGGGGCTAATCGATCGGGTGCTGTCGGAGGACGGGCTGGCCGAACGGCTGCTCGCCGAGGGCGGGCTGATCGACAAGCTGACCGCCAAGAACGGCCCGCTGGACCAGCTCGCCGACGTCGCCGACACCCTCGCTCGGCTGACGCCGGGGATGGAAGCGCTGGAGCCGGCCATCGCCACACTGCAGGACGCGGTGCTCGGGCTGACCATGGTGGTCAACCCGCTGAGCAACATCGCCGACCGCATTCCGCTGCCCGGCCGCCGGCCGCGCTCATCGTCGCGGTCGGTGCGCACGCAACGTGTCATCGACGGCGAGCAGTAACCGGTTAGGCCTCCAAGAGCAAGCGTCGGCGGTGTGACTGCTGGCATGCATTGGTGCAGAACACCTTAAGCCGACGCCCTTCGAAATCGACTCCGCACCCGAGACAGGTCCTCGACATGCGACGACGCTATCCCTGAGTTCCGACAGGAATGGAGCCGCGTGAGAGACTCGAACTCTCGACATCCGCTTTACAAGAGCGACGCTCTACCAACTGAGCTAACGCGGCCGGGGCCGGCTCGATGAGCCAGGACGATTCTACGACGGGGTGTTGCCGTCGGAACTGCGTGCCGACTCGAGCCGGCGGAGGCGCGAGCCAGCGCGGTCGTGTCGCCATGTCGGACGGAAGTTCGCGGAAGGCTCCACAACGTCGTGTTCTGCCGTAAAGCGGTTTCCTACGGTGGGCCGGGGATTGCCGGCAGGCCATCGCCGATGCCGTGCAGATCACGTTGGATGCCTTGCAAATCGCCTTGGATGGCTTGCATGCCAGACAGAGCATTCTGGAGGTTCTGCTGCGCGTCACCGGTGCTTGCAATTTGGTACTGAGGGCAGTACGAAACGATCGCGCCAGTGGCGAACACCGCGCTTTGATTGGCATCCCATATCGACGATCGCTGCACGAAGCTGACGGCCTGTCCGAAGTCGGGTTGGTGCGCCAGGAAGTCGCAAACCGCGTGCCCTTGCGTCATCGCGTATTCCTGGCTGGGAACAGGCACACCTTCTTGTTTCAACGCGGCGATGAACGCCATGTCGACGACGTCAATCCGCGGAGCGGGTGCTTTCGGCGCAACCGGCTTGGGCGGCGCGGCCGACGGCGGGGTTTCCGGCGCCTGCGCCGATGAATCCTCGTGGTGGGACGCGAATATCACCACCACCGCGGCGGCGACGGCTATCAGAGATAGGGGCAACGCCGCGAAGAGGCCCAAGCGTCGGCGCAGCACGTCGTTCCGCCGGTGAGGCGTCGTGCCGTTGTTGTAGCCCCGCGGCCTGGTGTCCGCCACAATATCGGGTTCCACCGGCGTGGCGAGAGATGCCCCTGCGTCGTGGGCCAGGAGCTCGTCGAGAAGTTGGTCGGCCTCTCGGGACGACGGCTGATGACCCTGCTCGCGGATCGATCGGCGGGCAGCAGCGAGGAGCCGCAATTCTGAGTCGATCGTCTCGCGATCGCGCATATCAGTCAGTTTGATGGTCCCGCGACGTTGTGACAAGTCCCGGGACATCGAGCAAGTTAGGCTGGCCCCGTGAGCAGCCAGCGAGTGCCCGGTGGGGTGGTGCACAAACTGCCCGCCGACCTGCGCCAGGCGCTGATCGCGAACTCCACCGCACTTACCGCGTGGAACGACATCACGCCCTTGGCGCGCAACGAATTCATCTGCTGGGTCGAGGATGCGAAGCAACAGAAGACCCGAGAGCGCCGCATCCGCCGAACCCAGGAAGAGTTGGAAGAAGGCATGCGGAGGCCCTGCTGCTGGCCGGGCTGCACGCATCGCGAGCGCACCGGCAAGTAGCCGCCCTCGACCAACCGCGCTATTTCTTGTCGCGCTTGCGAGACAGGAATTGCCGCATGTGGTGTTGCGGCTCGCCGGTCAGGAATGCCAGGCCGAACTGATCGATGCTGTCCTCGACCGCCCCGTAGACCGTCATGTCGAACCACTTATTCAGCAGGTGCTTTTGTTGTCGCACCGCCTGCGGCCCGAATCCAGTTAGCTTCCTTGCGAGTTCGGCAATGCGCACGTCGAGTTCGCCGGGAGTAGTGACCTCGTGTACCAAACCCCAGCTGGCGGCCGTGTCGGCATCGATCGTCTCGCCGGTCAGCAGTAGCCACGCCGCGTGCGAGGCGCCGATCAGCTTCGGCATTAGCGCCGAGTGGATGACCGACGGGATTCCGACCGCCACTTCCGGCATTCCAAACTTGGCCCCCGCCTCTGCAATTCGCAGATCGCACGACATTGCGATCTCCAAACCGCCGCCGAGGCACCAGCCCGCAAGCCGGGCGATAACAGGGACTGGGCATTCGCGGATCGCTTCGCACAGGTCCGCGAGCCGGCGGATGAACGCCTCGCCGCTGGACCGGTCCAGGGTGACCATCTCGTTGATGTCGGCACCGCCGATGAACGCCTTCTCACCCGTTCCACGCAACACCACGACCCGCACGTCACCGTCCTGGCCGACGGCACGGAATGCGTCGGTCAGCTCCGAGATAGCGCCGCTGCCAATGATGTTCAGCGGCTTCGAGTTGATCAACTCGATGGTGACCACGCCGCCGTCACGAGCGAGCTGGACGAAGCGCCCGTTCATGGGCGCCGCAGTCCGTTGCGCTGCTCGGCGTCAGTACAGCGGGACCCAAACACCGAAGAACCAGTATCCCCAACCTCCGTACTGCCAGTTGAAGACCGGGATGACGGTAAAGGTGTTGTACTCGAACGGTCCGAAATCGCTCTGCGCGTACACCACGTCGCGGTCGCGCGGTCCGTACCACGGCCGGTTCCAGCCTCCGGGGGGCGGCGGGCCGTCCCAGCCGCCGGGAGGCGGCGGGCCGTACCAGTTGGGCGGCGGGTGATGGGGAGGCGGGCCGTCGTTCCAGCCGTACCCTCGTTCCCGCGGCGGCAGCGGCGCGCCGCGGCCCGGGATGCTGAAGCCAACGCTCGCGTCGACGGGGCCGCCGATTTCCGCGCTGCCCCGTGCGATTTCTCCGCGCGGCGGAATGTACGCCGGGTGCGGAGGCTGGGTGCTCGGCGGATTCAAGGCCTGACGCTCAGTTGGGCCGGACGACGTGCTGGTATTTGCACCCGGCGTCGTCGTCTGCGCGCTCGGCGTCGTCTGCTCGCTTGTCGACGTGGTCTGCGCGCTGGTCGACGTGGTTTGCGCGCTGGTCGACGTGGTCTGCGTGCTCGTCGACGTGGTCTGCGTGCTTTGGGTGGTCTGCTGCTCGGTGCTCTGAGTGGCCGGCGTCTCCGTGGTTTGAGACGCGGGCGGAGCAGTGGTTTGAGCCGGCGCCGTGCTGTGCGTGGGCGCCGGCGCGGTGGTTGCCGGAGCCTGCGGGTTCTGCCCGGCCCCGCCGGAAACCCCACCACCGCCGGAAATCCCGCCGCCGCCGGAGACCCCGCCACCGCCGCCACCGCCACCGTGGCAGTTCGGGCACGGCGGCGGCGGGTCCATCGGCGCGGAGTTCGCGAACCCCGGATTCAACGTCAGCGCGGAGATGCCCAAGCCCGCCGCGACCGCCGCCGCGCTGACGACACGTTTCCTAGACATAGCTGCGTCCCCTCTGGGGCTTCGGGCCCCGACGATGTCTGACTAGCCCCCTAGGGGCAGGTCACCTGTATCTCGAACGACTTGGTCACCTGCTTCGGCTGCTGCGGGTTGCTCATGTCGGCACCCGTGGCCGTGCCCTTGATCGCATACGACTTGCCGTTGACCGCGGCTCCGGCGTTGGCGCCCTGGTTGTTCGGTGCGGCATCCGAGAACCCGAGCGAGATGCCGTTGACGCTGCCCAGCCCGACCGAATGGACGATGGGCGGATTGTCGTTGCTGACCACCGCGCCGACACCGGCGGTCGGGTCGCCAATGCCGATAGTGGTGTTGGCGCCCGCCGGGGTGCACGTGACGGGCCCGCTGACGTTCTGGTTCTGCCCGTCAACGATGACCTGCGGGCCGGCCGGCGCTGAGCTCGACGACGCACCCGTATTGGACTTGTTGCTCGAACAGCCGGCGCAAGCCGCGACCACCATGGCCGCGCCGGCGACGCCGACTACGATCCCACGCTTTAGCACTGGTCTCCTTCGTCTCGCTGGTCCCGGACTCGTCATCCAGACCTCGTCAACAAAGGCAGACCCTACCGGTCGCCCTCGGACGGGCCGCACGATGCCGCCCCGCGAATACCCGATGCCCCACGTTTAGGGCAGAATTCGCAAACCCCATCTGCCGAGCAGTGGATTCACGAGCGCGAAGTATGTCGTGTTGTCGTCGCCCTCAGGCGAAGACATCAACAGACCGACCGCGCTCACGGTGCCGTCGGCGTTTTTCACGAAGCCGGGACTGCCGCTGTCCCCCTGGAGGCTGTACACGCTGGCTTCGATGACGTCGCCCTCGATGCCCGTGACGGCGCCGCAGGTCTCACCGGTGACCGCACCGACCTTGCAAAACGGCATGCCCACTTTGATTTGGGGAAGGCTCAGCACATCCCGCACCGGATACCTGCCGCCGACATCACCCACCGGGGCACCGACGTTCGGGTCGAGGAGGATGATCGCGGCGTCCCGCTTGTCGCCTTCCTGCTCGCTGGCCGAGATCCTGCCCAGCGGGACGTCGTTCGCGTAGGTCCACACCGAGCCGTCGTGAGCGTCGCAGTGTCCGCTCGTCATGAGGAAGTAGCTGCCGTCGTTGCCTTGTGCCGCGAAACCCGCTGTGCACGAGCTGCTTTCGTCTTGAACTTGGACGCCCGGCGTCAGACCTGGGTCCGGTCGCGCCGGGCTCGCCAACACCGTCGCGGAGATCGCCACGACGCCGACCCCGCCGAGTCCCCGTAACCACGGTTTGGCCATGGCGCTCTCCTTCGGGCATGCCGGTGCGAACCGTCAGATGATCTCATCTGGAGATGCGCCGCGTGGGCGTTTTCCGCCGCGTCAGGGAAGAATGTGCAAGCCCCACTTGGCAAGTAGCGGATGCACGAGTGTGAAGTACGTCGTGTTGTCGTCGCCGTCGGGCGAAGACATCAAGATTCCGACGGCGCTCACGGTGCCGTCGGCGTTTTTGACGAAGCCAGGGCTCCCGCTGTCGCCGTTGAGGCTGTACACGCTGGCCTCGATGACGTCGCCCTTCTCGCCTTTGACGACGCCACAGGTCTCACCGGTGACCGCGCCCAGTTTGCAGAAGGGCATGCCCACCCGAATCTGTGGGAGGCTCAACACATCCCGGACCGGATACCGGTCACCGACATCGCCCGTCGGCGCTCCGACGCTCGGGTCCAGGCGGATAATCGCGGCGTCCCTGGTGTCGCCCACCTTCTCGCTGGCGGTGATCATCCCGAGCGGACGATCCTCCCCGTAGGTCCAAACCGAACCGTCGTGCGGATCGCAGTGTCCACTGGTGAGCAGGTAGTAGCTGCCGTCGTTGTCCTGCGCCGCGAAAGCGGCTGTGCACCCTCCGGTTCCATCGGCAACGTGCATGCCCGGCATGGGGCGCGACGCCAAGTCCGGGTCCGCCGCCGCTGTCCCGGCGACCGTCGTCGCGGCCACGATCACGGCACCGACCAGCCCCGGCGCCCGCAACCACCGAAAGGTCACGCCGTCCTCCTCCAGTTGTGTCCGCAGCATGCTAGCAGTGTGCGGCGCCTCCTACCTGGCGAGAGAAACGGGAACGCGGCGGAAGGTCGGGTGAGCGTTCCAAGAATTTCGCAAGGATTCCTCAAGCGCATCGGCTGACGATTCAGCCGTGACGCCGACGACAATCGAACAAGCTCGCGCCAAGGCCCATCCCGCCAGGCTGGCTTCCAGACTCTGGCTGATCACGGCGGCGTGCACAATTCTCCCGGTGATGATCACCCTGGACGCCACGGTCGTGAACGCGGCGCCGCGGGCTTTGAGCGGGCGATTCGGCTCGACGGGGGCCATCGCGTGGTCGGTGACCGGCTACACCTTGGCGATGGCGGCGGTGATCCCACTTGCCGGCTGGGCCGCACGCCGGGTGGGCGCGAAACCCCTATTCCTGGGTTCGGTGCTGTTGTTCTCCTGGGCATCCCTGCTGTGTGTGCAGGCCCCAAATGTCGGTCTGCTGGCGGTCTTTCGGGCATTCCAGGGACTCGGCGGTGGCATGCTGATACCGCTCTTGCTGATCATCCTGGCCCACGCCGCCGGACCCGAAAGACTGGCCCGGGTGCTGGCGATCAGCATGGTCCCCATCTTGCTGGCGCCGATCTGCGGGCCACAGGTCGGCGTTTGGTTAATCGACTCGTTCGGCTGGAAGTCGATCTTCCTGGTCAACATCCCGATCGGGGTACTCACCTTGATCGTCGCGGGATTCGTTCTCCCCGAGGATGTTCCGTCGGCCAGCGATCGCTGCGCGATCGTCACCCCGCCTGGTCGACGCGCCGGGTGAGGAAATCCAGCACGGCGCCGGCGAAAATGTCGTTGCGGTCCCCGGCAACCATGTGCCCGGCGCCGCGCACGTCGGTGAACTCGACTTGTGGGAAACGCGCGAGAAATGCGTCGGCACTTTCCTGGCTGACGAGGTCACTCATCTGACCCCGGATCAAGAGCATGGGCACGCCGTCGCGCAGGATCGCATCGACGGCCGCGTGCATGCGATCGGCGTCGGTGACCTCGAATGGGGGAAACGGCGCTGTGCCGCTGATGAATTGCGGATCCCAATGCCAATACCAGCGGTCGCCCCGCCGGCGCAGATTAGCGGTCAGACCGTCCAGATCGGTCGGTCGGGGCCGGTGCGGGTTGTACTCGGCGATCGCGTCGGCCACCTCTTCGAGAGAGGCGAATCCCGATTCCACCCGATCGGCCATGAAGTTGTGTATCCGCGTCGCCCCGGACTGCTCCATGTTCGGCACGATGTCGACCAGGACCACCGCGCCGGCGATGCCCGGTGAGAGCTCGCCCGCGAGCAGCATCGAGGTGAATCCGCCCAGCGACGCGCCAACCAGAACCGGTTGTAGCGGCAGGCTCTCCAGAACCTGTTGGACGTCGGCGGCGAAGCTGACGACACGATAGTCGCCGTCGCTGGACCAGTCGGACTCGCCGTGACCGCGTAAGTCGATCGTGACGGCCTGCCACCCGCGTCGGGCCACAGCGGCGGCCGCGCGGGCCCACGAGCGTCGGGTCTGCCCACCGCCGTGCAGGAAAACCACGGCGCGCGCGTGGGGATCGCCCCAGCGATCCGCGACGATACGAACCCCACCCGGCCCGTGGGTCGAGAACTGCTCTGGTGCGGTCGCCATCAGGAGATCGTAAGACGGCCCCGCCCAGGGGATCAGGCCCGCCGCGGCGCCTGGGCTCCGCGGCGCCGCTAAGCGAGACGCTTACACTCCTGTGATGCATCCCGCGCAGGCGACGCGCACGCTGACCAAAATCCCGGTTGTAGTGGGGATTGTCGTCGTCGTGCTGCTCGGCGTGCTCGCGATTCCGGTCAAACAGCGATGCGGCGCGCCCGGTTATTCGTGCGCGACCGCGTTGGATACGCGGGGCTACGTGCACTACTACTACGAGGTCGAACCGCTCGGCGTGTACCTCGCCGAGTTCGCCACGGGCTCGAACATCCGCCTCTGCTACTCCTCGGGCGAGGACCTCGTACCGGCTCGGTGACGAGTTGGCGTCGATTTCGGCGGCCGAGTGGCCCGCCCGAGACCTTTCCGAGACGCGCCCACACCCGACGGGGGCGTAGCCCCGCCAAACGTGCTGGTAGTGGGAAGATTGGCGCCGCCGATTTCGCCATTTACGGCGGGTGAGCCTGCCCACAGTCGGCCGCTCGGCGGCCTTCTCGATTGGGGGCTTCACAGCAAGCTAACGCATACTTGACCTCATGCTTTTAGCGCCGTCACCGCAAACCGCAGTCGCGGTAGCGAGTGCTGCGCTGGATACGGGCCGGGCTTTGTGATGGCGCGCTCGGGCGGGGCCCATCGCCGCCACCGAGCCGTTCGTCAGCCATCAGCAATTCGCAAAGGGCTGGCGCGCAGCTTCATGTCGCTGGTCTCGGTCGGGGCCATCCTGATGACCGGGGCAGGCTACTACGTCGCTCACGGGGCGCTGGGCGGCATCACCGTCTCGGACGCCCTAAGCCCCGACGATCCACGATCCAGCGGCGACAACATGAACATCTTGCTCATCGGCCTGGACTCCCGAAAAGATCAGGACGGCAACGACCTGCCGTCGTCGATTTTGCGGCAGCTGCACGCCGGCGATTCCGACGACGGTGGCTACAACACCAACACGCTGATACTCGTGCACGTCGGGGCCGACAACAAGGTGACTGCCTTCTCGATCCCCCGCGACGACTGGGTGCCGTTCAACGGGGTTCCGGGCTACAACCACATCAAGATCAAAGAGGCCTACGGGCTCACCAAGCAGTACGTGGCGCAGAAGCTTGCCAACCAGGGTGGAAGCAGCCAGCGGGAGCTCGAGACCCGCGGCCGCGAAGCCGGCCGTGCCGCGACCCTGCGCGCGGTGCGCAGCCTGACCGGCGTGCCGATCGACTACTTCGCCGAGGTCAACCTGGCCGGTTTCTACGACTTGGCGCAAACCCTGGGCGGCGTGGACGTGTGCCTGAACCACGCCGTCTACGACTCGTATTCCGGCGCGGACTTCCCGGCCGGCCCCCAGCGGCTGGACGCGTCGCAGGCGCTCGCGTTCGTCCGGCAGCGTCACGGCCTGGACAACGGAGACCTGGACCGTACGCACCGGCAGCAGGCGTTCATCTCCTCTGTCATGCGGGAACTGCAGGACTCGGGGACCTTCACGAACTTGGACAAGCTCAAGGGCCTGATGGCGGTGGCGCGCAAAGACGTTGTGCTGTCGACGGGTTGGGACGAGGACCTGTTCCGCCGCATGGGTGAACTCGCCGGCGGCGGCAACGTCGAGTTCCGGACGCTGCCCGTGGTGCGCTACGACAACATCAACGGGCAGGACGTCAACATCATCGACCAGGCCGCGATCAAAGCCGAAGTGGCCGAGGCGATCGGCGCCGCGCCCGAGACGACCACGCCGGCCACCACGGCGAGCAAGCCCAGTCCGTCGACGGTCGTCGACGTCGTCAACGCGGGCAGCATGAGCGGCGCGGCCAGTGAGGTGTCCCGCGCGCTGAAAAAGCGCGGCTACACCGCGGGCCAGGTCCGCGACCGCCAATCCGGCGACCCGACGTCCACCACGATCCAGTACGGCGCGGGCGCCGAAACCGACGCGCACAACCTGGCTGCGCTGCTCGGCCTCGACGCCCCCAAACAACCCGACCCCAGCCTGCAGCCCGGCCACATTCGCGTGACCGTGGATACCACTTACTCGATGCCCGCCGCGGACGACACCAGCACCACCGACGAGACCACCACCACGACGACCACCAAGACGAATCGCTACGGGTACGCCACCAGCACCTATCCCACGCCCGATCAGGGCAAGCCCATCGGCGGTGGCGGGGTGCCCTGCGTTAACTAGCCGCGATCGGGCTAGGCGTGCGTACCGCCGTCGATGCGAATTTCGGTGCCGGTGATCCAGGCGCCGTCGTCGGACACCAGCATCGCGATCACGCCGGCGATCGCAGAGGGCTCGGCCATCCCGGCTCCACTGGATTCGACCGTCGTGGGCAGGATCGGCATGAGGCGGGGGAACAACGACCAGTCGGCGTCTTTGGGTATGTATCCCCCAGTCGCGTCGGTGATTCCGGACTTGATGCTGCCGGGCGCCACGCAAGCCGCACGCAGACCGTCCTTCGCGTATTCGAGAGCCAACGAATGGGTGAAGGCCTGGATTCCGCCCTTACTCGCGGCGTAGGCCGCCATGTAGGGATGGGCGAACGAGGCCGACGTGGAGCTGAAGTTGACGATCGCGCTGCGCGAATTCCCCAGCAGCGCCGGAAGCGCCTCGCGGACCACCAGAAACGTTCCGGTGAGGTTGATACCGACGATCCGATTCCACAGTTCGAGGCTGGTCTCGTGGGTGTGCGCGGCCCGCAGGACGCCGGCGGCGTTGACCAGCGAATCGAGGCCGTCGAGTGTCTGAACGGCCCAGCACACGCCGTCGATCACCGAATCCTCGCTACCGACGTCCATCGGCATGGTGGTGAGGCGGTCAGCCGTTCCGGCTTCCTCCGCCTGGGCCTGGGTGGCGGCCAGCCCGTCTTCCGCGACGTCTGAAGCCACGACCCTGGCCCCTTCTTCGAGCAACCGCAACGCGGTGGCCTGACCGATGCCTGACGCCGCGCCGGTCACCAAGATCCGCTTGCCCTCGAGTCGGTTCATCTAGCACATCTTTCACCAAGACCCCTTAAACGCGGCATGGTGGACGGCATGGAGATCGGATTCATCGGCCTGGGGAACATGGGCCATGGCATGGCGACGAACCTGCTGACGGCGGGTCACCAGATCACCGTCTACAACCGCTCGCCAGCCAAGGCGGAGCCGCTCGTCCAGCGGGGCGCGACCGCGGCGCGCAGCGTGGCCGAAGCCAGCACCGGTGAGGTCGTGTTCACGATGCTCTCCGACGACGACGCCGTCGAGGAGGTCGCGTTCGGTGCGAATGGCCTTGTGGCTTCGCTGGCCCCCGGTGCCACCCACGTGTCGTCGAGCACGATCAGCGTGGCGCTGTCGGAGCGCCTGGCGGCCGCGCATGCCGAAGCCGGACAACGCTATGCCGCGGCGCCGGTGTTCGGTCGGCCCGAAGCCGCTTCTGCCGCAAAGCTTTTCGTCATCGCCGCGGGCGCCCCGCAGGTGCTGGAGCCGTTGGTTCCGCTCTTCGACGCCATAGGGCAGCGGACCTTCGTGGTCTCCGATCAGCCGTATACCGCCAATCTGGTGAAGCTGAGCGGTAACTTCCTGCTCGCGTCGGCGATCGAGTCCGTCAGCGAGGCCGTCGCGTTGGTCGGCAAGGCCGGGGTGGACCGGCAGCAGTACGTCGACATCCTCACCTCGACGTTGTTCACCGCGCCGGCCTATCAGACCTACGGCGGGCTGATCGCGCGTCGGGAATTCGAGCCGGCGGGGTTCGCGTCGCGCCTCGGTCTCAAGGACGTCCGGCTGGTGCTCGCCGCGGCCGAGGGCCTGCAGGTGCCGCTGCCAGTGGCCAGCGTGCTGCGCGACCGTCTGCTCACGCTCGTCGCAACGGGTGGCGGGCACCTGGACTGGTCGGCGCTGGCCACCCTCGCGGACCGCGACGCGGGCCTGACGTCAGACGACTCCGCGTAGCCCGTCGGCGCCGAACGCGGGTTCCAGCATCGCGGAATAGTCGGGTCCGCGGCGCAGCATCATGCCGCCGTCGGCGTTGATGACCTGGCCGGTGATATAGCTGGCGGCATCGCTGAGCAGAAACATCGCGAGGTTGGCGATGTCCTCGACCTCACCGGGCCGAGGCAGCGGCGTGCACACGCGATAGTCCTCGCTGACCTCCGGCACAGCGAACACGGGCGCAACCAGATCCGTGCGGATCAGGCCCGGGCGGATGCTGTTGACCCGCACCCACGAGGGTCCGAGTTCATCGGCGGCCAGTTGCATCATGTGGTCGATGGCGGATTTGCTGACCCCGTAGGCGCCGAACCACCGGTGGGTGTTGCTCGCCGCGATCGACGAGATCCCGACGAACGAACCCCCGCCGCCGCGCACCAGTTCACGCGCCGCGTGCTTGAGCACGTACATGGTGCCGTTGACATTGAGGTCGACCGTGCGCCGCCACGCCTCCGAGTCGATCTGTGTGATCGGCCCGATGGTCTCCGAGCCGCCGGCGCAGTGCACCACACCGTGTAGCCGGCCGTGCCAGGCCGTCGCCGCGTCCACCGCGCGGGCGGCCTCGTCCTCGCTGGTGACGTCGGTGGGTTCATATCGGATGGAGCCGTCGGCCTGCAGCGCTTCGATGTCTTCGACGGCGCCGGCCAGCCGGTCGGGGTTGCGGCCGACGATCATGACCGAGGCACCGGATTTGACCAGGCCGGCGGCGACCCCTTTGCCGATTCCGCTGCCACCGCCGGTGACCAGATACGTCCGGTTTTCGAAAGAAAGCTGCACGCCGCGCCCCTTCACGCCAAAACTGAAACACGTTCTAGCAATAGAACCATGCGGGCGGACGAGCTGTCTGCTAGGGCGTATCGCGCCGGGCCAGTTTCGTCGGTTTCGCGTTGCGCCAGTCCTCGACATCCGGCGGCTGGCCGACCGCGTACCTGTTCTCGTTGTGGGCGGCCCAGTGCGCGTGCCCGAGCTCGTGGATGTGGAACGCGTGCCGCAACGCCTCGGTGAATCCCATTGCGTCGGAGGCGGCGTTGACCGAGTCCTTGACGAGCAGCGCCGCCATCGTGGGCCGGTCGGCGATGCGCCGGGCGAATTCCAAAGTCTTGTCCGCCAGCTCATCGACCGGGAATACCTTCGACACCATGCCAAGCCGATAGGCATCGTCGGCGTCCAGCGCATCACCGGTCAGCAGCAGCTCTTTGGCCTTACGGGGGCCGAATTCCCAAGGGTGACCGAAAAATTCGACGCCCGGCATCCCCAGGCGCGCTGCGACCACATCGCTGAACTTTGCATTATCGGCGGCGACTATCAGATCGCACGCCCAGATCAGCATCAGGCCGGCCGAGATCGCGTTGCCCTGGACCTGGGCGATGGTGATCTTGCGCAAATCACGCCAGCGGCAGGTGTTTTGGAAGAAGTAGTGCCACTCCTGCAGGTAGATCTTCTCCGCGATGGGGTCGCGGGTCCCGCCGTTGATTCGGAAGCTCGGCAGCTGGCTGCGCTCGGCGATGGCCAACTCCGAGCCCAGGTCGTGACCCGCGGAGAAGTTTTTGCCGCGCGCCGCCAGGATCACCACCCGAACGGTGTCATCCGCCTCGGCGCGCAGGAACGCCTCGTCGAGTTGCACCAACAGGCCGCGGCTCTGCGCATTGTGGGCCTCGGGCCGGTTGAGCCAGATCCGCGCGATGCGACCCTCGTCGAGGGTTTCATAGGCCACCAGCTCGTCGGCGCCGGCGTCGGCGTTGGTCGCCTGGGTGCCGGCCTGGTCGGAGACAGTCATTCCGCCCACCTACCTTGTTGTCGGGCTCGTTACAAGTTGACATCGATCCGTAAATGCCCGAATCGACTCTTTGCAGCTTACGGCCAGTGCCGAGCACAGTCATCGCTGGGTTGATCCCAACCCGCAACGACGCCCATACTGCGACTACCTGCGGGCAAATATTCGCGTCGCATAGAGTTATGTCATGCCTACGAAATCTGATCCTGGCGAACTCGGCGATGTGGAGCCGCTGGCTGACAGCACCGCCAGCCAGGCCAGGCGTGTCGTCGCGGCCTACGCCAACGACGCCGACGAGTGCCGCATTTTCTTGTCCATGCTCGGTATTGGACCGGCGAAACTCGACACCTAAATGGCTCCCAAGGGAGGCCAGAACTCGAAAACTAGGCACTACGGCGATTCCGACTTCGTGGTGGTCGCCAATCGGCTGCCCGTCGATCTGGAGCGGCTGCCCGACGGCACGACCTCGTGGAAACGCAGCCCGGGCGGCTTGGTCACCGCACTAGAGCCGCTCCTGCGCCGCCGGCGCGGGGCCTGGGTCGGCTGGCCGGGCGTGGTCGACGATGTCGTGGACGTGGTCGACGAGCCCGTCACGCAGGAAGAACTGCAACTTCACCCGGTACGCCTGTCCGCCGACGACGTCGCCCAGTACTACGAGGGCTTTTCCAACGCCACGCTGTGGCCGCTGTACCACGACGTCATCGTCAAGCCGCTCTACCACCGCGAATGGTGGGAGCGCTACGTCGACGTCAACCGGCGCTTCGCCGAAGCCGCTTCGCGCGCCGCCGCCGAGGGCGGCACGGTCTGGGTCCAGGACTACCAACTGCAACTGGTCCCGAAGATGCTGCGCACGCTGCGGCCGGACGTGACCATCGGTTTCTTCCTGCACATCCCGTTCCCGCCGGTGGAGCTGTTCATGCAGATGCCGTGGCGCACCGAGATCATCGAGGGGCTGCTCGGCGCCGACCTGGTGGGCTTCCACCTGGCCGGTGGTGCCCAGAATTTCCTGTTTCTGTCCCGCCGGCTGGTCGGGGCCAACACCTCGCGGGGAGCGGTGGGCGTGCGGTCGCGGTTCGGTGAGGTGGAGCTGGAGTCTCGTACCGTTCGCGTCGGCGCCTTCCCGATCTCCATCGACTCCGGCGCGCTCGACCACACGGCCCGCGATCGCAACATCAGGCACCGCGCCCGCGAGATCCGCGCCGAACTCGGCAACCCCCGCAAGATCCTGCTCGGCGTCGACCGGCTGGACTACACCAAGGGCATCGACGTCCGGCTGAAGGCCTTTTCCGAGCTGCTCGCCGAGGGTCGCGCCAAACGCGACGACACCGTGCTGGTGCAGCTGGCGACGCCGAGCCGCGAACGCGTGGAGAGCTACCAGATTCTGCGCAACGACATCGAACGCCAAGTCGGGCACATCAACGGCGAATACGCCGAAGTCGGTCACCCGGTGGTGCACTACCTGCACCGCCCGGTGCCGCGCGAGGAGCTCATCGCGTTCTTCGTCGCCAGCGACGTCATGCTGGTCACGCCGCTGCGCGACGGGATGAACCTGGTGGCCAAGGAATACGTCGCCTGCCGCAGCGACCTCGGCGGCGCGCTGGTGCTGTCCGAATTCACCGGAGCGGCATCCGAACTCCGGCAGGCCTATCTGGTCAACCCACACGACCTCGAAGGGGTCAAGGACGCGATCGAGGCGGCCCTGAACCAGCCGGTCGAAGACGGGCGGCGCCGGATGCGCGCGTTGCGGCGCCAAGTGCTCGCCCACGACGTAGACCGCTGGGCGCGGTCGTTTCTCGATGCGCTCGCCGAGGCGAATCCCCATGACGCCAAGTAGCGGCCGCGCACCCATGGTGTTGCCACCCAAACGCTGTGATACTCGATGCAGCGTGAAGGGAGGGGCACTGTGAATCTGCGTCGCGCGCTGGCCGCGGGCGCCGGCATTGTCTCGGCAGTTGCAATCGGAATCGCGCTGGAGTCGGGCGACCCGGCGCACGCGGTGGGGCCGCCCGCGGATGGCAACTACAGCTTCAACGAGGCCGGTGTGTCGGGGGTTACCTGGACGATCACGGCACTGTGCGATCAGCCATCCGGAACCCGCAACATGAACGACTATTCCGACCCGATCGTTTTTGCGATGAACTGCGCTCTGAATGTCGTGAGTGCGACGCCCGAACAGATCAGCCGCGCGGACAAGTTGCAGAACTTCAGCGGCAGGGCGCGCTACTCCAGCATGCTGTGGACCTTCAAGGTGGATAAGAGCGACGGCGTGTCATGTCCGGGCGGCGGCACCGCGCCGTCCACCGAAACCTATGCGTTCAGCGACGAAACCATGAGCGGCACCCACACCAGCCTCCACGGTCCGGTCTGTGGGATGCAGCCGGAGATGAAGAAGCAACCGTTCTCGCTGCAGCTGACCGGGCCGCCACCCAGCCCGATCCAACGTTATCCGTTGTACTGCAACGGCATTGCGATGTGCTACTGAGCTTTCGTCGTTAGCGGCGCACCCGAGCGGGTGTGCTGTGTTTCAGAATTTGATAGCGCATGTGCTATCAAATTCGGGCGCGACTAGCCCGTGCCCTTCAGGACTGCCGGTCCGGCGGCCGACCGGACGTCCAGGTGACATGCATCGTGGTACGAGAGATTCTCCACCCTGCGGGGAGTTGCACAAAATCGGCCTCACTCCAGGTGCCCGAGCTGAACAGATCGCCTTCGGGGTGAACGTGATGGTTGACCTGGTTCCAGCGGGCCGATGCTCCAGCGCCGCTGGGGCTCGCATCGACCAGGTAGTTCAGGCCGAGGTGCTGGGTCCGGGCGAAGCGCAGCACGCCATGGCGTGTATTCGCCAGGATCCCGTCGATCCCCTCGGCATTCCCGATCGGAAATGCAACGGTCGCATCCTCGGTGAAAAATCGACGCGCCCAGTCCTCGTCGAAGTTGCGTTCGTCCAGTGAGCACAGGTATCGATCGACCAATTCGGCGATCTCGCTCTTGATCCCAATGTCCATCCGCCCACGCTAAAACCTCAACAACACTTGAGGTCAAGTCGCAGTGCTAAATCGGCGTGATGTAGGCGATCAGCCATTGCTTGCCGACTTTTTTGAAGTCGACGCGCAATCGGCTGCCGTCGTAAAGCGGTTGGCGTGACTTGTCATTGACGGTGCGGTTCATGTAGACCATCACCGATCCCGAATCCCGTGTGGCAGTCATGACGCCGACGCCGACGACGTTGGCCTGGACCACCACCTCGCGCTTCTTGGCCTCGGGGATGATCTGCGTGTTGGCGCTCTTCTGAAACTCCGCGCGATATTCGGGAGTCAGCAACGGGTAAGCGGCCGAGAGGCTGCGTTCGACGGTCTGGTAGTCGTAGGCGAAGACCTCGGGTACCCGCTTGGCCGCCAGGCCAGGCAACTCCGCGCGTGCGGCCGCCTCGCCGCGGGTCTCCACCCGCTCCCAGTAGAACCACCCTGCCGCCGCGGACAACCCGACCACGAGCGCAATCGACACGGAGGCCGCGACGGCCGTCAGCCACCTCCGAAAACGGGGCCAGGGCACCCGACGCATCTAGTTGCCCCCGTCGGGATACTTCAGGTCGTACCCGGTCATCCGACCCTGCTCGTCCTCGTGCACGATCACCCGCAGCCGATACGGCATGGACGGCTTGTTGACCCCGTCGATGTCGGCCACCGTGACCCGTACCGATACCAGCACCGAGGCGTTGTCCGTGACCGCGTCGACGCCTTCCAGGGCGGCGCCGTTGATGACGGCCTCCGACGTCGCGTTGGTCGAGCGGAAGATGCCCTTGAGGTTCTCGATGTTGTTGTTGGCGCCGAGCATGCCGCGCAGCGGTCCGCTGGTGCCGTTGTAGAAGCGGTTCACGCTCTCGTCGATGTTGTCCTGCTTGTAGCTGAACATGTTGACCACCGTCTGCGTCGCGGTGTCCACGAAGCGTTGGTCGCGGGCTTGCGCCGCTTCGGCGTGCCGCTGTTGGACGAGCATGAACGCCAGGCCGGCCGCCAACGCCCCGATCGCCACCAGCGCGGCGGCAAAGGAGATCCAGCCGACCAGGACGCGGTTCGGCCGCCGCCGCGGTGGCGGCTTGACCGATTTGAGGGCCTTGACGGGCGTCGCGGACCGCTTCGGCCCGTCCGATACGTCGACCCGAGCGGTAAAGCCCTCGTCCGAGGCGCCCTTCGCCGGGCCCGCCGCGCGCGATGCGCGCCGTCGAACTCGCTGAGTCGTTTCGGTCACTGCAGCCCCCACTAAAGAGGCCTTGGATCAAGCATGAGGTCCACCCAATTCTCGGCACCGGACGCGCCGCTGGCGCCGGGCGCGAAGATACCAGTGCCGCCGGCCGGGTCCACGAAGGCTCCGGTGCGCTGGTCGTAGGTGGCGTAGGCCGGACCGCTGGCCTGCGGCGTCGGCTGCCCGGGCGGCGGCCCCCACGGCTTCTCCGGTCCCGGGCCCGCGGGTGGAGGATTGATCCCCTCCGGCGGTGGCGGCGGCGGCAGCCACTTCGGATACGGGAGCTGGGGCGGCACGGGAGGTATTCCCGGCGGCTGCCACGAAGTGAACGGCGGCGGCGGCCCGTTGTCGTTGGGCGGCGGTGGGTCGTACGCCGGCTGGTGCGGCGCCGGCCCGGGCCCGGGGACTACGCCGGGAGGGGGTGGGCCGACGATCGGAGTACCGGGGTCGGGATCGGCGCCCGGTGGGATGTACGGGAACTTGTTGGGCGGCAACGTGTTCAGCCCGTTCGTCACCGGCGTGTCGTAGGGCACCGGCGGGCCGCGCCACGGGTTGCGGCCGACCGGCACGTAGCCCCTCGGGTCGCGGCACAGCTGGATCGTCGGCGCCCGCTTGCCCGGAAACTCCTGGCACGGATAGTTACGGGCACCGCGCACCGTGCTCGGATCGTTCTGCGCGACCTTGCAGTACATGTCCCTCGGGAGCTCCCGCAGCGTTTCGTCCGCCGGCGTTCGCATCAGCGGCGGGGGAAGGAAGCCGACGGCGCACGGCGGCGGGTCGTTCAGGTCGAGCTTGAAGTCCAGCTTGGCGCCCTCGTCTTGCGGGGCGCCGCCGGCCGCGGTGGTGATCGCGGCGAACAACGCGGGCAGGACCACCAGCAGCTGCTCGATCGACTTGTGGTAGATCACTCCCACCCGGCCCAGGTTGGCCAGGCTGGCGGCCAGCGCCGGGAAGGACGGGCGGATACCGGAGAACGCGGTGCTGGCCTCGTCGGCGGCGCTCGGGGCGTTAGCTAACGTCGAGCGAAGCTGCGGGTCGGCCTGACGCACATCGGACGTGAACCGCGCCAAACCATCCGACAGCGTCTTGATGTCGGCGCCGGCACGGATCTGGGCTTCCAGGAACGGACCCGCCTGATCGATCAACTGCGAGACCTGCGGGTAGTTGACGTTGGCCTCGTCCACCAGCAACCGGGCCGACTCGATCAGCCGGGCCAGTTCGGGACCCGAACCGTTGGCCGCGATGAACGTCTCGTGCAGCAGCTCGCGCAACCGCGTATCACCGAGGCTGTTGACTAGTGTCTCCGCCCGCTTCAACAGGTCGGCGACGTCCTGGCCGATCCGGGTGTTGGCCCGCTCGATGCGAGATCCGTTGCGCAGCTTGGCCGACGACGGACTGGGAGGCGGCACCAGGTCGATGTATTGCTCACCGACGGCCGACACGCTCTTGACGGTGGCGGTGACGTTCGACGGGATCGGTGTGCCGCTGTTGAGGCGCATCTCGGCGGTAACCCCGTTGGGGTTCAGCCCGACAGACTCCACCCGACCCACCTCGACACCCCGGTAGGTGACGTTGGCGTTCTTGTACAAGCCGCCGCCCGCGACGAAGTCGGCGCTCACGCCGTAGGTTCCGATGCCGAACGTGGCCGGCAGCCGCAGGTAGAAGATCGCCATGATGGTCAGCGTGACGGCGGTGATCACCGCGAAAATCCACAGCTGGATCCTGGTCAGTTTGTCGATCATCTGCGCCGCCCCTCAGTGCCCTTCAGAACCCGAAGCCGTGCCGGGCGGAATCGTGAACGGGTCGGCCGCCTGCCCCGACAGGTTCGCCAATTCGCCGGTCAAGAAATCGGGCGGGTTGAGGATCTCGTTCATGTGAGCCATGTTCGGGTCGAAATACGCTGTGGTGAAGAATGTTTCACCGAGGCGACGCAGGGTGAGATCGAAGGTCGTGAACACGTTGAGGTAGTCGCCGCGCACGGCTTGCTTGATTCCGAAGTTCGGGAACGGGAACGTCAGCAGCAGCTGCAGCGAGGTGACGAAATTCTTCCGGTTGTCGTTGAGGGCTTTGGCAACCGAATACAGCCCCTTGAGGTCCTCGGCGAAGTCCACCTTGGTCTTCGACAGCACATGGGATGTCACCGTCGCCAGCTGTTTGAGGGCGGCGAACGCGTCGACGATGTGGTCCCGGTTCTTGTTGAGCACGCGAAGGGCTTCGGGCAGCGTGTCGATCGCCCGGCCCAGGTTGTCCTTGTCGCGCGCGAGGGTCGCGGAGAATCGGTTCAACCCGTCGACCGCATCGATGATGTCGTTGACCTGCCGGTTGAGTCCGGCGGTCAATTCGGACAGCCTGGGGATCAAGTCGGCGAACTGGTCCTGCCGGCCAGCGAAGGCCTGATACGTCTCGTCGGTGATCTCTTGCAGCGCACCGAGATTGCCCTTGTTGACCACCACACCGAGCGCCGACAGCACCTCTTCGGTGGTGGGATACCGGCCCGTGTTGGACTGCGGGATCTTCGACCCGTCCTTCAGCCTGCCGGTAGCCGGCTTGTCCTTGGGGGCGGCGAGGTCGATGTGCATCGAGCCCAGCAGCGACGTCTGGGCTACCGTCGCGGTCGCGTTGGCCGGCAACACGACGTTCTTGTTCAACGCCAATTTCACTGCGGCGTAGAAGGATCCGTCGGACCGCTGCTCGGCCGAAATGCCGGAGACGCTGCCGACGGTGACGTCGTCGACCATGACCGGCGAGTTCTGTGGCAGCGTCGCAACGTCGGGCATCTCGACGGTGATCGAATACGCGCCCGCGCCATGGCCGGCGGTCCCGGGCATCACCAGAGAGTTCAGCCCGCTGAATTGGCAACCGGCCAGCAGCACGCTGCCCGCCGCTAAAGCGCTCCCGCGCAGCAAGATCCGGCTCATCCGCCACCACCCTGGTCGGTGGGCGCCGGCGCGCTTGGCGCTTGGTTCGGCGGGGGGCCGGGCAGCGGACCGAACGCCGAGCCCGGAGCAGGTCCGGGCGCGGGACCCGCGCCGGTGGCGGCCGGTGCGGGGCCGGTCTGCGGGGCGGTCGGCAGCAGCAGGCTCTGCAGATCCGCCGGGTTCTGGGTGGGCGCCGGCGGGTGCGCGCCTTGCGCGGGTATCCAGGTCAGCTGCGGAATCGGAGTCGCGGCCTTGGCCTGAGTTTCCGGGGTGTCGTAGATGATCTGGCCCTTGTACGCGGTGATCGTGTTGAGCGGGTGGAACATCACCGGCGGGTAGTTCACGGCCAGGCGGCGCAGCACCGGCCCCAGGCGCTCGCGGCAGAGCTCGGCGCGCCTGTAGTAGTCCGGCGCTTCCGGCCCGCCGGCGGTCTCGAAGGAACCACCGCAGATGAACTGCACCGGGTTGGCGAACTCGGGTATCGACAACAGGCCGTTCAGCGTGCCCTGCGCGGGGTCGTAAATGTTGTAGAAGTTGGCGATACCGGGACCGGCGACGTGTAGCACCTGCTCGATGTTTTCGCTCTGGTCACTCAGTGTCTGCGCAAAGTCGTTGAGGTTGTTGACCGTATCGATGATCGTCGAGTTGTTTTCGTGCAGGAATCCCCGGATGTCCGAGAGCGCCTGGTTGAGCGTGCCCAGGGTGTTGTCCAGACGGCGCGAGCTGTCGGCGAGCACCTGCGACACCGACGCGACGTTTCCGGCGAACTGCACGATCTGTTCGTTACTCGACGACAGCGCGTTGACCAGCACCTGCAGATTCTTGACCGTGCCGAATATGTCGCTGCGCGAATCCCCAAGCCGCCCAGCGGCTTGTGAAAGTTCGCGCAACGCGTTGTGGAACGATTCGCCCTTGCCGTCGAGCGTGTCGGCGGCCTGGTTGATCGCTCGTCCCAACGGACCCTGCGCCGACCCTGCCGTGGGACCCAGCTGAACGGCCAGCTGCGTCAGGGCCTGTTTCACCTCATCCCACTCCACCGGGACCGCGGTGTGATTCAGATCGATGCTTCCGCCGTCGGGCAGCGCCGCCCCGCCGGTGTAGGCCGGGGCGAGCTGAATGAACCGCGCCGACACCAGGTTCGGCGAGATGATGACGGCCTTGGCGTCCTTGGGGATTTTCACGTCCTTGGACACCGACATAGTGATCTTCACGTCGGAGGGCCGCGGTTCGATCGTGTCGATCGAGCCGATCGGGACACCGAGAACGCGCACCTGATCTCCGGGATAGAGACCGACGGCGGAGGTGAAGTAGCCGACGATGGTTCGGTTATTGCCTTGCGACGAAAGGACATACACGCCCCCCACCAACACCGCGACGAGCGCGATGACGGTGGCGTAGCGCAGCCCCCGGCTGCCGGCGATCCGATTGGTCATGGTGACTTGGGCCTGATGATCCAGCGTTCCTGAATGAGTCCGCGCAGGTAGTCCGAAAGGCTGGCCGGCAGCTTGCCGGGCTGGTAGAAGAAGTCGAACATCGCGGCCATGAGGGGGGCCGGGATCACGCTGTAGACGTTGACGTTGAACCCCGGCCCGGATCCGACCACCTCACCGAGTTCGGTGGCGTAGGTGGGCAGCCGTTTGAGGGCTTCGGTGATGTAGTCGCGGCGCTCGTTGAGATTGGACAGCACCTGGTTCAGCTTGCTCAGGGCCGGGCCGAACTCTTTTCGGTTGTCGGCGACGAAACCGGAAATCTGTTGCGCCAGCGGGCCGATGCCCGCGATCAGCTGACCGATCGCGGCACGCCGCTCGTCGAGGGCGGCGAACAACTCGTTCCCGTCGTCGACCAGCTTGTTGACCTGATCGGCGCGCTGCGCCAGCACCGACGTCACCGACTTCGCGTGCGCCAGCAGCCCCTGCAGCGCTTCGTCACGGCGGTTCAGGGTACGGGACAGCGAGGTCACTCCGTCCAGCGCGCCGCGCAGCTGCGGGGTGGCGTCGCGCAGGGTATCGCTGAGCACGTTCAGGGACTGCTCGAACCGCGGCTTGTTCAGATCGTTCGCGTTTTGCCCCAGATCCTCGAGCGCGCCCGCCAACGTATACGGGGTCGTCGTCCGGCTAAGCGGAATGGTGGTGCTGCCCTTACCGGTGCCGGCCGGGGTCACGGAGATGGAGCGCTCGCCGAGGATGGTGTCGGTGCGGATGGCGGCGAGTGACTGGTCGCCGACGGCGACGTGGCGATCCACGGTGAAGGTCACCTTGGCGCTGTCCCCGGCCAGGCCGACGGACTGTACTCTGCCGACCTTCAAGCCCGAGACATATACGTTGTTGCCGGGCGAGATGCCGCCGGCGTCGGTGAAGTAGGCGTCATATGTCTTGCCCTGTGGCCAAAACGGCAGTCCGGCGTAGCCGAAGGCGAGCAACACGACGCACACCACCAGCACGACGCCGAAGATGCCGGTGCGCAGCGGGTCGCGGTCACGCTTTGCGTTACTTGGCAAAAGCGCACCTCCCCTTGCTCGGATCCACCTGGCCGCCGAGTGGCAGCAGGATGTCGCTGCCGGCCGGACCGTTGATCTTGATCGTCACGGAGCAGAAGTAGATGTTGAAGAACGACCCGTAGGCGCCGAGCGCCGCCAGTCGCAGGTAGTCCTCGCCCAGCTGCTCAACGTCGTTGTTTACCTCGGCCTTTCGGTTGTCGAGCTCGGTCGCGAGCGGCCGGGTGTTTTCCAGGATGCCCTGCAGGGGCCGGCGCGAATTCCTCAGCAGCTCGGTCAAATCCGTCGTGGTCGACGCCAGCGGCGGGATGGCGCCGGCGATCACGTCCTTGTTCTTAGCCAGTCCGCTGATCAGCTGCTGCAGCTGGTCGACGCTGGCGGAGAATTGCGCGCTCTTTTGGTCGACGGTTCCCAGCACGGTGTTGAGGTTGGTGATGGTGTCACCGATGAGTTGGTCGCGCTGTCCCAGCGCCGTCGAGAACGCACTGGTATCGGCCAGCACGTTCGACAACGCTCCGCCCTGGCCCTGCAACAACTGGATGACCGCGCTGCTGATGGTGTTGACCTTCTCTGCGTCCAAGCCCTTGACCAGTGGTCGCAGCCCACCCAACAGCGCATCGAGATCCAGGGCGGGCTGGGTGTGTTGGGAATTGATCGTGCCGCCCGGCGCGAGCTTGCGCAATTCGCCTGGCCCCGAGGTGATTTCGAGGAACCGGTCACCGACCAGGTTTTCGTAGCGGATCACCGCGCGCGTCGAGGAATACAGGGTGTAGCGCTGGTCGACCCCGAATTTCACGTCAATGGTGTTGTCGGGGTTGAGCTTTACGCCGGACACCGAACCGACGGGCACGCCGGCGATACGCACCTTCTGTCCGGCCTTCAGCTTGGTCACGTCGATAAAGGTTGCGTGGTAGGTGTTTTCGGAACCGAACCGCAGATCACCGAAGATCACCACCAGGCCCGACGCCACGATCAACATCGCCACGGCGAAGATGCTGACCTTGATCACCATCGACCGATGCGTCGGCATACCCGATGAGGCCGCCATCAGAAGTCGTCCCGTTCTGCGAAGGCGCCGTGGAACAAGAACTGCATCGTCGAGGGTGCGTCGAACTGAAGTTCGGTGAACGGCTCGTACGGGATGTTGGCGTTGTCGGTGACCAGGAAGGGCGCACGATAGAACGACCCACCCGTCTGCTTGGTCGGGATATCGGGCAGACCGCGGCAGTTCGGGCCTCCGGAGGCGTTGACGATCGGCAGCGACTCCGGATAGGTGTACGACGGCGCGCCCAACACGAAGCTCGAGGACGTGAACAGACCCGCCTTGCGGACACCGAGCAGCGGGGCGAATTCCTTGATACCGCGCTCGATACCGGCGAACAGGCAGCCTAATTCGGGCGAGTAGTCGTGGGCCACCTTGATCGGCGCCCGCAGCCTGTTGATGGCGTCGATCAAGTTCTGCTCGGCCGGCGCCAACGTGTCGTAGGCGTTGTTGGCCAGACCGATCGTTGCCAGCAGCGTGTCGTTGAGGTTGTGCTGCTGGTCGACGACCGTCTTGTTGATCGTCGGCAGGTTGTCGAAAATGGTGTTCAGATCGGGCGCGGCGTCGGCGTAGTTGTTGGTGACGACGCCGGTCTTGCGGAAGTCCTCTTGCAGGGCAGGGAGCTTCGGGTTCGCTTGCCGCGCCAGGGTATTCAGCCCGGAGAGCAGCGAGCCGAAGTCGTCACCGTGACCGCGCAAGCCTTCGGCCAGCGCGCTCAGCGTCCCGTTCAATTCGAGCGGGTCGATCTTGTGCAGCAGGTTGATGAGCGATTGGAACAACGTGTTGACTTCCAGCGACACCGCCGAGGCCTCCACATGCGCGTCGGGGCGCAGCGTTGTCGGCGAGGGCGTCTGCGGCGGAATGAATTCCACCGACTTGGCCCCGAAGATGGTGTTGCCCGCGATGTGCACGGCCGCGTTGGACGGGATGAAGTGCATCTGGTCGCTGTTGATGGCAAGCGTCAGCCGTGCCTGGTCGCCGCTGTAGCTGATGTCGGAGACCTTGCCGATCTGGAGGCCCCGGTATTTGACCTTGGCGCCCTTGTCCATGACGAGTCCGGCCCGCGGCGCCGAGACGGTGACCGTGTCGATCGAGGCGAAAGCCGCCGTGTAGGAGAGGTAAGTCACGACGGTGAACGCCACTATCAAGCCGGCCAGCAGCGCTGCTGCCAGCCGGACGGTGCTACGTCGCGATTCGCCTTCTGCCATGTCTTTTAAGCGGTCCCCTTATCCGGAGAGGTTGAAGTTACCGGACGCCCCGTAAACGGCGAGCGAGATGAACAAAGTAATGACGACGACGACGATCAGCGAAGTCCGCACAGCCTGGCCGACCGCGATGCCCACCCCGACCGGTCCGCCGTGGGCGTTGTAGCCGTAATAGGTATGGACGAGCATCACCGCGATGGACATCACGATCGCCTGCAGGAACGACCACAACAGGTCCGACGGGATGAGGAAGGTATTGAAGTAGTGGTCGTAGAGGCCTTTGGATTGTCCGTTGATGTACACCGTGGTGAAGCGGGCGGCGAAGAACGCGGCGAGCACCGACAGCGAGTACAGCGGAACGATCGCGATCAGACCGGCGATCAAGCGGGTCGACACCAAGTAGGAAACCGAGTGCACCGCCATGCATTCGACGGCGTCGATCTCTTCGGATACCCGCATGGCACCCAGTTGCGCGGTGGCGCCGGCACCGATGGTGGCCGCCAGCGCGATACCCGCGATCACCGGGGCGACGACGCGGACGTTGAGGAACGCCGAGAGGAAGCCGGTCAGCGCCTCGATACCGATGTTGCCCAGCGACGCATAACCCTGCACGGCGATGACCCCACCGGAGGCCAGCGTCAGGAAGGCCGCGACGCCGACCGTGCCGCCGATCATGACGAGCGCGCCCGCGCCCATCGTCATCTCGGCAACGTTGCGGATCGTCTCCTTGCGGTAGCGGGTGAGCGCGTTGGGGACATAACGAATGGTTTCGCCGAAGAACAGCGCCTGCTCGCCGAAGTCGTCAACCGGCCCTTGGAGCACCCGCGACACCGCATTGCGTAACCGGTAAGTGACGTCGTAGCTCATCGGTGGTCCACTCGTCTCATCACTTAGCCGTAATCCGCACGCCGATGGCGGTCATGACCACGTTGATGACGAACAGGCAGATGAACGCGTAAACGACGGTTTCGTTGACGGCATTGCCGACGCCCTTGGGCCCGCCCTTGACGGTCAGGCCGCGGTAACAGCCGACGAGGCCCGCCATCACACCGAACAGCAGCGCCTTGACTTCGGCGAGCACCAACTCGCGCAGCCCGGTGAGAACGGTGAGCCCGTTGATGAACGCACCCGGGTTGACGCCCTGAAGGAAAACGGAGAACACATAGCCGCCGGACAAACCGATCGCGCACACCAGACCGTTGAGCAACAGTGCGACCACGGTGGACGCCAAAACCCGTGGGACGACGAGCCGTTGGATCGGGTCGATGCCCAGCACCCGCATCGCGTCGATTTCCTCACGGATGGTGCGGGCGCCCAGGTCGGCGCAGATCGCGGTGGCACCGGCCCCGGCCACGACAAGCACCGTCACCACCGGGCCCAGCTGGGTGATGGTGCCGAATGCCGTTCCGGCGCCGGACAAGTCGGCCGCACCGATTTCGCGCAGCAGGATGTTGAGGGTGAATGCCACCAGGACGGTGAAGGGGATGGACACCAGCAGGGTGGGGACCAGTGAGACGCGGGCGATCATCCACGTCTGGTCCAGGAACTCGCCGAATTGGAACGGTCGCCGGAAAGCAGCGCGGCCCGTATCGATCATCATCTCGAAGAACCCGCCGACAGCACGAGCCGGGACCGCAAGTTGCTCTCTCAACTCAGGCACCCCCCTCTGCTGCTCGCGGCGAAGCCTATGTTTCGCCTTAGCGCGGCCTTCGGACACAAGCGGCTCGGAGTGAGCCGGATCATATTAACTCAGAGAAAGTGCACGCTGTCAATGAACAGCATTTCTCTACCCAAAGCGTTAATTTGTCCAGGTCAGGCCGTTGCGCCGTTATCAATCTGACACATGTTCTACTGGCCGATTCCCCCCCGTTGACTAGCACTACATCGCTATTGCTCCATCAGCCCAGTCGCGGAAAAATTCTTTTCCGAATCGCGTCCAGCAAAGTAATCCCGCAATGTGTTACTCAGCACAGCGGGGTCCCAGGCCGCTCCTTCCGCGATGAACCTGTGCTCCGCCGTCGGTGCCGCAACCAACGTCACCTGAGGACCGTAGACGATGAACACCTGCCCGTTGACCTCCGCGGCGGCGGGCGACGACAGAAACTGGACCAGCCTCACCACGTGCTCCGGCGACAGCGGGTCGACGCCGCCTTCCTCTATATCTGGCGCGTCGCCGAACACGTCGGCCGTCATCGCGGTGCGGGCCCGCGGACAGATCGCGTTGGCGCACACCCCGTAGCGGCCCAGCGCCCGGGCGGCCGTCAAGGTCAGCGAGATGATGCCCGCCTTGGCGGCCCCGTAGTTGGCCTGCCCGACCGGGCCCACCAGGCCCGCCTCCGACGCGGTGTTGACGATCCGGCCGAAGACCGATCCGCCCGCGTCCTTGGCCTTGGAGCGCCAGTAGGTGGCCGCGTTGCGCGTGAGCAGGAAATGGCCGCGCAGGTGGACCGCGATGACGAGGTCCCATTCCTCGTCGGACATGTTGAACAGCATCCGGTCGCGGGTGATCCCGGCGTTGTTCACCACGATGTCCAGGCCGCCCAGGCCGTCGGCCGTGGCCACCAGCTCGTCGGCGGTCGCGCGCTGGCTGATGTCGCCGGCGACGGCGACGGCCTTGGAGCCGGCGGCGGTGATCTCGTCGATGACGTCGGAGGCGTCCAGCGCCGCGGCGATGTCGTTGACGACGACGGTGGCGCCCAGCTTGGCCAGGCCCAGCGCCTCGGCCCGTCCCAGCCCCGCGGCCGCACCGGTCACCACCGCGACCTTTCCGGATAGATCGGTCGCGTTCGTGCTGCTAGTCAATTTATGAATACCTCTAGTTTCGGGTTACCGGTGCCGGCCGCGGCCTAGTCCTCGCGCAGCAACGCGGCGCGCGGGCATTCGGCGATTGCTTGCTCGGCCAGTTGTTCTTGGTCGGACGGAATCGGATCGGTCTTCACGACGGCATAGTCCTCATCGTCCAGGTCGAAGATATCCGGCGCGATTCCCAAGCACACCGCGTTACCTTCACACCGGTCACGATCGACGATCACCCGCACGGCACCCTCCTTGAACCTGGCCTTCAACCTGAGCACGCGCCCCATCGGTAGGTAGCTCCACCATAGGGCCCTGGTGCGTCTGGCGAAACGGTCGCTGGATTCCCAGACTAGAACGTGTTACAACCGGGAAGACGAACGGGTAGCCGTTGGTCGAGCCGCGGCCGCCAGAATGGCCGGTCACGTTGAACAAAGGACGGCTGGAATGCGCATCAGTTACACCCCTGAACAGGAGGAGCTGCGTCGCGAGCTGCGGTCGTACTTCACCACGCTGATGACCCCGGAGCGCCGCGAGGCGCTGAGCTCGACGCAGGGCGAAATCGGCGTCGGCAACGTGTACCGCGAGACGGTCGCGCAGATGGGCAAGGACGGCTGGCTCACCCTGAACTGGCCCAAGGAGTACGGCGGCCAGGATCGGTCCCCGATGGACTCGTTGATCTTCACCGACGAGGCCGCCATCGCCGGCGCGCCGGTGCCGTTCCTGACCATCAACAGCGTGGCGCCGACGATCATGGCCTTCGGCACCGACGAGCAGAAGAAGTTCTTCCTACCCAAGATCGCCGCGGGCGACCTGCACTTCTCGATCGGCTACTCCGAGCCCGGCGCCGGCACCGACCTGGCCAACCTGCGCACCACCGCGGTCCGCGACGGCGACGACTACGTGGTCAACGGCCAGAAGATGTGGACCAGCCTGATTCAGTACGCGGACTACGTCTGGTTGGCGGTGCGCACCAATCCCGAGGCGAAAAAGCACCGCGGCATTTCGGTGCTGATCGTCCCGACGACCGCGGAGGGCTTCTCGTGGACGCCGGTGCACACCATGGCCGGCCCCGACACCAGCGCCACCTACTACTCCGATGTCCGGGTGCCGGTGACCAACCTGGTCGGCGAGGAGAACGGCGGCTGGAAGCTGGTGACCAACCAGCTGAACCATGAGCGGGTCGCCCTGGTGTCAGCACAACCCATCATCGTGGCCCTGCGCGAGGTCCGTGAGTGGGCGCAGCACACCAAGGACGCCAGCGGGGCCCGGCTGATCGACTCGGAGTGGGTGCAGCTCAACCTGGCCCGCGTGCACGCCAAGGCCGAGGTGCTCAAGCTGATCAACTGGGAGCTGGCATCGGCGGCAAGTGAGAACTTGGGGCCGGCCGATGCGTCGGCGGCCAAGGTGTTCGGCACCGAGCTGGCCACCGAGGCCTACCGGCTGCTGATGGAGGTCCTGGGCACCGCGGCGACGCTGCGTCCGGACTCGCCGGGCGCGCTGTTGCGCGGCCGCGTCGAGCGGATGCACCGGGCGTGCCTGATCCTGACCTTCGGGGGCGGCACGAACGAAGTGCAGCGCGACATCATCGGGATGGTCGCGCTGGGATTGCCCCGAGCCAGCCGCTGAATTAAGGACGAACATTCATGGATTTCACGACAACCGAAGCGGCGAACGACCTCGGTGGGCTGGTCGACACCATCGTGGACGCGGTGTGCACACCGGAACACCAGCGCGAGCTGGACGGGCTTGACCAACGGTTCGACCGCGAGCTGTGGCGCAAGCTCGTCGACGCCGACATCTTGACCAGCGCGGCGCCGACGGCAGTGGGCGGCGACGGTTTCGGCGTGCTCGAGCAAACGGCCGTGCTGGTCGCGCTAGGCCACCAACTGGCGGCGGTGCCCTACCTGGACTCGGTCGTCCTGGCCGCCGGGGCGCTGGCCCGGTTCGGCTCCGAGGAACTGCAGCAGCAGTGGGGCGCGCCGGCGGTCAGCGGGGAGAAGATCCTCACGGTCGCCCTCGACGGCGAGATGGGTGAGGGGCCGGTCCAGGCCGTCGCCGCCGGCGATGGCTACCGTCTCACCGGCACTCGAACCCAGGTCGGCTTCGGGCCGGTCGCGGACGCATTTCTGGTTCCCGCCCAGACCGATTCCGGCGCCGCCGTCTTTCTGATCGCTGCGGACGATCCGGGCGTCACGGTGACCGCACTGCAAACCACGGGCTTGGGCAGCGTGGGGCAGCTGACGCTGGACGGGACCGAGGTGGGCGCGGGCCGGAAGGTGGGCGGCGCCGAGGTGGTGGTCTGGCTCGAGACGCTTGCCACCCTGGGCCGCAGCGCCTTTCAGCTCGGCGCGCTCGAGCGGGGATTGCAGATGACTGCCGAATACGCGCGCACCCGCGAGCAGTTCGACCGGCCGATCGGCAGTTTCCAGGCCGTCGGGCAACGGCTGGCCGATGGATACATCGACGTCAAGGGATTGCGGCTGACGCTCACGCAGGCGGCCTGGCGCGTCTCGGAGGATCTCCCCGCGGACATCGACGTGGCCAGTGCGGCGTTCTGGGCCGCCGATGCCGGACATCGGGTGGCGCACACCATCGTGCACGTGCACGGCGGCGTCGGCGTCGACACCGATCACCCGGTGCACCGCTATTTCTTGGCCGCCAAGGAGACCGAGTTCGCGCTGGGCGGCGCGACCGGCCAGCTGCGTCGGATCGGCCGTGAGCTGGCGGAAACCCCTGCTTAGCCCCGCGGGAACGTCGAACGGGGAGCGCGCGAATTGAGCTTCGTGATCCCGGCCGACCTCACGGTCACCGACCTGCTGGTGCCGCTGGCTGAGATCGACGACCGGGGCGTCTACTTCGAGGACTCGTTCACCAGCTGGCGTGATCACATCCGGCAGGGCGCCGGGATCGCCGCAACGCTGCGCGAGCGCCTCGACCCCGCACGACCACCGCACGTCGGCGTGCTGCTGGAAAACACTCCGTTCTTCTCGGCAATGTTGGTCGCGGCCGGGATGTCGGGCATCGTGCCGGTCGGCCTCAATCCCGTGCGCAGGGGCGAGGCGCTGACCCGCGATATCGACCGGGCCGACTGCCAGCTGGTCCTGGCCGATTCGAACTCGGCTGCCACACTGGGCGATATCGAGCACCTCAACGTCGATTCCGACGAATGGGCCGACGAGCTGGCCGCGCACTCCGACGCCGAACCCAGCTTCCAGTCCGCCTCGCCCACCGACCTGTTCATGCTGATCTTCACGTCGGGCACCAGCGGCGATCCCAAGGCGGTGAAGTGCAGCCACGGCAAGGTCGCGATCGCCGGCGTGACGATGACACAGCGATTCGATCTCGGCCCCGACGACGTCTGCTATGTGTCGATGCCGTTGTTTCACTCCAACGCCGTGCTGGTGGGCTGGGCGGTGGCGGTAGCGTGCCGGGGATCAATGGCCTTGCGGCGCAAGTTCTCTGCGTCGAACTTCCTAAGCGATGTTCGTCGCTACGGCGCCACCTACGCCAACTACGTCGGCAAGCCGTTGTCGTATGTCCTTGCCACACCCGAGCGGCCCGACGACGCAGACAATCCGCTGCGGGCGGTGTACGGCAACGAGGGCGTGCCCGCCGACGTCGAGCGCTTCGGGCAACGGTTTGGCTGTGTGGTGCAGGACGGATTCGGTTCCACCGAGGGCGGGGTGGCCATTGCGCGCACCCCCGACACCCCGCCCGGTGCGTTGGGTCCGCTCACCGAGGGGCTCGACATCGTCGACCCGGACACCGGCAAGCCCTGCCCGGCGGGAGTGGTCGGCGAGCTGGTGAACACGGCCGGGTCGGGCCGTTTCGAGGGTTACTACAACGACGAGGCCGCCGAGGCCGAGCGGATGGCCGGCGGTATCTATCACAGCGGCGACCTCGCCTATCGCGACGAGTCCGGATATGCCTACTTTGCTGGGAGACTTGGTGATTGGATGCGCGTCGACGGCGAGAACCTCGGCGCGGCGCCGATCGAGCGGGTGCTGCTGCGCTATCCTGATGCGACCGAGGTGGCGGTGTACGCGGTGCCCGATCCGGTCGTCGGTGACCAGGTGATGGCGGCGTTGGTGCTGGCGCCCGGGAGCGAGTTCGACCCCGAGAAATTCCGGGCCTTCCTGGCCGAACAACCGGACTTAGGACCCAAGCAGTGGCCGTCGTACGTCAGGGTGAGCGCGGAGCTGCCGCGGACGGTGACCTTCAAGGTGCTCAAGCGACAGTTGTCGTCCGAGGGTGTCGACTGTGGCGAACCCGTCTGGCCGATCCGCCGGTAAGCACATGACGTCCCGCCCCCTCGAGCTCGCGCTGGAAGCGAGTTTCGAACAGCTTGCCGCCGCGGTGCCCGCGAGTGTCGGCATCGCGATCGCCCGCCCGGACCGGACCTACTCGCTGGGCCGGTGGTGGTCCGGCGTCGCCTGGTCGACGATCAAAGTGCCGCTGGCAATCGCGGCGTTGCGCAGCGACTGGTTGCGCGCCAAAGACCTGGCCGTGAAGGCCATCACGGAATCCGACAATCGCGCGTCCGAGCAGTTGTGGTCCGGGCTGGGCGATCCGGCGGATGCGGCACGGCTGGTGCAGGGCGTCATCGCCGAGGGCGGCGACACCGCCACCGTGGTCGAATCGCGCCGACTTCGCCGCGGTTACACGGCATTTGGCCAAACACCGTGGACGCTGCAGCGGCAGGCGCGGTTCGCCGCCGAGCTGACGTCGATCCCCGACGCGGCCGACGTCATCGACCTGATGCAGCGCCTCACCGCGGGCCAGCAATGGGGCCTGGCCGCTAAAGGCCTTGCGGCGAAGGGCGGTTGGGGCCCGGGGGTAAATGGTGACTATTTGGTCCGGCAGTTCGGGATCGTCCCCACACCGTCCGGCCAATGGGGCGTGGCGCTGGCGGCCGAGGTCCACGACGGGGCGTTCGAGACGGGCGTCGAGGTCCTCAACGCGCTGTCGGAGTGGCTACTCAGCCGTATTCCCGGGCTAGCGCGTTATTGACGGGACGACGGCGTCGATCAGGTGCGGCCCGGGTTCGGCGAAGGCTACTTGCAGGGCATCGGCGAATTCTTCCGCGGTGGTGACGCGGCGGGCCGGAACACCCATCCCTTCGCTGATCTTGACGAAATCCATTGTCGGGCGCGACAAGTCGAGCAGGTCCAGCGCTCTGGGACCGGGCGCTGATCCGGCGCCCACCCGGGCCAGCTCGATCCGCAGGATGTCGTAGGCGCTGTTGTCGTAGACGACGGTGGTCACGTTGAGCTTTTCCCGCGCCTGGCTCCACAGGCCCGAAATCGTGTACATGGCCGATCCGTCGGACTCCAGACACAGCACCGGCCGCTCGGGCGCGGCGACCGCGGCACCCACCGCGGTCGGGATGCCGTAGCCGATCGCCCCGCCGGTCAGCGTCAGCCAGTCGTGGGCGGGCGCGCCGGCGGTGGCCTGCGGCAGCAGCACGCCCGACGTGTTCGCCTCGTCGACGACGATCGCCCTGTCCGGCAGCAGCGCACCGATCACGTCGGCCGCCGAGGCGGCGGTCAGCTGCCCGGTCGGCAGCTGCGGGCGCGACGGGGCCGCGACCTCCGCGACCGTCCCGGGCGCGATCTCGTCGGCCAACGCGGCCAGCGCGCCGGCCGCGCCGCTGTGTCCGGCGAGCGTGTGCACCTCGCAGCCGGCCGGGACCAGGTCGCTGGGCATCCCCGGGTAGGCGAAGAAGGACACCGGCGACTTGGCGCCGGCCAGGACAAGGTGTTTGGCGCCGTCCAGCTGGGCCGCGGCGGCCTCGGCGAAGTATGCGAGCCGCTCGACGGCGGGCACACCGGCGCCTCGTTCCAGCCGCGTCGGGAACGTCTCGCAGAGCAGGCGCGCGCTCGTCGCCGCGGCGATCCGCGCGGCCGCGGCCAGCCCGGGTCCGCGGGTGGCGTCCCCGCCCAGCATGATCACCGCGGGCTCCCCCGACCGCAGCACCTCCAGCACCTTGGGTGCCAGGAGCGGATCGGCGCCCGCGGGTTGCGCGGGTACCACCTTGGCGGGCTGGGCGCCGTCCGACCAGGACGCGTCCGCGGGCAGGATCAGGGTGGAAATGCATGAGCCCGACCTGCTGGCCGCGATGGCCTCGGCGGCATCGGACGCGACATCGCCGGCCGCACCCGTCCGGCGCACCCATCCCGAGACGCTGCCGGCAAGCGCGTCGATGTCGGATTCCAGTGGGGCGTCGTACTTCTTGTGATAGGTGGCATGGTCGCCGACGACGACCACCATCGGCACCCGGGCCCGGCGCGCGTTGTGCAGGTTGGCCAGGCCGTTGCCCAATCCGGGGCCCAGATGCAGCAGCACCGCCGCGGGCCGGTCCGCGATGCGCGCATAACCGTCGGCCGCGCCGGTGGCGACACCTTCGAAGAGGGCCAGCACACCGCGCATCCCCGCGACGTCGTCGAGCGCGGCAACAAAGTGCATCTCCGAGGTGCCAGGGTTGGCGAAGCACACGTCGACGCCGCCGTCCACCAGGGTGTTGATCAGGGCCTGGGCACCGTTCACTTGACTGCCTCCAATTTGAAGACGCGTTCGGCGTTGCCGCGCAGAAAGTCGCGGCGAGCCTCGTCGTCGAGTCCGAGTTCGTCGAGCCCTGCGAGCGCGTGGGCGTGGCCGATCATCGGGTAGTTAGTGCCGAACAAGACTTTGCGTTGTCCGGTAGGAGTTTTCATGAAGCGGACGAGCTCTTGCGGGAGCCGCTTGATCGTGTAGGCCGAGGTGTCGATGTAGACGTTCTCGTGCTTGCGGGCGACGGCGACCATCTCCTCGGTCCACGGATAGCCGACGTGCCCGCACACGATCACCAACTCCGGAAAGTCGAGGGCCACCTGGTCGACGTAGGGGATGGGTCGTCCCGTCTCCGACGGCCGCAGCGGGCCCGTGTGACCGACCTGGGTGCAGAACGGCACACCGGATTCGACGCATTCGGCGAACAGCGGGTAGTAGCGGCGATCGGTGGGCGGGGCGTTCCACAGCCAGGGCACTACCCGAAGGCCCACGAATCCCTCACTCACGCGGCGCCTCAGCTCGCGGACCGCCTCCATCGGGCGATCGAGATCGACCGCGGCCAGGCCGGCAAACCGGGTGGGGTGCAACCGAATCCATTCGGCGACCTCGTCGTTGGAGACGAGATCCAGCCCGCCGGGCCCGCGCCACGCGCTGAGCAAGCCCAGCTGCACGTCGGCCGCATCCATCGACGCGACGGTCGCGTCGATCGGGATGTCGCCCTCCGGAATGGTGCCACCGGTCCAGCGCCGCAACGAGGCCAGCATGTCGCTGCGCAGGAACCGCGCGGTCGGATGCTGCATCCAGACGTCGATCGTCATCGAGAACTGACTCTAGACCGGCGTTCAGCCGGCCAGTGCGGCGCGGGCGACGGCCCGCGTCTGCCCCACATATCCGCCCCCGTAGAGCGCGACGTGCGCCAGCAGCGGAAAGAGTTGGTGCAATCCAATGCGGTTGCGCCAGCCGGGTTTCAGCGGTCGCACCTCCTGGTAGCCGGCGAGGACCGCGTCGTAGTGCGGGCAGCCGAACAGCGCGAGCATCGCGAGGTCGGTCTCGCGGTGCCCCGCGTGCGCGGCCGGATCGATCACGACCACCCCGCCGGGCGTCCACATCACGTTGCCGCTCCACAAATCGCCGTGCAGCCGTGCGGGCGGATCGTCGTCGTCGAAGTCGCCCGCACGGCAGCGCGCCGCCACCGAGTCGACCGCGTCGCGCGTCGATGCGTCCAGCGCCGGCGCCGCGAGCTCGGCCATCGGGACCAGCCGCTCGTCGGCATAGAAATCGCCCCAGCGCCGGTGTTGCCGCAACGACATCGGCAAGGGCTGGGATAAGGGCCCGAAGAACCCGGGCCCGCCCCACCCTTCGGGACCCGCGCCGAACGCCGCCCCACCCGCGTCGTGCGTGACGGCGAGCCGGTTACCGAAGACGCGCGCCGCCTCGCGGCTCGGGGCCGCCGACTCAAGCCGCCGCAGGGTCAGGCTGGTCGCGTCGAAAGAAACAACCTGCGCGCAGGGCACGCCGCCGTCGACGCTCGCAAGCCAGCGCAGCCCGGCCGCTTCCCAGCCGAAGTAGCCGGCGGGCGCGCCCGCGTGCTGTTTGACGAAGTCGGTCAGGGCGTCAGGCGGTTACGTGAGCGGCATGCACGTCGTCGGCGGGCCGCGCCTCGGTCTGCTCCTTGGCCCAGCGGTAGTCGGGTTTGCCGGCCGGCGAGCGCTTGACCTCGTCGACCAGCCAAAGGCTGCGCGGCACTTTGTATCCCGCGATCTCGGAGCGTACGAAGCCGTCCAGCTCCGACAGCGTCGGCCGCGAGCCCGGCCGGGCCTGCACGACGGCGGCCACGTGCTGGCCGTAGCGGGGGTCGGGCACACCGACCACCAAGGCGTCGAAGACGTCGGGGTGGGCCTTGAGCGCGGCCTCGACCTCCTCGGGGTAGATCTTCTCGCCGCCGCTGTTGATCGACACCGATCCGCGGCCCAGCATCGTGACGGTGCCGTCCTCCTCGACCAGCGCCCAGTCTCCGGGGATGGCGTAGCGCACGCCGTTGATGGTCTTGAACGTCTCGGCGGTCTTCTTCTCGTCCTTGTAGTAGCCGACGGGAATGTTGCCCTTCTTGGCGATGAAGCCCCGCACGCCCGAGCCCGGCTTGACCTCGTTGCCCTCCTCGTCGAGGACGACGGTGCGGTGGTCGATCGTCACCCGCGGGCCGCCGCTGTGCGGCGCGTCCTTGGCGACGATGCTGGTGCCGCCGAAGCCGGTCTCCGAGGAGCCGATGGAATCGGTGATGACCCGGTTGGGCAACAGCTCCACCAGCTTCTCCTTGATGCTGGGCGAGAACAACGCCGCGGTGCTGGCAAGCACGAACAGCGACGACAGGTCGTAGTCGTTGTCCTTCTCGAGCGCATCGAGCAACGGCCGCGCCATCGCGTCGCCGGTGAAGAACAACATGTTGACCTTGTGTTTGTGAATCGTGCGCCACACCTCGTCAGCGTTGAATTCTGGTGCGAGCACGGTGGTTTGGCCGGCGAAGAGTGCCATCCAGGTGGCCGACTGAGTGGCGCCGTGGATCATCGGCGGAATCGGATACCGGACCATCGGCGGGTTCTCGGTGGCGCCCTTGGCGAGGTCGTACTCGTCCTTGACGAATTCGCCTGTGGCGAAGTCGGTTCCGCCGAGCAGCACCCGGTAGATGTCCTCGTGGCGCCACATCACGCCCTTCGGGAAGCCGGTGGTGCCGCCGGTATACAGCAGGTAGATGTCGTCGGCGCTGCGTTCGCCGAAGTCCCGCTCGGGCGCGCCCTGCGCGATCGCCGCGTAGAACTCGACGCCGCCGTAGCGCTGGTAATCGTTGTCGCTGCCGTCCTCGACGACCAGGATCGTCTTGACGTTCGGCGTCTCCGGCAGCACGTTGGCCACACGGTCGGAGTACTGGCGCTCGTGCACCAGCGCGACCATGTCGGAGTTGTCGAACAGGTAGCGCAGTTCGCCCTCGACGTAGCGGTAGTTGATGTTCACCAGGATCGCGCCCGCCTTGACGATGCCGAGCATCGCGATGACGATCTCGATGCGGTTGCGGCAGTAGAGCCCGACCTTGTCGTCCTTCTTCACCCCCTGGTCGATCAGGTAGTGCGCCAGGCGGTTGGCCTTCTCCTCGAGTTGCGCGTAGGTCAGTTTCTCGTCGCCGCAGATCAGGGCGACACGGTCGGGCACAGCGTCAATGGCGTGCTCTGCGAGATCGGCAATATTCAGGGCCACGGCCACCAAATTAGAACGTGTTACATTTCTTGACAAGCTCGTGCCCCATGTCGACGGAAAGGCGGTAGCCGTGGCCGACGCTCCAGCAAACGAACAGACCGGTCCCGACGCGCTGGTCGAGCAGCGCGGCCACACCCTGATCGTCACGTTGAACCGGCCGCACGCCCGCAACGCGCTGAGCACGGAAATGATGGAGATCATGGTCCAGGCCTGGGATCGCGTCGACAATGACGACGACATCCGGTGCTGCATCCTCACCGGGGCGGGTGGCTACTTCTGCGCGGGCATGGACCTCAAGACAGCAACCAAAAAACCGCCCGGCGATTCATTCAAGGACGGCAGCTACGACCCGTCGCGCATCGACGCCCTGCTGAAGGGCCGCCGGCTGACCAAACCACTCATCGCCGCCGTCGAAGGCCCCGCGATCGCGGGCGGAACCGAGATCCTGCAGGGCACCGACATCCGGGTCGCCGGCGAAAGCGCCAAGTTCGGCATCTCGGAGGCCAAGTGGAGCCTCTACCCGATGGGCGGGTCGGCCGTGCGGCTGGTACGGCAGATCCCCTACACGGTGGCGTGCGACCTGCTGCTGACCGGACGCCACATCACCGCCGCCGAGGCCAAGGAGATCGGCCTGATCGGCTACCTCGTCCCTGACGGGCAGGCGCTGACGAAGGCGCTGGAGATCGCCGAGCTCATCGAGAACAACGGCCCCCTGGCCGTGCAGGCGATCCTGCGGGCGATCCGCGAGACGGAGGGCCTCAACGAAAACGACGCCTTCAAGATCGACACCCAGATCGGTATCAAGGTGTTCCTGTCCGACGACGCCAAGGAAGGGCCGCGGGCTTTCGCCGAGAAGCGCAAGCCCAACTTCCAAAACCGCTAACCCGTTGCGCCGAACGTGTACTCAGGGCGGTTTTTTGGCCATTTCCTCGCCTTGAGAACACGTTCGGCGAAGGTGTCGGTGCCGATAGGCACACTTCGCGCATGCAGGGACCATTCGTCGGCAGCGAGGAGCTCGCATCGGGCGCACTGACGCGTCACCAGCTGCGCAGCCGATATGTCTCGCTGCATCCGGACGTCTACGTGGCATGCGGCACAAACCTCACCGCGGTACAGCGAGCCCACGCTGCCTGGCTGTGGTCGCGGCGGCGTGGGGTCGTCGCCGGCCTCTCGGCATCGGCACTGCATGGCGCCAGGTGGGTGGATGATCGGACGCCGGCGCAGTTGCTGTACGAGCACCGTCGTCCGCCGGCCGGCATCCACACCTGGTCGGACACCCTCGCGGACGACGAGACCCAAGCCATCGGTGAAATGCCCGCAACCACCCCGGCCCGTACCGCGTTCGACCTGGCCTGTCGTTATCCCGTCGGCAAAGCCGTGGCCGCTATCGATGCGCTGGCCCGAGCGACCGGGCTGAAGGTTGCCGATGCCGAATTGATCGCCGAACGGTACAAAGGCCACCGAAACATCCGGCGCGCGCGGCGTGCGCTGACCCTCGTCGACCCCGGTGCGCAGTCACCGCAAGAAACGTGGCTCCGACTACTGGTCATCGAGGCCGGTTACCCACCCCCGCAGACCCAGCTACCGGTCCAAGGCGAGTATGGAGAGCTTGTCGCCGTTGTCGACATGGGTTGGGACGACATGAGAATCGCACTCGACTACGAGGGACTCCACCACTGGACCGATCCCGAGCAATTCCGCAGGGACGTCGAGCGCTTCGAAGCGCTAGCGCAGCTGGGTTGGATCGCAATCCGGGTCACGGCCGGAAACACGCGCGGCGGCATCCTGGGACGATTGGCGGCGGCTTGGGCCCGCCGAACGTGAAGTCACGGTGAAAATTTGGCCTGATTCTCGCCCTGAGAACACGCTCGGCGCGGGTGGCTCAGCCCAGCGGCGCGCTCGGGGTGAAGGCCACCGGCATCTTCTCGAGGCCGGACACGAAATTCGCGGGCCGCAGGGGCAGCGCGGCGTCTGGAGACGCCAGCCGCAAGTCCGGAAGCCGTTGCAGCAGGCGGGTTTGCATGATCGACAGCTCCAGCCGGGCGAGCTGGTTGCCAAGGCAGAAGTGCGTCCCGAAGCCGAACGCGAGGTGGTTGTTCGGGTAGCGCTCGATGTCGAAGCTCTCCGGGTCGTCGAAGACCTTCTCGTCGAAGTTCGCCGACTCGAACAGCAGGATCATCTTCTCGCCCTGGTGCAGCGGCGTGCCGTGGAACTCGGTGTCGGCGGTGATGGTGCGCGCCATGTTCTTCACCGGCGCCGTCCAGCGCAGCATCTCTTCGATGGCGTTGGGCAGCAGCTCCAGGTCGTTGACCAGACGGCGGTGCTGATCGGGGTGCAGCAGCAGCTGCCTGGTCCCGCCGGACAGCGTGTGACGGGTGGTCTCGTCGCCACCGATCAGCAGCAGCACCTCGGTGACGATCTGATGGTCCTCCAGGCGTGATCCCTCGACCTCCGCGTGCACCAGGACGCTGACCAGGTCATCGGTCGGCTCCTCCTTGCGGGCCGCGATCATCCCCATCATGTATTCGGTGTAGGCGGCGAAGGCATCCATCGACACCTGGAAATCCTCTTGCGCCGCGGTGCTGCTCAAGAAGCTGACCAAATCGTCGGACCACTTGAGGAACATCTTGCGTTCCTCCGGGCGCACACCGAGCATGTCGCCGATTACCGCCATCGGAAGCGGCGCGGCCAGGTCCCAGACGAAGTCGCACTCCCCGCGCTCGCACACCGCGTCAATCAGCGTGTCACACAACGAAACGATCTTGGCCTCTTGGTCTTTCACGCGCTTGCGGGTGAAACCGGAGTTGACGAGCTTGCGGCGCAACAGATGTTGCGGATCGTCCATCTCGATCATCATCTCGACGCCGTCCTGGTCGGGTCGGATGCCACCGGCGTTCGAGAACAACTCGGGGTTGCGTTCGGCGTCGATCACGGCCTGATACGTCGACGCGGCGGCCAACCCGTTGCGGTCGCGAAAGACCGGCTCGTTCTCCCGCATCCAGCGGTAGACGGCTCGGGAGTCACCGGCGTAGAAAGCGCCGTCGGTGAGGTCGACGTCGGGTCTGGTCATCGCAGTCGTCATGAGATCTCCTGAGCGTCACCGAACGTCATCTGTACGTCCTCCACCGAGCTGGACAGCATCGCGCGCTTCGGAAGGCCCAGCGTAGCCAGCTCTTTCGCATACGGGTGATCGCCCAGCCGGACGCGCACTCCGCCGAATCGGGTGCGCACACCGTCAAGCGTGTGTTCGAACGCCGTCTCCCGGGTGACCCCGTCGCGGTGCGAGTAGGTGCGCTGCTCCTGCTGGCGCGGGGTCAGCGAAAACGGCAGGCCGCGACCGAATTCCATGTCGATCACCAGTTGCCCGTCGACAGTGCAGTCGAACCCGAACTGACGGCCCTCGCGAACGGTGAAGTCCGCCATGACTTTCGGGTAACCCCAGATCTTCGTTCCGGCTTCCAGCGTGAACGGCTGGTCGACGGGCAGGTGATGAATGAAGGCGCCCGCCGACTGCAGCGCGCGGGGCCCGCTCGCGTCCGATCCGGGCGGGTTGACCATCACGCTGGTCCCGAACTCGTGGTACTGGCCGAGGTCGCCGTCGATGTAGTGCATCAACATCAGGACCACGATCGCGCGCCCGGGCAGGTAACGGCAGACCCGCAGGCCGCTGTAGTCGATCATCCGCTGGGCGGCGCCGGCGTCCACCGAGAACATCGCCATGTGCTGGGTCGCCTTGCGGATCCGTACCGGCATCGTCAGTACGGTGCCCGCGATGGTGTGCTGCGAGGCTGTCATCGGGCCAATCTAGAACGCGTTCTACTGCCCTGGCAAGGAACGCCTAAACCAGCGTGGCAAGCTCGCTGATCTGCGCGGCAGTGCGCCCGTTGACCACCATCATGGTCACGCCCGCGGCCTCCCACACCTTGACCTGCTCACGCACGTAGTCAATATCGCCGACGATCGCGGCGTCGTCGACGAGTTCGTCCGGGATGATCTCCGCGGCCTTGTCCTTCTGGTTGCTGCGGAAGAGTTTCGTCACGTCGTCGACGACCTCGGCGTAGCCCATCCGGCGGTAGACGTCGGCGTGGAAGTTGGTGTCCTCGGCGCCCATGCCGCCCATGTAGAGGGCCAGATAGGGCTTCATGGCCGCGAAGGCGGCGCTGCGGTCGTCGGTGATGACGATGGTGGCCGTCGCACAGACCTCGAAGTCCTCGCGGCCGCGGCGCGCCCCGGGCCGGGCGAACCCTTCGTCGAGCCACTCGTTGTACATGCCGGCCAACCGCGGGGTGTAGAAGATGGGCAGCCAGCCATCGCAGATCTCGGCGGCCAGCGCGACATTCTTCGGCCCCTCGGCGCCCAGCATGATCGGGATGTCGGCGCGCAACGGGTGGGTGATGGGCTTCAGCGGCTTGCCCAGGCCGGTCGTGCCCTCTCCGCTCAGCGGCAGCGGGTAGTGGGGGCCGTCGCTGGTCACCGGCTTCTCCCGGGCCCAGACCTGCCGCAGGATGTCGACGTACTCCCGGGTGCGGGCCAGCGGCTTGGGGAATCGTTGGCCATACCAGCCCTCCACCACCTGCGGGCCGGAGACGCCCAGACCGAGGATGTGCCGGCCGCCGGACAGGTGATCGAGGGTCAGCGCCGCCATCGCGCACGCCGTCGGGGTGCGCGCGGACAGCTGAATCACCGACGTGCCCAGCCGCAGCCGCTGCGTCGACGAGCCCCACCAGGCCAACGGGGTGTAGGCGTCGGATCCCCACGCCTCGGCGGTGAACACGGCGTCGAAACCGGCCGACTCCGCCGCGGCGACGAGTTCCCCGGCATTCTCCGGCGGCGAAGCGCCCCAATAACCCAGCTGCAAACCCAGCTTCATGACGTTCGCCCTTCCAGCCGACCCGATGTTGAAACCATTCTTAGAACCTGTTCTACTCGAAGGCGTGACACCCAGTTCGAGCGGCCCGACCCTGATCGATCACCCTGAGCCACCACTCTCCGCGCCACTGACGTTGTCCTTCGACTACACCCGTTCGGTCGGCCCCACGCTGAGCAAGTTCTTCACCGCACTGCGTGAGCGCCGCATCCTCGGGGTGCGCGGATCCGATGGCCGGGTACACGTACCTCCGGCGGAATATGACCCGGTTACCTATGAGCCGCTGGGCGAGATGGTACCGGTGTCGGCGGTCGGGACCGTGGTGTCCTGGGCCTGGCAGCCCGAGCCGCTGGAAGGCCAGCCGCTGGACCGGCCGTTCGCGTGGGCGCTGATCAAGCTCGACGGCGCCGACATCCCCCTGCTCCACGCGGTGGATGCCGGCGAACCCGCGGCGATCAAGCGCGGCGCCCGGGTGCACGTGCACTGGGCCGACGAGCCGGTGGGTGCGATCACCGACATCGCGTACTTCGCCCTGGGCGGGGAGGCCGAGCCGGTGCCGGAGCAAACCGAGGGCGACCGGGAACCGGTCACCGTGATCGTCACGCCCATCGAGATGACGATCCAGCACACCGCCTCGCACGAGGAAAGCGCGTACCTGCGCGCCATCGCCGAGGGCAAGCTGCTGGGCGCGAAGACCGGCAAAAACGGCAAGGTCTATTTCCCGCCGCACGGCGCGGATCCCGCCACCGGCCAGCCCACCACCGAGTTCGTCGAGCTGCCCGACAAGGGCACGGTGACGACATTCGCGATCATCAACATCCCGTTCAAGGGTCAGCGCATCAAACCGCCCTACGTGGCGGCCTATGTGCTGCTCGACGGCGCCGACATCCCGTTCCTGCATCTGGTCGCCGATATCGACGCGCACGAGGTGCGGATGGGCATGCGCGTCGAGGCGGTGTGGAAACCTCGCGAGGAGTGGGGTTTTGGCATCGACAACATCGAGTACTTCCGGCCGACCGGCGAACCCGACGCCGACTACGACACCTACAAGCACCACCTGTAAAGGGCTTACCTGCAATGAGCGCTCGCAACGTTGCGGTCGTCGGCTTTGCCCACGCCCCGCATGTCCGCCGCACCGACGGCACCACCAACGGCGTCGAGATGTTGATGCCGTGCTTCGCCGAGCTCTATGAAGAACTCGGCATCTCCCAGGCCGACATCGGCTTCTGGTGTTCAGGTTCTTCGGATTATCTTGCCGGACGGGCGTTTTCGTTCATCTCGGCGATCGACTCGATCGGCGCGGTTCCGCCGATCAACGAATCGCACGTCGAGATGGACGCGGCGTGGGCCCTCTACGAGGCCTACATCAAGATCCTGACCGGCGAGGTCGACACCGCGCTGGTGTACGGCTTCGGCAAGTCCTCGGCCGGAACCCTGCGCCGTGTCCTGTCGCGGCAGACCGACCCCTACACCGTCGCGCCGCTCTGGCCGGACTCGGTGTCGATCGCGGGGCTACAGGCCCGCATCGGAATCGACGCCGAGAAGTGGAGTTTCGAGCAGATGGCGCGCGTCGCCCTGGATTCCTTCGCGCAGGCCAAGCGGGTGGACTCCGTCGAATCCGCGATCACCATCGACGATTTGCTCGACCGGCCGTTCTTCGCCGACCCACTGCGGCGCCACGACATCGCCCCGATCACCGACGGTGCCGCGGCGATCGTACTCGCGGCCGACGACCGCGCCCGTGAATTGCGCGAAAACCCCGCCTGGATCACGGGAATCGAACACCGCATCGAGACGCCGGTGCTGGGCGCACGCGACCTCACCGAGTCGCCGTCGACGACGGCCGCGACCAAGGCGGCCACCGGCGGACACATCCGCAACCTCGACGTCGCCGAAATCCATGCGCCCTTCACCCATCAGCACCTGATCATCGCGGAGGCGATCCGGATTCCGGGGGCGACGAAGGTCAATCCGTCCGGCGGCACGCTGTCGGCCAACCCGATGTTCGTCGCCGGTCTTGAGCGCATCGGATTTGCGGCCCAACATATCTGGGATGGGTCGGCCCAGCGTGTGCTGGCGCATGCCACCAGCGGACCGGCGCTGCAACAGAACCTGGTCGCGGTCATGGAAGGGAAGAACTGATGGCCGGTGCGGGAGCGGTCCTCGCCGCGGTACTGGGTACCGGGCAGACCAAGTATGTCGCGAAGCGGCAAGACGTTTCGATGAATGGCCTGGTGCGCGAGGCCATCGACCGGGCGCTGGCCGACTCAGGGTCGACCTTCGATGACATCGACGCCGTCGTGGTCGGCAAGGCGCCCGACTTCTTCGAGGGCGTGATGATGCCGGAGCTGTTCATGGCCGACGCCATGGGAGCCACCGGCAAGCCACTGATCCGGGTGCACACCGCGGGCTCGGTGGGCGGATCCACCGGCGTGGTGGCGGCGAGCCTGGTCCAGTCGGGCAAGTACCGGCGCGTGCTGGCGATGGCCTGGGAAAAGCAGTCGGAATCAAATGCCATGTGGGCGTTGTCGATTCCGATTCCGTTCATCAAGCCGGTCGGCGCCGGCGCGGGCGGCTATTTCGCCCCGCACGTTCGGTCGTACATCCGCCGGTCGGGCGCTCCGTTGAACATCGGCGCCATGGTCGCGGTGAAGGACCGGCTCAACGGGGCCCGCAACCCGCTGGCGCACCTGCACCAGCCCGACATCACCCTCGAAAAGGTGATGGAGTCCCCCATGCTGTGGGACCCGATCCGCTACGACGAGACGTGCCCGTCGTCCGATGGCGCGGCCGCGGTCGTCATCGGCAACGAGGAGATCGCCGAATCCCGGTTGGCACAAGGACATCCGGTCGCGTGGATCCACGCGACCGCGCTGCGCACCGAGCCGCTGCAGTTCTCGGGCCGCGACCAGGTCAGCCCGCAGGCGGGCCGGGACGCGGCCGCCGCGCTGTGGAAGGCGGCCGGCATCACCAGCCCCATCGACGAGATCGACGCCGCCGAAATCTACGTCCCGTTCTCGTGGTTCGAGCCGATGTGGTTGGAAAACCTCGGGTTTGCGCCCGAGGGCGAGGGCTGGAAGCTCACCGAGGCCGGCGAGACCCGGATCGGCGGGCGGCTCCCGGTGAACCCGTCGGGCGGCGTGCTGTCGTCGAACCCCATCGGCGCGTCGGGCCTGATTCGCTTCGCCGAGGCGGCAATCCAGGTGATGGGCAAGGGTGGGGATCACCAGGTGCCGGGCGCGCGAAAGGCCTTGGGGCACGCCTACGGCGGCGGCTCGCAGTACTACTCGATGTGGGTGGTCGGCGCCGACAAGCCCGAAAGGGGTTGACAATGACGGAGACTCAGCAAGAGACCAAGAACCCCGCCCACGAGGCCGGCCGCCGGTCCCGCGAGGCCGTCATCGCCAGGGACAAAGAGGCGTGGCTGGCGGTGTTCGCCGACGACGCCATCGTCGAGGACCCGATCGGGCCGTCGCCGTTCGACCCGGAGGGCAAGGGGCACCGGGGCCGCGACGCGATCTCGGCGTTCTGGGACAAGGCGATCGCCCCCACCACCAAGATCGAGTTCGTCTTCCGCGACACCTACCAGTGCGGCAACGAGGAAGCCAACGTCGGGCACATCCTGATCACCACGGGCGACTACCAGACCACCGCGGAGGGCGTGTTCACCTACAGGGCCGACGACGAGGGCAAGATGCTCGCCCTGCGCGCGTACTGGGAGATGGATCGCGCGGTCGCCAACACCAAGAAGGTCTAGATCGGCGGCCGACCGTGAAATCCACGACGCGACACGCCGGTTGAGTGTCGCAGGCTGCACGCTCGGCGCCTGAAGCCGCGGGTGGCAACGCCTAGATCGGCTCCAGCCCGGCGATATGCCGCTGCGCCAGGTCTCGATAGGCCTGCGGGTTGAGGTTGACCCACATCTCCGCGCCGGTTCCGGCGATCGGCCCCTTCACCTGGGCCGGCGATCCGACGGCCAGCATCCCCGCCGGAATCTGGGTGCCCGCCAGCACCAGCGACCCGGCCGCGATCAGGCTACGCGCGCCGATCACCGCGCCGTCGAGAACGGTGGCGTGGTTGGCGATCAGCGCCTCGGACCCGACGTGGACCCCATGGATGCAGCACAGGTGCGCCACCGTCGCGCCGGGACCGATGTCCACCGGGATGCCCGGCGGCGCGTGCAGCACCGAACCGTCCTGCACGTTGGCGCCCTCGCGCACCACGATGGGCCCGTAGTCGCCGCGCAGCACGGCGTTGAACCACACCGACGCGCCCGCCTCGACCGTGACGTCGCCGATCAGGGTGGCGGTCGGGGCCACGAACGCGGTGGGATCGATCCGGGGCGAGCGACCCTCGAAAGAGAACAGCGGCATCGTTTACATATACCGCAGCGCGAATATCACGTGGCCAGACGCACCGTCATTGCGCATGGCGACCGCAAAACTGTAACGTGTTCTAGTTAGAGGGCTCGCAAGTTGGAGGTGACAGGTGAGTACCGATACCAAAGCGGTCGGCATCCGGGAAATCGATCCCGGCCCCTTGCCGACCAGGTACGCCCGCGGCTGGCACTGCCTGGGCGTCGCAAAAGACTTCCGGGACGGTAAGCCGCACTCGATCGAGGCGTTCGGCACCAAGCTGGTCGTTTTCGCCGACTCGCACGGAGACCTGAAGGTGCTGGACGGCTATTGCCGCCACATGGGCGGTGACCTGTCCGAGGGCACCATCAAGGGTGACGAGGTCGCGTGCCCGTTCCACGACTGGCGCTGGGGCGGCGACGGCCGCTGCAAGCTGGTGCCGTACGCCAAGCGCACGCCGAAGACGGCGCGCACCCGGTCCTGGACGACCGACGTGCGTGGTGGCCTGCTGTTCGTCTGGCACGACCACGAGGGCAATCCGCCGGACCCCGCGGTCCAGATCCCCGAGATTCCGGAAGCCCACAGCGACGAATGGACCGACTGGCGATGGAACAGCGTCCTGATCGAGGGTTCCAACTGCCGCGACATCATCGACAACGTCACCGATATGGCGCACTTCTTCTACATCCATTTCGGTTTGCCGACCTATTTCAAGAACGTCTTCGAGGGCCACATCGCTTCGCAGTACCTGCACAACGTGGGCCGGCCGGACGTCAACGACCTGGGCACCTCGTATGGGGAGGCGCACCTGGATTCGGAGGCGTCCTACTTCGGGCCGTCGTTCATGATCAACTGGCTGCACAACAAATACGGTGACTACAAGGCCGAGTCGATCCTGATCAACTGCCACTACCCGGTGACGCAGAATTCGTTCGTCCTGCAGTGGGGTGTCATCGTCGAAAAGCCCAAGGGCATGGACGAAAAGATGACCGACAAGCTGTCGCGGGTGTTCACCGAGGGCGTCAGCAAGGGCTTCATGCAGGACGTCGAGATCTGGAAACACAAGACCCGCATCGACAACCCGCTGCTGGTCGAGGAGGACGGCGCCGTCTATCAGCTGCGCCGTTGGTATCAGCAGTTCTACGTCGACGTCGCCGACATCCAGCCGGAAATGGTGGAGCGCTTCGAGATCGAGGTGGACACCACGCGCGCCAACGAATACTGGAACGCCGAGGTCGAAGAGAACCTGAAGGCGCGGGAATCCGAGCCCGCATCCGACGAGGTACCCGCCGAACAACACTAGGCCCATGTCCGAAGATCAGCCCGCGGTCCCCGACGTCGACCGACTCGCGCGTTCGATGTTGTTGCTGCACGGCGATCATCACGACCACGACGAGCGCGACGCCCCGACCAGCCGCGGCGGTGGATCCTGGTCGAAGTCAAGAGATTTCGCCAACGACCCGCAGCGCGCCGCCCAGGTCGCCGACGCCACCCGCGCCGACCGCGAGCGCTACCTCACCTCGGGGCTGCTGCCGGTGGATTGCCGGTTCTGCCACGTCACGGTCACCGTCAGACGGCTGGGCCCGGGCCACACCGCGGTGCAATGGAACAGCGAGGCGTCGCAGCGGTGCGCACACTTCGCCGAAGTGCGCCAGTCCGGTGGGGATACCGCGCGCACCCGGTCCTGCCCAAAGTTGAGCGACAGCATCGAGCACGCGGTCGCGGAGGGTTATCTGGACTCGGTTCCGGAGGACTACTAAGTCAATCGCCTTGGGGCAGTTTGGTGATCGCCTCGAAGGCCTCCAGAAACACCGCGGCGATGTCGTCGTCGCGTGCGCTGGCCATGGGTTTTTTCTGCAAGAGCACACGCTGCACGCCGATGCCCAGCAGTAGCGCCGTGATCATGTCAGCGCGAATCCGGGCGTGGTCGGCGGTTATCCGCTTGGACAGGTTGCGGGTGAGGCCGCGCTCGAGTTGCGAGTTCAGCCGGCTCACCACCGAGGGATCCCCGCTGGAGCGCAGCAGGGCGAACAGCGGCGCGTCGACGTCCCGCCGGGCCCCCAAGACGCGGGCGATCATGCGCCGGCCCACGGCGGCGTCGGCGGCGTTGCGGATTTCGTCGGTGTCCTCCGAGACGTCGGTGGCCTCCGTGAAAAGCCGTTGCTTCGAGCCGAAATAGCGGCGAACCAGGGTGACGTCGACGCCGGCTTTCGCGGCCACCTCGCGCAGGCCGACGGCGTTGTACCCCTGACCGAGAAACAGCTCGCGAGCAGCATCGAGAAGTCGTGTCCTGGTGGCGGCCGCGTCTCGCATCATGTCTACAACTGTAGACATCAAGCCGGCATTGCACTAGCGTAGTGGATATGTCTACGACTGTAGACATAGAAGTTACTCGAAGGAGGTCCTCATGGCCGGAGTCATGCTGGTCAAGCAGCGAGTAGCCAGCGTCGACCGATGGAACGACGTGTTTCGCGACCCGGAACTGGACGCGACCCGGCGCCGGCATGGGCTCGTGGTAACCGGTACCTACGTCGACGGCGACGATCCGAACACCGTTCTCGTCGTCATGGACATGGAAAACATCGACGCCGCACGGCAATTCGCGGCGTCGGCCGAGCTCGCCGAGGCACGGGAACGGGCGGGCGCGATCGGGGCCCCCGACGGGGTGTGGTTGGGGGCGCGGCGGATCGACGCCTGATCACAGCCCGGCGAAGCGCTCCTTGACCGCGTCGACCGTCAGCCCGTAATCGGCCAGTGAATAGGTGTGTTTGGGCGCACGGGCGCCGGACTGGCTTTCGGCATGGCTTTTTTCCATGGCGGCCCGCGCCTCGTCGGTCAGCGTCAGCCCGAAGTGCCGGTAGATGTCGGCGACCGTTCCCAAGGGATCGGCGATCAGTTCCCGGTACTCGACGTCGTAGAACTGCGCAGGGTCGTATTTGGCACGCGCGGTATTGAATCGCTCCAACCCACGCGACCAGGTTTCCATTGAGTCGGCGCCGATTTGGGCGCCGACGTACGTCGTCGACCAACCCTCCGCTGTGTGCTGAGCCAGCGAGCACATCGAGGCCATGATCGTCTCGACCGGCCGATGAGTCTGGATCACAAGTGCATCGGGGTAGGTCTTCATCAAGGCGTCCAGCGCGAAGAGATGGCTGGGGTTCTTCAGCACCCAACGCTTGTCGGCGTCGTTCAGCCCGATCAATTGCAGGTTCTTGCGGTGTCGACGATATGACGGCGTCCAGTCCTGCTCCGACAACCACTTTGAGTAGCTCGGCAGGTGGGCAAGGGTTTCGTAGGACACCGAATGCAGCGATTGCCGCAGCAGCTGCCAGCACTCCTCCAGCTCGTATGCGGCCATGAAGTGCAGCCCGGTATATCCGGGGTTTTCCGCGTGATGCTGGGTGAATTGCGCGTCGAGCTGGCGATACAGCGGGTTTGATTCCCAGGTTTCGCGCGGCGGGCGCGGCTGCGGGAACTCGGCCAACCACATGTGCAGGCCCTGGTGCGCCGGGTCGGCACCGAGCAGCCGGTGCAGCGCCGTGGTGCCGGTGCGTACCAGCCCGGTGACGAAGATGGGCCGTTCGATGGCGACGTCGGCGTGCTGCGGGTGTTGCTTCCACGCGGATTCGGACAGCAGCCTGGCTACCAGTGCGCCGCGCAGGAAGAACCGATTCATCTTGCTGCCCAACACCGTTAGGCCCGCTTCGCGCCGATATGAATCCAGCAAGACCTCCAGCGCTTCGAGGTAGTTGTCGTCGTTGGTGCCGAAGTCGTCCAGCCCGATCAGCTTGGTGGCTGATGCGTGCAACTCCTCGACGGTGCCGATATCGGTGCGATCTGACATCAGGTGTGGTACTCCCCGCAGTTGACATCCAGGGTCTGTCCGGTGATGCCGCTGGACAGGTCGCTGGCCAGGAACAGGATCGCCGAAGCCACCTCGTCCTCGGTGGGCAGCCGCTTGAGGTCGGAGTTCGCGGCGGTGGCCTGGTAGATCTGGTCCATCGTGGTGCCGTACTTGCCGGCTTGATGTTCGAAGTAAGACTGCAACGTGTCGCCCCAGATATAGCCGGGCGCAACCGAATTGACGCGAATACCCTTCTCGCCCAGTTCGGTGGCCAGCGACTGCGACATCGACAGCAGGGCGGACTTGGCCATCTTGTACGCGCCGTATTTCGCCTGCGAGTGCCGCAGGACCATGGAGTTGACGTTCACGATAGATCCGCTCGACTTTTCCAGCGCCGGCGTGAAGGCTTGGATAAGCCGCAGCGCGCCCAGCGCGCTGAGCTCGATCGCGTCCCGGATGTGCTGAAATGTGGTGCCGGCCAACGGCTTCATCGACGGCACCCGGAACGCGTTGTTGATCAGCACGTCCACCTTGCCGTAGGTCTCCATGGTGGCCTCGACGAGGTTGTTCACCGCGTCATCGTCGGTGATGTCGGTGCGCACCGCGAGCGCCTGGTGCCCGGTGTCGGTGATCTCCTTTGCGACGCCCTCGAGCCGTTCCACGGTGCGTGCCGCGAGTACCAGATCGGCGCCGTCGCGTGCGCACCGGTGCGCCAGCGTGGTGCCGAGGCCCGGCCCGACCCCGCTGATGACCACGACCTTTCGTTTGAGCATGCCCGACATCGTCACCCCAGCATCCTGGCCGCAATTTGGCTTTGGCGCAACGCGATTCGCTCGCGCCACTGTTCCTCGGAGATCTTGTTGTGCTCGAAATGCGGCAGCGCGGCCGGCACGGCGTCGAAGTCGACCACCTCGACGGAGGGTCCGTCGGCCTCGGTGAGTTCACGCGACACCCGCTGCCAGCGGAACTGCAGAAAACCGCGCCGATGGCCCAGCGTTTCGACCCAGTTGGTCACTCCCGGATTCTGGTCGGCCACGACGATGCGGACCTTGCCGTCCGGATCCGCCTGTGCCTGGGTGTTGTTCAGCGAGGTTTGGTGGTTGATGTAGTCCAGCGAGATGTACCAGAGGCTGCCCAGCTGGAAGCCGAGATACGGGGCGTCCGAGACTGGGATCGTGATCACCAGCGCCTGATCGGGCCGCAGATCGAAATGTCCCACCGACGAGTACTGAGTCGCCAGGCCGCCGGGCGTCAGCCGGGGCGGCACCATGGTGTTGACCGGGAGGTCGAGGTAGAACCACTGCGGGAACTGCAACCAGGTCTTCACCCGGTTCACCAGCTGCTTACCCGCTGTGGCATAACGCTTTTCGATCGTCTGCCGGGTCAATGGCGGCGGCGCGGTGCCGGCCGTGTCCAGCCTGGAGATGGTCAGCGTGCCGCGCTGCGCCGACCAGTCGCCGTAGACCTCACGAATCACCAACTGCCCGTTGCTGGTCGGCCGCACCCGCCACTCGAAGCTGCCGTCCGCGGCGATCTCGAGTTCACGGTCGTCGAACGCGGCCTGGCTGGCGGGCACGTTGTCGTCGGTGTACTCGCCGCCGAGCAGCTGGAAGCTCAGGTCGGTGGTGGTGCCACGCCGGCCGGTGACCACATAGTCATGGTCCGCATGCACCCGCGTGCCGAAGTAGAGGGTGTCGGGGTTGTCCAGGCCCATCTTGGTGAAGGGGCCGGTGCCCGACTGCAGGAAGGGATGGTCACGCTCGTAGTCGAAGGCCAGGTGCTCACACGCGGCTATACAGCCGCCCAGGTACTGCAGTCCTTCGAGCAGGTCGGCTTCGGATTCGATGTGCGGCGCGGCGGCGACGAGTTTCTCCGCTTCGGCGATCGCTTCGATGAGGGGATCAGAGAACACGCCTAGACGCTAGAACGTGTTCTACTTTTTCGTCAATGGCGAACATTCCCCCGCGTCGTCGACGGCGCGCGACGACGACTGCCGCTCACTACGGCACGCACTGCTGCGACAGGTCGATCAGATGCTGCCGCACGTCCGGGTGCCGGTTCAGGTAGTCGAGGACGGTGCCGTTGCCGCCCTCCGCCCGCGACCTGGCTTCCAGCTGCTGGTGAAGGTCGGGATGGCGCTGGAGGTAAGCGTCGATGGAATTACCCACCGTTTGATTGCACGGGGGATCAGCGTGGGCCACCGGCAGTGCGATCACCGCCGATGCGGCGGCAGTTAGCAGTCCACCGGCGAGCACACCGCAGATTCCGCGGCGAGAACGGCTCGCTGTGTTGGATGTCATGCGCGACAGGCTACTCCCGCAAAATTAGCCGCGTCAGTGCGTGACGGCCGCACCGCTGCCCTGCTCGCGCTTGATTTCCAGCGCGATGTCGATGAGTTGGTCTTCCTGGCCGCCGATGAGCTTGCGCTGACCGGCCCGGTGCAACAGCGCCGCCGCGGGCACCCCGTAGCGCTCGGCCTGGCGCACCGCGTGCTTGAGGAAGCTCGAGTAGACCCCTGAGTAGCCCATGATCAGCGCGTTGCGGTCGAGCAGGCACTCGGCGGGCATCGCGGGCCGCACCACGTCCTCGGCGGCGTCGGCGATGTCGAAGAAGTCGATGCCGGTCTTGACGCCGATCTTGTCGAACACCCCGATCAGGGCCTCGACGGGGGCATTGCCCGCGCCGGCCCCGAAACGGCGCACGCTGCCGTCGATCTGCTTGGCGCCGGCCCGGACGGCCTCGACCGAGTTGGCCACCCCCAGGCCGAGGTTTTCGTGGCCGTGGAAGCCAACCTGGGCGTCGTCCCCGAGTTCGGCGACCAGTGCGGCCACCCGGTCGCGCACCCCTTCGAGGACCAGCGCCCCCGCCGAATCGACCACGTAGACGCACTGGCACCCGGCGTCGGCCATAATGCGGGCCTGCGCGGCCAGCTTCTCCGGCGGGATGGTGTGGGACATCATCAGGAACCCGACGGTCTCCAGGCCCAGCTCGCGGGCCAGCCCGAAGTGCTGAATCGACACGTCGGCTTCAGTGCAGTGGGTGGCGATACGGCAGATCGACCCGCCGTTGTCCTGCGCTTCCTTGATGTCGTCTTTAGTGCCCACTCCGGGCAGCATCAAGAACGCGATCCTGGCCTCCTTGGCGGTCTCTGCCGCGAGCTTGATCAGCTCCTGCTCGGGTGTCTTGGAGAACCCGTAGTTGAAGCTCGAGCCGCCCAGTCCGTCGCCGTGCGTCACCTCGATGACCGGCACGCCGGCCGCGTCCAGGGCGGCCACGATGGCGTGGACCTCGTCTTTGGTGAACTGATGGCGTTTGTGGTGCGACCCGTCGCGCAGCGAAGTGTCCGTGATCCGGACGTCCCAAATGCCGGTCATCGTGTACCTCCCGCAACGGAAAGCGTTTCCTTGGCGATCTCCTCGCCGACCTTGGTGGCCGCCGCGGTCATGATGTCGAGGTTTCCCGCATACGGGGGCAGGTAATCGCCCGCGCCCTCGACCTCGATGAACGTGGTGACCAGCGCGCGGCCGCCGGAGTTCATCGACGGGTCGTCGAACTGCGGCTCGTTGAGCAGCCGGTAGCCCGGCACATAGGTCTGCACCTCCGCCACCACGTCGTGGATGGATTTGGCGATCGCGTCGCGGTCGGCGTCCTCGGGGATGGCGCAGAAGATGGTGTCGCGCATGATCATCGGCGGATCGGCCGGGTTCAGGATGATGATCGCCTTGCCGCGCTCGGCCCCGCCGATGGTTTCCACGCCCTTGCTTGTGGTCTTGGTGAACTCGTCGATGTTCGCGCGGGTGCCCGGCCCGGCCGACACCGACGCCACCGACGCAACGATTTCGGCGTAGGGCACGCCGACGACCCGGGACACCGCGTACACGATCGGGATGGTCGCCTGCCCGCCGCAGGTGATCATGTTGACGTTGGGCGCATCCAGATGTTCGCGCAGGTTGGCCGGCGGGATCACCGCGGGGCCCACGGCGGCGGGCGTCAGGTCGATGGCCCGGATGCCGGCGGCCGCGTACTTCGGGGCGGCGTCCCGGTGCACGTACGCGCTCGTCGCCTCGAACACCAGGTCGGGCTTCTCGGACTGCGCCAGCAGCCAATCGACGCCTTCGTGGGTGCTCTCCAGACCCAGCTTGCGGGCCCGGGCCAGGCCCTCGCTCTCCGGATCGATCCCCACCATCCAGCGCGGCTCCAGCCAGTCCGATCTCAGCAGCTTGTAGAGCAGATCCGTGCTGATATTTCCCGACCCGACGATGGCCACGCTTGCCTTAGACGGCATGTCGACGCTCCTGGTATTTGGACTAGTTCAAAAGTAATTCGAGACTATTCAAAGGACAACCGAACCGAACCCAGGCCCGTGAAGTCGGCAACGAACTCGTCTCCGGCGCGTGCGTCGATCGCGCGGGTGCACGATCCGGGTAACACGATGTCACCTTTTCGCAGCCGGACGCCGAAGCTTTCCACCTTGCGGGACAACCACGCGACCGCGGTGACCGGGTTACCGAGCACGGCGTCGCTGCGGCCTTCCGCGATCACCTCGCCGTTGCGGGTCAGCACCGCATCGATCGCCTTGACGTCGACATCGCCCGGCGCCACCCGCGCCTGCCCCAGCACGAAACCCGCCGACGAGGCGTTGTCGGCGATGGTGTCGCACAGCGCGATCTTCCAGTCGGTGATCCTGGTGTCGATCAGTTCGATCGACGGAGCCAGGGCTTCGGTGGCCGCCAGCACGTCGTCCTCGGTGCAACCGGCCCCCGGGAGGTCGGCGCCCAGTATGAAAGCGACTTCGACCTCCACCCTCGGCAGCAGGTAGCGGCCCGCCTTGACCGGGGTGTCCTCGAACACCTGCATCTCGTCGAGCAGATGCCCGTAGTCCGGCTCGTCGACACCCATCATCTGCTGCATCGCCTTCGACGAGAGCCCGACTTTGTGGCCCAGGACCCGGGCCCCCTCGGCGACGCGCTGCCGAATATTGATCAGCTGGATCTCGTAGGCGTCGACGACGTCGATATCCGGGTAGGCGGACGTCAGCGGGGCGATCGGCGCGCGGCTCCGCTCGGCCTGCGCCAGGTCGGCAGCCAGCTCGTCGCGGGTCGCAACACTGAGCATTACCGAAGTCCCCTCGTCCGTTTGACCGGGCCAGTAGCGCCCGACCCGGGCAATTCTATAACGTGTTCTACATGACAGCGCAGGAGTACGACGTCGTCGTGGTCGGGAGCGGCGGAGCCGGCATGGTTGCTGCCCTCGCCGCCGCGCACCGAGGCCTTTCGACAGTAGTCATCGAAAAGGCCCCCCACTTCGGCGGCTCCACCGCGCGGTCCGGGGGTGGGGTCTGGATTCCGAACAACGAGGTGCTGCGGCGCGACGGCGTGAAGGACACCCCCGAGGCGGCCCGCACCTACCTGCACGGAATCATCGGCGACTCATCGGTAAGCAAGGTCGAGCCCCAACGCATCGACACCTACCTCGAACGCGGGCCCGAGATGCTGTCGTTCGTGCTCAAGCACACGCCACTGAAGATGTGCTGGGTGCCGCGCTACTCCGACTACTACCCCGAGGCCCCGGGCGGCCGCGCCAGAGGGCGTTCGATCGAGCCCAAGCCGTTCAACGCCCGCAAGCTCGGCGCCGACGAGTCCGGGCTGGAGCCCGCGTATGGCAAGGTGCCGCTGAATGTGGTTGTGATGCAACAGGACTACGTGCGGCTGAATCAGCTGAAGCGACACCCTCGCGGGGTGCTGCGCAGCCTGAAGGTCGGCGCGCGCACGATGTGGGCCAAGGCGACCGGGAAAAACCTGGTCGGTATGGGCAGGGCCCTGATCGGCCCGCTGCGGATCGGTCTGCAACGGGCCGGGGTCCCCGTGCTGCTCAACACCGCCCTCACCGACCTGTACGTCGAGGACGGAGCGGTGCGTGGGGTCTACGTCCGCGACACGAGTGCCTCAGAATCTGCTGAGCCCCAGCTGATCCGGGCCCGACGCGGCGTGATACTGGCCAGCGGCGGATTCGAGCACAACGAACAGATGCGGGTGAAATACCAGCGCGCGCCGATCACCACCGAATGGACCGTCGGCGCCAAGGCCAATACCGGCGACGGCATCATCGCCGGCGAAAAGCTCGGTGCTGCCTTGGATCTCATGGAAGACGCGTGGTGGGGGCCGACGGTGCCGCTGGTCGGTGCGCCGTGGTTCGCCCTCTCCGAGCGCAATTCGCCGGGATCGATCATCGTCAACATGTCCGGCAAGCGGTTCATGAACGAATCGATGCCGTACGTCGAAGCCTGCCATCACATGTACGGCGGGGAATTCGGCCAGGGGCCGGGGCCGGGCGAGAACATCCCGGCGTGGCTGGTGTTCGATCAGCGATACCGCGACCGCTACATCTTCGCGGGTTTGCAGCCCGGGCAACGCATTCCACGCAAATGGCTGGAATCCGGGGTGATCATCCAGGCCGCCACGCTGGAGGAGCTGGCATCCAAGGCCGGTTTGCCCGTGACCGACTTCGCCGCGACGGTAGAGCGGTTCAACGGCTTTGCGCGCTCGGGGGTTGACGAGGACTACCACCGCGGCGAAAGCGCCTACGACCAGTATTACGGCGACCCGACCAACAAGCCGAACCCCAATCTCGGCGAGATCAATCAGCCGCCGTACTACGCCGCCAAGATGGTGCCAGGGGACCTCGGCACGAAGGGCGGCATCCGCACCGACGTCCACGGCCGCGCCCTGCGCGACGACGGGACGATCATCGAAGGCCTTTACGCCGCAGGCAATGTCAGCGCCCCGGTGATGGGACACACCTATCCCGGCCCCGGCGGCACGATCGGACCGGCGATGACCTTCGGATATCTGGCGGCGCTGCACATTGCCGATCAGGCGGGAGAAAACTGATATGCCGATTGACGTGGACGTCGCGCTGGCGGCGGAGCTGGACCCGATCGAATTCTCTTGGGTCAGTAGCGATATCCAGCTTTACCACCTCGGGCTGGGCGCCGGCGCCGACCCGATGGACCCCCGCGAGCTTCGCTACCTGATGGACGACACGCCCCAGGTGCTACCGACGTTCGGCAACGTGGCCGCGACGTTTCACGCCACCAAACCACCGACGGTGAAGTTTCCCGGCATCGACATCGAGCTGGGCAAGGTACTGCACGCCAGCGAGCGGGTGGAAGTGCCCGGGCCACTGCCGCCGTCGGGTTCCGCGCGCGCCGTCACGCGGTTCACCGACATCTGGGACAAGGGCAAGGCCGCGGTGATTTGGAGCGAGACGACGGTCAGCGCGCCCGACGGCACCCTGCTGTGGACTCAGAAGCGATCGATCTTCGCCCGCGGCGAGGGCGGATTCGGCGGGGAACGCGGGCCGTCTTCGGCTGACGCGGCGCCGGACCGCGCCCCCGACCTGGAGGTCGACATGCCGATCCTGCCGCAGCAGGCGCTGCTCTACCGGTTGTGCGGCGATCGCAATCCGCTGCACTCGGATCCGGAATTCGCCGCCGCCGCAGGCTTTTCCCGGCCCATCCTGCACGGCCTGTGCACCTACGGCATGACCTGCAAGGCGATCACCGACGCACTGCTGGACGGCGATGCCGGGGCGGTGGCCGCCTACGGCGCGCGTTTCGCCGGTGTGGCGTTCCCCGGCGAAACGCTCAGGGTCGGCATCTGGAAGGAGAACGGCCGATTCCTGGCCAGCGTCGTCGCGCCATCGCGTGACGACGCCGTCGTGCTGAGCGGCGTCGAACTTCTGCCCGCATAGCGCCTTTGCGCGCAGCAAACTACCGCTAAACTGCGGAACATGCTTTCCGCCCTGGGGCCGGGACACCAATAGCAGTACCTCATGAGCCCCGAACGGGAGTCACCCGTACCGCATGCGGTCGATGAGCGAACCGCACTGCGGAGTATTCCGATATTCGCTGAGATCGAGGACGAGCAACTCGATCGACTCTCGAGCGCCGTAGCTCGCCAGTACATTCCCGCGAACGAGTGGCTGTTTCGCATGGGAGACCCGCCCGACGCCTTCTATGTCATCGCCTCGGGGCGATTCGCGGCGGTCGGTCCTGATGGACAGGTATTTCGTGAGATGGCGGCCGGCGAGTCGGTCGGAGACCTGGGCGTGATCACCGGCGCCGCTCGATCGGCCGGAATACGCGCCCTTCGGGACGGCGTCGTCTGGAAGATCGCCGCCGACACGTTCACCGAGGTACTCGCGAAGGCTCCGTCACTGCAATACGCGATGTTCCGGGCGATGGCGGGGATGCTTCGGGAATCACGATCTGCCAACGTCTCTCGGGGTCGCCGGGTGGTCGGCGTGCTGTCGACCGGGGATGTGCCCGCGGCGCCGATCGTCGACACGATCGTGACTCGCCTGGGCCCGCACGGTGAGGCCGCGGTGGTCGCGCCGCCCGTCGACACGACGGCCGCGGCCAATCACTACGGCGAGCTCGTCGAAGCGTTCAGCGAGACCGTTGACCGGATGGAGCGCAGCAACGATTGGGTCTTGCTGGTGGCCGATCGAGGCTCGGGCGACAACTGGCGACGATATGTCGTCGCGCAAAGCGACCGACTCGTGGTCCTTGCGGATCAGGCCCGTCCGCCGGAAGCGCTCGATCCACCCGTTACGCAAAAGCCCGTCCACCTGGTCACGCGCGACGTGGTGCCCGATCCCAGCTGGTGGGACCTGCTGCAACCGGTCTCTCATCACCGGGCCGACGACGGCGGAATCGGTGCCCTGGCCCGCAGGATCGCCGGCCGATCGTTGGGTCTGGTGCTCGGCGGTGGTGGCGCTCGGGGGCTCGCGCATTACGGCGTCTACGAGGAGCTCACCCGGGCGGGCATCGTCATCGACAGGTTCGGCGGAACGAGCGCCGGTGCCCTCGCCGCGGCAACCTTCGCGCTGGGGATCGACGCCCGAGAGGCGACCGCCGCGGCGCGAGAGCACATCGCGGAAACCAGGCCAGTCAGCGACTACACGATCCCGGCGATAGCCCTTACCCGGGGTCGGCGCGTCGACCGTCTGATCGAAGGGTTCTTCGGCAGCACCACGTTGATCGAGCACCTGCCGAGGGAGTTTTTCTCCGTCTCCACGGACATGATCACGGGCGATCAGGTCATTCATCAGCGTGGGCTGCTGTGGGTCGCCGTCCGGGCATCGATCTCGATACCCGGTCTGCTGCCGCCGGTGCAACAGCGCGAGCAGCTCCTGGTCGACGGTGGACTGATGAACATTCTGCCGGCCGACATCATGTGCGCCGACCCGGATGGCGAAGTCATCTGCGTCGACCTACGGACAACGTATGTGCCATCGAAGGGCTTTGGTCCGCTGCCGGCAATGCTGCAGCCTCCCGCGTTCGTCCGGCGGCTGCTGACCGGCACCGATGCGGCCCTGCCACCGCTGCAGGAGACCTTGCTGCGCAGCGTCGAACTCGCCGCCCCGAAGGGAAACCTGCGCGAGCTTCCCCGGGTTGCGGCGATCATCGAGCCGGACGTCTCGGCGATCGGCCCGTTGGACTTCAAAAACATCGATGCCGCCCTCGATGCCGGCCGGATCGCAACCCGGGCGGCCCTGGAAGCACAGCCTGGGCTCGTCTCCTCGAGCTTGTAGCATTACCTCTGCAGCAAACGGCTCTTCAGATGGCGGACGCTTCGTGTGTGCACTAGGTCGTCAAGCCGGGCGGGGCAGACAACACGCGGTCTCGCTCGCGACACGGCACGCGGCCGTTCCAGCGCGGCTAGGTTGGTAAGCGATGCGCTCCGATTGGTGGGACAAGCCACAGGCCCATCTCGACATGCGCATAAACGGCGCCGACGTGAGCGTGCCGATTTTCGATCAACTGTTCGTCGGCCGCCAGTGCGCCGGGATCGACGAACAACGCCGACTTGTTATCCCCGACCCGAACATCTCGCGTAACCACCTCGAGATTCGCTTGGACGTCACCACCGACCGGGCTTACCTCATCGACACCAGCACCAACGGGACGTTGCTCAACGGCATGCCGCTCGAGCGCGCCGTACAGGTCCCGATCAAGCCCGACGACCGGATCTCGGTGGGCGACGTCGTACTCACCTTCCGATCGGACCGGTTCAATGCCGTCGGGGTGACCAACACCAGCCCGACCCTGACGCGGATCGTCGAGGAGACCATGGTGATGGTGGTCGGGGATATCACCAACTACTCGACGATCTCCGAAGTCACCGACAACCAGGTGATCGCCCGGAGCCTGAACTACCTTTGGCACGAACTCGGCCGCGTCCTGCGTGCCCACCGCGGCACGCTCAACCATTACGCCGGCGATGCGCTGTACGCGGTCTGGGAACTGCGGACGATTCCCGCGGCCAACGAGCTCGCGATCGACTTCGCGCTCGCCGCGAACCGGAGGGTCGAGGAACTCGGGCCGTCGCTGCCGCTGCGGGCGCCGGACGGCTCGCCGATCCGCATGGGCTGGGGCGTGGTGCAGGGCCGGGCCGCGATCGCGGCGATGACCAGAACGGTCACGGCCGTCATCGGCGACGCGACCAACGTGGCGTTCCGGCTGGCAGGCATTGCCGGGCGCGCCGGGTATGCGGACGTGATGGTTAGCGCCGGCGTGCATGCCGCCGTCGAGGCGCAATACGTCTGGGGCCACTCCCAGCAGGTGGAGATCAAGGGCCGACGCGGGACCGAGACAGTGTTCCCGGTTGTCGGCCGCTGCTAGCCGGCCGCTGCCTCCCCTTGCGCCGAACGTGCGGCTGGACGCACGCTCAACCACGAACGTGCGGCTGGCCGCACATTCGGCACCGAGAAAGCTAGCCGAGGATGAGGCCCGACGTCGGGACGCCCGTCCCCGCGGTGACCAACACGTGCTCGACGTCGGGCACCGGGTTCACGGAGGTGCCGCGCAACTGCCGCACACCCTCGGCGATGCCGTTCATCCCATGGATGTAGGCCTCACCGAGCTGGCCGCCATGCGTGTTGATGGGCAGCCGGCCGCCGACCTCGACGGCACCGCCGGCGATGAAGTCCTTCGCTTCACCCTTGCCGCAGAACCCCAACTCCTCCAACTGAATCAGGGTGAACGGGGTGAAGTGGTCGTACAAGACAGCGGTCTGGATATCCGACGGCTTGAGCCCGGACTGCTGCCACAACTGCCGGCCAACCAGACCCATCTCGGGCAGACCCAGCTCCGGGCGGTAGTAGCTCACCATCGTGTACTGGTCCGGGCTGGAACCCTGCGACGCCGCCTCGATGACGGCCGGCCGCTGCTTGAGGTCCCGCGCACGCTCCGCGGACGTCACAACGATCGCCACCGCGCCATCGGTTTCCTGGCAGCAGTCCAGCAGCCGCAACGGCTCGGCGATCCACCGCGAATTCTGGTGGTCCTCAATGGTTATCGGCTTCTCGTAGAAGTAGGCCTTGGGATTGTTGGCCGCGTGCTTGCGGTCGGCCACCGAGATGACGCCGAAGTCCCGGCTGGTCGCGCCGGACAGATGCATGTACCGCTGGGCGATCATCGCCACCTGCGCGGCCGGCGTGGACAGCCCGTGGGGATAGGAGAAGGAATTGTCCGCCGTCGTCGAATCGGCTTGGGCGCCAGCGTCACCCACCAACCGCGACTGAACCTGGCCGAACCGCATGCCGGAGCGCTCGTTGAATGCCCGATACGCCACCACGACATCGGCCACTCCGGTCGCGACGGCCATCGCCGCGTGCTGGATGGTCGCGCACGCGGCTCCGCCGCCGTAGTGGACCTTGGAGAAGAACTTCAGCTCGCCGATGCCGACCGCACGCGCGACGGCGATTTCGGTGTTGGTGTCCATCGTGAACGTGGTCAGCCCGTCGACGTCGGCCGGGCTCAGGCCGGCATCATCGAGGGCGTCCTGCACCGCCTCGGCGGCCAGGCGCAGCTCGCTTCGGCCGGAGTCCTTCGAGAAGTCGGTGGCCCCGATGCCGACGATCGCAGCTTTACCCGACAACACTAGGCGTCCCCCATCGTGAGCGTGGCTGTGGCGACGACGTGGTCGCCAAGGCTGTTGCTGCCCACCACCTTTACGGTGATCAGGCCGTCGTCCACGGCGGTCACCTCACCGGAGAATGTCACGGTGTCGTAGGCGTACCACGGCACGCCCAGTCGCAGTCCGATCGACTTGATCAGCGCCGACGGCCCCGCCCAGTCGGTGACGTAGCGCTGCACCAGCCCGGTGTCGGTGAGGATGTTGACGAAGATGTCCTTCGAGCCCTTGGCCTGCGCCTTGTCGCGGTCGTGGTGCACGTCCTGGAAGTCGCGGGTGGCCAGGGCCGTCGAGATGATGAACGTCGGATCGCCGTGTAGCTTCAGCTCGGGCAGCTTCGTGCCCACCTCAATCACCGGTGCACTCATGCCGCGGGCTCCCACGCGTAGAGGGTCCACTCCGGCCCCGTCTCACCGGCCGGGAAGTCGATATAGGTTGCGCGAACGGGCATTCCGATCGCCACCGCGGCCGGGTCGGCGCCGCGCAGCTCGCCCAGCATCCGCACGCCTTCCTCCAACTCGACGAGGGCGATGACGAACGGCAGCGTGCGGCCCGGCACCTTCGGCGCGTGGTGCACGACGAAACTGAATACGGTGCCCTTACCGCTGGCCACCACGTAGTCGATCGGCTCGGCCTTGTCCTGCCACACCGCGGGCACCGGCGGGTGCTGCAGGCTGCCGTCCGGCCGGCGCTGGATCCGCAGCTCGTGCGCCTTGACGCCCTCCCAGAAGAATGCGGTGTCCCGCGACATCGAGGGGCGCATCATGGTGTCGGGATCGAGGTCGTCAGGCACCGAGCCGGAGGACTCCGACGACTCGCGCGGCTTGAATTTGAGGATGCGCCAGTTCATCTCGGCGACGTCCTCGTCGCCGACCCGCCAGATGATGTGCTGGTTGACGAAGAAACCTTCGCCCAGCGCGGTCTGCTTGGGCCCGACCACGTCACCCATCTCAGAGGTGATGCTGACTTCCTCGCCGGGCTGGAGATAGCGGTGATAGGTCTGCTCGCAGTTGGTGGCCACCACACCGATGTAGCCGTTGTCGTCGAACAGTTGCATGATCGGGCCGAGCGGATCGTCCTTCGGACGTTCGCCGCCCAGGCCGAACATCGTCCAGACTTGAATCATTGCCGGCGGTGCGACAATTCCCGGGTGACCGGCGGCCCGGGCCGCGGCCTCGTCGGTGTAGATCGGGTTGCGGTCGCCCAGTGCCTCCACCCAGTTGTTGATCGTCGGCTGATTCACCGGATCGCGGGCCGCGCGCGGTTTACTGCTGCCGGCGGCCTTGATCTGCGCGACGGCTTCCTGGATATCGGTCATCTGGGCACCCTCGGCACCTTGAGGCCAGCGGCCGCGATCATCTCACGCATGACTTCGTTGACGCCTCCACCGAAGGTGATCACCAGGTTGCGCTTGGTTTGCGAGTCCAGCCAGTTGAGCAGGTCGGCCGTGTCGGAGTCCGCGGGGTTGCCGTACTTGCCGACGATCTCCTCGGCGAGCCGGCCGATGTACTGAATGCGCTCGGTACCAAAGACTTTCGTCGACGCGGCGTCGGCCACGTTGATGTCCTCGCCTGCGGCTGCCACCTGCCAGTTGAGCAACTCGTTGATCCGCCACATCGCGTGGATCTCGCCGAGCGCCCGCTTGACGTCCTGGTGATCGATCGGCGTAACACCGTCGCTTCCGGGCTTCGAAGCCCAGGCGTGCACGCGGTCGTAGATACCGGCTACCCGGCCCGCCGGGCCGAGCATCACCCGCTCGTTGTTGAGCTGCGTGGTGATCAGCCGCCATCCGCCGTTCTCCTCGCCGACCAGCATGTCGGCGGGCACCCGCACGTCGTTGTAGTACGTGGCGTTCGTGTGGTGGGCACCGTCGGACAGGATGATCGGCGTCCAGGAGTAGCCGGGATCCTTCGTGTCGACGATGAGGATCGAAATGCCTTTGTGCTTAACGGCTTCCGGATCGGTGCGGCACGCCAGCCAGATGTAGTCGGCATCGTGCGCGCCGGTGGTGAAGATCTTCTGGCCGTTGACGATGTACTCGTCACCGTGGCGGACGGCCGTGGTCCGCAGGGAAGCCAGGTCGGTTCCCGCCTCGGGTTCGGTATAGCCGATCGCGAAGTGGACCTCGCCGGCCAGGATCGCGGGCAGGAACTTCTTCTTCTGCATCTCGTTGCCGAAGACCTGCAGTGTCGGCCCTACGGTCTGCAACGTCACCGCCGGCAGCGGCACGTCGGCCCGGTGCGCCTCGTTGACGAAAATCGACTGCTCGATCGGGCCAAAGCCCAAGCCCCCGAACTCCTTTGGCCATCCGACCCCGAGCTTGCGGTCCTTGCCCATTCGCCGGATCACGGCGCGATAGGCCTCGTTGTGCCGGTCCTGCTCCATCGCCTTCATCTCGTCGGACGAGATCAGGGTCGAAAAGTATTCCCGTAGTTCCGCTTGCAGCTGACGCTGCTCGGGCGTGAGGTCTATGAACATTGCGCTCCCACCAAGTCGAGGCGATGAGAAGGTCCGCCCAGTAGCCGTGCCAGGTCCTTGATCGTCGAGTAGTAGCGGTGCATCGGGTACGTGATGTCCATCCCCATCCCGCCGTGCAGGTGATGACACGTCTGCATCACCGGCGGCGCCTGCGACGCGATCCAATAACCGAGCACGTCGAGGTCGTCGTCGGCGTCGCGGCCTTCGGACAGTCGCCAGACCACCGACTTGGCGGCCAAATCTATAGTGCGCGAGGCGATATAGACCTCGGACAGCTGCGCCGCCACCGTCTGGAAGGTGGACAGCGGCTTGCCGAACTGCTTGCGGTTGGCCACGTAGTCGGCGGTGAGCCGCAGCGCCCCGGCGACCAGCCCGTCGGCGTATGCGCCGATCGCGGCCAACGCCAGCTGATTGACTCGGCGCGCCGTCGCGCCCGCCAGAATGTCGCCGTCGGGAACGGCGACGTCGGCGAACGTGACCGTGTACTCGTCCGAACCGTTCGACGTCGGCGTGCGAACCAGCCGCACCCCGTCCGCCTTCGGCGACACCAGGACGACCGCGCTGTCGGACGTCACCATGATCCAGTCCGCCTGTTCGGCATGGGCCACACCGACTTTGGTGCCCGACAACCCCCCATGAACGAAGGTGGTGGCCGGCCGGTCGGGCAGCGCCGCGCCGGGTTCGTTCAGCGCCGCGGTCAACACGCCGCCCTTGGCGACTCCGGCAAGGAAACGGTCCTGCTGTTCGTCGGACGCCAGGTCGAGCAGCGGCACCACGCCGAGGCCCAGCGTGGCCAGCGCCGGGGTGATGGCGCCACGGCGGCCGACTTCGGTGAGCACCGTCGCGACCTCGGGCAGACCCACGCCGTCGCCGCCCAGCCGTTCCGGCACCGGCAACGCCGTCACGCCGCCGTCAACCAAAGCGCTCCACGAGATCTCGCGGTCGAGCACCGACGTGACGACGTCGGCGACCGCGTTTTGCTCGGCGCTGAGGTCGAAGTCCATCAGTGATTCACCGGGCACTTGCCGGTGTAGTCGACCTGCCAATGCTTGATGCCGTTGAGCCAGCCCGACCGCAGTCGCTCGGGCGCCGAGATCGGCTTCAGGTCGGGCATGTGGTCCGCCACCGCGTTGAAGATCAGGTTGATGGTCATCTTGGCCAGGTTGGCGCCGATGCAGTAGTGCGCACCGGTGCCGCCAAAACCGACGTGCGGGTTGGGATTCCGCAGGATGTTGAAGGTGAACGGGTCCTCGAAGACCTCTTCGTCGAAGTTGGCCGAACGGTAGAACATGAGCACCCGCTGGCCTTTTTTGATCTGCACGCCCGACAGCTCGTAGTCCTCGAGCGCGGTGCGCTGGAAGCAGGTCACCGGGGTGGCCCACCGCACGATCTCGTCGGCGGCGGTCTCCGGGCGCTCCTTCTTGTAAAGCTCCCACTGGTCGGGGAATTCGGCGAACGCCATCATCCCCTGGGTGATGGAGTTGCGGGTGGTCTCGTTGCCTGCCACCGCGAGCATCACCACGAAGAAGCCGAATTCGTCGTCGGAGAGCTTCTCCCCGTCGATGTCGGCCTCGATCAGTTGAGTCACGATGTCGTCGCCGGGATTGCGTCCCTTTTCCTCGGCCATCTTCATCGCGTACGAAATCAACTCGAACGACGACATCTGCGGGTCGATGTCCGCGTACTCCGGATCATCGTTGCCGGTCATCTCGTTCGACCACCGGAAGATCTTGTCGCGGTCGTCCTGTGGCACGCCGAGCAAGCCGGCGATCGCCTGGAGCGGCAGCTCGCAGGACACCTGCTCGACGAAGTCACCCGACCCCGCGGCCGCCGCGGTCTTGGCGATTTTCTGGGCGCGTTCCCTGAGTTCGGCCTCGAGGCGTCCGACCGCGCGCGGCGTGAAGCCACGGGAGATGATCTTGCGCAGCCGGGTGTGGTGCGGCGCGTCCATGTTGAGCAGGACCGCCCGCTGCATGTCGATGTTCTCGCGCGGAATGTCGTTCTGGAACCGCGGGATCACGCAGTTTTCGAAGCTGGAGAAGACGTCACTGCGCCGCGACACTTCCTTGACGTCGTTGAGCTTGGAGATCGCCCAATAGCCGCCGTCGTGGAACCCGCCGCCGGTACCGGGCGCTTGTTCGTTCCACCAGATGGGCGCAGTTGCCCGCAACTCGGCAAATTCCTCGACCGGAATCCGCTCGGCGTAGACGTCGGGGTCGGTGAAATCCCACCCGGGCGGAAGATTGGGGCTGGGCACGCTAATTCTCCTTCACTGCAGTCCTCGATGACCTGCGATCCCAGGACACTAGCTGTCCTAGTGATGCTCTGGTGCCAGTAAAACATGCCTCCACCGCAGACAAAAGGCGCCCAAGCATCCTCGCTTGTCAGAGTAATGAAACGTGTTCTAGCCTGACCCCATGGGTAACCCGGTAATCGTTGAAGCCACCCGCAGCCCGATCGGCAAGCGCAACGGATGGCTGTCAGGACTGCACGCCACCGAGCTGCTGGGCGCGGTGCAAAAGGCCCTGGTTGAAAAGGCCGGCATCGACGCCGGCGACGTCGAGCAGGTCGTCGGCGGTTGCGTCACGCAGTTCGGCGAGCAGTCCAACAACATCACGCGGGTGAGCTGGCTCGTCGCCGGCCTGCCGGAGCACGTCGGCGCCACCACCGTGGACTGCCAGTGCGGCAGCAGCCAGCAGGCCAACGGCCTCGTCGCGGGCCTGATCGCCGCGGGCGCCATCGACATCGGCATCGCGTGCGGAATCGAGGCCATGAGCCGCGTCGGCCTGGGCGCCAATGCGGGTCCGGACCGGACCATCCTGCGGCCCGCGTCGTGGGACATCGATCTGCCCGACCAGTTCACCGCCGCCGAGCGGATCGCCAAGCGCCGCGGCATCACCCGCGAGGACATCGACGCGTGGGGGTTCGAGTCGCAACTGCGCGCCAAGCGGGCCTGGGAGGAGGGCCGCTTCGACCGAGAAATCTCGCCGATCGAGGCACCGGTCCTCGACGAGCAAAAGCAGCCCACCAGCGACCGCCACATGGTCTCCCGGGACCAGGGCCTGCGCGACACCACCCTCGAGGGCCTGAGCCAGCTCAAGCCGGTCATCGAGGGCGGGATCCACACGGCGGGCACCTCGTCGCAGATTTCCGACGGTGCGGCCGCGGTGTTGTGGATGGACGAGGACAAAGCCAAGGCGCTCGGGCTGCGGCCACGTGCCCGGATCGTCAGCCAGGCGCTCGTCGGCGCCGAGCCCTACTACCACCTGGACGGACCGGTGCAGTCGACGGCAAAGGTGCTGGAGAAGGCCGGCATGAAGATCGGCGACATCGACCTCACCGAGATCAACGAGGCGTTCGCCTCGGTGGTGCTGTCCTGGGCGCGGGTCCACGAGCCCGACATGGCCAGGGTGAACGTGAACGGCGGCGCGATCGCGCTCGGACATCCGGTCGGCAGCACCGGCAGCCGGCTGATCACCACGGCACTGCACGAACTGGAACGCACCGATCAGAGCACGGCCCTGATCACGATGTGCGCCGGGGGCGCCCTGTCCACCGGCACGATCATCGAACGCATCTAGGTGGTTGTCTCCGAGGAAAGCCGCATCGCCGCGGCGCAGGCGTACATCGACGCGCTCGTCAGCCATGACGGCGACAGTGTTCCGTTCGCCGCTCGCTGCACCCGCATCGAGCAGGGAGTGAAGAACGGATTCTCCGGGAATCACCTGCGGCGCAGCCTGAATCGCGGTCCGCAGTATTGGGTCATCGCCGACACCACGCCGCCGGATTACCGCATCACCGGCGACGAGGTGCACGCGGCGTACGACGTGGTGACCAAGGCGGGCTTCGGCCGCAGGCGGCTCGCTGCCCGGGTTGACGAAACGTTCGTGATCCCCGCCGAAAGCGCTAGCGGCCGCGCCGAAATACAGCACGTCAGGGTTCGCTTCCACCCATTCATCAAGCGCTAACGGGTCTCTAGGATGACGTCATGCCAAAATCACCGCCGCGGTTTCTGAATACGCCCTACACCGACTTCCTGATCAAGTGGATGTCGCGCCTCAATACATTCATGTACCGCCGCAACGGCGGAGAGGGCCTTGGCGGGACATTCCAGAAGATTCCGGTCGCCCTGCTGACCACCACTGGCCGCAAGACCGGCGAGCCGCGCGTGAGCCCGCTGTACTTTCTGCGCGACGGTGACCGGGTGGTGGTCGCGGCGTCCAAGGGCGGCTCCGCGAAAAACCCGATGTGGTACCTCAACCTGAAGGCCAACCCCAAGGTTCAGGTGCAGATCAAAAAAGAGGTGCTCGACCTGACGGCGCGGGATGCCACCGACGAAGAGCGCGCCAAGTACTGGCCCAAATTGGTCGACATGTATCCGTCCTACGACGATTACCAGTCCTGGACCGACCGGACCATCCCGATCGTCATCTGCGACCCCTAGCGTTGCCGAGCCGACACCGGATCCGCAATTCCCGCCCGGTCGCGCTGTTGCTCAAATACTTTGCGCGTGCCCATATTTGGGTATATCGCAGGACTGGCGGCAGGATCGGCGCGAAGCTGTTGTGGCTTCCGGCGGCGCTGCTGACGACGACCGGCCGCGCGTCCAGCGAGCCGCGAACCACCGCGACGCTGTACCTGCGCGACGGTGATCGGGTGATCCTGCCGGCGTCGTTCGTTGGGCGCGACGAGCACCCGTTGTGGTACCGCAACCTGAAAGAAGACCCCGAGGTGCAGGTGCAGATTCGCGGTGAACGCCTGGACCTGGTCGCCCGGGACGCAACGGACTCCGAACGCGACCGCTACTGGCCGCCCTTGATGCGGATGTATCCGCCCTACCGGAAGTACCGCGAGGCCGCGGACCGGGTGATTCCGTTGGTGGTGTGCGAACCGCGCTAGGCGCCGTAAACGGGGACCGGCGGCCGCGCCTTGGCCAGCAGGTCGGCCACCACCGGCCCCAGCTCGGCGGGCTCCCATCTCGCGCCCTTGTCGATCTGCGGTCCGTGTGCCCAGCCCTCGGCGACGCGGATCTTGCCGCCCTCGACCTCGAACACCTTCCCGGTCACGTCGCGTGATTCGGCGCTGCCCAACCAGACGACCAGTGGCGAGACGTTCTCCGGCGCCATGGCGTCGAAATCCTGGTCCTGCGTCGCCATCATCTCGGCGAAGACGGTCTCGGTCATGCGGGTGCGGGCCGACGGTGCGATGGCGTTGACGGTCACGCCGTAGCGACCCATCTCGGCGGCGCCGACCAACGTCATCGCCGCGATACCGGCCTTGGCGGCGCTGTAGTTGCCCTGCCCGACGCTGCCCTGCAGGCCGGCACCCGAACTGGTGTTAATGATCCGTGCGTCAACGGTTTTGCCCTCTTTGGACAGCCCGCGCCAATACGACGCCGCGTGCCGCATCGTTGCGAAGTGGCCCTTGAGGTGCACGGCGATGACGGCGTCGAACTCCTCCTCGCTGGTGTTGGCCATCATCCGGTCGCGCACGATGCCGGCGTTGTTCACCAAAACGTCGAGCCCGCCATAGGTTTCGACGGCGGTCCGGATGAGGCCGGCCGCTTGATTCCAGTCCGCGACGTTGGATCCGTCGGCGACGGCCTCGCCACCGGCCGCGGTGATCTCGTCGACCACACCCTGCGCGGCGCTGCCTCCCCCGGCGGGCGACCCGTCCAGGCCGACGCCGATGTCGTTGACGACGACGCGCGCGCCCTCGGCTGCGAAGGCCAGCGCGTGCGCGCGCCCGATACCGCCTCCCGCGCCGGTGACGATGACGACTCGGCCGTCGACCACTCCCATATGCCTTATCTCCTCTACTGGATCTTTACTTGATCGAGCTCGCGTTCGTGGTGGCCAGATAGTGCGGTGGCTCGCCGCCGCCGTGCACCTCCAACGAGGCGCCGCTGATGTAGGACGCGGCATTCGAGGCCAAAAACGCTGCGGCCCAACCGACATCCACCGGCTTGGCCAGCCGGCCCAACGGCACGTTCTTCGAAATCGCGGCGATCGACTCCGCGTCGCCGTAGAACAGGTCGGCCTGTTCGGTTTCCACCATCCCGACCACGCAGGCGTTGACCCGCACCTTGGGTCCCCATTCCACCGCCAGTGTCTGCGTGAGGCTCTCCAGGCCGGCCTTGGCCGCCCCGTATGCGCCGGTGCCCGGCGATGGCCGCCGGCCGGACAGGCTGCAGATGTTGACGATCGATCCGCCCCCCGGCTGGTCCTGCATCTTGTCGTTGGCAAACTGCGAAACCAGCAGCGCACCAATGAGGTTGAGCTCGATGATCTTGCGGTTGAATTTGGGGCTGGATTCCGCGGTCGGCACGTAGGGCGACCCTCCGGCGTTGTTGACGACCACGTCCAACTGGCCGTGTTTGTCGAGGATGGTGTCGATCAGCGACTTGACGGCCTCCTCGTCGCGCACGTCGCACGGGTGAAACTCGTAGGGCACGCCCTCGACGGCGCGGCGCGCGCAGGTGATCACGGTGGCGCCCTGTTCGGCGAAAACCGAACTGATACCGGCGCCTACGCCTCGCACGCCGCCGGTGACCAACACCACCCGCCCGGCCAGCCCTAGGTTGATACCGTCGGCTGCTTCGGCGTGAGTCACTGTGCTAGCGTACCAAGCAAGTGCTTGCTTAGGTAACCGCCCACCAGGAAGTGCCAATGACGATCACATCCACCACCACGGAACCCGGCATAGTCGCCGTCACCGTGGACTACCCGCCGGTCAACGCCATCCCGTCGCAGGGCTGGTTCGAACTCGCCGATGCCATCACGGCCGCCGGCGCCGATAACGCCACTCATGCGGTGATCCTGCGGGCCGAGGGGCGCGGCTTCAACGCCGGCGTCGACATCAAGGAAATGCAGCGCACCGAGGGATTCACCGCGCTCATCGACGCCAACCGCGGCTGCTTCGCTGCCTTTCGCGCGGTCTACGAATGCGCGGTGCCGGTGATCGCGGCCGTGAACGGATTCTGCGTCGGCGGCGGCATCGGCCTGGTCGGCAACTCCGACGTCATCGTGGCCTCCGACGACGCGACCTTCGGGCTCCCGGAGGTGGAGCGTGGTGCGCTGGGGGCGGCCACCCACCTGTCGAGGCTGGTGCCCCAGCACTTGATGCGGCGCCTGTTCTTCACGGCGGCCACCGTCGATGCCGCCACCCTGCACCACTTCGGCTCGGTGCACGAGGTGGTGCCGCGGGAGGAATTGGACGAGGCCGCGCTGCGGGTGGCGCGCGACATCGCGGCGAAGGACACCCGGGTGATCCGGGCGGCGAAGGAGGCGCTCAACTTGATCGACGTGCAACGGGTCAACTCGAGTTATCGCATGGAGCAAGGCTTTACCTTCGAACTCAACCTCGCCGGGGTGTCCGACGAGCACCGCGACGCGTTCGCCGGAACAGCGAAGGGCAAGAAGGAGTGAGCGACAAAAGGACGACGCTGGACGAGGCGGTCGCGCAATTGCGCAGCGGCATGACGATCGGCATCGGGGGCTGGGGGTCGCGGCGCAAGCCGATGGCCTTCGTGCGCGCGATGCTGCGCACCGAGATCACGGACTTGACGGTGGTCACCTACGGTGGCCCCGACCTGGGGCTGCTGTGTTCTGCGGGCAAGGTCAAGCGCGTGTACTACGGGTTCGTCTCGCTGGATTCGCCGCCGTTCTACGATCCGTGGTTCGCCAAGGCGCGCACCGCCGGCGCGATCGAAGCCCGGGAAATGGACGAGGGCATGCTGCGCTGCGGGCTGCAGGCGGCGGCGCAGCGGCTGCCGTTCCTGCCGATCCGCGCGGGGCTGGGCAGCTCAGTGCCCGACTTCTGGGAAGGCGAATTGCGGACCGTAACCAGCCCGTACCCCGCCCCGGGCGGCGGACACGAGACGCTGATCGCCATGCCCGCATTGCGATTGGACGCCGCATTCGTGCACCTCAATCTCGGTGATAGTCAAGGCAATGCGGCCTACACCGGCATCGACCCCTACTTCGACGATCTTTTCCTGATGGCCGCCGAGCGGCGCTACCTGTCGGTGGAACGTGTCGTGCCGACCGACGAGCTGATCAAGGCGGTGCCACCGCAGGCGCTGCTGGTGAACCGGATGATGGTCGACGCGGTGGTAGAGGCGCCCGGCGGGGCCCACTTCACCACCGCCGCACCGGATTACGGGCGGGACGAGAAGTTCCAGCGACACTACGCCGAGGCCGCCTCGACAGAAGACGGCTGGCAGCGCTTCGTCCAGACTTATCTCTCGGGCGGCGAAGACGAATATCAGGCGGCCGTGCGCGCGTTCGCGGAGGAGGCGTCGTCATGAGCGGGGAAATGCCCACCCGGGCCGAGGTCTGCGCCGTCGCCTGCGCCGAGTTGTTCAGGGACGCGGGCGAAATCATGGTCAGCCCGATGACGAACATGGCCTCCGTAGGCGCGCGGCTGGCGCGGCTGACGTTCTCACCGGACATCCTGCTCACCGATGGCGAGGCCCAGCTCCTGGCTGACACCCCGGCGCTGGGCAAGACCGGAGCGGTCGAAGGCTGGATGCCGTTCGGCCGGGTGTTCGAGACCCTGGCCTGGGGCCGGCGGCATGTGATCATGGGCGCCAATCAGGTCGATCGCTTTGGGAATCAGAACATCTCGGCGTTCGGCCCGCTGCAGCACCCCACCCGGCAGATGTTCGGCCTCCGCGGCGCGCCCGGCAACGCGATCAACCACGCGACCAGCTACTGGGTCGGCAACCACTCGAAGCGGGTGTTCTGCGAAGCCGTCGACGTCGTCTGCGGCATCGGCTGGGACAAGATCGACGAGGCAAACCCGGCGTTCCGGTTCGCCAACCCCTACCGGGTGGTGTCCAACCTCGGGGTGTTCGACTTCGGCGGCCCGGACAAGGCCATGCGCGCGGTGTCCCTGCACCCGGGCGTATCGCCCGACGACGTCCGCGAGAACACGTCGTTCGAGGTGCACGGCCTCGACGAGGCGGGAGAGACGCGGCTGCCGACCGACGACGAGCTGAACCTGATCCGTTCGGTCATCGACCCGAAGTCGCTGCGCGACAGAGAGATACGTTCATGATTGTTCCGCCTCCTCCTCATCGCTTCGCTCTGCATCGTCGGCGGTGGCTATGAGATTGCGCACGCCGCTGACCGAGCTGGTCGGCGTCGAGCATCCGGTGGTGCAGACCGGGATGGGCTGGGTGGCCGGTGCCCGGCTGGTGTCCGCCACGGCCAACGCGGGCGGCCTGGGCATCCTGGCGTCGGCGACCATGACGCTGGACGAGCTGGCGACCGCGATCGGCAAGGTCAAGGCGGCCACCGACAAGCCGTTCGGCGTGAACATCCGCGCCGACGCGGCCGACGCGGGTGACCGGGTCGAGTTGATGATCCGCGAGGGCGTGAAGGTCGCGTCGTTTGCGCTGGCACCCAAACCGGAGTTGATAGCGCGGCTGAAAGATGCTGGGGCGGTGGTCATCCCCTCGATCGGTGCGGCCAAGCATGCCCGCAAGGTCGCGGGCTGGGGCGCCGACGCGATGATCGTTCAGGGCGGCGAGGGCGGCGGGCACACCGGGCCCGTCGCGACGACGCTGCTGTTGCCGTCCGTGCTGGACGCGGTCAAGGGCACCGGCATCCCCGTGATCGCGGCGGGCGGGTTCTTCGACGGGCGTGGCCTCGCCGCGGCGCTGTCCTACGGCGCCGCCGGGGTCGCGATGGGCACCCGGTTCTTGCTCACCTCGGATTCCACCGTGCCCGACGCGGTCAAGCGGCGGTACATAGAGGCGGCGCTGGACGGCACGGTGGTCACCACGCGCGTCGACGGCATGCCGCACCGGGTGCTGCGCACCGGGCTGGTCGAGAAGCTGGAAAGCGGTTCACGGGCAAGGGGTTTCACCGCGGCGCTGCGCAATGCCGCCAAGTTCAAGAAGATGTCGCAGATGACTTGGCGCTCGATGATCAGCGACGGGCTGGCGATGCGGCACGGCAAGGAGCTGACCTGGTCGCAGGTGGTGATGGCGGCCAATACGCCGATGCTGCTGAAGGCCGGCCTCGTCGAGGGCAACACCGACGCCGGTGTGCTGGCGTCGGGACAGGTGGCCGGCATCCTCGACGACCTGCCGTCGTGCGCCGAGCTGATCGAAGCGATCGTGCGCGACGCAATCGAACACCTCCAGGCGGCGTCGTCTTGCGTCGTGGAGTAGCCATCGCTTTTCGGCGAGCGTGCGCAGTTGTACACGCGAACGTGCGTGTCGGCGTACAGACACGCACGTTCGCCGCAGTGTGTTAGAGCCGCTCGATGATGGTGACGTTGGCCGTGCCGCCGCCCTCGCACATCGTCTGCAGCCCATAGCGGCCGCCGATGCGCTCCAACTCGTTCAGCATGGTGGCGAACAGCTTGGCCCCGGTGGCGCCCAGCGGATGACCGAGGGCGATCGCGCCGCCGTTGGGGTTGACCTTCTCCGGGTCTGCCTTGATCTCCTTGAGCCAGGCCATCACAACGGGTGCGAACGCCTCGTTGATCTCCACGGTATCGATGTCGCTGATCGACAGCCCGGTCTTCTCCAGCGCGTGGCGGGTGGCCGGGATCGGGCCGGTCAGCATGAACACCGGGTCGGCGGCGCGCGCGCTGATGTGGTGGATGCGAGCCCTGGGCGTCAATCCGTGGTCCTTGACGGCCTGCTCGGAAGCCAGCAGCACCGCACTGGCGCCGTCGGAAATCTGACTGGCCATCGCCGCCGTCAGCCGTCCGCCTTCGACGAGCGGTTTCAGGCCGGCCATCTTCTCCATCGACGACTCGCGCGGGCCTTCGTCGACGCGGAACGGCCCGGATTCGGTTTCGACGGTGAGGATTTCGTTGTCGAAGTGGCCGCCGCGGATCGCCGCGAACGCGCGCTCGTGGCTGGTCAGCGCGTAGCGCTCCATCTCCTCGCGCGACAGGTTCCACTTTTCGGCGATCAGCTCCGAGCCGCGGAACTGTGAGATCTCCTGATCGCCATAGCGATGCAGCCACTGCTTGGATTCATTGGTCGGTGAAGTGAACCCGAACTTCTCGGCGACGGTCATCGCCGACGAGATCGGGATCTGGCTCATGTTCTGCACGCCGCCGGCCACGATGAGGTCGGCCGTGCCGGACATGATCGCTTGCGCGCCAAAGGAAATCGCCTGCTGGCTGGAGCCGCACTGGCGATCCACGGTGACACCGGGAACCTCTTCGGGGTAGCCGGCGGCCAGCCAGGAGAGCCGGGCGATGTTGCCCGCCTGTCCCCCGATGGCGTCAACGCAGCCGGCGATCACATCGTCGACGGCGGCGGGGTCGACGTCGATCCGGTCCAGAAGTCCGCGCCACCCCAGCGCGCCCAGGTCGATGGGATGGATCCCGGCCAGCGATCCGCCGCGCTTGCCGACCGCGGTACGCACAGCGTCGATGACGTACGCCTCAGCCATTGTGTCGCTCCTCCTCATCGCTACGCTCGGCATCGTCGCCGACACGAGACATCTTTCAAACTCCTTCTTTGGTGATCCCGCCGAGCACGATGGCGAGATATTGCTGACCCACCTGCTGCGCGGTGAGCGGTCCGCCGGGTTGATACCAGCGCACCGACACCCAGGTGGTGTCGCGGATGAATCGGTAGACGAGGTCGACGTCGAGGTCGGGCCGGAAGTAGCCCTCGTCGACGCCCTGGTTGAGCACCTCGACCCACATCTTGCGTTGCTGGCGGTTCATGTCCTCGATGTAGGAGAACCGGGCCTGCGACAGCAGCCGTTTGGCTTCGTCCTGATAGATGACGACCTGCGCGTGACGATCCTCGATCGCCTCGAACGACGCCATGAACAGGCCCTTGAGCCGCTCGAGCGGGTTGGCCTCGCTGTCCACGATCTCGCGGTAGCGGGCGAACAACCAGTCCAGGAAGCTGCGCAGCAGCTCGTCGACGATCTCCTCTTTCGAGGAGAAGTGGTGGTACAGACTGCCGGACAGGATGCCGGCACCGTCGGCGATGTCGCGCACGGTGGTGGCGCGCAGGCCCCGCTCGGCGAACATGGTCGCGGCGAGGTCCAGCAGCTCGTCTCGCCGGCTGTTCGCCTGACCGGGCACTCGGTCCACCGGATCAGAGTATCAACCAAGCGCTTGCTTGGCCAGTCGCCTTGCTCACGGATGCTGGCTCGAGACGGAGATGACCTCGCCCGTGAGGTAACTCGAGTAGTCGCTGGCCAGGAACGCGATGGTGGCCGCCACCTCCCACGGCTCGGCGGCTCGCCCGAACGCCTCGCCCGCGGAGAGCTGGTCGAGTAGCTCCGCCGACGTGGTCTTGTCCAGAAATTTGTGCCGGGCGATGCTCGGCGACACCGCGTTGATCCGGACGCCGTACTCGACGGCTTCGATTGCGCTGCAACGGGTTAACGCCATCACCCCGGCCTTGGCAGCCGCGTAGTGCGACTGCGAGTGCTGCGCGCGCCAACCCAGGACGCTGGCGTTGTTGACGATCACCCCGCCGTGTGGGGCATCACGGAAGTATCGCAGCGCAGCGCGAGTCGCCCGAAACACCGACGTCAGGGTGACGTTCAGGACACGATCCCACTCGTCGTCGGTCATGTCGACCACCGGCGTCTGCCCACCGAGCCCGGCGTTGTTGACCAGTACGTCGATGCGGCCCATCCGGGCATGGGCCGACGCGAACAATGCGTCGACCTGGACGCTCGACGTCACGTCGCACACCACCTTCTCGACGCGACCCTGCCCCAGCGCCGACAGCTCGTCGGCGGCCTCGCCCAACCGTCGTTCGTGGTGGTCGGAGATCACCACGTCGGCACCCTCGGCCAGCGCCCGCCGTGCGGTCGCCGATCCGATGCCGGTGCCCGCGGCGGCCGTCACGATGACCACCTTGCCGGCCAGAAGCCCGTGTCCGGCAACCTCTTTCGGTGCTTCGGCCAGACTCATCCCTTAACCTCTCGCGGTAGGCCGAGCACCCGCTCGGCGATGATATTGCGCTGGATCTCGTTGGACCCGCCGTAGATGGTGTCGGCGCGGGTGAACAGGTACAGCCGCTGCCACTCGTCGAACTCGCCATCGGTGAGCGTCAGGCCGGGCTTGCCGATGACGTCCATCGCCAGCTCGCCCAGATCGCGATGCCAGTTGGCCCACAACAGCTTCGACACGTTGTCCTGGCCGGGCTGCTCGACATCCATGGTGGCTAGCGCGTACGAACGCATCGCCCGCAGCCCCGTCCACGCCCGCGTCAGCCGCTCCCGGATGAACGGATCGTCGGCTGCGCCGTTGCGTTGTGCGAGCTCGGCGAGGTTGGAAAGCTCGCGGGCATAACGGATTTGCTGCCCTAGCGTCGAGACGCCGCGCTCGAACGTCAGCGTTCCCATGGCGACCCGCCAGCCATCGCCCGGCTGGCCGACCACCATCGATGCGTCGGTGCGGGCGTCGTCGAAGAACACCTCGTTGAACTCCGCGGTGCCGGTGATCTGGACAATAGGCCGGATCTGCACACCCGGTTGGTCCAGCGGCACCAGCAGATACGACAGCCCGGCGTGCCGCTTGGAGCCCTTCTCGGTGCGCGCCACCACAAAGCACCACTGCGACAGGTGCGCCAGCGACGTCCAGACCTTCTGTCCGTTGATCACCCACTGGTCGCCGTCGAGCTCGGCGGTGGTCGAGACGTTGGCCAGGTCGCTGCCGGCGCCGGGCTCCGAATATCCCTGGCACCACAGTTCGGTGACGTCCAGGATCCGGGGCAGGAAGCGCTCCTGTTGCTCGGGTGTCCCGAACGCGATCAGGGTCGGGCCGAGCAGCTCCTCACCGAAGTGGTTGACCTTGTCCGGGGCGTCGGCGCGGGCGTATTCCTCGTAGAAGGCCACCCGATGCGCCGTCGAAAGGCCGCGGCCGCCGTGCTCGACCGGCCACCCCAGACAGGTCAGCCCGGCCGCGGCCAGATGCTGGTTCCAGGCCCGGCGCTCTTCGAACGCTTCGTGTTCACGCCCGGGGCCACCGAGGCCCTTGAGCGCTGCGAATTCGCCGACCAGATTGTCGGCGAGCCAATCTCGGACCTCCGCCCGGAACTCCTCGACATCCTGCATGCCCTGTAGGCTAACCTACCAAGCACTTGCTTTGTTAGGAGCATCGATGACTGACGATCCGCGCACCGTGCCCGCGGCGCTGGACCGTTTCGTCGACCAGCTCCCGGACCACGCCGCGCTGATCACCGACGACCGCTCGTTCACCGCGGCCGAGCTGCGCGACGAGGTGCACCGCGCGACGGCCGCGCTGATCGCGCTCGGCGTCCAACACCGCGACCGGGTGGCCATCTGGTCGCCGAACACCTGGCACTGGGTGGTCGCCTGCCTGGCGATTCACCACGCTGGAGCCGCGATGGTGCCGCTCAATACGCGCTATACCGCCTCGGAGGCCGCCGACATCCTGGCCCGCACCGAGGCGCCGGTGCTGTTCGGGATGGGCCGATTTCTCGGCAACGATCGACTCGCCGACCTCGACAGCGCGGCCCTGCCCGCGCTGCGGCACATCGTGCGCATCCCGGTCGAAGCCGAGGACGGCACCTGGGACGAATTCATCGCCCAGGGTTCGGGGTCCGCCGCCGTCTCCGAACGTGCCGCGGCCGTGGTCCCCGACGACGTCAGCGACATCCTGTTCACCTCCGGGACCACCGGCCGCAGCAAAGGCGTGCTGTGCGCGCACCGGCAATCGCTCTCGGCGTCGGCCTCGTGGGCCGCCAACGGCAAGATCACCAGCGACGACCGCTACCTGTGCATCAACCCGTTCTTCCACAACTTCGGATACAAGGCCGGCATTCTGGCCTGCCTGCAGACCGGGGCGACGCTGATCCCGCACCTGACCTTCGATCCGCTGCGCACGCTGCAGGCCATCGAGCAACACCGCATCACCGTGTTGCCCGGTCCGCCCACGATCTACCAGACCCTGCTCGATCACCCGGCCCGCAACGACTACGACCTGAGCTCGCTGCGGTTCGCGGTGACCGGCGCGGCCACCGTTCCCGTGGTGTTGGTCGAACGCATGCAGTCCGAGCTCGACATCGACATCGTGCTGACCGCCTATGGCCTGACCGAGGCCAATGGCATGGGCACCATGTGCCGAGCCGACGACGACGCGGTGACCGTCGCCACCACCTGCGGCCGTCCGTTCGCGGACTTCGAATTGCGCATCGACGCAACGGAACCCGGCGAATCGGGAGAGGTGCTGCTGCGAGGGCCCAACGTGATGCTGGGCTATCTCGACGACCCGGAGGCCACCGCCGCGGCCATCGACGCCGACGGCTGGCTGCACACCGGTGACATCGGCGCCGTCGACAAGGCCGGAAACCTGCGCATCACCGATCGGCTCAAGGACATGTACATCTGTGGCGGCTTCAACGTCTATCCCGCCGAGGTCGAGCAGGTGCTGGCCCGGCTGGAGGGCGTGGCCGACGCCGCCGTGATAGGGGTTCCCGACGAGCGCCTGGGCGAGGTGGGCCGGGCGTTCGTGGTGACCCGGCCCGGCTCGGACCTCGACGAGCAATCGGTAATCGCTTATACCCGTGAACATTTGGCGAACTTCAAGGCACCTCGGTCGGTGCGGTTCGTCGACGCGTTGCCGCGCAATGCGGGCGGCAAGGTGGTCAAACCACAACTGCGAGAGCTGGCCTGAATTGGATCTGGAACTAGACGAAGAGACATTGGCCTTCCAGGCCGAGGTGCGCGACTTCCTCTCCGCCAACGCCGAGGCGATCCCGACGAAGTCCTACGACAGCGCGGAAGGCTTTGCGCAACACCGGCATTGGGACAAGGTGCTCTTCGATGCGGGCCTGTCGGTGATCACCTGGCCGAAGAAGTACGGCGGCCGCGACGCGCCGCTGCTGCACTGGGTGGTGTTCGAAGAGGAGTACTTCCACGCCGGGGCGCCGGGACGTGCCAGCGCCAACGGCACCTCGATGCTGGCCCCGACGTTGTTCGCGCACGGCACCGAGGAACAGCTCGACCGGATACTGCCGAAAATGGCCAGCGGCGAACAGATCTGGGCCCAGGCCTGGTCGGAACCGGAATCCGGCAGCGACCTGGCGTCGCTGCGGTCCACCGCGACCAAGACCGACGGCGGCTGGCTGCTGAATGGGCAGAAGATCTGGAGTTCGCGGGCACCGTTCGCCGAGATGGGCTTCGGGTTGTTTCGATCCGACCCCTCGGCGGAGCGACACCACGGGCTGACGTACTTCATGTTCGACCTGAAAGCCAAGGGCATCACCGTGCGGCCCATTGTCCAGCTGGGCGGCGACACCGGCTTCGGTGAGATCTTCCTCGACGACGTCTTCGTGCCCGACGAGGACGTCATCGGCACGCCCAACGACGGCTGGCGGGCCGCCATGAGCACGTCCAGCAACGAGCGTGGCATGTCGCTGCGCAGCCCGGCCCGCTTCCTGGCGGCCGCCGAGCGGCTGGTGCGGCTGTGGAAGGACACCGGCTCGCCCGCTGAGTTCGCCGACCGGGTCGCCGACGCCTGGATCAAGGCGCAGGCCTACCGGCTGCAGACCTTCGGCACGGTGACCAGGCTGGCCGCCGGCGGCGAGCTGGGCGCCGAATCGTCGGTGACCAAGGTGTTCTGGTCCGATCTTGACGTGGCCATCCATCAGACCGCGATCGACCTGCGGGGCGCCGACGGCGAGCTCGCCGGGCCGTGGACCGATGGCCTGCTGTTCGCGCTGGGCGGCCCGATATATGCCGGTACCAACGAGATTCAACGCAACATCATCTCCGAACGCCTGCTGGGCCTGCCCAGGGAGAAGCGGTAATGGACTTTGCGCTAGACCAACAGCAACGCGACTTCGCGAACAGCATCGACGCGGCGCTCGGCGCGGCCGACCTGCCCGGGGCGGTGCGCGCCTGGTCAGCCGGCGACGTCGCGCCCGGCCGCAAGGTGTGGGAGCAGCTTGCCAACCTCGGCGTCACCGCCCTGGCCGTGCCCGAGAAATACGACGGCCTGGACGCGGACCCGGTGGACCTGGTCGTCGCGCTGGAGCGCCTCGGTCGCTGGTGCGTGCCGGGCCCGGTGGCCGAATCCATCGCCGTCGCACCGGTTTTGCTTGCCGAAGACGATCGAAGCGCCGGGCTGGCGTCCGGTGAGCTGATCGCCACCGTCGCACTGCCGCCCGAGACCCCGCGCGCGGTGGACGCCGAGGCGGCCGGGCTGGTGCTGCTGGCCACCGACGCCGGTGTCAGCGAAGCCGTAGCGGGTGAGTGCCACCAATCCGTCGATCCCAGCCGCCGCCTCTACGACGTGACGGCAACCGGCGACACCTGGCAGGCGGACGTCGAGCGTGCCTACCGGTTCGGCGCGCTGGCCACCGCGGCGCAGCTCGTCGGCGTCGCGGAGGCGCTGCTCAACGGCGCGGTCGATTACGCGAAGCAGCGCACGCAGTTCGGCCGGGTGATCGGTTCGTATCAGGCCATCAAACACAAGCTGGCCGATGTGCACATCGCGATCGAGCTGACCCGTCCGTTGGTGTACGGCGCGGCGCTGACGTTGGAGCCGCGCGACGTGAGCGCCGCCAAGGCGGCCGCGTCCGAGACCGGGCTGTTGGCGGCGCGGGCGTCGTTGCAGACGCACGGCGCGATCGGCTTCACCCAGGAGCACGACCTTTCGCTGTGGCTGCTGCGGGTGCAGGCATTACGCTCGGCGTGGGGTGATCCCGAGGCGCATCGGCGCAGGGTGCTGGAGGCGTTATGAGCGAAGAACGGGAGATGCTGCGCGAGACCGTCGCAGCCCTGGTCACCAAACACGCGGACCCGGCGGCCGTGCGCGCCGCGATCGAGTCGGAGGCGGGCTACGACGAATCGCTGTGGCGGCTGCTCTGCGAGCAGGTTGGCGCCGCCGCGCTGATGGTGCCCGAGGACCTCGGGGGTGCAGGCGGCGAACTGGCCGATGCCGCAACGGTTTTGCAGGAACTGGGCCGCGCGCTGGTGCCCTCCCCGCTGTTGGGCACCACACTGGCCGAGCTGGCGCTGCTGGCGGCGCCGGAGCCCGACGCCGACGCATTGGCGGGGCTGGCGGAGGGTAGCTCGATCGGTGCGCTGGTGCTCGACGCTGACTATGTGGTCAACGGCGACATCGCCGACGTGGTCGTCGCCGCGGTGGACGGCGAGCTGGCCAGGTGGACCCGCTTCAGCGCGCAACCGGTGACGACGATGGACCCCACGCGCCGGCTGGCCCAAGTGCGGCCCGAGGAGACCACCGCGCTGGGGCCCGACCCCGGCCTGGCCGACTCCGCGGCGATCCTGGTGGCCGCCGAGCAGATCGGGGCCGCCGAGCGCTGCCTGGAGCTGACCGTCGAATATGCCAAGAGCAGAGTGCAATTCGGCCGCCCCATCGGCAGCTTCCAGGCGCTCAAGCATCGGATGGCGGATCTGTACGTCGCGATCGCGGCGGCGCGGGCCGTCGTCGCCGACGCGTGCGTCGACCCCACACCCACCAACGCCGCCACCGCGCGCCTCGCCGCAAGCGAGGCGCTGAGCAGGGCGGCCGCCGAAGGCATTCAGCTCCACGGTGGCATCGCGATCACCTGGGAACACGACATGCACCTGTATTTCAAGCGCGCACACGGCAGTGCCCAGCTGCTGGGCGCGCCGCGAGAACTGCTGAGCCGGCTGGAATCCGAGGTGCTCAAAACGCCGTGAACGCCTCCGTCGCGCTGCGTGCCGGCATCCCGCCGTTCTATGTGATGGATGTCTGGCTGGCGGCCGCGGAGCGCCAGCGCAGCCATGGCGATCTGGTGAACCTGTCGGCGGGACAACCGAGTGTCGGTGCCCCCGAGCCGGTGCGGGCGGCCGCGGCGAGCGCGCTGCATCTCAACGAGTTGGGTTACACAGTGGCACTGGGCATCCCGGAACTGCGCGACGCGATCGCGGCGGATTACCAGCGCCAGCACGGAATCTACGTCGAGTCCGACGCCGTGGTGATCACCACGGGCTCCTCGGGCGGGTTCCTGCTCGCTTTTCTCGCGTGTTTCGACGTCGGCGATCGGGTGGCGCTGGCCAGTCCCGGCTACCCGTGCTATCGAAACATCCTGTCGGCGCTGGGATGCGAGGTGGTGGAGATCCCGTGCGGACCGGAGACTCGGTTCCAACCGACCGCGCGGATGCTGGCCGAACTGGACCCGCCGGTGGCCGGAGTCGTCGTCGCCAGCCCGGCCAACCCCACCGGGACGGTCATACCGCCGGCCGAGTTGGCGGCGATCGCGTCGTGGTGCGAGGCCTCGGGGGTGCGGCTGATCAGCGACGAGGTCTACCACGGCCTGGTCTACCCGGGCGCCCCGCAAACCAGCTGCGCCTGGCAGACGTCGCGAAACGCGGTGGTAGTCAACAGCTTTTCCAAGTATTACGCGATGACGGGCTGGCGGCTGGGCTGGCTGCTGGTGCCGCCGGAGCTGCGCCGCGCGGTGGACTGCCTGACCGGCAACTTCACCATCTGCCCGCCCGTGCTGTCGCAGATCGCGGCGGTGGCGGCGTTCACGCCCGAGGCGATCGCCGAGGCCGACGGCCATCTGCGTCACTACGCCGTCAACCGCTCGCTGCTGCTCGACGGGCTGCGCCGGATCGGGATCGACCGGCTGGCGCCGACCGACGGCGCGTTCTATGTGTACGCCGATGTCTCCGACTTCACCGACGATTCGCTGGGTTTCTGCGCAAAGCTGCTGTCCGACACCGGCGTTGCCATCGCACCGGGCATCGACTTCGACCCCGCGCGCGGCAATGCCTTCGTCCGGCTGTCCTTCGCCGGGCCGACCACCGACATCGAGGAGGCGCTGCGGCGCATGGGGCCCTGGCTGGTGCGCCGCTAAGCGTCCAGGACCTTGTCGATGCGCGCCTCGAGGGCACCGCGCTCGGCGACGTCATCGACATTGATGCCGAACCGGTCGCGCAGCGCGTCGACGACCGCGGCGGCGTCCTCGAGCCGGGTTTTCTCGCTACCGTCGGCGCGGTGAACGGTCAGGTTGCGGCCCGCCAGGTTCATTCGGGCGCCGTCGGTCAACCGCGCGACCGTCAGGCTCGTCACGAAGTGCGACGACGGGTGGGTCGACACCCACCAGCTACCCACCCGCAGGTCGATGTCCGGCCTGGTTCGCGTGGTGAACTCGTAGAGCGACTGCCACTCGCCGCGGATCTGGGCCTCTAGCACCAGTCCGTCGCGGCGGTCCCGCAACCGGTACGGTTCCAGCGTCGTCTGCTGGACGCTGCCCGTTTCCAGCCGGATGGGCGAAGGCAGGGTCTGGCCGCCGAAACCGACGTCGACGAGATATGGGCCCGCGGAACCGGGGAACGTCACCGCCAACACCGTATGAGTCTGCGCCCCGACCGGTGCGTCGGGCGGGACCATCCAGATCACCCGCCCGGCGAATCGCCGCACCCGAAAGCCGATTTTGCCGAGCGCATAGCCCATTAGGCCGTTCTGCTCGTAGCAGTAGCCGCCCCGACCCCGGCGAACCAGCTTGTCGGCGAGGGATTCCGGGCTCAGGTCGTCGACCGGCACCCCCAACAGCGGATCGAGGTTCTCGAAGGGAATGGTCCGAGTGTGGGCGGTCACCAGATCCTGTAATACCTCGAGGTTCGGCTCGGCGGCGCCGTGGTAGTCGATGCGATCGAAGTATCCGTTCAGATCGAGCGTCATGACGCCATTCTGGCCCAGGGAGGCGTCAGAATATGTCCCGCGGAAACTATCCTCGCCGAATCTTCTCCGCGGGAGATCGCGAGCGATACTCTTGACCTCGCTAATTCATTCATTGCACAGATTGGCGCCCAGAAATGGCTGAAGGACCTGCCAGCGACGGTCCGACGCCGGCCCCGAGCGGGCTCGCTGCGGAGTTGGCTTCCGCCGGATTCGAAGATGCCCGCCAAGTCGCCCGGGGCGGCGCCGGCGTGATCTATTGCTGCTACGAGACGGCGCTCGGGCGAAATGTCGCGGTCAAGGTGCTGCCATCGCATTTCGACGAAGACAGCAGGGAGCGCTTTCTGCGCGAGGGCTATGCGATGGGCGGCCTCTCGGGGCATCCGAATATCGTCAACATCTTGCGCGTCGGCGTGACCGAGAGCGGCAAGCCGTACATCGTGATGCCCTACCACGCAGCGGATTCGCTGGCCGTCAGGTTGCGCCGCGAGGGGCCAATTTCTTGGCCCGAGGCATTGCGGATCGGGGTGAAGTTGTGCGGGGCACTGGAAACCGCACACAAGAGCGGAACTTTGCACCGCGATATCAAGCCCGCAAACGTGCTTATCAACGACTACGGCGAGCCCCAGCTGAGCGATTTCGGGATCGCCCACATCGAAGGCGGGTATGAAACCGCGACCGGGTTCTTCTCCGGCACAATCGACTACACCGCGCCCGAGGTTATGACCGGTAATCCGGCAACGGTGAGTTCCGACCTTTACTCTCTCGGCGCCACAATTTATGCGCTCATTGCCGGCAGCGCCGCACACGAACGCCGCAGCGGCGAGGACCTCATTGCGCAGTATCTGCGGATCAGCACGACACGGGTCCCGGACATGCGTCCGGACGGGATCCCGGACGCGGTGTGCGCGGCGATCGAGCATGCGATGGCCATCGATCCGGCCGAGCGGCCCACGTCCGCGGCGCAGTTCGGCCGCGAATTGCAATCGGCGCAGCGCCAGAATGGCCTGAAACCCGATTCGATGGCGATCACCAGCGTCGGTGTCGAGCCGGGGCACACGGTCAACGTGACGGCGGGCCTCACCGCAACTCCCTCCGCTTCCCCCCGCGGACACACGGCAACGGGGCGGCCGCCGGATCGCACGACGTCGTCCGTTCCCAAACCGCCGCCGCCGAGCGAGTCCGCCCCCGCGACCGCGCCGCTGGCGGCGTCCGGGTCCGACGAGTACTCCGCCGCGGCGACCAGATTGCGCGGCGGAGGCATCACCGGAACGCAGGGGCCGGTGCCCGCTCCGCCGCCCCCGCCGTCGGGAAACGGCAACGCAATGACCCCACCGAGGATCCCCGCGCAGCCGCCGGGCGCCGTCCCGCCCCCGGGCGGGAAACCGCCGCTGCAGGCGCGGGCCGCCGCTTGGTTCGGCGAGCCGGGAAAGAAGCGGAGTCGCATTGCGCTGGTCGCCGGCGCGGCCGCCGCCGTCGTGCTGCTGGTGATCGTCGTTGTGGTTTTCGCGATTCCGGGCGACAACGGCCACAAGACCGCCGCGAGCCAACCGAGCACGGAGGCGCCGGTCGAATGGAAACCGATCACGAATGCGCGCGTCGCCCGCGACGCCGGGGCCACCACCCAGGTCGACGGCACGATCTGGATCTTCGGCGGGATTCGAAGCGACGGAGCCCTCAGCGCGATGCAGGAGGGCTACGACCCAGTCATCGATAGCTGGAAGGGGGGCGACGATCTCCCGGTTGCCGTCCAGCGCGCGACCGCGGTCAATTGGCAGGGAAACCCCGTCGTGCTGGGCGGGCTCAAGTCAGTGGGCGGCAAAAGCGTTGCGTCGGACCAGGTTTGGCGGGTAATCAACAGTCGCTGGGTAGAGATGCCGCACCTGTTGCAGCCCAGGGCGGCGGCGGCAGCGGCCGTCGTCGGTGATCGGCTCGTTGTCACCGGCGGTGTCGACGCGGGCGGTGCGCTGCTGAACACGACCGAGGTCTTCGACGGCAACTCTTGGAGCCTGGGCGCGCCCATACCGACTCCGCGGCAGATGCTTGCCGCGGCCTCGGACGGAAAGTTGGTGTACGCCGTCGGCGGCACCAACGGCGGCTCGGATCTGCCGACACTCGAGGCGTATGACCCGGCGGCGAAAGCCTGGACGTCGTTACCCGCGCTTCCCCAGGCGCGCAGTGACCTCGGCGTGGCCATCACGGACGGCCGCCTGGTGGCCGTCGGGGGGGTGTCGTCGGGGCAAGTCCTCAAAACCGTTTCGGTGTTCGATCTGATGACCAAAACGTGGACCGGGTTGCCGGACATGACGACCCCGCGCCACGGGATGGCCGTCGCGGCGGTGGAGAAATCCGTCTACGCGATCGGCGGGTCCACCGGTGTCGGAGATGGCCAGGTAACCGCTGCGGCGGAGGTGCTGAAGCTGCCGGCCCGCAAGATCCAGCCGGCCTCGCAGTGGCGGTCCCTGCCCGACGCGCCGACGGCCCGGTTGATGATGGCCTGGGCGGTCCTCAACAACAAGATCTGGATCCTCGGCGGCCTGCAGAACGGAGTAGCGCTCCAGACCGTCGAAAGCTACGACCCGCGCAGCGGCGCCTGGGAAACCGGCCCTCCGTTGCCCATCCCGCTGCACCACGCGGCGGCGGCGACGTACCGCGGCGAGGTGGTGGTGCTCGGCGGTGCGAGCGACAACCTCGCGAACGCGTCCAACAAGGTGTTCGCGCTGCGGGGCGGCAGCTGGGTGGAGCTGCCGAGCCTCACGCACGCTCGGGCGGCGCCGGCCGCGGCCGTCGTGGGTGACAAACTCGTGGCGGTCGGCGGGCAGAACGCCAAGCAACTCGTCCCGCAGACCGAGGTCTTCGACGGCACCTCGTGGAACGACGCGGCCGACATGCCGACGGCGCGCGAACACCTGGCGGCAGTCTCCGACGGCACCTACGTGTACACGGTCGGCGGCCGGTTCCTCTCGGCTGACAAGAATTCCGCGGCCCTCGAACGATTCGATCCCGCGGCGGGGACCTGGACCAGGCTGGTGGGCATGCCGACGCCGCGGGGAAGTTACGGCGCCACGTATATCGATGGCCGCATCGTGGCCGTCGGCGGCGAAGAGCCGACGATGGTGCTGAACACGGTCGAGATGTATGACATCGCCAGCGGGAAGTGGAGCACGCTGGCGCCCATGCCAACGGCGCGGCACGCCGAGGTGGTGGCGACCGTCGGCAACACGGTGTACTGCATCGGCGGGGCAAATCGGCCGACCCACGAGGGTCCGATCGCGACGGTCGAGGCGCTGGACTTCATGTAACGGCGCCGGCGCCGGCATTGGCTGTTTGGCATACGTCGAGTACGGGGACCCCGGGTAGACGGGCAGACCAATACACCGAGCAACGGAGCCCCATTTATGAGCACCAGCAATATCGTCTGGATCGTGATCGCCGTGGCGGTGGCAGTCCTCGTGGTCGTTGCCCTGATCGTCATCGCGACCAGGGCAACGCGGCGACGCCGGCAACGGCGGGCCGAAGAGATTCGCGAACACGCGCGGTCCGAGGAGGCCAAGATCGATCGGCGTCAGGCGCTAGCCGATGAAACAGCGGCGAAGGCACGCGCTGCGCGGGCTGAGGCCGAGGTCAAGGCCGCCGAAGCCGCCAAGCTGCAGGAGCGAGCGGCCACGCATCAGAGCCAGGTGGCGACATCGCGTGAGGAACTGCAGGAGCAGCAGCAACGTGCCGATCGCATCGACCCGACGGTCAAGGCCGAGACTCAGGAAGCTGCGTCTGGGTCCGCAAACGTTCGTGATGAATCGACTCGTGATGAGTCGACGAGCGAGTCGGCTACACCAGCAACCGACACCGAGGCCGCCCACCGGCAATAAGCCCAGCGATCCTTGGGCCTCGGTGCGCAAGACCGCCGCCCAAAATGGCCAAAGTGCATCACGGACCAACGCTTGTTTGATATATGTCTAATAGGGCAACTCGTAGAGACGGGTCCCACCCGGTGGCCCGCCCCCTCAGCGGGCCACCGGGAATCACCCCTTATTGTCCGCTTCCCAACGGCCTATCGCGGGTGAATGGGTGAATGCATACCAAATGCACTTCCGAAGGCCGCCGGACATCGCGACGCCGCCGTAAAGCGCGTTACAGCCAGGTGTCCTGGGTAGTGGTCGTGAGGAACGCTTCCAGGTCGTCGCGCCATTGCGCCGGCGTGGTCTTGTCCGGCTCGATTCCCGTGTAGTCGCCGCGGTAGAAAAGCAGGGGTCGGGGCTTGATCTTCGGGGCTTCCGACAGCGACTGGACCGCGCCGAACACCACGAAGTGATCGCCGCCGTCGTGCACCGATGCGACGGTGCAGTCGATGTAGGCCAGTGAGCCGTCGATGACCGGCGAACCGAGTTCTGAGGGGTGCCAGTCGATGCCGGCGAACTTGTCCGGCTCTTTCGACCCGAATCGAGCGGAGACGGCCTTCTGCTTTTCGGTCAGCACGTTGACGCAGAACCGCCCCGACGCCTCGATCGCCTTCCAGGACCGCGACACCTTCGTCGGGCAGAACAGCACCAGCGGCGGATCCAGGGACAACGCCGCGAACGACTGGCACGCAAAGCCGATCGGTGCCTCGTCGTGCACGGTGGTGATGATGGTGATCCCGGTGCAGAACTGACCCAGCACCTGCCGGAAGGCCCGCGGATCGATCGGCGCCGACATGGCTAGCCGCGCATGCCCACGGTGAAGTCGTGGCCCCACAGGCTCACCGCGGTGCTTTCCCGGGCGATCCAGTCGTGATCCTCGACCTGCCTGCCCTCACAACCGAATTCGACGTCGAACCCACCGGGCGTCTTCATGTAGAAGGACAGCATCAGGTCGTTGACGTGCCGGCCCAAGGTGGCCGACATCGGCACGTTGCGGCGCAGCGCCCGGTCCAGGCACAGGCCCACGTCGTCGGCGTTTTCGACCTCGACCATCAGGTGCACGATGCCGCTCGGGGTCGGCAGCGGCAGGAAAGCCAGGCTGTGGTGGCGCGGGTTGCAGCCGAAGAAGCGCAGCCAGGCCGGCGCGCCGTCGGCGGGCCGCCCAACCATCTGCGGCGGCATCCGCATCGAGTCACGAAGTTTGAACCCGAGCACGTCCCGGTAGAAGTGCAGCGCCTCGTCGTCGTCGCGGGTGGTCAGCACGACGTGGCCCAGGCCCTGCTCGGCGGTGACGAATTTGTGGCCGTACGGGCTGACCACGCGGCGGTGTTCCAGTGCGGCGCCGTGGAAGACGGCCAGCGGGTTGCCGGAGGGGTCGGAGAACTGAATCATCTCGTCCACCCGCCGCTCGGCCAGATCGGCGGCGGTGGCCTCCTTGTACGGGGTGCCCTCCACGTCGAGCCGGTTGCGGATCTCTTGCAGCCCTTCGGCATTCGCGCATTCCCATCCGGCCTCCGCGAGCCGGTCCTGCTCGCCGGGAACAATCACCAACCGGGCCGGGAAATCGTCCATGCGTAGATAGAGCGCGCCCTCGGTGGCGCCCTTGCCCTCGACCATGCCGAGGACCTTCAGGCCGTACTCGCGCCAGGCCGCCATGTCGGTGGCCTCGATGCGTAGATAGCCCAGCGAGCGGATGCTCATCACGCACCTCCCAGGAAATCGATGGTGAGTTTGTTGAACTCGTCGAACTTCTCCACCTGCGCCCAATGTCCACATTGCCCGAAGACATGCAGTTGCGCACGGGGAATGGTCTTCAGCGCGACCAGCGCGCCGTCCAGCGGGTTGACCCGGTCCTCGCGTCCCCAGATCAGCAGCACCGGCTGGCGCAGCTTGTACACCTCGCGCCACATCATGCCGAGCTCGAAGTCGGCCCCGGAGAACGACATTCCCATCGCGCGGGTCGCGGTCAGCGACTCCGGCGTGCTGGCCAGGGCGAAGCGCTCGTCGACCAGCTCGGGGGTGATGAGCTTCTGGTCGTAGACCATCACGCGCAGGAACGCCTCGAGGTTCTCTTTCGTGGGTTCGACGGAGAACTTGCCGAGGCGCTTGACGCCCTCGGTGGGGTCCGGCGCAAACAGGTTGACGCTGAGCCCCCCGGGACCCATCAGAACCAGGCGTCCGGCCAGATCCGGGTAGTCGAGCGCGAACCGCACCGCGGTGCCCCCGCCCAGCGAATTACCCACCAGCGGAACGCGTCCCAGACCCAACTGCTCGAAGAGGCCTTTGAGCGCCCGCGCGGCGTAGCGGTTGAATTGCCCATGCTCGGCGCGCTTGTCGGAGTGGCCGTAGCCGGGCTGGTCGACGGCGAGCACGTGAAATTGCCGGGCCAGCACCGGGATATTGCGCGAGAAGTTCGTCCAGCTCGCCGCCCCGGGCCCACCGCCGTGCAGTAGCACCACGGTCTGGTCGTTGCCGACTCCCGCCTCGTGGTAGTGCAGCTTCAGCGGCCCGTCGACGTCGACCTCCACGAAGCGCGACGTGGACTCGAACGTCAGCTCTTCGGTAGCCGTCACTGTCACTAAGCGCCGCTCTCCCCCGCAAGCGGGAGGTGCCCCCACCTCATCGCTACCTCTCTCAATGTCGCCGGCGCGCATCAGACCATCGTGTCGCCGGGCGGCAACCCGAACTCGTGGTTCCCGAAGATCACGTACGCCCGCTCGGGGTCGTTGGCGGCGTGCACCCGGCCCGCGTGCGCGTCGCGCCAGAAGCGTTGCACCGGCTGGTCATTGGCCAGCGCGGTGGCACCCGACGCCTCGAACAGCCGGTCGATCGCGGCGATCGAGCGGCCGGTGGCGCGCACCTGGTCGCGGCGGGCGCGGGCGCGCAGCTCGAACGGGATCTCCTTGCCGGCGGACAACAGCGCGTACTCGTCGGCGACGTTGCCGGACAGCTGACGCCAGGCGGCGTCGATATCGCTGGCCGCCTCGGCGATGCGGACCTTGGCGAACGGGTCGTCCTTGGCCTTCTCGCCGGCGAACGCCGCGCGCACCCGCTTGCCCTGGTGCTCGACGTGCGCCTCGTACGCGCCGTACGCCATGCCGACGATCGGCGCCGAGATTGTGGTGGGATGCATTGTGCCCCAAGGCATTTTGTAGACCGGTGCGGTGTTGGTCTGGTATCCCCCGGCGGTGCCGTCGTTCATCGCCTTGTAGGACAGGAACCGGTGCCTGGGCACGAAGACGTCCTTGACCACCAGCGTGTTGCTGCCGGTGCCGCGCAGCCCGACCACATGCCACACGTCGTCGATGCGGTATTCACTGCGCGGGATCAGGAAGCTGCCGAAATCCACCGGGCGACCGTCCTTGATGACCGGGCCGCCGACAAAGGTCCAGCTGGCGTGATCACAGCCCGACGACCAGTTCCACGAGCCGTTGACGATGTAGCCCCCGTCGGTCACCACGCCCGCCCCCATCGGGGCATACGACGACGAGATCCGCGTCTTGGGGTCCTCGCCCCACACCTCTTCCTGCGCCTGCTGGTCGAACAGCGCCAGATGCCAGTTGTGCACCCCGACGATCGAGCTCACCCAGCCGGTGGAGCCGCACGCGCTCGCCAGTCGCCGCGTCGCCTCGTAGAACAGCGTGGGATCGCATTGCAGACCGCCCCACTGCTCGGGCTGCAGCAGGGTGAAAAAGCCGACGTCCTCGAGCGCCTGAACGGTCTCATCGGGCAGCCGGCGCAAGTCCTCCGTCGCCTGAGCGCGCTCCCGAATCTGCGGAAGCAGATCATCGATGCCAGCCAGAATCGACTGTGCATCACGCTGTTGAATGGAAGTCACCTACGTTTGCCTCCTGGGAGTGCGGATTTACACAGAAGACTAGAACACGTTCCGATTTGTGTCGAGCAGGGTATTCCTGCGGCTGGTAGCGGTACCAATCGGGTTTTCTGTAACATGTTCTAGTTGTCATCGAAGGAAGGGCTGGTCTTGACGGAAGCAATTCCCGACGAGCCACTCGGCGACCACGTCCTTGAACTGCAGATCGCCGAGGTCGTCGCGGAAACCGACGACGCGCGATCGCTGGTGTTCGCGGTGCCGGACGCGGCCGGCGACCCCGCCATCCCCCCGGAGCGGCTGCGCTACGCGCCCGGCCAGTTCCTGACATTGCGCGTGCCCAGCGATCGGACCGGATCGGTGGCCCGCTGCTACTCGCTGTGCAGTTCGCCGTTCACCGACGACGCGCTCACCGTCACGGTCAAGCGCACCGCGGACGGCTACGCGTCCAACTGGCTGTGCGACCACGCCCACAAAGGCATGCGCATCCACGTGCTGGCGCCGTCGGGCAACTTCGTGCCCAAGACGCTGGACGAAGACTTCCTGCTGATGGCAGCCGGCAGCGGGATCACCCCGATCATGTCGATCTGCAAGTCCGCACTCGCCGAGGGCAGCGGGCAGGTGACGCTGCTCTACGCCAACCGCGACGATCGCTCGGTGATCTTCGCCGACGCGCTGCGCGAGCTGTCCGCCAAGTATCCCGACCGGCTCACGGTGCTGCATTGGCTGGAATCGCTGCAGGGGTTGCCGAGCGCCACGGCGCTGGCGAAGCTGGCGGCCCCGTACACCGATCGGCCCGTCTACATCTGCGGGCCGGGCCCGTTCATGGACGCCTCGCGTGAGGCGCTGGAGGCACTGAAAGTGCCTGCGGCGCAAGTACATATCGAGGTGTTCAAGTCGCTGGACTCCGACCCCTTCGCGGCGGTCAAGATCGAGGACACCGCCGAAGGCGACGAGCCGCCGGCCACCGCGGTCGTCGAGCTGGACGGCGAAACGCATACCGTGTCCTGGCCGCGCAACGCCAAGCTGCTCGACGTTTTGCTCGCGAAGGGTTTGGACGCACCGTTTTCCTGCCGGGAGGGCCACTGCGGCGCATGCGCCTGCACGCTGCGCAGCGGCAAGGTGAACATGGAGGTCAACGACGTGCTCGAGCAGCAGGATCTGGACGAAGGTTTGATTTTGGCCTGTCAATCTCACCCCGAATCTGATTCGGTAGAAGTCACCTACGACGATTAGTCGCGTAGCGAATCGGGAAGGGGAGCGCCGATGGTGCGGCTAGTGACGGGATTCGCGGTGGTGGGGGCGATGGTGACGTTCCTGCTGGCGCCGGCGTCCTCGGCGGCCAGCAACACCGCTACCACCCTGTTTCCGCTGGACGGCCCCAACCAGCTCGAGACGCACATGTTCCTCAATTGCTTCAAGTCCGACGGTCACTGCGACTTCACTGCCGGGGCCGACGTGCGCGCCCCCGACGGCGGCGTGATCGGTTTCCCGCCCGGCCTGTGGGCCCGCCAGACCACCGAGGTCCGGTCGACGGACCGGTTGGCCTACCTGGACACCCATGCCAGCGGCCAGTACGAACGGGTCCACAAGGCGATGGGCAACGACGAGATCACCACCGTCTACTTCGGTGAGGGACCGCCGGACAAATACCAGACGACCGGGCGCATCGACTCGACCGATTGGCGGACCGGCCAGCCCAAGACCGACGTCAACGTCATCACCTGCACGCATATCCAGGTGGTCTACCCCGGGGTCAACATCACCTCGCCCAGCACCTGCGCGGTGACGACGTTCTCTTAGCTCCTGACGGCACCGAGCCTGTAAATCTGCAGGCAAAGTGCGAGTAGGGACCGCCAAAATTACAGGCTCGGCGAAAGCGCTTAGCGCGGCAGACCGAGGAGGCGCTCGGCGGCCACGGTGAGCAGGATCTGCTCGGTACCCCCGGCGATAGTCAGGCAGCGGGTGTTGAGGAAGTCGAAGACCGCTTGGTTGTGGACCAGGCCGCCGCCCTCGGAGACGTCCATTGTGAATTCGGCCAGCGCCTGCCGGTAGCGGACGCCGATGAGCTTGCGCACGCTGGATTGCGCCCCCGGGTCCTTCCCGCCCACCGCGAGCTGCGCGATGCGCTGATCCAGCAGCGCTCCGGTCTGGGCGGTGACGATCAAGCGCCCCAGCCGGTCTTGCTGGGACGTGTCGAGGTCGATCCCCGCCAGCACCTTGAGCAGCTCTTCCATCGGGTTGCCCAGCGCGGTGCCGGTGGCCATCGCGATCCGCTCGTTGGCCAGCGTGGTGCGGGCCAGCCGCCAGCCGTCGTTCACCGTGCCGACCACCATCTCGTCGGGCACGAACACGTTGTCCAGGAACACCTCGTTGAACAGCGAGTCGCCGGTGATCTCGCGCAATGGCCGGATTTCGATGCCCGGCGACTTCATGTCCAGCAGGAAGTAGGTGATGCCCTTATGTTTGGGCGCGTCCGGATCGGTGCGCGCCAGGCACACACCCCAGCGCGCCTTGTGCGCCGCGGACGTCCAGACCTTCTGCCCCGTCAACAGCCAGCCCCCGTCGCCGCGGACCGCCTTGGTGCGAAGGGACGCCAGGTCGGAGCCCGCTCCCGGCTCGGAAAACAGTTGGCACCAAAGGAATTCGCCGCGCAGGGTGGCCGGCACGAAGCGTTCGATCTGCTCGGGCGTGCCGTGCTCGAGGATGGTCGGCGCCGCCCACCACCCGATCACCAGGTCGGGCCGCACCACGCCGGCGGCCGCCATCTCCTGGTCGATCAGCAGCTGCTCGGCCGGTGACGCCGCGCGCCCGTACGGCGGCGGCCAATGCGGCGCCTGCAGCCGGGCGTCGGCCAGCGCCGCCTGCCGTTTCTCCTCCGGCAGCGCGGCGACCTCGGCGACGGCCGCGGCGATCTCCGGCCGCAGGCCCTCCACCTCGGTGAGGTCGATACCCAGCCGGCGCCGCACGCCCGATTGCGTCAGCGCGGTGATGCGACGCAGCCAGCGCTCGGCGCCCCCTAGGAAGCGGCCGATGCTGTGCGCCCGGCGCAGGTACAGGTGCGCGTCGTGCTCCCAGGTGCACCCGATGCCGCCGAGCACCTGAATGCAGTCCTTGACGTTGGCCTTCGCGGCGGCGATGCCGATGCTCGCGGCCAGCGCCGCGGCGATCGAGAACTGGGCGGGGTCGGAGTCCGCCGCGGCCCGCGCGGCGTCGGCGGCGGCCACCTCGGCCTGTTCGGCCCGGCACAGCATCTCGGCGCACAGGTGCTTGACGGCCTGGAAACTGCCGATCGGCTTGCCGAACTGCTCCCGCACTTTGGCATATGCGACCGCGGTGTCCAGGGACCATCGGGTCACGCCCGCCGCCTCGGCGGCCAGCACGGTCGCGGCGAGTTCCTCGACCCGCTCCCGCGACGCTTGGATCGCGGTAGCCGGCGCCGACGTCAGTACCGCCTGTGCCAGCGGCCGGGAAAAGTCAGTGGCCCGCAAGGGTTCCAGCTGCACGCCGTCGCCCTGGGTGTCGACCAACACCCACGTCTCGCCGGCGGGTAGCAGCAACAGACCGCCGTCCGCGGCGCCCAGCACCAGGTCGACGGTCCCGGACGCAAGAGCGCCGTCGAACTGCACGGCACCCTCGAGTGCGACGCCGGCGAAGCGTTCGCCGGAGGCCAGCGCGGCCAGCGTTTCGGGATCGTCGACGACGAGGGTGGCCAGCGCGGTGGTGGCGACGGGCCCGGGTACCAGCGCCTTGGCCGCTTCCTCGACCATCGCGCAGAGGTCCTCGACGCTGCCGCCCGCCCCGCCGGAGTCCTCCGCAACCGCCACGCCGAACAGTCCGAGTTCGGCCAGGCCCGCGAACACCGGCCGCCACGCGTCGGCGTTGCCCTGCTCGACATCGCGGATCGCTTGGGTCCCGTTGGGTCCCGAGGAGGAATCGCGCGCCCAATCGCGCACCAGCTCACGGGCCGCGAACTGCTCGTCGGTGACGGTCGCTACCACGTGTGCGTCCTCCGCGTCCTTGATTCGAGGCAATAAATGGGGCCCCGGTGCCCACTAGAACGTGTTCTAATAGTGCCAGCGATCGAGCGTCAAGTCGAACGCCATTGCAGCAGGACAGCTCGTTGTCCCGGTGGGGTGGAGGTGGGAAATTCACAATCGGCTTGCGTATCGTTTGCGAACGAACCGCCCGGAAGAGGGGGAATCGGCCAGATGTCGCCAGCGAACACGAACCTGGGCCGCGTTTCTGAATCGCAGCCGCGCGAGGTCATAAACGTGGCGGTATTGGCGGAATCCGAGCTGGGCTCGGAGGCACAGCGGGAGCGCCGCAAACGCATCCTGGACGCCACCATGGCCATCGCGTCGAAGGGTGGCTACGAGGCGGTCCAGATGCGCGCGGTGGCGGACCGGGCCGACGTAGCGGTTGGGACGCTGTACCGCTATTTCCCGTCGAAGGTGCATCTGCTGGTGTCTGCCCTGGGCCGGGAGTTCAGCCGCATCGACGCCAAAACCGATCGCTCCGCGGTCGCCGGCGGCACGCCGTTCCAGCGGCTGAACTTCATGGTGGGCAAGCTCAACCGCGCGATGCAGCGCAATCCGCTACTCACTGAGGCGATGACGCGCGCCTATGTTTTCGCCGACGCATCCGCGGCCAGCGAGGTCGACCAGGTCGAGAAGCTCATCGATTCCATGTTCGCGCGTGCCATGGCCGACGGCGAGCCGACCGAGGACCAGTACCACATCGCCCGGGTGATCTCCGACGTGTGGCTGTCGAACCTGCTCGCGTGGCTCACCCGGCGCGCCTCGGCGACCGACGTCAGCAAGCGGCTGGACCTGGCCGTGCGGTTGCTCATCGGCGACACCGAATCCGGCTAGGCGGGCGGACCCGCGGTACGCCCGCGAATCAGCTCGGTGTCCAGCAGCTCGACGGCCGGCAGACCCGACCGCGGCGGGTTCAGCAGCATTTCTCCCGCCCGGCGGCCCTTTTGCAAACTCGGCTGCGCGACCGTCGTCAGCCCGCGCCTGATCGCCTCGGGCACGCCGTCGAACCCGGTGACCGTCATCTGGCCGGGCACGTAAATGCCGTGTGCGCGAAGGTAATCCATCGCCGACAGGGCCAGTATGTCCGCTGTGCACATCAACGCGGTGATCCGCGGATTGGCCTGAAGCGCCGCCTTGGCCGCGTCGCCGCCCGACGCCGGGAGGTGTTCGTAGCTTTCCACCACGGTCAGCGAATCCGGGTCCAGCCCCGCGGCTTTCATCGCCTCCCACACGCCGATGATGCGCTCGCGCTGCACGTCGAATGCCGGTGACCGCAGCCGCTCGGCGTCGACGAGTCCTTGCCGACGGTCCCGGCCCAATCGCATGGTCAGCAGCCCGATTTCACGATGTCCCAACCCCAGCACATAGTCGGTGAGCTCACGCATCGCCGCTCGGTCGTCGATGCCGACGCGGGACACCCCGGACAGGCCTTTGGGCTGATCCACCACCACGACGGGAAGCCGACGTTGCAGCACCACCTGGAGATAGGGATCGTCGTCGCAGACGGAATAGACGACGAAGCCGTCCACCCCGGCACCCAGCACGGCGGCCGTCCCATCCTCGAGTGTTCGGCTGCCGGCTACGGCTACCAGCAGCAGCCCCTGCCCCAGCTGCTCGCATGACTGTGCCACTCCCGCAACGAAATCCCGCGCCGCGGGATCGCTGAAGAAATAGGTCAGCGGTTCGGCCATCACCAGACCAACGGCCCCCGCTTTGCGCGTCCGCAACGATCGCGCCACCGGGTCGGGTCCGGCGTAACCGAGCCGCTTGGCCGTCGCCAGCACCCGTTCGCGAAGGTCGGCGGAGAGCTGATCCGGGCGGTTGAAGGCATTCGAGACGGTCGTGCGCGAGACGTTGAGTTCGGCCGCCAACGACGCCAGAGTCGCACGCCGGCGGGGGGTGGGACTCACGTTCGGTGACGCTACAGCGGATCCCCGCCGGCGCCTACGCAGCCTCGACCCCGTATTCCTAATGGAAACGATTGTCATTAGGATTAAGCTGTCCGAGGGACTCAGCGGGCTCACATCGGCGGACATGGGACACGAATGGCACTGGTAAATCCGACGCGGCGGCTATCGGCCATTGTCGCTTGCTTGGCGGTCGCGAGCGCGCTCGCCGGCTGCGGGATCGCCAATTCGGCGCGCCCGCAGGCGGCCACCGTCGTGGCCTCCACCGATGTCTGGGGCAGCGTGGCACGAGCCGTCGTCGGCAGCCACGTCGCAGTCAAGTCCATCCTGAGCGGCGCGGATGAGGATCCGCATTCGTATCAGCCAAAGCCATCGGACGCCGCTGCGATCATCGACGCGGCCCTGGTGGTCTACAACGGCGGCGGCTACGACCCGTGGGTGGACCAGGTGCTGGCCGGGCATCGGTCCGTCAAACCCGTTGACGCCTACTCGTTTGTCGGTCGCGCGAACCCCGGCGATCCGCCCAACGAGCACGTCTTCTACGACCTGAGCGTCGCCAAATCGGTTGCCTCCGCCATCGCCGACCGGATGGCGGCCATCGATCCGGCGAATGCCGCCGACTATCGGGCCAACGCGGCCGAATTCTGCCGCGGCGCCGACTCGATCACCCGCTCCGAACACGCCATCGCCAGCGCGTACCCACACGCCGGAGTCATCGCGACCGAGCCCGTGGCGGACTACCTGCTGGAGGCCTCCGGCCTGACCGATCGCACCCCCGCCGCCTTTTCCGCCGCCAACGAGAACGAGACCGACCCAGCGCCGGCTGACATGGCATCGGTCCTCGATCTGATCAACCACCGGCGAGTCTCGGCGCTGCTGGTCAACCGGCAGACGTCCACCTCGGCTATCAACGGCGTGGCAGCCGCGGCCCGCCGCGCGGGTGTGCCGGTGACCGAAGTGACGGAGACGCTGCCCGACGGCACCGACTACCTGACCTGGCAGCGCAACACCGTCGACCAGTTGCTCGCCGCGCTGCGGTCGGGCCGGTGAGCGTCCAACCGGTCCAGCCCGTCGACCGTCCCGCCGTTTCTCTGACAGGCGCCCGGCTGGCGTTCGGTGATCGCGTGCTCTGGGATCACCTCGACCTGTCGGTCTCGCCCGGCGAGTTCATCGCCGTGCTGGGTCCCAACGGCAGCGGCAAGACGTCGTTACTCAAGGTCCTGCTCGGACAACTGCCGCTGAGCGCCGGCGCCGCAATGGTGGACGGCAAGCCGATCACGGCGGGTAGCGGCGACATTGGCTATGTGCCGCAACACCGCCCGATCGACCGGGGCGTAATGCTGCGTGGGCGCGACCTGGTCCGGCTCGGCATCGACGGACGCCGCTGGGGCGGCACGCCGCTGCGATCCGCCGACCGGGCCCGACGGCGCGCGGCCATGTGGCAGGCGCTGCGACAGGTCAACGGCGAACACCTGGCCGACGTCCCGGTCGGGGTGATGTCGGGCGGCGAGTTGCAGCGCGTGCGGATCGCGCAGGCGCTCGTCAGCGACCCGACGCTGCTGCTGTGCGACGAACCGTTGCTGACCCTCGACCCCGCCAACACGAAATTGGTGTCGGCACTGATCGATCGGCGCCGGCGCGACGCCGGCACCACGGTCATCGTCGTCACCCACGAGATCAACCCTTTCCTGCCCTACGTCGACCGGGTGCTGTATCTGGTCGACGGCCGATTCAGGATCGGCACCGTCGAGCAGGTGATGACCACCGAGACGCTGTCGGACCTCTACCGCGCCGACATCGAGGTGGTCAAGGTCAAGGACGGCTATGCGGTGGTGGGCGAGCCGGATGAGGGGTGCACTGGATGAACCACCGGCTCGCCGACATGCTGGACCACCTGTTCGCCTTCGACGTGACCGCCAACCTGCTCGCCCATGACTTCGTCCAGCAGGCTCTGCTCGCGGCCGCGCTGCTGGGGTTGGTGGCCGGGCTGATCGGGCCGTTCATCGTGATGCGCCAGATGTCGTTCGCCGTGCACGGATCCAGCGAATTGTCGCTCACCGGAGCGGCATTCGCGCTGCTGGTCGGCTTCGAGGTGGGCTTGGGCGCGCTGATCGGCAGCGCCCTGGCCGCCGTGCTGTTCGGCCTGTTCGGCCAGCGGACCCGGGAGCGCGACTCGGCGATCGGGGTGGTGCTGGCGTTCGGGTTGGGCCTGGCCGTGCTTTTCATCCAGCTGTATCCGGGGCGCACGGCGACGAGCTTTGCGCTGCTGACCGGCCAGATCGTCGGGGTGGGCTACACCGGGCTGGCCATGCTCGCGCTGGTATGCCTGCTGGTCATCGCCGCGCTGGCGACGTGCTACCGCCCGCTGCTGTTCGCCACCGTCGATCCCGACGTCGCGGCCGCGCGCGGCGTGCCCGTTCGCGCGCTGGGCATCGTGTTCGCCGCGCTGGTCGGCGTGGTGGCCGCCCAGGCCGTCCAGATCGTCGGGGCGCTGCTGGTGATGTCGCTGCTGATCACGCCGGCGGCCGCGGCGGCCCGGGTGGTCGTCTCGCCGGCGGCGGCGATGGTCGCATCGGTGGTCTTCGCCGAGGTGTCCGCGGTCGGGGGCATCGTGCTCTCGCTGGCGCCCGGTGTCCCGGTGTCGGTTTTCGTCGCCAGCATCTCGTTCGTGATCTACGTGTTCTGCTGGGTTCTGGGGCGGCGACACCAGCCGTCCGATTAGCGCCCCAATAAGCTAGGCGGATGGCCGGTATCGACCTGAACTCCGATTTGGGCGAGGGCTTCGGCGTCTGGAGCCTCGGGGACGACGACGCCATGCTCGGCATCGTCACGAGCGCCAACGTGGCGTGCGGATTCCATGCCGGGGACCCCGCCGGCCTGCTGCGGGTGTGCCGCTCGGCCGCCGAGCGCGGCGTGCGCATCGGCGCGCAGGTCAGCTACCGGGACCTGGCCGGGTTCGGCCGGCGGTTCATCGACGTCGCGGCCGACGATCTCGTCGCCGACGTCGTCTATCAGATCGGCGCGTTGCAGGCTATCGCGCAGGCGTCCGACTCGACGGTGTCCTACGTGAAACCCCATGGCGCGCTGTACAACACGATCGTGACCAACCGTGAGCAGGCCGCCGCCGTCGCGGAAGCGGTACGCGTGGTGAACGCCGAGCTGCCGGTGCTGGGCATGGCGGGCTCGGCGTTTTTCGACGAAGCCGCCCGCGCCGGGTTGCGCACGGTGGCTGAGGCGTTCGCCGATCGCGCCTACCGGCCGGACGGCCAGCTGGTCTCCCGTCGCGAACCGGGCGCGGTGCTGCACGACCCGGCGGCAATCGCCGAGCGGGTGGTGACAATGGTGACCTCGGGACAGGTCACCGCGATCGACGGCGCCCAGATTCCGATCAGCGTGGAATCCGTTTGCGTGCATGGTGATTCGCCGGGCGCGGTGGCGATCGCGGCCGCGGTACGCGAGCGACTCACCGCGGCCGGCGTCGACCTCAGGTCGTTCGCCTGATGCGCCTGCGGCTCGGTCGTCCCGATATCGCGCGGTATTCGGATCGGTTCGACGTGCCCGCGGCCGAAGCCGATTCGCTTTCGGTGACCTGGATGGGTGTGGCGACACTGCTGCTCGACGACGGGTCGTGCGCGCTGATGACCGACGGCTACTTCTCCCGGCCAAGCCTGGCGCGGGTCGCGGCCGGCAAGCTCTCGCCGTCATCGGCGCGGGTGGACGGCTGCCTGGCCCGGGCGAAGGTGTCGCGGCTGGTGGCCGTCATCCCGGTGCACACGCACATCGACCACGTGATGGATTCCGCGCTGGTCGCCGACCGCACCGGCGCGCAGCTGGTCGGGGGCGAGTCGGCGGCCAACGTCGGGCGCGGATACGGCCTGCCGGAAGACCGCCTCGTCGTCGCCGCCTCCGGTGAGCCAATTCGGTTGGGCGCCTACGAAGTAACGCTGGTGGAGTCGCACCACTGTCCACCCGACCGCTTTCCCGGAACGATCGACGCACCGCTGACGCCGCCGGTGAAGGTGTCGGCCTACCGGTGCGGTGAGGCGTGGTCGACGCTGGTCCACCACCTGCCGTCCGGGCAGCGGCTAATGATCCAGGGCAGCGCCGGCTACGTCGAGGGCGCGCTGGCGGGGCACCGCGCCGACGCGGTCTACCTCAGCGTCGGGCAGCTGGGCGTGCAGCCGCGCTCGTACCTGGATGCCTACTGGAATGAGACCGTGCGCGCGGTCGGCGCGCGACGGGTGATCCTGATCCACTGGGACGATTTCTTCCGCCCGTTGTCGAAACCGCTGCGGGCCTTGCCCTATGCGGGCGACGACTTAGACGCGTCCATCGCCGTCCTCGACGAGCTGGCCGGACGCGACGGCGTCGCCCTGCACATGCCCACGGTGTGGCGTCGCGAAAACCCCTGGGCGTGAAGCGGATCCGGCCAGCGTCTCGGGCATCGCGATCAGATAGAGGGCGAATCCCGCCGCGGCGATGGCGCCCAGTGACATGAACGCGGTGCCGTACCCGGCGGCGACCACGATCCCGCCGGCGACGAAATTCGACAGCGCCGCGCCCACTCCCCACGCGGTGGTTATCGCCCCGAGACTGACGTTGAACCGGCCCGTGCCGTGCGTGACATCCTGGACGACGATCGGAAACAGCGCCCCGAATATGCCAGCGCCGACACCGTCGAGCAACTGCACACCGACAAGCCAGTACGAGTTGTCCGACAGCGGGTACAGGAACGCGCGAACGGTCAACACGGCGAAACCGACCAGGAAGATCGGCTTTCGGCCCCAGACATCGGCTTTAGTGCCGACGAGGTAGGCCACCGGAACCATGACGACCTGCGCGGCGACGATGCACGCCGACATCAGCGCCGTCCCGACCTCTTTGTTGTGCAGGGCCAGCTCCTGGCCGACCAGCGGCAGCATCGCCGCATTGGCGAGGTGGAAGGCGAAGACCACCGCGGCGAAGATCATCAATTGCCGGTTGCGCAGCAGCACCGCGAATCCCGACGGCTCCCCGTGCCGCTTTCCGGTTGCCTTGTCCATACCGCGCGCGACGTCGTTGTCGATGGCGTCGCGCGGGACACGCAGCGTCGCAACAACGCTGATCGCCGCCATCGCCGCCAGCAGCCAAAACACCACCACGGGACCGACGAAGTACGCGAGCCCGCCCGCGGCCGCGGCGGCCGACGCGGTGCCGGCATGCCGGAACGATTCGTTGCGTCCGACCCGTCTGGAGAACAATTTCGGGCCGACGATGCCCAGCGTTATCGCGGCCAACGCCGGATTGAAAATGGACCCGGCGATCCCGGTAACCGCTTGCAGGAACGAGATCGTGTAGAAGCCAGGCAGCAGCGGCATGGCCAACGCGGCCGCGGCGACCCCCACCGCGCCGCCGATGACGAGGCCTCGCTTCGCGGTCGTCTTGTCGACCAACGCGCCGACCGGCGTCTGCGCCACCACGCCGGCGATACCGCCGACCGCCATGACGAATCCGATGGAAGCCTGATCCCAATGATGGGTCAGCAGGAGGTATACGGACAGATACGGGCCCAAACCATCGCGAACGTCGGCCAGCGAAAAGGACAGTAGATCCAGCGCGTGCACCGTCCGGCGCGGAAGCGCCGCAACGGTGTTCGGCTCCGTCATCGATTCCGCTCTCCCGGGACGGTCAGAAGGATCGACGTAGAGTAACCGATCCCGCCGCCGTTCAGCGCGCGCGGGATTGCGCCGCCGACAGGTACCATGCGGCGTCACCGCATTCAGCGTTAGGAGCCCCGCCGCATGGCCTTGACCCTCGGCCTGCTGCTCCTCGCCGTGGTTCTCGGCTTTGCGGTTGTCCGGCCCCGGGGATGGCCCGAGGCGGCCGCGGCGGTTCCGGCGGCGGCAATCCTGATCGCGGTCGGCGCGATATCGGTGCATCAGGCGGCCGACGAGATCGCCGGGCTGTCGGGCGTGGTCGCGTTCCTGGGCGCGGTGCTCGTGCTGGCCAAGCTGTGCGACGACGAAGGTCTGTTCGAGGCCGCGGGCGCGGCGATCGCCCAGGGGCGCGTCGGGTCGGCCGGCTTGCTGCTGCGGGTGTTCGGCATTGCGGCCGCGATCACCGCGGTGCTGAGCCTGGACGCCGCGGTGGTGTTGCTGACCCCGGTGGTGCTGGCCGCCGTCCGGCGGCTGCGGACCCCGGTGCGGCCCTACGCGTACGCGACCGCCCACCTTGCCAACGGCGCCTCGCTGCTGCTGCCGGTGTCGAACCTGACCAACCTGCTGGCCTTTCACACCGCCAACCTCTCGTTCACCAAGTTCACCCTGGCGATGGCGTTGCCGTGGGTGGCCGCCGTGGCCGTCGTCTACGTGGCGTTCCGCCTGTTTTTCGCCGGGGACCTACGCGTCCAGCCCGACCCGGAACACACCGGGCCGGCACCGCGGCCGCCCGTCTTCGTCTTGGTGGTCGTCGGGCTCACGCTCGCCGGGTTCGCCCTCGGCCAATCCGTGGGGGTGGCCCCGGCGTGGGTCGCGCTGGTCGGCGCTTCGGTGCTGGCGGTACGTAGCCTGAGCCGCGGGCACACCTCAGTGGTCGAGATCGCGCGTTCGGCGCAACCGTCGTTCCTGGTGTTCGTGTTGGCGCTGGGTGTCGTTGTGCAGGCGGTGATGGTCCATGGGATGGACAGGGCGATGTCCACAGTGCTGCCGTCGGGCTCGGGACTGCCCGCGCTGCTCGCCGTCGCCACGGTGGCCGCCGTGCTGGCCAACGTCGTCAACAATCTGCCGGCGACGCTGGTGCTGCTGCCGCTCGTCGCGCCTGGCGGCCCGGTTGTCATCCTGGCGGTGCTGATCGGAGTCAACATCGGGCCGAACCTGACCTATGTCGGCTCGCTGTCAAACCTGTTGTGGCGGCGCGTGTTACGACAGCACGATACGGACGCCGGCGTCGGCGAGTACACCCGCCTGGGATTGTGCACCGTGCCCCCGGCGCTGGCGGTGGGCGTGGTGGCGCTGTGGGGGTCGGCGCGGCTGCTGGGGCTGTAGGGTCGGCGGTAGGCCCCGGCCAAGAGCTTCAGGCGCCAATCTCGTCTGCGAGCACGCCGCAGCGCGGGCAGACGATTGCCGGTAGGCACGAGTTCCCGCAGCGATTCCCACGCACGGCGATTTTCCCGCGTTTTCGCGTGACACGCATTAGTGAAGTAGTCGACTACGCTACCGGCCCCTACCCGCGGGCCGTGAGCATGGCTTTCGTCAGATAGGCGCTGAGCAAAGGCGGAGACCATGGCCAAGATCGGCAATAAAGCGGTGGTGTTGGGAGCGAGCATGGCCGGCCTGCTGGCCGCGCGGTCGCTGAGCGAGTTCTACGAAGCAGTCACGGTGGTCGAGCGCGACCCGCTGCCCGGCGCCCTTCCCGCCAACCCGGAGGCTCGTCGAGGCGTGCCGCAGGGCCGGCACCTCCATGGCCTGCTGCCCCGCGGCGCCCAGGTGCTCGAGGAACTGTTCCCCGGCATCCTCGATCAGCTGGTCCTTGACGGTGCGCACTACATCGACGGCCGGGACCTGTCGCGGCTGCACTACGAATTGGGCGGCCACCTGATGGCGCGCACCGGCAGCGCCACCTCGGTTACCGCTTATCTCGCGACCCGCCCGTTCATCGAGGAACACGTCCGCGGACGGCTACGCGGCGTCCCCAACGTCACCCTGCTCGACGAGCACGACATCGTGCAGTTGACATCGACCCCCGACCACCACCGCGTCACGGGAGCGCAGGTGGTCAATCGTCGCACCCGCGAAGTCGCCCCGCTGAGGGCCGATCTGGTGGTCGATGCCACAGGGCGCGCAGCCCGCACCCCGCTGTGGCTGAACCGGATGGGCTACGACCGCCCGCGCGAGGATCATGTCTCGGTGCAGCTGACCTATGTGAGCCAGCTGCTGCGCATGGCGCCGGACGCGCTGCACGAACGCGGTTTCCTCGTCGGTGTCGTGCCGGGTCGCCCGCACGGGCTGGGAATTCTGCACTGCGAGAACGACACCTGGATGTTCACCGTGTTCGGAATGGCAGGACACGAGCCACCCGCCGACATCGCGGCGATGTGCGAGTTCGTCGAGGATTACGCACCGGCCCACATGCTCGCCGCAGTGCGAGCCGCCGAACCTGTCGGAGAGCCCGCGCGGCACCGTCAGCCATCCAGTCAGTGGCGCCGCTACGACAAGATGCGACGATTTCCCGAGGGCTTGCTGGTTATCGGCGATGCGATCTGCAGCTTCAACCCGATCTACGGCCAGGGCATGACGGTGGCCGCATTGGAGGCGGTGGCGCTGCGCGAATGCTTGTCCAGCGGCACAAGGGATTTGGCGCGGAGGTTTTTCCGAGACGCGATGGTGCCGATCCGCCAAGCTTGGGAGCTCTCGGCCAATCCCGACCTGTCCCTGCCCGAAATCGACGGCACACCACCGCTGGCCACCCGGCTGCTCAACGTATACGTCGATCGCGTGCTCGCCGCGGCCGAATACGATACCACCGCATTCAATCAGTTCTTCAGGGTGACAGCACTCGTCGATCCCGCGACCCGGCTGCTGCGCCCGGGCATGATTTGGCGCGCAGCCCGCGCCAACCAACGCAGACGCCGACACGATCTCGACGACGTCGGTGTTCTGGCCGACAGCGTGGCTGGCTAGTCGAGGTCGAGGCCTAGACCTTTGGCGGCAGCGGCATCGCGAGTTCGGCCAGCACGCCGCGCAGCAGCGTCGGGTAGTCGGTGATGAGGCCGTCGACGCCGTCCGCGATTTGCGAACGCATGGCGTCGGTGTCATTGACGGTCCAGGGAATCACCTTGAGCCCCAACGCATGCGCGCGATCGACGTAGGGTTTGCCGGTGACCTGTTGGTAGTCCGGTGAGAGGATGTTGGCGCCAACCAGCAACGCCCCGATCATCGGGTCCCCGATCGTGGCGACATTTTCGCCCGCGACCCAGGCAGAGCCCGGCGCCCAGGTCTCCTCGTCGTACAAGGCGACCAATGGAATCGACGGCTCGGCCCGGTGCACCATGGGCAGCGTGCGCCAGTCGAAGCTTTCGACCTCCACGCGGTCGACCTTGCCCGCTGATCTCACCGCGGCCAGGATCACGTCGACGAATTCCTGCGGGTCTGCCGATCTGCTCGGGTCATCGGCTTCCACCTTGGTCTCGATGTTGTAGCGGACGTCGGCGCGATACGAATCGGCCAGCGCGAACACTTCCCGCAGGCTCGCGATCTTGTTGCCCCGCACCACTTCCGCCCGCGGGAACTCCTCAAGCCGGCGGCCGCAGTCCAGCGTGCGAATCTGCGCCAGGGTCAGCTCGTGCACGAGCTTGCCGACGTAGGGGTACTCGGGGTCGCCGGCGACGACGGGCGCGGTGTCGGAGCACTTCTCGGGCTGAATCGTCGGGTCGTGCCATACCAGGGGCTGCCCGTCCCTGGTGATGCCGACATCGAGTTCGAGTGTGCTGACTCCCAATTCGAGCGATTTGGCGAATGCCCGCAGTGACTCCTCGGTCGTCTCGCCGCGCCCGCCGCGATGGGCCTGCAGGTCGAAGACGGGCGATTGCGCGGACGCCGGCGACGCGAGAAGCACCGCCAGCGCCAACAGTGTGGCGACGAGGCGGCCGGTCAACTAACGCCTTCGCTGACGGGCAATTTCGGCGAGCACCACACCGGCGGCCACCGACGCGTTCAGCGATTCGGTCTGACCGGCCATCGGGATGGACACGACCTCGTCGCAGTTCTGACGCACCAGCCGCGACAGACCCTTGCCCTCGGAGCCGACGACCACCACCGTCGGGTCGGTGCCGTCCAGGTCGTCGAGCGCGGTGTCACCGTCGGCGTCCAATCCGATCACCCGCAGGCCGGCATCGGCCCAATTCTGAAGTGCCCTGGTTAGATTGGTGGCTCGCGCCACCGGAATACGCGCCGCCGCCCCCGCGCTGGTGCGCCACGCCACCGCTGTCACCGAGGCCGAACGTCGCTGCGGGATCAGCACGCCGTGACCACCGAACGCGGCGACCGAACGGACGATGGCGCCGAGATTGCGGGGATCGGAGATGTTGTCCAGCGCGACCAGCAGCGCCGGCGGCGATTTGGCGGCGACCCCGAGCAGGTCGTCAGGGTGGGCATAGTTGTACGGCGGCACCTGCAACGCGATGCCCTGGTGCAGGTGGTTGCTGGTCATCCGGTCCAGGTCCGTGCGCGGTACCTCGAGGATCGCGATGCCCAAATCGGCTGCGCGAGAGACGGATTCGGTGAGACGCTCGTCGGCTTCGGTGCCGAGCGCGACGTAGAGCGCGGTCGCCGGCACGCCCGCGCGCAGGCATTCCAGCACCGGGTTGCGGCCTAGCACGGTTTCGGTTTCGTCGCTGCGTTTGGCCGGCCGTCGCGGCTGCTGGGCGCGTTTGGCGGCGGGATGGTTCGGACGCAGATGTGCGGGCGGCGTGGGACCGCGCCCCTCCAGCCCACGGCGGCGCTGTCCGCCCGAGCCCACGGTGGGGCCCTTCTTGGTGCCGGGTTTGCGTATCGCTCCGCGGCGCCGCGAGTTACCGGCCATCTACCGGCCCTACTTGTCTTGACCGGCCAGCAGCTCCCACTGCGGCCCGTCGGCGGTATCGGTGACCTCGATGCCGGCCTGCTTGAGTCGATCCCGAATCTGGTCGGCGAGAGCCCAATTGCGCTCTTCGCGGGCCTTCTGCCGGCTTTCCAGCTCGGCCTCCACCAGCACGCCGACGGCCGCGAGCGCGGCGGACGTTTCGTCGCGAGATTCCCAGCGTTCGTCGAGTGGATCGCAGCCCAGGATGCCCATCATGGCGCGGATAGACCCGGCGTACGTCAACGCGCCTTCGTGATCGCCCGCGTCGAGCGCCCGGTTGCCCTCCGCGCGGGCGTGATGCACCTCGGCCAGCGCGATCGGGACGGCGAGATCGTCGTCGAGCGCTTCGGCGAAGCGCGGTGTCCAGTCGCCGGGCACGACCGCACCGACCCTGTTGCGGACCCGGTGCAGGAAATCCTCAACGCCGACATAGGCTTTCACGGCGTCCTGTAGGGCGGCCTCGGAGAATTCCAGCATCGACCGGTAATGAGCGCTGCCCAGGTAGTAACGCAGTTCGGCGGGCCGCACCCGCTGCAACATCGCCGGGATGGCCAGCACGTTGCCCAGCGACTTGCTCATCTTCTCCCCGCCCATCGTCACCCAGCCGTTGTGCAGCCAGTAGCGGGCGAACCCATCCCCGGCGGCACGGCTCTGCGCGATTTCGTTCTCATGGTGCGGGAAGACCAAATCCATTCCACCGCAATGAATGTCAAATTCCGGGCCCAGGTACTCGCGCGCCATCGCCACGCATTCGGTGTGCCAGCCGGGCCGTCCGCGCCCCCACGGTGTCGGCCATGACGGCTCGCCGGGCTTGGCGCCCTTCCACAGCGTGAAGTCACGCTGGTCTCGCTTGCCGCTGGCCACGCCCTCGCCCTGGTGGACGTCGTCGATCTTGTGCCCGGAGAGCTGGCCGTATTCCGGGTAGCTGAGCACGTCGAAGTAGACGTCGCCGTCGCCGGTGTACGCGTGGCCCTTTTCGATCAGCCGCTCGATTAACTCGACCATCTGCGTGATGTGCCCGGTCGCCCGCGGCTCCGCGGACGGCGGCAAGACATCCAGGGCGTCGTAGGCCGCGCTGAAAGCGCGTTCGTACGTGGCCGCCCACTCCCACCACGGCCGGCATGCCGCGGCGGCCTTGTTGAGAATCTTGTCGTCGATATCGGTCACGTTGCGGATGAATGCGACGTCGTAGCCGCGCGCGATCAACCAGCGCCGCAAGATGTCGAAGGCCACCCCGCTGCGGACGTGGCCGATATGTGGCAGGCCCTGCACCGTCGCGCCACACAGGTAGATGGAGACGTGGCCCTCGCGCAGCGGAATGAAATCACGAACGGCACCGGCGGCCGTGTCGTGTAGCCGCATGCGGGCGTGATCGGTCACGACGTGCCAGCTTACCTGCTGGTTCCGATTTGCCCGGCCCTCAGGGCAGGGCCGCGGCGGCCGAACGCCTTGCCGTCAACAGGGGTCGCCATCGGGCGTGTAATACGGCACGCCCTCGACCGAGTAACACGGCACCTCACCCGGCCAGTACGGATCGGTTGCCCCCGCTATGGCCGCGCCGGCCGCGACATCGCCGGCCACGTGGCTGCATCCACCCACGGCGACGTGGCGTCCGTCGGCGCCGGCGCACACATCGGCGTGCGCCACCGGCGCCAGTGCCAGCGGCGCCGCGGCCAGCGCCATCGCTGTCAATAGAGCGGCTGTCGGCTTGTTCATCGTGCACTCCTATATCCAGCCCCGCCTACCGTGATTATTGCCCCGCACGACCCGGTTCGTCGCCGATCGGGACCAATAGCGCCGTCGCGATGGCGGCCAGGCCCTCGCCCCGCCCGGTCAGGCCCAGGCCGTCGGTGGTCGTGGCCGACACGGATACCGGCGCCCGCAGCAGACCCGACAGCGCCTCCTGCGCCTCGGCGCGGCGCGGGCCGATCTTGGGCTGGTTGCCTATCACCTGCACGGCGGCGTTTCCCACCCGGTAGCCGTGCCGCGCGATCAAATCGACGACGTGGCGCAACATGTCGGCGCCGCTGGCGCCTTTCCAGCGCGGATCATCGATGCCGAAGACACCGCCGATATCGCCCAGCCCCGCGGCCGACAACACGGCGTCGCACAGCGCGTGAGCCCCGACGTCGCCGTCGGAATGGCCTGCGCAACCGTCCGCTCCGGGAAACAGCAGCCCCACTAGCCAACAGGGCCGACCCGGTTCGATCGGGTGCACGTCGGTGCCCAGCCCGACCCTCGGCAGTTCGCTCACCGGTGCACGATCGTTTCGGCCAGCCGTAGATCCAGCTGGGTGGTGATCTTGAAGGCCAGCGGGTCGCCGTCGACCACCTGGACCTGGCCGCCGAGTTGCTCGACGAGCGACGCGTCATCGGTGAATTCGGCGGTACCCGCGCGCGCGTAGGCGCGCAGCAGCAGGTCGGTGACGAAGCCCTGCGGCGTCTGCACGGCGCGCAGGCCGGCCCGCTCCGGCGTGCCCAGGACCACCCCGTTGGCGTCCACGGCCTTGATGGTGTCAGACAACGGCAGCGCGGGCACGACGGCCGGGTGGCCCGACCACAACGCCACGACCACCCGCACGATCAATTCCGGTGGCGTCAGCGCCCGGGCGGCGTCGTGGACGAGCACGAATTCCGGTTGGCCGGGCAGGGCGGACAAAGCCAGGTTGACCGAGTCGGCGCGAGCGGCGCCGCCGGCCACGACGGTGGCTTGGGCTCCCAGGACTTGGTTGGCCTGGTCGATGCGATCGGAGGGCACCGCCGCCACAACGTGGTTAACGACCCCCGACTTCAGCAGGCCCGAGATGGCCCATTCGAGCAACGTGCGGCCATGGAGCTCGCAGAATGCTTTCGGAATCCCGGCCGCCAGTCGTTCACCCGAGCCCGCGGCCGGGACGATTGCGACTACGCTGCCCGCTGCCCCGACCACCAGAGCCTCTGGGCTTTCAGGAAGCGGCGGCCAAAACCTCGTCGAGGATGGTCTCCGCTTTGGCGTCGTCGGTGCTCTCGGCCAGCGCCAGCTCGCCAACCAAAATCTGGCGCGCCTTGGCCAACATGCGCTTCTCGCCGGCGGACAGTCCGCGCTCCTGGTCGCGACGCCATAGGTCGCGCACTACCTCGGCCACCTTGTTGACGTCACCGGAGGCGAGCTTTTCCAGGTTCGCCTTGTAGCGGCGCGACCAGTTGGTGGGCTCTTCGGTGTGGGGAGCGCGCAGCACCTGGAAAACCTTGTCGAGGCCTTCTTGGCCGACGACGTCGCGGACACCGACGTACTCAGCGTTTTCTGCGGGTACTCGAACGGTCAGGTCCCCCTGCGCCACTTTCAAGACGAGATACTCTTTTTGTTCCCCTTTGATGGTTCGGGTTTCGATCGCCTCGACTAACGCAGCACCGTGGTGTGGATAGACAACGGTGTCGCCGACCTTGAAGATCATCTGATTGGAGCCCCTTTCGTTACTTCATGCTAGCACGGCGGGCCGACGCATGCGGAACAACGGTGCAGGTCAGGGGCACAACACGTGCAGATTAGGGGTTGACAGGCGGAGAAGAACGTGCACTGGAACACAGTACCAACGTCCTCACCTGACCTGTCCGGGGACCCCGTCCGGACCCCTGCGGCCCTGGTCTGGTGCCCTGCGCTACCGCTCCGATGGCCTTCCTACTACTGTGCATAGTTGCACCATGGAACGGCCGTACGACGGCGCGAGGCCCCGCAGGAGGCAATGAGTGAACCGCTTCAAGATCGGCCTGGTCGCCTTGATCGCCGTCGCGCTCACGGGTTGCGGCGCCGGGCAGATCTCGCAGATGGCCACCCAGGAGCCCGCCGTCAACGGCAACAAGGTCACGATCAACAACGTGGCGCTGCGCGACATCCGCATCCAGGCCGTGCAGACCGGCGACTACATTCAGCCGGGCCGACCGGTGGACCTGGTGCTGGTCGCCGTCAATCAGTCGCCCGACGTCGAGGACCGACTGGTGGGCGTGACGAGCGACATCGGGACGGTGACGGTCACTGGCGACGCGCGACTGCCCGCCGGCGGGATGCTGTTCGTCGGGACGCCCGAAGGCGCGAAGGTGGCGCCGGGACCCCTGGGTTCCAGCAATGCCGCAAAGGCGACCGTCGCCCTCGCCAAGCCCATCACCAACGGCCTCACCTACAACTTCACGTTCAACTTCGAGAAGGCCGGGCAGGCCAGCGTGCTGGTGCCGATCTCGGCCGGGCTGGGGCCACAGCCAGCCTGAGGCACGACTCGCCGTCCTGTGCGGCCGGGCTTGTCGGTCCAGCCCGATACCGTCATGGCGTGGCAAACGTGCGCTCGCAATACCGCTGTTCGGAATGCCGGCATGTCACCGCCAAGTGGGTGGGTCGCTGCCTGGAGTGCGGTACGTGGGGCACGGTCGACGAGGTAGCGGTGCTCAGCGCGGTCGGCGGCAACGGCCGCAGGGTGGGCCTGGCTTCGGGCTCGAACTCGCAGGCCGTTCCGATCAATTCCATTGCGCCCAACGTGAGCCGGCACCGGTCGACGGGCGTGGATGAACTCGACCGCGTTCTGGGCGGCGGTGTGGTGCCGGGCTCGGTGACGTTGCTGGCGGGCGATCCCGGCGTGGGCAAGTCGACGCTGTTGCTCAAGGTCGCCCACCGCTGGGCGCAGTCCGGCAGGCGCGCGCTGTACATCTCCGGTGAGGAGTCCGCCGGCCAGATCCGGTTGCGCGCCGACCGGATCGGCTGCGGCGGCGACGAGCTCTATCTGGCCACCGAATCCGATCTGCACACCGTGCTCGACCACATCGCGACGGTGAAGCCCGCGCTGGTCATCGTCGACTCGGTGCAGACCATGTCCACCACCGAAGCCGACGGCGTCGCCGGCGGCGTTACCCAGGTGCGGGCGGTCACGGCCAGGCTGACCGCCGCCGCGAAGGCCGGCGACGTCGCGCTGATCCTCGTCGGCCACGTCACCAAGGACGGCGCCATCGCCGGGCCGCGCTCACTCGAACACCTCGTCGACGTGGTGCTGCATTTCGAAGGCGACCGCAACGGCACGCTGCGGATGGTCCGCGGGATCAAGAACCGCTTCGGTGCCGCCGACGAAGTCGGCTGTTTCATGTTGCACGACAACGGCATTGAAGGCGTGGCCGACCCGTCGAACCTGTTCTTGGATCAACGGCCCGCGCCGGTCGCGGGCACCGCGATCACCGTCACGCTGGACGGCAAGCGACCGCTCATCGGCGAAGTCCAGGCGCTGCTGGCGACGCCTTCGGGCGGTTCGCCGCGCCGCGCCGTCAGCGGCATCGACCACTCGCGGGCGGCGATGATCGCGGCCGTGCTGGAAAAGCACGCCAGGCTGGCAATCGCCGTCAACGACATCTACCTGTCCACCGTGGGCGGCATGCGGTTGACCGATCCGTCGTCCGACCTGGCCGTCGCGGTGGCGCTGGCGTCGGCGTATGCGAAGCTGCCGCTGCCCACGACGGCGGTGATGATCGGCGAGGTGGGTCTGGCGGGCGACCTGCGCCGCGTCAGCGGCATGGAACGGCGGCTGAGCGAAGCGGCGCGCCAGGGCTTCAACATCGCGCTGATCCCCGACGGCGACGACCCGCGACGCGAGATCGTGCCACCGGGCATGCGGGCGCTGCGCGCACCCACCATCGGCGCCGCGCTGGAGCACATGGTCGACATCGGCGACCACCGCGGCAACGCGATTCCGGGCCTCAGTGGCTAGACGTGGCTAGACGCAGCGCCCAATCGGGCCGCAGAATGCACGCTGTGACCCGTCCGACCTTGCGTGAGACCATCGCCCGGCTGGCGCCCGGCACTGGGCTCCGGGACGGCCTCGAGCGCATCCTGCGCGGCCGTACCGGTGCGCTGATCGTGCTCGGCAACGACGAGAACGTTGAGGCTATCTGCGACGGCGGCTTTGCCCTCGACGTCCGCTACGCCCCCACCCGGCTGCGCGAGCTGGCAAAGATGGACGGCGCCGTCGTGCTGTCCACCGACGGCAGCCGCATCGTGCGCGCCAACGTGCAGTTGGTCCCGGATCCGTCGATCCCCACCGACGAATCGGGAACCCGGCACCGCTCGGCCGAACGGGCCGCCATTCAGACCGGCCACCCGGTGATCTCGGTCAGCCACTCGATGAACATCGTCACCGTCTACGTCGCCGGGGAACGGCACGTCGTCGCGGACTCCGCCACCATCCTGTCGCGGGCCAATCAAGCCATCGCGACCCTGGAACGCTACAAGGCCCGGCTCGACGAGGTCAGCAGGCAGCTGTCGCGGGCCGAGATCGAGGACTTCGTCACGCTGCGCGACGCGATGACGGTGGTGCAGCGGCTGGAGCTGGTCCGGCGGATCGGCCTGGCGATCGATTACGACTGCGTCGAGCTCGGCACCGACGGACGTCAGCTGCGGCTGCAGCTCGAGGAGCTGCTGGGCGGCAACGACACCGCCCGCGAGCTGATCGTGCGCGACTATCACGCCAGCCCCGAACCGCTATCCGAAGCGCAAATCACCGCCACCCTCAGCGAGTTGGACGCCCTGTCGGACACCGAGCTACTCGACTTCACTTCGCTGGCAAAGGTTTTCGGGTATCCGACGACCGCCGAGGCGCAGGACTCGGCGCTGAGCCCGCGTGGCTATCGCGCGATGGCCGGTATCCCGCGGCTGCAGTTCGCCCACGTGGATTTGTTGGTCAGGGCGTTCGGGACGCTGCAGGGCCTGCTGGCGGCCAGCGCCAACGACCTGCAATCGGTCGACGGCATCGGCACGATGTGGGCCCGCCACGTGCGGGAGGGCTTGTCGCACCTTGCGGAGTCGACGATCGCCGACCCGCTGAGCTGAGCTCGGTTACCCCGTAGGGGGGCCCGGGGGAACCCCGGGCGGCGCCTCGGGCTGCGGCACCGCCGGCTGACCCGGCACCGGACCCGGCGGCGCCGGCGGCTGGTTCAGGATGAACGGGACCGGCAGCGAGCGCAGATTGCCCAGCTGCACCACGAGGTTGTAGGTACCCGGCCCGATACCCGGCCGCGGCAGCGGGCAGTGCGGCGCCGACCCCATCCCGGTCCAAGTGACCGCGGTCGTCACCTGTTCACCCGGGGTGAAGGTCTTCACCAGGGTTTCGTTGGACGGCGCGCAGTCCAGGTTGGACCACAGGCGCTTGTTGTCGAGCGAGTACACATATGCCGCCAGCACCGCGGCCCCGACGTCCCGCTTGCAGGACACCAGCCCGATGTTGGTGACGACCATGGTGAATTTCGGCTGGTCACCGATGAAATATTGGGGAGCGTTGGTCAGCCCCTTGACGGCCAGCGTCGAATCGGGGCAGTCATCGCCCTCCTTCAGCACCGGCGGCGGCTGCACGGCGGCGGTGGGTGTCGGAGACTCCGGGTTTTGGCCCTGGGGCGCCGGCGCGGGGGCCGGACCTTCCGGCGCGACCGGCGGGGGCGCCTGGGGTGCGGGCGATCCCGGCTTGCTCTGCGCGGAGTTGGGTTTGTCGGCGTTGGCGGGCTTTGCACCCGCGTTGTTGCTCATGAAGGCGATGACGGTGGCGACGACGATCCCGATCACTACTACCGCGATGCCCAGGGCCAGGCCCCGGCGCCGCCAATAGATCTCGGTCGGTAGCGGGCCACGCGGTTCCAGATCCAGCACATTCACACCGTAGGGCCAGGTCACGTGGTTTTGCCCGACCCGCCCCGGCGTGTCGCGATGTTAGCTGGCCAGCAGGCGTGTAAGAGGCCGTTATTCGCCGATATCGCCCACGTGGTCGACCAGCACCACGTGCCCTTCGGCGAGTTGATAGGTAACGCCCGCTACCGCCAGCGTGCCGCCCGCGACCCGCTCCGCGATCGCCGTCGAACGCGCCACCAGCTGCGCCAGCGTCTCGCGCACGTGGCGTTCCTCGAGCTCGTCGACCCGGCTCAACCCGTCGCGGCGGCCCATCAGGATCGACGGCGCGACCCGCTCCACCACGTCCCGGACGAAACCGGCCGGTATCGCGCCGTCATCGATCGCCTGTATCGCCGCCTTGACGGCACCGCAACTGGTGTGGCCGAGGATGACGATGAGCGGCACGTCGAGGGCCGTCACCGCGTACTCGATGGAGCCCAGGACCGCCGAATCGATCGCCTGACCGGCGGTGCGCACCACGAACACGTCGCCCAGGCCCTGATCGAAGAGCAACTCGGCGGCCACCCGGCTGTCCGCGCAGCCAAATATCACCGCGGTGGGCTTTTGACCCGCGGCCAGGCTGGCCCGGTGATCGACGCTCTGGCTGGGATGCTGCGGCTTGCCGGCCACGAATCGCTCGTTACCCTCTTTGAGTGCTTTCCACGCGGTTACCGGACTGGTGTTGGGCATGGCACACATCATGCCGCACGGGCGAATGAACGTCCCTCCGAACGAGCTCATCGACTGGTATGACCGATCGCGCCGCGACCTGCCGTGGCGCGAGCCCGGAGTCAGCGCGTGGCAGATCCTGGTCAGCGAGTTCATGCTGCAGCAGACGCCGGTGGCCCGGGTGCTGGCGATCTGGCCGGATTGGGTACAGCGCTGGCCCACCCCGTCGGCCACGGCCGCCGCCAGCGCGGCCGACGTCCTGCGCGCCTGGGGAAAGCTGGGCTATCCGAGGCGGGCCAAACGGCTGCACGAATGCGCCACGGCCATTGCCCGCGACCACGGCGACGTGGTTCCCGACGACGTCGAAACCCTGCTGACGCTGCCCGGCATCGGCAGCTATACCGCGCGCGCCGTAGCCTGCTTCGCCTATGGCCACGCGGTACCTGTGGTGGACACGAATGTGCGACGGGTGGTGGCCCGCGCCGTACACGGCCTGGCCGACGCGGGCGCGCCCGCTGCGGCGCGCGATCACACCGACGTCGCGGCGCTCCTGCCGCGCGACGACACGGCGCCGAAGTTTTCGGTGGCGCTGATGGAACTGGGCGCGACGGTGTGTACCGCGCGCACGCCGCGATGCGGGCTGTGTCCCCTCGACCGGTGCGCGTGGCGGCATGCGGGATACCCGCCGGCGCAGGGTCCGGCGCGACGCGTCCAGACCTACGCCGGAACGGACCGTCAGGTTCGCGGGCGATTGCTGGATGTGTTGCGGACCAACGATTCTCCGGTGACGCGCGCGCAGCTGGACGTGGCGTGGCTAACCGATTGCGCTCAGCGCGACCGGGCGCTGGATTCGCTACTCGCCGACGGGTTGGTGACCCAGACTCCAGACGGCCGCTTCGGGTTAGCCGGCGAGGAATGACTCGACCGCCTCGCGGTACACCTGCGGCGCTTCGTCGTGGATCAGGTGACCCGCCTGTTTGACCGCCAAATACGTTGTCGGGGAATCGGTTTGAGTCATCGCGCGCATCTGGCCGTGCGGCGTGACCGAGTTGCCGGCCTCGATGAGCAGCGCCGGCGCCCGCACCGCCCGCCATTGCGACCAGTAGTCGCGGGTGCCCCACTCGGCTGCGATCTCTATCCATCGCGACGTGTGGCCGTGCAACCGCCAGCCGGTGGGGGTGCGATCGAAGGCGTCCAGGAAATACTGGCCCGCGATGGGGCCGAATTCATCGAATACTTGCTGCGCGGAATCGAATTCGACCGGAAGGGCATGAAGCCAGGGCTCCCAGGGGCCGGTGGTGCGCCCGCGGAAGTCGGGGGCCATGTCCTCGACCACCAACGCCGACACCAAATCGGGACGCTGCGCGGCCAGACACCACGAGTGCAGGGCACCCATCGAGTGCCCGACCATCCGGGCCGGTGCCCCCAATCCGCTCACCGCGTCGCCGAGATCGGCCACGAACCGCTCGGTGCTGATCGGAAACGGATCGTCGACGTCGCGGCCGCGGTGCCACGGTGCGTCGTAGGTGTACACGGTGCCCAAACGGGTCAGCCACGGCAGCTGCCGCGACCAGGTGGTGCCCCTGCCCATCAGGCCGTGCACCAGTACCAACGGTGCGCCTTGGCCGCCGTGGCAGGTCAGCAGATCGCCGGGCATATGACCATCTTGCGTGTCCCGCCCTCGAGTTTGACGGGCGAGGGGCCGCGGTAGCCTAACGGAATGCCAGTGGTGAAGATCAACGCAATCGAAGTACCCGCGGACGCTGGCCCCGAGCTGGAGAAGCGGTTCGCCCATCGCGCGCACGCGGTGGAAAACCAACCCGGTTTCCTCGGCTTTCAGCTGCTGCGTCCGGTCAAGGGTGAGGACCGCTACTTCGTGGTGACACACTGGGAGTCCGATGAAGCATTCCAGGCGTGGGCGAAAGGGCCTGCCATCGAAGCCCATGCCGGCCACCGGGCCAACCCCGTGGCGACGGGCGCGACGCTGCTGGAATTCGAGGTTGTGCTGGACGTTGCCGCCAACGACAAGACCGGCTAGCAAGCGGCCATCCGCGCGACGCCGGGCGGCGGCGATAAGCGCCGCCGCAGCACTGGTGGTCACCCTGGCACCCGGCTGCGCGCCCTCACCCTCGCCGCAGGCGAACGCCGCGAACCCGGGACGGCAGATCGACACCCGGACTCCGCCCGGCATTCGCGCGCAGCAGACGTTGGACATGCTGAACTCCGACTGGCCCATCGGCCCGGTCGGTGTGCGCACACTCGCCGCGCCCGACAAGGTCGAGTCGGTGGAAACCACTATGGAGGGCTTGTGGTGGGATCGGCCCTTCACCCTCGGGGGCGTCGACATCGGCGCGAGCGTCGCCACGCTGCATCTCATCTCCTCCTACGGTGCGCGACAAGACATCCGGATCCACACCGACGACGACGGGCGTGTCGATCGGTTCGACCTCGAGACGCAACCCCCGACGGTCTCCTCATGGCACGACGTCGATGCGGTGTTGAGCAAGACCGGCGCCCGCTACTCCTACCAGGTTTCCAAGGTCGACAACGGTCGCTGCGACCCGGTGCAGGGCACCAACGCCCGCGAATCCCTGCCGCTGGCATCGATTTTCAAGCTGTACGTGCTGCACGCGCTGGCGGGTGCGGTGCAAAACGGCACGGTGTCCTGGGATGACCAGCTGACGGTCACGGAGAAAAGCAGGGCCGTCGGTTCCTCGGGCCTGGAATTGCCTCCGGGAGCTCATGTTTCGGTTCGCACGGCCGCCGAGAAGATGATCGCCACCAGTGACAACATGGCGACCGACTTGCTGATCGGGCGGATGGGTACGCACGCGATCGAGGAAGCGCTCGCGACGGCCGGCCACCACGATCCGGCCAGCATGACGCCCTTCCCCACGATGTACGAGCTGTTCTCCGTCGGCTGGGGCCAACCTGATCTGCGCAACCAGTGGAAACAGGGTTCGCCGGACGACCGGGCTCGGCTGCTGACGCAGGCGAATTCCGCTCCCTATCAACCCGATCCCACCCGAGCCCACACTCCAGCCTCGAGCTACGGCGCTGAGTGGTACGGCAACGCGGAGGACATCTGCCGAGTCCATGCAGCGCTGCAGGCCGACGCCGTGGGCGCGGCCGCGCCGGTAAGACAGATCCTGTCCGCGGTATCGGGCATCCAGCTCGACCGCAACGTCTGGCCGTACATCGGCGCGAAGGCCGGCGGCCTACCGGGCGACCTGACGTTCAGCTGGTACGCCGTCGACAAGACAGGGCAGCCATGGGTGGTCAGCTTCCAGTTGAACTGGCCCCGCGATCATGGCCCGACCGCGACCGGCTGGTTCTTGCAGGTCGCCAAGCAAGTGTTCGCGCTGATCGCACCGCAGTAAACCTCACAACCGTAGCGTCCAGCGGCCGTCCCGGAAGTGCAGGACGGTTTGACTCAGTGGCGCAATGTCGATGCGCCAGAACGATTTCGGTGGGGAATCGAGGGCCAGCAGGATCGCCGCCCGGATCACTGCCGGATGCGTCACCGCGACGGTACGCGACATGTCGCCCGTCAGGGAGCCCAACCAACCACGCACCCGCGTGATCAGGTCGGCTATCGACTCCCCGCCATGCGGGGCACGGGCCGGGTCGCCCAGCCACACCTCGACGTCCGCGGACCCGATGTTCGCAAGCGCCTCGCCGCGCCACCGCCCGCAGTCGAGATCGCCCAGCCGCGGCTCCGTCGTGGCTTGCAAGCCCAGCAGCTGCGCGGTTTGGCGGGCACGCCGCTCGGGCGCGGTGAGTTGGCGACTATCGCCGGTGATCGCAAGTGCGGCAACGCTTTCCAGAAGTCGGCGCCCGGTGTCGTTGAGCGGCTCGTCGGCGGGAAAACGCCCGGCCGCCATCGCGTCGGTCATCGCGTGCGAGACCAGGGTCAGCCGGACGACCTCGGTCACGCCGCGGTGCTTGACGGGCTCCGGACTCGCTCCGCTAGCAGCCGCCCCGCGAGGATCGCAAACACCACGCCGATGGTCGCCCACAGCACCGCCTGCGTGCCCAGCGAAACCAACCGGAACTCGTAGAGATCATCGGCGGCAAAGCCGGGGTAAAGGATCGCACCCGAGGCGTCCCGCAACGGCCCGGGCGTCTCGTCCACGGCAGGAAGCAACACCAGCACTGCCGTGATCGCCACCAGATAGGCGCCGGCGGCGAGCAGCCAACCGTTCGGCGTGCCCAGCCGGGCGGCGAGCCGGCGGGCCAACCACACCCCCGCGATCGCCAGCGCCACCGACACCAGAACCGCCACCAGATACCAGCCGGTGCGCGCCCCGATCGTGTCCGCCTGCCCGACGGAGGGTGGATTCGGCGGGTACTTCAGGAACGGCACCAGGTAGACCGCGCCGAAGGCGGCCGCCGCCAGCAGTAACGAAAGCGACTGTGGCCCAATGCCTCTGGCGCGCGCCGCGACAACGCAGAACAGCGCGGCGAACAACGCGCCCATCGCAACGCCGAAAATCAGCACGCCGAAACCCAGTCCTGCGTTTGCCTGCACGGCGCGGGTGAACAACTCGGCGCCGTGCTCGTGCACGCCGTGCGCGTGCTCGGCGTCGGCTCGGCCGTCCTCAAAGGCGATCGCACGGCCGATGACGGGCTCGGCGCATATGCGGCCGAAGAGGAATGCGAGCACCGCGGCAAGCGCGCCGGCCAACAGACCGCGCGCGATCAGACGCTTCTCCACGAGCGGCCGTCAGTGGCAGGGGAAGCCGAGCAGATGCCGCGCGTCGTGCACGAACTCGTGCACGTGGGAGTCGCTGCCGAACAGCGACACGGCGCCCTGATCGACGCCGACGAAGTAGAGCGCCAAGAGCGCCAGGAAGACGGTCGCCGCCAGCCACAGCGCGGCGCTTGCCGCCGATAAATCGATCGACCGGATGTCGGTGGAATCGGACACAGTTGACTCCTTCTGGGGATATCGCGTCCCGCTTAGGTCCGACGAGCTTCGGGTCTGACTTTGACAGTGGCGCGACCGCTTCGGACTTTCACCGGATTCCGTCACTCGTTTGGCAAGCGACAGTGTAAACCGATGTCATTGTTGCGGGGGCGCGGCCCCGTAGCCGAGCTGATTCGCCGTGTACTTCGCCGCGTCGGTGATCGGCACCGCCTGGACCGCGGTGCCGTAGGCGCAGATCTCGGTCCACACGTCGCCGATCTCGGTGGTGTCGAAGCGCATCGCGACGATCGCGTTGCCGCCGCGGTTGCGCGCCTCGGCGATCAGCCGGCCCATAGCCTCGTTGCGGCTCTCGGCGAGGTTCTTGGTCATTCCGGCCAGCTCGCCGCCGAACATGGCCTTGAACCCCGCACCCATTTGGGAGAACGCGTTTCGGGAGCGAACCGTCAGGCCGAAGACCTCGCCGCAGACGCGTTGGATTTCCCAGCCCGGAAGGTCGTTGGTGGTCACGATCAGCACGGGCGGGCCCCTTACACGCGAAACGGGTGGCTAGTCCGGTTGAGACTAACCACCCATTTGCGCTGTGGCTACGGCGTGTCGGGCGCCGCGTGCGCTCCGGCTTTCTGCAGCTCCGGCTCGGGCGGAGGCTTGCGGGTTCCGGTGAACGTGAACTTCGCGTCCTCGCCGGCGCTTTCGCCGTCCCAGTTGTCCACATCGACGGTGACAATCTGTCCGGGCCCGACCTCCTCGAAGAGGATCTTCTCGGACAGCTGGTCCTCGATCTCGCGCTGGATGGTGCGCCGCAACGGGCGAGCACCCAGCACCGGGTCGAAGCCGCGCTTGGCCAGCAACGCCTTGGCCTTGTCGGTCAGCTCCATCGCCATGTCCTTGCTCTTGAGCTGGGCGGCGACCCGGCCGATCATCAAGTCGACCATCCGGATGATCTCCTCGCGGGTCAGCTGGTGGAAGACGATGATGTCGTCGATGCGGTTGAGGAACTCCGGCCGGAAGTGCTTCTTGAGCTCGTCGTTGACCTTCTGCTTCATCCGCTCGTAGTCGTTCTCGCCACCGCCCTGGGTGAAGCCCAGGCCGACCGGCTTGGAGATGTCGGAGGTGCCGAGGTTGGACGTGAAGATCAGCACGGTGTTCTTGAAGTCGACCGTGCGGCCCTGGCCGTCGGTGAGCCGGCCGTCCTCGAGCACCTGCAGCAGGCTGTTGTAGATCTCCTGGTGCGCCTTCTCGATCTCGTCGAACAGCACCACGGAGAACGGCTTGCGCCGCACCTTCTCGGTGAGCTGGCCGCCCTCTTCGTAGCCGACGTATCCCGGCGGCGCGCCGAAGAGCCGCGACGCGGTGAAGCGGTCGTGGAACTCGCCCATGTCGATCTGGATGAGCGCGTCGTCGTCGCCGAACAGGAAGTTGGCCAGCGCCTTGGACAGCTCGGTCTTACCGACACCGGACGGGCCGGCGAAGATGAACGAACCCGACGGGCGCTTGGGGTCTTTCAGACCCGCGCGGGTGCGGCGGATCGCCTTCGAGACGGCCTTGACCGCGTCCTCCTGGCCGATGATCCGCTTGTGGATCTCGTCCTCCATGCGCAGCAACCGGGTGGTCTCGGCCTCGGTGAGCTTGAACACCGGGATGCCGGTCCAGTTGCCCAGCACCTCGGCGATCTGCTCGTCGTCGACCTCGGCAACCACGTCGAGATCGCCTGAGCGCCACTGCTTTTCGCGTTCGGCCCGCTGGGCCACCAAGGTCTTCTCGCGGTCGCGCAGGCTGGCCGCCTTCTCGAAGTCCTGGGCGTCGATCGCCGATTCCTTCTCGCGGCGGGCCTCGGCGATCTTCTCGTCGAACTCGCGCAGGTCCGGCGGCGCGGTCATCCGGCGGATCCGCATCCTCGCACCCGCCTCGTCGATCAGGTCGATCGCCTTGTCCGGCAGGAACCGGTCGTTGATGTAGCGATCGGCCAGGGTGGCTGCGGCCACCATCGCCGAATCGGTGATCGACACCCGGTGGTGTGCCTCGTATCGGTCGCGCAGACCCTTGAGGATCTCGATGGTGTGCTCGACCGTCGGCTCGCCCACCTGCACCGGCTGGAACCGCCGCTCGAGCGCGGCGTCCTTCTCGATGTACTTGCGGTACTCGTCGAGCGTGGTGGCGCCGATCGTCTGCAGCTCGCCGCGGGCCAGCTTGGGCTTGAGGATCGACGCGGCGTCGATCGCGCCCTCGGCGGCACCGGCGCCCACCAGGGTGTGCAGCTCGTCGATGAACAGGATGATGTCGCCGCGGGTGTTGATCTCCTTGAGGACCTTCTTCAGGCGTTCCTCGAAGTCACCGCGGTAGCGCGAACCGGCGACCAGCGATCCCAGGTCCAACGTGTAGAGCTGCTTGTCCTTGAGCGTCTCGGGAACCTCGCCGTGCACGATGGCCTGCGCCAGGCCCTCGACGACGGCGGTCTTGCCGACGCCGGGCTCACCGATCAGCACCGGGTTGTTCTTGGTGCGCCGGGACAGCACCTGCATCACCCGCTCGATTTCCTTCTCGCGGCCGATGACGGGGTCGAGCTTGCCCTCCATCGCGGCGGCCGTCAGGTTGCGGCCGAACTGGTCGAGGACCAGCGAGGTGGACGGGCTGCCGGATTCGCCTCCGCGGCCACCGGTTCCGGCTTCGGCCGCCTCCTTGCCCTGGTAGCCGGAGAGCAGCTGGATCACCTGCTGACGCACCCGGGTGAGCTCGGCGCCGAGCTTGACCAGCACCTGGGCGGCTACGCCCTCGCCCTCACGAATCAGGCCCAGCAGGATGTGCTCGGTGCCGATGTAGTTGTGGCCGAGCTGCAGCGCCTCGCGCAGGCTCAGCTCGAGAACCTTCTTGGCGCGCGGGGTGAACGGGATGTGTCCCGACGGCGCCTGCTGGCCCTGGCCGATGATCTCCTCGACCTGGCTGCGGACGCCCTCGAGCGAGATGCCCAGCGATTCCAGCGACTTCGCCGCGACGCCTTCGCCTTCGTGAATCAAACCCAGCAGGATGTGCTCGGTGCCGATGTAGTTGTGGTTGAGCATCCGGGCCTCTTCTTGCGCCAGGACGACGACCCTGCGGGCACGGTCGGTAAATCTTTCGAACATCGGGTTACCTGCTCTCCCTCAACGTCGGTACTGAAGTCATTGTCGGCGCCGGGGCCGACACTCGCGTACCTGCCATCCACTGTAATGGTCGGCCTGCCAGGGTTCCTAACCTTGTGGTTCCCCGCGGTTCGGGGCTCGGCCGGCCCATCCGGACGATCTCCCCGCCGCCGACACAGCGGTAACTGAGGAAACGCGGCCAACCGCCAAATCGTTTCCGCAAACCCCGCGCGATCGTTTCGCCACCAGCGAAAGAACCGGCGCCCGGCGGTTGCGGCCGGGCGCCGGTAGAGACTGCGTTTCTAGGTGGCCGCGTGGAAGGCGTCGATGACGTCGGCGGGGATGCGGCCCCGCGTGGACACGTTGTGCCCGTTGCGACGGGCCCACTCGCGGATCGCCGCGCTCTGCTCACGGTCGATCGCGCCACGGCCGCGGCCGGAACCGGAACGGCCGCGACGGCGCCCGCCCACCCGGCGGCCGGCCGCTACCCACTGCTTCAGATCACTGCGAAGTTTTGCCGCATTCTTGGAAGAAAGGTCAATCTCATACGTCACCCCGTCGAGCCCGAATTCGACTGTTTCGTCGGCCGCGCCCGCACCGTCGAAATCATCGACCAAGGTGACGGTCACTTTCTTCGCCATCAGATTACCCTCGCATTTCTTCTTGAGCAGTTGCTGAGCAGATTGGATAGACTCCCCGCATCAATCTGCCATAGGAACGCAGCATACTCAATCTGGAAGCATGACGCACAGTTGAACTTCAGTGCGGACGAACAATCGGGAACAAAACTGTCTCTCTAATTGACAGTCCGGTCAAACACATCAACAACCGATCGATACCCATTCCGGTTCCGGTGCAGGGCGGCATCCCGTACTCCAGTGCGGCCAGAAAGTCTTCGTCGAGCGCCATGGCCTCGTCGTCGCCCGCGGCCGCGGCGCGCGCTTGCTCCGCGAACCTCTCGCGCTGGACGATCGGGTCGGTCAATTCGGAATAGCCGGTGGCAAGTTCGACCCCTCGCACGTAGAGGTCCCACTTCTCGGTGACGCCCGGGATGCTACGGTGCTGACGCGTCAAAGGTGTTGTCTCGACTGGGAAATCCTTGACGAAGGTGGGGGCGGTGAGGGCGTTGCCCACCGTGTGCTCCCATAGTTCCTCGACGAGCTTGCCGTGGCCGTAGCCGCGGTTGTCGGGGATCTCGACGCCGAGCCGATCGGCGATGGCGCGCAGTCGATCGACGGTCGTCTCGGGTGTGATCTCTTCACCGAGTGCCGCCGACAGCGACGGATACATTTGTATGGACGCCCATTCTCCGTCTATGTCGTAGGCACTGCCGTCCGGCAACGGTAGTTGTCTGGTGCCGATCGCCTCATCGGCTACCTCTTGAATAAGCTCGCGGGTGACCACTGCCGAATCGTCATACGTTCCATAGGTCTGATAGGTCTCCAACATGGAGAATTCCGGAGAATGCGTGGAATCGGCACCTTCGTTTCGGAACACGCGATTTAGCTCGAAAACGCGGTCGAATCCACCGACGATGCAGCGCTTGAGGAACAGTTCCGGCGCGATCCTCAGGTACAGATCGATGTCAAGAGCATTGGAATGTGTGATGAACGGCCGCGCCGCCGCGCCGCCTGCCAGTGTCTGCAACATAGGCGTTTCGACTTCGAGAAACCCGCGTCGTTCCAATGCGCCCCGTATCGCGCGGACGACGGCGATCCGCTGGCGGGCGACCGAGCGAGCCTGCGGGCGGACGATCAGGTCGACGTAGCGCTGGCGCACCCGCGCCTCTTCGCTCATCTCCTTGTGCGCGACGGGCAGCGGCCGCAGCGACTTGGCCGCCATCCGCCACGAATCGGCCAGCACGGACAATTCGCCGCGCCGTGAGCTGATCACGTTCCCGTGCACGTAGACAACGTCGCCGAGGTCGACGTCGGCCTTCCATGCGTCCAGCGCTTCGCGGCCGACCTTGTCCAGGCTGATCATCACCTGCAGGCTGGCGCCGTCGCCGTCCTGGAGTGTCGCAAAACACAATTTTCCGGAGTTGCGCGCGAAGATGACCCGGCCCGCGACGCCCACGATGTCGTCCGTCGCGGTGTCGACGGGCAGATCGGGATGGTCGGCGCGCACCTGCGCCAGGGTGTGGGTGCGTTCGATCGCGACCGGGTAGGGCTCCCGACCCTCCGCCAATAGGCGAGCGCGCTTGTCCCGGCGGATCCGGAATTGCTCAGGAAGGTCTGCTGCGTCGGCAGAGTTCACGACGTGCCAGCTTAAATGACCTGCTCTAGCCGCCCACCGCGGGAGTCGAGTGTGCGCTGACGGCGTCTTGTGTGCGTCTAGGGCGCCATGAGGTCACACTCAGCCCGAGAGAAAGTCAGCGTGCCGTCTTCAACCGGCCGCGCTGGGCGTCGCGGTTGCGCTCGAAGACCAGTCGCAGGCCCTGCAGGGTCAGGTGCGCGTCGTAGTGGTTGACCGTATGCAGCTGGGGCAGCAGAAGCGGCGCGGTGTGCCCGGTCGCCACGACCACGACGTCGTCGCCGAGGTCCTCGGAAAAGCCGTCGACGTCCGCCCGGATCCGCGTGACCAGGCCGTCGACCAATCCGGCGAAGCCGAACACCGCGCCCGCCTGCATGCATTCCACGGTGTTCTTGCCGACCACCGACCGGGGCTCGGTCAGCTCGACCCGGCGCAGCGCGGCCGAGCGGGCCGCCGCAGCGTCCGACGAGACCTGAACCCCGGGGGCGATGGCCCCGCCGAGGAACTCGCCCTTGGCCGACACCACGTCGACGCAGATCGACGATCCGAAGTCCACGACGATCGCGGCCCGGCCGAACTTGTGAAAGGCCGCCAGGCAGTTGACGATTCGGTCTGCACCGACTTCTTTGGGGTTGTCGACCAGCAGCGGGATCCCGGTGCGCACCCCCGGTTCGATCAGCACGTGCGGCACCGACGGCCAGTACTGGTCGAGCATGATCCGCACCTCGTGCAGCACCGAGGGGACAGTGGACAGGGCGACGGCGCCGGTGAGCCGCTCCGAATCCTCGCCGATCAGGCCGTCGATGGTCAGCGCCAATTCGTCCGCGGTGACCTCGGATTCGGTGCGAATACGCCATTGCTGCACGACTTTTGCGTGCTCCTTGGAGCCCGACAGCAGTCCGACAACGGTGTGGGTATTGCGGACGTCGATCGCCAGCAGCACGGCTACCGTGCGCCCATCCGCGGATCGAGTAGCTCGGCCGCGTCATCGGGCACGAAGGCCGGATCGTGGCCGAGGTCGATCGGCTTGTTGTCTGCGTCGACGAAGACGATCCGCGGCCGGTAGGCGCGCGCCTCGGCGTCCGTCATGGTGCCGTAGGCGATCAGAATCACCAGATCGCCGGGGTGAACCAGATGGGCTGCGGCGCCGTTGATTCCGATCACCCCGGAACCCCGCTCGCCGGTGATGGCGTAGGTGACCAGCCGCGCGCCGTTGTCGATGTCGACGATCGTCACCTGTTCGCCCTCGAGCAGGTCCGCGGCATCCATCAAGTCGGCGTCGATGGTCACCGAACCGACGTAGTGCAGGTCGGCCTGCGTGACCGTGGCGCGGTGAATCTTCGATTTCAGCATCGTCCGAAACATCAGTTCCTCCAATGTGATTGGGCGAGTTCGTCCGGCCCGTCGGTGCCGGCGAGATTTCCAACTTCGATCGCAATGTTGTCCAGCAGTCTGGTGCCGCCCAGCCGGGCGGCGATCAGCAGGCGTCCGGGCCGGCCGACCTGCGGCGGGCCCAGCTCGGCGTCGCGCAGCTCCAAGTAGTCGACCTCGATCGCGGGCACGGCGTCGAGCACCGAGCGCGCGGCATCCAGCGCGGCCCGGGCGCCGACCGGCGCGGCGTGCGCGGCGGCCACCAGCGCAGCCGACAGCGTGCCGGCCAGTTCGCGCTGTGCCGGATCGAGGTAGCGGTTGCGCGACGACATCGCCAGCCCGTCGCCTTCCCGCACCGTCGGTACCCCGACCACCGTGACGTCGAGGTTCAAGTCGGCCACCATCTGCCGGATCAGGACCAGCTGCTGGTAATCCTTCTCGCCGAAGAACACGCGGTCGGGACGCACGATCTGCAGCAGCTTGCACACGACGGTCAGGACGCCGGTGAAATGCGTTGGCCGCGAGCCGCCCTCGAGTTCGGCGGCCAGTGGACCCGGCTGCACGCTGGTGCGCAGGCCGTCGGGATATATCGCCGCGGCGGTCGGCGCGAACACGATCTCGACCCCTTCGCCGCGCAACAACGCCAGATCCTCGTCGAGGGTCCGGGGATAGGCGTCGAGATCTTCGCCTGCACCGAACTGCAGCGGATTGACGAAGATCGACACGACAACCACCGAGCCGGGCACCCGCCTGGCGGCGCGCACCAGCGCCAGGTGCCCGTCGTGCAGAGCACCCATCGTGGGCACCAGCATCACTCGGCGGCCGGTGTGACGCAGCGCGCGACTGACCTCGGTGACGTCTCGCGGCGTCGAATAGAGGTTGAGCTCGCCCGCCGTGAACGCGGTCGGCGCCATCGGGTTCATCGCGCCAGCACCTCGACGACATCGGCGGGAGCGTGTGCGCGCTGGGCGGTCCGCAGGGCATTCACCCGGTAAGCGTTGGCCAGCGCGGGGTCCACCCGGTCCAACGCCGCCAGGTGCGCAGCGACGGCGGCCGCATCGCCGCGCGCGACCGGCCCGGTGAGCGCGGCCTGGCCGCGTTGCAGGGTGTTCTCCAGCGCGGCCCGCGCCAGCGGTCCGACGATGCGTTCGGCGATGCCGCCCGGCTGGTCGTCGACGGTTTGTTGGCCGAGCAGTTCGCTGCCGCGCAGCGCGGCGCGCAGGGCGTCGAGCGCATCGGCGAGCACCGCCACGATGTGGTTACCGGCGTGGGCCAGCGCGGCGTGGTAGAGGATGCGGTCGTCCTCGCGGACGCAGAACGGCTCGCCGCCCATCTCCAGCACCAGGGATTGGGCGATCGCGTACCCGACGTCGTCGGCCGCGGTGATCCCGAAGCAGGTGTCGGGCAGCCTGCTGATGTCCTCGTCGGATCCGGTGAACGTCATCGCCGGGTGGATTGCCAGCGGTATGCAGTCGGACGCCAGCGGCGCGAGGATGCCGACCCCGTTGGCCCCGGACGTGTGCGCCACGATCGTGCCGGGCCGCAGCGCCGACGTCGCGGCCAGGCCGGACACCAGGCCGGCGAGTTCGCTGTCGGGAACCGCCAACAGCAGCAGCTCGGCACCGGCCGCCACATCCGGCGGCGAGAGCACGGGGGTATCGGGCAGCCGACGCTGCGCCCGCTGCCGCGATGCGTGGGAAATGGCGCTGCACGCCACGACGACGTGGTCAGCGCGCTCCAGCGCGACGCCCAGCGCGGTGCCCACCCGGCCGGCCGAGATGATGCCCACCTTGAGCCTGGCCGGGCGCAAACCGTCGAACTGCACCATCGCAGACGACCTCACTGATTTCTTCGTTCGTTCCAGTCCCAACTGGGTACCGGACGGTCACTAAGACTGTAGTCGATCGGGTGTGCCCCACCCAATGTGACGATGCCCTCAGCTCAGCCTTCCCGGCGGCGCCGACGGCCCCCGCCGGACGGCTCCACCTGTAGCCGCGCCAGCAGGTCGGCGACGGAGTGGCCACCGGACGGCGGGGCCTCGCCCGTGCCCTGCTGCGCTTCGGCCGACGGGTCGGCGCCGCCGTGCCGAGGCGCGTGCGCGGCCGGCGGTGGCGGTGCCATTTGTGGTGGCGGCGGCGCAGCGGGTGGCGACATAGGGGGCTCCTGCAGCGGCGTTGCGGCGGCGGGAGGTGGCGGCGGCGGTGCGTACGGCGGCTCGTTCGTCGGCGCATAGTTCCCGAGGTCGCGGTACTCCGCCGAATGCCGGGACGCGCGGCGATCGGGCTCGCCGTACGGCCAGGAAGGTTCGGGTTCGACGCGCGCGCCGTCCACGGGCTCGTTGGGGTGGGAATGCCGGGCGCGCCGATCCCCCGCGTCGCCTCGCCCGGGCGAATCGCCGCCGGCCCAGTGGCTGCCCCGTGCGCCCGGCGGCAGCCATAGCCCGTCGGCGGCGACGGGCTGCCAATCCTGCGTCTGCGGCTGCGGTTCCGGTTGGGGCGGCGGTGGCGGCGCGGGCGGCGGTGGGGCAGGTTGTGGCGGCCGATGAAACTGCTCGAATCGCTGCTCGGGCTGCGGCGGCGGGGCCATGTAGGGGGGTTCCTGTGAGACCAGGTAGGGCGCCTCGGGCGGGACGTCGTAGTGGCTGCGGGACGCTTCCCGCGGCGGCGGCGCCTGGCGGGGCGGCAACAGCGGCTCCTCGGGCACGTCGATGATCGCCTCTTCGTCGGCCCTCCGGTCGTGGCGGCCGAGCGGGTTGTCCTGGTAGGCCGACGTCATGCGATCGCTGGACACCCAATCGGCGCTTTCACCGTTTCGCTCCCAGTCGCTGTAGGTGCGTGCGCGCGGCGCCTCGGTCTCGAGCGTCTCCAGCGCCGGGCGGTCCTGCAGGTCGGTGTCGAACAGGATCTCCAGGCTGGTCCGCAGCGCGGCCAGCTCCGCACGTAGCGCGGCGACGTCGTCGGCGGCCTGGGCACGCAGCTCGGACGCCAGCTCGCGGCGCAGCTGGGACTCGACGGTCAGCTCGTATTCGCGGCGGGCCGAGATCTCCCGGTCCAGCTGCAGGTCGTAGACGAGCTTGAGGTCACGCACGCGGGATTGATCAGCATCGCTTTGCCGACGGTAGAGCACCGACACGAACGCGCCAGCGACTGCGGCCCACAGCGCCAGGATTACAGCGAGCTTGAGGAGTTCCACCCGATTGGTGAAAACCAGTGCGGAACTGGCCCCCATTGCGAGGACCAGCAACGCGGTCAAGAGCACCCACCCCGGCCTGCGACCGCCGCGCCGGACCCGGGCGCCGCGGGACAGAACGGTCATGGCCTGAAGAGTACCTGTGCGAGGTCAATCCGCGTGTCGCACCGGTCCGGCGTGCCGCTGGCCGTCCGGCGACCCCGGCGGGGCTTAGCCTTCCGCGCCCTCGCCGTGCTCGGTCGGATCCTGCGGGGATTTACAACAATGCTGCAGCCACAGCGCGGCAACCACGAGCGCCAGAGCGCTGACCGCCGCCACCACCGTGCCGGTGGTGTCCTCGGCGGCGACCCGCAGCCATGACCGCCGCGGCAGAAAGTACACCAGCACCCCGACCCACCAACCCAGGACGAGCGCACCGACCCACGCCGAGGCCTTGGCGACCATCACGCTGCGCGCGACGGCAAGCGGATGCAGCCATCCCGGCCCGTCGCCGATTTCGCCCTCGTTGATCTTGCCCCTCACGTGGCGCGCCCACAGCGCCTCGCCGATGGCGACCGCGAGCAGCGACAGCCCGGTCCAGATCGTGATGGGCGGGAACCACCGATACAGCTGGATGACCAGGAGATAACCCACCACCGCAGCTCCCACCACCGCGGCCGTCAGGTCACGTTTCCTGGTTGGGCCCATCAGCGCCGCGACTCCCGGTTAGCCGTGAGCGTCAGCCCGGACAACCGGACACCCTCGCGGTCCGCGCGCTCCAGCTCGGCGAGCAGGCGGGCGACCGGGCGCGGCCCCCCGGCGACGGTGAGCTGAGCGTCCGGGTCGATGGCCAGCCACGGGACCATCACGAAAGCGCGCAGGTGCGCCAGCGGATGGGGCAGCGTCAGGTTGGGCTCGCGGGCGATCAGCTCGGTGTCGTCGTAACAGGCGATCAGGTCGACGTCGAGAGTGCGCGGTCCCCAGCGTTCGCCGCGAACCCGGCCCGCCGCGCGCTCGAAGTCCTGGGCCCGCCGCAGCCAGCCCTGCCCGTCGCAGTCGGGGTCGTCGGCTATCACCACCGCGTTGAGGAAGGGCGCCTGTTCCACGCCACCCCAGGGGTCCGTCTCGTACACCGGGGAGACCGCGAGCACCGCATCGCCGAGCCCGTCGACAACCGACTGCAACCGTGCCAGCCGGTCACCGAGATTGGAGCCGATGGACAGGACGACCCGTGTCATAGCGCTCCGCCCGCCGGGACCACCGAGCCGCGGCCGCCGCGCCGCGACCGCCGGACCACCACCGCGACGTCGTCGAACCGCTGCGGTATCGGCGCCTGCGGCTTGTGCACCACCACCTCGACGGCGTGCACGCGTTCGTCGTCCATCACCTTCCCGGCGATCTCACCGCCGACGGTTTCGATGAGGTTGCGCGGCGGCCCGGCGACGACGTCGGCGGCGAGCTTGGCCAGCGCGGCGTAGTCGTAGGTGTCGGCCAGCTCGTCGCTCGTCGCCGCGTCGGCCAGGTCGATCCACACCGTGATATCGACGACGAACTCCTGGCCGTTGGCGCGCTCGTGTTCCAACACTCCATGCCGGCCGCGAACCGCCAAGCCGCGCAACTCTATTCGATCAGCCATGCGTCCACGCCCCCACGACTTTGAGCGCGTCGACCGACGCCCGCACGTCGTGCACCCGCACACCCCAGGCCCCGTGCAGGGCGGCCAGTGCGGAAATCACGGCGGTCGCCGTCTCGCGCCCGTCGGGCGGTCGCGGCGACCCGTCGGGTGCGGCCAGCAGCGTGCCGAGGAACCGCTTGCGCGAGGCGCCCAGGAGCACCGGTACACCCGTGGCGACCAACTGCGGCAGGGCGTGCAACAGCGCCCAATTGTGTTGTCCCGTCTTGGCGAATCCCAGCCCGGGGTCGATCACCAGCTTTGCCGGATCCACGCCCGCGGCGACCGCGGCGTCAACGCCGGCGAGCAGTTCGGAGCGCACCTCGGCGACCACGTCGTCGTAGTGCGGGGCCTCGTGCGGCCGTTCGGAGGACACCGAGCGCCAGTGCATCAGCACCCAGGTCACGCCGGCCTCGGCCACCAGCGGCGCCATCGCCGGATCGGCCCGCCCGCCGGACACGTCGTTGACGATCCGCGCGCCGCTCTGCAGCGCCGCCCGCGCGACGTCGGCGTGCATGGTGTCGATGCTCACGGTAATGCCCTGTGCCGCAAGCTCTTTGACGACGGGAACCACGCGCGAGGCCTCGACCCGAGAATCGATGCGGGCGGCGCCGGGCCTGGTCGACTCCCCGCCGACGTCGATGATTCCCGCGCCTTCGCTGACCATTGCCAGCCCGTGCGCGACGGCACTGTCCGCATCCAGGTAGCGCCCGCCATCGGAGAATGAATCGTCAGTGACGTTCAGAACCCCCATGACCTGCACAGGCGCCGGGCTCACTTACGCAGGATGAGGTCGAGCGCTTCCGCTCGAGAAGCGGCATTGGTTTTGAACAGACCGCGCACCGCCGACGTCGTGGTGACGGCGCCGGGCTTGCGGACACCGCGCATCGCCATGCACAGGTGCTCGGCCTCGACGACGACGATGACCCCGGACGGATCGAGTTGCCGCACCAAGGCATCGGCGATCTGGCTGGTGAGCCGCTCCTGCACCTGGGGCCGCTTGGCGTACAGGTCGACCATGCGCGCGATCTTCGACAGGCCCGTCACGCGGCCGTCCTTGCCGGGGATGTAGCCGACGTGTGCGACGCCGTGAAACGACACCAGGTGGTGCTCGCAGGTGGAGTACATCGGGATTTCCTTGACGATCACCAGCTCGTCGTGCTCTTCGTCGAACATCGTGTTCAGCACGCTGTCGGGGTCGGTGTAGAGCCCGGCGAACATCTCCCGGTAGGCACGGGCGACGCGTGACGGGGTCTCTTGCAAGCCGTCCCGCTCCGGGTCTTCACCGATGGCCAGCAGCAACTCGCGGATGGCGGCCTCGGCTCGCGGCTGGTCGAACTTCCGTACGCGTGATGTCGCGCGACGGGAACCCGGCCCCAGATCCGGCAAAGCCATCGAATCCTCCGTTCGTCAGCCGAGCGCCGGCGGGTTGGACCGGCTCACATCCTCATCCGGCTGGTCAGGGGATTTCTGCGCATCCGGGGTGGGCTGACCAGGCGGCGGATATGGCGGATAGGGCGGATAAGACTGGTGCCCCTGGCCCGGGTAGCTCGGTGCCGGCTGCGGCCAGTAGGGCTGCTGGGGCGGCGCGGGCGGATACCAATGGCCCTGCGGCTGCTGCGGCGGCCAGCCCGGCGCATGCCAGCCGGCCGGGGCGCCGTAGTCGGGCCGGGTGGGGCCATGGCCCGCACCCTGGCGTTCGCCTTGACCATGAGAACCGTTGGGGCCGTGGGTATTTCGGTCCGACTCGGCGCGGGCGGCCTCGGCGGCCTGGCTCGCCGCCGCGATGGCCGCCTTGAAGGCCGGCTCGGCGACCGGCGGGGGCCAGGGCTCGCCGCGCTCGATGGCCAGCTCGCCCGGCGTCTTGATCGGCGGCTTGTCCGACGGGATCCGGCCGCCGAAATCGTCGAACATCGTGAGCCGGGGCCGCTTTTCGACGCCGGCGAAGATCCCCTCGAGCTCGGCCCGGTGCAGGGTTTCCTTTTCCAGCAGCTCGCCGGCCAGGGTGTCGAGGATGTCGCGGTATTCGGTAAGGATCTCCCACGCTTCGGTGTGCGCCGCCTCGATCAGCTTGCGCACCTCGTCGTCGATGTCGCGGGCGACCTCGTGTGAGTAGTCGGCCTGCGTGCCCATGGTGCGGCCCAGGAAGGGGTCGCCGTGTTCGGTGCCGTACTTGACCGCACCGAGTTTGGAACTCATGCCGAATTCGGTGACCATCGCGCGGGCGACCTTGGTGGCCTGCTCGATGTCCGACACCGCGCCGGTCGTCGGCTCGCGGAACACCAATTCCTCGGCGGCGCGCCCGCCCATCGCGAACACCAACTGCGCGATCATCTCTGAGCGGGTCCGCAGGCCCTTGTCTTCCTCCGGCACCGCCACCGCGTGGCCGCCGGTGCGCCCGCGGGCCAGGATCGTCACCTTGTAGACCGGGTCGATGTCGGGCATAGCCCAGGCCGCCAGCGTGTGTCCGCCCTCGTGGTAGGCGGTGATCTTCTTCTCCTGCTCGCTGATGATCCGGCCCTTGCGGCGCGGCCCGCCGATGACCCGGTCCACCGCCTCCTCCAGCGCGGGGCCGGTGATGACGGTGCCGTTCTCGCGCGCGGTCAGCAGCGCCGCCTCGTTGATCACGTTGGCCAGGTCGGCACCGGTCATGCCGACGGTGCGCTTCGCGAGCCCGTCCAGGTCGGCGTCCGGGGCGATCGGCTTGCCCTTGGAATGCACCCGCAGGACGGCGCGGCGGCCGGCCAGGTCGGGGTTGGTCACCGGGATCTGCCGGTCGAAGCGGCCGGGCCGCAATAAGGCGGGGTCGAGGATGTCGGGCCGGTTGGTGGCCGCGATCAGGATGACGCCGGCGCGGTCGCCGAAACCGTCCATCTCGACCAGCAACTGGTTCAGTGTCTGCTCGCGCTCGTCGTGGCCGCCGCCGAGACCGGCACCACGCTGGCGGCCCACCGCGTCGATCTCGTCGACGAAGATGATGCACGGGCTGTTCTGCTTGGCCTGCTCGAAGAGGTCGCGCACCCGTGATGCGCCGACGCCGACGAACATCTCGACGAAGTCCGAGCCGGAGATGGTGAAGAACGGCACCCCGGCCTCACCGGCGACGGCGCGGGCCAGCAGCGTCTTGCCGGTTCCCGGCGGCCCGTACAGCAGCACGCCCTTGGGGATCTTGGCGCCCAGCGCCTGATACCTGCTGGGGTTCTGCAGGAAGTCCTTGATCTCGTAGAGCTCCTCGACCGCCTCGTCGACGCCGGCGACGTCAGCGAAGGTGGTTTTGGGCATGTCCTTGGAGAGCTGCTTGGCGCGCGATTTGCCGAAACCGAAGCCCATCCGGGCGCCGCCCTGCATGCGCGAGAACATCACGAACAGGCCCACCAGCAACAGCAGCGGCAGCACGTAGACGAGTAACTCGCCCAGGATGCTGCCTTCGTTGACGACGGTGGCGACCTTCGCGTTCTTGGCGTTCAGCGCGTTGAACAGGTCGACGGCGTACCCGCTGGGGTACTTGGTAATGACCTTGTCCGAATTCTCGGTGTCGTTGGTGCCCTTCTTCAGGGTCAACCGCAATTGCTGCTCACGGTCATCGATTTGCGCGCTCTTGACGTTGTCGCCGTTGATCTGTGCCATCGCCACCGAGGTGTCGACGGGCTTGTACCCGCGGGTGTCGTCGCTGAAATAGAAGAACGACCAGCCGAGCAGCACCACGACGGCGATCGCCGTCACGGTGCGAATCACGTTTTTCCGGTTCATCAATCATCGGCCGTTGCGGCCAAGTCCTTCCCTATCCACACGCAGCTGGAAAAGTCCAGGCTACCGCCTGTGGCGATCGCCAGCGCCGGTGGAGCCGGGGCGCTGGGGGTACCGCCCGCTTGCGGGGGACGGGTCGCCACCATCCCGCTCAGACAACGACTGGCTGTTCCCGATGGGCAGCCGATGGGGGCCCAGCGTGCGGCTGGCCGCACGCTCGTTGCCCAGTGTGCGGCTGGCCGCACGTTCGGCGGAGCGCCTACTCGTAATAGCGGGCCTCGATGACATTGCCGTCGGGGTCGCGGAAGTAGTAGCCGTGCGGCGCCCAACCTCGGGCCCCGTAGGTGCGGTTCAGCCGGGCGCTAGTGTCCACGCCCTCGGCCTGCAAACGGCGGTCGAGCGCGTCGTATTCGGCCTTCGACAGCGCCAGGCAGACGTGATTGATCGGATGGCCCGCGCTGCCCTCGACCTTCGTGAGGGCTTCGGTGGCGCCAGCGCTGTCGATCGGCGACAGGTCGATGATCGAGTCCTCGCTGACCCGCACGCTCGGGAACGGCGCGTCACCCGCCGCGAACTCGGCGAACCGCACGGGCGCCAGCCCAACGACCCGGGTGTAGAAGTCCATCGATGCGCGCGCATCCTTCGTCCACAAGACGACGTGGTCCAGCCGCTTCATGCGAAAGTCACCTTTCGTTGGGATGTCTTGTCGCGATATCTACCACGATGTCAGGCCTTCTCAGCCCACCGGCGTTGTGATTTGGTGAGACGATGCCCTTATCAACCGAACGGTTAGTAGACACCAATGGTGTGCAGTTGCGGGTGGTCGAAGCCGGCGACCGCGGCGCGCCCACGGTGGTCCTGGCGCACGGCTTTCCCGAGCTGGCCTACTCGTGGCGACACCAGATTCCGGCCCTCGCCGAGGCGGGCTACCACGTGCTGGCGCCCGATCAGCGCGGTTACGGCGGGTCGTCGGCCCCGGATTCGATCGAGGCCTACAACATTCGCGAGTTGACCGCCGACATCGTCGGGCTGCTCGATGACGTCGGCGCCGAGCGCGCCGTCTGGGTGGGTCACGACTGGGGCGCCCCCGTGGCGTGGCATGCGCCGCTGCTGCACCCCGACCGGGTGTCGGCGGTAGTGGGATTGAGCGTCCCGCCGCTGCCCCGCTCGCACGTGGCGCCGACCAAAGCGTGGCGCAAGCTATTCGGCGAAAACTTCTTCTACATCCTGTATTTCCAGGAACCGGGCGTCGCCGACGCCGAACTCAACGCCGATCCCGCCAGAGTGATTCGACGCATGATGGGCGGCCTGCGGGCAGACGGCGGCCAGGACGCCCTGGTGCGGATGGCTACCCCCGGTCCGCAAGGCTTCCTCGATCGCCTGCCCGAGCCCGACGGGCTGCCGGACTGGATAAGCCAAGACGAGCTCGACCACTACGTCGATGAGTTCTCCCGCACCGGATTCACCGGCGGGCTGAACTGGTATCGCAACTTCGACCGCAACTGGGAGACCACCCCCGAACTCGACGGCGCGAAAATCTCGGTGCCGTGTCTGTTCATCGGTGGGTCGGCCGATCCGGTGCTGTCCTTCACCCGCGCCGACCGCGCTTCGCAGGTGGTTTCCGGGCCGTACCGTCAGGTGATGCTCGAGGGCGCGGGACACTGGCTGCAACAAGAGCGACCCGACGAGGTCAATGCGGCACTGCTGGACTTTCTCAACGGATTGGAGCTGCGATGAACGCCCCCCTGCGCTTCGGCGTCTTTATCACACCGTTTCATCCGATCGGCCAATCCCCAACGGTGGCATTGGAATACGACATGGAGCGTGTCGTCGCGCTCGACCGCTTGGGCTTCGACGAAGCGTGGTTTGGCGAACACCACTCCGGCGGTTACGAGCTGATCGCGTGCCCGGAGGTGTTCATCGCGGCCGCCGCGGAGCGGACGAGGCACATCCGGCTGGGAACCGGTGTGGTCTCGCTGCCGTACCACCATCCGCTCATGGTGGCCGATCGCTGGGTGCTGCTGGACCACCTGACCCGCGGCCGAGTCATGTTCGGCACGGGCCCTGGCGCGCTGCCGTCGGACGCCTACATGATGGGGATCGACCCGATCGAGCAACGCCGGATGATGCAGGAGTCCCTCGAGGCGATACTCGCCCTGTTTCGCGCCGCGCCCGACGAGCGAATCGACCGCCACTCCGACTGGTTCACGCTGCGCGACGCCCAGCTTCATGTCCGCCCCTACACCTGGCCCTATCCGGAAATCGCCACGGCCGCAATGATTTCGCCGTCCGGGCCGCGACTGGCGGGCGCCCTGGGCACGTCGCTGCTGTCGCTGTCGATGTCGGTGCCCGGCGGCTACGCCGCCCTGGAAAACACCTGGGACGTGGTCCGTGAACAGGCCGGCAAAGTCGGCCGCGACGAGCCCGATCGAGCCGATTGGCGAGTGCTGAGCATCATGCACATCGCCGACAGCCGCGACCAGGCGATCGACGACTGCACCTACGGGCTGCAGGACTTCGCCAACTATTTCGGCGCCGCCGGGTTCGTTCCCCTGGCCAACACCGTCGACGGCGCGCAGACACCTCATGAATTCGTCGAAGACTATGCGGCCAAAGGCAATTGCTGCATCGGCACCCCCGACGACGCGATCGCGCACATCGAAGATCTGCTCGAACGCTCGGGTGGCTTCGGGACCCTGCTCATGCTCGGACATGACTGGGCCTCGCCCGAAGCGACGTACCACTGTTATGACCTGATGGCCCGCAAGGTGATTCCCCATTTCAAGGGACAGCTGCAGGCCTCGCGGTCGTCGCACGACTGGGCGAAGGGCCGCCGCGACCAGTTAATCGGCCGCGCCGGTGAGGCCGTGGTGAAGGCGATTACCGAGCATGTCGACGAACACAAGTTGGAAAGCGAGAAGAGCTGATGCGCGCCTCGGTATTGCGGGACGGCCGGATGGTCTACCGCGACGACGTCCCCGACCCGGTTCCCGAATCCGGCCAGGTGCTGGTCGCGGTCCGATCGTGCGGAATCTGCGGCTCTGACCTACATTTCGCGGCGCACGGGTCCGAGGTGATGGCGCTGACCGATCGGATGGGCGGCGATGCCGCGGGCGGCATGAGCCTGGACCTGAGTCGCGATATTTTCATGGGCCACGAGTTCAGCGCCGAGGTACTCGAAGCCGGACCGGACACCGAATCGCATCCCCCGGGAACGCTGGTCACCTCGCTACCCGTGTTGCTGTCCGGCAAGGGCGTCGAGCCCATCGTCTACAGCAACACGACGGTCGGCGGCTACGCCGAACGGATGCTGCTGTCGGCGCCGCTGCTGATGCCCATCCCCAACGGCCTCGATTTCAAGCACGCCGCGCTGACCGAACCCATGGCGGTGGGCCTGCACGCGGTCAACAAGTCGAGCATCGCGCCGGGGGAGACCGCCCTGGTGCTCGGTTGCGGCCCGATCGGCATCGCGATCATCGCGTCGCTTCGCGCCCGTGGCGTGGAAACCATTGTGGCATCGGATTTTTCACCGAAACGCCGGGAGCTGGCCACCGCGATGGGCGCGCATCGGACGCTGGACGCGGCCCAGGGCTCGCCCTTCGACAGCGTCAAACCCGCGGTGGTGTTCGAGGCGGTCGGGGTGCCGGGAATCATCGACGACGTGCTGTTGCGGGCGCGTCCGGGCACCCGGTTGGTCGTCGCCGGGGTGTGTATGCAGCCCGACACCGTGCATCCTTTCTTCGCGATCGCAAAGGAGATCAACGTCCAGTTCGTCCTCGCCTACAGCCCGGATGAATTCGCCGATTCGCTGCGCGCGCTCGCCGAGGGCGACATCGACGTCACGCCGCTGATCACCGGCGAGGTAGGCCTGGACGGGGTCGGCGCGGCCTTTGATGACCTCGCCGACCCCGAGCGGCACTGCAAGATTCTCGTGACTCCCTAGGCCCAGCTGGATCCCACCGCGCTGTCGGTGTTGGCCATGTTGCTGCCCGCGGACTGGACCTTTTGCCCGTGGGCGTTGGCCTGCTCGTAGATCACCTGGAAATTGCGGCCCAAGTCGGTGATGAACTGCTGGCAGGCCATCGAGCCGGCACCGCCCCAAAAGTCGCCGGCGGCAAGCACATCGCGAACGATGGCCTGGTGCTCCGCTTCCAGCGATGCCGCCTGCGCGCGGATGAGGGCGCCGTGGGCGTCGACGTCGCCGAATTGATAGTTGATCGTCATCGTTAAAGTCTCCTGTTCTTCGTTCGGTTGGTTAGCTGCCCAGGATCTGCTGGGAGGCCTGCTCTTGCTGCTCGTAGTTGCCGGCATCGCGAACCAGTCCGTCGCTGACTCCGTGCAGCATGTTCACGATGTTTCGGAACGCCTGATTCATCTGGCCCATGGTGTCCAGCGAGGTCGCCTGCGCGGTCCCACTCCAGCCCGCGCCGGAGATGTTTTGCGACGACGCCCACATCTTGCGGGCCTCGTCCTCCACGGTCTGCGCGTGCACCTCGAAGCGGCCCGCCATGTCCCGCATCAGTTGCGGATCGGTCATGAATCGTGTGGTCATTGATGGTCTCCTTTAATGAGTTGTCGTGTGTGGTGAGCGGTCGGTGATAAGACGAAAGCGCTTGTCCCCCTTTCTGTTAACCGACGAGACTGGTGCGCGGTAGGACGACTACGCGCGGCGGCTCGACGGCGCCGGATCCGCGAATCTCCATGCCTCCGACGGTGCTCGCGGGGATGCCGCGGGCCATCATCGGCGCTCCCGCCGGGGCGCCGGCCGTCGGCGCGACATCCGGTGCGGCCGTGGCCGAGACCGCCTGTCCCGCAGGGGTCCATCCCGGCGGGACCGACAGGCCGCCGACCGAAGTGGCCTGGCCCAGGGCGGCCGACGGCATCAACCGTGCCGGCATCTCCGGAACGCGGCTGGGAGCCAGCGCGGGAGACAACCGTTCCATGGCGGGCATCACTGGCCGAGGGCCGACCAATGGTTCCCGCGCCGCCATGCCGAGACTCAGAGCTGCGGGCTGTTCCATCCCGCTCAGCCCCGAGGTACCCGTGCCGGTGCCCTGCCCGAGGAGCCCGCCGAGCACGTCGCCGAAACTGCCGACGCCGGATTCGAAGGGGCCGGCCAGCGTCGACGCCGATGTCAATGCGTTGTTGGCCGCTTGGGTGGTCATCCCCTGGACGGCGCCGGCGGCCGCCCCGGCCGGATTGGTCGTGGCCGGGGCCGGCGCCATCGGTGTGAGCATGGACGCCGCCGCCGAGGCACCCGCATAGGCATACATCGCAGCCGCGTCCTGGGCCCACATCTCGCCGTAGTGCGCCTCGGTTGCCGCGATCGCGGCGGTATTGATGCCCAGGAAATTGGTCGCGATCAGGGTCATCAGCAGGGCCCGGTTGGCGGCGATCATCGGCGGGGGCACGGTGGCCGCAAAAGCCGCCTCGTGCGCGGCCGCGGCCGCGGCCGCTTGCATCCCCGCCTGCTCGGCCTGCGCCGCGGTGCTCTGCATCCAGGCCAGGTAGGGCGCGGCGGCGGCGGCCATCGATGCCGCAGACGGACCCTGCCACCCCGCGTCGGCCAGTTCCAAGACCGTCGACCCGTAGCCCGTGGCGGCCATGCGCAGTTCGGCGGCCAGACCCTCCCAGGCCGCGGCGGCGGCCAGCATCGGCCCCGATCCCGGGCCCGCGTACATCAGCGCAGAGTTGACTTCCGGAGGTAACGCACCGAAATCCATTGGTATATACCTTTCTTCGACTGTTGTTGGGTGCCAGGCGCGTTACTTGGCCGGCAACTTGTATGCGGGTGTTTTGTAGACGGGCGCGGCAGGCTCCTTGTACGCAGGCAGCGGATCCGTGTGCGCGGGCGCGGCAGGCTCCTTGTACGCAGGCAGCGGATCGGTGTGCCCGGGCGCAGCAGGCTCCTTGTAGACAGGCAGCGGATCCCTCGCCTCGGGCGCGGCAGAGGCGGCGTCGGTGGTGACGGGGGTCGCGGACCCCGCGTTGGCAGGCGCCGCGTCGGTGGTGACGGGGGGCGCGGACCCCGCGTTGGCAGGCGCCGCGTCGGCGGTGGCTGGGGCGGTAACTACACCCCGCACGGCGGCGGTTGGGGCGGTAACTACACCCCGCACGGCGGTTACGCTGCTCCGCACGGCGGCGGCTGGGGTGGTCACCCGGCGCCCACCGCGCCCGCGCCCGCCCCCCGGCGGGACCGACAGGCCGCCGACCGAAGTGGCCTGGCCCAGGGCGGCCGACGGCATCAACCGTGCCGGCA
>NZ_MBES01000077.1 GCF_001954195.1 Mycobacterium sp. IS-1264 | reverse complement strand
ATCGACATCCACAGCTGGCCGTCACACTCGCCGCGGTCATGGACGGAAACAAGGTGCGGATGCCACAGCGACGACGCTAAGTCGGCCTCCCTGATGAACCGATCCCGGTAGTCGGGTTGACTGGATAGCTGGTCGTTCAGAATCTTGAGGGCGTCCCGCCGCGGCAACCGTGGGTGCTGAGCGAGGTAGACATCACCCATCGCACCGGTCCCTAATAGCGACACGATGGTGTAGCCGGCGAACGAGGCACCGCTCATCAACGGCATGCGCAAATGTTAACGACGCCCATCGCCGGTTGTTCAAGAATGCACCGCTACGCACTATCCCGAGTCGACGCTGTTTTTGTCGGAGTGTCACTGGTCAGCCGCTGCGCTTGTAGTATGCGGCGCATGCCGCTAGAGGAAGGGGCGGATTTCGCCGGGTTCACCGTGGTGCGGCTGTTGGGCAGCGGCGGAATGGGTGAGGTCTATTTGGCTCGACATCCGCGGTTGCCCAGGCTGGAAGCGCTGAAGGTTTTGCGCGCCGATGTCTCCGCCGACCCAAGTTTTCGAGAGCGGTTCATTCGAGAGGCCGACTT
>NZ_MBES01000076.1 GCF_001954195.1 Mycobacterium sp. IS-1264 | reverse complement strand
CACACTCGGCGCCCAACGTGCGGCTGGCCGCACGTTCGCGAGCAAGGCCAGGCACCATGTACGTGTGCAGTCAACCCTCTGCGGCCGACCGGTCGCCGCGGATCGCCCGCTGATCATGGCGATCGTCAACCGCACGCCGGACTCGTTCTACGACAAGGGTGCGGCCTTCAGCGACGACGCGGCCAGGGCCGCCGCACACCTGGCCGTCGAGGAGGGCGCGGATGTCATCGACGTCGGCGGCGTCAAAGCGGGCCCGGGCGACAACGTCGATGCCGACACCGAGATCGCCCGGCTGGTGCCGTTCATCGAATGGCTTCGCCACGAATACCCCGACCAGCTGATCAGCGTGGACACCTGGCGTTCGGAAGTGGCCAAAGTGGCCTGCGCGGCCGGCGCGGATCTGATCAACGACACCTGGGGCGGCCACGACCCCGCCCTGGCCGAGGTGGCCGCGGAGTTCGGCGCCGGCCTGGTCTGTTCGCACACCGGCGGGGCGCAGCCACGCACGCGTCCCTTCCGGGTGAGCTACGGCACGACCACCCGCGGCGTCGTCGACGACGTGATCCGCCAGGTCACCGAGGCCGCCGAGCGGGCAGTCGCGGCCGGCGTCGCCCGCGATCGGGTACTGATCGACCCGACCCACGATTTCGGCAAGAACACCTTCCACGGGCTGGCATTGTTGCGTCACGTCGGCGATCTTGTTAAGACCGGGTGGCCAGTGCTGATGGCTTTGAGCAACAAGGACTTCGTCGGGGAGACTCTGGGTGTGGGATTGACCGAACGGCTGGAGGGCACCCTGGCCGCCACCGCGCTTGCGGCGGCCGCGGGTGCCCGCATGTTTCGGGTGCACGAGGTCGCGGCCACCCGTCGGGTGCTGGAAATGGTGGCCTCGATCCAGGGCATGCGCCAGCCGGCGCGCACCGTGAGGGGGCTCGCATGACCGCATCGGAGCTGATCGCCGGCGATCTCACCGGCCACAGACTGCTCTGGAACCGCCCGCACTGGACCATCGCCGAGTTGGAAGCAGCCAAGGCGGGTCGGACGATTTCGGTGGTGCTGCCCGCGCTCAACGAGGAAGACACCATCGAATCGGTGATCGACAGCATCTCGCCGCTGGTCCGGGATTCTGGGGGTCTGGTCGATGAGCTGATCGTGCTGGACTCCGGCTCGACCGACGACACCGAGATCCGCGCCATCGCCGCCGGCGCCCGCGTGGTCAGCCGCGAACAGGCCCTGCCCGAGATCCCGACGCGGCCCGGCAAAGGCGAGGCGCTGTGGCGTTCGCTGGCGGCCACCAGCGGCGACATCGTGGTGTTCATCGACTCCGACCTGATCAATCCGCACCCGATGTTCGTGCCGTGGCTGGTCGGCCCGCTGCTCACCGGCGACGGCATCCACCTGGTCAAGAGCTTCTACCGGCGACCGCTGAACGGCAGCACAAATGGCGGCGGGCGGGTCACCGAGCTGGTGGCCCGGCCGTTGTTGGCGGCCCTGCGACCGGAGTTGGGCGGCGTGCTGCAGCCACTCGGTGGCGAGTACGCGGCCAGCCGGGAGCTGCTGACGTCGTTGCCCTTCGCCCCGGGCTACGGCGTCGAGATCGGTTTACTGGTCGACACCTTCGACCGCTTGGGCCTGGACGCGATCGCTCAGGTCAATCTCGGCGTGCGGGCCCATCGCAACCGGCCGCTCTCGGAGCTGGGTGCAATGAGCCGGCAGGTCATCGCGACCCTGTTCGCGCGGTGCGGCCTGCCCGACTCCGGGGCCGGGTTGACCCAGTTCTTCGCCGACGGCGAGGGCTACACCGAACAGACCTCGCCCGTGTCGCTGGTGGACCGCCCGCCGATGAATCTGTTGCGGCCACGCTGATCCGTGTCGGCGCGATAGGGCAATATCGATCCCGTGGCATTGGTTCTGCTCTACCTGGTCGTGCTGGTGCTGGTGGCGATCGTGCTGTTCGGCGCCGCCAGCCTGCTGTTCGGTCGCGGTGAGCAGCTGCCGCCCCTGCCGCGCGGGACGACCGCGACGGTGCTGCCCGCGTACGGCGTTACGGGCGCCGACGTCGACGCCGTCAAATTCACGCAGGCGTTGCGCGGCTACAAGACCAGCGAGGTGGACTGGGTGCTCGATCGGCTGGCCCGCGAGCTCGAGGCGTTGCGCGGGCAGCTCGCGGCCGCCAACCCCGCGCCGGCCGCCGAGGTCGCGGAGAAACAGGCCGAAGGCGACGCCGTGGAACCCGACGAGGGCGAGGATCGTCAGGACACTGTGTGAGCGACTTGAGTGATCAGGATCTGGTTCGCTGCGGCTGGGCGGACCTTCGACCCGGAGCCGACTTCGAGCTGTACCGCGACTACCACGACCAGGAGTGGGGCCGCCCAACCCGCGACGGGGTGGCGTTGTTCGAACGGATGAGCCTGGAAGCCTTCCAGAGCGGTCTGTCGTGGCTGATCATCCTGCGCAAACGGGACAATTTCCGGCGCGCCTTCTCCGGGTTCGACGTCGAGAAGATCGCCCGCTACACCGACGCCGACGTGGAGCGGCTGATGGCCGACTCCGGCATCGTCCGAAACCGCGCCAAGATCGACGCGACGATCGCCAATGCACGCGCCGCGGCCGACCTTGGCTCTCCCGAGGACCTTTCCGAGCTGCTGTGGTCGTTCGCGCCGCCGCAGCGACCCCGGCCCGCCGACGCGTCTGAAATCCCCTCGGCCAGCGACGAATCGAAGGCGATGGCGCGCGAGCTCAAACGCCGCGGGTTCCGCTTCGTCGGGCCGACCACCGCCTATGCGCTGATGCAGGCGACCGGCATGGTGGACGACCATATCCGTGCTTGCTGGGTGCCCGCGCAAGGCCGGTGACGTGCCAGAGCCGGGTCTTTGTGTAACTGCCGACCCGAATAGGGAACAATGGGGGAGTGATTTGGCAGTTCAATGTCGGGTATGGCTGGAAATCCACTGGCGGGGCGTGCTCGGCGCCGACCCGGTCCGCGAAGGCGGGTCAGCTCGAACTTGGAGGGAGCATTCGATGGCGGCGATGAAGCCCCGGACCGGCGACGGTCCTCTGGAAGCAACCAAGGAGGGGCGCGGCATCGTAATGCGGGTACCACTTGAGGGTGGTGGCCGCCTTGTCGTCGAGTTGACGCCCGACGAGGCCGCCGCCCTGGGCGACGAACTCAAGGGCGTCACCAGCTAGACCCGCTACAGGCTGCCGGGCGGAGTCATGCACCCACCTTCCGGTAGATGTCCAGCGTTTGCTCAGCGACGCGGGCCCAGGAAAATTCCTCGATGCAGCGCTGCCGCCCCGCGCGGCCGTAGCGCTTCGCCCGTTCCGGGTCGGCGACCAACGCATTGACCGCTTCGGCCAACCCGGCCTGGTAACCGCCCGCGTCGTCGGGGTCGTAATGCACCAGCGATCCGGTGACCCCGTCGACGACCACCTCGGGTATCCCGCCGACATCGGAGGCCACCACCGCGGTGCCGCAGGCCATCGCCTCCAGGTTGACGATGCCCAACGGCTCGTAGACCGAGGGACACACGAAAACAGTTGCTGCCGAAAGTATTTCACGTAGCTGCCCGAGGGGCAGCATTTCCCGAATCCAGAACACCCCGGTGCGAGTGCGGGCCAAAGCGGCCACGGCCGAGCGAATCTCGTCGGCGATCTCCGGGGTGTCGGGAGCGCCGGCGCACAGCACCAACTGCACGTCGGGGCTGAAGCGATGCGCGGCCGCCAGCAGGTGAGCCACGCCCTTCTGCCGGGTGATCCGCCCGACGAACGCAACACTGGGGCGGCTCGGGTCGACGCCGAGGCTGGCCAGCACCGACCCGGCGCGCCCCGGCCCGGCCGGATACCACACGTCGGTGTCGACCCCGCTCCGAATGACATGTACCAGGCTGGGATCCAGCGTCGGGTAGACCCGCAGCACGTCCTCGCGCATGCCGGAGCTGACCGCGATCACCGCGTCGGCGGCCAGCACCGCGGTGTGTTCCACCCACGTCGACACCCGATAGCCGCCGCCGAGCTGTTCGGCCTTCCACGGCCGCAGCGGCTCGAGCGAATGCGCGGTCAGCACGTGCGGGATGTCGTAGAGCAGCGCGGCCAGATGGCCGGCCAGGCCGGTGTACCACGTGTGCGAGTGCACGACGGTGGCCGCCGAGGCCGCGTTGGCCATCACGAGGTCGGCGGACAGGGTGGACAGGGCCGCGTTGGCGCCGTGGATCCGCGGGTCGGGCTGATAGGCAAGGGCGCCGGGACGCGGTGCGCCGATGCAGTGCACGTCGACCGCGCACAGCCGGCGCAGTTGTGCGACCAGTTCGGTGACGTGTACCCCGGCCCCGCCGTAGACCTCCGGTGGGTACTCCCGCGTCATCATCGCCACCCGCATACTCCGCACCGTAGTTCGCTGACGGCACCATCCGCGAGTCGGGCGGGACGATCCGTCGCCGTGGGTCCGATCGACCCAAATACCTTGACGGACAGCCCGTCAGGGCCTGCCCGATCGGGAGGGCAATAGGGCGCTTCCCCCTGGCAGCACCGCGCGGCTGCCGTTAGGTTTGAAGCCATGAGGGAAGCGCCACACGTGCTGGGTGTTGTCCTGGCCGGCGGCGAAGGCAAGCGGCTGTATCCGCTGACCGCGGACAGGGCCAAACCCGCGGTCCCCTTCGGTGGCGCCTACCGGCTGATCGACTTCGTGCTCTCCAATCTCGTCAACGCCCGCTATCTGAGGGTCTGCGTTCTCACCCAATACAAGTCGCATTCACTGGACCGCCACATATCGCAGAACTGGCGGCTGTCCGGCCTGGCCGGTGAGTACATCACCCCCGTGCCGGCGCAGCAGCGCCTGGGCCCGCGCTGGTACACCGGCTCCGCCGACGCGATCTATCAGTCGCTCAACCTCATCTACGACGAAGACCCGGACTACATCGTGGTTTTCGGCGCCGACCACGTGTACCGGATGGATCCCGAGCAGATGGTGCGGTTCCACATCGACAGCGGCGCCGGCGCAACCGTGGCCGGCATCCGGGTACCGCGCGCCGAAGCCACCGCGTTCGGTTGCATCGACGCCGACGACTCCGGCCGGATCCGCGCCTTCGTGGAGAAGCCGCTGGACCCGCCGGGCACTCCGGACGATCCGGATACGACGTTCGTGTCGATGGGCAATTACATCTTCACCACCAAGGTGCTCATCGACGCGATTCGCGCCGACGCCGACGACGACCACTCCGACCACGACATGGGTGGCGACATCGTCCCGCGGCTGGTGGACGACGGGATAGCGGCGGTGTACGACTTCTCCGACAACGAGGTGCCCGGGGCCACCGACCGGGACCGGGCCTATTGGCGGGATGTCGGGACGCTGGACGCGTTCTACGACGCGCACATGGACCTGGTGTCGGTGCACCCGGTGTTCAATTTGTACAACCGGCGCTGGCCCATCCGCGGGGCGACGGAGAACCTGGCACCGGCGAAGTTCGTCAACGGCGGCTCGGCGCAGGAGTCGGTCGTCGGCGCCGGCAGCATCATCTCGGCGGCGTCGGTGCGCAACTCGGTGTTGTCGTCGAACGTCGTGGTCGACGACGGCGCGATCGTCGAGGGCAGCGTGATCATGCCGGGCACCCGGGTCGGCCGCGGCGCCGTGGTGCGCCACGCAATCCTGGACAAGAACGTCGTCATCGGGCCCGGCGAGATGGTCGGCGTCGACCTGGAAAAGGACCGCGAGCGGTTCGCGATCAGCGCCGGCGGCGTCGTCGCGGTCGGCAAGGGCGTCTGGGTCTAGCTCACTGCCCGGGAATCTCCGGGATCAGCAGATGCGCGTCGTGACGCGGGCCCCAGTGCAGGGCGACCCGGCCGCGCGGTGAGTTCCGGTAGGCCGCCGGCATCTGACCGACGAGCGGATTGCGCGGCCACAGCCAGCGCCCCGCGACGACCAGCCGCAGCTGCTCGCCGGCGCGAAACAGCGTCGCCGACGGGCCCAGTGCGACATCGACGGCGACCACCTCGCCGGCCGACAGCGGCCGCGGCTCGGTGCATGTCGCGACCGGCTCCCAGGGCCGCGAGAGCTCGGGGTCCAGGGCCCGCAGCGCGACGCGCTGCCAGCCCGTGGTGACGCGGTCGCGGCCGTAGCCGTAGGACCCCTCGAATTCGACGAACCGTCCGTCTCGCCACTTCTCGACGCCGACGAACAGGTTCGCGTCGTCGCAGCCGTCCAGTTCTACCCACAACCGCGCGACCATCGGACCGGTCAGCTCGGTCTGGGCTGGGAAGGTGTAGCTGAATGACGCTGCGCGGGAAAGAGTTTCGAACGCGAGGCGGCCCTCCTCCGCCGGCCGCTCCGTTGCCAGCAGCCCGGCCGATCCCAGATATAAAGGCCGCCAACGGGTTCGGGCGAGCGGCCAGGCGGCTTCTTCGCGCACTGCGGCGATGGCGTCGCGATCCTCGCGCACCTCGAGACGAACGCTGCGCGAAGCGGGCGCGCCGTCCAGCACGCCGCGGAAGAAATTCAGCTGCTCGGCCCGTGCGTCCTCGGAGTAGAACGTCGCCCATTTGCCGCCGCGATGGGTGTAGAGGCGGGCGTGGGCGGAGCCGGCCTGCATGAAGGCCCGGACCGAGCCGCGCGAGTGCAGGTTGTTGTCGGAAAAGCTGCCGCAGACCAGCATCGGAACCGTGATGGCCGACAGGTCTGGCGTCAGCGAGCGCCAGAAATCGTCGCGCAGGGGATGCTCGTCCTGCATCGACACCAGAGCATAGGTCTGCCGCGTATCGCGGGACAGGTTGCGCGACCACATCCGGGTGAAGCCGCACTCCCGCACACCGCCCGGGTACGTCAGGTCGCGATACGCGTCGGTGAACCCTTCCCACGGACAGATCGCCCGCAGCGCGGGCGGCCGCAGCGCGGCGACGGCGTACTGGCTTATGGCCAAGTAGGACACGCCGAGCATCACGACGTTGCCGTCGCACCAAGGCTGGCCGGCGATCCACTGCACGAGGTCGTAGGTGTCCTCGGCTTCCTGGCGCGAGAGCACCTTTCCGGTGCCGTCGGAATGGCCGCAGCCGCGCGAGTCGGCGTTGACGACGGTGAAGCCCTGCGCGGTCCACCAACTCGGATCGGGCGCCTCCCAGCCCGTCAGGGCCGAGAAGCGCACCGGCGTCGGCTGGCGCAGCATCCGGTACTGCATGGGGAACGTCCACTTGTTGCCGCGCCGCTTCGGCAGGTTGTCCTTGCCGTACGGATGGATGCTGAGGATGACCGGGCGGGTGACGTCGGAATGCCGGAAGACGTTGATCCGCAACACTGTTCCGTCACGGGTCGGCACCTCGAGGTCGGTGTCGACGACGAGGTCTTGCGGTGGATCGGTGACGGTTACCGGCGGTTTTGCGATGCCGCGCAGGCGGCGGAGCGCGTATCGCAGGGCGCCGGGACGCCGCCACGGCCGGTCGAGTGCAGGTGCCGGATTGCGGGCCACGGCCATACCATAGGCCCGCTACCAGACATTCGGTATCAACCGATAGCGCACCCGCTGCGTGTACTCGCGGTATCCCGCCAATTGCTGGGTGAGCAGCTTTTCCTCGTCGAGGATGCGCAGGACGAGTGCCAGGAGGCCGACGGTGAGACCCAACAGCCCCCAGTAGGAACCCAGCGACAGGGGGATGCCCACCATCAAGATCACGTTTCCGGTGTACATCGGGTGTCGCACCAGTTTGTACAGGCCACGGGAGGCCAACTTCTGACCTTCCTCCACCCGGACCGTGGCGGCCGCGTAACTGTTCTGGATCACCACGAACATGGCCACCGTCAGGCCCGTTACCACCAGGACGTCGCCGAGGACGCACACCACCGCCGGCACCGATGACCAACCCATCCGGTGGTCGAGCGCGCTCAACGCGATCATCCCGAAGAGTCCGGCAAAGGCCAGGATGATGACGAACTTCTGAACCGTCCTGGCTTCGGCCAGCGGCCCGCCGTGCATGCGCCGCCGCAGGGCCGCCGGGTTCGTCCGGGCCAGATACGCGCTCGGGACGAGCGTCGCAATCGTGAAGATCGCGATGAAAACCCACGCCTGCCAATAGTCGAACGTGCCCGCCGGATAGAACAGGATAAAGCCCAGGACGGCAAGCCCGATAATGCTCGAAACCACTAACTTAACAGCGGTTTTCACGATGGTGTCCTCCCTACTGCCGTAGATCACGCCGTCGAAAAGCGATGGCTCCCACGACGATCAGTGCCGCGTCGATAGCCAGCAGCCACAGCAGCGGCACGGCGGTGAAGTCGCTGCCGACCCGCGGAATGTGGGCGAACGGTTCGAGATCGAGCACCCACTGCCCGAAGCCCGCAAGCGAACCGATCAGGTACAGGGCGACGAATCCGACCAGCACGCCCCACGCCACCGGCGTGAATCGCGGTGCGAGACCGAACAATGCGACCGTTACGGCGGCCAGCAGCCAGACCGCGGGCAGTTGCACCGCCGCGGTTGCGACGACGGTCGCCAACTTGCCGCCGACGTCGCCGGCCGCGGCGCCGTACACGAGTCCGGCCACCACGCCGCAGGCCAGCATCGCGAACGCGGAGCCGCCCAGCGCGGCGATCAGATGGCTGGCCAGCCAACGGGTGCGCGACACCGCACCGGCCAGGGTGGTCTCGGCTCGCTGGGCGGATTCCTCCTGGTGCAGGCGCAAGGTGAGCGAGACGGCGAAGGCGGCCGCCGCCATGCCCAGCATCGCGAACGCCACCGCGATGAACGCCTCCTCCAGGACGCTGGTGCCGCCCATCCGCGCGACGATGTCGCGCGCGACGGTGCTGTCGCCCAGTTGGTCGCCGATGCCGTGCACCACGCTGCCCATCACCAGGCCGTACAGGCACAGGCCCACGGTCCACAGGACTAGGGCGCCGCGGTCCAGCCGCCAGGCCAACCCGAAGACGTTGCCCAGACCCGGCGCGGCCCTACCCGGGCCGGCGCGTTCGGCGACGAGCCCTGCGCCGACGTCGCGGCCGGCCAGCAGCCGATACGCCACCGCCGTGAGCGCGGCCGCTGTCGCCAGGTGCAGCAACAGCACCCACCAGCGCTCGCCCGCATAGGGCCGAACCTGCAGCGACCAGCCCAGCGGCGAGAGCCACGACAGCGTGCCGGAGCCGGCATCGCCGATGGCGCGCAGCGTGAACGCCGCCGCCAACACCGTGAACGCGACACCGCGGGCGAATCGCGCGCTCGGCGATAGCTGCGCGGCCACCCCCGCCACGGCGGTGAAGACCACGCCGGAGCCGGCCAGCGCCGCCCCGAAAGCCAATGACCCGCCGCGCGGGACGTCGGTGCTGAGCAATCCCGCCGCGCCGATCGCGCCGGTCGCGATCGACGCCCCGAACGACAACATCAGTGCCGCGGTGAGGCTGGCGTAGCGGCCGACCGCCGTCGAGTCCATCAGCTCGGTCCGGCCCGTCTCCTCGTCGGCGCGGGTGTGCCGGATGACCGTCAGGATGACGGCCACCGCGATCAGCACATGAAACATGCCCGCTTTCCAAATGCCAACTGCCCCAAGGCTGTCGTTGTAGATCTGACCGTAGAGCGCACGCTGGGCCGGGCTGGCCATGATGGAGGCCGCAAATCCGGCGCGGCCGGCCTGGGTGGGGTAGACCTTTTCGATGCTGCCGATGTACACCGTCGCCAAGGGGAGCGACAGCAGCAGGACCCACAGCGGCAACGAGATCCGGTCGCGGCGCAAATACAGGCGCAGCATCCCAAGCGCTCCGGAGAAATTCGAACTGCGTTGCGGCCCAGGGTGCGCCGAGGGGCGTGGCCGCTCCAGAACCGTGGTGCTCATAGCGCCGAAACCTTCCTTCCGCTGCGTTCGCGCTGGCAGTCGCCGGCCGTGTCGTAGTGGCGCAGGAAGAGCTCTTCGAGGGTCGGCGGCTGACTGACGAGGCTGCGCACGCCGGCGTCGCCGAGCACCCGGATGAGTTCTCCCAGGCTTTCGCTGTCGACCTGGGCACGCAACGTATTGCCGTCGATGCTGATGTCCTCGACGCCCTTGATCCGAGTGAGATCACCGGGATCACCGGTCATTTCGGCCTTGATCGAGGTGCGGCTGAGATGGCGCATCGAGTCCAGCGAACCGCTCTCGATGGTCCTGCCGGCCCGAATGATGGTCACCCGTTCGCACAGCGCCTCGGTTTCGGCCAGGATGTGGCTGGACAGCAATACCGTCACACCGCGGTCGCGGGCCTCGGCGACGCACTGCTGAAATACGTTCTCCATCAACGGGTCCAGCCCGCTGCTGGGTTCATCCAATAGCAGCAGCCCGGCCCGCGACGAGAAAGCCGAAATCAGGGAGACCTTTTGGCGGTTGCCCTTCGAGTACGTGCGCGCCTTCTTGTGCGGGTCGAGGTCGAAGCGCTCGATCAGCTCGTCGCGGCGTTTGTCATCGATTCCGCCGCGCATTCGGGCCAGCAGGTCGATCGTTTCGCCGCCGGTCAGTGAGGGCCACAGCGTGACATCGCCCGGCACGTAAGCGATCTGGCGGTGCAACTCGACGGCATCGGTCCACGGGTCGCCGCCCAGCAACCGCACGGTTCCGCTGTCGGCCTTCACCAGGCCCAGCAGGATGCGGATGGTGGTGGACTTCCCGGCGCCGTTGGGTCCGAGGAATCCGTGCACCTCTCCCGCGCGCACCGTCAGGTTCAGGCCGGCCAGCGCTCGCACGGCTCCGAAATTCTTTGTCAGATCCCGGATTTCGATGGGTGTGTTTTCAGCTGCCATGTGATTCTCCTTGATCATCTGCGGCCAGAAATGCGTCATACATGGTGCGATCGACCATCAGGCCCTCGGTGTAGATCTCGAGGGCCGGCAGGATCATGTCCCGGGCGTAGTCGCGCAGGACCGCACGAAGATCGGTTGGCGTGTCGTGCATTTGGATGTAGAGCAGGAGGCTGCCGCCTCCGGTGATGCCGAGATATTTTGCCCTGGCCTTAGGGTCACGGCTGGGCTTGACCGTGCCGGCTCGCACGCCCTCTTCCATGTACTCTTCGGCGTTGTCAATCATTCGCTGCCACAACATCTTCGCCAGGTCGCCGCCGGTCTGCATGCTGCGCACCAGGTAGGCTGTCATCGAGGCGAATTCCTCGATCTCGGCCAGCCGCGCGAACCAGGTGGCCGGGTCGTTCGACTGGATCGTCTCCGACTTGGTCTCGCGGATCTCTTCGGCGATGAAGTCGTCGCACGCCTTGCGCAGGCCGTCCTTCGAGCCGAAGTGATGGATGACCAGCGCGGCGCTCACCCCCGCCGCTTCGGCGATCGCGCGCAGCCCGACGTCGAAGCCGCGCTGACCGAACTGCTCGATCGCCGCGTCGCGGATCCGGGCGGCGGCGGTGAGGTCGGCTGAACGCATGTTCAGTACACTAAACAGCCGTTCAGCCGGACGTCAATGAGGTACGCCGTTAGGAATCCGTAAAGAAATCAGGGGCGCGGTTAGTCCCGGACCGCGGCGAGCACGCCGTCGCCGAGGGGCACCAGCGCGGGGGTGAGCCGCTCGTCCTCGGCGATCAACCGGGCCGCCTCGCGAACCGCGACCACCTCGGCGTCGCGCGCGGCGGGATCACCGGCGCGGCCGCCCAGCCCGGCTCGGTGCACCACGATGACGCCGCCGGGTCGCAGCAGCCGCACGCCCTCGACGACGTAATCGGGCTGGTCGATCGGGTCGGCGTCGACGAACACCATGTCATACGATTGGTCGGCGAGCCGGGTGAGCACCTCTTGGGCGCGGCCGCTGATCAGCCTGGTGCGCGACGGCCCGATGCCGGCTTCGGCGAAGGCCTGCTTGGCGAGCCGCACATACTCGGGCTCGATGTCGATCGTGGTCAAGACGCCGTCGTCGCTCATGCCCGACAGCAGCCAGAGTCCGCTGACTCCCGCGCCGGTGCCCACTTCGGCGACGGCCTTGCCGCCGCTCAGCTTGGCCAGCAGGCTCAGCAGCGCACCGACCGCGGGCGTGACCGCCCCGGCGCCGATGTCCATGGCGCGCTCGCGGGCGCCCGCCAGGATCGCGTCTTCCGATATCGACCCCTCGGCGTGCGCGGAAAGTGCCTCGGCTCGGCTGGGGGCCGCATGGTCGGGGGCCACCGCGCCGTTATCGGTACCGTCCATGACCGGCAGCGTATGCCGGATTCGCGGTGCAGTAGGTCAGGCGCGCCTGAGCCGGGCGCGTGAGCCGACGGCGCCGACACGCCCGGACGCCGCGGCGCGACGAAGCTCACTGCGCGGTGGATACGCCCTGCGTATCGCAGGTAACGATCTGGTTTCTCAGGCAAACCTCAGTGTGCTCCTATGCCGCGCATACGCCGATGCGCGACGGTTTGCCTATGGAACGCGGCGGGTACTGGACCGGGAATACACAGTGGCGACTTCGCGTTGCCGCTGACGAATTATCAGACCCTGATGCCAGGGCAAACCCGGAGGACCCAATCATCACCACTCTTTTGAGCCCGAGCAGCATGTCTCACGCGCAGGAGTGCCGAGACGACGAGTGGGTGGAAACGCCCGACGCGTTGCAGGGAACGGCGGTGTTCGATGCGACCGGGGACAAGGCCACCATGCCGTCGTGGGACGAGCTGGTGCGCCAGCATGCCGACCGCGTCTACCGGCTGGCCTACCGGCTGTCGGGCAACCAGCATGACGCCGAGGACTTGACGCAGGAGACGTTCATCCGGGTCTTCCGCTCGGTGCAGAACTACCAGCCGGGCACCTTCGAGGGCTGGCTGCACCGCATCACCACCAACTTGTTCCTCGACATGGTCCGCCGGCGCGCCCGCATCCGGATGGAAGCGTTGCCCGAGGATTACGACCGGGTCCCCGCCGACGAACCGAATCCCGAGCAGATCTACCACGACTCGCGGCTCGGGCCCGACCTGCAGGCCGCCCTGGATTCGCTGCCGCCGGAATTTCGTGCCGCGGTGGTGCTGTGTGACATCGAAGGTCTGTCGTACGAGGAGATCGGTGCCACCCTGGGCGTCAAGTTGGGCACCGTGCGCAGCCGCATCCACCGCGGGCGTCAGGCGCTGCGCGATTATCTGGCCGCGCACCACGAAAACGGCGGTGCGCTGCACACCAAGTCGGCGTAATACGGCGGGTCACCCGCGGCCCGAGTCGGCCCACGCGCGGTGACGCGCGGTGACAATAGCGCAGCGTTGGGGTCTCGAGGCGGGTGTTCGGCGCTTCGTCGCGCTACATTCGAGGGGTACGTAGCAGCGAAAGGAGCTGGTGATGTCCGAGCGAGGACATGTGTTCCGCCGCGCGTTCTCCTGGCTCCCCGCCCAATTCGCCTCCCAAAGCGATGCGCCCGTCGGCGCGCCGCGCCGGTTCGGCTCGACCGAGCATTTGTCCGTCGAGGCGATCGCGGCCTTCGTCGACGGCGAGCTGCGGATGAACGCCCATCTGCGGGCCGCCCATCACCTCTCGCTGTGCCCGCAATGCGCGGCCGAAGTCGAAGATCAGAGCCGGGCGCGCAGCGCGCTGCGCGACTCGCAGCCGATCCGCATCCCCAGCGGGTTGCTAGGAATGCTGGCCGATATTCCGCACAGTTCGCCCGACGACACATCCCAGCTGCCCGACGGATTCGCCAACCGCGACGCGCGCAACCGGCGCAAGCGCTCCTAGCTTGAGTCCCCGCAATCAGAAAACCGTGGATACTAGGGTGGACACGGACAATGCCGTGCCTGGTGCTCGCCCGGTAAAGGGCCCTGTATTAGGCAGTTTTCGAGCGCTCAGACGAGGATTTAAGAGGATCAAGTGACCTCCGACCAAGGCAACGACAGCGGCAGTAACGGCGGCAACCGCCTCGCGCCGCGCCCCATATCCCGGCCACCGGTCGACCCCGCCTCGCGGCAGGCGTTCGGTCGCCCCGCGGGGCAGCAGGGGTCCTTCGTGGCGGAGCGCGTGCGCCCGCAGAAGTACCGGGAACAGTCCGAGTTTTCGCCGCACGATCAACCGGCCGACCCCGTTTTGGAAGAGGCGTTCAGCCGGCCGGTCGGGGTCGGCGAGTCGCTGCAACGCCACCCCGTCGATGCCGGTGCGCTGACGGCCGAGACCGACGGCGCCGGGCCGGACGAGCTCGACGATCCATGGCGAGACCCCGCGGCCGCGGCCGCGCTTGGGACCCCCGCGGTCACCCCGCCGGCACCGCACTCCGCGCTTGGCTACGGCGGCAAGCTGGGCGTGCGCGACGTGCTGTTCGGCGGCAGGGTGTCCTACCTGGCGCTGGCCGTGCTGGTGCTGATCGCGCTGGTGATCGGGCTGATCGGCGGGGTGGTCGGCCGCAAGACGGCCGAAGTCGTCGAGGCGTTCACCACCTCGAAGGTGACGCTGTCGACCCCGGGCAACAACGAAGGACCGGCGGGCCGGTTCGCGAAGGTGGCCGCCGCGACCGCGGATTCCGTGGTGACCATCGAGTCGAAGAGCGACCAGGAGGGCATGCAGGGCTCCGGCGTCGTCATCGACGGTCGTGGCTACATCGTCACCAACAACCACGTGATTTCCGAGGCTGCCAACAACCCGAGCCAGTTCAAGACCACGGTGGTGTTCAACGACGGCAAGGAAGTGCCCGCCAACCTCGTCGGGCGCGACCCCAAGACCGACCTGGCCGTCCTCAAGGTCGACAACGTCGACAACCTGGCCGTGGCCCGGCTCGGCGATTCGGACAAGGTGCGCGTCGGCGACGAGGTCCTTGCCGCGGGTTCGCCGCTGGGGCTGCGCAGCACCGTGACGCACGGCATCGTCAGCGCGCTGCACCGTCCTGTGCCGTTGTCGGGGGAGGGCTCTGACACCGATACCGTCATCGACGCCATCCAGACCGACGCCTCGATCAACCACGGCAACTCCGGCGGCCCACTGATCGACATGGATTCCCAGGTGATCGGCATCGACACCGCGGGTAAGTCGTTGTCGGACAGCGCAAGTGGGCTGGGCTTTGCGATCCCGATCGACGAGGCCAGAGAGGTCGCCCAGACCCTGATCAAGGACGGCAAGATCGTGCATCCGACGCTCGGGGTCAGCACCCGGTCGGTGAGCAACGCGATCGCGTCCGGCGCCCAGGTCGCCAACGTCAAGGCGGGCAGCCCCGCGCAGAAGGGCGGGATCCTGGAGAACGACGTGATCGTCAAGGTCGGCAACCGCAAGGTCGCCGACGCCGACGAGTTCGTCGTCGCGGTGAGGCAGCTCAACGTCGGGCAGGACTCCCCGGTCGAGGTGGTCCGCGACGGTCGGCACGTCACGCTGACCGTGAAACCGGACGGGGATAACGGCTAGGTGTTCGCGAACCTGAGCTGGGAGCACATCCTCGTCCTCGTCGTGGTCGGGTTGGTGATCCTGGGACCGGAGCGGCTGCCGGGCGCGATCCGGTGGACGTCCAACGCGCTGCGGCAGGCCCGCGACTACCTCGGCGGCATGACCAGCCAGCTGCGTCAGGACCTGGGACCCGAGTTCGACGATCTGCGTGCCCCGCTGAGCGAGCTGCAGCGGCTACGCGGCATGACACCCCGCGCCGCGCTCACCAAACACCTGCTCGACGGCGACGATTCTTTCCTCACCGGCAATTTCGAGCGCCCGGTGAACGGCGCGCCCGCGAAGCCGGCGGAGCCTTCCTCGCCGGCGGCGCAGCCGCAGGTTCCCGGTCACACGCCGTTCGACACCGACGCGACCTAAGCACTCAGCGCTTGGTCGGATCGAGGCCGAGCGACACTCCGGCCAGGCCGCGCCGCCGCGTCGACAAGCCGTCGGCGACGCCGCGTAGCGCCTTGCCCACCGGCGAGTCGGGCGCGCTCAGCACGATCGGGAGGCCGGCGTCACCGGCCTCCACCAGCGCGGGGTCCAGCGGGATCTGGCCCAGCAGCGGCACGTCGGCGCCGGTTGCGCGCGAGAGCCGTTCGGCGACCTGCTGGCCGCCGCCCTCGCCGAAGACCTGCAGCGTCGAGCCGTCCGGCAGCATCAGCCCCGACATGTTTTCCACGACGCCGGCGATGCGCTGACGGGTCTGCAGCGCGATGCTGCCGGCCCGCTCGGCGACCTCGGCCGCGGCCAGCTGGGGTGTGGTCACCACCAGAATCTCGGCGTTCGGGATCAGCTGGGCCACCGAGATGGCGATGTCGCCGGTGCCCGGCGGCAGGTCGAGCAGGAGCACATCCAGATCGCCCCAGTAGACGTCGGCCAGGAACTGTTGCAGGGCGCGGTGCAGCATCGGGCCCCGCCATACCACCGGCGTGTTTCCCTCGGTGAACTGCGCGATCGAGATGACCTTCACCTCGTGGGCGATCGGCGGCAGGATCATCGACTCGACCTGGGTGGGCCGGGCGGTGGTGCCCATCATTCGCGGAATGGAATGGCCGTGGATATCGGCATCGAGCACGCCCACCGCCAGGCCGCGGGCGGCCATCGCCGCGGCGAGGTTCACGGTGACGGTCGACTTGCCGACGCCGCCCTTGCCGGAGGCGACGGCGTAGACGCGGGTCGTGGAGCTCGGCTGGGCGAAGGGGATGACGGGCTCGCGGGCATCGCCACGCAACTGCTTGCGCAGCTCGGTGCGCTGTTCGTCGCTCATCACGTCCAGGCTGACCTTCACCGCGCCGGTGCCGGGAACGTCGGCGACGGCTTGGGTTACCCGCTCGCTGATTTCGCTCTTCTTCGGGCAGCCGGCGATGGTCAGGTAGATCGTCACGTGCACGCCGCCGTCTGGGGCGACGTCGATGCTCTTGACCATCCCGAGTTCGGTGATGGGACGCCGCAATTCGGGGTCGATCACCTTGCTCAGGGCGGTGCGGATGGTTGCGCTCAGGTCCGCTTGCGAACCTGCGGGGTCATGACGGGACATCACCGCCGAGTGTAGGCGGCTCGCGCTGCGGCCGGTCGGCCGACGGGTCAGGCCGCCGGGGCCACTGCCGGCTGGTTGGCCGCGGCGTTCGACGCCGGGCCGGCCGGCCTGGGTGACGCCGAGGCGTTCGGCGATCCCGCCGCGTTGGGAGCTCCCGCGGCGTTGGGCGTAGCCGCGGCGGGGCCGGCCACCGGCGGCGCGGCCGGCGGGACGGCATCCGGCGGTGGTGGGGCTAGTGGCGGTGGGGGCGCCGGCGGGGGAGCCGGCGGGCCGAACTGCGGCCCGGCTTGCGGCGAGTTTTGCGGGCCGATGCAGATCAGCGTGCAGCCGGGCTGTCGCGTCTGCGCCGGTGCTCCGGTGTTGGGCGACTGCCACGGGAACATCGGTGGCTGGCCGAGAGGCTGCTGCGGGCCGAAGTCGATCAGCGGCATCCGCGCCAGCGGATCGTCAATGGGCAGGCCATTGATGTTCATCGGCAGGTTGGGGCCCAGGCCCTCGGGATGCTCGTCGTGCGCGTCGCCGAGCGGCGGCGGCGGCCCGGTGATCGGCGGCAGGTCGACCGGGACGACGCCGGTCGCGTACGCGGCCGCCCATCCCAGCACGTTCTGGGCGTACGGCATCGAGTTGTTGTAGCGCAGGATCGCGGACATCACTTGTGCCGGGTCGCGCAGGTTGAGCCCGCCGCTGCACAGGTAGCGGGCGGCCGCGAGCGTGGCGTCGAACAGGTTTTGTGGATCGGCGGTGCCGTCGCCCTTGCCGTCCGAGGCGTAGCGCGCCCACGTCCCGGGCAAGAACTGCATGGGTCCCATCGCGCGGGCGTAGCTGGGGCGGTTGCCGACGCTGCTCTGCAGGATGACCTCGTTGCCGGGCAGCGTGCCATCAAGAGCGGGTCCATATATCGGAACGACCGCGGTGCCGCGCGCGTCGACGGCGCCACCGCCGGCGTGGCCCGACTCGATGCGCCCGATCCCCGCCAACAGGTTCCAGCTGATGCCGCACCCCGGGGCCTCGACGGCCATCTTCTGTTCGGCACTGCGGTAGGCCGTCAGCGCGATCATCGGGATGCCAAGTGCGCCGGGCGCGTTCACGATCCTCGGCGGCGGCGGTGCCGAGGCGGCTCCCGCGGCGACGTGGAAGGCGGTCGGCGCGTGGTCGATCGCGATGACGGCCGGGCCGGACAGGTCGGGCACGGCGGGGGAAACCGCAGCTACCGGGCTGATGACGGCGTGCACGGACGGGATCGGGCCTTTTCCGTGTAGCGGCGGAGCCGCCGCGCCAACCGCCCCGGCTAATACCAACGGAGTGATCACCGCTACCCCGAATGCCGGTGTCCGCGTTACGCCGGCTGCCCGATTCGCGGCCGCCGCGGCGGCCGGGCGTGCACCCCAGCGTCCCCCTATGCGCACTCGACCGTCCTAAGTATGTGAGCTGTCGGATGAGTATGTGAGCTGCCGGAAACCTCTTCTTAGCCTCGTGAACTTGTCACCCTACATAACTCCCGTTACGGGAGTGGCGCAATGGTTGATTTGCGATTCATCTTGATTTCTTGGTGGCCCGCTCCAGGTCGTCGCGCGCCTGCGCGGTCTGTTCGTCCGGGGTTTCCCGCTGCAGATCGGTCAGCAAAGCGCGGAGATCCTCGAGCTCGTGACGCAAGTACTCGCGGGTCACCACCTCGCCGACGGCCAGGCGCAGCGCGGCCAGCTCCCGGGCCAGATACTCGGTATCGGCCTTGGTTTGCGCGGCGCGCCGGCGATCCTCTTCGAGCGCGACCCGGTCGCGGTTCTCCTGACGGTTCTGCGCAAGCAGAATCAGCGGCGCCGCGTAGGCAGCCTGCGTGGAGAAGGCCAGGTTGAGCAGGATGAACGGATACGGGTCCCAGCGCAGGGAGGCGGCGAATACGTTCAGCACGATCCACCCGATCACGATGATGGTCTGAATCAGCAGGTAGCGGCCGGTGCCGAAGAACCGCGCGATGGACTCGGTGATCTGGCCGACGGTCTCGGGGTCCAGCCGCGGCGAATACCTGCGCGACGTCCGCGGGGTATACAGCCTTCGCGGTGCCGTGGATCTGCTCACGCGGATCCTCCCAGTCGTTGTTCGATACGGCCGGCGGTGTCCAGCTGCTGCACGTCGACGCGCCAGTCGTGCGGCAGCAGGTGATCGAGCAGGTCGTCCACGGTTACCGCGCCCAACAGATGGTTCTGGTCGTCGAGCACCGGTCCGCATACCAGGTTGTAGGCGGCGAGGTAGCGGGTCACCGCGCCCAGGGGGGTCTCCGGTGTCAGGGTGAGCAGATCGCTGTCGACGATCCCCCCGACCAACTCCGCCGGCGCCTCACGGAGCAGTCGCTGCAACGAAATGCAGCCCAGGTAGCGCCCGGTCGGGGTGGCCGTCGGCGGACGCGCCACGAACACCATGGACGACAGCGCGGCGGTGAGGTCGGGGTCGCGGACCCGGGCCAGCGCCTCGGCGACCGACGTGTCCGGTGTCAGCACGACGGGGTCCGAGGTCATCAGGCCGCCCGCGGTGTCGGGGGAGTGCGTCAGCAGCCGACGCACCGGTTCGGATTCGTCGGGGTCCATGCGGGTCAGCAACATCTCGGCGTCGGTTGGATTCAGCACGCCGAGCAGGTCAGCGGCGTCGTCCGGGTCCATCTCCTCCAGCACATCGGCCGATCGGTCGGTGCCCAGCTGCGACAGCACGTCGGCCTGATCCAGTTCGGGGAGCTCCTGCAGCACATCGGCCAGCCGGTCGTCGTCGAGCGCCCGCAGCACCTCGTAGCGCCGCTTGGGCGGCAGCCCGCGGATCGTGTCGGCGACATCGACTGGTTTTCGCCCGTCGAATTGCTCGAGCAGCTGGGCCACTCCCTGACCCGGCAACGCCAGCGCAGACGGTGTCAGTCCCTGCACGCTCTGCCAGTCCACGACGTGCACGGGGCCGCGCCGCCCCAGCCGTCGTTGGCCGCGGACGGCCACCCGGTGCACCATCCAGTCCCGGGTTCGCGTCTGCTCGATTCCCAGGTCGGTGACCACGACGTCGACGCCGGCCAGCTCCGGCAGTTCCGGGTCGTTGACCTTGACCGGGGTGTCGAGCACCTGGCCTATCACCAGGACCTCGCCCGGCCGCTGTTCGAAGTGACGCAGGGACACGTTGCCGGTGTTGAGGGTCACCGCGTTGGGCTCGATCGCGGCGACCCGCAGTATCGGAATGAAGATGCTCCGGCGGGTGGCCAGGTCGACGACCAGCCCCAGCACCCGCGGTTGCTGACGCACGATGCTGATGCTGATCACGACATCGCGCACGCGCCCGAAGTTCTCACCGAGTGGACCCAGCACCAACATTCGCGCGAGCCGCGCGGCGTACACCCGGTTGACCGATCCCATGCAACAGAGCCTAGGCAGCCGCTGGCCGCACGGCAGCCGCGGTGTCAGCGACCCGCGCCGCTAACGATGCATCGCGAAGATCGCGACGATCAAGACGACGATCAATGTGGCGACGCCGATCACTATGCCCGCGACCGCCAGGGCGTAGCCGTCTTGGTGAGTCCGCTTGATCTGGCCGAGTGCGATCGCGCCCAGCACGATGGCGAGGATCCCGCCGATGCAGCAGAACACGCCGGTGAACGACGAGATCAGGGAGGCGATCGCCAGCCCGTTCATCCCAGGCTGCATCTCCGGCGGCGGCCCATAACCCTGATAGCCCGGTGGGGGATAGCCAGGTTGGGGGTAGCCCGGCGCGGGATAGCCAGGTTGAGGGTAGCCCGGCGCGGGATAGCCCGGCGGCGGATAGTCCAGCGGCGGGTATTCCGGGGGCGGCCCGTAGGCGGGGGGCGGATACCCAGCTGTATAGCCGGGCGGGTAGCTCGGCGGTGGATAGGGCGGTGGGTAGTCCGCCGCGGGCGGCGGAGCCGGCGCATCCCAGGGAGGTTGCCAAGGCGGTTGCTCGCCGCCTGGCTCGCCGGCCCGCGGCGGACGCGCCGCGTCGTCGTGGGCGTTCTCGCCGCCGCCGGGAGCCGTCATGCCGATCAATCTAACCGCCACGCTGGTGGAGGGCGCGGCCGCAAGCCATCGATAGGGTGGGAGGGTCAGGGATGCAGCCGTTTCCAGGCCGGAGGAGAATGAGCGGCGATGACTAATCCATTCCAGCCCGGGCAGGTTCCCGGCGCGACGCCCACCGGTCCGGGCGCCGGGCGGCGCGGTGTGCCCGGATTGCCGACTCCCCCCAAGGGCTGGCCGGTCGGGTCCTATCCCACCTACGCCGAGGCGCAGCGGGCCGTCGACTACCTATCCGACCAGCAATTCCCGGTCCAGCAGGTGACCATCGTCGGCGTCGATCTCATGCAGGTCGAGCGGGTCACCGGCCGGCTTACCTGGCCCAAGGTGCTCGGCGGCGGGGTGCTCAGCGGCGCCTGGCTCGGACTGTTCATCGGGTTGGTGCTCGGCTTCTTCAGCCCGAACCCGTGGGCCGCGCTGGCCACCGGCCTAGTCGCCGGCGTGTTCTTCGGGTTGATCACCTCGGCGGTTCCGTACTCAATGGCCCGCGGCACAAGGGATTTCAGCTCAACGATGCAATTGGTGGCCGGCCGCTACGACGTGCTCTGCGATCCCCAAAACGCAGAGAAAGCGCGGGATCTGTTGGCGCGCCTGGCCATCTGACGCGCGGAGGCAGATCCAGTGAGTCGTCGCGGGCGCGCATTGCGCGCAATCCTGCTGGCGGCGTTGACGATCGCATCGATGTCGGCCTGCGGCTCGACCGGCCATCAGCTGGTGATCAGCTTCTACACGCCGGCCACAGACGGCGGGACGTTCGCCGAGGTGGCCCATCGCTGTACCGAAGAACTCGGCGGCCGGTTCGCCATCGCACAGATCAGCCTCGCCCGCGCGCCCGGCGAGCAGCGATTGCAGCTGGCCCGCCGGCTGACCAGTCGCGACCGCAGCCTCGACGTGATGGCGCTGGACGTCATCTGGACCGCGGAGTTCGCCGAGGCGGGCTGGGCGCTGCCGCTCTCCGACGACCCCGCCGGGCGGGCCGAGACCGACGCGACCGTCGATACCCTGCCCGGGCCGCTGGCGACGGCCCGGTGGAAGCACAAGCTGTATGCCGCGCCGATGGCTACCAACACCCAATTACTTTGGTACAGGCCGGATCTGGTCAATCAGCCGCCGAGCGATTGGAACGGTATGGTGGCCGAGGCGGCCCGGTTGCACGCGGCGGGGCTGCCCAGCTGGATCGCGGTGCAGGCCAACGAGGCCGAGGGGCTGGTGGTGTGGTTCAACACGCTGCTGGTGAGCGGCGGCGGTCAGGTGCTCTCCGAGGACGGCCGACAGGTCACCCTGACCGACACGCCCACCCACCGCGCCGCCACGGTCAACGCGCTGCGCATTCTCAAATCGGTGGCCACCGCGCCCGGCGCCGATCCGTCGATCACCCGCACCGACGAGGCCGCGGCGCGGTTGGCGGTCGAACAGGGTAGGGCCGCACTGGAAGTCAACTGGCCATTCGTGCTGCCGTCCATGCTGGAGAACGCGGTGAAGGGGGGCGTGGACTTCCTTCCGCTCAACCGGAATCCCGAACTGGCCGGCACGGTCAACGGCGTCGGCGCGTTCGTACCCAATGACGAGCAATTCCGCATCGCCTACGACGCCAGCAAGCAGGTGTTCGGTTTCGCGCCCTACCCCGGCATCGCGCCCGGCAGGCCGGCCCGGGTGACGATTGGCGGGCTCAACCTGGCGGTGGCCAGCACCACCCGTCACCGCGCCGAGGCGTTCGAAGCAGTCCGCTGCCTGCGCAGCCTGCAGAGCCAGAAGTACGTTGCGATCGCGGGCGGCCTGCCGGCCGTGCGGAGCTCGCTGTATTCCGATCCGCAATTCCAAGCCAAGTACCCGATGTACACCGTCATTCGCCAGCAGCTCACCGACGCCGCGGTCCGCCCCGCCACGCCGGCCTATCAGGCGGTGGCCATCCGGCTCGCGTCGACGCTGAGCCCCATCACCGAGATCGACCCGGACTCCACTGCCGACCGGCTCACCGCCCAGGTGCAGAAGGCCATCGACGGGAAGGGGCTGCTGCCGTGACCCGCGCCGTTGAGACCTCCGAACGGCGACTCGCATTCATGCTCGTCGCACCCGCGACGGTGCTCATGGTTGCGGTGACCGCCTATCCGATCGGCTACGCGATCTGGCTGAGCCTGCAGCGCAACAACCTGGCCACTCCAAACGACACCGCTTTCATCGGCCTGGGCAACTACCAAACAATCTTGAGCGATCGCTACTGGTGGACGGCGCTGGCCGTGACCCTGGCGATCACAGTGGTGTCCGTGTCTATCGAGTTCGTGCTGGGCCTGGCGCTGGCGCTGGTGATGCATCGCACGCTGGTCGGCAAGGGCGTGGTGCGCACCGCGGTGCTCATCCCGTACGGCATCGTCACGGTGGTCGCGTCGTACAGCTGGTACTACGCCTGGACGCCGGGCACCGGATATCTGGCCAACCTGCTGCCGCAGGGTAGTGCGCCGCTGACCGAGCGCATCCCGTCGCTGGGCATCGTCGTCATTGCCGAGGTCTGGAAGACCACGCCGTTCCTGGCGCTGCTGTTGCTGGCCGGTCTGGCCTTGGTGCCCGAGGATCTGCTGAAGGCTGCCCAGGTCGACGGCGCGGGCGCGTGGCGGCGACTGACCAGGATCATCCTGCCGATCATCAAGCCCGCGGTGGTGGTAGCGCTGCTCTTCCGCACGCTGGACGCATTCCGCATTTTCGACAACATCTACGTGCTGACCAACGGCGCCAACAACACGGGATCGGTGTCAATCTTGGGCTACGACAACCTGTTCAAGGGCTTCAACGTCGGGATCGGCTCGGCGATCAGCGTGCTGATCTTCATTTGCGTGGGTGTGATCGCGCTCGTCTACATCAAAGTCTTCGGCGCCGCGGCACCGGGCGGTGGCGTCGATGGATAGGCGCCGCACCGCCGTGTGGGCGGTCGTCGACACGGCCGTGGTGGTGTACGCGCTGCTTCCGGTGCTGTGGATTCTCGGCCTGTCGCTCAAACCGACGTCAACGGTCAAGGACGGCAAGCTGATTCCGTCGTCGGTGACGTTGGCCAACTATCGCGGCATCTTCCGGGGCGACATCTTCAGTTCGGCGCTGATCAACTCCATCGGGATCGGATTGATCACCACCCTAATCGCGGTCGTGCTGGGTGCGATGGCGGCCTACGCGATAGCCCGGTTGAACTTTCCCGGCAAGCGCGCGCTCGTCGGCGCCGCGCTGTTGATCACCATGTTCCCGGCGATCTCCTTGGTCACGCCGTTGTTTAACATCGAGCGGTTCCTCGGCTTGTTCGACACCTGGCCGGGCTTGATCCTGCCCTACATCACTTTCGCGTTGCCCCTTGCCATTTACACGCTATCGGCGTTCTTCCGGGAGGTGCCCTGGGATCTGGAGAAGGCGGCCAAGATGGACGGCGCGACGCCGGGGCAGGCTTTCCGCAAGGTCATCGTCCCGCTCGCGGCGCCCGGACTGGTGACCGCGGCGATCCTGGTGTTCATCTTCGCGTGGAACGACCTGCTGCTGGCGCTGTCGCTGACCGCCACCAAGGCCGCGATCACCGCGCCGGTGGCGATCGTGAACTTCGGTGGCAGTTCGCAGTTCGAGGAGCCGACCGGATCGATCGCGGCCGGTGCCGTCGTGATCACGATCCCGATCATCGTCTTTGTTCTAATCTTCCAACGACGGATTGTCGCCGGGTTGACTTCTGGCGCTGTGAAGGGGTAGCGCGATGGCCGAGATTGTGCTGGAGCACGTGAACAAGACGTACGCCGACGGGGCAATAGCGGTGCAGGACCTGAATGTCACCATCGCCGACGGCGAGTTCCTGATTCTGGTCGGGCCTTCGGGCTGCGGCAAGACGACGACGTTGAATATGATTGCCGGGCTTGAGGATATCTCGTCGGGCGAGTTGCGTATCGACGGCGAGCGGGTCAACGAGAAGGCGCCCAAGGACCGCGACATCGCAATGGTGTTCCAGTCCTACGCGCTTTATCCGCACATGACCGTGCGGCAGAACATCGCCTTCCCGCTGACACTGGCGAAGATGAAGAAGCCCGACATCGCGCAGAAGGTCTCCGAGACCGCCAAAATTCTTGACCTGACCGAGCTCCTGGACCGCAAGCCGTCCCAGTTGTCGGGTGGGCAACGGCAGCGCGTCGCGATGGGCCGGGCAATTGTGCGCCATCCCAAGGCTTTCCTGATGGACGAACCGCTGTCCAACCTGGACGCCAAGCTGCGGGTTCAGATGCGCGGCGAGATCGCCCGACTGCAGCGCAAGCTGGGCACCACCACCGTCTACGTCACCCACGACCAGACCGAGGCGATGACGCTGGGAGACCGCGTGGTGGTGATGCACGGCGGTGTCGCCCAGCAGATCGGCACCCCCGACGAGCTCTACGAGCGCCCGGCCAATCTGTTCGTCGCGGGTTTCATCGGCTCGCCCGCGATGAATTTCTTCCCCGCCACCCTGACACCGACGGGACTCACCCTGCCCGTCGGGGAGGTGACGCTGACGCCGGATGTCCAGGAGACCATCGCGGCGCACCCCGAACCGGAAAACGTCATTGTCGGGGTGCGACCCGAGCATCTGGCCGATGCCGCGCTGATCGATGCCTACCAACGCATCCGGGCGCTGACCTTCGAGGTCAAGGTCGACTTGGTCGAATCGCTGGGCGCCGACAAGTACCTGTACTTCACCACCACGGGCCCGGCCGTGCACGCGGCTCAGCTGGACGAGCTGGAGGCGCAGGGCGAAGTGCACGAAAACCAGTTCGTGGCAAGGGTTCCCGCGGAGTCGAAGGCGGCGATCGGGGGCTCGATCGAGTTGGCGTTCGACACCACCAAACTCGCTGTCTTCGATGCGGACTCCGGGGTCAACCTGACCGTGCCACTACCCGAGTGACACAGCAGCTGGATCAGGTGCGGGCGCATCTGCGCCGCTACTTCGCCGACGCCGGGATCGAGTCCGAGCCCGATTCGGCGAGCGTGACATTTCTGGGCACCGAGACCATCGAGGTGTTGCGGTTCCGGGGCGACGGATTGACGCACTATGTGTCGCTGGGCTGTTCGCGCCATCCGATGGGCGATCCGACCGAAATCCTCGTCGATCATTTGCGCGGCCCACGCGCCGAGGTCGTGCTGCGGCTGCAAGATCCCGGTCCGGTCACCGGCATCGCTCGCAGCCTTGCCATCCTGGCGGCCACGCCCGCCGTCGACGGCGTGATACTGGCCGCCGACGCGCTGATCGACCTCGGCTCGCCGTTGTGGGCGCGGCCCTCGGGGCGCGCGCCGTTCACCGCGGTGTTGTTGGGCCGCAGCGACATTCCGGATCTGCCGCTGGAGCCGCCGCGCGACCCGGTCGAGTTTTTATCGGCGACCCCCATCACCGCGACCGAAGCGGCCTGGGTGCGGCTCAAGGGCGCCGAGGCCATGCGTCAGGCGTGGCAGAACGACGGCGTGGACGTGCTGGATCCGAATCGCCCTGCGGCGCAACCCAACTGATGCGCCTCATCGAGTGTGCGCCCACGGCGACCTGGACGCACACCCGCAGCCCAGTAAGCACACTCGACGCTGGTGCGGGGCACTAAGCCCTACAGCCAGTTGTTCCTGCGGAATTGGAAGTACAGGACCAGGCAGGAAACGATCATCAAGGCCATGATGGCCGGATAACCCCACGTCCAGTTCAGCTCGGGCATGAAATGGAAGTTCATCCCGTAGATGGCCGCAACCATGGTGGGGACCGCCAAAATACCGGCCCAGGCCGCCATCTTCCGCATGTCGTTGTTCTGCTGCATGCCGACTCGGGCCAACGCGGCCTGCACCAGCGAGTTGAGCATGTCGTCATAGCTGGCGATCTGATCCGCGGCCGCGGTTTGGTGGTCGATGACATCGCGCATGTAGCGCCGGACTTCCTTCGAGATCAGGTCCTTGCCCTCGGTCTGCATGCGCTGGAACGCGGCCGACAGCGGGTTCACGGACCGGCGCAGCTCGACGACCTCCCGTTTGAGCAGATAGATCGGCTCGACATCGAGCTTGCTGCCCGGCGCGAACGCGACGACCTCGATGCCGTCGATGTCGGTCTCCATCAGCGCGGTCACCTCGAGATAGTGATCCACGACGTGGTCGGCGATGGCGTGCATCACCGCGAACGGACCCAACTGCAAATGCTCGGGCTCGGCGTCCAACCGCTTGCGCACGTCCGACAGGCCGCCGTGCTCGCCGTGGCGGACGGTGATCACGAAGTTCTTGCCGACGAAGATCATCACCTCGCCGGTTTCGACGATCTCGTGAGCCAGCACAACGGACTCGTGCGGCACGTAGTTGACCGTCTTCAAGACGAGGAACATCGTGTCGTCGTAACGCTCCAGCTTTGGTCGCTGCTGGGCACACACCGCGTCCTCGACCGCCAACGGGTGCAGGCCGAAAACGTCCGCGATCTCCTGCATGTGGGTCTGGTCGGGCTCGTACAGCCCGATCCACACGAACGCCGACTGGCCGGTGACTTCGATTTCGCGGACCTTGTCCAACGCGGCCGTATAGCTGTACTTGCCCGCCATCCGGTGCCCTTCGACGTAGACACCGCAGTCGACCAGCGGCTCGGCGGGCCGCGGCTCGGGGTGCGCATGCTGATGTGTGGGCTGCGGCTTCGCGATCGGTCTCAGCGCTTCCGGCAACGCGTCGAATCCCTGGAACACCTCAACCTCCAATCACTGCGCAGGCCTGGGCGAGCGGTGGTCAATGCTACGCGTCCGGGCACGACAAGGCAGGAGAAAGTGCCTGGCAGCCGCGGGTGCATGACTGCCGCCGCATGGGGGTGCGCTAGTTTCGACGCGGACCGAAATACCCATGAACCGACTTTCTCCATAGGAGTACCAGAAGTGAGTGCAAGTCCTCTGAAGGTCGCCGTCACCGGCGCCGCCGGCCAGATCGGCTACAGCCTGTTGTTCCGCCTGGCCAGCGGTTCGCTGCTGGGGCCCGAGCGCCCGATCGAGCTGCGGCTGCTCGAGATCGAGCCGGCGCTCAAGGCGCTCGAGGGCGTCGTGATGGAGCTCGACGACTGCGCGTTCCCACTGCTGGCGGGTGTCGAAATCGGCGCGGACCCCAACAAGATCTTCGACGGCGTGAACCTGGCGCTGCTCGTCGGCGCACGTCCGCGCGGGCCGGGCATGGAGCGCAGCGACCTGCTGGAGGCCAACGGCGCGATCTTCACCGCGCAGGGCAAGGCGCTCAACTCGGTTGCCGCCGACGACATCCGCATCGGCGTCACCGGCAACCCGGCCAACACCAACGCACTGATCGCGCTGAGCAACGCGCCGGACATCCCGAAGGAGCGCTTCTCCGCGCTGACCCGCCTCGACCACAACAGGGCGATCTCGCAGCTGGCCAAGAAGACCGGTGCGGCCGTCACGGACATCAAGAAGATGACGATCTGGGGCAACCACTCGGCCACCCAGTACCCCGACATCTTCCACGCCGAGGTCAAGGGGAAGAACGCGGCCGAGGTCGTCGGCGACCAGAGCTGGATCGAGGACGACTTCATCCCGACCGTCGCCAAGCGCGGCGCGGCGATCATCGACGCGCGCGGCGCCTCGTCGGCCGCCTCGGCCGCTTCGGCCACCACCGATGCGGCCCGGGATTGGCTGCTGGGCAGTCCGGACGGCGACTGGGTCTCGATGGCCGTCGTGTCCGACGGCTCGTACGGCGTGCCGGAGGGCCTGATCTCGTCGTTCCCGGTGACGACCAAGGACGGCAACTGGAGCATCGTCACCGGTCTGGAGATCGACGACTTCTCCCGCGGCCGCATTGACAAGTCGACCGCCGAACTGGCCGACGAGCGCAAAGCGGTCACCGAGCTTGGCCTGATCTGACCCAGGTCCCAAATTAGGCCTACTAACGGGTAGTCAGTACCCTGGGCCCGTGTCCGAATTGCTTGAATCGATACAGACTCGCTCCGAGGACGGCGTCATCACCGACGCGGACATCTTCGAGGCACATGTAGGCGGCAAGCTTTCCCTAGGCCTGACGACCCCGTTGGACACGCAGCGCGCGCTGTCGATCGCCTACACCCCGGGCGTGGCGCAAGTCAGTCGTGCGATCGCCGCCGACCACACCCTGGCGTCGCGCTACACGTGGGCGAGCCGACTGGTGGCCGTGGTCAGCGACGGCAGCGCGGTACTGGGCCTCGGTGACATCGGACCGGCCGCGTCGCTGCCGGTGATGGAAGGCAAATGCGGGCTGTTCAAAGAGTTCGCCGGGCTGGACGCGATCCCGATCGTGCTGGACACCAAGGACCCCGACGAGATCATCGACACCCTGGTGCGCCTGCGCCCGACGTTCGGTGCCGTGAACCTGGAGGACATCTCCGCGCCCCGCTGCTTCGAGATCGAACGCCGCGCCGTGGAAGCGCTGGACTGCCCCGTGATGCACGACGACCAACACGGCACGGCGATCGTCGTGCTTGCGGCACTGATGGGCGCCAGCAAGGTCCTCGGCCGTGACATGTCGAGCCTGCGCGTGGTGGTATCGGGCGCGGGCGCGGCCGGCGTGGCCTGCTCGAAACTTCTTCTCGCAACGGGAGTTTCGGATATCACCGTGCTCGACTCGCGTGGCATCCTGCACACCGGCCGCGACGACATGAACGTCGTCAAGGCCGACCTGGCGCGATGCACCAATCCCGACGGTCTCACCGGCGGCATGGTCGAGGCGCTCGCCGGGGCCGACGTGTTCCTCGGGCTGTCGGCGGGTGTGGTTCCCGAAGAATTGATCGCCACCATGGCACCCGGCGGAATCGTGTTCGCGCTGTCGAATCCCGACCCGGAAATTCACCCCGACGTCGCCGCCAGGTACGCGGCGGTGGTGGCCACCGGCCGCAGCGACTTCCCCAACCAGATCAACAACGTGCTCGCGTTCCCCGGGCTCTTCCGCGGCGCGCTGGACGCCGGCGCTCGCCGAATCACCGAGAGCATGAAGATCGCCGCGGCCGAGGCGATCTTCTCGGTCGTCAGCGACGACCTGGCGCCCGACCGGATCGTCCCGAGTCCGCTGGATCTGCGTGTCGGGGAGGCGGTTTCGGCCGCGGTGGCCACCGCCGCTGACAGCCCGGGGTGAAAACCCGCCGGCCGGTAGCGCCGCTGATCGCCGCCGCACTCGCTGTGCTTCTCTGGGCGGCCGGCTGCGCGACCCACACCCAGGACCACCGCCCGGCGCCCGAGTTGGTGGTTGGATCCGGCCGCGACTCCCAGTCGATGCTGCTTGCCGCCGTCTACGCCGCCGCCCTGCATTCCTACGGCTTCGGTGCGCGAACCGAGGCGGCTGACCACCCGATGGCGCGACTGGACTCCGGCGCGGTCACCATCGTCCCCGCGTTGACCGGTGAGGTGCTGCGGACCCTGCAGCCCGGCGCAGCGGTGCTCTCCGACGCGGCCGTCTACCGCGCGATGATCGCGGCGTTGCCCGAGGGCGTCTTGGCGGGCGACTACACCACCGCCGCCGAGGACAAACCCGTGCTGCTGGTGAGTCAATCCACCGCGAAGGCCTGGGCCGGAACCGATCTCAGCGCGGACCTCAGCGCACTGCCGAAACACTGCGACGGGCTGGCTCTCGGCATCGTCGCCGGCCGCCATGCGCCCGCGTCGGTCGGCACCTGCCGGCTCGCCACGCCGCGCGAATTCCCGGATGACACAACGATGTTCGCCGCCGTGCGGGCCGGACAGCTGACCGCGGGATGGACCACCACCGCCGATCCCGCCATTCCCGGCGACCTCGTCGCGCTGGCCGACGGGAAGCCGGCACTGATCCAGGCCGAGAACGTGGTGCCGTTGTATCGCCGCAATGCGCTCAAAGACCGGCAATTGCTGGCGATCAACGAAGTGGCCGGCGTGCTGGACACCGCGGCCCTGGCCGACATGCGCCGGCAGGTGGACGGCGGCGCCGACCCGCGTGCGGTGGCCGGCGGGTGGTTGGCCGAACACCCGCTGGGCCGCTGAGGGTCAGGGCTTGGGCATCAAGCGGCCCATCACCGGGCCGAACAGCTGCTGGTAATACGGGCCCGCCACCCGCACCATGACGTCCAATAGCTTGGCGTCCGTGCCGACCAGCACCCGGGCCTTCTTCTTGCGGACCGCCTCGAGGATGATCTTGGCTGCCCGCTCGGGGCTGGTCCGGGCCAGTCGCTTGTCGAACAGCTTGGCCAGGTCGTCGCGGTCGAGGCCCTCGGCGGCGGTGGCGTTGCGCGCGATCGCGGTCTTGATGCCGCCGGGGTGCACCGTTGTCACCGCCACCGGGTGGCGGGCCAGGTTCATCTCCTGTCGCAGCGCCTCGGTGAAGCCGCGGACGGCGAACTTCGCCGCGTTGTACGCCGCCTGGCCCGGCACCGAGAACAGCCCGAACACGCTCGAGATGTTGACGACGTGGCCGTCGCCGGAGGCGATCACGTACGGCAGAAACGCCTTGGTGCCGTTGACGACTCCCCAGAAGTCGACGTCCATCACCCGTTCGATGTCCTTGAACTGGCTGATTTCGATGTCACCGGTGAAGGCGATGCCGGCGTTGTTGTAGATCTGGTTCACCTTGCCGAAATGCTCGTTGACCGCCTCGGCGTAGGCCAGGAAGGCCTCGCGCTCGGTCACGTCGAGCCGGTCGGATTTGACCGGCGCGCCGATCGCCTTCAGCTGCTCTTCCGTCTGCGCCAGTCCTTCGGTGTCGACGTCGCTGATCGCCAGCTTGGCCCCCGAACGTCCCAGCTCGATGGCGAGCGCCTGCCCAATACCCGAACCCGCGCCGGTCACCACCGCGACCTTGCCGGCGAATCCCTGCATGAGCACCCTCCTCGTGTCGGCTCCCGTTGAGGTTAACCGGTACCCGGGGTATCGGCCGCACCGGGCCGAAGAGCTCAGCCGAACGCGGTGTCGATGATCTCCTGCTGCTCGACGGCGTGCACCTTCGATGACCCGGACGAGGGCGCCGACATGGCCCGGCGGGAGATGCGCTTGAGGCCGGTCAGCTTGTCCGGCAGCAACTCGGGCAGTTCCAGGCCGAACCGCGGCCAGGCGCCCTGGTTGGCCGGCTCCTCCTGCACCCAGAAGAACTCGCCGGCGTTCGGATAGCGGTCGAGGGTTTCATTCAGCCGGCGTTTCGGCAGGGGCGCGAGCTGCTCGATGCGCACGATCGCGACGTCGTCCCGGTTGTCCTTGGCCTTGCGTGCGACCAGCTCGTAGTAGATCTTTCCGCTGGTCAGCAGGATCCGCCGGACCTTGCCGCGATCGCCGATGCCGTCCTCGTAGGTGGGTTCCTCCAGCACCGAGCGGAACTTGATCTCGGTGAAGTCCTTGATGTCGCTGACCGCGGCCTTGTTGCGCAGCATCGACTTCGGCGTGAACACGATCAGCGGACGCTGGATTCCGTCGAGCGCGTGCCGGCGCAACAGGTGGAAGTAATTCGACGGCGTCGACGGCACCGCGATCGTCATCGAACCCTCCGCCCACAGTTGCAGGAAGCGTTCGATCCGGGCGGAGGTGTGGTCGGGTCCCTGCCCCTCATGGCCGTGCGGCAGCAGCAGCACCACGTTGGACAACTGGCCCCACTTGGCCTCACCGGAGCTGATGAACTCGTCGATGATCGACTGCGCGCCGTTGACGAAGTCGCCGAACTGCGCCTCCCACAGCACCACCGCGTCCGGGTTGCCCACGGTGTAGCCGTACTCGAAGCCCACGGCGGCGTATTCGGACAGGGGGGAGTCGTAGACCAGGAACTTGCCGCCGGTCGGGCTGCCGTCGAGGTTGGTCGCCAGCAGCTGCAACGGCGTGAATTCCTTGCCGGTGTAGCGATCGATGATCACCGAATGCCGCTGGGAGAAGGTGCCCCGCCGGGTGTCCTGTCCGGACAGCCGCACCAGCTTGCCCTCGGCGACCAGCGACCCCAAGGCCAGCAGCTCGCCGAAGGCCCAGTCGATCTTGCCCTCGTAGGCCATCTCCCGGCGCTTCTCGAGCACGGGCTGCACGCGCGGGTGCACGGAGAAACCCTCCGGCACCGCCAGGAACGCGTCGCCGATGCGGGCCAGCAGCGACTTGTCCACCGCGGTGGACAGCCCCGCAGGCACGATCTGGTCGGCCTCGACCGAGGCGCTCGGCTGCACGCCGTGCTTCTCTAGGTCGCGGACCTCGTTGAAGACCCGCTCCAGTTGGCCCTGGTAGTCGCGCAGCGCGTCCTCGGCCTCCTTCATCGAGATGTCGCCGCGGCCGATCAGGGCCTCGGTGTAGCTCTTGCGGGCGCCGCGTCTGGTGTCGACGACGTCGTACATGATCGGGTTGGTCATCGACGGGTCGTCGCCCTCGTTGTGGCCACGCCGCCGGTAGCAGAGCATGTCGATGACGACGTCCTTCTTGAACTTCTGCCGGAAGTCCACGGCCAGCCGCGCCACCCACGCGCACGCCTCCGGGTCGTCGCCGTTGACGTGGAAGATCGGCGCCCCGATCATCTTGGCGACATCGGTGCAGTACTCGCTGGACCTGGAGTACTCCGGCGCGGTGGTGAAGCCGATCTGATTGTTGACGATGATGTGGATGGTGCCGCCGACGCGATAACCGGGCAGCAGGGCCATGTTCAGCGTCTCGGCGACCACACCCTGGCCGGCGAAGGCGGCGTCCCCGTGCAGCATCATCGGCACCACCGAGAAGCCGTCCTCACTGTCGCCCTTGTCCAGCAGGTCCTCCTTGGCGCGGACCAGACCTTCCAGCACCGGGTCGACGGCCTCCAGGTGCGACGGGTTCGCGGTCAGGGACACCTGAATGTCGTTGTCGCCGAACATCTGTAGGTACACGCCGGTGGCGCCGAGGTGGTACTTGACGTCGCCGGAGCCGTGCGCCTGCGACGGGTTCAGGTTGCCTTCGAATTCGGAAAAGATCTGCGAGTACGGCTTGCCGACGATGTTGGCCAGCACGTTGAGCCGGCCGCGGTGCGGCATTCCGATGACCACTTCGTCCAGGCCGTGCTCGGCGCACTGGTCGATGGCCGCGTCCATCATCGGGATCACGCTTTCGGCGCCCTCGAGCGAGAACCGCTTCTGCCCGACGTACTTGGTCTGCAGGAAGGTTTCGAAGGCCTCGGCCGCGTTGAGCTTGCTCAGGATGTATTTCTGTTCGGCCACAGTCGGTTTGACGTGTTTGGTCTCGACCCGCTCTTCCAGCCACGCCTGCTGCTCGGGCTCGAGGATGTGGGTGTACTCCACGCCGATGTGCCGGCAGTAGGCGTCGCGCAGCAGGCCCAGGATGTCGCGCAGCTTCTTGTACTCGGCCCCGGCGAAGCCGTTGACCTTGAACACCCGGTCGAGGTCCCACAGCGTCAGGTCGTGGGTCAGCACCTCGAGGTCGGGGTGGCTGCGGAAGCGACTGCCGTCCAACCGCAGTGGGTCGATGTCGGCCATCAGATGCCCGCGGTTGCGGTAGGCCGCGATCAACTCCATGACGCGGGCGTTCTTGTCGACGATCGAGTCGGGGTTGTCGGTGCTCCACCGGATCGGCAGATACGGGATGCTCAGCTCGCGAAAGATCTCGTCCCAGAAGGCATCCGAGAGCAGCATCTCGTGAATGGTGCGCAAGAAGTCGCCGGATTCCGCGCCCTGGATGATGCGGTGGTCATACGTCGAAGTCAGCGTGATCAGCTTGCCGATACCCAGCTCGGCGATGCGTTCCTCGCTGGCGCCCTGAAACTCGGCGGGGTATTCCATCGCGCCGACGCCGATGATGGCGCCCTGCCCGGACATCAGCCGCGGCACCGAGTGCACGGTGCCGATGGTGCCGGGGTTGGTCAGCGAAATCGTCACTCCCGCAAAGTCTTCGGCGGTCAGCTTGCCGTCGCGGGCGCGCCGCACGATGTCCTCGTAGGCGGAGACGAACTCCGCGAACCGCATGTTTTCGCAGCCCTTGATGCCCGCGACCACCAACGAGCGCTTGCCGTCCTTGCCCTGCAGGTCGATCGCCAGGCCCAGGTTGGTGTGGGCGGGTGTGACCGCGGTGGGCTTGCCGTCGACCTCGGCGTAGTGGCGATTCATGTTCGGGAAACTCTTGATCGCCTGCACCAGCGCATAGCCCAGCAGGTGGGTGAAGGAGATCTTGCCGCCGCGGTTGCGCTTGAGCTGGTTGTTGATGACGATCCGGTTGTCGATCATCAGCTTGGCCGGAACGGCCCGCACGCTGGTCGCCGTCGGCACGTCCAACGAGGCGGACATGTTCTTGACGACGGCCGCGGCGGCGCCACGCAGTACCTGCAACTCGTCGCCCTCGGCCGGCGGGGGAGTAGGGGCTTTGGCCGGTGCCGCGGGCACCGCGGCGCCATTGCCCGCGGGTGGCGTGGGCTTGGCTTCTGGCACAGCCGGCTTGGCTTCTGGCGCAGCGGTCTTTGCTTCGGCCTGTCCGTCGGCCGGCGCGCTCGGGGGTGTGTCGGAGGCGGGCTCGGGGTTGTAGTCGACCAGGAACTCATGCCAGCTCGGGTCCACCGACGACGGGTCGTCGCGGAACTTGCGGTACATTTCCTCGACCAGCCATTCGTTTTGCCCGAATGGTGAACTTATGTTGCTCACGGCCGCTGTTCGCCTCAATTCCTTTGTTTTGCAAGCGCATTGCGCGGCGCCTGCGACTTCTCGCACCCCGGTTGACCCGTCACTTCACACCCGCGGCGCTCCTCGACGTTTCCGACCCATAAAGGCTATCGCTTCCCCCGCAATTCGCTAGACGGACCATTCACGCTCGGCGGCTAGCCGGCTTCGTGGACGGGCGGCAGCACGCGCAGGGGGGCCGGCCAGCGCGCCGGCGGGACACCGAATGCCTGGCGGGCGTTGCGAACGATCTTCTTGCCCACCATGCGATTGCCGGCGCCGCCGACCGCGGCGCCGATGCCGACCGGCAGCATCTTGCCGAACATCAGCGCGCCACGTCGCACGGTGTACCGCTTGACGAAGTATCCGAGCATCCGCGTGTTCAACCGCGACAACGTCGGCAGCGGCAGCGTGGCCATGCCCTCCGCCAGCCAGCCACCGTTGGTGCGCCCGGGTCCGATCAACTCGCCGATCGCGCGCCTGCTGTCGTCCCCGACCAAAACGGAAAGCACCAGGGCGCGGCGCCGTTCGCGGTGGTCGGCCGGAATGCCATACACCACGGCGTTCGCCAGCACGAACACCGCGGTGGCCTCGAGGAAGAACACCGTTTCCCCGGCGCCGGCGGTCATCGCCGTCAACGTCCCGACCCCGGGGAATGTGGCCGCGGAACCCACCGCGGCGCCGCTGGCCGTCAGCGCGGCCAGGTAGCGCTTTTCCAGCTTGGCGACGATTTCGGCCGGGTTGGCACCGGGGTGGGCCCGCCGCAGCCGGGCCACGTAGGCCGCCGCGGCCGGGCCCTGGAGCCGGGAGCTACGCTCGATGACCTGCGCCAATGCGCGCGCGGATGCCTTGGGCCGACCGCCCTCCGCGGCCGGCAGCGCATCGGGCGCAAACCCGCGTTCGGACCTTCTCTCGGATCTTTTCAAGACCAACTCCCTGACCTATTGCGTCCTTTCAGGCTAACGCGCATTTTGCTGCACACGAGCGGGGCCGGAAAGCGCGCCTTTTCGCCTGGCATTCGATCCGCGGCTGCCGCTAATTGCCTCGCGCGGAATAATGCACGCTGGATACAGGGTGTAGCACCCCGCTCATGGGGCACGCCGGTCGACCAGTTCGGGGGATGCGGCGCCCGAATGGACCGGAGAGCATCGTCGGGGAGCTGAAGCGAGGTGAGGGCATGACCACGGCGTCGCCCAGGTGGGCCGGGGAAACCCGGCGCGCAGGGCCTCGTCGTGCCGAGCCCACCGGGCGCTGGAGTTTCACGCTCCCGTCAAACGCCAACCCGTGGAACGCGCTCTGGGCGATGATGATCGGCTTTTTCATGATCATGGTCGACTCGACCATCGTCGCGGTCGCCAACCCGACCATCATGGCCGACTTACACACCGGGTACGCCTCCGTGGTCTGGGTGACCAGCGCCTATCTGCTGGGCTATGCGGTGGTGTTGCTGGTCGCCGGCCGGCTCGGGGACCGGTTCGGCACCAAAAACCTCTACCTGGCCGGTCTTGCGTTGTTCACGGCGGCGTCGCTGTGGTGTGGGCTGTCCGGCAGTGTCGCCATGCTGATCACCGCCCGCGTGGTGCAGGGCATCGGCGCCGGGGTGCTCACCCCACAGACCCTGTCGACCATCACCCGCATCTTCCCGCCGGAGCGGCGCGGTGTCGCGGTCAGCCTGTGGGGCGCCACCGCGGGCGTCGCCACCCTGGTCGGGCCGCTGGCCGGCGGAGCGCTGGTCGGCGGCCTGGGGTGGCAGTGGATTTTCTTCGTCAACGTCCCCATTGGCGTCATCGGGCTGGGGATTGCGCTGTGGCTGGTGCCCGCGTTGCCGACCGAGGCGCACCGATTCGACCTGATCGGTGTCGCGCTGTCCGGGATCGGCATGTTCCTGATCGTCTTCGGCCTGCAGGAGGGCCAGGCCGCGGAATGGCAACCGTGGATCTGGGCGACGATCGTCGCCGGTGTCGGATGCATGTCGGTGTTCGTCTACTGGCAGGCCGTCAACACGCGCGAGCCGCTGATACCGCTGGACATCTTTGCCGACCGCGACTTCAGCCTCTGCAACGCCGGGGCGGCCGTCATCGCGTTCGCGTCGACGGCCACGATGCTGCCGCTGATGTTCTACACGCAGGCGGTGTGCGGGCTCTCGCCCACGCGCTCGGCGTTGGTGATCGCGCCGGTGGCGCTCGCCAACGGCGTGCTGGCGCCGTTCGCCGGCGTGATGGTCGACCGATATCACCCGCGGCCCGTGCTCGGCTTCGGCTTTTCGCTGGTGGCGATCGGGCTCACGTGGCTGGTGTTCGAGATGACCCCGGACACGCCGATCTGGCGGCTGCTGTTGCCGTTCGGCGTCATCGGCATCGGCAGCGCGTTCGTGTGGTCGCCGTTGACCGCCACCGCGACGCGCAACCTGCCGGGGCATCTGGCCGGCGCGGGCTCCGCCGTATACAACTCGGTGCGCCAGCTCGGCGCCGTGCTCGGCAGCGCGGCGATGGCCGCGTTCATGACGTGGCGGATCAGTGCCCAGATGCCGGCGCGGGCAACCACCGGCGACGCTGCCGAGGGTGCTGTCACCCTGCAGCTGCCCGGCTTCCTCCGCGAGCCGTTCTCCGCCGCGATGTCACAATCGCTGCTGCTGCCCGCGTTCATCGCGCTGTTCGGGATCGTTGCCGCGCTCTTCGTGGTCGGTGTCGCGTCGTCGGCATCGGCCGATGAGGACCTCGTCGACCACGACTACGACGACGATGACGACGACTACGTCGAGTTCATCCTGCATCGCGAGCCGGACATCGCGCCCCCACCAGAGGCGCCGATAGCTGCGCCGCGAGCGCAACCTATCGGCTTCGCGCACAACGGCTCTGACATCGGGCGCAGCTTCCGCCCCGTCGCCGAGTTTGCGCCCTTCGAGTCCGCGCCGTTCGAGTCCGCCGGCGAGGCGCCGCGAGGACAGCACTACCGACCCGATCCCGACGACGAGCCCACCGGCTACGGTCGGCATTCGTCCGGTCGCTAGCCCGTCGCCGTCAGCGCCAGGAAAGCGCCCAAGTCGATCAGGCCCGCGGGCGTGCCGGGCAGGTACTCGGTCAGCTGCTCCGAGCGCACGATCACGGCCGCGTGCTGCGCCCGGCTGACCGCGACGTTGAGCCGATTCCTGTTGAGCAGGAACGAGATCCCGCGCGGCACTTCGTCGACGGATGAGGCCGTCATCGAGATGAAGACCACCGGCGCCTGCCCGCCCTGGAACTTGTCAACAGTTCCGACCCGGACCGCTCCCATACCGGCCGACGCGAGCCGCCGGCGCACCAGCGCCACCTGGGCGTTGTACGGTGCGAGCACCAGCACGTCGGCGGCGGTCAGCGGCCTGGTGCCGCGCTCGTCGGTCCACGCGGCCCCGAGCAGACGCTGGATCTCGGCGACGATCGCGTCGGCTTCCTCGCGGCTTTCGATCGAGTTTCCTTGGTGGGCAACGGGAAGCACATGGACGCCGGGCTGACATCCGTCCAGCTGCCGCGCGGCGGTTTGCTTGTCATGGGAATGCAATCGGCCCTCATAGGACAGCGCCGAGACCGCGGCGCAGACCGCCGGGTGCATCCGGTACGAGCGGTCCAGGAAGTATCCGCGTTCGTCGGGCAACGTGCGGTGGCCGTCGACCAGCCAATCGAGCGCCGAAGTGTCGACCGGCTCCGGATGGGTGCCCTGACTGACCTGTGGCAGCTGCTGCGGGTCGCCGAGCAGCAGCAAGTTGGTGGCCGCCGGTGCCACGGCGATCGTGTTGGCCAAGCAGAACTGGCCCGCCTCGTCGATGACCAGCAGATCCAGGCTGCCGTGCGGGACCCGGGCCGGATTGGCGAAATCCCATGCGGTGCCGCCGATCACGCATCCCGCGGAGCCGGCGATGAAGGCCGCATAGTCGCCGCTGTCGATCTCCTGCCAGCGCGGGGCGTGGCGGTCATAGCGCTTCTTGGCGACCCGGGTGGGTTCCAGGCCGGCGTCGATCACGGCGTCCAGCAGGTTCTCCACCGTGGCGTGCGATTGCGCCACCACGCCGATGCGCCAGGAATGTTGCGTCACCAGGTGCTCGATCACCTGGGCGGCGGTGTATGTCTTGCCGGTTCCCGGCGGCCCGTGCACCGCGAGGTACGACGCGTCCAGGTCCAGCACCGCCGCGGTGATGTCGGTGGCCGTGTCGGTGCCGCGTGGAAGCGGAGCGCCGCTGCGGGTTCGGGGCGCGCGGCGCAGCAGGACGTCGATCATCGCGGCGCGCGGCAGGTGCGGCAGCCCGGCGGCCACCGCGGCGGCGCTCGATTCGATCGATTCCCGCAGCGCCAGGGTGGGAACGGGTGGGCCGGGAGTCAGCGCGAAGGGCAGCTGGTGAAAGGTGTTGCCGTCATTGCCCACTCGCTCGACGATGACCACTTCGGTGGGCAACGCGGGATCGTCGGCCTCGACGACCTCGGCCCGCCCGGCCGCCCGTCGGTCGGGGTTGTCGGTCATGGCCGTCGGGGCTGGGGCGTCATAGAGGGCGAAGACGTTGGTCATCAGGTCGCCGCGTGCGAGCTCGCCACGCAGCCGGACTCGTCGTTGCTGTTTTCGCGCGCGGGGCGGCAGGTGCCAGTCGACGTCCACCGCCGCGTGGTCCGCGACGAAGACGTCGGTATTGTCCGCCCACTCTTCGACCGGGAAGTTCAACCGGTCGAAATGCGCCCACCAGAACGGTTTGTCCTCGCGCCGGTGGTAGCCGCGTGCGGCGGCGACCAGCGCCACAGCGGTCTGCTCCGCGGTGCGGTCGCCGACGGCGGCGTCGCCGGCGAATGTCGACAGCGCCACCGCTAACTGGTCGCGGTCTTCGACGGCGGTGCCGTCGGGAACCGGTTGCGCGCCAACGGGTGTGACGCCGGATTCCCAGGCGCGTACGAGTAGCCAATTGCGCAGTTCCTGTGTCGACCGGCAGTCGTAGTGGTTATAGTCCTCGATCTCCTTGAGCACGGTTGCGGCCTCGTCGACGCGGCCGGCGTCGTGCAGCTCGCAGTACCGGGCGTAGGAGGTGATCGAATCGGCGGCCGTGGTGACGTCTCCGGAGCGCAGCTGCGCACCCATGTAGAGGGGCTCCAGCGCCTTCAGGCCGAACGATTCGGCGCCCACGCGAATGCTCTTGCGCACCAACGGATACAGGTCGACCAACGTCCCGCTGCGCAGTAACTCGTCGACCTCGTCCTCGCCGACGCCGTACCGACCGGAAAGGCGCAGCAGGGCGGTCTTTTCGTACGGCGCGTAGTGGTAGATGTGCATGTTGGGGCGACGCTTGCGGCGTTTGGCCACCATCGCCAGAAAATCCGTCAGTGCCTTGCGTTCGTCGACCCGGGTGTGCGCCCACAGCGGCCGGAACGTGCCCGCGGCCCCGGCTTCCAAGACGCCGAAGAGATATTCCAGACCCCAGTCGTGGCCGTCGGTGGTCCACAGCGGATCGCCCTCGAAGTCGAAGAACAGGTCGCCGGGGTCGGGCTCGGGCAACAGCGCCAGGGGCTGGGGATCGGCGATCTCGAATCGTGGGATACCGGTGTCGCGTTGCAGGACTTGCAGTTTCGCCTGAGCGGTCAACTTGGCCAGTGTGCCGGGCGTCAGATCGGGCACCGGCCCGCGGTGCGTGGCCAGCCCGGCGACCGTGGTGATGCCGGCGTCAATGAGCTTGTCCCGCTGGCTTACTCGCATGCCGGCGACCAACAGAAGGTCGTCGGTGGCGCGCACTTGTTCCTCGCACAGCGGACAACGAAAGCATGCCCGCACCCCGTCGTCTTCCCAGCGCACCGCGGTGCCCGCGGCGTAGTGGTCGTCGAGCAGGCGTTGCAGGAGCGCGCGCTGGGACCGGTAGACGGGGATCAGGTCGCAGACGCGATAGCGCACGACAGACCCATCGCCCAGTCGCAGTTCGGCGTCCGGCGCGACCGAGACGCCCATGCCGGCCAGCGCGTCGGCGTAGGCGGCCAGCTGCAACAGCGCGGTGACCTTGGGGGAGCGGGCCAGCTTGGTGTCGACGAGGCGATATCGCTCGCCGTCGGCGACCAGGAAGTCGGCGAATCCCACGAAGCGGCCGTCGAACATCGCGGCCTGATACACCACCGGCGCGCGGTCGGCGATGGCGCGCCGGGTCGCCTCGGCGGCGGCGGTCAGCCCCTCGAGCGTGTAGGCCGGACGGCCGATGATCGCGACCGCATCGTCGAACTCCGCGCGCAGCCGGTCGAGCTCGCGTTGCTCATGCCGGTCGCCCAAGGCGGCCGTGCGTTCGAGCAGCTCGTCCTCGACCACGATGGCGGGGCCGCGACCCAGCTTCGCGTCGAAATCGCGCAGCAACGCGTACTCGCAGCGGGCGGCGGCCGCGAGATCCGATGCGCTGTAGACGATGCTGTCGCCGGTGACGAACACAGCAGCAACTGTAGGTGAGGCGACCGACAATTCGGCGGCGCCGGGCTAGCGATCGGCTTAGTGGCCGGGGGTGTTCCCGATGAGCTCGACGCCGTTGCCATTCCAGTGGAATCGCACGTCGGTGTTCAGGCCGTTGATGCCGCCGGGATAGGTCAACGCCACGGTGTCGCCGGTGGTCTGCGCCGGGTCGATGCCGTTGAAACCGTAGGTGTCGGGCACGCCCTGCGGGATGAACTGACCGAGATGGAACAGCACCGCCCGGGTGGTGGGATTGATGGCGTTGGTGTTGGCCTTGATGATGACGGCCGACAGCTGGGCGCACTGGTTGTAGTTGCCGGCCAGCGGTTCCGGGCTCCAGGACTGTTGGCTGCGGGGATCGCGGGGCAGCTCGGAGACCACTTTCGCGATGGTGGGCGACGCCAGATTGATCGCGCACGGATCGGCCGGTGTGCCGCTGGGCGTCGCCGCCGCGCCGGACGCCTGGCCGGGTGCGGTGGCGGGTGCCGCCGGCGTGGTCGTCGTTGCCTGCGGGGTCTTGGCGACCGTGGAGTCTCCCGTGCCGCAGCCCGTCAACGCCGCGCCGAGCACCACCGCGAGGGACAGGGCGGACAGCGGCTCGGCAGGGCACGGTAGCGACCACACATCGCGCACCGTACCGTCATCGGGCTCGACGGTGTGGCAGGCGTGCCGCGCCCGCCGCGCTGCGCGCATGACCACCACGGCGCTGTCTGGTGGTGACCCGCCACGCTCAGCTCTGCTGAGCTCGCGGTCACCACGGTGCTATCTGGTGGTGACCCGCCACGCTCAGCTCTGCTGAGCTCGCGGTCACCACTAGACTTCAGGGACAATGACCCTCCCCGACAGCTCGCCCGAGGCTGTTTCTACGACGTTTGCCGACCTGCAGATCCATCCCTCCGTCTTGCGGGCGATCGGCGACGTTGGCTACGAGACACCGACAGCCATCCAGGCGGCGACGATTCCGGCGCTGATGGCCGGTTCCGATGTGGTGGGCCTGGCGCAGACCGGCACCGGCAAGACGGCGGCGTTCGCGATCCCGATCCTGTCCAAGATCGATGTGACCAGCAACGCGACCCAGGCCCTGGTGCTGGCGCCCACCCGGGAACTGGCGCTGCAGGTGGCCGAGGCTTTCAGCCGCTACGGGGCGCAGCTGCCCAAGATCAACGTGCTGTCGATCTATGGCGGGTCGTCCTATGGCGTGCAACTTGCCGGACTGCGGCGCGGCGCGCACGTGGTGGTGGGAACGCCCGGCCGGATCATCGACCACCTCGAACGCGGCACGCTCGACCTATCGCGGGTGGACTACCTCGTGCTCGACGAGGCCGACGAGATGCTCGCCATGGGCTTCGCCGAGGACGTCGAGCGCATCCTGTCCGAAACGCCGGAATACAAACAGGTCGCGCTGTTTTCGGCGACCATGCCGGCCCAGATCCGCAAGCTCACCGCCAAGTATCTACACGATCCGTTCGAAGTCACCACCAAAGCGAAAACCGCTACGGCCGAGAACATTTCGCAGCGCTACATCCAGGTGGCCGGGCCACGCAAAATGGACGCGCTCACCCGTGTGCTCGAGGTGGAGCCGTTCGAGGCGATGATCGTCTTCGTGCGCACCAAACAGGCGACCGAGGAGGTGGCCGAAAAGCTGCGCGCCCGAGGCTTTTCCGCGGCCGCCATCAATGGCGACATCCCGCAGGGGCAGCGCGAGCGGACCATAGCCGCGCTGCGCGACGGGGGCCCCAAGGGCATCGACATCCTGGTCGCCACCGATGTGGCCGCGCGCGGGTTGGACGTGGAGCGGATATCGCATGTGCTCAACTACGACATCCCGCACGACACCGAGTCCTACGTACACCGCATCGGACGCACCGGCAGGGCCGGGCGCTCGGGAACCGCGCTGTTGTTCGTCGCGCCGCGGGAACGCCACCTGCTGAAGGCGATCGAAAAGGCAACGCGCCAAACGCTCACCGAGGCCGAGTTGCCCACCGTCGAGGACGTCAATGCGCAGCGCGTGGCGAAATTCGGCGATTCCATCACCCGCGCTCTCGGCGGTCCGGAAATCGAGCTGTTCCGCAAGCTGGTCGAGGACTACGAACGCGAACATGACATCCCGATGGCCGACATCGCCGCCGCGCTGGCCCTGCAGTCGCGCGACGGCGAGGAGTTCCTGATGGCGCCCGAACCGCCGCCAGAGCGGCGCGAGCGTCGGGAACGGCGCGAACGGCCCCATGAAAAACCAAGGCAGACACGGGATTTCGCCACCTATCGCATCTCGGTGGGCAAGCGTCACAAGATCGGCCCCGGCGCGATCGTCGGCGCCATCGCCAACGAGGGCGGACTGCATCGCAGCGATTTCGGCCACATCGCCATCGGCCCGGATTTCTCCCTGGTGGAGCTGCCGGCCAAATTGCCGAAGGCGACCGTGAAAAAGCTTGAGCGCACGCGTATCTCGGGCGTGCTGATCGACCTGCGGCCGGATCGTGGCTCCGGCAAGACCAAACCACGCAAGAAACGCGCCGGATGACGCTGTCCGAGGAGAGAGACGCCCAGGGCGGACTCGAGCAGGTCGCCCACGTGGACCGAGTCGCGTCGCTGACCGGCATCCGCGCGGTCGCCGCCCTCCTGGTCGTGGGCACCCACGCCGCCTACACCACCGGCAAGTACACCCACGGGTACTGGGGTCTGGTCGGCTCCCGGATGGAAATCGGCGTTCCGATCTTCTTCGTGCTGTCCGGCTTCCTGCTGTTCCGCCCGTGGGTCAAATCGGCCGCGACCGACGGCCCGCCGCCGTCGCTGAATCGCTATGCGTGGCACCGGGTTCGGCGCATCATGCCCGCCTATGTCGTCACGGTGCTCGTTGCCTACGTGCTGTACCACTTCCGGGAGGCGGGACCGAATCCCGGGCATTCGTGGACGGGCCTGGTGCGCAATCTGACGCTGACGCAGATCTACACCGACGGCTATCTCGGCAAGTACCTGCATCAGGGCCTGACCCAGATGTGGAGCCTGGCGGTGGAGGCGGCCTTCTACGTGGTGCTGCCCTTGCTGGCCTACGTGCTGCTGGTGCTCGTCTCGCGGCGACGCTGGCAGCCGAGGCTGGTAGTCGGCGCCCTGGCGGCGCTGGCGTTGCTCAGCCCGGCATGGCTGGTCCTGGTGCATACCGATCACTGGTTTCCCGACGGCGCCCGGCTGTGGCTACCGACCTACCTGGCCTGGTTCCTGGGCGGCATGCTGCTGACGGTGCTGCAGCGGATGGGCGTGCGGTGCTATGCGTTCGTGGCGATACCGCTGGCGATCATCTGCTATTTCATCGTCTCGACCCCGATCGCGGGCGCGCCCACCACGTCACCGGCAACGCTGGGGGAGGCGCTGTACAAGACGTGCTTCTACGCTGTGATCGCGGTGCTGGCGGTGGCACCGTTGGCCCTGGGCAACCAGGGGTGGTATTCGCGGCTACTGGCCAGCCGGCCCATGGTGTGGCTGGGCGAGATCTCCTACGAGATCTTCCTCATCCACCTGGTGACCATGGAGTTCGCGATGGACTATGTGGTCCGGGCCCACGTCTACACCGGTTCGATGCTGTATCTCTACGTCGCGACGCTGGCCCTGACCATCCCCTTGGCCTGGCTGCTGCACCGGTTCACCCGCGTGCGCGACTGACCAGGTTTACGTACTGACGAGTTGCGGGAGGCTCGCCTGCAGCGGCGTGAGCGGAGCCATCCCGGCCCACGCCGACGACGCACCGGCGTGGTAGTGGGCCATCGCGGTCACGTCCTGCGCCCACATCTCGTCGTAATGTGATTCGGTTGCCGCGATCGCCGGGGTGTTCAGCCCCAAGAAGTTCGTGTTTACCAGCGTCACCAATAGAGCCCGATTGGCCGCGATCGCCGGCGTGGGCACGATGGCGGCTTGTGCCGTCTCGAACGAGGCCGCCACCGCCGCGGCCTGGCCGGCCGCCCGTTCGGTATGCCCGGCCGCCGCGCTCAGCCATGCGGCATAGGGTGCGGCTGCGGCCGCCATCGCCACGGCCGCGGGCCCCTGCCACGTCTCGCCCGAGAGGTTCGACGTCACGGACGCAAACGAGTCCGCCGCCGACCGCAATTCGCCGGCGAGCCCACTCCAGGCCGACGAGGCCGCGCGCATGGGGCCGGGCCCCGCACCGGTTTGCATGCGTGCCGAATTGATTTCGGGCGGCAAACAGGGGTAAGTCACGTCGGTCCTTCCTGAGTGGCCCCGATGGTTATCGGTAGCAGCGCGTCGTCGCGTGCGCACACGGACACCCGCACTTCGACTCCTGGTCTGCTCCCCACCGATCGCTCTGCGACAACTCGATGGGCCATAACATAGCGCTGCGCAGCCGCCCAAGACAGCGGTTTGGACGAAAAAGCCCTAGTAGACACGGGTATAGTTGCGCGGCGGCGACGTCGTTGGGCGGCCGGACGACGGCTAGCGACGCGCGCCGACCGGCGTGACGATCGGCACGACGAACTCCTCGATCATCGCCCGCTCGTCGGCCTCGTCCCGGCCCGGATACATCAGCAGCGACGTGATCACCCGAACCACCCAGCGGGCCCGGCGTTCGACGACGGCGGGCTCCTCGGGACCGAGCGAGCTCACGAACGCGGCGGCCAACGCGGTGATCACCTCCGACTTTTCGGCCAGCTCGCCGCCGATCGGTGGGCGGGTGACGGCGAACCACGCCGCCAAGGCCGCGCTGTCGCGAACCATCCGCAACGTCGCGGTGATGCTCGCAATCAGGCGTTCGCGCGGATCCTCGATGCCGTCGATCTCGTCGGCGATCGCGCGGCTGAGCCGGCGCGTCTCGCGGTGCACGTAGGCGGTCCGCAGCGCCTCGCGGTTCTCGAAGTACCGGTATAGCGTCGCGCGGGAACAGCCTGCGGCCCGGGCAATTTCGTTCATGCCGATCGATGCCTGGTCGCGCACCGTGTAAAGCTCCTCGGCGGCGTCGAGAATCCGGTCGGCCGCCGCCTCGCTGCGGTGGGAGGCCAGCCAGTCGGGCATCAGGAGTTCACCGTGATCGGCACGGACAGCGGGCGCCTGACGTAACTGCCGCCAGACCAGACGATTGCGGACTCGTCCACCTCGAAATCCGGGCAGCGGGCCAGCAGTTCGGTCAGCGCGACCCGCGATTGCATCCGCGCCGCCGCCGCGCCCAGGCAGTGGTGCGCCCCGTGGCTGAAAGTCAGGATGTTGCGTGGGCGGCGGGTCACGTCGAGTTCGCCTGCGTCCGAGCCGTATTGGCGTTCGTCGTGGTTGGCGGACGCGTAGAGCAGCAACACTTTGCGGCCGTCCGGGACGGTCGTGTCGCCGATCGCCGCGTCCCGCGTGGCCGTGCGCGCCAGCCCCTGCACCGGCGAGGTCAGCCGCAGCAGTTCTTCCACCGCGTCGGGGATCAGGCCCGGGTCGTCGACCAAAAGCCGCCGTTGGTCCGGGCGCCGGTGCAGCAAGGGCATCGACCCGCCCAGCATCCCCGTCACGGTGTCGTTGCCCCCGGTGACCATCGTGAACGTGAAGGCCAGAATCGACAGCGTGCCGGAGATGTCGCCGTCGGCGCCGACCCCGGCGGCGACGAGGTGGGAGATGGTGTCGTCCTCGGGTTCGGTCCGCCGCCGCTCGATCAGGTGGGTGAAGTAGGCCATCATCGACCCGACGGCATCGCCGGCGCTTTCCAGCGCGCCGCTCACGCCGCCTTCGGTGGTGTTCGCGGCGACGATGGCCTGGGTCCAGCCGTCGAATTGGGCCCGATCGTCCTCGGGCACGCCGAGATAGTGCGCGACCACCATCGACGGCAGCGGCTTGAACAGCTCGGTGACGATATCGCCGCCACCGTCGGCGCGGAGCCTCTCGATGCGCTCGACGACGAACTCGCGCACCTTGGGCTCGACGGCCTCGACCTGCCGTGGCGTGAAACCGCGCGACACCAGTTTGCGAAACTCGGTGTGCACCGGCGGATCCTGCATGACGAACGGTGGATTGTCCTGCAGCCCAATCATTTCCAGATCGTCATAGTTGACCGTCAGGCCCTGCGCCGACGAGAACGTCTCGTGGTCGCGGGCCGCCGCCCAGACGTCGGCGTGCCGGGACAGCACGTAGTAGTCGCGATCCGGCTTGCCTTCGGGCACGACGTGATGCACTGGGTCGTGGTCGCGCAGCGCGCGGTACATCGGCCAGGGGTTGGGCCAGGTGTCGGCGGTGGCGAGCCGGAACGCGACGGGTGCGTTATGAGACAGATCCACCGACATGTCTTATGTGTAAGGCATTCCAGCCGCCATGTCAACATGCCGAGCAGCGGTAAATCACGTACAGTACGTTCAGTGTGTACTGAACGAACTTAGGAGTCCGATGTCACCGGAAGAGGCCGAATTCGTCGACCGCATGGGGCTGTTCTTCGAGCTCCTCGGCGCCACCCGCACCATGGGGCGGATATACGGGTGGCTCCTGATCTGCGATCCACCGCAGCAGTCGTTGGGCGAGCTGGCCGATGCGTTGTCGGTGAGCAAGGCGTCGATCAGTACCGTCGCCCGGCAGCTGCTCGAAGGCGGCATGGTGGAGCGATTGCCCAGCCCCAACCGTCAACACCTCTACCGGCTCACGCCGGGGGGGTTCACCAGCGTGATGGAAACGCAGCTGTCGCTGATGCGCCTGGGCATCGAGCCCGCCGAGTTCGCGCTGTCGGTGCTGGGGGAGGACCGCGCCGAGCAGCGGGAGCGCGTCGAGGACTTCCGAGATTTCTGCGAGTTCTGCACCCGGGACTATCGCGACCAGCTGATGCGGATGTGGACCGAATATCGGGAGGAAAAGAGAAAGTCATGACAATGACGGACAAGGTCGACTTCAGCGACGTGCGGTGGGGGTCGGTGGAATGGACGAATCTGTGCACGCTGTATCTGCGGGCGTACGAAAGCCGTTCGCCGGCACCGATTCTGGGTGACACGGCGGCCGCGGAGGCGGTAGACCGCATCGAATACGACTGGGCCCGCATGCGCCGCGTCATGCATCCCGGATCGAATCAGTACCTGGTCACCATGCGCGCCAGACAGTTCGACGACTGGAGCGGCGACTTCCTGCGCCGGCATCCCGACGCGGTCGTGCTGCACCTCGGGTGCGGCATGGACACCCGGGCGTTCCGGCTGCACCCACCGGAAACCGTGCGGTGGTTCGACGTCGACCAGCCGGGCGTAATCGCGTTGCGGCGCAAGCTGTATGACGACCGCGACGGCTACCGGATGATCGGCTCGTCGGTGACCGACGACTGGCTCGACGAGATACCGACCGATCGCCCGGTGCTGATGATCGCCGAGGGCCTCGTCATGTACCTCACCGAGCCCCAGGTGCGCACGCTGCTACAGAGCCTCACGGATCGGTTCGGTAGCGGCGAGCTCCTCTTCGACACGACCTCGCCGCTGGGGCCGCGGCTGTCCAAGGTGCTCACCAAGGGCATCACCAAATGGGGCATCCGGGATGCCCGCGAACTCGAGCGCTGGAACCCGCGGCTGCGTTTCCTCGAGCGGTCCGCCGTGGGGGCGCTCTACGAGCGCATACCGTCGGCGCCGCTGCGCCTGTTCTGGCGGCTGGTCAACGCCACGCCACTGGGCAATTACGACGTGCTGAACCGCTTCGCGTTCTAAGCCACACGCCCCAACCGCCGAGCGTGAATTTCACGACGCGACACGCCGCGAACGCGTCGCCAGATTCACAGTCGGCGCAAGAGCTAGATCGCCGCACCGGGATTCAGGATGCCCAGCGGATCCAACGCCTTCTTGATGCGACGGTTGAGCTCCATCGCCTCAGGTCCGAGGTAGCCGTCCAGCCATGGCCGCTTCAACCGGCCGACGCCGTGCTCACCCGTGATGGTGCCGCCGAGAGCGACGGCGAGATCCATGATCTCGCCGAATGCCAGGTGCGCGCGCTCGGTCATGGCGGCATCGGCCGGGTCGTACACGATCAGCGGGTGGGTGTTGCCGTCGCCGGCATGCGCGATCACCGAGATCATCAACTCGCGTTCGGCGGCGATGCGCTCGATCCCGGTGACCAGCTTGCCCAGGGCCGGCAGCGGCACGCCGACGTCTTCGAGCAGCAGCGAGCCCTTGGCCTCCACCGCCGGAATGCAGAACCGGCGAGCCGCGACGAAGGCCTCGCCCTCGTCCGGGTCGTCGGTCGAAAACACCTCCGTCGCACCGTTTTCCGCGAACACGGCGGCGATCACCTCGGCGTCGTCGGATGCCGCGCGCCCCCGTTCATCGGAGCCGGCCACCAGCATGGCGGCCGCCCCGCGGTCCAGGTCCATGCGCAGGGTGTCCTCGACGGCGTTGATCGCCACCGAATCCATGAACTCCAGCATCGACGGCCGCAGCCGTGCGGCGACCCCGAGCACCGCGTCCACCGCCGACTCCACCGTCGCGAAGGTGGCTACCACCACACTCGAGGTGTTCTGTGCGGGCAGCAGCCGCAGCGTCACTTCGGTGATGACGCCAAGCGTGCCTTCGCTGCCCACGAACAGCTTGGACAGCGAGAGACCCGCCACGTCCTTCAAACGCGGGCCGCCCAGGCGCACCGCGGTGCCGTCGGCGAGCACCACCTGCACGCCCAGCACGTAATCGGTGGTGACGCCGTACTTCACGCAGCACAGCCCGCCCGCATTGGTCGCGATGTTGCCTCCGATGCTGCAGATCTCGAACGACGACGGATCCGGCGGATACCACAGGCCGTGCTCGGCGGCGGCCTTCTTCACCTCGGCGTTGAACAGCCCGGGCTGGCATACCGCGGTGCGGGTGACCGGATCGACGGTGATGTCGCGCATCTTCTCCGTCGACAGCACGATCCCGTTGTCCAGCGCCGTCGCTCCGCCCGACAGCCCGCTGCCGGCTCCCCGCGGCACCACCGGCACCCGGTTGGTCGTGGCCCAGCGCAACACCGTCTGGACCTCTTCGGTGGTCCGTGGCCGGACGACGGCCAGCGGCTTGCCCGCCGACGGGTCGAAGGCGCGGTCTTGGCGGTAGCCCTCGGTAACGGCGGGGTCGGTGACGAGGGTCCCGTCGGGCAGGCCGGCGATCAGGCCGGCCAGCGCATCCGAGTTCACGGGCCCGATCCTAGGCCGTTTCAAGCTCAGGGTTCGACAGCGAACTCGGCGCGCGGTCCAGTTCGCGCAGCGACGGCAGCCCGCAGGCGACGAGCCCGATCAACAGGATGGGCACCGCCAGCGTCAAGAACGTGGCCTTCAGTCCGGCGGCGTCCGCCAGGGGGCCCGCCACCAGCAGGCCCAACGGGCCGGCGGCGTAGGTCAGCCCGGTCATCACGCCGACCACTCGACCGCGCAGATGATGCGGGGCCCGCGTCTGCATCACGTAGTTGTAGATCGGCTGGATCGGCCCGTAGACCACGCCGGTCACCGCGCACAGCGCCAGGATCACCGGCAGCGGCGGCAGGAACGCAATGCCGACCGTGGCCGCACCGAAGGTGAGGGTCGCGGTCAGCACGGCCACGCGTCGCCGCAGGTATCTCGACAGCACCGCATAGCCGAGCGCGCCCGCCACGCCACCAATCGCCAGCGCCATCAACGCCCAACCCAGCTGCGCGGGTTGGTGGTGGTCGGCGAAATACTTTGGAAACAGCACGCTTTCCATCGGCAAGTACAGCGCGGTGACGAACAAGTCGATCACCCCGAGCGTGCGTAGCACCCGCAGATTCCAGACGAATCGCAGCCCCTCGGTGATGCCGGATACCAGCCCGGTCGGCCGGGTTGCGTGGTGTGGCTTGCCGGCACCCTCGAGGCGCAGCGCCCCGATCGCGAGGATCGACAACCCGAACAACCCGGCGGTGAGCCACATGGTGTTGACGCCGCCGACCGTGGCGATCATCAAACCGCCGATGCCCGGACCGACGATGAAGCCGAGGTTCTGAATCGCCTCGTAAATGCTATTGGTCCGGTCCAGCGACCACCGCGCCCGGCCGGCGGCCTCGGGCAGCATCGAGTCCCGCGCCGTCGTCCCCGCCGGGTCGAAAGCGGCCGCGAAGAAGGCCAGCACCGCCAGGTCGACGACGTTGATCGCTCTCGGACCGAAGAACCACGCGATCAGCGGCACCGCCGCTACCGCGGTGCCGGACAGCGAATCGGAGACCAGCGACACCCGGCGGCGCCCGAAGGAGTCGACGGCCGTGCCCGCGACCAGCGTGGACAGCACCAGCGGCAGCGTCATCGCGACCGCCACGACGGACGCTGCCCGCGCGCTCCCGTTGTGCTGCAAGGCCAGCCAGGGGAACGCGACGATCGAGATGCCGGTGCCCGCCGCCGCCATCAGCGTGGCGAACAGGATCAGAACCGCGGGGCCGGTGCTTTTCATGGGATATCGCGGCTGAATTTATGCCAAAGTCGCACTTAGGGCGACCGAATTTTTCGGCCGCACCGCGTGAATGCAGGATGTTCATGTGCTCGTCCATCCGAATACCGGCCAGGCGTTCGGCTCTCCCGTCGCGCCCGGTAGCGGTTGGCCGGGCGACCCGGCCACTCCGCAGACCCCGGTGGCCGCCGACGCCGCGCAGGTTTCGGCGCTGGCGGCCCGGGCCGCTTCGATACCGGAGCTCGATGCGGTGGTCAGCGTGTGCCGTGCCTGCCCGCGGCTGGTCAGTTGGCGGGAAGACGTCGCCGTGATCAAGCGCCGAGCCTTCGCCGACCAGCCCTATTGGGGGCGGCCGGTGCCGGGGTGGGGATCCGAGCGCCCGCGGGTGTTGATCGTCGGGTTGGCGCCCGCCGCGCACGGCGCCAACCGGACCGGCCGCATGTTCACCGGCGACAGGTCCGGGGACCAGCTTTACGCGGCGCTGTACCGCGCTGGGCTGGTGAACTCACCGATCAGCGTCGATGCCGCAGACGGCCTGCAGGCCAACGCAATTCGAATCGCCGCACCGGTCCGATGCGCGCCTCCGGCCAACGCGCCCACCACCGCGGAACGGGACGCCTGCTGGCCGTGGCTGGATGCCGAATGGCGATTGGTGTCCGACCATGTGCGCGTCGTCGTCGCCCTGGGCGGGTTCGCCTGGCAGATCGCGCTGCGGCTGCCCGGTGTCGCCGGAATGCGCAAACCGCGGTTCGGGCATGGCGCCGTCGCGACGCTGCCGTCTGGCGTGCGTCTGCTCGGTTGCTACCACCCCAGCCAGCAAAACATGTTCACCGGTAGGTTGACTCCGGTAATGCTCGACGACGTCTTCGCCCACGCGAAGAGGCTGGCAGGAATCAAGTGACCGATATTCTGGTGTCCGGCGCCAGCGTGGCCGGTACGACCGCGGCGTATTGGCTGACGCACCATGGCTATTCGGTCACCGTCGTGGAACGCCACCCCGGGCTGCGGCCGGGCGGTCAGGCCGTCGACGTGCGGGGCCCGGCGCTCAGCGTGCTCGAACGCATGGCGCTGCGGGCCGCCGCCGATCACCGCCGCACCCGCATCAGAGGCGCATCCGTGGTCGACCGCGACGGCAACGAGCTGTCCCAGGACACCGAATCGACGCCGACCGGCGGGCTCATCGCCAACCCCGACATCGAACTGCTGCGCGACGATCTCGTCGAATTGCTTTACGAGGCAACACAACTGAACACCGAGTATGTGTTCGACGACAGCATCGTCGCGTTGGAGGACGACGGCGCCTCGGTCGCGGTGACGTTCGAGCGGGCCGCCGCACGCAGCTTCGACCTGGTGATCGGCGCCGACGGTTTGCACTCCAACGTGCGCCGATTGGCCTTCGGCCCGGAGGAGCAATTCATCGAGCGGCTGGGCACCCACGCGGCGATCTTCACCGTGCCCAACTTCTTGGACCTCGACTACTGGCAGCGGTGGCATTACGGGGACTCCACCATGGTCGGCGTCTACAGCGCGCGCGACAACTCCGAGGCGCGGGCCATGGTCGGCTTCATGGAGCCCGACCTGCGGATCGACTACCGCGACACCGAGGCCCAGCTAGCCGAGTTGGAACGACGGATGGCCGACGACGGCTGGGTGCGGCCGCAGCTGCTGGAGTACATGCGGAGCGCGCCGGACTTCTACTTCGACGAGATGGCGCAGATCAAGATGGACCGCTGGTCGAAGGGCAGGGTGGCCCTCGTCGGCGACGCCGGGTATTGCTGTTCGCCGTTGTCGGGCCAGGGCACCAGCGTCGCGCTGCTGGGCGCCTACGTCCTGGCCGGTGAGCTCGCCGCGGCGGGTGAGGACTACGAGCTCGGCTTCTCCAACTACCACAAGGAGTTTCACGACTACGTCAAGCGCAACCAGTGGCTGGTGATCGACAACATCCCCGGCGGTGCGCCGATCCCGCAGGATGTCTTCGACAACATCGTGAACTCGCTCACCCTCAAAAACTACTGAGCGTGCGACGCCAACGATCTCCGCGTTGAGTGTGTGCGCTGAAGGCGTTGAGTGTGCGGCCTGGGCGAAAAATCGGCCAAAATCCCGCCCTGTGTTCACGCCCAAAGCTGTGAGTGCACACTCGACACCGTGTGTGCACACCCGACAGCCCTGAGCCGGGAACGTTCACCGGCCCGCATGCGTTGACGCGATCGTGCGACTTTCCGTCCTTGACCTCGTCCCGGTGCGCACCGACCAGACGACCTCCGATGCGCTGGCGGCCACCGTGGCATTGGCGCAGGCAGCCGATCGTCTGGGTTTCACCCGCTACTGGGTCGCCGAACACCACAACATGCCGTCGGTGGGCGCCACCAGCCCGCCGGTCTTGATCGCCTACCTGGCGGCGCAGACCTCGCAGGTCCGGCTCGGGTCGGGTGGCGTGATGCTGCCCAACCACGCGCCGCTGGCGGTGGCCGAGCAGTTCGCGCTGCTCGAAGCTGCCGCTCCGGGTCGGATCGACTTGGGCATCGGCAGGGCGCCGGGGTCCGACCCCGTGACGTCGTATGCCCTGCGCGGCGGCCGTGGCGAGGAAGATATCGAGCGCTTCCCCGAATACCTCGACGACGTGGCGGCACTGATGAGCGCGCGCGGTGTGCGGGTGCCACTCCGTTCCGGGGACTACACCTTGAAGGCCACCCCGGCCGCCGCGACCGAACCCCGATTGTGGCTACTGGGATCGTCGATGTATTCGGCGCATCTGGCCGCCGCCAAGGGGCTGCCGTACGTGTTCGCCCATCACTTCTCGGGCAAGGGAACCGAAGAGGCGCTCGAGCTCTACCGCTCCCGCTTCAGGCCCAGCGACCTCGCGGCGGAACCGGTGACATTTCTGACGGTCAATGCCGCGGTGGCCGAAACACGCGACGAGGCAACGGCGTTGATGCTGCCCAACCTGCAGATGATGGCGAAGCTACGGACCGGGCAACCGCTTGGGCCGGTGCCCTTGGTCGAGGAAGCTCAAGTCGCGGAGCTGACACCGCAGCAGCAGCGCATCGTGGAAAGCGGCCTGCAACGCGCCGTTCTCGGTGCGCCCGCGGAGGCCGCAGAACAGGTGCGGGCGCTTGCCGATCGGTTCGGCGTCGACGAAGTGATGGTCAACCCGGTCGCCTCGGCCCGCCGCGGCACCGAGCCCACCACCGCGCCGGCGCGCGTGGCGACCCTGGAATTGCTGGCGAAGGAGCTCTTCTAGCCGATCAGTCGCTCACTCCCGCTTCGGATTTCGAATCCGAACCGGGTGCGTGGCTGGCAATCCAACGCTGCAATTCGGGTGCGGGCAATGGCGGGCTGTGGACGAAGCCCTGCGTGATCGTGCAGCCATATCGTCGCAGCGCGCTCAGCGTGATCTCGTCTTCGACTCCCTCGGCGACCAGATCGGCTCCGAGGCTGCGAGCCAGCGCCACCGTGGAGCGCACGATGGCGACCGATCGCGGGTCTTGGGCCAGCCGCGCCACGAATATCCGGTCGAGTTTCAGCTCGTCGACCGAGACGTCCTGCAGGCGTGCCAGCGACGACCACCCGGTGCCGTAGTCGTCGATCGAGATGCGGACGCCCAGGCGTTGCAACTCGGCGACGGTGTTTCGGGATCGCACGGAATCGACGAGGGCACTCTCGGTGATCTCGATGATGAGGGCGTCGGGAGGCAGGCCGTAGGTCTGCAGCAGCCGTTCGATGGTGCCGACCAGATCGAGGTCGAGCAGATTCGTCGTCGAGAGATTGACGGCAACCGCCAGCGTGAGGCCCTGAACGCGCCAGCAGTGGATCTGTTCGAGGGCGCGGTTGAGCGTGCGGTTGGCCACCTTTCGCATCAGCCCGGCGCGGTCCGCAGCGGGCAGGAATTCCTCGGGTAACAGCAATCCGCGGGTGGGATGGTTCCAACGCAGCAGCGCCTCGACGCTGTGCACGCTGCCGTCGCGCGCGTTGATCTTTGGCTGGTAATACAGCGTCAGTTCGTCGCCCTCGAACAGCGCCGCGCGTAGTTCGTCGATCAGGTTGGGGTCGTTGTCGCGATACAGCTCGAACGCCGGCTCGTACACCGCGATCTTGCTGTGGGCGGTTTTGGCCTGCGGGATGGCCGCTTCGGCGCGGTTCAGCAGCTCCTGTGGGTGGTCGCAGTGGTCCGGGTAGAGCGCAATCGCGATGCAGGCGTCGACTTGCACGGTCATCGGATCCAGCGCGAACGGCTCGATCAACGCCTCGAGCAAGCGACCCGCCTGTGCGCGAACGGCAATGACGTCGGGCCCGTCGCCCAGCAGGATCGCGAACTCGTCTTCACCGGTGCGCGCAACCACATCCTCACGGCGGACGCTGTTCGCAATTCGATTCGCTATGCGGCACAACAGTTCATCGCCGAAGTGGCGGCCGATCGAGTCGGTGATCTTGTGCAACTCACAGAGCTTCACTATCAGAAGCGCTTGACGCGAGGAGGTCCGCACACCGTGTGAGAGCGCCGGCGAGACTTCCGGCGAAGGACCCGCGCGCACGGAGTCGGCCAGCGCGGTGAGTGCCGTCGCCAGGGAACGCCGGTTGGGCAGCGCGGTCAATTCGTCGGTCATGGCGAGCTTATGGCTTTCGGCCTGCATGCTGACATCCCGGAAGGTCACCGAGAATCGCGCGGTGACCGCGATCAGGCTCAGTGCGGCGAGGGTCGTGGCCAGTCGTGAGTGCTGACTCAAGACGACGACTCCCAGCGCCGCGACCGTGCACGCGACCGGCATGGCGTAGTAGCCAAGTCCGCGCCTCGGTAGCGGCACGACTGATGACCTGGGGGTCCAACTCGCCGTCGCCACCAGTAGCGACGCGGCGGGCCAGAGGGCGTCGAGCGCGCTGCCGACTCGGTAGGTGCCCTCGGAGGTCTGGAACAGGTATGCGGTGTCGGCAACAGCGAAACCGACGAAGCCCAAAACGAGTAGGCCCCAACGCAATCCGTTGCGCCACCCGAGTATCGGCAGCATCCCGGCGACCAGGGCCAGCAGCACCAGATCGCCGCACGGATAGATCAGCCCCATCAGCACGGTCGCCGGGGCCCGGGTCGCGGCCGCGTGGATGGGTCCCGTCCACAGCGCCACGGCCACCGCGGCCGTGGCCAGCCCGCACACCAGCGCGTCGAGGCGGATCGGGATCGGCACCCGTGTCAGGCGCGCCCGCATGACTACCACGAGGCCGGCATAAACCAACGGGTAAAACAGCACGTACTCCGGATCGGCCACCGAGGGTGACTGTCCGTCCGGCACGCGTAAGTCGTAGACGATGTCACCCAGCGCCGAAACCGCCATGCCGGCCGCGATCAGGGCCCAACCCAAACGGTCGGCCGGCACGCGATACGCGCGAGAGGCAATCACCACCGCCGCCAACAGGTTCAACGCCGCGCAGGCGGATTTGGAGAAAACGTTGTGACCGGCATTCGGGTCGAGGATGCTCGTCGCAGCGAAAGCGACCACACCAATCAGCAACAGCACCAAGGCAATTCGTACCGGCGTCGGGGGCCACCGAATGCCGTCGACCGTGTCGTGCGGTTGGTCCGGTGCCGCCGCCCTGACTTCGGCGATCGGCTCGGCCGCGGGCTCCCTCTCATGGTGCACGGCCGTGGCTAGTCGATCCGCTAGCCGATCTTCGCTAGCCCGATCTTGGCTGGCCGCCATCGGTGGGTCACCGAACTGCTGGAACCCATGGGACAAGGGTAGATCGGGCACGAAGCTTCGGATACGTTGGCCGCCTTCGCGTTTGGCGGCATACATCGCCAAGTCGGCGTGCCGGATGAGCTGGTCCACCGTGCAATTGGAGTCGGCGGTGGCCATCGTGAAACCGATGCTCGGTCGGACCGCCACCGGCACACCTTCGATCACGATCGGCGCGGTGAAGGCCTGCAGAACCCGGTGCGCCGCCTCTTGCAATTCTTCGACGGAACCCTCGATGAGCACGGCGAATTCGTCACCACCCAGGCGCGCGACGGTGCCCTTTTCCCCGAGCGCGGCGGTAAGCCGATCGGCGACACGTATCAGCAGTTCGTCGCCGGCCGGGTGGCCCAGGGCGTCGTTGACCAACTTGAAGTTGTCGAGATCGAGACACAGCACCGCGATGGGTGTCGCGTCCGGAAGTCGTTGGGCCACGGCTTGTTCCAATCGGCGCAGGAATTGAGTCCGATTGGCCAAACCGGTCAGGCTGTCACGAAACGCTTCCCGCGCGACTTCGGACAACAATCTCTGGTTTTCGAGGAGCACCACGAATTGCCGGACCAACACGCCGGCGACGAGGATTCCGAGGGCGGCGAGCAGCGGCCCGTGCGCCATCTGGCCCAGCGCGTGGCCCAGCCCCACCGCGGCTGCCAGCAGCAGCGGCAGGTAGGGCAACCAGAGCAGGGCGCGCAACGGTGTCTGATTAGGCGGCGACACCACGGGTGACTCGTGGACGCTGGTCAGGCCGGCCAGCGCGATCATGCCGAAGCCGGCCACCCGCCCCAGATCGGACAGATCGCCCAAGTGATAGCTGCCCACCCCGGTCTGGAAAACCATCGCGATGTCGGCGATGGCGATCGTCCCGATCCCGCCACCCAGCAGGGCCCGGCTCGGGGGTTCGCCGGGACGGGCCCGTGACAGCATCAGGATCGCCGTCGACAGGATGACGACGTCGGCGAAGACCTCCACCAGCGTGGCCAGCCGTGAGCCGGTGTCCTCGCGCAGCTGTTTGTCGAGGACGAATACCCACGAGATGACGAACAGCGAGGTCGCCACGATCAGACCGTCCAGCACCAGGCGGCGCGGACTGTGGCGAGACAGTTTGGACAACAGGACCAATGACGCCAGTGCCCCGATGGGATACAAGGTGAACACGGCCTCGGCCGCGGCGGGGTGAGTGGCGTGCTCGATCACCGGGCGCACCTCGTACACCGACCAGAGGACCTCACCGATCGCCCAGCCCGCGAGGGCCGCCACCAGTGCCAGCCAGCCGAATCGGCGGCGCCGCTCCGTCGAGCAGCGAGCCGCATAGCCGGCGCATGCCGCCGCCGCCACCAGACACAGCGCGAACACGGCTTCGTCCACCGGCCGGGTCGCGTCGGCGCCCTCCCACCCCGAGATCGACGAGGCCACGACCAGAAGCCCCGCGACGCCATAGCCCCCGGCGACGAGCCAACCGACGCGCGCGGGCAGGCCGATGCGCCGCCAGGGATTTCCCGTCCAGCGTGTCATCGCCGCTCCAGCCGATCCGCGCTCTGCGGTGAACGCATCCCGGCTTCACCGCGCTAGGGCAGAATAAACCGCCCGACGGGGTTTGCTGATGCTTTTCCGCAGCTCGTGCAGTTTCTACGCGGGCGTCAACGCGATGACCGGGATCGGCCGCGACGTCCGGCTCTGGTAGCCGCTGTACCGATTGGAGTTGTTCTTGTTGACGAGTTCCCACACCCTCGGATAGTCGGCGTCGTCAGGGGCGATCGTGCGCGAGGTGACCGGGAATCGCCTGGACCCGACGTTGATTTCGGCATTCGGCTGTTTCCGCAGGTTGTGGTACCAGCCGGGGTACTTGTCGTTGCCGCCGGCGGACGCGACGACCAGATACGAGTCGCCGTCCTTGGCGTAGGTCAGCGTGCTGCTCCGCGGCTGACCGGTCTTCGCGCCCACGGTGTGCAACAGCAGGCTGGGCGGCATTCCCGGTATCCGGTGTCCGATGCGGCCGTCGGTCTTCCGGTAGACGGTGTCGTGAATGCGCAGGAACGGGACGAGTACCAGGCGCTCCATCAGTGTCAGATTGTCCATCGGCTCAGTCTGACTGACTCGCGTCGATCCGGGCGAGGGCCTCCCGCAGAATCCGGCCGGTGCCTTCCCGGTCCGGGTCGCGGCGCAGCAGCATCCCCTTGGCGACCGAAAGCTTGTCGCCGTTGCGCCGCGGCAGCACGTGCAGATGAATGTGGCGCACGGTCTGAAAAGCTGCGGGGCCGTCGTTGATCCCGATGTTCGTCGCGTCGGCCAACTCGGTCGCGCGGGCCGCGCGTGCGATTCGTTGGCCGATGGTGATCATCTCGGCCAACGTCTGAGGCGGGGTGTCGGTGACATCGACGGTGTGGCGCTTGGGAAGCACCAGGGTGTGTCCACGGGTGAAGGGGCGGATGTCGAGGATCGCCAGATACTCCTCGTCTTCGTAGATCCGGATGGCCGGTGCGTCCCCGGCGACGACGGCACAGAACACGCAGGACATGTCGCCTACGGTACTGGCTGGCTCATTCGGGGCGATACGCTGCCGCAGTGGACGCTCGCGAGGTGGCCCGCGATGTGGCCTTTGCCGGCGCGGCCGAACAGGCCCGGATGCTGGCTGACGGTGAACTGACCGCCCCGGAGCTGCTCGAGGTTTACCTGGAACGGATTGCGCGGCTGGACAGCGAGCTGCGCTGCTACCGCGTGGTGCTCTCGGACACTGCGCGTCACGAGGCGGCCATGGCGCAGGACCGCCTCGACGCGGGCGAGCGGTTGCCGTTGCTCGGGGTGCCGATCGCGATCAAGGACGACGTCGACGTCGCCGGCGAGGTGACCACCTTCGGCAGCGGGGGACACCGTCCCGCGGTGACGTCCGACGGGGAGGTGGTGCGCAGGCTACGCGCCGCCGGTGCGGTGGTCATCGGCAAGACCAATGTGCCCGAGCTGATGATGTTTCCCTACACGGAGTCGTTGACGTTCGGCGCGACCCGCAACCCGTGGAACCTGACGCGCACGCCGGGTGGCAGCAGCGGCGGCAGTGCGGCGGCGGTGGCCGCTGGGCTGGCGCCGCTCGCGCTGGGATCCGACGGCGGTGGCTCCATCCGGATCCCGGCGACCTGGTGTGGGCTGTTCGGGCTGAAGCCGCAACGCGATCGGATCTCGCTGGAGCCGCATGACGACGCCTGGTACGGCCTGAGCGTCAACGGCCCGATCGCCCGGTCGGTCATGGACGCCGCCTTGTTCCTCGACGCGACGACGACGGTGCCCGGTCCCGAAGGAGAGTTCGTGGCCGCGGCCGCTCGTCATCCCGGCAAGCTGCGAATCGCGTTGAGCACCAAGGTTCCAACGCCGTTTCCTGCCAGGGTGGGCAAGCAACAGCTCGCGGCGGTGGACGAGGCCGGTGCGCTGCTACGCGACCTGGGCCACGAGGTCATCACGCGCGACCCCGAATATCCACCCACGCTCTACACGAACTACCTGCCCCGCTATCTCCGCGGCATTTGCGACGACGCGGACGCGCTGGCCCACCCGGAACGCCTCGAAGCGCGCACCCGAAATCTGGCGCGGGCGGGATCGTTCTTCTCCGATCGGCGGATGGCTGCGCTGCGCGCAGCGGAGGCGTCGCTGAGCAACCGCGTCCAGTCGATCTTCGATGATGTCGACGTCGTCGTCACGCCGGGCAACGCGACGGGCCCGTCGCGGATCGGCGCTTATCAACGCCGCGGCGCCACCTGGACGCTGCTGGCGGCGGGGCAGCGCGTTCCTTATCAACAGGTCTGGAACCTGACCGGCCAGCCGGCCGCGGCGGTGCCGTGGGACCTCGACGGCGAGGGGCTGCCGTTGGCGATACAACTGGTCGGCCGGCCCTACGACGAAGCGACGCTGTTGTCGCTGTCCGCTCAGATAGAGGCGGCGAGACCGTGGGCCCATCGGCGCCCGCCGCTGTCGTGACAGTGCTGGCTCTCACGCCGAAATCACCCGCCAGGCCGCGAGCTTGTCGCCGGGGCGCACGGCATGAGCCGGGCTGGTCGACGGCAGCCGTTCGTAGTGGATCCCTTCGACCGGAGGGACCAGCCTGCGATACAGGTCGGCCGACTTGGCTCCGTTGAAGTAAACCCGCGCGATGGCCGGGTAGTTGGCGAAGAGCTCGGCAAAGTTGTTGGCCACCAAGCTTTTAGGATCGATCGCCGAATCCGCGCTGCCGACCCGACGGCACTGGTGCAGCACATCCCAGAGCGCGACACCGTGTGATAGCAGCGCGACCAGCCGCGAGTCATACGGCGCGGCCGCGTCGACCCCGAAAAGCTCACTGATGATTGGCCAGAACGCATTTCGCGGGTTCGCGTAATACTGGCCCGCGGCCAGCGATTGGACACTCGGAAACGACCCCAGGACCAGCACTGAGGCGCGCTCGTCGACAACCGGCGGGAACCCCTGGAGTAGCGGTGCGCTCATCACCGCACATCATCACTCACGTCATCACTCACCTCGTCGCGCGTCGGCGTTGTACTTTGGCCACGTGGACGACCACGTGGACGAGGATCTGCTCGAGGGGCTCGAGGGCACCGCGCGCGCCGAGCGCGCGGAGCTCGTGGAATGGCTGCTCGAGCAGGGCATCACCGCCGAAGAAATTCGGACGGCCCACCCGCCGCTGCTGCTGGCCAGCCGCCGCCTGATCGGCGACGACGGCACGTACGTGTCCACCCGGGAGATCAGCGAGACCTACGGCATCGACCTGGATCTGCTCCAGCGAGTGCAGCGTGCCATCGGTCTGGCCCGGGTCGACGACCCCGATGCGGCCGTGCACATGCGCGCCGACGGCGAAGCCGCCGCGTTGACCCAGCGATTCCTCGAACTCGGCCTGGATCCCGACAAACTAGTGCTCGTGGTCCGGGTGCTCGCCGAAGGCCTGTCGCGCACCGCCGAGGTCATGCGCTTCACCGCACTCTCGGCGATCATGCGGCCAGGAGCCACCGAGCTGGAAATCGCCAAGGCCTCCAAGGCGTTGGTCGGCCGGATCGCGCACCTGCTCGGACCGCTCGTCGAGAACATGCTGTTCATGCAGCTGCGCCACACGATGGAAACCGAGGCGGTCAACGCCGCGGAGCGGGCCGCCGGCAAGCCGCTGCCCGGCGCGCGCCAGGTCACCGTCGCATTCGCCGACCTCGTCGGGTTCACCCGGCTCGGCGAGGCGATTCCGGCCGAAGACCTGGGCCAGCTCGCCAGCCGGCTGGGCTACCTCGCCCGCGACGTGACCACACCGCCGGTGCGGTTCATCAAGTCGATCGGCGACGCGGTGATGTTCGTCTGCCCCGAACCGGCGCCATTGCTCGATGTCGTGGTGAAGCTGGTCGAAACCGTCGACACCGACAACGACTTTCCCCGGTTGCGGGCCGGAGTGGCCTCCGGGATGGCGGTCAGCCGGGCCGGGGACTGGTTCGGCAGTCCGGTCAACGTTGCCAGCCGCGTCACGGGTGTGGCGCGACCGGGCACGGTGCTGGTCGCCGATTCGGTCTGGGAGGCCATCGCCGATGCCGGTGATTTCCAGGGGTCGTTCGCGGGGGCGCGCCGCCTCAAGGGCATCAAGAACGAAGTCAAACTCTTCCGGATTCGCCGGGGCGGACAAGTCTCCGACACGTAGGGGCAGGCCCGGGCGACTCCTGGGGGGCGTCTGACTTTACGTCCTACGCGGCCGGTTTCTTTCCCCTACTTCCGGCACTTCGAGATGGTCGCTTCCGGGCCTGCTTCGCTCCCAAAAATACGCCCCCCGCCGCTGCATATCAACGGTTTTCCCGCGCCGGGACGCGATCGTTCGCGCGGCGGACAGCGCGTTGCGTCGGTGCTACTCGCCGCCGTCGCCGGCGTGCGCGACCTCGGCCCCGGTTCGCTCCGGGTGAACACGGTTCCCTTACTGGTGTAAGCATGTAATTATGTAATCATGAAATCACATCACACCGGCGGGCGGCGCTACGGCCGCCCCGGGGGCTGGCACCAAGCCCAGCAACCGGATGCCAGCGGCGCCGCGGAATGGTTCGCCGGACGCCTACCCGAAAGCTGGTTCGACGGCGATCCCACCGTCATCGTCGACCGCGAAGAGATCACCGTCATCGGCAAGCTGGCCGAACCCGAGGGCGATGAGAGTGAGGCCCGCGCCGAAGGCCGGGTGTCGCGGTTCCGGGAGGAGACGCGCTCCGAGCGGATGAACATCGCCGACGAAGCGCAGGATCGCTACGGGCGCAAGGTTTCCTGGGGCGTCGAGGTCGGCTCCAAGACCGGCACGGAGCGAATTCTGTTCACGCACATCGCTGTTCCCGTGATGACGCGTTTGAAGCAGCCAGAACGCCAGGTGCTCGACACGTTGGTCGACGCCGGTGTCGCCCGGTCCCGTGCCGACGCATTGGCCTGGGCGGTCAAGCTGGTCGGTGAGCACACCGAGGAGTGGCTCGCCAAGTTGCGCGACGCGATGTCGGCGGTCGATGATCTGCGCGCGGAGGGGCCGGACCTGTAATCGACCAAGCCGTATGACTTTTCGTTAAGACTACTCGGTCTCGATTTTGCCGACGATCTTGTCGGTGATCTGGCCGCCCTGATCGGTGATGTGATAGCCGCACGCGTTGACGTCGACGATCACATTGTTCGCCTGGCTCATCGCGCGCTCGCACTCCCAGCCGTCGGCGCCTTCTTGGGTATCCAGCACCGTCATTTTCGGTGGGCTGCCGTTGATTTGGGCGAACGTCCACCGATACGTCTTGCCCTTGTTCGTCACGGTCACCGTCTTACCGGCGCAGCCTTTCCACTTGCCGGCGGCGGTCTGCATGAACGACTTGGCTTTATCGGCCGACGGAAAGCGAATTACGGCCTGGTTGACCCAATGGTCGTAGTTATCCCCCGGCTCCGACGACACCAGTCCGCTCACCCCGGTATAGCCGCTGCCCGCGTACACCGGATCCTGGCTGGTGTAGAGCGCGCCCTGGCAGTCCGGCGACGACAGCGTCACCGACGAGGTATCCATGGACTGAATGGGTTTGCCGGGCTCCATGGTCGACGAGCCCATGATGGAGTTGATGTCCGACGGGCCCAACAGGAGCGCGCTGAGGCGGTCGGCCGGTATCGGGTCCGGCGGCGGTGGCGCCGGTTTGGGCCGGATCATCAGCCAGATACCCACGCCGGCGACGGCGACGACGAGCACAACCGCGACCGCGGCGATGATGGGCCAGGGGTTGCGTTTGGGTTTGGGTGGTTGGTTCCAGGGTTGTTGGGGTGGGGGTGGTTG
>NZ_MBES01000075.1 GCF_001954195.1 Mycobacterium sp. IS-1264 | reverse complement strand
ACCACCGCCTCGATCACCCGGCCAAACCAGCCGACCAACCGCTCGATGCTGGCCCGGTCGAAGAGATCCGTGGCGTAGGTCACCACCCCGGCGGCCATCGGCGCCGCCGCATCTTCGCCCGGCACCTCCCGCAGGTCGAAGTCCAGGTCGAACTTGGCCGTTTGGGTGACCATCGTCAGGGGCTCGACGGCGACCCCGTCCAGCGCCACCTCGGGTCGGACGTTGTTCTGGAAGACCATCAGCACCTGGAACAGCGGGTGGTGCGCGGTCGATCGCACCGGGTTGAGCTGTTCGACCAGGAGCTCGAACGGGACGTCCTGGTTGCTGTAGGCATTGAGGGCCTTGTGCCGCACCGCCGCCAGGACGTCGGAGAAGCGCTGCGCGGCATTGACATCCACGCGTAAAACCCAGGTGTTGACAAAAAACCCGACCAGATCATCGAGGGCCTCGTCCAACCGGCCGGCGATCGGCGAGCCCATCGCGATGTCCTCACCGACACCGGCGCGGTGCAGCACCACCGCCAACACCGCCTGCAACACCATCGAGGCCGTCGCGTTGTGGGCCGCCGCGACCGCCTTGATCCCCGCCCACAGCTGCGGGTCGATGCGCATCTCGACCTGATCGCCGCGGTAGCTGGGCACCGGCGGACGCGCGTGATCCGTGGGCAGCGACACCACCTCGGGCAGCTCGGCCAGCTCCTGGCGCCAGTAGGCCAACTGCGAGGCGATCACACTGTCGGGATCGGATTCGTCGCCCAGCCAATCCTGTTGCCACAGCGTGTAATCCGCGTACTGCACCGCCAACGGTGCCCAGGGCGGGGCTTGCCCCGCGCACCGGCTGGCATACGCCACGCCCACGTCCCGGACCATCGGCGCCATCGACCAGCCGTCAAAAGCGATGTGGTGCAACACAATCCCGACCACATGCTGCTCGGGGCCCACGGCATAGATCTGTCCACGGATCGGAATCTCGCTCGACAGGTCAAACCGATACCCGGCCAGCGCCACCAACTCGCCGG
>NZ_MBES01000074.1 GCF_001954195.1 Mycobacterium sp. IS-1264 | reverse complement strand
ATCGTCAACGGCCGGCACTGAAGCCCCGTCTGTCACTTGTTCACCCGAGGGCCGCGGCTAGGGATGTGCCCGCCTCACAGCGACAAGCCGGACGGCTGGGGATCGGGCCTGGTCACCGGAGATCCTCCGGATTGTCGCTCTGAGGCGGGCACATCCCTAGCCGCGGCCCTCGGGTGAACAAGTGACAGACGGGGCTTCAGTGCCGGCCGTTGACGATGTCGACGAACAGCTGGTGGATGCGGCGATCGCCGGTCACCTCGGGGTGAAAAGCCGTCGCCAGCATCCGGCCCTGCCGCACCGCAACGATGTGCCCCGCGGCCCGGGCCAGCACCTGCACGCCGTCACCGGCGCGCTCGACCCACGGCGCGCGGATGAACACCGCCCGCACCGGGCCGTTGAGCCCCGCGAACTCGATATCGCCCTCGAACGAATCGACCTGCCGTCCAAAAGCATTGCGCCGCACCGTCATATCTATCGCGCGCAGCGGCAGCGCCTCGCGTCCGCCCGCGCCGGCGTCGAGGATCTCGCTGGCCAGCAGGATCATGCCGGCGCACGCGCCGTAAGCAGGCAGGCCGTCGGCCAGCCGCGCCCGCAGCGGCTCGAGCAGGTCGAGGTCGAGCAGCAAGTGGCTCATGGTCGTGGACTCGCCGCCGGGAATGACCAGGCCGTCGATCGCCTCGAGCTCGCTGCGCCGGCGAACCGGCATGGAATCGGCGCCGGCTTCGCGCAGCGCGGCGAGGTGCTCGCGGGTGTCGCCCTGCAGCGCCAGCACGCCGACCCGTGGTGCGCTCACTGTGCCCTCACTGTTCAGAAGGCCGGAATCCGCGCTTATAGCGGGTCAGCCCCTCCTGCATGACGGCCGCGACCATCTCGCCGGTCTGGGTGAAGATCTTGCCCTGCGTGAGCGCGCGACCGCCGCTGGCCGACGGCGAGCTCTGGTCGTAGAGCAGCCACTCGTCGGCCCGGAACGCCCGCATGAACCACATCGCGTGGTCGAGCGACGCCACCTGCAGGTGCTCACGCACGTCGAGGTGGGTCACCTGCGCCGAGCCCAGCAGAGTGAGGTCGCTCATGTAGGCCAGCGCGCAGATGTGCAGCACCGGATCGTCGGGCAGCGGGTCGCGGTGGCGAAACCACACCTGCTGCTGCGCGGCCTTCCCGGGCGACAGCTGCAGCCGGTCGCGCGGCACGATGCAGACGTCCCACTCCTCGAACTGCTTGAACCCCGCATCGTCGAAGACCTTGATCGAGTTCAGCCCGGGCAGCCCGTCGGGGGGCGGCGCGGCCGGCATGGGGTCCTGGTGGTGGATGCCTTCCTGATCGGTCTGAAACGACGCCCCCATGCTGAAAATGATCTCGCCGTGCTGGATGGCGTTGACGCGCCTGGTGGCAAACGAGCCGCCGTCGCGGGTGCGCTCGACGATGAAGACCGTGCGCGCCAGGGCGTCCCCGGGCCGCAGAAAATAGCCGTGCAGCGAGTGCACTTGGTACTGCGGGTCGACGGTGCGCACCGCCGACACCAACGACTGGCCGGCGACGTGACCGCCGAAGGTGCGTTGCAGGAATCCGGATTCCGGGCTGAACACGCTGCCGCGGTAGATGTTGACCTCGAGTTGCTCGAGATCAAGGATCTCTTCGATCGCCACGGCTACGAAAGTCGGCTCTTCGCGCAAGCGCTCATCGCTATTTTTTACCAGCCGCGTTCGGCGAGGCGATGCGGCTGCGCGATCTGCTCCACGTTGATGCCGACCATCGGCTCGCCCAGGCCGCGGGACACCTTGGCCAGCACGTCGGGGTCGTCGAAGAAGGTGGTGGCCTTGACGATCGCGGCGGCGCGCGCCGCGGGGTCGCCCGACTTGAAGATGCCCGAGCCGACGAACACGCCCTCGGCGCCGAGCTGCATCATCATCGCCGCGTCGGCGGGAGTCGCGATCCCGCCCGCGGTGAACAGCGTGACCGGCAGCTTGCCCGCGCGGGCCACCTCGACGACGAGTTCGTAGGGCGCCTGCAATTCCTTTGCGGCGACGTACAATTCGTCTTCGGACAGCGACGTCAGCCGTCGGATCTCGCCGCCGATGGCCCGCATGTGGGTGGTCGCGTTGGAGACGTCTCCGGTACCCGCCTCGCCCTTCGAGCGGATCATGGCCGCGCCCTCGTTGATGCGGCGCAGTGCCTCACCGAGGTTGGTCGCGCCGCACACGAACGGCACCGTGAACTTCCACTTGTCGATGTGGTGGGTGTAGTCGGCGGGGGTCAGCACCTCCGACTCGTCGACGTAGTCGACGCCGAGGCTCTGCAGGATCTGCGCCTCGACGAAATGCCCGATGCGGGCCTTGGCCATCACAGGGATGGTGACCGCGGCGATTATGCCCTCGATCATGTCGGGGTCGCTCATCCGCGACACCCCGCCCTGGGCGCGGATGTCGGCGGGCACCCGCTCCAGCGCCATCACCGCGACGGCGCCGGCGCCCTCGGCGATGCGGGCCTGCTCCGGGGTGACGACGTCCATGATGACGCCGCCCTTGAGCATCTCGGCCATACCGCGCTTGACCCGGGCCGTTCCCGTGGCCTGATTCGACTCCACTGGCTTCTTCTTTTCCTCAGACATTGCGCTTCCACTCTAGTGGTCAGCGACAAGCGGGTTTTCTCGCGATCAGCGGATCGACTCGAGCACGCCGGGGTTGCGGGCGTCGTCCGCCAGCCGGAGGGCCGCGGGCAGCAGTTCGCCGAGTTGCAGCGGGTAGACCTGTTCGCCGGCCGCGGTCAATTCCGCGATGTCGTTCGCGTCACACCACCGGGCGCCGTGGATGTAGCGGCGTTCCAGCTCGGTGCGTCCCGCAAGGGACGGCTCGAACCGCCGCGTGCGATGCACCAGGTAGAACTCCTCGCTGTCGATCAGGGTGCCGTTGAACTCGAACACCTCGTCGCGCCGCCAGATCGGCCCGACCATGTCGGCCGCCTCGACGCGCAGGCCGGTTTCCTCGGTGAGCTCCCGGGCGGCGGCCTCGGCCAATCGTTCGCCGGGGCGCACCTCGCCGCCGACGGTGAACCACCACCGCGGCGCGCTGCCGTCGGTGATCGCCGGATCCGAACCGCACAGCAGCAGCACCGCGCCGGTTTCGTCGAGCAGCACCACCCGCGCGGAGGTGCGGTGGCTGGGCGCGCCGTGGTGGCTGTGCGCCAACGCGTGGGGGCGTTCCACGATCTCGAAATAGCTTGGCAGCGCGGCCGTTCCACCGAGCCGCAAGGCGCGCACCATGCGCCGCTCGGCCAGGGCGAGGGTGTCGCGCACCGCGTCGTTGTGGAAACGGCGGGCCAGCAGCAGGCGTGCCTCGGCGTCGGCGAGCTCGGCGATCAGGCCCGCGGGCAGCGACGCCGGATCCACCATCGCCAGCGCGGCCGAGAGCTCGTTTTCCGCGTTCTCCCGCGCGTGCCGGGGCGCGCGTTCCGCGGCGTCGGCCAGGGCGGCCAAGCGCCTACCTTCCGGCGCCCCGCCGTAGGCGTCGATCGCGACCGCGCGGGCCACCACCGCGCGCCGCGCCAGCGCGCCGTCGAGCGCCTGCCAGGACAGGTCGTAGCGAACGTTCAAGCGGTCCAGCCGGGTGGCCCGCTGATAGGCCCACGCGGCGCACACCGCCAGCACCACGACCAGCGCGACAACGGCGACGATCAGCCAGACCATCAGCTGGCCACCTGAACTTTGGCGCCCGACCCGGCGACCGTCTCGTACACCCGCATGATCTGGCTGGCCACCACCGACCAGTCGTAGCGACGGACCGCCTCGGACGCGGCCGCCACATAGCGCTGCCGCACCACATCGTCGTCCAGCACCTCGATCAGCGCGTCGGCCAGTGCGCCGGCGTCGCCCACCGGCACCAGGCCGCCCAGTTCGCCGTCGCGCAGCACGCGGCGGAACGCGTCGAGGTCGCTGGCCACCACCGGGGTGCCCGCGGCCATGGCCTCCACCAGCACGATGCCAAAGCTCTCGCCGCCGGTGTTGGGCGCGCAATAGACGTCGGCGCTGCGCATCGCCGCGGCCTTGCCGGCGTCGTCCACCAGCCCGAGGAAACGCATGTGCTGCGCCAATTCGCCCGCCTGTTCCCGCAATTCGTCCTCGTCGCCGTGACCGACGATCAGCAGCTGGACGTCGGAAAAGCGCTCGACCACCCGGGGCAGCGCGTCGAGCAGGACCGACATGCCCTTGCGCGGCTCGTCGTAGCGGCCCAGGAACAGCACCGTCTTGCCCGGCCGCGGATAGCCGTCCAGCGGCGCGGCATGGGCCAGGGAATCGACGTCGACCCCGTTGGGGATCTCCACAGCGTCGGAGCCCAGCGCCTCCATCTGCCAGCGCCGCGCCACGTCGGACACCGCGATGCGGCCGACGATCTTCTCGTGCCAGGGCCGCAGCACACCCTGAAACACCGACAGCGTCAGCGATTTGGTGGTCGAGGTGTGAAACGTCGCCACGATCGGGCCCTCGGCGACCCGCAGCGCCCACATGGACAGGCTGGGCGCATTCGGCTCGTGCAGGTGCAGCACGTCGAATTCGCCTTGGGTGAGCCACTTTCGGACCCTGCCGTGGACCGCCGGACTGAACTGGAGCCGCGCGACCGATCCGTTGTAGGGAATCGGGATGGCCCGCCCGGCGGAGACGACGTAGTCGGGCAGTGACACGTGCGGCGACGCCGGCGCCAACACGCTGACCTCGTGCCCGCGGGCGCGCATCACCTCGGCAAGTTGCAGGACGTGCGACTGCACCCCGCCCGGTACGTCGAACGAGTAGGGACAGACCATCCCGATGCGCATCAGGCTTCCTTCAGCCGCGCCCGCCGGGCATCGGACACATCGGCCAGCCATTGCGGCTGCATCATGTGCCAGTCGGCCGGGTGAGCGGCGATGTTCGCGGCGAACTGGTCGGCCAGCGCCTGGGTGATGACGCGCACGTCGCCGCTGCTGCAGTCCAGCGCCGGGTGTATCGAAATTGCCCAGCCTTGAACGTCTCCGTCCTCGAACCAGCAGTGCACCGGCAACAGGGCCGCCCCGGTCGCGATCGCGAGCTTCGCCGAGCCCGCCGGCATCCGGGTGGCTTCGCCGAAGAATTCGACTTCGACGCCAGTGCGGGTGAGGTCGCGCTCGGCCATCAGGCACACGGCTCGGTTGTCCCGCAGCCGTTCACACAGCACCTCGAAGGGGGGCCGTTCGCCGCCGGACAGCGGCAGCACCTCGAAGCCGAGCGTTTCGCGGTACGCGATGAAACGGTTGTAGAGCGACTCCGGTTCGAGTCGCTCGGCGACGGTGGTGAAAGTGCCGAAGGTGTGGGCCAGCCAGACGCCGGCCATGTCCCAGTTGCCGCTGTGCGGCAGCGCCATTACCACCCCGCGGCCCGCGGCCAGGGCCTTTTCCAGGTTGTCGATCCCCCGGACCGAATCGTGCAGCCGGCGGGCCAGTTCGGGCAGATTCATGGTCGGCAGGCGGAACGCCTCACGCCAGTAGCGGCCATAGGAGGCCAGCGAGGCGCGCATCAGTTCGTCGGGCACGTCGGCCGGCGCGACGCCGATCACGCGGGCCAGGTTCTTGCGCAACTGGTCCGGCCCACCATTGCGCGCCGCGTAGCGCGCCCCGGTGTCGAACGCGGTGCGCGCGGCGAATTCCGGCACGGCCCGCACCGCCATCCAGCCCGCCGCGTACGCCCAGTCGCTGGCGTGCCGGCCCATCAAGCGGCCCGCGAACCTGCGCGGCAGGTCGAAGACTTTCAGGCCGGCCGGGGTGGCGATCACGGCTGGCCCGTTCCGGGCGGAATGGGATCGGTCGCGCCGGGCGAACTCCGCGCCCTGTGCAACCGCTGCACGCACGTGACGAGGCTGGCCGCGGCCAGCAGCCACATCGCCACCGGCAGCGCCCACGGCAACGGGTACACCGGAAGATCCGACAGCCCGGCGCCGACCAGCACGATGATCAACCGCTCCGGGCGTTCGATGATGCCGCCGTCGCCGCGCAGCCCGCTGGCTTCGGCCCGGGCCTTGACGTAGGGGATCACCTGCGACGTGACCAGGCAGATCAGGGTCGCAACCACCAGCAATTTGTCGTGCAGCCCGAACGCGATCCACCACAGCAGCCCGCAGAACACGGCGCCGTCGCTGATGCGGTCGCACGTCGCGTCGAGCACCGCCCCGAAGCGGGTGCCGCCCCCACGCTCGCGGGCCATCGCGCCGTCGAGCATGTCGAACAGGACGAAGAACCAGACCACCAGCGTGCCGGCGAACAACTTGCCCATCGGGAACAGCGCCAGCGCGCCCGCCACCGCGACGACGGTGCCCAGGATGGTGACGACGTCCGGCGTCAAACCCATCCGCAGACACGCCCGCGCCGTCGGGGTGCTGATCCGCGTGAACGCGGCCCGCGACAGGAAGTGCACCTTGCTCATGGTTGCCGGGCCCACTCCGTGGCCAGCAGCTGACGCGTTTCGCGCAGCAACTGCGGAATCACTTTGGCGCCACCGACGATGGTGATGAAGTTCGCGTCGCCGCCCCACCGCGGCACCACGTGAACGTGTAGGTGTTCGGCCAGGGAACCACCCGCCGATGTGCCAAGGTTCATCCCGACGTTGAAGCCGTGCGGGTGCGACACGTTCTTGATGACGCGAATTGCCTTCTGGGTGAACGCCATCAGCTCCGCGCTCTCCGCGTCCGTCAGGTCCTCGAGCTCGGAGACCCGCCGGTACGGCACCACCATCAGGTGCCCGGGGTTGTACGGGTAGAGATTGAGCACGGCGTAGACGAGTTCGCCCCGGGCGACCACCAGGCCGTCCTCGTCGGGCAGCCGCGGGATGTCGGTGAAGGGCTGCTCGGTGTTGGCGTTGTCGCGCTTCATCGGCGCCTCGGCGAGGTAGGTCATCCGGTACGGCGTCCATAACCGCTGCAGGTGATCACTCTCGCCGACGCCGGTGTCGACGATGGTGTCCTCCGCTTCCTCCCGACTGCTCACGGCCCGACCACTTTCACCAATTCCGCTGTGGGAGCGGCGTTCTCGCGATCGGCTATCCACTTGACGATCGCATCGACCGCGCTGTCGCGGGGCACGCCGTTGATCTGCGTGCGGTCGCCGAAGCGGAAGCTCACCGCCTCGGCGGCCACGTCGCGGTCGCCGGCCAGCAGCATGAACGGCACCCGCTGGCCGGTGTGGTGGACGATCTTCTTGGCCATCCGGTCGTCGCTGCCGTCCACTTCGACCCGCACCCCGTGCGACTTCAATTGGGCGGCAACCTCTTCCAGGTAGGCGATGTGCTCGTCGGCGACCGGGATGCCGACCACCTGGACGGGTGCCAGCCACGCCGGGAACGCCCCCGCGTAGTGCTCGGTGAGGATGCCGAAGAACCGCTCGATCGACCCGAACAGCGCGCGGTGAATCATCACCGGGCGCCGCCGGCTCCCGTCGGCGGCGGTGTATTCCAGCTCGAAGCGCTCCGGGAAGTTGAAATCCACCTGGATGGTCGACATCTGCCAGCTGCGGCCCAGCGCGTCGCGGGCCTGCACCGAGATCTTCGGTCCGTAGAACGCGGCGCCGCCGGGATCAGGAACCAGTTCGAGGCCCGACTCCCGGGCGACGTCGGCCAGCGTGGCGGTGGCCTCCTCCCACACTTGTTCGGAGCCGACGAATTTGTCCGGGTCCTTGGTGGACAACTCCAGGTAGAAGTCCTCCAGCCCGTAGTCGCCGAGCAGCTCGAGCACGAAGCGCAGCAGCGAAGCCAGCTCGTCGTGCAGCTGTTCGCGGGTGCAGAAGATGTGCGCGTCGTCCATGGTGAATCCGCGGGCGCGGGTCAGCCCGTGCACCACGCCGGACTTCTCGTAGCGGTACACCGTGCCGAACTCGAAGAGCCGCAACGGAAGTTCGCGGTAGGAGCGCCCACGCGAACCGAAGATCAGCGTGTGCATCGGGCAGTTCATCGGCTTGAGGTAGTAGTCCTGGCCCGGCTTGCGCACCGTTCCGTCGTCGTTGTATTCGGCGTCGAGGTGCATCGGCGGGAACATGCCGTCGGCGTACCAATCCAGGTGGCCCGAGGTGTGGAACAGCTGCGCTTTGGTGATGTGCGGGGTGTTGACGAACTCGTAGCCGGCCTCGATGTGCTTGCGCCGCGAATACTCCTCCAGCTCCCTGCGCACGATGCCGCCTTTGGGGTGGAAAACCGCTAGGCCGGAACCGATTTCGTCGGGAAAGCTGAACAGATCCAGCTCGGCGCCCAGCTTCCGGTGATCGCGGCGCTGGGCCTCCTCGATCAACGTCAGGTGGTGCTCGAGCGCCTCCTGCGACTCCCACGCGGTGCCGTAGATGCGTTGCAGGCTGGCGTTTTCCTGGTCGCCGCGCCAGTAGGCCGCGGAGCTTCTGGTCAGCTTGAACGCTGGGATGTGCTTGGTGGTGGGGATGTGCGGGCCGCGGCACAGATCGCCCCACACCCTTTCGCGGGTGCGGGGATTGAGGTTGTCATAGGCGGTGAGTTCGTCGCCGCCGACCTCCATGACGTCGGGGTCACCCGACTTGTCGTCGACGAGTTCGAGCTTGTAGGGCTCGTTGACCAGCTCCTCGCGCGCCTGCTCCTTGGACTCGTAGACCCGCCGGGAAAACAGCTGGCCGTCCTTGACGATCTGGCGCATCCGTTTTTCCAGCGCCTCCAGGTCCTCCGGAGTGAACGGCTCGGCCACGTCGAAGTCGTAGTAGAAGCCGTCGGTGATGGGCGGTCCGATGCCCAGCTTGGCTTGCGGGAACAGGTCCTGCACGGCCTGCGCCAACACGTGCGCGGTGGAATGCCGGATGACGCTACGGCCCTCGTCGGTGTTGGCCGCCACCGGAACGACCTCGGCGTCGGCGTCGGGTGCCCAACTCAAGTCACGCAGCTTCCCTTCGGCGTCGCGCACCACCACGATCGCGTCGGGAGTCCCCCGGCGCGGCAACCCCGCCTCACCGACCGCGGCAGCCGCGGTCGTCCCGGCAGGCACCCGGATCGGGGCTGCTGGGGCTGGGTTTGCGGGGGCACTCATCGGGTTGGGTCTCCAAGGCTGGGGTGGCGTGCTTGATCGTTGCAATGCTATCGGGGTGGGAGTATCAGGGCTGCCCAGGCTTGAGCCGCACGAACAGGGCGTCGGCTTCGGTCAGCAGGGTGTCGCCGTCGCTTAATCGGCCCGACACGAAGATCTTGCGCCCGTCCACCCGGTCGACCCCGGCATCGATCTGTAGTTCCTTTTCGATCGGCACGATGTGGCGGTAGTCGATCTTGAGGTAGGCGGTGCGCTGATAGGGACCTCCCGTCAGCACCGCCGACGTCAGCCCGAGCACGGTGTCGAACAGCAGCCCCAACGCCCCGCCGTGCACTGCGCCGTTACGGCCCAGATGAAATCGGGCGAAGCGGGCCCAGCCGTGGATCCGGCCGTCCTCGCCCTTGCGCGCCGACATGGGCACCGTCAGGACGTTGCCCCGCATGGGCAGATCCATCCGGCGGCCCGACGGTGAGCGCCATTCGTCGCCGTCGAACGGAGCCAGCAGCGCCGACACCTTCTCCAGTTGGTCCGCCGCCTCGGCGATCACCTCGTCGGGCGCGTCGACGGCGCGGGCGTGGTCCTGCAGCTTGCGTACCGCATCGACGAACCGGCCGTAGTCGGGCCCGCCCTTGACCGTCGGTTCGGGCGGGTTGAATCCACCGCCGGGGTGTTTCTGATGGTCGCCGCCCACCAGGACACCGTATTGCGTGGCTACTGCGCTCCGGCAGCCGCCAGGGTCTCGAACTCGTCGTCGGACAGGGTGATCTCGGCGGCGGCGACGTTCTCCTCCAGGTGCGCCACCTTCGACGTGCCCGGAATCGGCAACATCACCGGCGACCGCTTCAGCAGCCAGGCCAGCGCCAGCTGCGACGGCGTCGCGTCATGGTCGGCGGCGATGCGTTGCAGCGGGCCGTCCGGGGCGGCCAGCGGCCCGGCGGCCAGCGGGAACCACGGGATGAAGCCGATGCCCTGGCCGGCCGCGTAATCCAGCAGCGGTTCGGCGCCGCGCGACGACAGGTTGTACATGTTCTGCACCGACACGATCTGCGTGACCTGCTGGGCTTCCTTGAGCTGATCGGTGTTGATCTCCGACAGGCCGATGTGGCGGATCTTGCCCTCGTTTTTCAGGTTGAGCAGCTCGCCCACCTGGTCGGCCAACGGGAAGTTCCGGTCGATGCGGTGCAGCTGGAAGAGGTCGATGGTGTCGACGCCGAGGCGGCGCAGGCTCATCTCGGCTTCCTGGCGCAGATAGCTCGGATTGCCGAGCGGGATCCACACGTCCGGGGCGGTGCGCAGCAGCCCCGCCTTGGTCGCGATCACCAGCCCGTCGTAGGGATGCAGCGCCTCGTGAATGATCTCCTCGGAAATGTAAGGCCCGTAGGAGTCGGCGGTGTCGATGAAGTTCACCCCGAGTTCGGCGGCGCGCCGCAACACCCGCACGCATTCGTCACGATCGGCGGGCGGGCCCCAGACGCCCTGGCCCGTCAGGCGCATGGCGCCGAAACCCAGTCGGTTGACGGTCAGGTCGCCGCCAATGGTGAACGTTCCGGAAGCTTGGGCTACGGTCTGCGCGGTCACCCCTACGACCGTACGCCGCCGGCGTGACCGCGCGTCCCCGCGTGGCAAGCTGAGGACGTGGACCTACAAGCGCTAGAAGAACTTCCGCTGACGTACTCGGAGGTGGGCGCGACCGCGGCCCTCGAGCTGCCCGCCGGATACGGGCACCTCCATACCCAGCGCCAAATCGGCACGGGCAGGCAACGTTTCGAGCGGGCCGCCGACGCGGTCATGCGCTGGGGCATGCAACGCGGCGCCGGCCTGCGGGTGCGGGCCAGCTCGGAGGTCGCCGAGGTCGACACCGTGGTGTTGGTGCGAATGGGCTTTCTGCCCGCGCCGTGCCGCGTCGTTTACGTCATCGACGAACCGGACATCCGCGGGTTCGCCTACGGCACCCTGCCTGGCCATCCCGAGTCCGGCGAGGAACGCTTCGTGGTGCGCCACGACCCGACCACCTCCGCGGTGTTCGCGGAGGTGTCGGCATTCTCCCGGCCCGCGACCTGGTGGAGCAAGGCCGGCAGGCCACTGGTATCGGTGGCCCAGCGGATCATCGCGAGGCGATACCTGCGCGGGGTGTGACGGGCGCGGTCAGCGCGCTGCGACACCGCCCCCGGTGCTGACGCCGATGCTGCCGCTGTGCACGGCCTGCGCCAGCCGGCCCAGCGCCACGGCGCCGACCAGCAATCCGAAGTCGCGCAAGGCGATGTCGTAGAAGCCGGACAGGGTCAGCAGGTCGATGATGATCCCGGCCAGCCAGGCCGCGACCACCCAGGCGCCGATCCGGGGCGCGATCGCGACCAGCACACCGGCCGCGATTTCGATCACGCCCACCACATACATCAGCTGGTCCGCGGTCCCGGGCACCAGATTGTCGATCCAGGGCGCCAGATACATGCTCCAGTGATGCGGGTGTGTCAGCACGTTGAAGAACTTGTCCAGCCCGAACAGGATCGGCGCGATCGTGAACACGGTGCGAAGCACGAGGTACGCCGAATAGGCCGGATCCTTCAATTGACCGGCCAGGCCTGGGCTCGCTCCGACTCGCCGAGTAGCCACAATTGCCTCCATTTCTAACGGATAATAATTCGAACGTTAGAAGCTGTAGACTGTAGCGTCAAGAGTTTTGTCTGTTAGAAATGGGCGTCAAGTGGACGACGGGCTGGAGCGTGACGCCGCGGGCATCGGGGCGCTCGCCGACCCGGTGCGCCTGCGGCTGTACCGATTCGTCTGCGCGCAGCCGGGGCCGGTGAGCCGGGAGCAGGCGGCCGACGCCGTCGGTATCCCCCACCATCAGGCCAAATTCCATTTGGATCGGTTAACCGCCGAGGGGTTGCTCGAAACGGAGTACGCGCGTTTGACCGGCCGGTCCGGCCCCGGCGCGGGGCGGACCTCAAAGCTGTACCGCAGGGCCGGCCGCGACATCGCGGTGAGCCTGCCGCAGCGCGAGTACGAGCTGGCCGCCCGGCTGATGGCCGAGGCCATCGCGCGGTCCGCGGACACCGGGGAGCCGGTCGTCGACGTGCTCAACGGGGTCGCCCACGACTATGGCCGGACGATCTCCGCCATTACCCGGCCGCCCGCGGACGCCGGGGAGGCACTCGAGCGCACGGTCACGCTGCTGAACAACCACGGCTATCAGCCCCGGGCGGTCGACGGAGCGGTGCAGCTCGCCAATTGCCCGTTCCATGCGCTGGCCCGGGAACAGACCGAGCTGGCCTGCGGTATGAACCACGCGCTGATCACCGGCGTCGCCGATGCGCTGGCCCCGCACGGTCCCGACGTCCGGTTGGAGCCGGGGCCGGACCGGTGCTGCGTGGTGCTTAAGACGGCCGACCCCAAGCGGTGAGCAGGCGTTCCGCGCCCGCGCACATCCGCTCGATGACCTCGCCGACCGACGCGTCGTCGCCGATCATGCCCACACTCTGACCGGCGTCGACCGGCGCGATGCTGCGATCGTCGGCGTCGGTCGCCGCGGCCAGCTCGTCGCACGCCGACCGATCGAGCACCCCCTCTTTGCCGGTCCAACGCGCGACGAAATTGTTGGCCAGCACGCGGGACGGGAACCGGGCCGGCCACGGCAGGCCCTTGGCGACGTCGAAGACCCGGGTGACCGCGGTGTCGGTGGCGCGGGCCGCGATCAGGGCCCTGCGGCTGCCGTCGCCGGTCAACGCTTCCGGGCACGCCGCCAGGCGGGTGCCCACCCACGCGCCGCTGGCCCCGGCGGCCAGCACGGCGGCCAGGCTGCGCGGCGAGGCGATCCCGCCGCCGGCAAGCACCGGCACCGACACCGCATCCAAGACGGTGTCGAGCAACGGCAGCGTCGCGAGCTTCACGTCGCCGTGCCCGCCGCCCTCGGAACCCCGCGCGACCAGAACGTCGACCCCGGCATCCGCCGCCTGACGGGCTCCGTCGGCGTCGTAAACCTGTGTGGCGGTGGCGATTCCGGCGTCGTGAGCCTTGCCGACCCACGACCAGTCGGTACCGAAGCTGACCGACAGCAGGGCGGGCCGCGCGGCCAGGGCATCCTCCAGCAGCCCCGCCTCGTTGCGCATCACCCAATCGACCAGGCCGATTCCAAACGCGCCGCGCACGTGCCGCAACTCGGCACGCAACGACTCACGCGTCGCGACACTGCCCATGCCCACCATGCCCAGGCCACCGGCGGCGGTCACCGCCGCGGCCAGACGGCCGCCGGCGACCCCACCCATCGGCGCGTTGACGATGGGCACCCGGAGGCCGAAGCTGCTCGACCAGGGCGTCGACAGCATCGGAGGCTAATGGGTCAGCGAGGGAATGGTCTTGAGCACCGTCAGCATGACGACCGAGTCCTCGACCGCATGCAGGGAATGGCGTACGGCCGGAATCGCCACGTAGTCGCCGGCCTTGCCGTCCCAGGCGTCACCGCCGGCGGTCAGGCGTACGTGACCCTGCAGCACCTGCAGCGTGGCCTCGCCGGGGCTGTCGTGTTCGGACAGGTCGTGTCCGGCGAGCAGGGCCAGCACGGTTTGTCGGAGTTCGTGAGTGTGGCCGCCGTGGATGGTGTGTGCGGCCCGCCCGCTGTGCGACTTCTGGGCCTCGGACAACTTTTCTGCGGCCAGGCTGGTCAACGATATGGATTCCATGGCGAGTCCTTCGCGGATCGAGGGCGGGCTTCGAGACGGATTTTGTCAGGCGGTAAGTAGGAGTATCCCCGCCGCGATCAAACCAACAACCTTCACCACCTCGAGGCCGACGTAGGCGTAGTGACCGCGGGAGCGCGGCCCCTGCGACCCGGCGAGCACCTGGTCGGAACGGCTGGTCAGCCGGGGACGCACCGCGACCAGCTGGATCGCCAGCGCGGCGAAGGCGACGAAGAAGGCCACGGCGGTGCGCGTCGGCGTCGGGCCGGCGAGCACGATCGCGAGGATGACGAGGGCGAAGGCGACCTCGACGGTGTTGAGGGCGCGAAAGACCAGGCGTCCGATGCCCAGCCCGATCTGCAGGGTGACGTTGGGCGCGCGGAACTTCAGCGGGGCTTCGAGGAACGAGATGGCCAGCACCATGCCGAGCCAGACGAAGGTGATCGCGACGACGATCGCCGATCCGGCGCTCACTTGGCGAGGAGCTTCAGGTGAGCCAGGCACAGATCCGGTTCGACGAACTCGTCGAGCCGCTCGACGGCGACCGGGGCGCCCCAGGCCTCCATGGCCCCCTGCATGAACCCGAGATGGACCGGGCAGATCACGTTGGTTCGGTTCTCGGCGACTTCCAGGAACGGGCAGTGCCGCAGGCCGACCTGTTGCTCCCCGCCGGCCGCCCGGCGTTCGGGCGCGAAGCCGAGATCGTCGAGCACGTCGACGAGGTGGTCGATGGCGGCCTCGGCGTTGGAGGCATCCGTCGGCAGGGATTCAAGCTTGCGCCCCCACGCCCGCCCGGCGGCCAGCGCCTTGGCGCGCGGATCGCGTTCGGCGGCGACCGCCGCGGTCAGTATCTCGGCGAGCAATCGATAGTGGCGCGTGCCGCCGCGGTCCATCTGCCGGACCGCGGCGAACATCAGCGGCGGTCGGCCCGGCCCCTTGCGGCCCGGCTCGACCTGCTCCACCTGGCCGTCGCCGACCAGGCTGTCGAGGTGGAAGCGGACGGTGTTGGGATGCACGCCCAGCACGTCGGCAATCGCGACGATGCTCATCGGATCGGGCGACGCCCGCAGCACCCGCAGCACCTCCCGGCGGCGACCAACGGATTCGGAAACCATGACCTGCGCGCTCAACGGTGGCTCACGCTCCTTCAGAGTCGTCGGCTCCCGGCTGCGCGGCCACCAGGGGTGTGTCGACGCCGAGTGGACCTATCTTGGCAGCCCCGCCCGGGGAGCCCAGCGGGGCGTCGCGGCCCGGCAGGGTTTCGGTGAAGAACGCTTCGTTGTCGGCCAAGTAGGGTTTGAGCTCCTCGGGCAGGTCGTCCTCGTAGTAAATCGCATCGACCGGACAAACCGGCTCGCAAGCCCCACAGTCCACGCATTCGTCGGGATGGATGTAGAGCGCCCGGCCGCCCTCGTAGATGCAGTCCACTGGGCACTCGTCCACGCAGGCCCGATCCATCACGTCGATGCATGGCTTCCCGATCACGTAGGTCATGCGCTAGAGTTTACACAATATGAGTTGTGAAAACTATACGGTACGGGAGAGTGCTGGCAGACAACGAACTTGACGTCCGCGCGCTGCGCAAGCCGGACAAGCACCCGACGATCTTCGCGACGTACGCGGCGCTCGCGGTCGGCGAGTCTTTCGTCCTGGTGAACAACCACGACCCCAAGCACCTGCGCGACGAATTCGACGCCGACCTTCCAGGCAGCTACGGCTGGGAGTACGTCGAACGGGGACCCCAGGTGTGGCGAATCCGGATCAGCAAGCTCACCTCCACGGCCCTCCCCCGAATCCTGGCGAACACCACCGAATTAACGACCGACGCCGATGCGACCGGGGCGGTCTGGAAGCTGCAGGCCCGCGAGCGCGATCTGGACTCGAACGTCATCGCGCTGTCCGCGGGGGGCACTATCGATTCGCATGCCGGACCCGACCTGGACGTGTTGATCCATGTGCTGTCCGGCGGCGGCCGGCTGACCACCGAAGCGGGCACGATCGACCTGTCCCCCGGTGCGCTGCTGTGGTTGCCCCGGCGTTCGCGACGCCAGTTCGCCGCGGGCCCGAATGGGCTCCGCTACCTCACGGTGCACCAGCGCCGCCAGGCGTTGGTGCTGGAACCCCTGAAAAGCCCGGCGCGGCAGGCGGTCTGACGGCGGGGCGGCCGCGCGCTCGTAGTTTGCTCTTAATCAATCGTTTCGTTGACAATCTTCGGCGCCTCGATGAGCGTTGTTAGCTGTGCGCGACCTGCCGACGCGAACCCAATACGTGCACGCACCCCGGGGCCGACGCGCCACTCGCCTGGTGGGCGACGACCGCGAGCGCGCGATCCTGGCCGCCGCCGAGCGGCTCCTGGCGCAGCGACCCCTCGCCGACTTCTCCGTGGACGACCTGGCGAAGAGCGCGGGCATCTCCCGTCCCACCTTCTACTTCTACTTTCCGTCGAAGAACGCGGTGCTCCTGTCGCTGCTGGACCAGGTGAACACGCGGGCACACGCGGCCCTCACGGCCCTGGCCGGCAAACTACCCGGCGATCCGGTGGCCGTGTGGCGGGCCCGCATCGAGGCGTTCTTCGAGGCGTCCGGCTCGCACCGCGCGGTCGCCGTCGCGGGCGCGGCCGCCAAGGCGACCAACCCCGAGGTGCGACAGGCGTGGTCGACACTCATGCACAGGTGGATCTGGTCGACCACGGCGGCGATCGAGGCCGAGCGCCGGCGTGGCGCCGCCCCGAAACTCGTTCCGGCCGAGCATCTTTCGGTGGCGCTGAACATGCTGAGCGAGCGGGTGATGGCGGCGACGTTCACCACCGAAGAGGGCGCGATACCCGAAGACCGGGTGATCGACACACTGGCGCACATCTGGCTGGCCAGCATCTACCAAGACGGCAAGGCGTCAAGCGCCCCGTAGCATCCGCTCGGCGCGAGCCAAGGTGTCGTCGATCAACCGGTCGACGGCGCCGAAGTAGGTCGGCGACGGCGGCTTTCCCGCCAGTTCGGCGATGGACCGCTGCTCCCCGAGAACGTCTGCGGCGCCGAGGTTTTCGGCCATCTTCTCGGGATGAACCTGCAGTCCGGCCAGCAGCTCGACGCACTGGGAACCCGCGACCACGGCCCGTCGCGCCAGGGTCCGCAGCGTGTCCCATTCGGCGTGCCAGGCACCGTCCGGGCGTTCGTCGTTGGCCAGCGCCGCGGCGGTGTGCAGGGTTGCCGCCAACGGCGGCGCCGACAGGGCGGCCCGCCGGATCAGGATGGACAGCACCGGATTGCGCTTGTGTGGCATCGACGAAGAACCGCCCCGGCCTTCGGCGGCCGGTTCGCCGAGTTCGGCAATCTCCGGGCGCCCCAGGGTGAGGACGTCCGAGGCGATGCGGCCCCAGCAGTCGGTGCACCCGACGAGGGCATCGGCGGCCGCGGTGACCGGCGTTCGCGTCGTGTGCCAGGGCGCCCGGACGTCCAGGCCCAGCGCGGTGGCCGTATCCAGGGCCAGGCGATCCGAGACGTCCGCCGGATCGTCGGCATCGGTGAGCAGCGTCGCCAATTCCGTTGTGGCGGCTCGGGTCCCGGCGGCGCCGCCAAACTGGATCGGGGTGGGCAGCGCCCGGAGCCGCTCGTACGCGTCGAGCACGCCGCCCAGCCAGCCGGCCGCCTTGGCGCCGAACGTGGTGGGCGCGGCGTGCTGGGTGAGGGTTCGGGCCACCATCGGGGTGGCCCGATGATTTCCGGCCAGCACGGTCAGCGCCGAAATCTGTTGGGTGAGCTGCGCTATGACGGCTTCCGTCGCGGCACGCACGGCGAGCATCAGGCCGCTGTCCAGCACGTCCTGGCTAGTGAGTCCGCGGTGGATCCACGGCCCGATCGCCGGGAGCGCCCGTTGCCGTAGCAGCTCGGCCAGGCCGATGACCGGGTTGCCGCCGTCCTCGGCGGTGAAGGCGAGCAGCTCGCAATCGGTCGGGTTCACCAGGTGTGACAGGTCCATGTTCGCGCACTCGGCGGGTGCGACGCCGACGGTCGCAAGCGCGCCCAACCAGGCGGACTCCGTCGCCACCATCGACTGCAGCAGTGCCCAGTCCGTCATGTACTCGCCGGCCCGATGGTCCCCGGGCCACAGCAGATTCGTCATCGCCCCTCGTCCCCGTATGCCAGAAAAACCGTCTCGTTCGGGCCCTGCAGATGGATGTCGAAGCGGTAACCCGTTCGGCCGGAATCACTTTCGACCACGCAGAGCAGGCCGGGCCGCCGGCCCGGATCGATCGCGCTCAACAGCGGATCGGCAGCCAAGTCCGCGCCGGGCAGATAGGCGCGGGTGAACAACCGGTCCAACAAGCCCCGGGCGAAGACGACGAGGGCGAAGAACGGTGGCCGCCCGCCGCCTGCCGAACCGGGCGCCAGGGTGGTGAACGCGTAGTGGCCCGCCGCGTCGGTGGCCGCGCGCCCCCATCCGGTGAACCCGGCCCCGTCGCGCCGCAGCGAGCCGGCCTGGCGCGCGATTCGGCCGGCGCCGTCGGCCTGCCAGAGTTCGACGAGCGCGTCCGGGACCGCGGCGCCGGCGCCGTCGTAGACGGCGCCGTGTAACCGCACGGCCTGCGGATGCGCGGCGTCGACCAGGTCGCTGCCCCCGGGATACGGCAAAGCCATGCCGAAGAACGGTCCGACGGTTTGCCCTGGGGTACAAGCCAATTCAAACACTGTCTTCCGTCCAGGTTCGGCGGCTTCCGCAGACCACGATGTCCCACCGGTATCCGGTCGCGAATTCCGGCTGGGTGAGGTCGTGGTCGTATCCCGCGATCAACAGTTGGCGCGCAGCGGGATCCAGGATGGACTGGAATATCGGGTCCAGGTCGAACAACGGGTCGCCGGGAAAGTACATCTGGGTGACCAGGCGCTGAGTGAACGCCGTTCCGAAGATCGAGAAGTGGATGTGCGCCGGGCGCCAGGCATTGCGGTGGTTGCGCCAGGGATAGGGTCCGGGCTTGACGGTGACAAAGCGGTACGACCCGTCGGCTCCGGTCAGGCAGCGGCCGGCGCCGGTGAAGTTCGGGTCGAGCGGCGCGGGGTGCCGGTCGAGCTGGTGGTGGTAACGGCCGGCGGCGTTGGCTTGCCAGATCTCGACCAGCTGGCCGGCCACCGGCGCGCCGGAATCGTCGAGGACCCGCCCGCTTACGATGACGCGCTCGCCGATCGGCTCGCCCGGGTGGCGGGCCGTCAGGTCGGCGTCGAGGGGGTCGACGTCCTGCGGGCCGAAGCACGGCGCCGCGCGTTCGACCTCGTCGGGATCGACAACCAGCAGAGGGCGTTTCGGGTGGCGCAGGGCGCTGCTGCGGTAGGGCGGGTAGTCCAGGCGCGGCTGCGGCCCGGCTCCGCCAGCGCGCCGGTGGCCGGCCGCGAGGCACGCGATCTCCGCGGTGATGTCGGCCTGCGACGCGACGCGCTGGGCGGTCATGAGCCGTGAGGCTACCCGCGATGCGGCCGAGAATTACAGAGCGCGCACCAGCGCGGCGCGGCCGGGCTGATTGACCGGAGGCCCAGTCTGCGGGACTCTATCTAGAGGAAGTTGTTTCTGTAGAACAGAGTGAGCCGCCGATGTCAGATCAGCCCCGTGACCTAGCCGCTGTCTTCGAGAGCGTCCGCCGGGGGATGATCCCCGCGCACATCTACAACGACAGGCAGCTGTTCGAGCAGGAGAAGGAACGGTTGTTCGGCCGGGCATGGACCTTCGTGGCCCACGAGTCGGAGATCCCGCAGGAGGGCGACTACGTGGTGCGCCGGGTCCTCGACGATTCCTTCATCATCACCCGCTGCGCCAACGGCGAGGTGCGTGCCTTGTTCAATATGTGCCTGCACCGTGGCATGCAGGTCTGTCGCGCCGAGATGGGCAACGCCTCCAACTTCCGCTGCCCGTACCACGGCTGGACCTACCGCAACGACGGCCGGCTCACCGGCTTGCCGTTCCACCGCGAGGCCTACGGGGGCGACGAGGGGTTCGCCAAAAACCAGACCCTGCTGCCGGCACCGAACCTGGCCGGCTACAACGGGCTGTTGTTCATCAGCCTGGATCCGCACGCCGAGCCGCTCGAGGACTTCCTCGGCGACTTCAGGTTCTACCTGGACTACTACACCAAACAGAGCGCCGGCGGCCTCGAGGTGCGGGGCCCGCAACGATGGCGGATCAAGGCCAACTGGAAGATCGGCGCCGAGAACTTCGCCGGCGACATGTACCACACGCCGCACACGCACGCGTCGATCGTCGACATCGGCCTGTTCCGCGAGCCAAAAGCCCAGAAGCGCAAGGACGGCGCCACCTACTGGGCGCACCGCGGCGGCGGCACCACCTACAAACTGCCGCCCGGCGGCTTCGAGGAGCGGATGCGCTACGTCGGCTATCCCGACGAGATGATCGGCCGCATCAAGGACACCTGGACGCCGCGGCAGCAGCGGGTTGTCGGCGAGGACGGCTTCATGATCTCCGCGGCGACCTGCTTCCCGAACCTGAGTTTCGTGCACAACTGGCCGAAATTGCCCGGCAGCGAGGCGGTTTTGCCGTTCATCTCGATCCGGCTGTGGCAGCCGATCAGTGCGAACGAAACCGAGGTGTGCTCGTGGTTCGCGGTGGACTCGGCCGCTCCCCCGCAGTACAAACGGGACTCCTACAAGGCGTATTTGATGTGCTTCGGTTCGACCGGCATGTTCGAACAAGACGACGTGGAGAACTGGGTGTCGCTGACTACCACCGCGGGCGGTTCGATGGCGCGCCGCCTGCTGCTGAACAGCCGGATGGGCCTGCTGCCCGATGACCGTCCGGTGATCGAGCCGCTGACGGCCGAGTCGTTTCACGGGCCGGGACGCGCGCAGGTCGGCTACAACGAGAACAACCAGCGCGAGTTGCTGAGGTTGTGGGCGGATTACCTGTCATGAGAAAAGCTCTGCCGTTCAATGACATTCGTCATCTGCAAGCCCATCAGTTCCTGGTCGACGAGGCCTACCTGCTGGACGCCCAGGACTACGACGCGTGGCTGGACACGCTGACCGACGACGTCCGCTATGTGATGCCGGTCCGGGTTACCACGGCACGCGGCGCCGGGTTCGACACGTTTTCTTTTCCCAAACCGGGGATGGCCCATTTCGACGAGGACAAGTACTCGCTGCGCCAGCGGGTCGCGCGCTTCGCCACCGAGCACGCCTGGACCGAGGATCCGCCGTCGCGGCTGCGGCACTTCGTGACCAACGTGCGCACCTTCGACGGCGACGACGAGGCAGACCTGGTAGTCGAATCGGCCGAACTGCTCTTCCGTAGCCGCGGGGACGTGAACGAGAGCGCGCTGGTGTCGTGCGGCCGCGAGGATGTCCTGCGCAGGTGTGGCGATAGCTGGAAGCTGGCCCGCCGCAAGATATTTGTCGACGAGTCGGTGCTGCGGATGCAAAACCTGGCGGTGTTCCTGTGAGCGACGAGCCCATCACGATTGCCAACGAATTCAGCGAGGTCGTGGTGCGCCGGGTCGATACGCGCAACGGGTCGCGGCTGCTGATCAGCGCGCCCAAGACCGGGCGGTGGATCAGCCTGGACGCGCTCGAGATCGAGGCACTCACCCGGCAGAACAGTCGTACGCTGGCGGCCATGGTCGGCAATTCCGATGGCCCGCTGCTGCCCGACGAGGGGGAACGATGACGGCCTGGCTCGAGGGCAAGCGGGCGCTGGTGGTGGGGGCCGGTTCGGGCATCGGCCGCGCCGTCGTCGACGCGTTTTGCGCCGAGGGCGCCAAAGTCGCCGTGCTGGAACGTGATCCCGGTAAATGTGCGGCGCTGCGACGGGAGTCGCCCGGCCTCCCGGTCATCGAAGGCGATGCCGTCAACCGCGAGGCCAACGAGCGCGCGGTCGCCGCGGCGGTGGAGGCGTTCGGTGGACTGGACACGCTGGTGAACTGCGTCGGAATCTTCGATTTCTACAAGGGAATTGGCGACCTCGACGCCGACGGCCTTACCTCAGCTTTTGACGAAATCTTCCGTACCAACGTGCTCAGCCATCTGCACTCGGTCAAGGCCGCGGTGCCGGCGTTGCAGGCCGGAACCGGCTCCTCCATCATCCTGACCGAGTCGGCGTCGTCGTTCTACCCCGGACGCGGCGGCGTGCTGTATGTGTCGTCCAAGTTCGCCGTGCGCGGGCTGGTTTCGGCCCTGGCGCACGAGCTGGCGCCCGGGATTCGCGTCAACGGGGTGGCGCCGGGCGGCACGCTCAACACCGACCTGCGCGGCCCGTCCACCCTGGGACTGGACGCCGTGCGCCTCGACGACACCCCCAACCGCGCGCGCGACCTGGCCGCGCGCACCCCGCTCAACGTCGCGCTCGACGGCCGCGACCACGCATGGAGTTACGTGTTCCTGGCGTCCGACCGATCCCGCGGTATCACCGGCGAAACGATCCACCCCGACGGCGGATTCGGGTTGGGCGCGCCACGATGACACGCCTTGACGAGCAGCGCGCCCTGGTGGCCCAGGGCTGCCGGGTCGCCGCGGCCCGCGGCCTGGTCGACGGCATCCTCGGCCACCTGAGCCTGCGGATCGACGACGAGCGCCTGCTGATTCGGTGCCGCAGCGACACCGACACCGGAGTGGCCTTCACCCGGGCGTCCGACGTCCGGCTCATTACCTTCGACGGAACCGCCGGCGCCACAGGCGAACTCGACGGCTACCGCGTGCCCAACGAACTGCCCATCCACGTCGAAACCCTACTGGCCAACCCGGACTACCGGGCCGTCGCGCACCTGCACCCGCCCGCCGTCGTCGCCGCCGACCTCGCCGGCATCGAGGTCCGGCCCATCTACGGGGCCTACGACATTCCCGGCGCGCGGCTGGCCCGCGGCGGCGTGCCCGTCTACGAACGCGCCGTGCTGATCCGCAATTCGGCGCTGGGCAAGGACATGGTGGCCGCCATGCGCGGCCGGCCGGTGGTGATCTGCCGCGGACACGGAATCACCAGTGCCGCGGCCACCGTCGAGCAGGCGGTGCTGCAGGCGATCAGCGTGGACGCACTGGCGCGGATGTCGTTGCGGGTGCGCTCGGCCGGCGGCACCCTGGCCGACATCGACGACTCCGACTGGGACGACCTGCCGGACCTGGGAGCCGCGTTCACCGCCGAGGCGGCCTTTCGCCACGAGGTGGCCCGCTTAGGCGCTCAGCCGAGCTGATCGCCAATCTCCTTGGCCGCCTTGGTGAGTGCGGCGGCCACCGACGAGTATTGCGAGCTGCGCAGCCGCTGCTGTGGGGCGGCGGCGTTGAGCGCGATGCGCAGTCCGGGAGCCCGGGTCGGGATGGGCACCGCGACCGACGCGACACCTTCCTCGCTCTCCTCGCGATTGACCGCGTAGCCCCGCTCGCGGATGCGGCCAAGCTCCGCCTCCAACTCGGTGCGGCTGCCGATCGAACGAGAGGTGATGCGCTGCAACGGTTCATCGGGTAGCAGTTGACGCAATTCCTGCTCGGACAACTGGGCCAGCAGGACCTTGCCCGTCGAGGTGCAGTGGGCCGGCAGGGTGCGCCCGAGCCGCGACGCCACCCGCACCGCGGCGGGCCCCTCGACCGCCGCGACGAAACGAACGCCCGCGCCGTCGAGCATTCCGAGGTGAATGGTTTCGCGCAGTTGTTCGCTGAGGCTGCGCATGATCGGCGTGGCCGATCGCTGAATGTCGATGCGGCCGAAGATCGCAAACGCCACACCGGTCAACGACGGGCCCGGCAGATACGCCTTGGACACCGGGTCTTGGCGGACGAACCCGCGATAGGCCAGCATGGCCAGCAGCCGATGCGCGGTCGAGGACGCCACCCCCAGGTAGCGCGTCGCCTCGCTCAACCGGATCTGCGGCTGCTCACCCAGCAGCAGCAGCAGCTTGAGCGCGTTGTCGACCGACTCGATCGGGTACTGCGGCGCGCCCTTCCCGGACATGAACTCACGGTAGCCCGTCCGTCACGTCGCGGCCGTCCCAATTGCCCCACGAGTCTGCCGCCTGGCTCTCCTCACAAGTCGATCGACGAAAGCCGCAATTGCGGATCGGCTGTCAGCGTCCCCAACAGCTTCTCCAACTGGTCGATCAGGGTTTTGACCGCGGTCGGGGTGAAAACCGCGGTGCGGTATTCCACGACGCCGCTGATTCCGGCGGGCTCACCGCCGTCGGCGAACTCTTCGGTGAGCGACAGCAAGAAGTTCATTCGTGCTGTCCCGGTGTGTACCGGATCCCACGTGACATCCAGATCGCCCAGCACCCGCGCGGCGGGCTTGTTGTTCTGCCAGGCCAGCATCGTTTGTATCAGGGGGCGGGGCGGCACTGAGCGCGCCGCGCATATCCGGTCGACGAGAAGTCCGTAGGGCAGGTCCTGGCGGTCGAACGCCTGCAGGCCGCGCGCACGAACGCGAGCCAGCAGCTCCGCGAAGGTGTCGTCATCGGCCACCCCGACGCGTAGCACGACGGTGTTGACGAAGACCCCGACCAAATCGTCCAGCGCCGGGTGGCCGCGGCCGGCCACCGCGATTCCCACAGGGACGTCGGTGCTGGCGGTGAGTTTGGACAGCAGCGCAGCGAAGCCCGCGTGGACAACCATGAAGCTGCTGGCGTGATGCTGGCGCGCCACGCGGATTATCTTGCGGTGCAACGCCGCCGGCCACTCTACGGCCACGATATCGCCGTGGTTGTCGGCCACCGCTTCGTCCGGCCGGCCCGAGCCTAGCTCCAGGCCTAGGGGCATGCCCGCGAGAGTCTCTTCCCAAAAGTTGAGCTGGGCGGCGATGATGCTGTGCGGATCGGCCGGGTCCCCCAGATGGGCGCGCTGCCACAGCGCGAAGTCGATGTATTGGATCGGAAGCGGCGCCCACTTAGGGGCGTGGCCGGCGCATCGACTGCGGTAGGCAGTGTCGAGGTCGGCCGATAGCGGGGCCACCGACCAGCCGTCGGCGGCGATGTGGTGCACGGCAATGGCCAGCAGGTGGTCATCGTCGGCCACGCGATGCAACTGGGCGAACAACGGGATCCGGGTGGCCAGGTCGAATTCGTGACGGGCATGGGAGGCGACGGCCTGCTGGAGCCGCCGCGGGGACCACGCGGTGGCGTCAACGACCTGCCAGCCGAAGTCCGCCCGTTCGAGAGGAACGACGACTTGTCGGGGTGGGCCCTCGAGGGCCGGATAGACGGTGCGCAGGATTTGATGGCGGTTCACCACGTCGACGAGGGCCTGACGCAGCGCCTCGACCTCGAGGGGGCCCCGAAGCCTAAGCGCCCACGCGATGTTGAAGACCGGAGACGGTCCGTGCAGTTGAGTGACGGTCCACATCCGGTGTTGGGCATGCGACAACGGCACCGCCGCGGGCCGCGCCACCGGAACCAATGGGGTCGACGGAGTCGAACCGGCTGAGACGAGGGGCGCCAGCTGGGCGATCGTGGGCGCATCGAACAGTGCCCGCACGGACAAGCGGGCGTCCAAAGTGGCGTTGAGCGCCGCGGTGACGCGCATGGCCAGCAGTGAGTCGCCACCCAGATCGAAGAATGATTGGTCGACACCCACCCGTTCCAGCCCTAGGACGTGGGCGTAGAGACCGGCCAGGATTTCCTCGACCGGGGTGCTCGGAGGCCGGTACTCGGCGGCGGTGTATTCGGGGGCCGGCAAAGCGGCGGTGTCGAGTTTGCCATTGACGGTCAGCGGCAACCGCTCGAGCGTCATGATCGCCGCAGGCACCAGGTAGTGGGGCAAGCGGGCGCCCAGTTCCGTTCGAACGGTGGCCGGGTCGGCCGCACCGGTGATGTAGCCGACGAGGCGTTTGTCTCCGGGACGGTCCTCGCGGGCGATCACCGCGGCCTGCCCTACCCCCGGCAACCGCGCCAGCTCGGCGGCGATTTCGCCGGGCTCGATGCGGTAACCGCGAATCTTGACCTGGTCATCCGCCCGGCCCGCGTAGTGCAGTTGCCCGTCGGAACTCCAGCTCGCGAGGTCGCCGGTGCGATACATTCGCGTCCCGTCCCCGCCGAACGGACACGCCACAAAGCGCGAGGCCGTCAAGGCGGTGCGGCGCCAATATCCGAGGCCCACCTGGGCGCCCGCGACATACAACTCGCCTACCACACCAACGGGCACCCTGCGCAACCACTGGTCTAAGACGAACACCACCGTTCCCGGCAGCGGGCGGCCGATCGGTGGTACCCCGCAACCTGGTTGCAACGGATCGCTGATGGACACGCACACCGTGGTTTCGGTGGGTCCGTAGGCGTTGATCATCGTTCGCCCGGGCGCCCAGCGATCCACGACGTCGGACGTGCAGGGCTCACCGCCCACCACCAATGTCGTACCGGCCAGGCCGTCTGTCGACAGCGCCGCCGCAGCCGACGGAGTCTGCGTCAGGGCGGTGACGTGTTCGGCCACAAGCAGCGCGTGAAAGTCCTCCAGCGACTGCGTCACCTGTTCGGGGACCACCACCAGGCGTCCTCCGTTGAGGAGCGCGCCCCAGATCTCCCACACCGAGAAGTCGAAAGCGTAGGAATGGCATTGGGTTATCGCTCGGCTCGTCTGGTTGTTGAACGGTGCCGGCGCGCCGATCAGTTGGGTGATGTTGTGATGGGTGATCGCCACTCCCTTGGGCGCCCCGGTGGTGCCCGAGGTGTAGAGAATGTAGGCGATATCCTCGGCGGCCGGTGTCGGCACGGCCGCGTCGGGTGGTGCGCCCGCCGCGGTGTCAGCGGCATCACCGACGTCGATGACCACCAGGTCATGGCCTCCGAGCCGGTGGGCCAGCTGGTGAGTAGTCAGCGCCGCTGCCGGTGTGGTGTCCCGCAGCAGGAACGCGATGCGGGCGTCGGGGTGATCCGGGTCGATGGGTAGGTAAGCGGCTCCAGCTTTCAGCACTCCCAGGATCGCGACGATGGCCTCGTTGCTGCGTGGTAGCAGCAGGGCCACCACGTCACCGCGGCCTACCCCGACCCCGGTCAACCGGGATGCGAGCCGACGGCTGGCGTTGTCGAGCTGCCGGTAGGTCAAGACCACGCCGCCGCATGCCAGCGCGGCCGCCTCCGGGATGCGCGCGGCGTGGGCGGCAAACAGGCCCGGCACCGTCGAGATCGAGGGTGCCGGGCTCGTCAATGCGGCACGGTTGCCCCATGCATCGAGTCGCGCGCGCACGGGCTCGTCGACCAGAGCGATCGAGGATAACCGTCCCGGCTCGGAGGTCATGGCCATGAGCAGCTTTTCCAGGCGGTTGGCCAACGCGGCGCCCTCGAAATCTGGAGACGGCGGATCCGCACCCGCGGTGCTCAGCGACAGCCGGTCGCCATCCTGGATGAAGAACAGTCCGAATCGGTCCGCACGCCCGAAATTGGTGTAGACCAACGATGCCGGCGCACCGCCGAACGGCAGGATCGTGGTCGACGGGAACAGATTGACGGCGACCCTGCCACGTGTCGCGGCTGCGCTCCGGTGCGCAGCGCTGTTCAGCAATTCCTGCACCGGAAAACGCTGATGCCGCAGAACTTCTCGTATCCGAGCTTCCACATGCTCACATAGGCCCGCAACCGACGAGGTCGGCGACGCCGTCAACACCAGCGGCACGATCCCGGCAACCATCCCCGGAATCGTCTTCGACTTTCGAGTCGTTCGCCTGCTCACCGGGAAGTCGAGTACCACCTCGGATCCGCCCGCGCCCCAACCCGGTACCAAAAGCGCGCACGCCGCGGTCAGCACCGCCGATCGACGAACGCCCAACGCGTCAGCCAGGCGCTGCGCCCGTTCGACGACCGCAACATCCAGCGGCACCGGCATGGACGCGGTGCCCGCATGATGCTCGTCGCCTGCCCGCGGCAAGCGATAATCCGCCCGATCGCTCTGCGGGGGAAGATTCTCGGTCCAAAACGCGAGATCCTCTTGATAACTGCCGGATGCCTCATATTCCGATTCGCACGCGACCAGGTCGTACAGCGAGCCAAAAGAGGGAGCCGGAACCGGTGCCCCGGCGGCAAAGGCCGAGTAGACCAGGGCGACGCGATTTGCGAAAAGGACGGAGCCGAATCCATCGATGACGATGTGGTGGATACAAATGAACAAGCAAAATTCATCTGGCAGTGTGCGAAACAATGCGAATCTGAACAGCGGCCCGCCCCACGGCATCGGGTCGCGTTGAATGGACGACGCCAGCTTGCGGGCCTCCCGAAAGGGTTCCCGCGCGCCGCTCACGTCGTAGAAGGGGACCTCGACGTCCGGATAATCGGTGGCTGTCTGAACGATTTGTCCGTCGAGCTCGAAAATGCCGACTCTCAGTGGCTCCGCCTCGGCAACCACATGCCGGATCGCACGTTCCAGCAAGCCAGGCTCGACCACACCGCTGATCACCACGAAATACCCGGCCTGCCAGCCTGTCGCCGAATCACCCGTTTCCTGAGACAGCCAAATGTCGCGCTGTCCTCGCGTCAGTTCAAGCGAATTCTCGGCAGGTCGGGTCACACGTCGTCCCTTGGCTCGACACTCGGGCAGTGTGTCACGCGAATGATATCGACCATGCACCTCGCGCGAATTGCCGCGGACTCCTATCCCGATTGGGGGACAGCCCTGTCCCCCAAACGGCGTAGTCGAAATTACCCCGTGCACTAGCCGATCGTCGGATACCGCTGAGGCCCGGAAACCGAAAAACTTGCTGAGACGCGCCACTGGCATACGAAAGGAGGGAGGTGATCATATGTCCCACGAGCTTCTCTTTTGCGAGACCGAGACCGCGTTCACGGCTCCTGCCTTCCACGCCGACGAGGCGGTCGCCTGAGGAAACATGGCGGGAGTCTCGTCTCACGCCCTGACGAGATAGGACTCCCGCCATTATCAAAACGCTCACTCCCGGCGCGCCGACTAAGTACCGTGAGGCTATGTCGGAATTGTCGGGATTCGACACTCACGACATTCACCGATCGGCCCAATCGGCCAAATCGGCCCAGGATTTGGCCGGCCCGGATTGGTCGCACTGGCCGGCTCGCGTTTTAGGCCACCCCGATTCAGCGAGAATCGCCTACCGCTCGGGCACCCACCGCATCATCTCCCCCGATCAAACTTGGTCTGCCGTCCAACCTCTGCTGGCACCCGCCGGCATCACCCGCGTAGCCGACCTCACCTGGCTCGACGACATCGGAATTCCGACCGTGCAGGCGGTGCGACCGGCCTCGCTGACGTTGACGGTAAGCCAGGGCAAGGCCACCACCTATCGCGCCGCGCAGGTCTCCGCGGTCATGGAGTCGTTGGAGAACTGGCACGTCGAGAACGTCAAGCCAGACCTATTACGCACGCCCACAACAAATCTCGCCGCCGAGCTGACCTACGATCCCGCCGACCTCAACCGTCCCTGGGGTAGCCTCTACCATCCCGGCGTCAAGCTCGATTGGATGATCGCAACGACGTTGCTAACCCGCCGCCAGACCTGGGTGCCGTGGTTAGCCGTCCTGGTGAACGTGGCGGTCACCGACTCCTGGGGACCGCCGATGTTCGCGATGGACACCACAGGATTGGCTTCGGGCAATAGTTACGACGAGGCGACCCTGCACGCTTTGTACGAGGTTATGGAACGGCATAGCCTTGCCACCGCCGAACCGGGGTCGACGTTGTTCCACGTGCCGCTCGACGACGTGGCCGCCTCCGACTGCGCCCCATTGGTCGAAAAGGTTCACCAGGCGGGCAGCGAACTGCAGATCGCCCGGCTCGACACCTGGGACGGTTTCTTCTGCTTCGCAGCGGAGCTGACGTCGCCGGCGGTGGAGGTGCCGTTCAGCGGCAGCGGGCTGCATCACGACCCAAACGTGGCATTGTCGCGGGCGATCACCGAAGCCGCGCAATCCCGGCTGACCGCCATCAGCGGAGCGCGCGAAGATCTGCCCGCGGCCATCTACCAACGCTTTGCCCGCCTGCACACCTACGGCGCCGCGGCACGGTCCATGCGGTCGATGCCCACCGCGGAACCGAGGCCGTGGCAGATCGAGGGCACCGACTCGCTGGCCGAGCTGACGGCGTCGGCAGCCACCGCGGTTGCCACCCGGTCGGGCACCGAGCCGCTGGCCGTGGTGTGCGACTTCCCCGGCGGATGCGTCCCCGTCGTCAAGGTCATCGCCCCCGGCCTAATGGCATCGATCGTCTCGCCGATGCGGACCCCGCTGCAGGCCCCGGCATGACAACTTCCGCGCGCATCGTCGTGACAGCCGGACCCACCATCGGCGTCGACGACATCCGGACCGTGGTGCCCAAAGCTGAAGTGGTGGAACCGATTTCGTTCGGACATGCTCTCGGGTACGGGTTGCGGCCAGGCGATACGCTGCTGATCGTCGACGGGCTTTTCTTTCAGTCGGCCTCCGTCCGCCACAAAGAACTCCTCACCCTGATCGACGACGGCGTGCGGGTTGTCGGCTCGTCCAGCATGGGTGCGTTGCGCGCGGCGGAACTGCACGAATTCGGCATGGAAGGCTACGGCTGGGTCTTCGAGGGCTACCGGGATGGCTGGCTGGAGGCCGACGACGAGGTAGGCATGGTGCACGGCCATCCCGAGGACGGATACCCGGTCTTTGTCGATGCCCTGGTCAACATCCGTCAAACCCTCAGGGCCGCAGTCGAATCCGGAGTGGTAGCCGCATCGTTGTCCGATCGACTCATCGACGAAGCGCGCCGCACACCTTTCACCATGCGCACCTGGAACCGGCTGCTGGACGCCTTGCACGTCCCGGAAAGCCGAGAGCTGGCCAAGCGGCTGCGGTCGATGCGGGTCGACGTCAAACATGCCGATGCGCTGCTCGCGCTGCGCGAGATTGCCCGTGGGCCCGGTGGCGGTACCGCCGCGCCGGGCCCGCCTCCAACGGTGTGGTCGCACCGGTGGCGGCAGCGTTGGGCACCGCCGACGGCTGTCGCCGTAGCGGCCGAAAACGGCGACGAGTCGATCGTGCATATTCGCGATGACGAGGTGCTGTCGCTGCTGAGCGTGTGCGCGACTGACCACTGGGCGTATCTCCCCGCGCTCGAGCAGGTCGCCGCCTGGTACTGGACGTCGGAGCATCCCGGCGAGCCCGGCAGCGTGAAGGAGCGTGCCGCTGCGGCCGTCACCGAGGTGACCGCCGGTGCGTCATGCGACACCGACGAACAAAAGCTGGCGGCCCTGCAGACCGTGGCGCACCGCTACGCGCTGGCCGCGGGCATCATCGACGAGTCGGGCTTTCCCGAAACGGTCAGCGAGCAATGGCTCACCGCCGAGGAGCGGGAAACGATGGGTGCCGATCCGATCGCGATATCGGCCCGGATCGTCACGCGCACGCTGTTTTTCAGCCGCTCGCTGCCGGCCATCCAGCACTTCCTCGATCTGCTGCGCGATGATCCGAGGCAGTCCGAATGGCGCGAGCTGGCCGCGCGGGCGGTGGCCAGGCGTGACGAATTGGCACTCCAGAAGCCGCACTTGAACCTTCACCGGCCGGATCCGACACAGCTGAAGAACCTCTTCGGCGCCCGGTGGGGCACCCCGGTGGACCGCGTAGCGCTGGCCCGGCGTGGGCTGATGACCGAGGACGCCTTCTACGCGGCCGGTTCGCTATTTGCCGTGGCAGCGGCCGATGACCAGCTGCCGACCTTCGAAGTCGGCACCCTCGGTCGGGGCCACGCGACGATGGTGGGTAGCCGTTAGTCTCGGCTTCGTGCGCGAGGTCAATCCGACCGGCTACAGCCGCTACGTCGCCATCGGGGACAGCCAGACCGAGGGCTTGTGGGACGGCGACGACACCGTCGGCGTCCTGGGATTCGCCGACCGGCTCGCGGCCATGCTCGATTCGCTCTATCCGGGTCTGCAGTACGCCAACCTCGCGATCCGCGGCAAGCTGGTGGCCGACGTCCTCCGCGAGCAGGTCCCGGAGGCACTGGCGATGCGGCCGGATCTGATCACCGTCTGCGCCGGGATGAACGACGTCATCCAGCCCGGACGATCCTTCGGCCGCGCCCTCGCCGACCTCGACCACGTCTACGCCGCGCTCGCCGAGTCGGGGGCGACGGTGGTGACGACGACCTTCCCGAACGTCGCGCAGTTCCTCCCCCTCGGCCGGGTGGTGGGCCCGCGGCTCGCCCGCATCAATACCGCGATCCGCGTCGCCGCCGACCGCTACGGATTCAGGCTCGTCGACCTGTACAGCGCGCCGTCGATGCGCGACCTGCAGACCTGGAGCATCGACCGCGTGCACGCGTCCACCCACGGGCACATCCTGTTTGCCGCCGCAGCGGCCGAAGCCCTCGGGCTGCCCGACAGCAATCATGACTGGGCCGCGGCCAGCCTCAACCCCACGCGCTCGTTCACCGCCGGCGCCTACGGCCACCTGCGCTGGGCGCAGGACAGTTTCTTCCCCTGGATTTGGCGCCGCATGCGCGGTCTGTCGTCGGCCGACGGGCGGGTGCCGAAGCGTCCGCGCCTGGAACCGGTCCGCGCGGAGGGCATTGCGGCGCGGATCGAGCGCCCGTCAGGCATCCTTGACCCATGAATGTTCAGGCTTTGCTGCAGTCGATCCCGCCGCTCGCGGTCTACCTCGTGGTCGGCGGTGTGGTCGGGATCGAGAGCCTGGGCGTGCCCCTTCCCGGCGAGATCGTGCTAGTGAGCGCCGCCCTGATGTCCTCGCATCACGACCTCGCCGTCAACCCGATGGGCGTCGGCGCGGCCGCCGTCATCGGCGCGGTCGTCGGCGACTCGATCGGCTACAGCATCGGGCGCCGGTTTGGCCTGCCGCTGTTCGACAAGCTCGGCCGGCGTTTTCCCAAACACTTCGGCCCCGGGCACGTGGCGCTCGCCGAAAAGTTGTTCAACCGCTGGGGAGTTCGGGCGGTGTTCTTCGGCCGCTTCATCGCGCTGCTGCGAATCTTCGCCGGGCCGCTGGCCGGCGCGCTGAAGATGCCTTACCCCCGCTTCCTCGCGGCCAACGTCTCCGGCGGCATCTGCTGGGCCGGCGGCACCACCGCCCTGGTCTATTTCGCCGGAATGGCCGCCGAACGGTGGCTGGAACGGTTCTCCTGGATCGCGCTTGTCGTCGCCGTGGTTGCCGGCGGCGTCGCGGCGATCCTGTTGCGGGAGCGCACATCCCGCGCGATCGCCGAACTCGAAGCCGAGCACGAACGCAAGACCGGCACGACGGCCGTCGACGCTGCTTGATGTCGGGCTAGCCGACCCCCTCATCCTCCGTCGGCGTGCGGTGCTGATCGATCAGGGTGCGGGCCATCTTCTGGGCGCGCAGGGCGGCATTGGGATCGCCCACCGCCGCGAGAATGATGGCGCCCTTCATCAGGATGTGCCAGGACCAGGCGAAGTCCTCGATGTCGGACAGGCCCGCGGCCACGGCGCGCTGGCGGACGATGTCGCGGACGTTGTCGATGTGCGCGACGCTGGCCTGCCCGGCCGGGTGATCCGCTCCCAACTCGAGCAACACGTTGATGAACGAGCAGCCCTCATAGCCGTCGCGAAGTTGAAACCAGTCATGCATGACGTCGAAGATCGCCAGCAGCTGTTCCTCCGGCGTGGTGCCGCGCTCGCGTGACTGCGCCTCGATCAAACCGTGCGTCCAGACCTCCTCGCGGCGCTGCAACACGGCCAACACGAGATCGTCCTTGGTCGCGAAATGCCGGTACAGCGTCGCCTTGGCCACACCGGCCCGCTCGATCACCTGATCGGTGCCGACCGCGCGAATGCCCCGCCTGCTGAACAGCTCGTATGCGGCGTTCACGATGCGTTCACGAGGCGGGGTGGCTGGCGTCGCGACATCAGGCGTTGTCATGACCCGCCTCACCATACTCTTAAGGCCAGCCAGTAGACAGACCGGCCTGTCTCGTTATACAAATGAGATTCGCGATCCGCGAAAGTCTGTCTTCAGACGTGCAGGACGGGCATCCATCCCGGCGCCAAGCGCCGGTGGAAGGGAGTCCATCATGAGTCCGGTCATTTCAGAACCGATATCGCGGCCCCATCTGATGCTCAGCACCCGGCTGGTCTACGAGCTGGGCGACCCCCACAGCAGGCTGCGGGCGACCACCGATCGGTGCGAAGGCGCGGTGCTGATCAACGCCGGCGGCGAGATCGACGCCTGCAACGAGCACGCCTGGCGCCACCTGGTCACCGAGGCGGCCAACGTCGCAACCCCGCCCGGCCCCCTCGTGGTCGACGTCACCGGCCTCGACTTCATGGCCTGCTGCGCGTTCGCGGTGCTCGCCGATCAGGCGCAACAATGTCATCGCCGTGGCATCGAACTACGCGTGGTCAGCCGCCAGCCCGTCGTCGCCCGAGTCATCGACGCGTGCGGGCTCGGCGGCCTGCTGCCCATCTATCCGACGACGGACTCCGCGCTGTCGATGCCCGCTCGCTGGTGAGCTGGCTTCCGCCAAAGACGTTGGGCCACAGTCGCTTTCCTTCTCGGCCTCGGAGGCTGGATGAGCGATCTTCCCAGTTTCCGGCCCACCTTCGGTGTTGAGGAGGAATTCCTCCTCGTCGACCCGCGCACCGGCGAGCCCGCGCCGCGCAACACCGCGGTGGCGGACGAAGCCGAGCGCCGCGGCGTCACACTGCAGCTCGAGCTGAGCAGCTGCCAGGTCGAAACGACCTCCAGCGTGGTGAGCGGCAGCGCGGAACTCGGCGAGGAACTCATCCGGCTGCGGCGCACCGCGGCGCAGGCCGCCGAGGCCGCCGGGGTTCGGCTGCTGGCCTTGGGGCTGCCGCCGGCCACGCCGCACGAGTTTCCCGTCACGGACACCGAGCGATACCGGCGAATCGGCGAGCAGTTCGGCATGATCGCCCACGAGCAGGGGATCTGCGGATGCCACGTCCACGTGGAGGTGCCCGACCGGGCGGCGGCCATCCACGTCAGCAACTGGCTGCGGCCGTGGCTTCCGTCGCTGCTGGCGTTGTCGGCGAATTCCGCGCTGTATCGCAACGCCGACAGCGGCTACGCGAGCTGGCGCAGCGTCCTGTGGCGACGCTGGCCCGTCGCCGGGCCGCCGCCGTTCTTCCCGGCGCCCGAGGATTACGACCGCACCGTGGCGATGCTGATCGACAGCGGCGTGATCCTCGATCGCAAGATGATCTATTGGGACGTGCGCCCGTCGGAGAACTTCCCGACCATCGAGGTCCGGGTGGCCGACGTGCCGGCGACCGTCGCCGAGACCGTGCTGCTCGCCACCCTGATCCGGGCCGCGGTGATGACGGCGCTGGCCGCGCGCGGCCGCGGCGACGACGTCGGGCGCCTGCAACCCGCGGCACTGCGGGCGGCGTATTGGAAGGCCGCCCACGACGGATTGGCGGGCCATGCGCTCGATCTGGTCGGCGGCCGCGGGGCGGTGCCGGCCCGTGAACAGCTGCATACCCTGGTGCAACGGTTGCGCCCCGCGCTGGACGCGCTCGGTGAATACGACCGCGTCACAACGGAACTCGACCGTATCGCCGCGCAGGGCAACGGGGCGATACGGCAGTTGCGGGCTTGGCGAAAACGCCGCGAGGTGATGGACGTCATCGCGGCAGCCGCGGACGCCACGCTGAGTTGACCGACACTGCTATACCGTCAGCAGCCGATACAGCCCGATGAGGCCGACCACGACGATGGTGGAGCGCAACGCATTTGGCGACAGCCGACGCCCGTAGCGCGCGCCGAGGAATCCTCCGATCAGCGAGCCCGCCGCAATGATCCCGGCGACCGGCCAGCTGATGCGATCGAAGGCTACCAGCGTATAGCTCACCGCAGCAACAACATTCACCACCAGCGTCAAGAGGTTCTTGGCCGCATTCATCCGCTGCACCGACTCCGGCAGCAGCGCGCCCATCACGCCGACCAGCAGGATGCCCTGCGCCGCAGTGAAATAGCCGCCGTAGACGCCGATGCCGAAGGTGGCGAGCACCAGCACCGCCTTTCGCGTCGGCGTGATGTGCTCGGCCGAGCGCCCCTCTTCCTCGGCGCGCCGGCGCGCCCACGACTGGATTCGCGGCCCGATCACCACCAGGATCAGGGCCAGCACCAGCAGCACCGGCACGACCCGGGCGAACACCGTCGGGGGCAGGTGCAGGAGCAGGAAGGCACCCACCATCGCGCCCGACAGCGATGCCGGGATCTGCCAGGCCAGCCGATCCCACTGGCCGCGCAGCTCGGCGCGATAACCCCAAGTGCCCGACACGCTGCCCGCCACCAAACCGACCGCGTTCGACATGGTGGACGTCACCGGCGGATAGCCGAGGGCGACGAGCGTCGGGAACGTGATCAGCGTGCCCGACCCGACGAGCGCATTGATGGCACCGGCGCCAAACCCGGCCAGGGCGATCAACAGCACATGGGAGAGCAGCACTCCCGAGGAGCTTAGTCCGCGTCAGGCGGACGGCGCTTCGGGACCGCGATCGACGCCGGTGCGTAGCTTGACCGACGCGGAGTACGCGAGCGTGCGGAACCGCAGCACCGGGTCGTCGGAAGGTTCGATGCCGTCGGTGACACGCATCGGGTCGAATACCACGATGTCGTCGCCACGTTCGCGTTCGGTGTCCAATCCGGTGATCTCGAGGGTGCCGACGGTGACCGTCTCGGTGCTCTGCCACGGCGCCGAGGGGTCCACGGTGGAGTCGTTCGGCCCGGCGATCTGCACGCGAAAGTCGAACCGCACCGGCCCGCCGGCCAGGCGGGCGGCCAGCTCGTCGGTGAGAAAGTCTTGGCCCGAGGCGGATCCGGAGCTAGGTGCCTCCCCCGCCGCCGGGATCAGGTGGTAGCGAACGAATCTGGTGCTGCCGTCGGCGCCGATCCAGCGGAAGGCGTGCAGCCCGTGGTATTCGGTGGTGGCGTAGCTTGCCGGGACCTTGCCGGCGTCGCGCAGCAGCGGCAGCGCGCCGAGCAGCCGGGGGTGGGTGAGGAAGTACCGGGCCATGCGCAGCGGCGTGGTGAGGCCGGGCCGCATCGCCTTCAGCAGGTCGACGAAGCCGTCCGGGGTGCTCGACACGAACAGCCGCGCGGTCTGGGTCGAGACGTCCGTCGTGGAGCCGTCGGGCAGGGTGAACTTCACCGCCATTCCGCGCACGCCCGGGGAGTTGTCGGCCTGCGTCGGGTTTCCCGATCCGTTGGAAAAGCGAATCAGCGCCGGGACCGTCGAGCCGTCGAGATGCATGGCGCGGGACAGCACGGCCCCGTCGGGTGTCGCCGTGAAGGTGCCGCGGTACAGCGTGCCTTTCGCGTGCAACGCCCGGCAGCCCGGCTGCGCTCCCCCGGTGCTTCGAATCGCCTCGATCGCGTCGTCAGGAGTGACCATGCGCGAATCTTAAGGCGCTAGTCGGGGAAGCCGAAGAGTTTGACGACGCCGTGATCGCGACCCGCCGTATAGCCGCCGTCGACGGCGATGGCCTGGCCGCTGACGAAGGACGCGTCGGGCGACAGCAGGAAGGCCGCCATGGCCGCGACCTCGTCCGGTTGGCCGAGCCGCTGCAGGGCGTGCTCCTCGGTGATGGAGGCCAGCGGGCCCTCCATGCCGGGCAGGCCGAAAACGCTTTGCGCCATTGGTGTTTCGATGAAGCCGGGACAGATCGCGTTGGCGCGGATGCCGCTGGGGCCGTAGTCGAGCGCAATGTTCTTGGTGAGCAACACGACGCCGCCCTTGGCCGCGTTGTACGAGCTGCCGCCCGCGGTGCCCTCCAGGCCCTCGATGCTGGCGACGGTGACGATCGAGCCCCGTTCGCCGTCGACGCGGTCCTGCTCGATCATTCGCGCCAGCGCGGCCTTAGCCACGAGAAACGTGCCGGTGAGGTTGATGCCGATCACCCGCTCCCATTCCTTGCGGTCAAGCAGGTGCACCGGCCCGCCGCCGGCGACGCCCGCCGCGTGGAACACGCCGTCGAGGCGGTCGGGCACGGCGGCCAGCACCGCGGCGATGGCGTCCTCGTCGGTGATGTCGGCGGTGACGAAGTGAAAGTCGGCTCCGAGGTCGGGTGGGGCGGCCACGTCGGCGCCGATGACGGTGCCTCCCTCGGCGAGCAGACGCCGCGCGGTGGCCAGGCCGATGCCGGACGCCGCGCCCGTCACGACGAAGGTGCGGGACACGGCGCGATCGGCGTTGATCATGGCAGTGATAGTGGCACACCGGCGCCCGGTGCGCGCCCAGGGCGCCGCGCGCTACTGACCCGGCCGGCCGTCCCGGGTGCGCTCATAGAACCGTCGGACCCGCGCCCGGTTGCCGCAGTCGGCCGTACTGCACCAGCGGCGGTTCTGCCGGTGACTGCCGTCGACGAACAGCCAGCCGCAGGCGGAGTCGCCGCATCCCTTGATGCGCGAGAAAGGGACGGTGGTCAACAGCGTCACCGCTTCGGCGGCCAGCCGATGCAGCGGCGTTTGGGCGATCAGCGTCGCCTCATGCCATGCGCCGACATCCCCGTCGATCGTGAGGCGTTGGGCCCGCAGCGCGGATCGGTACGCGTCGGCGATCGCGCCGGCGTCGCGGGTCGACCCGCACCCTGTCCAGACGCGATGGAGCGCCTCTCTGAGCCGGACGGTCTGACGCAGCGCTTTGCCGGCGGCATCGCGGTGCGAGTCGGCCCACTGGGCGAGCTCACGCGCCTCGCCTGGGGACAGCACACCGGCGTGACGCGCCCACGCCGCGAGGTCGAGGTAGTCCTCCAGGTATTCCGTACGGCGCTGCGGGTCACCCCGCCACGCCACCGTATTGACCAGGTCGACCGCGGGATGACCCCCACGCAGGTCGAGTAGGGCAGCCTCCGAGCGCACCATCAGCCATCACCGCCTAATTCCTAAATATCGATTTAACCATTAGGCAGTGGGGTACGCGTATCGGTATGAGATGCATACCTGCAGACCGGGTCGGATTGGGCGTCGGCGCGCTGTGCCTGTCCGCCTCGGCCGTGTTCCTCAAATTGGCCGCGACAACGCCGGCGACCGCGACGGCCGCACGCTGCCTGTTCGCGCTGCCGGTGGTCGTCGCGCTCGCTATCCCGGAATGGCAACGTGGCCGTGGTCTGTCACGACGCGGCCTGCTGTTGGCCGTCTGCTGCGGTGTCCTGTTCGCCGGCGACATGTTGCTGTGGACGCAGGCCATACCGGAGGTGGGGGTGGGCCTGTCGACCGTCCTGGTCAACACCCAGGTCGCCGTCGTCCCACTGTTGAGCTGGCTCGTCGACCGGGAGAGGGTCTCACTCCAGTTCCTGCTGGCGCTGCCCGCACTTTTGGTCGGCGTCGCGCTCGCCGGCGGGGTGCTGGAGCACGGGATCTCAGGCAGCAACCCCCCGCTGGGCACCGCGCACGCGATCGGTGCCGCGCTGTGCTACTCGGGATTCCTGTTTCTGCTGCGACGCGGCGGGCAGGCCGGCCAACCCATGCAGACCTACGCGGTGCTACTGGCCACGTCGGCTGCTGTGGCGGTCGCCGCCGGACCCCGGTGGCACGGCCTGGACCTGTGGCCGGGCTGGCGCGCCTTGGGGTGGTTGATGCTGGTCGCCGTGACGGGCCAGTTGCTCGGCTGGTTGTTCGTGGCTTTCTTCTCGGCCCGCGTCCCCAGCACCGTCAGCTCTGCGCTGCTATTGCTGACTCCGGTGGGCGCGGTCGTATTGGGCGCCGCCGTGCTGGGCGAGCGCCCCTCCGTGCTGCAGCTCGGCGGTTGCGCGATGGTGCTGTCCGCCGGCTACCTCGCCAGCGCGCGTCGATCCGAAACCCCGGCCCGCCGCCACATGCCGGAGCGGGACCGCGTATCACAGAGTGGAACAAATTGAGATCAGCGGAGGGCTTATGGACAGCACGACGCTCGCCGGGCTGGTCGAGCAGCACGCCCGGCGGCGGCCCGACGACGTCGCGATCCGCTACGGCGCGCGGCAGTGGTCGTGGGCCCAGTGGTGGTCGCGGATTCGGCGCGCGGCCGGTGCGCTGCAAGCCGCCGGCGTGCGGCGCGGCGACTGCGTCGCGTTCCTGGACAAGAATCACCCGGCCTGCCTGGAAATCCTGTTCGCCGCGGCGTCGATCGGCGCGGTGACCACCGTCGTCAACTGGCGAGTGATGGGCGATGAGCTCGCGCACGTGCTGGCCGACAGCCGCCCGCGGTTGCTGTTCGCTGGCGCCGAACTGCGGGCCGCCGCCGAGGCGGCCGCCGCGCGAGTCGACGGCCTGGACCGCATCGTGGTGATCGACGACCAGTACGAATCCCTGCTCGCCGCAGCGCAACCCGCGCAGGCCGCCGAGGTCGACGCGGGCGAAACCGCGCTGGTGATCTACAGCTCCGGCACCACCGGGCGACCCAAGGGCGTGCTGCTCAGCCAGCGCGCGCTGGTTAATCACGCGGCGAATCTGGCGCCGGCGTTCCCGTTCGCCGACGGGGACGCGAATCTCGTGGCGATGCCCCTCTTCCACGTCGGCGGAATCGGGTATGCGCTGTTCGGCATCGCGGCGGGGGCGCCGACGATCATGACCCGCGAGCCCGACGCCGCGGCATTGATCGGGGCGGTGCGGGCTGGCGCGACCCACGCGTTCTTTGTGCCACCCGTCATCGCCCGGTTCCTGGACGCCGGCGAGTCGGCGAGCGCCGCGATCGCGGGCCTGCGCTACATCGTCTACGGGGCGGCGCCCATGCCGTCGCCCCTGCTGCACCGCGCGCTCGAAACCTGGCCCGAGACGAAGTTCGTCCAGGTGTACGGGCAGACCGAACTGTGCGGGGCCGTCACGGCGCTCGGCGACGACGACCACCGCGACCCCGACCGGCCGCACCTGCAGCTGTCCGCCGGAAAAGCCGTGCTGGGCACCGAGATTCAAGTCGTCGATCCCGAAACGGGCGAGCGGTTACCCGCCGGCGAGCCGGGCGAAATCTGGGTGCGAAGCAACCAGAACATGACCGGCTACCTGAACCGTCCGGAGGCCAGCGCCGAGACGATCACCGCCGACGATTGGGTGCGCACCGGCGACATCGGCCGCCTCGACGCCGAGGGCTACGTCTACATCGAGGACCGGCTCAAGGACATGGTCATCACCGGCGGCGAGAACGTGTACGGCCCCGAGGTGGAAAGCGTGCTCATCAAGCATCCCGCCGTCGCCGACGCCGCCGTGATCGGCGTGCCCGACGACTTCTGGGGTGAATCGGTCAAGGCGATCGTCGTGGCCACCGACGAGGTCGACGCGAACGACATCATCGCGTTCTGCCGCCGCCACCTGGCCGGCTACAAATGCCCGCGGACCGTCGAGTTCGTGCCGTCGCTCCCGCGCAACGCCAGCGGCAAGATCCTCAAAACCGCGCTGCGCGAACCGTATTGGGAAGGCCGGGCACGCAATGTTTGACTCGCGGCGACGCGACTTTGCGATCAGCGTGCTGGGCGGGCCGACGACGGTGATCGACATCGCCGGGCGCCGGATCGTGATGGATCCGACCTTCGACCCGCCCGGTGCGCACGCCTACCTGACCAAGCTCGCCGGGCCGGCGGTGGGCGCCGACGCGCTGGGTCCGGTGGACGCGGTATTGATCAGCCACGACCAGCATCCGGACAACCTCGACGACGACGGCCGCCGGATGGCGCTCGCCGCCCCGCTGGTGCTCACCAATCCCGGCGCCGCCGACCGGCTGGGCCCGCCCGCGGTGGGCGTTCCGGCGTGGGAGTCGTATGACCTGCCCGGCGGCTCGGGTTCGCTTGCGGCGCAGGCCGTTCCCGCGGTCCACGGCCCGGCCGACGGGCAGCGTGACGCCAGCGGCCACGTCAATTGCGAGGTGACCGGCTTCGTGCTGTCGGGGCCGGGCGTGCCCACCGTGTATCTCAGCGGCGACAACGCCTCGCTGAGCGCGGTCAAGGCCATCGCCGATCGGGTCGGCGAGATCGACGTCGCGGTGCTGTTCGCGGGCGCGGCGAGCGTGCCCACCAAGGAGAACGGCCGGCCGTTGACGCTGACGTCGGCGCGCGCGGCCGCGGCCGCCGAGGTGCTCGGCGCCAAGGTGGTAATACCGGCGCACGTCGACGGCTGGGCCCACTTCAGCGAGGGCGCCGACGAATTCGCCGCGGCGTTCGATCAGGCCGGGATCGCCGGCCTGCTGCGGGTCGCCGCGCGCGGCGAGTGGATCGACCTATAGCCGTCCCTCGGTGCGCAGCTCCGGGTGCACCCAATCCGGCGAGCGGCGCTCCTTGAACGCGCGGAAGCCTTCGCGCGCCTCGGCGTCGGTGAGGCTGGCCGTCATGCCGATGCGGTCGTACAGGCCGAGGTAGTTGTCGATGCTGGACTTGATGACGCCGCGGGCGCGCGGCGCGGTCCGGCACACCTGCGCCAGCAGGTCTTTGGCGGTGGCGAGCAGCTCGTCGTCGGGCACCATCCGGGTGACCAGGCCCCAGTCGAGGGCCTCGGCGGCGGTCAGCACCCGGCCGGTAAACATCAGGTCGCGGGTGCGGACCGGCCCGATCACGCGCAGCAGCATCTGGCTGTAATAGGTGTCGGCGTAGCCGCGGAACAGCTCGGGCACCCGGAAGGTCGCGCGCTCGCTGACCACGGACAGGTCGCTGCACAGCGCGATCTGCATGCCGCCGCCCTGGCACAGCCCGTTGACCGCGGACACAACGGGCTTGGCCGACGTGCGCACCGCGTCGAACGGCGTGACGTCCATGCCCAGCGCCGAGCCGAACGTCATCCAGTTGTCCGTCGTTCCCCCGCCGCCCATGTCGCCGCCAGGCGTGAAGACGTCCCCGGTTCCGGTGATCAGCAGCCCGGCCAGGTCCGGGTCCTCGGTGACACGCCCTATGGCGTAACGGATTCCGAAGTACATCGCGGGGGTCAGGGCGTTGCGGGCTTGAGGCCGGTCGATCGTGCACACCGCAATCGGGCCCTGGCGCTCGAAGGTCAAATACGGGGTCCCCAGCCAGTCGCCCTCGGGCGGGCGAGGGGTGTCGTCCGGTATCGCCACGGGGCTCCTCTCACGCGCCGGCGCTTAACATCGCGCCCCAAGACTGTAACGCCCCGACCCTCCTCGGATGCTTTCGAGGTCTTACAGCCTGAACATCTCGCGGGACATGGCCGCGTCCTCGACGAAACTTTCGCGCCGGTGGTAGTGGGGTCGTGTGGGCCGGCTCCTGCGCCGCGGTCTTATGACTACGGCGCAGGCGGCAACGACGGTGTCGGTGACCAATTGTGTCAATTGTCGACCAATGCTGTTGCGCGGCAACCCGACAGCCCGTGACGCGGCCCATTGGTCGAGCGCCGGCCCTCTGGCCCCCGCCGCGATGTCAGCCACCGGTCGATCCCACGAGCGTGGCCTGTTGTCCGGCGAGGCGTTGCTCGGCGTACTCGCGTCCTTTGCCGGAGTCGCGCAGCACTGCGGCCGCGATGTCGGCCAGACGGACCACGCGTCCGCCGGCACCCCAGTTGCCGTCGGGGATTTCGTTGCCAATGACCCAGATCCTCAGGGCGTCTTGGTCGTAACGCCCGTCTTCGGCGGCCAGGATCGCGTTGGTGATGGCGGCGACGACACTTGCGGTGCGCGCGTCGTCGAGCTGGCCCTGCGGCACTGAGGCGATCACCTTGTAGTGCGGGGCCGAAGGTGTTTCACCCGCATGCAGCATCGCCGCGGGCCGATGCAGCCACACCTTGGCCAAGGATCGCGCGACGGGATCGGACGGGTCGGCTCCCTCGTGTTCGATCAAGATCTCGGCGAGCTCGCGCAGGAGCCGGGTTTCGGTTTCCTCCGGCAAAGCATCTTCGGGGATGTAAACGTCGAGCATGGGCATAGCAGTGCGCCTTCCGGTTCGAGGGCGGGCCTCGCAAAGCACCCTGAGTTGTTTTACACAACGCAGGCTAGCTGGAGCTGAGTTGCAATGTCAAACTCTGGTAGGCTGAGGCCATGCCTGACCTGCGTGACAGCTATACCGCGGAGAACTGTTCGATCAAGCGGGCGCTCGAGGTCGTCGGCGAAAAGTGGACCCTGCTCGTCATGCGGGAGGCGTTCTACGGTGCCCGCCGATTCGATCAGTTCCAAGCTCGCATCGGATGCGCGCGCAACATCCTCAGCGAACGCCTGGTGACTTTGACCGAGGCCGGGCTACTGCAGCGAGTCCCCTATCGCGAACCTGGACAACGGGAGCGACACGAATACCGGCTCACCGACAAAGGATTGGACCTCATCACCGCCGTCATCGCCCTCATGCAATGGGGGGACCGCTGGCAAGCCGACGCTGACGGACCACCGGTCCAGATACTGCACCGCGACTGCGGCCATCCCGTCGAGGCCATCCTTCGCTGCCCCCACGACGACACTCTCCTGTCCGCCCGCGAGCTTCAACCCGTGCCCGGACCGGGCGCCCGCCGGAGAGGCGCTGTGTGACTTGCCGATCCTCGTGCCGCCGAGAAGCTTTCGCTGCGCCGAACGTGCACGTGTGGCGGAAAATTTCGCGAAATCTCACCCTGAGAGCACGTTGGGTGAAGATGCCCGTGCCAGCCCCAACCCCGACCGCGAATTAACGACTCACGGCACTAGACGAACTGCATCGTGACGGTTCCGATGGTCTGCGAGGCGTCGGCGACCAGGGTGGCCAGTTGGCCCTGCAGCGTGGTCGTGGCCTCGCTCACCGGCTTGTCACAGAAGCGGCAGTGCGTCTTGAACTGCGGCTGGTCCTGCTCATCCGGCCAGAATCGGCGATCCCCGACCATAGCGCCGGGGTCGTACACGACCGACTGGTGCGGGGCCTCCTTGAGGATCCGACCCACGGGGTGGCGTTGCGGGCATTCGAGTTTCAGCACGCCGATGCCCTCTTGGTTGGCTGCCATCGTCCACCGTCCTTGTCTCGCGCTCTGTAGCGGCTGGGACTAGTCGATCACGATTTTGGTCGGAGTGGTCGGGTGGTCGATATCGCGCCTCGTGGAGTCACATTCGCGGCAAGCGTGGCGGAACTCAGGTGAGAAGGACCTGGACGCCTGCTGAGAAGATTGACTCGTGCAGCTGCAGCGTACCGCTCGGAGGAGTCCCGACCGGAACATCAAAGGACACGACAACTTGGATGCTGTTGCCTGGGTTTACGGGCACGTTGGCGGCTTGCGTCCACATCGCAGCAGCGCTGTTGGCCTCAAATACGCTGTCGTGGATCTTCAGTTTCTGGTTCGTCGCGAAGAACGTCTGGGGTTTGTTGCCGGCATTAGTAACGGTCATATGGACGTTCAGGAAAACGCCCTGCGCGGTCACCTGCATGAATTGGTTAGATGGAATGCCGGCAATCTTGGACTGGTCGACCGAAGTGACGACGAACACGGTGTCGCCGTCGCGTGCTTCCTGTCCCACTGCGGCCGGGGGCGCCTTGGTCGTCGTAGTGATGGTGATCGAAGGAGGCATCGTCGGCGCATGCTGAGCGGAAGGCGTCACGGTCTTGCCTGTGTGGTGACCGACTGCCGCACCAATGACGATGAGCGCTCCACAGCCACCGAAGAAAAGCGCCACAACGCCGATAAGGATCCACGGCCACACCGGGCGCTTCCGCGGCGGTTGGTAAGGGTAGGGATTCCAGTTGGATGGCGTGGTCACAGTTCGCGGACTCTACGTGATCAACTCCTGCTCTGGAGTCGATTCACGGCCGAAAGACTTCGAATCAATTGATGAGTCGACTGCGCGTTCGACAATCACCATTGCGCCCACTTCATGGCTGACAACAACCCGTACGGCCAGTCGGAGCCACGGATGCCGTTAGACCGCGAGCGCCGAGGGTGCCAAGGCGGCAGAGCAGCAGCGGTCGGTCGGACGGCGGCCGCGGCGTAGTCCGTGCTTCCCCTCGGACTCAAGGGCTTGTCATATGTGCCAAAAGTGTCCGCGACATTGTCGAGGGCGGCTTTGACGCGCAGTTGTTGGTCGCGGACGCCTTAGGCCTGAGGCTCCCTACCTCGCGGCGGGGCGCACAAGAACCGCGCAAGAATCACGCAAGGTATCAGCGACATCGTTGCCGCAATTGCCAGAGCAGCCGTGAACGGTGACGCTCCCAACCACTTACCGCTCGCGGGAAAGGAACCGAAATGATTGCAAGTTTGCGCCACGCGCCCGGCGGCCACGAAGCCCCGGGGAGGACATGGCGACGGCGCGCAGGCCTCGTCGCGCTGGCCGCGGTTCTGGCGGCAGGGTGCTCGTCGAACGACGCGACCGCATCGCACCAAGCGCCGGGTAGCCCCACGACATCCGTGCCGACCGCGGCTGCAGAGATGGCGGCTCATGGGGTCGAGAAATCGATCGGCGACGTGCCCTGGTCGCAAGTCGGTCCGGGCTGGATGCTCGCCACATGGAGCCCGGCCGAGAGCGTGCCTCCCGGCGGGTCGCGGCCTCCGGGCTCGCCGGCGCCCGACACGGTCCCCGTCACCCTGTACCTCGTCGACCCGGCGGGCGGTCGCTACGCGATCACCACCTTCCCGCCGAACGCTGAACCCAGTGGGGTCGACTGGTCGGGCGACGGCAGCCACGCCGTTTGGGCCTCCGCGGGCCCCGGAAAATCGACGGTGATCACCGAGCTCGACCTGCACAACGGCACCCGCACCACATTCACCGTTGATGGCTCGTCTGTCGCACCTCGTTTCACGCGCCCCGACGGCAAGGCGCTGCTGCTGACAGTGGACAAGAAACTGATGCGGGTCGACCTGGCCGGCAATCCGCAGCTGACCTATCCGACCGACAAGCTCGCGAGCGCCTACGACGGTCAGTACCTCGCAACCCCGGACGGCACGCAGCTGGTGCTGGGTACCGCCTCCGGCCTTGCTCTGATGGGCAACGACGGAACAGTCGGTAAGGAGCTGTCGTCTGCGGCAGGAAGCTGCTCACCGGTGCGATGGTGGGACGCCGACGCGAAAGCCGTCCTCGCCAACTGCAGTGTCGCAAACCAGCGCGCACGGCTCTGGCTGGTCCCCATCGACGGTTCGGCACCGACCGCGCTGACCGCGCCGATAACGGACCCGGCGTCGCACGACAACGGCGACATAAGCGCATGGCAACTGCCGGCCGGCACCTATGTCCAGTACGCGGGTGGATGCGGCGCCATCCACCTCGGCAAGCTCAACCCCGATGGCACGGTGTCCAAGGTGTCGGTGCCCAACGTCGATCCGAGTCACAGCATCTACGTGATCGGCGTCCACGGCGGGAACCTCGACCTCAAAGCCACGGTCGCCGGTTGCGGGCCCGCCCAGTCGCTGCTCGAGTACGACCCCGCCGCCGGCACCACCAACGTTCTGCTGGGACCGCCGCTCAACGGCGGCGCGGTCATCAGCGCAGTGCCTTACCCGGGCGAGAAGTAGCGTGCGACCGCACCAGCGGCCGTGGCGGCAACGCGCAAACGCCACGATCGTCGCCCTCGCCGTGGCCGTCACCGGCGTCGCAGCGTGCCACTCGCGGTCGACGCCGGCGCCCCAACAAAGCGTGCTGCCGCTGGGCGGTCTCAACCACCCCGCCGGCGTCGCGGTGGATACCAACGGCGCGGTGTATGTCGCCGACAGCGGCAACCAACGGGTGGTGAAGTTGGCCCCCGGGTCGAACAGCCCGATGGTGCTGCCGTTCAGCGGGCTCAACTACCCCGACAGCGTGGCGGTGGACAAAGCCGGCTCCGTCTATGTCACTGACGACCACAACAACCGGGTCGTGAAACTGCCGGCCGGGTCCAACACCCAGACGGTGTTGCCGTTCACGGGCCTCAACGGCCCGGATGGCGTGGCAGTGGATGCGGCCGGCGCCGTCTACGTCGCCGACTACCTCAACGCCCGGGTGGTCGAGTTGACCGCCGGGTCGACCACCCAGACGGTGCTGCCATTCACCCACCTCGGCCTCCCGCGCGGTGTCGCGGTGGACGGCGCGGGCACCGTCTACGTCGCCGACTTCGGCGGCAAGCGGGTGGCGAAGCTGGCGGCCGGCGCGACCACCCAGGCCGTGCTCCCATTCGACGGCCTCCGAGGCCCCATCGGGGTGGCGGTGGACACGGCTGGAAGGGTTTCCGTCACAGACTATTTCAACAACGCCGCGGTGACGTTGGCAGCCGGATCGTGCAGCCAGACGGTGTTGCCGTTCACCGGCCTCACCGGCCCCGAGGGTGCGGCGGTCGACACCGCCGGAAGTGTGTATGTGGCCGACGGCCAAAACAACAGAGTCGTAAAGCTCTCGTCGGCGCAGTCGACGGCGCCGCCGGCGTGCCGACAGATGGTACTGCCCTTCACCGGCCTCGACGATCCCTGGGCCGTGGCGGTGGACAACGCCGGCAATGTCTATGTCGTCAACAACAGCCCGGGCGAGCACCGCAACCGGGTAGTCAAGCTGGCGGCCGGGTCCAACACCCAAACCGACCTGCGGTTCGCCGGCCTCGGCTTCCCCGAGAGCGTGGCGGTCGACACCGCCGGCAACACGTACGTCGTCGACAACACAACCAATCGAGTGGTGAAGTTGGCGCCGGACTCCAATACCCAGACCGTGCTGCCGTTTTCCGGCGTCGGCCCCCGGGATGTCGCGGTCGACACCGCGGGCGATGTATTCGTCACCGATTACCGCAAGAATCGGGTGCTGAAGTTGGCCGCCGGGTCTAAAACGCCAATTGTCCTGCCGTTCACCGGCCTTGGCGACCCTGGGGGGCTTGCGGTAGACACCGCCGGCGATGTCTACGTCGTCGACTTCGACAAGGTCATGAAGCTGGCGGCCGGGTCGAACAAGCCAACGGTCCTGCCGTTCACCGGCTTCAGCCGAGTCGGCGGCCCGCACGGCGTGGCGGTGGACACGGCGGGCGCGGTCTACGTCGCCGACTCCGCCAACAAGCGGGTCGTGAAGCTCGCGGCCGGGTCGAACACCCAAACTGTGCTGCCAATTGCCGGTCTCGGCGAGCCGTGGGGGGTGGCGGTGGACGCGTCGGGCGCCGTCTACGTCACCGACCGCGATAGCGCCGAGGTGGTGAAGGTGGCGGCGGACTGATGCGTCGCACGATTTTGCCTGCGCTGCAAGGTGTTTGAACCGGCACAAGAACCAAGCAAGAAACACGCAAGGCGCCCACCGCAGCCTTGACGTGACCGACCACACCAGCCGCGCGCGGCGACCCAATGTTCGGCGGAAAGGAAAGCCAAGTCATGAAGAACGCAAAAATCGCGGCGCTCTCCATCGCGACCGCCGCGACAGCGCTCGTGCTGCTCGCCGGGGCCGACATCGGCGTCACCGGATGCAGTAAGACGCCGCCGACTTACCGGGTTACGGCCACGGTGCCCGTCGGCAAGTGGGCGTCGGGGGTGGCGGTGGACCCGGGCACCCACACCGCCTACGTCACCAACGTCGACGACAGCACGGTGACGCTGATCGATGGCTCGACGCGCACCGTCACCGCCACCGTGCCCGTCGGCAAGAGTCAGGACCCGGTCGGGGTGGCGGTGGATCCGGGCACCCACGCCGTCTACGTCATCAGCGCCTATAACAAGGTGGCGGTGATCGACGGGTCGACGCGCACCGTCACGGCCACCGTGCCGGTCGGCGACCACCCGATCGGGGTCGCGGTGGATCCGGGCACCCACACCGTCTACGTCGCCAACAGCGGCCCCGCGCTGCCGGTGTCGGTGATCGACGGCTCGACGCGCACGGTCGTCGGCACCGTGCCCGTCGGCGGCCACCCGGTCGGGGTCGCGGTGGATCCGGGCACCCACACCGTCTACGTCGCCAATCAATTCGACAACACGGTAACCGTGATCGACGCCTCGACACGCACGGTCGTCGCCACGGTGCCCGTCGGCGGCCACCCGGGCGAGGTGGCGGTGGACTCGGGCAGCCACGCCGTCTACGTCGCCAACGAAGGCGACGGGACGGTGTCGGTGATCGACCCGTCGACGCGCACCGTCACCGCCACCGTGCCCGTCGGCAAGCAGCCGGACGGGGTGGCGGTGGATCCGGGCACCCACACCGTCTACGTCACCAACAACCGCGACAACACGGTGTCGGTAATCGACGCCTCGACCCGCACCGTCACCACCACCGTGCCCGTCGGCACGCACCCGGGCGGGGTGGCGGTGGATCCGGCCAGCCACGCCGTTTACGTCACCAACGGCGGCGACAACACGGTGTCGGTGATCGAATCTCGATAGTGGTTGCAAGGGCCCGCCGGGCGACGGATTGTCTTGTACGCCAAGGAGCGTGGGTGCACCAAACCTGTACCAAACCCGGCGGTGTTCGTGCAGGTCAGCAGGGTGGTCCCGGCTGGGATCGAACCAGCGACCTTCCGCGTGTGAAGCGGACGCTCTCCCACTGAGCCACGGGACCGGCGCCGAGAGGCGAACGACGTCGAAGGGTAGCACGGCCGGGACTTCGCGGGACGCCAGCTGCGCCCGCGAGGGTCGCGCGATAGCCTGGACACGGCCCGCGTCAAGAGATTTGTGTGGGCCCGCTTACGTGGACTATCGTCGTCCTTCGCACCGGGCGACGATCTCGTCCGTTGCGCGCGGATGTAGCGCAGTTGGTAGCGCATCACCTTGCCAAGGTGAGGGTCGCGGGTTCGAATCCCGTCATCCGCTCGAAGGTGCAAGTGGCATCAATCCCAGCGGTGGAGTGGCCGAGTGGTGAGGCAACGGCCTGCAAAGCCGTGCACACGGGTTCGATTCCCGTCTCCACCTCCAAAGTTCGACTCCCAGCGCGATTAGCTCAGCGGGAGAGCGCTTCCCTGACACGGAAGAGGTCACTGGTTCAATCCCAGTATCGCGCACCAGCGGCCGCAGTGCCCTATTCGCTCATCGCGGAAAATTCCAGCCACATGTGTTTCTTGATCACGCGCATGTGAGCTATCGCCACCACTATCAAACTGCTCAGCGCGCCTCCCGCAAGCCCCACTACGAGCGCAATCAACACCTTGTGCTGGGGCGCCGACTCCCATTGGTGGAGGATCGGCGCGGCCAATCCTTCGTAAAGTCCTACTAGCACAGCAAACGAAAGAATTGGAACTCCGGTCAACGCCAGGCGCTGTTCGGTTGTATCTAGTTGGATCCCCAGGCGCGGCGCGGCTTTCGCCACCAACAAGTAAACGCAGGTAGTAAAGATGATGGCGCCCGCCGCTGAGACAAATCCGAGCAGGACCAGATTCGCCGTCAAGGAAAACACCAAGAGGCCACCAATGCATTGCTGTATCCAAAAAATAAGCGCCAGCAACAAGCCGCCCCACAGTCCGATAGCGAATGGATGGGCCACTCGCACAATAACCGCACCGTTAAGCCTAATCTTTAACCTGCGGAAGGCGAAGTAATTCAGCAACAGAGAAATTATCAGCGCCCCGACAAATCCTATGACAACTCCATATACGCCGATGACCGCCATTCTGGTTACAAACGATACGGTATGGGCGGTTGATTTTACGGTAGGCCCAGTTTCCAAAAATAACGGCACCAAAGGGACCGTGATGCCTTCTAACAGCGCAAACAGCCAGACCAGATGCCAAGACAAGTTGACGTCGACTTTTGCACATCGCTCCTGCATCGATCTCCTGTCGGGCGTCGCGTACTCGCTCGGGATCCCGGGCGCGCTAACAGAAAATTCGACGGCACAGCGGCGTTTGACGAAGGTCTGCCCGCACCCTTGGCAAGACTTTATCGTGGCATCGGGTGTGAGCAGCAATTTATGCGCTGGATAGAACCAAGAATGCACCGGCCACTGTTCGGCGCAAACTTGGTCAATCCGGCGCCCGGCACCGCGCCGTGCGGCCGGCTGACCTCGCAGAATCTGACCCACAACGGCGCCACGCAAGCAGCGCCGTTGTGGGTCAGCAGAACTGATTTAGGCGCAGGTTACTGTTCCGGGTATCGAACCGCTGCAACCAGTTATCGTGCATCCGGTCGAACCCAACATCACCGCGACCAATGCCACGGCCGCCGCGCCAGCTTTCAACATCCGCCGCTTGCTGCTCTTAGCGTTCATCGGATGCCCTTTCATCTCGGGTTGAACACCTGTCTAACAACGTTTGATGCTACCGCCGTCGGACGGAACGGGGAAGAACATTTTTGCCGTTTTGAGGTCGAGTGTCGGCGCCCATAAAGCACCGAATGCGCCGCACTATAAATGGAGTCAACAAACTGATAACATGCTGCAGCTCAAACCGAGTTTTCCGGTCAAGATCCAAAATTATGCATTCATCATGAACCCACTGGAGCGAGCGGTCGCGGGTTTCGTGACGCGGCAACTTAGCTGTCAGCCCGACCGCGTTATCCGGGTCGATTCCTTCGCCACCAACGTGGTTTACGAGGTCGACGCGGGCGGACGTCGATTCGTCGTGAAAGCGTCGACGAGCCATGACGCGTTGGCGGCCGAGGCGTGGGCATGTGCGCGGGGCGCGGAGGCGGGCTGTGGCGCTCCGGAGATCCTGGCGCTGGGGCGCCTCGGCGGGAAGGACAGCATGAGCGCCCTGGCGATGAGCCGCATTCCCGGCGAACCGATCGCGCCGGGGCATCCGGCGATTGTCGAGGTCGGGGCCGCGCTGCGACGCTTGCACGACACGAGATCACCAGGCTTCGGCTGGCTTGCGGAGGCGACGTGGAACGAGAGCGGCGGCTTCTCGCCGCCGCACACCTCCTGGCCCGGCTTCCTACAGAACATCTGCGGCGAGGTTCGTCGCATGGCCGGCACCGATTCGATCGCGGACACCGTGGCTGACGAGGCGGCGGCGGCACTCGGCGCTCACGCCGGAGCGCTGGCCGCCGTCGAGGTCGGGGCGTTGTGTCACGGCGATCTGAAGGCTTCCCACATCCTCGTCGATGCGGACAGGCTCTCCGGCGTAATCGATTGGGGTGACGCGGTTGTCGCGGATCCCAGGTGGGACATCGCGCGGTTTACGCATCGCGCCGATACGGCGTCGGTCTCCTTATTGCTTGAGGGGTATCGCCCCGATCGCGCGGCGAGCGACGAGCTGGCCTGGTGCATTCCGCTCTATGCGGCGCTGTGGATGCTCGTCGACGCGTCCGTCGCGCACAATCTGGGACGCCCCGCCGAGGCGCCGCTGGCCGAGGCGATGGCGCATTTGCAACGGCTACCCGGCTAGCGCGCGCGCCGCGGAATCCGTGCAATGATCGAGTGGCAGTAGTCCAAGGGAGACGCCATGACTGCATTCAAGATCACGTCGCGGGGGTTGTCCGTCTTCATCGTCGGCCTGGGCGCCGCACTGACGGCCGCAGGGCTGATCGCCGCGGCGCCGCCGGCCAACGCCGGCTGCCAGTACGGAGGACCCGTTATCAGCAAGTGCGATGGACCCGTCCAGCCCGATGGCACCTGGCAACGTTGCGTGGTATCTACCCATTGGATCCTGAACGGCATGAGTTCCTACCAAGTGCCCGAAAGACGTTGCGATCCGATGGGCCCTGGCCAGCAGCCGTGGGGTTCCGGCTTCGCCGACCCGCCTACGCACATCGACGACTGAAAGGCTCCGCTACGGGTGCTCCTGCATGACGCATTGCACGATCCCGTTGGCGACGCGCGAGTCGAATCCGGTCTGCTCCAATTTCTGAGCTTCCGCGGCAGGGGAAACACCGGCCTTGAGATCCATCTGGACCGATCCGGCGAGCTGCTGACTTTGTGGGTTGGGTTCGCTCAGCGGGATTTCCGTAATGGTTCCCACGCAGCGCCGGTAACCGCTCATATCAGCGCGGGCAGACGGCGCCTCCATCAGCACGAGCGGGGCGATTGACAGGACGGCCATTACGACGCCGGCCGCCGCGGCGACATTGGTGAATCGCATTCACGCATAGTATCGCCGAGAATGCCCAAGGTAAACGGCCATTTGGGGTCGCCGTCCGGCGAGAAGCGTTGGTGGACAAGGGCGCCGGAATGGTAGATGGCAAAATGGAGACCCGGCTGGCAGTTGATCGAGGGCAAAGCAGAGGACACAGTGAGGATCGCTACGAAAATCGTCGCCGGCGGGCTCGTCGGCCTCGTGTCATTGTTTTGCGCCGGCGTCGCCCAGGGCGATAGCGACCAGGAGAAGGAGGCATGCCAGCTGATGGACGACCCGGAGGCCGCTCAATTGGGTTATGCGCCAGCCGAATACGCCTTCATGTTATTGCGTGCGAAGATGTCGGCCGAGACCGCAAGGGTTGTCATGTCCGAGGCCGCCCATGACGTCTGCCCGAATCACATCATCGACCTACCGGCCGGCTGGCGGTAACGCCCGAAGTTAGTCGGCAACCATGAGAGACGCCGCGAGCGCGTAGGCCCGGACGGCGGTCGCCAATCTCAGCCGCGAGCCGTTGAACCGAGCCCATCCAAATGACGCATCGATCAAGAGATCGGCGAAGCGGGCCAGCTCACGGTCCTCCGGCGGATTGTCGGCGACCGCGATGGCCGCTCTGCACAATCGGCCGGGGTCGACGTTGTCCTCCCGCACAACGGCTTCCGCGAGCATGATCAATTCGGTAGTGCTGTCCACTTTTCTCCCGTTTCGGTGTTGAATCCGGACGCAGTCAACCGCCCGTATAAGAGTGCGTAGCGGGTCGTATTGGCCATCTGCGTTTGCCGCCCGAGCGACAAGGCGGTCACCGGCATGATGGGTGCGGGCCGGAGACGCCAGCCGTTTCATGTTATCAACGGTGCAAACGTGACTACAGATGCAGTAGTCACTATTGAGATACAAGTGGTTCACAGCGGGGAAACGTATCGACCGGGGTTGACCTGGGACGACGCCTCGTATCGGGTTCGTCAAGAATTTATTGAGAAACCATAAAGGCCCTGTGCCGATTCTGTTGTCAACGCAAAACAGCGCCCCCCACAACACACATCAGCACAAGGAGTACCCCGATGTTCACTCGCCGTTTCGCAGCCCCCGCAGCCCGCGCCACCCTGACCGCCGCCGCGCTCGGCCTCGCCGCACTCGGCTTCGCCGGCACCGCAGGCGCAACCACTGTCGATGACGCCTTCCTCGCGCAGCTGCAAGCCGACGGAATCACGCCGCCCACCGCGGCGCGCGCCATCAGCGACGGCCACGCCGTCTGCAAAGCCCTCGACAACGGCCACTCGAGCCAGGAGGTCATCAGCGCGGTGGCCCAGTCCACCGGCCTGAGCACCAAGAGCGCCAAGACGTTCGCCGTCGACGCCGCCTCGGCCTACTGCCCGCAATACGTCACCTCGACCTAACAGCCACCACCGTCGATGCGGGGGCCCGCCCGGGCCCCCGCATCGAGCCGTGTAAAGGACTGCGCCGCAGCCGTTTACGGTGGACCGCTGACCGCGGCGAAATCGCTCCCGCAGCTGTGGATCGTTTTCCCACCCAGAGCACCATGGCGTTGGCAACACAGGTGGGCTGCGCGGGGCCGGCCGCGCCCGTCAGCGCCCCAAGGCGGCGAGCGATGCGTCCTGACGCGCGCGGGCGAGGGCGGCGGGGCAGTACGCCTCCGCCGCGATGCCGGTGAACTTCGCCGCACCGTCGCCCGCGAAGCCGGGGTTGTATTGCTCCAGGTTCTTGACGACGTCCACGGCGGCCATTCCCCCGTTGACCAGATCGCACACCTTTTTGCCGGCCGCCACCGCGCGGTCGGGATCCTGATAGGTCAGCCCGGCCTGGTTGAGCGCGGCGAGAAAGGCTTGATCGGTGCCGTTGCCGCCGTCGGTGTTGTCGGCGTGTGCCGGCGCGGCCATCGCGACCATGGTGGCGACGCTCAACAGCATCGGCAGACGTCTCATAGCTCCCCGATTCTGGCAGAGGCCACGCCGGTGTGCATCCCGGGCGAGTGCCGAGCCGGTGGGCGGATGGTGTTATCTAGGACGACGTGGCGGCCATCATCGTTCTCGACGTCTTTGTCGGCATCATCGCTGTGCTCGGGCTGATCGCCCTCGCGAATCGCCTACGGGCACAGCGCAAAAACCCGCGCGCCAAAGGCGTCCTGATGGTTATCGATCGGCTCACGCCGCGCCGCCGGGGCCAGGCCCGGCTCGAGGTGAGGCTGCGGATGGCGGGGCCGACCGTGCGTTACGAAGTGGGGCTCGACCTCGAAGCGGACGGCAATCGATTCGACGTCTCGACGCCCAAACCCGCGATACGCCCGTCGATGGGCTGCGACGACGAAGAACTGTCGTGGGCTTTTGAGATTCCCGACGAGGACCTCGACAGGGTCTGGGTGATCGCCTCGTGGATGGAGGCGCGGGGCACCGGCCTCAGGATGGCGGCGCTGGCGTGGAATCTGAGCACGCGCGAGGTCTACGAGTGGAGGTGGGCGGCCGACTGGCGACTCTCGCGGGCAGGCCACTGGCGGAAGCGACGATCGGCACCGACGCCCCCGCGCACCATTCCCGGGCTAGGGCCGCTGGAACTCGGCCGGGCGCCCACAGGTCGGCGGCCACCGACCACGGAACCCGACGAGGGCGGGGCGGCGCCGGCCGAAGGTTGACTCCTACGACGGCGCGGGGGTCTCAGAGCTCGGGCTCGAGCTGGTGTCCGATGCGGTATCCGGGCAGTACGTGGTCTGGGCGATGGCCGCGAACTTGGCGGCTTTGTCCGGGTTCAGCGAGGCGTTCTTGGTTCCGAGCGTCTTGACGACAGTCGACATGTCGGTGCCCCCGCTGACCTTGTCGCACACCCATTTCCCGGCCCCTACCGCCGCATCCGAGTCGGAATAAGTGATACCGGCCGCTTTGAGCGAGGCGAGGAATGAGTCGTCGCTGCTATCGGCGTGGGCGGGCACGGCCAGGCCGATTGCCGCGGCAAAACCTGCCAGGGTCAGAAGTAGTTTCATGAGTCAGCATTGTCGCAGCGCAGGTACCCGGCCGCACTACGTGTAACAAAGCATTAACCGTCAACCCTGAGTTGACATCCCCAGGGCGTCAACCTACCGTTGACGACATGGCCGATTCCACGCCCATCGCCTATCCCGTCCGCCTCGACGAGATGATCAACGCGATCAAACAGGTACACACCGACGCGCTTGATCAACTGGCCGACGCCGTGCTGGCGGCCGAGCATTTGGGTGAGATCGCCGACCACTTGATCGGCCACTTCGTCGACCAGGCGCGCCGATCGGGAGCATCCTGGACGGACATCGGCAAGAGCATGGGCGTCACCAAGCAGGCCGCGCAGAAGCGGTTCGTCCCCCGGGCCGAGGCCACCACCCTGGATCCCGAACAGGGTTTCGGGCGCTTCACGCCGCGGGCCCGCAACGCCGTCGTGGCGGCCCAGAACGCGGCGCATCAGGCGGCCAACGCCGAGATCACCCCCGACCATCTGCTGCTCGGCGTGCTGGACGATCCGGCCGCATTGGCCACGCAGCTGTTGCAACGGCAACGGGTCGACGTCAAGGCGCTCAGGGCCGCCATAACCCTTCCCGCGTCCACCGGAGAGCCTCCCAAACTCATCCCGTTCAGCGGCCCGGCGCGCAAGGTGCTGGAGCTGACCTTCCGCGAGGCACTTCGGCTGGGCCACAACTACATTGGCACCGAACACATGCTGATGGCCCTGCTCGAACTCGAGGACGGCGCGGGACCGCTGCACTCCGCCGGCGTCGACAAGGAACGGGTTGATGACGATGCCGCGGCGGCGCTCGAAGCACTGGCCAGCGGGAAGCACCCCTCCCCTTCTGCATAGCGCCTGTGCAATCATGCGATGATGCATCGCTGGCTGATCGCCCTGTCCGCCTTACTCGTTGCCGCCGCGAGCGTCGCCACCGCCGGGGTCGCGGCTCCGCCCGCGCGGGCTCAAGACGCACCGATCGGCCACATCGGCGACACGCTGCGGGTGGCCACCGACACCTACATCGCCGACGTCACCGTCAGCAGCGTGGCCCCCTGCGACCCGCCGCCCGGCTTCGGCTACACGCGCAGCGGCGTTCCGATCAAAAGCTTCCCCGGCAGCACCCCCAACCGGGCGGATGTGACGGTCCGCGCGATCCGGGTGCCCAACCCGTTCATCTTGGCGACCGTGTTCAGCTTCGACGGGGTGACTCCATTTGCCGACGCCTACAAGCCGCGTGCGACCGACGCACCCGACGCGCTGGACAACGTGCTCACGAATGCGCCGAACGGGGCGATCGTCCGGGGCGGGGTGTACTGGGACGCCTACCGCGATCCGGTCTCCAATGTCGTACTGCTGGACAAGAAGACGGGCCAGCATCTCGCGCAGTGGAACCTCTGACGCTCGAGGTTCACCTCGCCACGACGGATTGCGTCGACGAGCTGGCCGCGGTCGCCGCGCGCACCTTCCCGCTGGCCTGCCCACCGTCGATGGCGCCGGAGAACATCGCGTCGTTCGTCGACACCCACCTGTCGGCCGACCGCTTCTCGGACTACCTGGCCGACCCGCAATACGCCGTCCTCATCGCCACGAAGAACCGCCGAATCATCGGGTACGCCATGCTCGTTCGCGGCTTGGACGACACCAGCAGCGCCGAGCTGTCGAAGATCTACGTCCTGCCGGAGTTGCACGGCACCGGGGTCTCGACGGCGCTGATGGAGCGCGCGCTGGCCCTGGCCGGCGACTGGAGCGTGCGCCGCGTCTGGCTCGGCGTCAACCAGAAAAACCAACGCGCGCAACGCTTTTACGCCAGGAGCGGTTTCGAGGTCAGCGGCACCAGGACGTTTCAGGTGGGCGACGCCACCGAGGACGACTTCGTCATGACCCGCGAGGTGCGTTGACCCAGGCGGTCAGCGCCAACAGCCGAGACGTGGCCCGCAAATACTTCTTTCGGTATCCGCCGGCCAGCATCTCCTCGCTGAAGATGGTGTCCAGCTTGGCCCCGGACGCCACCACCGGGATGCCGGCGTCGTACAGCCGATCGGTCAGCGACACCAGCCGCAGCGCGACGTTCTGGTCATCGATGCCGTGCACGCCGGTCAAAAACACCGCCGTCACGCCCTCGATGAGCGTCAGGTACCGCGACGGATGCATGGTCGCCAGGTGCGCGCACAACGCGTCGAAGTCATCGAGCGTCGCGCCCTCCACCGCCGCGGCACGCGCGGCGACCTGATCGTCCGGCAGCGGCGGCGGCGCCGGGGGCAGATCGCGGTGCCGGTAGTCCGGGCCTTCGATCCGCACGGTCGTGAAAATCCTTGCCAGCGTGTTGATTTCACGCAGAAAGTCCTGGGCGGCAAATCGGCCCTCGCCGAGTTGCTCGGGCAGCGTATTGGAGGTGGCGGCCACCGACACCCCCCGCTCGACCAGCGACGAGAGCATCCGCGAGATCAGGGTGGTGTTGCCCGGGTCGTCGAGTTCGAACTCGTCGATGCACACCGCCGTGTAGTCGGCCAGCAGATCGATGCACTCGGCGAAGCCGAACACCCCGGCCAGCTGGGTCAGCTCCCCAAACGTCGCGAACGCCTTGGGGTCCGGCAGCTCGTAGTAGGCCGAGGCCAGCAGGTGAGTCTTGCCCACCCCGAAACCGCCGTCCAGATACAGTCCGACGCCGGGCAATACCGCCCGCCTGCCGAACAGCTTTCGGCGACCGGCCCGGCGTTGCACCGCCTCTCCGCAGAAATCCCGGCAGGCCACGACGGCGGCCGCCTGGGTGGGTTCGGCCGGATCCGGGCGGTACGTCGCGAAGCTCACGTCGGCGAACGTTGGCGGCGGCCGCAATTGGGCGATCAGCCGCTCGGGCGACACGGTGGGATGCCGATCGACCAGGTGAGCCACCCGGCCGGAAGCGGACCCGTGCATGCAGGAACTGTAGCGGCGTGCTGCAATCGAGCCCATGCCCCTTCCTGAGGCGCCGCCGCTGACGCTGCTCGGCTCGGCACGCGAACTCGACGACGGCGAACTCCCTCAGCTCTACGCGTATCCCGACAAAGACAAGACATGGGTGCGCGCGAATTTCATCACCAGCCTCGACGGCGGCGCCACCGCCGACGGCAAAACCGGCACCATGGCGGGGCCCGGAGACCGATTCATCTTCCACCTGCTCCGCGAGCTCGCCGACGTCATCGTGGTCGGCGCGGGCACCGTGCGGATCGAGGGATACTCCGGGGCGCAGTTGGGCGCCGTCCAGCGCCAGCGCCGACAGGCCCGCGGTCAAAGCGAAGTCCCGCAATTGGCGATCGTGACGAAGTCGGGTCACCTCGACCGGGACATGGGGGTGTTCACCCGCACCGAAGTGTCACCGCTGGTGCTCACCTGCACGGCGTCCGCCGATGCGACACGCCGCCGGCTCTCCGGTCTTGCCGAGGTGATCGACTGCTCCGGCGGCGATCCGGACCGGGTCGACGAGGCCGCCCTGCTGGCGATCCTCGGGGCGCGCGGCATGCGCCGCGTCTTGACCGAGGGCGGGCCGATGCTGCTCGGCGCGTTCGTTCAGCGCGACCTGCTCGATGAGCTGTGCCTGACCATCGCGCCCTACGTGGTCGGCGGCCTGGCCCGGCGCATCGCGACCGGCCCGGGCCAGGTGCTGGCCCCGATGCGCTGCGTGCATGTTCTCAGCGACGACGCCGGCTACCTGTACACCCGCTACGTGAAGGTCTAGCTACTGTGGTCGGCATGAGTCGGCAGCTGGCGTCCGCGGCGATCCTGGTCGCGACGAGCGTCGCGGTGGCCGGCTGTGTCCCGGGCCTGGGCGCAGACCCGCGGTTCGCCACGAATTCCGGTGCCCGCCCCCAGGGCGCGGCCACGACGAAGCCGCCGCCGGCCGGTCCGCCGCCGATCGCCGCGCCCAAGAACGACCTGTCCTGGCACGACTGCACGTCGCAGCTTTTCAATGACGCGGCGCTGCGGCCCCCGGCCGGGATCCAACTCGACTGCGCGAACTACGACGCCGACCTCGACCCCGTCAACGGCGGGTCCGGAACGGTGACCATCGGCGTGGTCCGTGCGCGGTCGAGCCAGACCCCGCAGGACGCGGGGCCCCTCGTCTTCACCACCGGCTCCGACCTGGCGTCCTCGGCGCAGCTGCCGGTCTGGCTCTCGCAGGCGGGCGGCGACGTGCTGCAGACCCACCCGATCGTCGCGGTGGACCGTCGCGGCATCGGCATGTCGAACCCCATCGACTGCCGGGATCACTTCGCCCGCACGGCGATGCGCGATCAGGCGCAATTCCAGACCGGCGACGATCCGGTGGCCAACCTGTCCGACATCGCCAACACCGCGACCACCAATTGCACCGACGCCATCGCGCCCGGCGACAACGCCTACGACAACGCACACGCCGCGTCGGACATCGAGCGGCTGCGCAGCCTGTGGGACGTGCCCGCCGTCGCGTTGGTCGGCATCGGCAACGGCGCCCAGGTGGCGCTGGCCTACGCCGCATCGCGGCCCGACAAGGTCGCGCGATTGATCCTCGACTCGCCAATTGCCTTGGGCGTCAACGCCGAAGCGGCCGCCGAGCAGCAGGTCAAGGGCCAGCAGGCCGCGCTCGACGCGTTCGCCGCGCAGTGCATTGCGGTGAACTGCGCGCTCGGCGCCGATCCCAAGGGCGCCGTCAGCGCGCTGCTGGCCGACGCCCGCGCGGGCAAGGGGCCCGGCGGCGCGTCGGTGGCGCAGGTCGCCAACGCCGTCACCGTCGCGTTGGGCTTCCCGTCCGGCGGCCGCGTCGGCGCCACCACCAGCCTGGCCAACGCGTTGTCCGCGGCGCGCTCCGGCGACGCCAGCCAGCTGAACAGCTTGATCAACCACGCCGATGCCACGCAGGACTCCGACGGCCAGTTCGTCAACTCCTGCAGCGATGCGATCAACCGCCCGACCCCGGACCGGGTTCGCGAACTGGTCGTCGCGTGGGGCAAGCTCTATCCGCAGTTCGGCACGGTCGCCGCGCTCAATTTGGTCAAATGTGTGCACTGGCCCACCGGTTCGCCGCCCGCGCCGCCGAAGAAGCTCAAGGTCGACGTCCTGCTCTCCGGTGTGCAGAACGACCCGATCGTGGGCAGCGAAGGGGTCGCCGCGACCGCCGCCACGATCATCAACGCCAACGCGGCCAGCAAGCGGGTGATGTGGCAGGGCATCGGCCACGGCGCCAGCATCTACTCGCCGTGCGCGGTGCCGCCGCTGATCGGCTATCTCAACAGCGGCAAGCTGCCGGGGACCGACACCTACTGCCCCGCCTGATACTTGGTCCCCTCCCCCCGGTGTACGGTGCGCTGGTGACCGCGCTCTCCGACGCCTTCCGACCCCGCACCGGCGCACCGAGTACGGCGACGATATTGCGGTCGGCGCTGTGGCCGGTGGCCATCCTGTCGGTACTGCACCGCAGCATCGTGGTCACCACCAACGGCAACATCACCGACGATTTCAAGCCGGTCTACCGCGCGGTGCTGAACTTCCGGCGCGGCTGGGACATCTACAACGAACACTTCGACTACGTCGACCCGCACTACCTGTATCCCCCGGGCGGCACGCTGCTGATGGCGCCGTTCGGATACCTGCCGTTCGCGCCGTCGCGCTACCTGTTCATCCTGATCAACACCATCGCGATCCTGATCGCCTGGTACCTGCTGCTGCGGCTGTTCAAGTTCACGCTGTCCTCGGTGGCCGCCCCCGCGCTGCTGCTGGCCATGTTCTGCACCGAGACCGTGACCAACACGCTGGTGTTCACCAACATCAACGGCTGCGTGTTGCTGGCCGAGATGCTGTTCCTGCGCTGGCTGCTGGACGGCCGGGTGAGCCGACAATGGTGGGCCGGGTTGGCGATCGGCCTTACGCTGACGCTCAAACCCGTGCTGGGCCCGCTGCTATTGCTCCCGCTGCTGAACCGGCAGTGGCGGACGCTGGTGCCGGCGTTCGCGGTTCCCGTCGTCATCAACCTGGCCGCCTGGCCTTTGGTGAGCGACCCGATGGACTTCGTCACCCGCACGGTGCCGTACATCATGGGCACCCGCGACTACTTCAACAGCTCGATCGAGGGCAACGGCGTGTACTTCGGGCTGCCCACCTGGCTGATCGTGTTCCTGCGAATCCTGTTCACGCTGATCGCGATTGGCGCCATGTGGCTGCTGTACCGCTACTACCGCACCCGCGACCCACTGTTCTGGTTCACCACGTCGACGGGCGTGCTGCTGCTGTGGTCGTTCCTGGTGCTGTCGCTGGCCCAGGGCTACTACTCGATGATGCTGTTCCCGTTCCTGATGACGGTCGTGCTGCGTAACTCGGTGATCCGCAACTGGCCGGCGTGGCTGGGGATCTACGGCTTCATGACGCTGGACCGCTGGCTGCTGTTCAACTGGATGAGATACGGCCGCGCCCTGGAATACCTGAAGATCACCTACGGCTGGTCGCTGCTGCTGATCGTGACGTTTACGGTCCTGTACTTCCGGTATCTGGACGCCAAGGCCGAGGACCGCCTCGACGACGGGATCGATCCCGCGTGGCTGACGCCCAAGCCCATCCGAGCTAGCGTGGATGCATGACTAGCCCGAAGCTGCACCTGACCGACGACGAGTGGCGCCAGAAGCTCACGCCCGAGGAGTTTCAGGTGCTCCGTCGCGCGGGCACCGAGCGGCCGTTCACCGGCGAGTACACCGACACCAAAACCGAAGGCGTCTACCAGTGCCGGGCGTGCGGGGCCGAATTGTTCCGCAGCACAGAGAAATTCGCGTCGCATTGCGGCTGGCCGTCGTTCTTCGACCCGGCCAACTCCGACGCGGTGATACTGCGTCCCGACCATTCGATGGGCACGACGCGCACCGAGGTGCTGTGCGCCAACTGCCACAGCCACTTAGGCCACGTGTTCGCCGGCGAGGGTTACCCCACGCCCACGGATCAGCGGTACTGCATCAACTCGATCTCGCTGCGCCTGGTGCCTGCGGGGAACTAGCGCGGGAGGACCTGCGTCAGTCTGCGCGGGTGGCGTGGCATTCCCAGAACGGCGCGTGCACCCGGCCGTTGACCAGCCACGGCTCCGTCGCGTGAAACCACTCCAGCATGGGCTGCACCTGGTCGGCCATGTCGGGGTTGCGCGCGATCATCATCTCAATCGTCTGGACGCTCATGTTGATCAAATAGGTGGTCGGGCCCAGGTAGGTGATCTCCCACCCGGCGTCGGGAAACACCCCACGAAAGTCGTCCTCAGGCAAGGACCGCATCATCTTGAAGCCGTTGACGTTGTGCTCGCCGAACTCGAACATGTACAGCCGCGCCCCGGGCCTGGTCGCCCTGTGCAGCGCCCGCGCATACGACTTCTTCATCTCGGGTTCGGTGCTGAAGACGTGGTAGAAGGCGCAGTCGACGACGGTGTCGAACCGGCCGTCGAGCCCCTCCAGCTTGGTGGCGTCGGCCACCTCGAAATTCACTGATACCCCGGCCTTTTGGGCGTTTTCCCGCGCGCGCTCGATGGCACCTGCCGACCCGTCGATGCCGGTCGCCGAGTAGCCCGCCGACGCGTAGTAGATCGCGTGGTGGCCCGGTCCAGTGCCCGGGTCGAGCACCTCGCCCTTAATCGCGCCCAGCGCGACCAACCGCTGGACGACGGGCTGCGGACCGCCGATGTCCCAGGGCGTGGCGGCCGGCAACCCGTGCGACATCCGCTCGTCGCGGTACATCTCTTCGAAGCGGGTGGGGTCCGTCGGATCGGGTTGGGTCATGGCAGCGCGTTCACCAGTTGCTCGACAGGCACCCGCGGGCCGGTGAAAAACGGTGTCTCCGCACGGGTATGACGTCGCGCGTCGGTGGCGCGCAGCTCGCGCATCAGGTCGGCGATGCGATCCAGCTCGGGCGCCTCGAAGGCCAGGATCCATTCGTAGTCGCCGAGCGCGAACGCCGGCACCGTGTTGGCCCGCACATCCTTGTACTCGCGGGCGGCCATGCCGTGCTCGGCGAGCATCCGGCGGCGCTCCTCGTCGGGCAGCAAGTACCACTCGTAGGACCGCACGAACGGATACACGCAGATGTAGGCGCCGGGCTCCTCGCCGGCCAGGAAGGCCGGGATGTGGCTCTTGTTGAACTCGGCGGGCCGGTGCAACGCCACGCTGCTCCAGACCGGCGAGCACGCGCGCCCCAGGGTGGTGGTGCGCCGGAAGTCGGCGTAGGTCGCCTGCAGCGCTTCGACGCGCTCGGCGTGCGTCCAGATCATGAAATCGGCGTCGGCCCGCAGGCCCGACACGTCGTAGAGGCCGCGGACCACGACGCCGCGCTCTTCCTGCAGCTTGAAAAACGTCGACGCGTCATCGATCACGGCGTCGCGCTGCTCGCCGAGTTCGCCGGGACGCACCGAGAACACCGAGAACATCAGGTAGCGAAGCTGCGAATTCAGCTCGTCGTAGTCAAGCTTGGCCATGAAACCTATCGTGCCACTTCCGCATCCGCGGCCTCGACGGCCCTGATGATGCGCTCGGCAGCGCGGCCCGCCGCCCCGATGCACGCCGGCACGCCGATCCCGTCCAGGTAGCCGCCGGCCACGGCGAGCGTCGGCGGCAGCCCGGCGCGCACCTCGGCGACCACGTCGGCGTGGCCCGGGCCGTACTGCGGCATCGCGTCGATCCAGCGTCGCACCAGCGCATCGACCGGCTCGACGTCCAGGCCGAACACCACTGCCAGGTCGCTGACCGCCCAGGACAGCAGCTGCTCGTCGGAGGCGCTGGACGCGAGGTTGTCGCCGTAGCGACCGAACGACAGCCGCAGGAACTGCGTGTCGCCCGCGATCCCCCACTTGCGCGACGACAGCGTGAGCGCCTTGGCGTGCAGGCGCTCACCGCTGGCGACCAGCACGCCGGAGCACTCGGGAAGCGGCGTGCTGCCCGGCACCGCCAGCGCCACCACCGCCGACGACGCGCTGCCGATCCGACTCGCGGCGGCGCCGCTGCGCGGGGCGGTCTCGGCCAGCAGGCGCGCCGCCCGCGGCGCCGGAACCGCGAGGATCACCCCGTCGGCGTGCCAGGAGGCGCCGCTGTCGTCGAGCAGCGACCAGCCGCGCCCGGCCCGTTCGAACCGGTCCACCGCGGCCCGGACCCACCGCGGCCGGGCGCGCTCGACGAGCTCGTCGATCAGCACCCGATAGCCGCCGTCGAGCGCGCCGAACACCGGTGCGTCGCTGGCCGGCGGCAACCCCTGGGCGACCGCGTCGGTCAGGCTGGCGGCACCGCGGTCCAGCGCCGCCGCCACGGTGGGCGCGGCCGCCCGCAGCCCGATCGTCGCCGCCGAGCCCGCGTACACCCCGCCCAGCAGCGGGTCCACCGACCGGGCCACCGTCTGTTCGCCGAATCGGTCGCCGACCAACTCGGCCACCGCGGGGTCGCCGCCGGGCCGCCAACCGAGGGGGCGGCCTGGTTCGGCGTCGATGCGCGCGACGGTCGCGTCGTCGACCAATCCGGCCAGCGAGGACCCCGACGACGGAATCCCGGTGACCGTGGCCGTCGGCAGCGGGTGCAGCTCGTGGGCGCTGTAGATCAAGGGCCGGGCGCCGGTGGTGGTCAGCTGGCGCCCCGACAGGCCCAGTTCGGCCAGCAGCGCCGGCATCTCGGGCCGGCGTCGCACGAACGCCTCGGCGCCGGTGTCCATCGGCCGTCCGGCCACCAGCTCGGTGCGCAGCACCCCGCCCAGGTTCTCGCCCGGATCGAACAGCGTGATCGCCGCGTCGTTACCAGCCGCCGCGCGCAGCCGGTAGGCCGCGGTCAACCCCGAAATCCCGCCGCCCACAACACAATACGAGCGCGTCATAGCGAGTGGACCAGCGCCACCAGCTCAGTCAGCACGCCGGGGTCGGTCTCCGGCAGCACCCCGTGGCCGAGGTTGAACACGTGGCCCGCGGCGCCCGCGTCGATGGCGCGGCGCCCGTCGTCGACGACGGCCCGTGCGGCGCGTTCGGTCACCGGCCAGCCGGCCAGCAGCACCACCGGATCGAGGTTGCCCTGCAGCGCGGTGCCGGGTTCGACGCGGGTGGCGGCGTCGGCGAGCGCGGTGCGCCAGTCCACCCCGACGACGCTCGCCCCGGCCGCCGACATCGCGCCCAGCAACTCGGCCGTCCCGACCCCGAAGTGCGTCATCGGCACGCCGCATTCGGACAGGGTGGCGAACACCCGACAGCTGTGCGGCAGCACGTATTGGCGGTAGTCGGCCAGCGACAGGGTGCCCGCCCACGAGTCGAACACCTGGATGGCGTCCACCCCGGCACCGATCTGGCCGCGCAGGAAGGCGATGGTGAGATCGGTCAGCTTCGACATCAACGCGTGCCAGCTCGCCGGTTCGGCCAGCATCATCGCCTTGGTGCGGGGATGGTTGCGGCTCGGCCCACCCTCGACCAGATAGGACGCCAGCGTGAACGGCGCGCCGGCAAAGCCGATCAGCGGAACGTCGCCCAGCGCGTCAACCAGTAGCGAAACGGCCTCACACACCGGCTGAATCGCTTGTGGGTCAAGGGGTTTCATGGCGTCGATGTCGGCGTCGGTGCGCACCGGCTGCGCGATCACCGGGCCGACATCGGTGACGATGTCCAGATCGACACCCGCGGCGCGCAGCGGCACCACGATGTCGGAGAACAGGATCGCCGCGTCGACGCCGTAGCGGCGTATCGGCTGCAGGGTGATCTCGCAGGCCACCTCGGGCTCGAAGCAGGCCGCCAGCATGCTGTGTCGCTCCCGCAGCGCCCGGTACTCGGGCAGCGAGCGGCCGGCCTGCCGCATGAACCACACCGGCACCCGGTTGGGTTTGCGCCCGGTGACGGCGGCCAGATACGGCGACTCGGGAAGCTCGCGACGAGCGCGCGCGGGGTTGTCGGGGTCCTTCATTGGCCTCAATGCTGCCACGAGGCCCGCCATTCGCTTGCGTAACATCAACCCGATGCCAGTCAACTACGGGGACTTCCCCAGCCTTCGGTGCGAAACCGGCGAGAACGGCGTCCTGACGCTCGTTCTCGACGCGCCCGGGCTGAATTCGGTCGGGCCGCAGATGCACCGCGACCTCGCCGACATCTGGCCGGTGATCGACCGCGATCCCGAGGTGCGCGTCGTGCTGGTCCGCGGCGAGGGCAAGGCGTTCTCGTCGGGCGGCAGCTTCGACCTGATCGAGGAAACCATGGGCGAATTCGAGGGCCGGATCCGCATCATGCGGGAGGCCCGCGATCTGGTGCTCAACATGGTCAACTTCGACAAGCCGGTGGTCTCGGCGATCCGCGGCCCGGCCGTCGGCGCCGGCCTGGTGGTGGCGCTGCTCGCCGACATCTCGGTGGCGGGCCGGACCGCGAAAATCATCGACGGCCACACCAAACTCGGGGTGGCGGCCGGCGACCACGCCGCGATCTGCTGGCCGCTGCTGGTCGGCATGGCCAAGGCCAAGTACTACCTGCTCACCTGCGAGACGCTGCTCGGCGAGGAGGCGGAACGCATCGGGCTGGTCTCCGCCTGCGTCGACGACGACGACGTCCTGCCGACCGCGACCCGCCTCGCCGAGAACCTGGCGCAGGGCGCCCAACACGCGATTCGCTGGACCAAACGCAGCCTCAACCACTGGTACCGCATGTTCGGTCCGACCTTCGAAACCTCGCTTGGCCTGGAATTTCTCAGTTTCGGCGGCCCCGACGTGCGGGAGGGCCTCGCCGCGCATCGCGAGAAGCGTCCGGCTCGATATCCCAGCGGAACCGGCGGCTGAGCAGGCGCAATGCGGGCTGGTAACGGGTTGGTCGCGACGCGCGCGGGAATCGGCGCGCCTGTTTCGGCGTGTCCTGGGGTAGGTCTACCGTCAAACGCTGTGACCTCTGCTGAACCGGCCCCATTCCGCGAGGCGGTGGCGGCGATGAACGCCGTGACCGCGCGGGCGGAGATCGAGCTGGGCCCCATTCGGCCACCGCAGCGCCTGGCGCCCTACAGCTACGCGCTGGGGGCCGAGGTCAAGCATCCCGACGTCGAGGTCGTCCCCGAGCGCTCCGAGGGCGACGCCTTCGGCCGGCTGATCCTGTTGTACGACCCGGACGGCGCCGACGCCTGGGACGGCACCATCCGCCTGGTCGCCTACATCCAGGCCGACCTGGACCCCAGCGAGGCCGTCGATCCCCTGCTGCCGGAGGTGGCGTGGAGCTGGCTGGTCGATGCGCTGGAATCCCACACCGACAACGTCACCGCCCTCGGCGGTACCGTCACCGCCACCACGTCGGTTCGTTACGGCGACATCTCCGGACCGCCCCGCGCCCACCAGCTGGAGCTGCGGGCATCCTGGACGGCGACCGACCCGGGGGTCGGAGTCCACGTTGAGGCGTTCTGCGACGTGCTGGAGCACGCCGCGGGCCTACCACCGACCGGAGTCACCGACCTGGGCTCCCGGTCACGCGCCTGACATGGGCGAACCCGCGGCCGATGCGCCCGGCGGCACCGAACCCAGCCCCACGCCGCTCCTGCACCCCACCGACGGAGTTCCCGACCTGTCCGTCACCGTCGCCGAGATCAAGGCGGCCGCGCGACGCCTGGAGGCGGGCCGCGGCCCGTTCGCCGTCGACGCCGAGCGCGCGTCGGGTTTCCGCTACTCCAACCGGGCCTACCTGATTCAAGTCCGGCGGGCCGGGGCCGGCACCGTGCTCATCGACCCGGTCAGCCACGGCGCGGACCCGGTGACCGCGCTGCGCCCCGTCGCCGAGGTGCTGGCGACCGACGAGTGGATCCTGCACGCCGCCGATCAGGATCTGCCGTGCCTGGCCGAGGTCGGGATGCGGCCGCCGGCGCTGTACGACACCGAGCTGGCCGGGCGGCTGGCCGGGTTCGAGCGGGTGAACCTGGCGACCATGGCCCAGCGGTTGCTGGGCCTGGGGCTGGCCAAGGGCCACGGCGCGGCCGACTGGTCCAAGCGACCGCTGCCCGCCGAATGGCTCAACTACGCCGCACTCGACGTGGAACTGCTCATCGAACTACGCGCGTCGATCGCCGACGTCCTGGCCGAACAAGGCAAAACCGATTGGGCCGCACAGGAATTCGACTACCTGCGCAGCGAAGGCCTCAAGGAGTCGCCGGCGTCGCGGCGCGACCGCTGGCGGCGCACGTCGGGGATCCATCGGGTGCGTGACCCGCGCGGCCTGGCCGCGGTTCGCGAACTGTGGACCACCCGCGACCGCATCGCGGCGCGCCGCGACATCGCGCCCCGGCGCATCCTGCCGGACTCGGCCATCATCGACGCCGCGCTGGCCGATCCGAAGACGGTCGACGACCTGGTGGCCCTGCCCGTGTTCGGCGGGCGCAACCAGCGCCGCAGCGCCGCGACGTGGCTGGCGGCGCTGCAGGCGGCCCGGGAAAGCCGGAATCCCGCCGACGACGTCGAGCCGCCCAACGGGCCGCCGCCGCCGGCGCGCTGGAGCCGACGCAAACCCGAAGCCGCCGCGCGCCTGGAGGCGGCCCGGGCGGCGCTGTCGGAGGTCTCCGAGCGCGTCAAGGTTCCCACCGAGAACCTGGTCTCACCCGACCTGGTGCGACGGCTGTGCTGGGACTGGCAGGACATCCAGCAGGGAGCGGCCGACCCGCTCGACGCCGTCGACGGATTCCTGTGCGCCGGCCACGCCCGGACCTGGCAGCGAGAGCTCGTGGACCCGGCGCTGGCGCAGGCGCTGCGGGCGCCGGCGGACACTGGCGACGCCGGCGCTTAGTCGAGGTGCTCGCGGATCTCGGCTTCGGTCAGCGGACTGCCCAGGGCGGCAACCCAACCGGTGATGCGGCGGGCCACATCCTGGTCGGTCAGCCCGAGGTCGGCCAGCACCTCGCCCCGCGAGGCGTGCTCGTAGAACTCCTGCGGCAATCCGACGTCGCGGCACGGGACGTCGATGTCCGCCCGCCGCAGCGCGGCCGAAACCGCCGAACCCACGCCGCCATTGACGCCGTTGTCCTCACACGTCACGACCAGCTTGTGCTGCGCCGCCAGGTCGAGGACACCCTCGGACACGGGCAGCACCCAACGCGGGTCGATCACCGTCACGCCGATCCCCTGGTTGTGCAGCCGCTTGGCCACCTCCAGCGCCATCGGCACGAACGCGCCGACTGCCACCAACAACACGTCGTGGTTCGACCCGGCCGCCGGCACCGCGAGCACGTCGATGCCCGATCGGCGCTCTAGCGCCGGAATGTCTTCGCCCACATCGCCTTTGGGGAATCGGATCGCCGTGGGCCCGTCGTCGACATCGAGCGCCTCACCGAGTTCCTCACGCAGCCGGGTGGCGTCGCGGGGCGCGGCCACCCGCATGCCGGGAACGATGCCGAGCATCGACAAATCCCACATGCCGTTGTGGCTGGGGCCGTCCGAACCGGTGATCCCGGCCCGGTCGAGCACCATGGTCACCGGCAGCCGGTGCAGCGCCACGTCCATCATGATCTGGTCGAACGCCCGGTTGAGGAACGTCGAATAAATGGCGACCACCGGGTGCATGCCGCCCATCGCGAGCCCGGCCGCCGACGTCATCGCGTGCTGCTCGGCGATGCCGACGTCGAACAACCGATCCGGGAAGCGTTGCCCGAACGCCGTCAGCCCGGTGGGGCCGGGCATCGCCGCCGTGATCGCCACGATGTCGCGCCGCAGCCTGGCGTACTCGATCAGCGCGTCGGCGAAGACCTTCGTCCAGCCCGGGCCGGCGATCTTGGTGACCTGCCCGGTGGCCGGGTCGATCGGGACGGTCGAGTGCATCTGCTCGGCCTCGTCGGCTTCGGCCGGGGCGTAGCCCATGCCCTTGCGGGTCACGACGTGCACGATCACCGGGCCCCCGAATCCGCGGGCATGGCGCAGCGCCGCCTCCACCGCGCGCTCGTCGTGACCGTCGACCGGGCCGACGTACTTCAGGCCGAGGTCGGTGAACAGCAGCTGCGGCGACAGCGAGTCCTTGATGCCGGCCTTGACGCTGTGCATGAAGCGGTAGGCGATCTTGCCGAAGAGCGGCATCGAGCGCACCACGTCGCGGCCCTTTTCCAGCATCTGTTCGTACGCCGGCTGCAGCCGCAGCGAGGCCAGGTGGTCGGCGACACCGCCGATGGTGGGCGCGTAGCTGCGGCCGTTGTCGTTGACGACGATGATCACCGGACGCCGGGTCGCGGCGATGTTGTTCAGCGCCTCCCAGCACATCCCGCCGGTGAGCGCGCCGTCGCCGACGACGGCGACCACGTGCCGGTTGCGGTGCCCGGTCAGCTCGAATGCCTTGGCCAGGCCGTCGGCATACGACAACGCGGCGCTGGCGTGGCTTGACTCCACCCAGTCGTGTTCGCTCTCGGCGCGCGACGGATATCCTGACAGCCCGCCCTTCTTGCGCAGGGTTTCGAAGTCGTGGCAACGCCCGGTGAGCATCTTGTGGACGTAGGCCTGGTGGCCGGTGTCGAAGATGATCGGGTCGTGCGGCGAATCGAATACCCGGTGCAGCGCGAGGGTCAGCTCGACGACGCCCAGGTTCGGCCCCAAGTGCCCCCCGGTGGCAGCGACCTTGTGGATCAGGAACTCGCGAATCTCGCCGGCCAGATCGCGGAGCTGCTGTTGGGAAAGGTGCTGCAGATCAGCAGGCCCGCGGATCTGTTCCAGCATCCCGTTAGTCTACGCAGCGGCCGCGGGATCACTAGTTCAACGCCGCGGCGCCCGCGACGTATTGTCTGCACTATGCGTGCCGCGGAACTCGCCGAGGACTTCCCGGTCGTCACCGTCGACTCCGGCGCGCTGGACGCCGCCCGCCTGCTCGCCGAGCACCGCCTGCCCGGAATCGTCGTCACCGACGCCGCCGGAAAACCGTTCGCGGTGCTGCCGGCGTCCCAAGTGGTGCGGTTCATCGTGCCCCGCTACGTGCAGGACGACCCGTCGCTGGCCGGCGTGCTCAACGAATCGATGGCCGACCGCGCCGCGGACAAGTTGGGCGGCAAAAAGGTGCGCGACGTCCTACCGGACCACCTGACCGACGTGCCGTTCGCGGATGCGGACGACACGATCATCGAAGTCGCCGCGGTGATGGCGCGATTGCGCAGTCCGCTGATCGCGGTGGTCAAAGACGGTACGTTGTTCGGCGTGATCACCGCATCGCGCCTGCTGGCCGCGGCGCTCAGACACTGACACCCCCAAAGCCTTGAGCACACAGGACAATCGATGAGCGTCGTCGCGGTCGTCGTGTTCGTCGTCGCCTACGCGCTGATCGCCAGCGACCGCGTCAACAAGACGTTGGTGGCGCTGGCCGGCGCGGCGGTCATGCTGCTGCTGCCGGTGATCCATTCCGACGACGTGTTCTACTCCCGCGATACCGGAATCGACTGGGACGTCATCTTTTTGCTGCTAGGCATGATGATCATCGTCAGTGTGCTGCGGCAGACCGGCGTGTTCGAATACACCGCGATCGTGGCCGCCAAGCGAGCGCACGGCTCGCCGCTGCGCATCATGATCCTGCTGGTGCTGGTGACCGCGTTCGCGTCGGCGCTGCTGGACAACGTCACCACGGTGTTGCTGGTCGCCCCTGTCACGTTGCTGGTGTGCGACCGCCTGGAGATCGGTCCGGCACCGTTTCTGATGGCCGAGGCGTTCGCGTCGAACATCGGCGGCACGGCGACTTTGATCGGCGATCCGCCCAGCATCATCATCGCCAGCCGGGCGGGCTTGTCCTTCAACGACTTTCTGATCCACCTGACGCCGATCGTGATCGTCATCGTCGGCGCCTTCGTCGCGCTGCTACCGCGGCTGTTCCCGGGCGCTTTCGACGTCGACCCCGAGCGGGTCGCCGACGTCATGTCCCTGGAAGAGCGCGAAGCCATCCGCGATCCCAGGCTGCTCATCAAATGCGGGGTGGTCCTGGCCGCGGTGCTGGCCGGGTTTGTCGCGCATTCGGCGATACACCTGGAGCCGTCGCTGGTGGCGCTGCTGGGTGCCGGCGTCCTCATCGTGATTTCGGGGCTGGATCATTCGGACTACCTGTCCGGCGTGGAATGGGACACGTTGCTGTTCTTCGCCGGCCTGTTCGTCATGGTCGGCGCGCTGGTGAAGACCGGGGTCGTCAAGGACCTGGCCCGGCTGGCCACCGAGGCGACCGGTGGGCACGCCCTGTTGACGACGATGTTCATCCTCGTGCTGTCGCTGGTGCTCAGCGGCGTCATCAACAACGTTCCCTACGCCGCGACGATGGCACCCGTTGTCGGACAGCTGGTTTCGTCGATGGCGGGCCATGTGCACCCGCAGGTGCTGTGGTGGGCCCTCACGCTCGGCACCGACCTCGGCGGCAACCTCACCGCGGTCGGCGCCAGCGCCAACGTGGTCATCCTCGGGATTGCGAAACGGGCGGACAGCCCGATCTCGTTTTGGGAATTCACCCGCAAGGGCGCGATCGTCACCGTGGTCTCCGCGGTGCTGTCCGCGCTGTACTTGTGGCTGCGGTATTTCGTGTTGAGCTAGCCGCGCGTCAGCAGCGCCACGCATTCGCCGTGATGGGTCAGGGGGAACGCATCGAACACGGTGATCTTCTCGACGCGGTAACCGTGGCCGAGGTACAGGCCGATATCGCGCGCGAAAGACGCTGCCTCACAGCCGATGTGCACCACCCGGGGCACCGCGGCGGCGGCCAGCAGGTCGATGACCTCACGTCCGGCGCCCGACCGAGGCGGATCCAGCACCGCGACATCCGCTCTTGAATCGGTGCGTTGTGAAGCCAGCACCCGCCGCACCGAATCGGTGACGACGTCGACCTGGGGCAGGTCGACGAGCGCGGCCCGGGCGGCCCGCGTCCCCGCGCGGGAGGTGTCGACCGTCAGCACCCGCCCGGACTCCCCCACCGCGTCGGCCAGCGCCGCGGCGAAGACGCCCGCGCCGCCGTAGAGATCCCATACCGTCATGCCCGCGGCGGGCCGCGCCCAGTCGGCGACCAGCCCGCTGTAGACCGCCGCCGCGTCCCGATGCGCCTGCCAGAACGCGGTGACCGGAACCCGCCAGGTCCGCATACCCACCCGCTGCACCGCCTCGTAGCCGCCCTGCACCACGTTGGTCGCGGTCCGCTTGCCCTGCCGCAACGTGCACACCACGTGGCGCTCGCCGGCGTCGTCGACGGCCACGTGCAACTGGGCGCCGGGCGGCCAACCGGGCTCACCCAGACCGTCCAGCATCCCGGCGGGCAGCTGCGCGCAGCGCAGGTCGGTCACCAGCTCGTCGCTGTGGTAGCGGTGGAAGCCGGGGCGACAGTCGGCGCCCACCTCGAGCCGGACACGGGTGCGCCAACCCGTGTGGCCGCGCTCCGAGAGCGGCTGGGCCTCACCGCTCCAGCCGTATCCGCCGAGGCGCTGGAGTTGATTGGCCACGACGTGCGCCTTGAGCGCGCGGGCCGCCTCCGGGCGGGCGAACGCCAGGTCGCAGCAGCCGGCGCCGTCCACCCCGGCGATCGGGCACAGGGACTCGATCCGGTCGGCCGACGGCTCGATCACCTCGATAACCTCTGCGTGCCAATACGATCCGCGATCCGCGGTGACGCGCACCCGCACCCGCTCGCCGGGCAGCGCGTAGCGGACGAACACGACCCGGCCTTCGTGGTGCGCCACGCAGCTGCCGCCGTTGGCGGGGGCTCCGGTGTCCAGCGTGAGTTCGCGGGGCTGTGCTTCGGTGCTCAATCGAAGATTCCGCGACGAGCGTCGCCGGGTGCGGCGTGCGGTTGAAACGCCTTGAGCCGCTCGGACGAAGTCAGCTGCCAGGGAACGGAAGTGACCATGACGTTGGGCATGAACAGCAGCCGGCCCTTGAGCCGCAGCGCGCTCTGGTTGTGCAGCACCTGCTCCCACCAGTGGCCCACCACATACTCGGGGATGAACACGGTGACCACCGTCCGCGGCGACTCCTTGCTGACCCGTTTGACGTAATCCAGTACGGGACGGGTGATTTCACGATAGGGAGAGGCGATGACCTTCAGCGGCACGCTGATTTCGCTGTCCTCCCACTTGTGCACCAGGTCGCGGGTTTCCGCGTCGTCGACGCTGACCGTGAGGGCCTCGAGCACATCCGGGCGGGTGGCGCGCGCGTAGGCCAGCGCGCGCAGGGTAGGCAGGTGCAACTTCGACACCAGGACCAGCGCGTGGTTACGGCTGGGCAACACCACGTCGTGTTGGGCGGCCGCCTGCTCCTCCAGCTCCCGGCCGACGGTGTGGTAGTGGCGGTGAATCAGTTTCATGATGATGAACAGCAGGCTCATCGCGAACAGGGCGATCCACGCCCCGGCGACGAACTTGGTGACGAGGACGACCAACAACACCGCGCCGGTGGACAGCAATCCGACCGTGTTGACAATCCGCGAACGCATCATCTTGCGCCGCACGCGCGGATCGGTCTCGGTGCGCAGCAGCCGCGTCCAGTGCCGGACCATGCCGATCTGGCTCAGCGTGAACGAAATGAACACGCCGACGATGTACAGCTGGATCAGCGCGGTGACCTCGCCGCGGAACGCGATGATCGCCAAGAGCGCCGCGCCGGACAGGAACAGGATTCCGTTGGAGAATGCCAATCTGTCTCCGCGGGTGTGCAATTGGCGCGGCAGGTAGCTGTGCTGCGCCAGGATCGAGCCGAGCACCGGGAAGCCGTTGAACGCGGTATTGGCCGCCAGGACCAGGATCAGCGCGGTCACCGTGGCGATGAGCAGGAAGCCGATGTGAAAGCTGCCGAACACCGTCTCGGCCAGCTGCGTGACCAACGTCTTCTGGTAGTAGTTCGGCGGGGCGCCGGTCAGCTGCCTTGCGGGGTCCTCGACCAGTTTGACCCCGATCTGCTGGGCCAACACGATGATGCCCATCAGTAGGGTCACCGCGATCCCGCCGAGCATCAGCAGGGTCGTCGCCGCGTTGCGCGACTTGGGTTTCTGAAAGGCCGGCACGCCGTTGCTGATCGCCTCGACACCGGTCAGCGCCGCGCACCCCGACGAAAACGACCGCGCCACCAGGAACGCCAAAGCGAGGCCGACGATCTGGCCGTGCTCGGCGTGCATCTGGAAGCCGGCGGACTCGGCCCGCAGCGGGTTGCCCAGCACGAAGATCCGGAACAAACCCCAGCCGATCATGACGAGGACGCCGATGATGAACGCATACGTCGGAATGGCGAAAGCCAGCCCGGACTCGCGGACCCCGCGCAGGTTCAGCGCCATGACGAGCAGGATGGCGGCCACGCAGAAGAGCACCTTGTGTTGGGCCACGACCGGGATCGCCGACCCGATATTCGACATCGCCGACGCCGTCGAAACGGCAACGGTGAGAACGTAATCCACCATCAGGGCACTGGCCACCACGAGGCCGGCGGTGTCGCCGAGGTTGGTGGTGACCACCTCGTAGTCGCCACCGCCCGACGGGTAGGCATGCACGTTCTGGCGGTAGCTGGCCACCACGACCAACATGACCGCGGCCACCGCAAGGCCGATCCAGGGCGTCAACGCATAGGCGGTCACTCCGGCCACCGAGAGCATCAGGAAGACTTCCTCGGGCGCATACGCCACCGAGGACAGGGCGTCGGAGGCGAACACCGGCAAGGCGATCCGCTTGGGCAGTAGCGTGTGACTCAGCCGGTCGCTGCGAAACGGCCGGCCGATCAGCAACCGGCGCGCGGCTGTTGAAAGTTTGGACACGAGAGCCAAGGGTAAGCCCACCCCGGTTTGCCGGTAGCGTTCCCTAGGCGAGAAGCAACGCATACAGAACCCAGCCGAGAGGACCTCAAGTGCGGGTGGTTGTGATGGGCTGCGGCCGGGTGGGCTCTTCACTGGCCGACGGCCTGTCCCGGATCGGGCACGACGTCGCGGTCATCGACCGCGACAGCGCCGCCTTCAACCGGCTTAGCCCGGAGTTCGCGGGCGAGCGGGTACTGGGCCAGGGATTCGACCGCGACGTCCTGCTGCGGGCCGGCATCGAGAAGGCCGACGCCTTCGCCGCGGTGTCATCCGGGGACAACTCCAACATCATCTCGGCCCGGCTGGCCCGGGAGACGTTCGGCGTCAACCGCGTGGTCGCGCGTATCTACGACGCCAAGCGCGCCGAGGTCTACGAACGCCTCGGCATCCCGACGATCGCCACCGTGCCGTGGACCACCGATCGGCTGCTCAACGCGCTGACCCGGGAGAGCGAGACCGCCAAGTGGCGCGATCCGACCGGCACCGTCGTCGTCTCGGAGGTGGTGCTGCACGAGGATTGGGTGGGACATCGGGCCACCAATCTGGAGCAGGCCACCGGCGCACGCGTGGCGTTCCTGATCCGGTTCGGAACCGGGGTGTTGCCGGAGCCCAAGACCATCATCCAGGCGGGCGATCAGGTCTACATCGCCGCGATATCCGGGCGCGCCGCCGAGGCGGTGGCCATCGCCGCGTTGCCGCCCGGTGAGGACCTCGAGGCGGGAGCGGGCCGATGAAGGTAATGGTCGCCGGGGCAGGGGCCGTGGGCCGCTCGGTCACCCGCGAGCTGATCGGCAACGGGCACGACGTGACGCTGATCGAGCGCAACCCCGAACACGTCGACGTCGACGCCATCCCGGCCGCGCACTGGCGGCTGGGCGACGCCTGCGAGCTGAGCCTGTTGGAGTCGGCGCACCTGGAGGATTTCGACGTGGTGGTCGCGGCGACCGGCGACGACAAGGTCAACGTGGTGCTCAGCCTGCTGGCCAAGACCGAGTTCGCGGTGCCCCGGGTGGTGGCGCGGGTCAACGATCCCCGCAACGAATGGCTGTTCACCGACGCCTGGGGCGTGGACGTGGCGGTGTCCACCCCGCGGATGCTGGCGTCGCTGATCGAGGAGGCCGTCGCCGTCGGCGATCTGGTGCGGTTGATGGAGTTCCGCAAGGGTCAGGCCAACCTGGTCGAGATCACCCTGCCCGACGACACACCGTGGGGCGGCAAGCCGGTGCGCCGGTTGCAGCTGCCCCGGGATGCCGCGCTGGTGACGATCCTGCGCGGGCCCCGGGTCATCGTGCCCGAGGCCGACGAACCGCTGGAGGGCGGCGACGAACTGCTCTTCGTCGCGGTCACCGAGGTGGAGGAAGACCTGCGCAAGCTGCTGCTGCCCGCCGCCCCGCCCGCCGACTAGTCGAGGCCGGTGTCCGCCTCGACCGAAGCGGCGGGGTCGCCCGCCTCACCCGCCGCGGATATCGCTCGCTGAGCGGCCTTGACCGCCGCGTAGGTGAGCAGCCCGGCAAGGATCGTCAGCGGCCAGCCCATCCCGATCCGCGCCACGCCCAACCAACCCGTCCGACCGGCGTCGTAGAGCTGCTGCTGAACCACGTACCGGGCGGCGAACACCAGCATCCAGCCGAGCGTGGCGATGTCGAACGCGTACACGGCCCGGGAAACGCCGCGCCACCCGTGGTCACGGCCGCTGGCCCAGGTCCACAGGTAACCGACCACCGGGCGGCGGATCAGGATGGACACCGCGAACACCACCGCCCAGAACAGCGATCCCCAAATGCCCAGCAGGAAATAGCCTTTCGACTCGCCCATCAGGTACGCGACGAGCGCGCAGAAGGCGACGCCGAAGAACCCGGAGAACGCCGGATTCGGCGATTCGTGCCGGATCAGCCGCCACAGCAAGACCAGCGCGGCCACGCCCAGCGCGGACCCGATCGCGGGCAGTAGGCCGAACAACGAAGAAACCGTTACGAAAGTCACAACCGGCAGCGACGAGTAGACGACACCACTCACCCCGCCCGCCTGTGCCAGCAGCCGTTCCAGTGTGGTGCGGCTGCCGGTCTCGCCGGGAATGCTCACCGCTGAATTTCGTAGTGCGGGTTGTAGATGGCCTTGGTGCCGTTCTCCAGCTTGCCCAGCCGGCCCCGCACCCGCAGCGTGCGGCCCGAGTCGATGCCGGGGATCCGGCGCTGCCCCAACCACACCAGCGTGACGGTGTCGGTGCCATCGAACAATTCGGCGCGGACCCCGCCCGCGCAGGCCTTACCGTTGCATTCCACGCTGCGTAGCGTGCCCACCATCGTGACTTCCTGGCCGCGCTCGCAATCGATCACGCGCTGCGCGCCGGTGCTGGCCACCTCGTCGGACAACTCCTCGGAGTCGAGTTGTTCCGGGTCCTCCGTCAATCGACGGGTGAGCCGGCGTAGATATCCCTGGGCCCCCATGGCCACTCCTGACAATGCTGTAAAAGCTTCGGCGCTTCCTCTATGCCAACGGACACCGTAGACCTCTTGGTTCCCCCGCGCCAACCGAACCCAAACCGGATTTTGGGCGCCCGTCGGCGCCGGGCACTATCGAGGGGTGGCTGTCGATCTGCGCGGTGTCACGACGGTGCTGTTGCCGGGCACCGGATCCGACGACGACTATGTCTACCGGGCGTTTTCCGGGCCCCTGCGGGAGGTCGGCGCATTGCTGGTGACCCCGCCGCCGCGCCCGGACCGGTTGATCGACGGCTATCTGTCCGCGCTTGACGCCGCCGCCGGCGACGGCCCCATCGCGGTCGGCGGCGTGTCGATCGGTGCCGCTGTGACGGCGGCGTGGGCGCTCGCGCATCCCGAACGCACCATCGCCGTCCTGGCCGCGCTGCCGGCCTGGGCCGGCGCCCCGGGATCCGCCCCGGCCGCTCTCGCGGCGCGGCATTCGGCGGCGCGGCTGCGAGCCGACGGGTTGGCGGCGACGACCACGCAGATGCGGGCCTCCAGCCCGCCATGGCTGGCCGACGAGCTGGCCCGCTCGTGGCGGGCCCAGTGGCCGCAGCTGCCCGACGCGATGGAGGAAGCCGCGGCCTACGTCGCGCCGAGCTGCGCCGAGCTGGCCGGGCTGGCCGCGCCGCTGGGGGTCGCCGCGGCGGTCGACGATCCCATTCACCCGCTGCAGGTCGGTGTCGACTGGGCCCGCGCCGCGCCACGCGCGGCGCTGCGGACGGTGACGCTCGATCAGATCGGCGAGGACGCCGCGGCACTGGGCGCGGCCTGCCTGGCCGCCTTGGGAGACCTCTAGCCGCCGGTGGTGGTGCGCAACTGCTGCATGGCCGAGCCCTCGGCGCTGCGGCGCGCGGCGGGCTCGCCGGGTGGCTGCTGGGCGTCGGTTTGTTGCTCGGCCTGCTGGGCCGCCGCCCGCAGCTGCTCGACCATTGGCTCGGGCAGCTGCACCGGCAGCGGCGTCCGCACCGGCAGCGGCGTGTCGCCGCGGCGAACCACGGTGTCCGCCAACGCCGCCCGCGCCTCCTGCTCCAGCGCCTCGATGGTCTCGGGCGCCCCGTTGACGACGCAGCGGATCATCCAGCGGTAGCCGTCGACGCCGATGAAGCGCACCACGCCGGAGGCGACACCGACGACTTCCCGGCCCCACGGGCCGTCCTTGATGCTGACTTGGGCAGAGTCCTTGCGCAGCGAGTCGGCGAGCTCGCCGGCCACCTCGCGCCACAGCCCGCCCGTCTTGGGCGCCGCGTACGCGGCGATGGTGAAACGGCCGTTGGGCGTGACCACCCAGACCGCGCTCGGGACCCCGGTCTCGGTCAACTCGACTTGGAGCTGGCCGCCGTCCGGCATCGGGATGAGCACCGAGCCCAGGTCGAGTCGGGCCAGCTCGGCGACCGCGGGGTCGTCGAAGTCCTCGATGTCGAACGGGCCCTCGAGCTCGTCGTCGGTATCGTCCTGCGCCTCGACGTCCTCGGCCGCCGTCGGTTCGATGTCGTCCTTGTCGGAGCGTCTACCCAGTGCCATCACAAACTCGCATGTCCGCCGGAGGAACCGTGACCGCCATCGCCACGGGATGTTCCGGCCAGCCCGGCCTCGTCGAACGACGAGACCTCCACCAAATCGACTAACTCGACCCGTTGCACCAGCAACTGGGCGATACGGTCGCCGCGATGCACCAGGATGGGCTCGGCCGGGTCGAGGTTGATCAACGCAACCTTGATCTCGCCGCGATAGCCCGCGTCGATGGTGCCCGGGCTGTTGACGATCGAAAGCCCTACGCGCGCAGCCAATCCCGAGCGCGGATGGACCAGCCCGACCATCCCGTGCGGAATCGCGACCGCGACCCCGGTTCGCACCAGGGCCCGGTGCCCGGGCTCCAGCCTGACGTCCTCGGCGCTGTAGAGATCGACGCCCGCATCGCCGTCGTGGGCGCGGCTGGGCAGCGGGAGCCCGGGATCGAGACGGACAACAGCCAGAGTGGTCGACACGGGGCCACAGATTACCCTTGACCGCGTGTCTAGTACGCGCGTCGCACCACACAGCGTGCGATATCGCGAACGGCTGTGGGTTCCATGGTGGTGGTGGCCACTGGGTTTCGGCCTGGCCGGGCTCATCGCCTTCGAAGTCAACCTCGGTGTTCGCTCCCTACCCGCGTGGCTGCCTTTCGTCGCCCTGTTCGCGGTGGCGGCCGCCGCGCTGTTGTGGCTGGGCCGCGTCGAGATCAAAGTCACCGCCGGCGCCGACGGGGTCGAAATGTGGGCGGGCGACGCGCATCTGCCGGTCACCGTGATCGCCCGGTCCGCGGAAATAGCGCGCTCGGCGAAGTCGGCGGCACTGGGGCGCCAGCTCGACCCGGCGGCCTACGTGGTGCATCGGGCGTGGGTTGGCCCGCTGATCCTCCTGGTCCTCGATGACCCAGACGACCCGACGCCGTACTGGCTGGTGAGCTGCCGTCACCCGGAGCGGGTGCTGTCCGCATTGCGGAGCTGACCTGGCTCAGGCCGCGCAGTCGGTACAGATCATCACGCCGTTCTTTTCGCTGGCGAGCCGACTGCGGTGTTGCACCAAAAAGCAACTCGAGCAGGTGAACTCGTCGGCCTGCTTCGGAATAACGCGTACCGAGAGCTCTTCACCGGAGAGGTCGGCGCCAGGCAGTTCGAAAGACTCGGCGGATTCGGATTCGTCCACGTCGACGACGGCAGACGCCGCTTCGTTCCGTCGTGCTTTGAGCTCCTCCAGCGAATCCTCCGAGACGTCGTCCGTCTCGGTGCGCCGTGGAGCGTCATAGTCGGTAGGCATCGTCCTATCCCCTCTATGCCCGCGTTCCCGCGTTACCCAAGGAACGCTTTGTACCAGCGTCGAACGCATCCACCAAATGATTCGTGCCCGGATCACGGCCCATTAAGTTGTGATTTACGTCACACCCCCGGATTGACCCTTGTGTTCGCCTCTAAACAGTGCGTTTGGGGTGCCGCTAGAGTGCACCTGTGGTCGCACAAATCACCGAGGGTACCGCCTTTGACAAGCACGGTCGGCCCTTTCGGCGACGCAATCCCCGCCCCGCGATCGTGGTGCTGATTTTCCTGGTTGTGGCGACGGGCGTGGCGTGGACGATCGCGCTGACCCGGCCCGCCAAGGTGCACGAGGTCGCCGTGTGCAACCCGCCCCCGCAGAAGGAGGGATCCGCGACGCCGCAGCTCGGTGAACAGATGTCGCGATCCGCCATGGCGGACGTCACACCGGCCAAGCTCACCGACACGAAGGTCCGCGTCCTCAACGCCAGCGGCCGGGGCGGTCAGGCCGCCGACGTGGCGGGCGCGCTGAAGGATCTGGGCTTCGCCGCGCCGACGGCCGCCAACGACCCGATTTACGCGGGCACCCGACTGAACTGCCCGGGCCAGATCCGGTTCGGGACGGCCGGGCAGGCCGCCGCGGCGGCGGTGTGGCTGGTGGCGCCGTGCACGGAGCTGTTCAACGACAACCGAGCCGACGAAACCGTCGACCTCGCCGTCGGCACCGACTTCTCCGGGCTCGCGCACAACGACGACATCGACACCGTGCTCGCCGGCCTGCGCCCGGGCGCCGCCGACGCATCGGATCCCGCGCTGCTGCAAAAGATTCACGCCAGCAGCTGCTGAATCCCCCGGCGCGCTCAGTCCGGGATCGGTTCCAGGCCGTTGAACCGCTCGAGCGCCGCCAGCAGCTCGTCGGCGATGCCGGGGGCGGCCGCGACCACCAATCCGGTGCCACCGACCGATCCGTTCGGCGCCGGCAGCAGCACCCGGGCCCCCGCTTCGGCGGCGATCAGGGCCCCCGCGGCGGAGTCCCAGACCTGCAGCCCGTGCTCGTAGAACGCGTCCAGCCGGCCGGCCGCGACCATGCACAAATCCAATGCGGCGGAACCGATCCGGCGCACGTCGCGGACCACCGGCAACATCCGCGCCAACAGCGTCGCCTGGGTGGCGCGGCGCCGCCTCGAATAGCCGAAACCGGTGCCCAGCAACGCCATCGACAAGTTGTCGACGGCGCTGCACCGCAACTCCCGCGTCCCGCGCCCGTCGGTGACGTGGGCGCCGAGGCCGTTAGCCGCCGAGTACACCCGGCCGGCGACGACGTCCGCGACGGCTCCCGCCACCGACGCACCGTCGACCTGAACCGCGACCGAGACCGCGTAGGCCGGGATGCCGTAGACGAAATTCACCGTTCCGTCGATGGGGTCCAGCACCCAGGTGACCGTGTCGGCGGTGGCCGCCGAGCCGGTCGGCCCGCCACCCTCCTCGCCGAGAATCGGTTCCCCAGGCCGTAATTGGGCCAACCGGTCGCGCAACAGCCGTTCGGTTTCGGTGTCGACCACCGTTACCGGATCGGTCGGGGTGCTTTTCGAGCGCACCGCGCCGCTGTCGGGGGCGCCGGCCGCGGCACCGAACACCTCGGCGCGGCGAGCGCGCACGAACTCGGCGGCCTCGGCGGCCAGGGTCTCGGCGACGGAACGTAGCGGCGCGGGGTCGCCGTCATATCGCGTCACCCGCCTATCGCATCACAGTCGCCGCCGCCGCGGCGGGGCTAAGGTGAGCTCACAGCGCAAGTCTCGCCGAGGAGATTCGATGACCAGCACCGACTCGACCACGGACACGCCCGCCACCGACGCGGCGGGCGGCACACCGCAACGTCGTGGATTTGGCATCGACGTCGGCGGCAGCGGAATCAAGGGCGGAATCGTTGACATGGACACCGGACAGCTGATCGGCGACCGGTTCAAGCTGTTGACCCCCCAACCGGCCACACCGCCGGCCGTCGCCAAGACCATCGCGGCGGTCGTCAACGAATTCGGCTGGACCGGCCCGCTCGGGGTGACCTACCCCGGCGTCGTCACCCATGGCATCGTCCACACGGCGGCCAACGTGGACAAGTCGTGGATCGGGACAAACGCCCGCGACGTCATCTCCGCCGAGCTCGACGGCCAGGAGGTCACGGTTCTCAACGACGCCGACGCCGCGGGCCTCGCCGAAGAGCGGTATGGGGCGGGCAAAGGACACTCGGGCTTGGTGGTGCTGCTGACGTTCGGAACCGGGATCGGGTCCGCGGTCATCCATAACGGGACGCTGATCCCCAACACCGAATTCGGCCACCTGGAGGTCGGCGGCAAGGAAGCCGAGCAACGGGCGGCGTCGTCGGTCAAGGAGCGCAACGACTGGAGCTACGAGAAGTGGGCCAAGCAGGTGAGCCGGGTGCTGGTCGCCATCGAGAACGCGATGTGGCCCGACCTGTTCATCGCCGGCGGCGGCATCAGCCGCAAGGCGGACAAATGGCTGCCCCTGCTGACAAACCGCACCCCGGTGGTGGCCGCGGCCCTACTCAACAGCGCCGGCATCGTCGGCGCGGCGATGGCGTCTACGTCCGACGTGACGCACTGATTTTCGCCCGGTGGGCCGGTACAAGCGCGCACTGTCGTTACAATGGTCACCGGCGACCGCCCGACCGATAGCGTGCCAGTACTCACGCCGAGATCAACGCCGACATTCGACATAGCAGACACTTTCGGTCCACCATGCCCAGACCCACCGGAAGTGAGCCCAACCGAAGGGGTGTACGTGGCAGCGACCAAGACCAGCACGGCGACTGAATCGCCGGCGAAACGCACCGCCACCAAGTCCCCCGCCAAGCGCTCGGCGGCAAAGGCCGCCAATGGCTCCGCGCCGGCAAAGCGCGCCACTCAGGCGACGGCTAAGACGGCATCGCGGAGCACCAAGTCCGCCGCGACCACCGAGCCCGCCGCGGCGACCGGCGCCGCGAAGAAGACGCGCGCGGCCGCCAAGAGCGCGCCGGCCAAGGCGCCGTCGGGCCGCGGGACGAAGGCGTCCTCCAAAAAAGCCGCCGCGGAGGAACCGGAAGCCGATCTGGAAGCCGTCGACTCCGACGCCGCCGAAGACTTCGACGGCGAACCCGACATAGAGCCCGGCGAGGACATCGAGATCGACGCCGCCGACCTCAACCTCGACGACCTGGAGGAAGACGTCGCGCCCGACGCCGAGCTGGAGCCGGCCGCGGAAGGCGACGCCGCACCCGCCGCGGCCGCCGGCGAGCCCGCCGCCGAAGAGGACGAGGAGATCGCCGAGCCCAGCGAAAAGGACAAGGCCTCCGGTGATTTCGTCTGGGACGAAGACGAGTCCGAGGCATTGCGGCAGGCCCGCAAGGACGCCGAACTCACCGCGTCGGCGGACTCGGTTCGCGCGTACCTGAAGCAGATCGGCAAGGTGGCGCTGCTCAATGCGGAGGAAGAGGTGGAGCTGGCCAAGCGGATCGAGGCCGGCCTCTACGCCACCCAGCTGATGACCGAGCTGGCCGAGCGCGGCGACAAGCTTCCCGCCGCCCAGCGCCGCGACATGATGTGGATCTGCCGCGACGGCGACCGCGCGAAGAACCATCTGCTGGAAGCCAATCTGCGGCTGGTGGTTTCACTGGCCAAGCGCTACACCGGCCGCGGCATGGCGTTCCTCGACCTGATTCAGGAAGGGAACCTGGGCCTGATCCGCGCGGTCGAGAAGTTCGACTACACCAAGGGCTACAAGTTCTCCACCTATGCGACGTGGTGGATCCGCCAGGCCATCACCCGAGCCATGGCCGATCAGGCCCGCACCATCCGCATCCCGGTGCACATGGTCGAGGTGATCAACAAACTGGGCCGCATCCAGCGCGAGCTGCTGCAGGACCTGGGCCGCGAGCCCACGCCCGAGGAGCTCGCGAAGGAAATGGACATCACGCCCGAAAAGGTGCTGGAAATCCAGCAATACGCGCGCGAGCCGATTTCGCTGGACCAGACCATCGGCGACGAGGGCGACAGCCAGCTGGGTGACTTCATCGAAGACAGCGAGGCTGTGGTGGCCGTCGACGCGGTGTCGTTCACGCTGCTGCAAGACCAGCTGCAGTCGGTACTGGAAACCCTCTCGGAACGCGAGGCCGGCGTCGTGCGGCTGCGTTTCGGCCTCACCGATGGCCAGCCCCGGACGCTGGACGAGATCGGGCAGGTATACGGCGTGACCCGGGAACGCATCCGCCAGATCGAGTCCAAGACGATGTCAAAGTTGCGCCACCCCAGCCGTTCTCAGGTGTTGCGCGACTACCTGGACTGACACCGAACTGGGCACGCCCGCCGACCACATCATCCCGTACTCGCGCGGCGGCTCTTTTTGTCGATTGGGCTCCCGTTACGGTCGCTTCGAACGGGGTACACCTCCCAGGTGGTCGGCGGAGTTGGTAACGGAGGGATGTGCCCGTGCGCCGAACGCGTGGGGCGGTAGCGGCTCCGACGGCGTTCATGTTGCTTGTGGCCGCGACGGCGGTCTCCGGCTGCGGGATCGTCGACACCCCCGACGCAGACCTCGCCAACAATCCCGTAGTCGCCGCGACGAAGTCGAGCGTGGTTACAGTCCGTGCCGTCGCGCCTTCGTGTCAGAAGGAACAGGAAGGCAGCGGGTTTGTGGTCGCCGACCACACCGTGATGTCAAATGCACATGTGGTCGCCGGCTCCGACAGCGTGACCGTGCAAGACACCGACGGCACGTCCTACGACGCCACCGTGGTGTCCTACAACCCGCGCGTCGACATTTCGATTTTGACTGTGCCCGGCCTTCCGGCGCCGCCGCTGGCCTTCGCTAACGCCCCGGCCGCCACTGGCACCGACGCGCTGGTGATGGGCTTCCCCGATGACTCGTCATTTGAGGCCACGCCGGCGCGTATCCGGGAGGTCATCGAACTCACCGGGCCCGACATTTATCGCACGACGACGATAACCCGCCAGGTGTACACGATCAGGGGCACTGTGCGCCAAGGCGATTCCGGTGGACCGATGGTCGACCTCAACGGACACGTGCTCGGGGTGGTGTTCGGCGCGGCAGTCGACGACGCCGGAACCGGGTACGCGCTGACCGCTAACGAGGTGTCGGGCGAACTGCAGAACATCGGCAACACCACCGCGGCGGCGACCGGTTCTTGCGTCAACTGATTGAGCGAGCCTCGCTCAGAAGTTGTTGCAGGTAGCGAAGGTCCGCTGCAGAACTGGGATGTACGGTCCGGCATGTGGACCGTTCACGATGTCGTGGGCGATTTGCCTCCGCCGATCGGGTGGCGAGGCGAGGAAGTCACGCAGTCCGGACTGCATCTGCGGTGACGAGTTGAAAAAGGCGGCGATCGTCGGGTCTTGCGCGTTCAATGCGGCCACGAGCTGGTCATAGGTGCAGGTGGTGTTGACGGCCGGACCCAGATCGGGATCCGCGGACGCGACGCCGACGCCGGCGGTCAACGCCAGTGTCAGACCACCAACCGCTACGGCAAGTCTGGTCAACGACAGTGTGGGCATGCGTGGACTCCTTCCCTGACCCAGGCTACGTCACTTTTCGTGCAGGACAGCGAAAGTCGCGCTGAAAGCATCCACGCCGCGCCCGGCGCTAGCGCCCGGCCCCGTCGGTCAGGCCGCCGCCGGACATGTACTGGGGGCAGTAAGCGGCGGCCGCGAGTGCGGTGAACTTCGCGGCGCTCGTCCCCTGGAACGACGGGTTGCGGTTGCGCAGTTCGGTGATGATCTCCGCGGCGGACTTTCCCTCGTCGACGAGCTGGCAGACCGATTTCCCAGCGGCCACGGCACTATTCGGGTCCTGGTAGGTCAGACCGGCCTGTTGGAGTTCCGCGAGGAAGGCTTTGTCGGTGCCGACGTCCCCGCCCTCACCATCGCCGTCGTCGGCGTAGGCCGGGGCGGCGAGGCCGATCAGGACTACCGCGCTTGCCACTGCGGAGCGAAGTTTCATGACCCCTCGAGTGTCCCAGACCCGCGGCCGGCGCGCATCCGGCTAGGCGAGCCGCTGCAGCGCCCCGCTCGGGTCGTAATAGAGCTCCTGGCGGGCGATCAGGCCGCCGCGGTAACGGTAGACGACCACATACGTCGAGCGCAGGCGTTGGCCACCTGAATCCCAGTCGAACCGCACGCGCACGAACGCGACGTCCCCGCCGGGCGCGATCGCCCGCTCGGTCGCCTCGTAGCGGATGGCCGAGCAGCCACGGATGGTGAGCGCGATGAACTCGAGCGTGCGCTCGATGCCTTCGATCTCGGCGGGCCAGTCGAAAAGACGCACCGTGGGACTCACATACACCACGTCGGGTTGATAGAGGTCCCGCGCGATCGCCGGATCGCTCTCGGCGAATGCCCGCGCGAAGCACGCCTCCTGCGCGAGCAGCGCGTCCTCGGAGATGCCGCGTGTGGTCATCACCGCTCCCTCCGCCGGGCAATCCGTGCCGCCGAGCTTAATCGCCTGCCGTCCAACATGTTTCGTCGGCTCATCGGTGGATTAGGGTGACCGTATGTCAGCCGACCGAAAAGTCGTCTCTTCCGGCTCCGAATTCGAGGGGGTGGTCGGCTACTCGCGCGCCGTGCGCGTCGGCCCACACGTGGCGGTGGCCGGGACAACGGCGCCCGGGCCGGCGGGCGACATCGCCGGCCAGACCCGAGAGGCGTTGCGCCGCATCGAGATTGCGCTCCAACAGGCCGGCGCCGAGCTCACCGACGTGATTCGGACGCGCATTTATGTCACCGACATCGCCCGCTGGCGCGAGGTTGCGGCGGTGCACGCGGAGGTCTTCGGTGAGGTGCGGCCCGCGGCGACGATGGTCGAGGTCGCCGCGCTCATCGCCCCCGAGCTGCTGGTGGAGATCGAAGCCGACGCCTACGTGGACTCCCCGGCCGACTCCGTGCCCTGACCCCCGCCGACCGCCGGGAACGTGCCGTCGGGCCCCGGCGCGTAGGCAGTGACGCTCGTCACAGCCGCCACCGGGAGTGGGCCGTACAGGTGCGGAAACAACATCGACCGGGGATCCGTCGGCACGCCCGGTTCCCACCGCACGGGTGCGTCCAACAGGGCCGGATCGATGTGCAGCAGCACCAGGTCGTCGCGGCCACGGTAGAGCCGGTTGGCCGGCAAATGCACCTGGTCGGGCGTCGAGAGATGGATGAACCGCTCCCCGGCATCCGAGCCGGGCGCCGCCGGGCGGATCTCGCCACGCACGCGGGCATCCGCCCATGCTTGTGCGCCGCACAAATGCACCAACACGCCGGGAGCGAATGTCACGTTCGGTCACCTTAGAGCGAATGCCTAAACGCAGGCGGGAAAGCCCGTGAGAAACGACACACCCGATAACGATCGGGGAACAACGCGAAAACCCCGAACGTCTGAGACAGTGAATGTACGAAGGAACGGGAGAAGCCATGAATGCAACTTTGACCAGTCCCGAGCTGACTAGAGCAGACCGCTGCGACCGCTGCGGTGCCGCCGCTCGGGTACGCGCCAAGCTGCCTTCCGGAGCTGAGCTTCTCTTCTGCCAGCACCACGCCAACGAGCACGAGGCCAAGCTCACCGAGCTGTCGGCCGTGCTGGAGGTCAGCGGCAACTAGGTCTGCCCAACTCACCCACCCGCCCAACTCACCCACCCGCAATGTGGAGGGCGGGCGCGGTGATCGGTAATGCTGGACTCCTATGAGCGATCAGATCGCAAGGCCGTCCCGCCACCACATCTGGCGAATCAGTCTTCGGACACTATCCAAGAGCTGGGACGACTCGATCTTTTCGGAGTCGGCACAGGCCGGCTTTTGGTCCGCGCTCTCGCTGCCGCCGCTGCTGTTGGGGATGCTGGGCAGCTTGGCCTACGTAGCGCCGCTGTTCGGCCGGGACACCTTGCCCTCGATCGAAAAAAGCATCATCTCCACGACGCACAGCTTTTTCTCGTCGAGTGTGGTCAACGAAATCATCGTGCCCACGATCCGCGACATCACCGCCAATGCGCGAGGCGAGGTGGTGTCGCTGGGTTTCGTGATCTCGCTGTGGGCGGGGTCGTCGGCGATTTCGTCCTACGTCGACGCCGTCGTGGAGGCCCACGACCAGACCCCACTGCGGCACCCGGTGCGGCAGCGGTTCTTCGCGCTGTTTCTCTACGTCGTGATGCTGGTGTTCGCGGTAGTTGCCGCGCCGGTCATGGTGATAGGGCCGCGCAAGGTGAGCGAGCACATCCCGTTCTCCTTGGCCAACGTGCTGCGCTACGGCTACTACCCCGCGCTGATTCTCGGCCTGGTGGTCGGGGTCGTGCTCCTGTATCGGGTATCGCTTCCGGTTCCGCTGCCAACGCACCGGCTGGTGTTCGGGGCCGTGCTGGCGACGGCGTTCTTCGTGACCGCCACCCTGGGCCTGCGGTTCTACCTGACGTGGATCACCAGCACCGGCTACACATACGGCGCGCTGTCCACCCCGATCGCGTTCCTGCTGTTCGCGTTCTTCGGCGGCTTCGCCATCATGCTGGGCGCCGAACTCAACGCCGCGATTCAGGAGGAGTTTCCGGCGCCGGCGACGCACGCCCACCGGCTGCGCAACTGGTTGCTGGCGCGGACGCGGTCCGTCAAGGATTCCACCGATTCTTCACCGCAGCACGGCTCCGCCGCGGCCGAACCGCCGGCCTGATCAGCCCTTCTTGAGCTTGTCGTAGATCTGCTTGCAGTCCGGGCAGACCGGTGAGCCCGGCTTGGCTGCCCGCGTGACGGGAAACACCTCACCGCACAAGGCCACCACGTGGTTGCCCATGACCGCGCTCTCGGCGATCTTGTCCTTCTTGACGTAATGGAAGTATTTGGGGGTATCGCTGCCGGTCCCGTCGTCGACGCGTTCGTCGGTCTCGGTGCGTTCGATCGTCTGGGTCTGCATACCCCTCATTGTGCACTGCCGGCCGAAAAACCGGCCACGCCGGAATCGATCGCGTGTGGGACAGTGGAGGAATGAAGCGCGGCTCCGATCCGGGGTTCGACGACGACAGGTTCGATGACTTCGACGGCCACAAGGGCCGGCCGGTGCTCATTACCGCCGCCGAACCCTCGTACGAAGAGCAGCACCGCGCGCGAGTACGTAAATACCTGACGCTGATGGCGTTCCGGGTCCCTGCGCTCATCTTCGCCGCGCTGGCCTACGGCGCCTGGCACAACGGCCTGATCTCGCTGCTGATCGTCGCGGCGTCGGTGCCGTTGCCGTGGATGGCCGTGCTGATCGCCAACGACCGCCCGCCGCGACGCGCCAACGAGCCCCGGCGGTTCGCCAACGAGCGGCGGCGCACCCCGTTGTTCCCGACGGCCGAGCGGCCCGCGCTCGAGGCCCGCCGACACCCGCTGGACCACCAGGGGCCGGGCGGCGACACAGGTTCGGCTTAGGTTCCGGACCATCGGAACGGACTTCTCAGGACATTCTCAGGTCTGGGCCACATTCCTGCACGTCAAAGCGTGTGAGATTCGGATCGGCGGGAACTCCAATGGCGGGTCTGTCGTTTAACGACGTGACAGTACAAGCCAATCGGGAGGTCGCTATGGCGAACGCCACCACTACCAGGATTGACGGCGATCTAGATGCCCAAAGCCCCGCAGCGGATCTAGTGCGCGTTTATCTGAACGGTATTGGTAAGACCGCCTTGCTCAACGCCGCCGGCGAGGTTGAACTAGCCAAGCGCATCGAGGCTGGGCTTTATGCCGAGCATCTGCTGCAAACGCGTAAGCGCCTCGGCGAGAACCGCAAACGCGACCTGGCGGCCGTCGCACGCGACGGCGAGGCTGCGCGCCGTCACCTGCTGGAAGCGAATCTGCGTCTGGTGGTTTCGCTCGCCAAGCGTTACACGGGCAGGGGCATGCCGCTGCTGGATCTCATTCAGGAAGGGAACCTGGGCTTGATCCGCGCAATGGAGAAGTTCGACTACACAAAGGGATTCAAGTTCTCGACGTACGCCACGTGGTGGATCCGCCAGGCCATCACCCGCGGCATGGCCGACCAGAGCCGCACCATTCGGCTGCCGGTTCACCTGGTCGAGCAGGTCAACAAGCTGGCGCGGATCAAGCGGGAGATGCACCAGAACCTGGGGCGCGAAGCCACCGACGAAGAGTTGGCCGCGGAATCCGGCATTCCGGTCGAAAAGATCAACGACCTGCTCGAGCACAGCCGCGACCCGGTGAGCCTGGACATGCCCGTGGGCTCCGAAGAAGAAGCCCCGCTGGGTGATTTCATCGAGGACGCCGAGGCGATGTCCGCCGAGAACGCGGTGATCGCCGAGCTGTTGCACACCGACATCCGCAGCGTGCTGGCGACGCTCGACGAGCGCGAGCACCAGGTGATCCGGTTGCGTTTCGGCCTCGACGACGGCCAACCGCGGACCCTGGACCAGATCGGCAAACTGTTCGGTTTGTCCCGCGAGCGGGTGCGTCAGATCGAGCGGGACGTGATGGCGAAACTGCGCAACGGCGAGCGCGCCGATCGGCTACGGTCGTACGCGAGCTAGCACCGCTAACCCAGAACCAGGTAGCAGACAGTATGCCCGCCGCATCAGCGGCGGGCATACTGCTTGCCTAGGACGTGTTAAACCCATTCGCGCAGCTGGCCAAGTAGACTCAGCGTCAACGGAGGGTGCTGAATGAACGAGCTGGTCGATACCACCGAGATGTATCTGCGCACAATCTACGATCTCGAGGAAGAGGGCGTGACGCCGCTGCGCGCCCGGATCGCCGAACGGCTCGATCAGAGTGGGCCGACCGTCAGCCAGACCGTCTCCCGCATGGAGCGCGACGGATTGCTTCACGTGGCCGGCGACCGCCACCTGGAGCTCACCGACAAGGGCCGGGCGTTGGCCATCTCCGTGATGCGCAAGCACCGCCTCGCCGAGCGGCTGCTCGTCGACGTCATCGGTTTGCCGTGGGAAGAGGTGCACGCCGAGGCGTGCCGGTGGGAACACGTCATGAGCGAGGACGTCGAACGGCGACTGGTCAAGGTGCTCAACCACCCGACCACCTCGCCGTTCGGCAACCCGATTCCCGGTCTCTTGGACCTGGGCGTGGGCCCGGATTCCCGGGCCGAGGACGCCGACCTGGTCCGGTTGACCGAGTTGCCCGCCGGGTCGCCGGTGGCGGTGGTCGTCCGCCAGCTCACCGAGCATGTCCAGGGCGACATCGACCTGATCACGCGGCTCAAGGATGCCGGCGTGGTGCCCAACGCCCGGGTGACCGTCGAGACCAGCCCCGCCGGCGGCGGGGTGACCATCCTGATACCGGGCCACGAAAACGTCACCCTGCCCCACGAGATGGCCCACGCCGTCAAGGTCGAAAAGGTCTGAGCCACAGCCCGATCCACGCAGCGGCTAGCCCGCGCGCCGGCGGAATGCGCGCCGCGGCGGCAGCCGCACGCCGAGCCGCTTGGCCAGGCGATATCCGGTGACCGCCAGCTCGCGGATCTGCTCGGGCCGCAGACCGGACTGCAGCGCGGTGTCCAGCATGCCCGCCATCCGATGCTCCGGCGCGCACCGCAGCGCGGCATCCAGCGACACGCCGGCGAGCGGCCCGTCGCCGCGTGCGTAGGCACTGAACGCGAGCAACACCAGCGCCTCGACGCGCCACGGCAGCGGCAGGGCGCGCGCCAGAGCGGCCCACAGCGATTCGGCGTCGCCGGCCTTCTGGCCGACCGCAAGGGCATACAGGATGTCGCGGACCTGCGGGTCGCTCAGCGCGCAGCCCAAGTCCGCCACCTCGGCGTCGGACAGCGTTTGGCCGCCGGCGACCCGGGCGGCGGCGGCCATCACGCTGCGCAGGTCGCGGCGGCAGCGGCCCGCGGGGTCCGCGCCTGGCGTGGCCTCGCGCGCGGCCGCACGCTCGGTCACCGCGACCGCCAACTCGGGACGCTGCGCCCGCTCGTCGGGCGCGACGACGGCCTGCAGGTCGGCGCGGCGGCGATAGAGCCGCCGGCCGTCGAGCACCGCCGCGGCCGCCAACGGCGATGCCGATGGGTCGTCGACCGCACCGCCCGCACCGCAGCCGTCCACACAGTGCCAGCGCCCGTCCGCGGCCACCCGATCCACCACGTGCACCGCCCACAGCTCGATGTCGTGTCGTGCCAGCGCCTCGGTGAGCGCGGTGCTCAGCTGCCGGTGTTCCTCGTTGCACCCCGGGCAGTCCGCGCCCTCGGCGTCGACGATCACGGCGATGGCGGCCTCGGGCCCGGCCGCGGCGGCGACCTCGGCGAGATGCCCCACCCGGTCGACGAGTTCCGGGCCGAGGTCGACCCGTAGCACCGAACCCAGTTCGCCGTCGCCCACCGACACCAGGACCAGTGAATTCTCCGGAACGAAGCCGAGAACGGCTGGTAGCGCGGCGATCAGCGCGCCGGGATGGTTGAGGTCGAAGTCTGCTCGATGCGTCGTCATGGGCCCCACGCTGACGGCCGCCACCGTCAGGCCGTGCTCGCGCCCGATGATCGGGCCGGCCGTCTGTGGAGAAAGTCGCGACTGTGGGCCTTATCGTCTATCCCATGGGTTCGATGCAGGAGTACGACATCGTCGTCATCGGTTCGGGACCGGGCGGCCAGAAGGCCGCCATCGCCTCGGCCAAACTCGGGAAATCCGTGGCGATCATCGAACGCGGGCGCATGCTCGGCGGTGTCTGCGTCAACACCGGGACGATCCCGTCAAAGACGTTGCGCGAAGCCGTCCTTTACCTCACCGGGATGAATCAGCGCGAGCTGTACGGCGCGAGCTACCGCGTGAAGGACCGGATCACGCCGGCCGACCTGCTGGCGCGGACCCAGCACGTGATCGGCAAGGAAGTCGACGTGGTGCGCAACCAGTTGATGCGCAACCGAATCGACTTGCTGCTCGGCCACGGCCGGTTCATCGACCCGCACACCATCGTCGTCGAAGATCCCGGCCGCCGGGAAATGACCACCGTCAGTGGGGAATTCATCGTCATCGCCACCGGAACCCGGCCCGCACGACCGTCCGGCGTCGAGTTCGACGAGGAACGGGTGCTCGACTCCGACGGGATCCTCGACCTCAAATCCCTGCCCGCCTCGATGGTCGTCGTCGGCGCCGGCGTGATCGGCATCGAGTACGCCTCGATGTTCGCCGCGCTGGGCACCAAGGTCACCGTCGTGGAAAAGCGCGACGACATGCTGGATTTCTGCGACCCCGAGGTGGTCGAGGCGCTGAAGTTCCACCTGCGCGACCTCGCGGTGACGTTCCGCTTCGGCGAGGAAGTGACCGCCGTCGACGTCGGCTCTGCCGGCACCGTCACGACGCTGGCCAGCGGCAAGCAGATTCCCGCCGAGACGGTGATGTACTCGGCGGGACGCCAGGGCCAGACCGACCACCTCGATCTGCACAACGCCGGCCTGGAGGTGGAGGGCCGCGGGCGGATCTGGGTCGACGACAAGTTCAAGACCAAGGTCGAACACATCTACGCCGTAGGCGATGTCATCGGTTTCCCCGCGCTGGCCGCGACCTCGATGGAGCAGGGACGACTGGCCGCCTACCACGCGTTCGGCGAAGCCTGCGACGGCATCACCGACCTGCAGCCGATCGGGATTTATTCGATTCCCGAGATCTCCTACGTCGGGGCGACCGAGGTGGAACTGACCAAGGACGCGGTGCCCTACGAGGTCGGCGTCGCCCGCTACAAGGAGCTGGCCCGCGGCCAGATCGCCGGGGACTCCTACGGCATGCTCAAGCTGCTGGTGTCGACCGAGGACCGAAAACTGTTGGGGGTCCACATCTTCGGCACGAGTGCCACCGAGATGGTGCACATCGGGCAAGCGGTGATGGGATGCGGCGGCACCGTCGACTACCTGGTCGACGCGGTGTTCAACTACCCGACATTCTCGGAGGCCTACAAGGTGGCCGCGCTCGACGTGACGAACAAGATGCGCGCGCTATCCCAGTTCCGCCGCTAGTTCAGCAGCTGTCGTCGAGGTCGTTCGGCACGGGATCGCCGGGCCCGCCGGCTTCGGCGCGGGCCAGCAGCTGCGCGGTTTGGGCGTCGAACGGGGCCGAGTACGACACGTTCGCGGCGCACCCACCGCGCTCGAAGCCACCGATCAGCCCGGTGAGGGTGGTGCCGCTGACCCACGGCGCGCCGCTGGTGCCGTCGACCAGGCCTTCGCATACCACCGAGGGGAACCCGGCGTCGTTGACCGACGTGCTGGTCTGACAGCCGATCGGCGAGCCGCCGACCCCGGCCGGATAGCCCATCACCGTGACGTGGCTGCCGGGCGGCGGCGCGGTGCCCAGCGTCAGCGCCAAACCGACATGTGATTCGACCGTGGTGCCCGCGTCGTTGCTGACGCGCGCGATCGCGTAATCGGCGTGCGGATCCTTGCCGGCCGTCCAGCGTGGGTCCAGGTAGACGGCGTCGGCCTTCCACACCGCGGCGGGCTGGGCATCGCCGACGAGGCCGGGCGCGAAAGTGATCTTGGCGGCGCCGGCCAAACAGTGCGCCGCCGTGATCATCAGGTTCCCGCCCGTCGAGTGCACGACGGAACCCGTGCAGACGTGCAGCGGCCCGTTGTCGATGAAGATCGCGCCCACGCGCCGGTCCGGATCCACCGGGCCGGCGACCGCCTTCTGCTGGGGCTGGCTCATCCGCTGCACCAACGGGCCGGTGGCCACGGGGACGGTGATGGTGGGGCGCGCATGCTCGGCGGGCCGGTCGCACGACGTCAGCAACGCCGCCACCCCGATCACCGCACATAGCAACACCCTCGGCACGCGCATTTGAGTGCAATCATGCCTGACCACGCGCTCGCAAGCACAATCAACGCGGACACGGTGTGTTGATAGTTTTGCCTGCTCGACGCGGCCGCACGGCGCCGCGCAGATTAAGGTCCGGCACCCGTGCGTTGCAGTATTCGGTGCCCATCGATTTGGGGGACAATGGTTTAGGGCACCCTGGAGAAACCCCCGAAAGGAGGCAACCCCGATGGCCCACGATCAAAACCGGGACGACGGGCTCTATCAGCCAGGGCAGCCCGGCATGTACGAACTCGAGTTCCCGGCGCCCCAGCTGTCGACGTCCGACGGCCGCGGCCCGGTGCTGGTGCACGCGCTGGAAGGGTTCTCCGACGCCGGTCACGCGATACGCCTGGCCGCCGCGCACCTGAAGGACGCCCTGGACACCGAGCTGGTCGCGTCTTTCGCGATCGACGAACTGCTGGACTACCGCTCCCGGCGGCCGCTGATGACCTTCAAGACCGACCACTTCACCAATTACGACGATCCAGAGTTGAGCTTGTACGCCTTACGGGACAGCGTCGGCACCCCGTTCCTGTTGCTGGCCGGCATGGAGCCGGATCTGAAGTGGGAGCGTTTCGTCACCGCGGTGCGCCTGCTGGCCGAGCGGCTGGGCGTGCGCCGCACGATCGGCCTGGGCACAGTCCCGATGGCAGTCCCGCACACGCGGCCGATCACGCTGACCGCGCACTCCAACGACAAGGAACTGATCGCCGACTTCCAGCCGTGGATCTCGGAGATCCAGGTCCCGGGAAGCGCGTCCAACTTGCTCGAATACCGGATGGCCCAGCACGGCCACGAGGTCGTCGGGTTCACGGTGCACGTGCCGCACTACCTGACGCAGACCGACTACCCCGCGGCCGCCCAGGCGCTGCTCGAGCAGGTGGCGAAGTCCGGGTCGCTGGACCTGCCGCTGTCGGAGCTGACCGAAGCGGCCGCGGAAATCCGGGCCAAAATCGACGAGCAGGTGCAGGCCAGCGCGGAGGTCGCCCAAGTGGTGGCCGCGCTCGAGCGCCAGTACGATGCCTTCATCGACGCTCAGGCAAACAGGTCGTTACTGACTCGCGACGAGGACCTGCCTAGCGGCGACGAGATTGGCGCAGAGTTTGAGCGCTTCCTGGCCCAGCAGGCCGAGAAGAAGTCCGACGACGACGACTCGGGCTAACCGCTCAGAACTGGCCCGACGACGAGGTGGGCGGATGACTGAGCGGAAGCGAAAGAGCAATCTTCGCCCGGTGCGGGAAGTGACCGCGCCAACCCTGCAGTTCCGAACCATCCATGGCTACAAGCGGGCGTTCCGGATCGCCGGCTCGGGCCCGGCCCTGCTGCTGATTCACGGCATCGGCGACAACTCCACCACCTGGAATACGGTGCAGGCCAAGCTCGCCCAGCGTTTCACCGTGATCGCCCCGGATCTGCTGGGCCACGGGCAGTCCGACAAGCCGCGCGCCGACTATTCGGTCGCCGCTTACGCCAACGGGATGCGCGACCTGCTGTCCGTCCTCGACATCGAGCGAGTCACCATCGTGGGTCATTCGCTGGGCGGCGGAGTGGCGATGCAATTCGCCTACCAATTCCCACATCTGGTCGATCGGCTGATTTTGGTCGGCGCCGGCGGCGTCACCAAGGATGTCAACGTCGTCTTCCGGCTCGCCTCGTTGCCGATGGGCAGCGAGGCCCTGGCCCTGCTGCGGCTGCCCCTGGTGCTGCCGACGGTTCAGCTGGCGGGGCGCCTGGCGGGCCTGGCGATCGGGTCGACCGACCTGGGCCGCGACCTGCCCAACGTGCTGCGGATACTGGACGATCTACCCGAACCGACGGCGTCGGCGGCGTTCAGCCGCACCCTGCGGGCCGTCGTGGATTGGCGTGGGCAGATCGTCACCATGCTGGACCGATGTTATTTGACCGAGGCCATCCCCGTGCAGATCATCTGGGGCAGCCGCGACGTCGTGGTCCCCGTCCGCCATGCCCACATGGCACACGCCGCGATGCCCGGCTCCCGGCTGGAGATCTTCCAACGCTCCGGCCATTTCCCCTTCCACGACGACCCGGCCCGCTTCATCGACGTCGTCCAGCGCTTCATCGACACCACCGAGCCCGCCCAATACGACCAGGCTGCGCTTCGCCAGTTGCTCCGCACGGGCAGCGGCGCGCAGACCGTCTCCGGCCCGGCCGACACCCGCGTCGCGGTCCTCAACGCCATGGGCTCCGACGAACGCAGCGCCACCTGACAATCGCGGCATTGCCCGGGGTCGTACAGTCGGGCCATGGGTATCGACGTCACGGTGCTGCGGGTGTTCACCGATCCGGACCGCAACTTCGGCAATCCCCTCGGCGTGGTCGATGCCAGTCAGATCGACACCCGTGACCGGCAACGGCTGGCCGCCGAATTGGGCTACAGCGAAACGATATTCGTCGATCTGCCCACCCCCGGCTCCCCCACCGCGCACGCCACGATCTACACGCCGCGAACCGAAATTCCGTTCGCGGGACATCCGACCGTCGGCCTGTCGTGGTGGCTGCGCGACAATGGGATGCCGATCAACACGCTGCGGGTGCCCGCCGGCCTCGTGCAGGTCGGCTATCAGGACGAGCTCACGGTCATCAGCGCACGCTCGGAGTGGGCCCCCGAATTGTTCGTGCACGAATTCGATGCGATTGACGACCTGCTCGCCGCCGACCCCGCCGATTATCCAGACGACACCTCCCACTACCTGTGGGCATGGATAGATCAAACCGCCGGATCGCTGCGCGCCCGCATGTTCGCCGCGAATCTGGGTGTGCCGGAAGACGAAGCGACCGGCTCCGCGGCGATACGGATCACCGACCACCTCAGCCGCGATCTGCGCATCACGCAGGGCAAGGGCTCGATGATCGAGACGACCTGGAGCCCCGAGGGCTGGGTTCGGGTGGCCGGGCGCGTCGTCAATGACGGTGTGACACAGCTGAATTGAATTCCGCGCGCCACCCGGAGTGGTCAGGCCTTGCGGTGCAACACCGCGGAGAGGTGATGCTGCAGTGGTTGGCCGACGGCGCCCATCCGCACCGAGTACGACAGCTCGTCGCCGTCGATGCGCAACGAACGACCAAGCGCGGACACCTCTTTGGCGGTCGGGGTCAATCCGACGTCGGTGGTGGACAACTCGACCTCGATACGCTCGCCGGTCACCGAATACGTGCCCACCTCGATCTCGGTAATGCCACTCGGGTGCGCCAGAACCAGCTCGACGTGACCCGGCTGCGGCACCCGAAGATATCCGGTCTCGGCGTGCAGGGGCTTGCCGTCGGCCACCGCTTTCGTCTTTTGCGCATACGCCAGAAATGGTTTGCCCACGTGGGAGAACACGACTTCCTCGAGGTACTCGAAGGGCTGGATTGTCGGGTATTCTCCGGCGCCTCGACCGGCCCAGGTACCGAGCAGGGGCGCCAGCGCCGCGACGTCGGGATGCAAGTCGGCAGGCATGAAAACAGCCTAGCGAGTGGCCGGTTCCGGGTCCGTCGGCACTTGGCGGTGCGCCCGCAGCGCTTCGATCTCGCGCTCGAAATCCTCCGCGGACGAGAACGAGCGGTACACCGACGCGAATCGCAGGTAGGCCACCTCGTCGAGGTCGCGCAACGGCCCGAGGATGGCCAGGCCGACCTCGTGGCTCGGGACCTCGGGCGAGCCCGCGGCGCGCACCGCGTCTTCCACCTGCTGGGCCAGTAGGTTCAGCGCGTCCTCGTCCACTTGCCGGCCCTGGCACGCGCGGCGGACGCCTTTGATGACTTTCTCGCGGCTGAAGGGCTCGGTCACGCCACTGCGTTTGACCACGGCCAGGACCGCGGTTTCCACGGTGGTGAACCGCCGCCCGCATTCGGGACAGGACCGGCGGCGCCGAATCGCCTGGCCTTCATCGGTTTCCCGCGAGTCGATCACCCGGGAATCGGGATGCCGGCAGAACGGACAGTGCATGACCGCTCCTTCGCCGTGCCGATACCTCGCAGAACACTCCGAGCGTACCCGCGCGCCGCCCACCGGGGCCAATACCGCCGCGAGAAGGATCCGTCCACCGCCGCGGGAGCCGAGCAGCCTTGGCGTAGAGCGGTTTTCGCAATGGACCCCTTCCCACCGCACCGCCACGCCGTCAGCCGACCGGCGCGATCAGCGTCTGGCCGGCGTCCAGCGTGGGCGAGTTCAGGTCGTTGAGTTCGCGGATCCGGTCGGCCACCTGGCGAGCGGGCGCGTCCGGCGCCACGCGGTGCGCGACGTCCTGCAGGGACTCCCCGGCTTCGACCCGCACAACGGCCAGCCTGTCGGGCACCGCGGCAGCCGTAGGGCCGGAGTCGCCGTTGGCCTGCTGCCCGAGGTTCGCGACCAGCCCCAGCCACAGGGTGATCAGCCCGGCGAGCAGGGCCAGCCCGAGCGTCGTCAGCAGCGTGGCGGGACGCTTGCGATGCGGCGCGACCGACATCGCGACGCCGGTGCCGTGGTAGCGCATGGGCGCGCCGGCCGGCCGTGACGAGCGTGGACGGCGGGAGCGCACCACACGTGCCCCGTCGTAGCGGGGACAGTCGACCAGCCCACTGGCCGGACGCCGGGTGCCGCAGGTCCGCGGCGAGACTGTGTGGATGACTGTCATGTCCGTTCCTCCGGTCAACTAAATCCTCGCTCGTGTGTTCGACTATAGTCGCTCGTGTGTTCGAACCCCGAACATTTGAGCGAAGCGTGTCGGACGAGCGAAACGTTAGACCCCGGCACCGACAAGTTCGTCGCCGATCGTCGGTCACCACCCCTGACATGCAGGAGAAGTACCCGCTCGGGTCGAAAGTTACACGCGTGTGATTCATCCGTTTTAGGGTCTTGATTCACCAGCCGTAGGGTCTTCGGGCCCCTGTCGGCAGCGTCGCGACACGCCAGTCGAACACATGTTTGATTCTTGGTCGCCGGGGGGCTACATTCAGTGCCATGAGCGACAGCAACGACACTTCCGCCGGCGCGGCCGGCCGGTTGCATTCCGTGGATCCATCGCTTACCGAGCGGCAGCGCACCATCCTCAAGGTCATCCGCGAGTCGGTGACCAGCCGCGGTTACCCGCCGAGCATCCGCGAAATCGGTGATGCCGTCGGTCTGACGTCGACGTCGTCGGTGGCTCACCAGCTGCGCACCCTGGAACGCAAGGGGTACCTGCGCCGCGACCCGAACCGGCCCCGGGCCGTCGATGTCCGCGGTGTCGACGACGTCCCGGCGGCGGCGGTGCCCGTCACCGAAGTCGCCGGCTCGGACGCGCTGCCGGAACCCACCTTCGTCCCCGTGCTCGGGCGCATCGCGGCCGGCGGGCCGATCCTGGCCGAAGAGGCGGTCGAGGACGTCTTCCCGCTGCCCCGCGAGTTGGTCGGCGAGGGCGCCCTGTTCCTGCTCAAGGTGGTCGGCGACTCGATGGTCGAAGCCGCGATCTGTGACGGTGACTGGGTGGTGGTGCGGCAGCAGAATGTCGCAGACAACGGCGACATCGTCGCCGCCATGCTCGACGGCGAGGCCACCGTCAAGACTTTCAAGCGCGCGGGCGGTCAGGTGTGGCTGATGCCGCACAACCCCGCGTTCGATCCCATCCCCGGCAACGAGGCGACCGTGCTCGGCAAGGTCGTCACGGTGATCCGCAAGATTTAGCGATCGGGGTCAGTCGGCCTTCGTGAAGCCGTTGGCCTGGGCGACTTCTTCGCTGGACATCCAGATTTCGGCGAGCGTGTCCTGGTAGAGCACGCTGTCGGGGGTGTAGTACAGACCGAAGCTGGCGTTGACCTTGATGGGATATCCGTCCGGCATCTGATACGGGTCATCCAACGGCAGGTGGATGGTCGGGCGTCCGGCCGGGCCCGGTCCCTCGTCGGCGTCGACGGCGGCATGCCGCCCGGGCCTCGGCCCGGCGGCGGCGACGCCCGGTGCCGCGACGTCCGGGGCGGTGTGCGCGACCGCGACGTCGGGATAGACAACATCCGAATCGACCGGCTCCGGCGCCGCGGCGGAGTACGCGTCGTCCGGATGGGCGGCGTCCGCTGGGGTATGCGGAACGGCCACGTCCGGATATTCGGCTTCTTCGGCCTCGGCGGCTTCATCGACGTCGAGATAGGCCGGTTCGTCCTCTTCCGGATAGGCGGCCTCCGGATACGCGGCTTCCGGATAGGCGGGCTCCGGGTAGGCGGGCTCCGGGTAGGCGGGCTCGGGGTAGGCGGGTTCGGGGTAGCCGGCCTCGGGATAGTCGGATTCGGCGAGAACGTCCTCCGACACGACGGGTATGGAATCGGTATCCACAGCGTCGGGGTCTACCTCCTCGATCCCCGACCGGTCCGCGTCCTCCTCGGGCATGGGCGGCGATTCCCCGCCGTATTCCGCGGCGACCTCGTCGCCGCGCGACCAGCTGACCCGCGACCCGGACTCGTCGCCGGGCTCTTCGGACGGTTGTGGCTCGCCGAACAGGAAGTGGTCGGTGGCGGCATCGGCGTGCTCGTGGGCTTCCTCTCGCGCGTCCGCGGAGGCGTAGTCGTCGCCGTAGTCGTGGCCCCAATGCCCGTCGGCGACAGCGTCGTACCCGCCGAGGTCGGCGTCGCGGTCGTGCTGGTAGGCGGCGGCGGCCGCCGCGGCCTCCCGGCGGGCGCGGCGCCGACGCAACCCGAACGGCAGAAACGCCAGCAGCGCGAGCACTATCGCGACCGGAATGATGACCAGCAGATACCACGAATGCCAGGCGAACTTCTTGGAGTGGGGCGGCATCGCCGCGCTGCTCGGCTGGTTCTGCCCCGACACCTGCAGGCCGGACAGCAACGGCGCCAGGTTGGACGGGTCGGTGGTGAACGTGTTCTTCGCGCGGTTCCACGAGATCTTGCCGCCGGCGAACTTCTGGGAGATCACGTCGCCGTCCACGGCTTGGTCGCCGACCGGCGCACCCAGCTTGCCGCTGGCACCGCGAAGCTTGTCCCACGCGGCCTTCATCGCACCGCGGACAACGAATGCGCCGTGCTCGCGTGTCCAGAAGATCACCGGCTTGTCGGCCGCGGCGAAGGTGCAGCTTCGGCTGGAGGGGATACCGCCGTCGGACTCGTTGGCGATCGGGAACCCCAGGTCGCTGCCGACGGGCCCACCGGCCGACTCGTACTTGGCCAGAATGTCGCTCTCGATAGCGCTTGCGCCGGTGGCCGGGCTGAAAAACACCTTGCCGCCGGCGAAATTCTGGGCGACTCCGTCACCGCCGATGGGATATTGCCCGCCCTGCTTGGCGCCCAGCGGGCCGGAGGCGCCGCCCGCGGCACGCCAGGCCATGTTGATGGCCGCGGTGGGATCGATCGCCACCTGCAGACCCTTGAGTTGGTCGGCCAATGCGGGCGGGGTGGTGGTGAAGTCCTTGGTTTTGCGGTTCCAGGAGATTTGACCGCCGGTGAACTTCTGCGAAGTGACCTCGCCGTCGTAGGTTTCATCGCCGGCCGGTGCGCCGAGGACGCCGCCGGAGCTGCCGAGTTTGTCCCACGCCGCGTTCATGGCGCCGCGCACCACGAACGCGCCGTGCACGGCCGTCCAAAAAATCACGGGCTTGTCGCTGGCGGCGAAGGTCGCCACCCGGCTGTCTGGTCCCGCGAGGCCGGGGACCTCGTTGATGGTCGGGAATCCCAGATCGCTGTTGACCGGGCCGCCGAGCGCCTCGTATTTGTCCAGGATCGGCCCGTACACGAACTTGGCGCCGGTGTCGGTGGTGTAGAACATCTTGCCGCCGTCGAAGTCCAGGACGAATCCGTCACCGGCCGGGTAGACGTCGCCCTTCCGGGCGCCCAGCGGTGATCCGTCGCCGCCGGCCTTCTCCCACGCCGCCATCATGGCGGCCTCGGCGTCGCCGATCGGGGATGCCAAGGCTCCGGGTGCCAGGAATGCCGCGGCCACGACGGCGGCCGCCATGCTGATCAGCGCGCGCCCGAATAGCCTGCGCAATCGACCTCCCTGCCCGTTCACCAAGCCTCCCAGCCGACGGATAGGCCCCGGTTTGTGGCCATGCCCGCATCCTGCAGACCCTGCGAGCGGGTGATACCCCCACCGCGAGTGACTAACCCGCGGGGGTACGCATTATCGCCGGGCTCGCATAACTTTGCTCCAGCGAGCAGAAAATGCGAAGCCGAATCACGAATTTTGCAAAAACGGATACCGCTCCGATGTCGAAATGATGCACGACGGCACCCATGTCGCGACCGGCCGGCATCCAAACGCATGTGCCGACGGTACGCGAGGCCGTCAATTGGTCCGGAATCTACCCGGCCAAAACAGCGATACGCGAAATAGATCATTTGCCGGGCGGTCACATTTCGTTGGCCGCCAACGCGATTGCGTCCCGCACGATACGTCGAGGGGGCCGCCTCCCGGGCTAGACACCCAGGCCGCGGCCGATGATCTCCTTCATGATCTCGGTCGTGCCACCGTAGATCGTCTGAACCCGCGCATCGAGATAGGCACGCGCGACCGGGTATTCGCGCATGTAGCCGTATCCGCCGTGCAGCTGCAGGCAACGGTCGATCAGGTGCACCTGCTTCTCGGTCGAGTACCACTTGGCCATCGCGGCCTGCTCGGCCGTCAGCTTCTCCTCGAGATGCAGCCGGATGAACTCGTCGACCATGACGCGCACCACTGTGGCCTCGGTCGCCAGCTCGGCGAGCACGAAGCGACTGTTCTGGAAGCTGCCGATCGGTTTGCCAAAAGCCTTGCGCTCCTTGGTGTATTGCACGGTGTGGTTCAGTACCGTTTCCATCGCGGCGGCCGCCATGATCGCGATCGAGATCCGCTCCTGCGGCAGGTTCTGCATGAGGTAGATGAACCCCTTGCCCTCCTCGCCGAGAAGGTTTTCCGCCGGAACGTGGACGTCGGTGAACGACAACTCCGCGGTGTCCTGCGCGTCCAACCCGATCTTGTCCAGGTGGCGGCCGCGTTCGAAGCCCTTCATGCCGCGCTCGACGACGAGCAGCGAAAAGCCCTGCGCGCCCATGTCGGGATCCGTCTGCGCCACCACGATCACCAGATCCGAGTTGATCCCGTTGGTGATGAACGTCTTTGAGCCGTTGAGCACGTAGTGATCGCCGTGCTTGACGGCCCGGGTCTTGATGCCCTGTAGGTCGCTGCCGGTGCCCGGCTCGGTCATCGCGATCGCCGTGATCAACTCCCCGCTGCAGAACTTAGGCAGCCAGCGCTGCTTCTGCTCCTCGGTGGCCAGGCGCAGCAGGTAGGGCGCCACCACGTCGTTTTGCAGGCCGAATCCGATGCCGCTGTAGCGCCCGGCGGTGGTCTCCTCGGTGACGATCGTGTTGTACCGGAAGTCGGGGTTGCCGCCGCCGCCGTACTCCTCGGGCACGGCCATGCCGAGAAAGCCCTGTTTGCCCGCCTCGAGCCACACTTCGCGGTCGACGATCTTCGCCTTCTCCCATTCGTCGTGATACGGCGCGACGTGGCGATCGAGGAAGGCGCGGTAGGACTCGCGGAACAAATCGTGCTCGGGCTCGAAAAGAGTGCGCTGGTACTTGACGGCACCGCTCATAACTGACCTCCGGCGACGGGGACTCTGCCGCCCAAGATATACCAACCAGACGGTTGGTCGGCGGCTGGGCGGCCGTGCGCGGCCGAGGCTTATTTCGCCGAGAACTCGCGCAGGCTCGCGGCCAGCGCGACCGGAACGCGGGCCACCAGGCGAGTGCCCTGCGAGTTGTGCTCGGCCTGCTGCACCCGGCCGTCGGCGTGCACGCGGGCCACCAGGTCGCCACGGTCGTAGGGGATCACGACGTCGACGGCGGTGTCGGTGGGAGCCGCGAGTTCGGCGATCCGGCGGCGCAGGGCGTCGATGCCGTCGCCGGTGCGCGCGGACACGAACAGCGCCCCGGGCAAACCGTGGCGAAGCTTGGCCAACATCAGATCGCTGGCGGCGTCCACCTTGTTCACCACCAGCAGCTCCGGCGGCGCGGCGCCGTCGTGGTCGGCAAAGACTTCCGAAATCACCTGCCGCACCGCATTGATCTGGGCAAACGGGTTGACGTCCGAGCCGTCGACAACGTGCAACAGCAGGTCGGCGTCGACGACCTCCTCGAGCGTGGAGCGGAACGCCTCGACCAGCTGGGTGGGCAGGTGCCGCACGAACCCGACCGTGTCGGTCAGCACGAACGGCCGAGCCCATTTGGTTCCGGGGTCGAACTCCGCGCGCCGGGTGGTGGGCTCCAGCGTCGCGAACAACGCATCCTCCACCAGCACGCCGGCCCCAGTCAGCGCGTTGAGCAGGCTGGACTTGCCCGCGTTGGTGTATCCGACGATGGCGATCGACGGGATGTCGCTGCCGAGCCGGCGGCTGCGCTGGGTGTCGCGCGCCTGCTTCATCGCCTTGATCTCGCGGCGCAGCTTGGACATCCGCTCGCGGATGCGGCGCCGGTCCGTCTCGATCTTGGTCTCACCGGGACCGCGCAGGCCCACGCCGCCACCGCTGCCGCCGGCGCGACCACCGGCCTGCCGAGACATCGACTCGCCCCAGCCGCGCAGCCGCGGGAGCATGTACTCCATCTGGGCCAGCGACACCTGCGCCTTGCCTTCCCGGCTGGTGGCGTGCTGGGCGAAGATGTCGAGGATCAGCGCGGTGCGGTCGATGACCTTGACCTTGACGGCCTTCTCCAGCGCGGTCAGCTGCGCCGGTGATAGTTCACCGTCGCAGATGACGGTGTCGGCGCCGGTCGCCAGGACGACCTCGCGCAATTCCTGCGCCTTGCCCGAGCCGATGTATGTGGACGGGTCGGGTTTGTCGCGGCGCTGGATCAGGCCTTCGAGCACCAGCGAGCCGGCGGTCTCGGCCAGGGCGGCCAGCTCGGCCAGGCTCGCCTGGTTGTCGGCGGCGCTCCCCTGCGTCCACACGCCGACCAGCACCACGCGCTCCAACCGGAGCTGGCGGTACTCGACCTCGGAGATGTCGGCCAGTTCGGTCGACAACCCGGCGACGCGGCGCAGCGCCGATCGGTCTTCGAGGGCAAGCTCGCCCGCGCTGGGTTCTAGATCCGGCTGATCGTGGAAGGGAGTTTCGGGATGAGTCATAGGCAATTAGCAATAGTGCACGCTAAATCGGTTGCGCGCACCCGATTTAACGCTGCTGTGCGCGCCACCATTCCTCGCTGATCTCGCCGCGGGCCACCAGCACCGACGGCCCGCGCAGGTAGCTGGTGGCGTCGGTGATGGTGACCGTGACGTCGCCGCCCGGTACCCGTACGGTCAGCGTCCCGGTGTCCGCGCCGGCATCGGCCAGCGCGGCGACCGCGGCGGCGACAGTCCCCGTGCCGCAGGATCGGGTTTCGCCCACCCCGCGCTCGTGGACCCGCATGTGTGTCACCCCGCCGGCCGCCGCGGTGAGGATTTCGATGTTGACGCCGTCGGGGAATTGCGCGCGGTCGTATTGCACCGGGGCGGCCACGTCCAGCGCGGCGAGTTCGCCGGGACTCAGCCGCGGATCCACGCACGCCAGGTGCGGGTTGCCCACGTCGACCGCCAGCCCGGTGAATCGCTTGCCGCCGACGACCGCCGCAAACGCGTCCCCGCCGCTGCCCAGCCGGTTGGCCTTACCCATGTCGACGGTGACGTCGGCCTCGGTCGCGTCGGCGTGATGCAGGGTGACCGGACGCGCGCCGGCCAGCGAGCCGACGACGAACTCGTCGCGCGACTCCAAGCCGCCGACCCGCAGGTAGTGCGCGAAGACCCGTACCCCGTTGCCGCACATCTGAGCGATCGATCCGTCGGCGTTGCGGTAGTCCATGTACCAGTCGTTCGACCCAACACCGTCGGGCCGGCGCTCGAGCACCCCGGCGGCCACCGCCGCGTCGGCGGTGGTGATCCGCAGCACCCCGTCGGCGCCCAATCCGCGGCGCCGGTCGCACAACGCGGCCACCAACGGCGGGGTGAGCGCCAATTCGGCGCCGACGTCGGGCAGCAGCACGAAATCGTTTTGCGTGCCGTGCCCCTTAGCGAAGATCACCAGCTCAGGATACGTGCCGCCATGCCTGCACCGCTTCGTCGACGAGCCGGGTGCGGTCGGCTTCCCCTTTTTCAGACTCGAGCCAGTGCACCCGGTGATCGCGGCGGAACCAGGAGCGCTGCCGCCGCACGTACCGTCGGGTGCCGACGTACGTCTGCTCGCGCGCGTCGCGCAGGTGCTCCGGCCCGCCGCCGGCGTCCAGCGCGGCGAGCACCTGGGCGTAGCCCAGCGCACGCGAGGCGGTGACCCCGTCGCGCAGGCCCTGCTTGAGGAGCGCGCGTACCTCGTCGACCAGGCCTTGCTCGAACATCGTATCGGTGCGGCGGGCCAATCTCTCGTCGAGAAGCGTTGTGTCACAGTCTAATCCGATGATGACGGTGCCCCAGCGCGGAGTGCCGATGCGCGGCGCGGACGCGGCGAACGGCCGCCCGGTGAGCTCCACCACCTCGAGCGCCCGTACCGTGCGCCGGCCGTCGGTGGGCAGGATCGCGGCGGCCGCCGCCGGGTCGCGCCGGGCCAGCTCGGCGTGCAGCGGCCCCACCCCCTCCTCCGCGAGCCGCCGCTCCCAACGCGCACGCACCGCGGGATCGGTCGCGGGGAACGACCAGTCGTCTAGCAGCGACTGGATGTACAGCATCGAGCCGCCGACTACCACCGGCAGCGCGCCCCGGGCGGCGATCGCGTCGATGTCGGCGGCGGCGGCCCGCTGGTAGCGGGCGACGGTCGCGGTCTCGGTGACGTCGAGCACGTCGAGCTGGTGGTGCGGGATGCCGCGGCGGGCCTCGACGGGCAGCTTGGCGGTTCCGATGTCCATGCCGCGATAGAGCTGCATCGCGTCGGCGTTGACGATCTCCGCCTGGATGCCGAGGCGCTCGACCCGTTCTGCGAAGTCGAGCGCCAGCTGCGACTTGCCGGTACCGGTGGGGCCGACGATCGCGAGCGGTCGCACGGCTTGGCTCACGGCTGCCAGGCGCCGACGAAGTAGCCCACCCCGTAGGGCGCTCCCCGGTAGAGCTCCTTGGCCGATCGCGGCCCGGGTTCGGCCAGCCCGGCGAGCACCTGGAAGGCGACCCGGCCCTGGATCTCGGGCGGCAGCCGGGTCAGTGCGGCGGCGTCGCCGTTTGCCAGCGCGTCGTCGAGGGCCAGCTGGGCGTCGGCGTTGCCGGGGTCGTAACCGCCGGGCGCGCTCGGCGTCAGGGTGTTGGCACCGTCGGCGACGACCAACACGCCCACCGGGTCGGGCGCCCGGTCGATCGCGGCGCGCAGTTGCCGGCCGTGCGTCAGCGCGGTGTCGGCGTCATGGTCGCCGCTGTAGACGTGGACCCGCGCGCTGGCCTCGGGGCGGACCTGCCCGCGGACCCAGCCCGCGAGCAGCGCGCACAGGGGCATCTCGGCGGGCGGCTCGGCTGGTGGCTCGGCTGCGGTTAGGGGCGACAGCCGGACCGGCACGTCGGCGCCGAAGCCCGCGAAGGTACCCACGCCGTCGGGACCGAGGATGTCGTCCGCTCGGCCCGTCCCGACGACGTTCCAGCGCGGCGGCAGCAGGGCGGCCGCGGCAAGGGCCGCCGCGACCACGTCGGCCATCTCGGCGGCGGCCGTTCCGGCGAGCTGCGGGACAAGCACCGGCGCCGAGGGAATGATCGCGATGGCGCTCAGCACGCCACCAAACTAACGGACGGATCGACGACGCCGGACGCGTCAGGTGATCGTCCGGCTTTCCTCCGAAGGGGCCGCATCGCTCTGCGGGGGTTCGTCCTGCGCCGCCGGAGTGCGTTTAAGGTCGCGCCCCGTCTCCGCCGCGATCGACGCGGCCTCCCCGCGGGCCAGCGCCACCGTCGCGACGATGACCATAGCCACGGCCGCGACCAGCACGAACGCCTGGGGCCCGTGGGCGTCGAATGTCTCGCCGAGAAGAAACACCCCGAGTATCCCGCCCACCAGCGGCTTGGCCACGGTCATCGTCGGCAGCGACGCGGTCAACGCCCCGGCACGGAAGGCCGACTGCTGGAAAATCATCCCGGCCAACATCAGCACCAGCCACGGAAAGAACTCGGGCGAAGTCAGGGCGGCGCCCAGGCCTTCTTCGAGCAGTTCGACGAGGCCCTTGGTCAGCACCGCGAACAACGCCAATGACGAACCCGCCACCAGCGCCAGCAGCACGGCCGCGACCGGGCGACCTGACCAGATGCGCGCCCCGAGCAAACACAACACCAGGATGGGACCCATCACCAGAGCCACGATGATCCACTGGGACAGCGCCCCCCGCTGCTGGCCGACCGTCGGGTCGCCCACGATGATGACCACCGCCAAAGAGCCTGCCAGCACGATCGCCCAGATCCACTCCCAGCGGGTGACCCGGTGCCCGGTCAGCCGCGAATAGATCGGCAGGGCAAACAGCAGCGCGGTCACCTGCAGCGAGGTCACCAAGACCACCGATCCCCACGCCAGGGCCCCGGCCTGCAGGCTGTAGTTGACGATCGCCGCCAGGCCGCCCAACCACCACCGCTTGTCGCGCAACGACATACGGAACAGCTCGAGGTGCCCGACGTGTTTGTCGGTGATTTCGTGTGCGGATCGCTGCCGGATGACGTCGCCGATCGCGGAGGCCAGTGCCGCGCACAAGGCAATCAGTGCCGCGACGTCCACTTTGGACATGGGAACCCCCTCACCAGCGCTCCCCCAAAGCTTTCCGTACACGTGCAGTTCTAGACGGGTTCACGCACCACAGTAGTTCGACTGTAGTTCGACAGCGGCATCATCTCGACAACATCCCAGCGCCAGCCATCACTTTAGAGGGGCCAAGGTGGCCGCGCACGGTCCGCCAAGCTGCTTGAATACTCTGGGAAGCGCTTAGGGAGTATGGGTGCCGCTACGCGCGGCAGGCGCGCGGAACACCAACCGCGCGAAGGTGGCAAAGGGCAGGTGACGAGCGATGACCGCTGACGAGCCCCGTATCAGCGATTCACCAAAGCCGTCGCCGCGTCCGGGACCACGGCCCGGTCCGCGCCCGACTTCGCGGCCCGCGATCCACCCGGTCGCCGTGCCCCCGTCGAGCGATCCGCACCAGTTCGGACGCGTCGACGACGACGGCACCGTCTGGCTGATCAGCGCGGCGGGCGAACGCGTCGTCGGCTCCTGGCAGGCCGGCGACCGCGAGGCCGCTTTCGCCCACTTCGGCCGGCGCTTCGATGACCTCGCCACCGAGATCACGCTGATGGAGGAGCGGCTGGCGTCGGGCACCGGCGATGCCCGCAAGATCAAAGCCCACGCATCCGAACTGGCCGAGACGCTGCCGACCGCGTGCGTGCTGGGCGACATCGACGCGCTCGCGGGCCGGCTGTCGACGCTGCTCGAGCACGCCGGGGCGGCGGCGGCCGCCGACAAGTCCCGCCGCGAGGAGCATCGCGCCGCCCAGACCGCCCGCAAGGAGGCGCTGGCGGCCGAGGCCGAGGACCTGGCCGCCAACTCGACCCACTGGAAGATCGCCGGCGACCGCCTGCGGGCGATTCTCGACGAGTGGAAGACGATCAGCGGCCTGGACCGCAAGGTCGACGACGCGCTGTGGAAGCGCTATTCCGCGGCCCGCGAAGCCTTCAACCGGCGCCGGGGCGCCCACTTCGCCGAGCTGGACCGCGAGCGATCGGGGGTTCGGGAGTCCAAGGAGCGGCTCTGCGAACGGGCCGAGGAGCTGTCCGATTCGACGGACTGGACCGCGACGAGCGCGGAGTTCCGCAAGCTGCTCTCCGAGTGGAAGGCGGCGGGCCGGGCCAGCAGGGACGTCGACGACGCCCTGTGGCGTCGCTTCAAGGCCGCCCAGGACACGTTTTTCACCGCGCGCAATGCCGCTGCGGCGGAAAAGGATTCGGAATTACGGGCCAATGCCGTCGCCAAGGAGGCGCTGCTGGCCGAGGCGGAGAAGCTCGACACGAGCAATCACGACGCGGCCCGGGCGGCGCTGCGATCGATCGCGGAGAAATGGGACGCGATCGGCCGAGTCCCCCGGGAGCGCTCCGCCGAGTTGGAGCGGCGGCTGCGGGCGGTCGAGAAAAAGGTGCGCGACGCCGGTGAATCGGATTGGTCCGATCCCCAGGCGCAGGCCCGCGCCGAGCAGTTCGCGACCCGTGCCGAGCAATACGAACAGCAGGCGCGCAAGGCCGAGGCGGCCGGCCGCACCAAGGAAGCCGAGGAGGCCAAAGCCAATGCCGCGCAGTGGCGGCAGTGGGCCGAAGCGGCGGCCGAGGCGCTGACGCGGCGGACCTAGCCCTCGGGATCCTCGCGTTTGTCGCCGGCATCGTTGGGGGCAGTGTCGGGGGCGTCGTTCGTGTCGAGGCTGTCCAGCAGCGTCTGCGACTGCTGCTGCGCCGCGATCCGGCGCCGTTGCTCTTCGGCCGCGAGTTGCACGATGGTGCGGGCCCAAACCACCCGGGCCCAGTGAAACGTCAACAGAATCACCGTGATCCATGCCACGATCAGGCCCACACCCGGGCCGGGATGACCGGCGGCCACGGTCTGGCGCGACCACACAGCCAGCAGGCCGGCGCCGCTGGCGATCGCCGTGCCCGCCAGCGCGATCCACGCCAGCGCCCAGCGCCGGGTCAGCAATGCCAGCGTCGAGAATCCGACGCCGAAGACCAGCGCCAACCAGGCGAACACCCGTAACGGAAGGCCCAGCGCGGCCGCACTGGCGCCGTGGCTGGAAAACAGGACATCCCATCCCCGCACGGCGCCGGTGTGCGGCAGGATGAACGAGCCCAGCAGCACGAATACCAGGATGGCGACGACGAATGCCCTTGGGCCGGGCTCGATCTCACGCGCGACGCGGCGTTCCGCGGCCTCGATTTCGGCACGCAGGGCGTCGATGTCGGCGTGTTCTTTTTTCTGTTCGTTCATAGGGCGCATCCAAGCGGTTGGGCGGTTGCGCCGGACGGCCCCACAGCGGGCATGCCGAGACCGACGCCGCGCGGCCGTTGTCCTGCGGAGTCACCGGCCCGCGTGCGGCGGTGGGTCAGCACCCCGGCGTCCGCGACGAGATGGTGCGGCGCGGCCCCGGTGATCGCCGTGGTGACGATGTCGCCGGGCCGCACCGCCGTGTCGGCGGAAAAGTGCACCAGGCGGCCGTCGCGGGCGCGTCCGGTCATGCGCGACGTCCGGCTGTCCTTGCGTCCTTCGCCGGTGGCCACGAGTAACTCGACGGTCTGCCCGATCAGCGCGCGGTTGCCCTCCAGCGAGATCTGCTCCTGCAGCTCGACCAGTCGCTCGTAGCGTTCCTGCACAACAGGTTTCGGGATCTGGCCGTCGAGTTCCGCGGCCGGAGTGCCGGGCCGTTTGGAGTATTGGAAGGTGAACGCGGCCGCGAACCGGGCCTGCCGCACGACGTCGAGTGTGGCCGCGAAATCCTCTTCGGTCTCGCCGGGAAATCCGACGATCAGGTCGGTGGTGATGGCCGCGTGCGGCATCGCCGCCCGGACGCGGTCGATGATGCCGAGATAACGATCGGTCCGGTACGAGCGCCGCATCGCGCGCAGCACCCGGTCGGATCCGGACTGCAGCGGCATGTGCAGGGCGGGGCACACGTTCGGCGTCTGCGCCATCGCCTCGATGACGTCGTCGGTGAATTCCGCCGGATGCGGGGAGGTGAACCGGACGCGTTCCAGCCCGTCGATTTCTCCGCAGGCGCGCAGCAGCTCGGCGAAGGCGCCGCGATTCCGCGGCAGCTCGGGGTCGGCGAAGGACACCCCGTAGGCGTTGACGTTCTGGCCGAGCAGCGTCACTTCGAGCACGCCGTCGGCCACCAGCGACCTCACCTCGGCCAGAATGTCGTCCGGACTGCGGTCGACCTCCTTGCCGCGCAGCGACGGGACGATGCAGAAGGTGCAGCTGTTGTTGCACCCGACGGAGATGGAAACCCAAGCGGCATAGGCGGATTCGCGGGCGCTGGGCAGTGACGACGGAAATTGCTGCAGCGCCTCGGCGATCTCCACCTGGGCGACCTTGTTGTGCCGGGCGCGGTCGAGCAACGTGGGCAGCGATCCGATGTTGTGGGTGCCGAAGACGACGTCGACCCACGGCGCCTTGCGCAGCACCGCGTCTCGATCCTTTTGGGCCAGGCAGCCACCGACCGCGATCTGCATATCGGGATTGCCGCGCTTGCGCGGAGCCAGATGGCTGAGGTTGCCGTAGAGCTTGTTGTCGGCGTTCTCGCGCACGGCGCAGGTGTTGAAGACCACGACGTCGGCGTCGGTCCCTTCGGCGGCCCGCCGATAGCCGGCCGCCTCGAGCAGCCCGGCCAGCCGTTCGGAATCGTGCACGTTCATCTGGCAGCCGTAGGTGCGCACCTGATAAGTACGCGCCCCCGAAACGTCACGGGCCACCGTCGAAGTCACGGGGCCATGGTACGGCGACCGGCTCCCACCGGATTAATCCGCAGCTACACCCGCCGGCGCTCCCGTTCGGCGGCCAGCTCGGCGAGGACGACCTCGCAGGCCAGGTTCTGGCCGTAGCCACGCCGCGCCAGCATCCCGACCAGCCTGCGGCTCACCTTTGTGTCGTCGCCGGCCAGCGTCTCGCGCCGCAGCTTGGCCCGCACCAACTGCTCCGCCCGGTCGCGCTCGGCGCCGGCGTCGATCCCGGCCAACGCCGCGGTGATCGCGTCGTTGTCGACGCCCTTGGTGTGCAGCTCGGCGGCCAGGGCGCGCCGGCTCTTGCCGGCCCTTGCCCGCCGGGACGCCACCCACTGTTGGGCGAACTCGGCGTCGTCGATCAGGCCCACGGACGCCAGTCGATCCAGCACCCGGGTGCTGACGTCGTCTGGGTATCCGCGTCTAGCCAGCTGACCGGACAGCTCGGCCCGGGTGCGCGATCTCGCGGTGAGCAGGCGCAGGCACAACGCCCGCGCCTGCTCCTCGCGAGAGGGCTCAGAAGTCGACGGGGGCGGGCAGGACACCATCGGCTGAGGGGTCATCGGTCACGACCGCGCCAATGCCAAGCTTTTCCTTGATCTTCTTCTCGATCTCGTTGGCGATGTCGGCGTTCTCCATAAGGAAAGTGCGAACATTCTCCTTGCCCTGGCCGAGCTGCTCGCCCTCGTAGGTGAACCAGGAACCGGACTTGCGGATGAAGCCCTGATCCACGCCCATGTCGATCAGCGAGCCCTCCCGGCTGATCCCCCGGCCATAGAGGATGTCGAATTCGGCCTGCTTGAACGGCGGCGCCACCTTGTTCTTGACGACCTTGACCCGGGTGCGGTTACCGACCGCATTGGTGCCGTCCTTGAGCGTCTCGATCCGGCGCACGTCCATGCGCACCGATGCGTAGAACTTCAAAGCCTTTCCACCCGTGGTGGTTTCGGGACTGCCGAACATCACCCCGATCTTCTCGCGGAGCTGGTTGATGAAGATCGCCGTGGTTCCCGAATTGTTCAGCGCGCCAGTCATTTTCCGCAGCGCCTGGCTCATCAGCCGGGCCTGCAGCCCGACGTGGCTGTCCCCCATCTCGCCTTCGAGTTCCGCGCGCGGCACCAGGGCCGCGACCGAGTCGATGACCAGGATGTCCAGCGCGCCGGAGCGGATCAGCATGTCGGCGATCTCCAGCGCCTGCTCACCGGTGTCGGGCTGGCTGACCAGCAGCGAATCGGTGTCGACGCCGAGCTTCTTGGCGTAGTCGGGGTCCAGGGCGTGCTCGGCGTCGATGAACGCCGCGACGCCGCCGGCGGCCTGGGCGTTGGCCACCGCGTGCAGCGCGACGGTGGTCTTACCCGAGGACTCCGGACCGTAGATCTCCACGACCCTGCCGCGCGGCAGGCCGCCGATGCCCAGGGCCACGTCCAGTGCGATGGATCCGGTCGGGATGATCGAGATCGGCTGACGCGTCTCGTCGCCGAGACGCATCACCGAGCCTTTGCCGTAGCTCTTTTCGATCTGGGCCATCGCCAGGTCGAGAGCCTTCTCGCGGTCGGGGGCTTGCGTCATGGTGCCTCTTCCTATCGTCGGTGTGTTCGGTGACCGGTATCGGTCGGTTGGCCGTGACCCTAGGCGCGGGGTCCGACAAGTCTCCGAACGCTCACCACAGTAGCCGAACACGTGTTCGATTCAAGAGGACACGCCGGGCGCGGTAACGGCGTATGGCAACATTTGCTACCGAAAGGCGCTGACGGGGCCAAAGCAGCCTGCTAAAGCCGAGGAAACCGGTGTGAATCCGGTGCGGTCCCGCCACTGTGATCGGGGACGGACACGTCCTGACCCGAGAGCCAGATACTCACCGTCAGCGCTTCCTCATGACAACTGGGGCGGATTTCCCCGGAGAGGTTTGGTCGCGCATGGACATTTCTGCCGAGCTGGCCGAAATATCGTCATACAAAATGTTTTTCACGTTCACTGTCGGGGGCGACGCGGTGGGATGGCATCCGATCGGGGAGTCCTACGCCGACGGTTTCAGTGATCTGATCGACGCCACCGCCCGGCGCTATCGCACGTCGGACCTGCGGATCGCCGCCTCGCAGGTTCATCTCGGCCACGCCACCCGCCTGTGGTCACCGGTGCTGGCGTGCGCGCTGGGGCACGGGGTCGTTCCGGATCTCAAAGGCCTGCAGCGCGCCGACGACGCGGCGCATCTTCGAATGCCCGAGCCCGTCGGACAAGCCGTCGACTCGCCCTCCGCGGGTTTGCTGTACCGCATCGTCGTGAAACAACACATGAAGCCGTTCGCCGCCGGCCTGCGGGTCAAACTGGCGCCCGCCCTGCTCGCGGGCAACATCGCGTCCGCACTCATGGGAGCGTCGCGAGCACTGCTCTCGGCCCGGCCCGATCTGCGCGGCCCCATCCTCGAGATCACCGACTCACTGCTGGGCACCGGCATGTTGGCCGGATGCGGTGTGATCACCAGCGCGCACCTGGGTTTCAGGCGTCGCAGCTGCTGCCTCTTCTATCGGGTCCCCGGGAAGTCCGTGTGCTCCGATTGCGTGTTTCGCCGGATACGCCGTAGCAACAGATGAACGTGCGTAGTCGCTCACCCCTAAGCGCGGGGCTTCACCACTGGTCGCGGGGCTTCACCACTGGTCGCGGGGCACGTCGAAGTCGACGCACAGCGCCCGCCAGACGTCGCGCGGCTCGACGCCATCCTCGATTGCCTGGGCCGCGGTGCGGCCGTCGAACCCGGTCAGCACGTGATCCACCAGCACCGACGCGCCGTACGCCGCGCCGAAGCGCAGCACCACCCGCTCGTTGAATTCCGTCAGCCGCACCCGCATCACCCCGCGAGAGCCAGCGCTTCGTGGCACACCCGCACCGGGTCGGCGACCCCGTCGATGCCGGCGGCGGCTTCGCGGGCGGCCTCGCGGTAGCGGGGCGTGGACAGCACCTCGTTCGTCGCGGCCACCAGCGCGTCGGCGGTCAGCGGCCGGACCAGCCGCGCGCTGCCCTGACGAACCACCCGATTGGCCATCTCCCACTGGTCTCCCCCGCCGGGAACCACCACCAGTGGCACCCCGGCGAGCAGCGTCTTGGTCACCATCCCGTGGCCGCCACCGCAGATCACCACGTCGGCCTGCGTCAACAGCTCGGCCTGGCGTCCTAGCCCCACCACCGCCCACCGCGGCACGGCCAGATCCGGTCCGCCCAGACGCGACACCACCAACCGCGACCCCGCCGGCAGCGTGTCGCCCGGCGTCAGGTGTCGCAGCGCGACGTCGGCCAACCCGGCGGTCCCGGTGGCCGCGGTCGAGGGCGCGACCACCACCACCGGCCCGGGACCCGGTGGGATCTCGAGCACCCGGTCAGTCGGCTCGAAGTGCAAGGGGCCGACCACCACGGCCTCGTCCGGCCAGTCCGGACGGGGCACCTCGAGCGCGGGCAGCGTGGCGATGAGCCGTCGCAGCGGCCCGGGATCGACGGCGGGCAGCCCGATCTGCAGCCGGACCGCGGCACGCTGCTTGACCCCGGTCCGCCAGGAGCGTGCGGTCAACGCGCGCATCGTGGCGTCGCGCAGCCGGCCGCGGATGCCGGTGCCGGGCGCCAGCCCGCTGCCTATCGGTGGCAATCCCTTGGACGGCAGGTACAGCGGATGCGGGTTGAGCTCGATCCACGGAGTGCCCAACAGCTCGGCGGCCATGCCGCCGCCCGCGGTGATGACATCGGAGACCACCAGGTCGGGCGCCAGCTCACGCAGGGTGGGCACGTTGAGCTCCGCCATCCGCGCCGCGCGCCCATGGATTCGGGCCCCGGCGTCGACGTCGTCGTCGGTGGCCGCGAGCCCGTCCAGCGCGACCGCGTCGATCCCGGCGCCGCGGGCGGTGCCGATCCATTCCTCGCCGGTGAGCAGGGTGGGCTCGTCGCCGGCCTCGCGGAAGCGCAGGCAAAGCGCGATCGCCGGAAACGAGTGCCCGGGGTCTGGCCCGGCAACGACGGCGACGCGCATCAGCCCTACCCTGCCACAGCGCCGGAGGGGCCGGCTCGCCTACGCTGGCAGCCATGACCGAGCCGACTGGGACGGCCGTCGCGAACGCCAGGACGGTCGAAGGTTTCCTGAACGCCTTGCAGGACGCGGATTACGAAACGGCGGAGGCGTCGTTGGACGACAACCTCGTCTACGAGAACGTGGGACTGCCGACGATCCACGGCCGCGCCAGAGCGATGAAGCTATTCCGGCGGATGGACGGGCGCGCCGCGTTCGAGGTGAAGATCCACCGCATCGCCGCCGATGGGGCCGCGGTGCTCACCGAACGCAGCGACGCGCTGATCTTCGGTCCGTTGCGGCTTCAGTTCTGGGTGTGCGGCGTGTTCGAGGTGCACGACGGGCGAATCACCCTGTGGCGCGACTACTTTGACTTCTTCGACATGCTCAAGGCCACGGCGCGTGGGCTGGCCGCGCTGGTAATACCGTCGCTCAAAGCGTCGTTCTGACAGGGCATGACGACAGACATGGCCAACGACAGCGTCCGCACCAAGCCCAACGCCCTGCAGTACATCCGCTATTGCTACGGGCGCCGGCTACCCGACTCGATGCGGGATTGGGTGCGCAACGACCTGGCCGGCAAGGGCGCCGTCGCGCGGATGATGATCCGCGTCGCGGTGCCGGCGGTGTTGGTGCTCATACCGTTCTGGTTCATCCCGACCACGCTCGACGTCCATCTGAGCATGACGCTGCCGATCCTCATTCCGTTCGTGTATTTCTCGCACGCGCTCAACAAGGTGTGGCGCCGGCACATGCTGGCGGTGCACGGGCTGGATCCTGGGCTGGTTGACGAACGCGCCCGGGCGCGAGACGCGCACATCCACCAGGCCTACATCGAGCGCTACGGCCCGCGGCCCGAAGACTAGCGGCGCGCTACTTGCGCTGCAGTCCGCCGAGTTCGTCGAACGCCTGCGCCCAGCCGAGGAGACGATCCGTCGCTCCGACCAACTCGTCGCGGTAGCGTTGCTGCGACGCGGCTAGCACTCCCCCGGTGTCGCCGTTGGCCGACGATACCAATTGTGCTGCGGCGGTGACCATTTCGTTGTATTGACGAACGCCCGCGCTCAGCTGCGCGGTGAACGCGTTGATGGTGGGCACCAGATACGAGCGTGACGACTCCGAGTAGTGCACCGCCCGCTCCATGGACACCACCTCGGCCGCGGTGGCAGCCATCGCCGCCGAGGTCTTGTTCGCCGCCGCGGTCAGGTCGCGGATTTCGGCCGCCGGCAACATCGCGCCCCGCTCGATCACACCCAGGAGAGAGAAGAATCCTCGTTCCGAGGCGCCCAGCGCGTACATCGCCGGTCGCGCGGCCGAACCGGGCGGCGGCAGCCTGCGCGCGTTGGCGGGCCGGCTCGCCGGCAGCGGCTCGGATCGCAGCCAGCGGTAGCGAAGCAGCAGTAACGTCGCCGGGATCACCAGAACGACCGCGATGGCCCCGGTGATCTCCAGCAGCAACGCGAACCAGCCCCAGGCCGCGAGCACGGCCGTCACCACCGCCCAGAACACGCAGCCGGCGGCGAATATCAGGCCCCACCGCAGGGCGCGTCGGCGGCGTCGCAGCAGCCGGGCGCGTGGATCCGCGGCGGCGCTGATCTTCTGGGCCACAAAGTCGGAAAGGTCGGCGGCGGTGTCCAGCCCCCGCTGCAACAACGCGCGCCAGGATCCGCGCCCCGTCGCGTTCACCGACATCGTGGGACCCTTCGCGGTTTAGGACTGACCGAAGGGCTTCTCGGCGGCTTGCCCGCCTGTCTCGGCGGGCGCGGGCGTGGCCGGGGTGGCTTCCGCTGCCGCGGTCGAGCCCGTCGGCAGGGCTTCGCCACGCATCGACGCGCGGATCTGCTCCAGCCGGGAATGACCGGCCATCTGCACACCGGCCTGCTCGACTTCGAGCATCCGCCCCTGCACGGAACCCTGCGCAAGCTCCGCCGCGCCCACCGCATTGGCGTAGCGGCGTTCGATCTTGTCGCGCACCTCTTCGAGGCTCGGCGTGTTACCGGGGGCCGCGATCTCGCTCATCGACCGCAGCGACGCGCTGACCTGCTCCTGCATCTTCGCCTGCTCGAGCTGGCTGAGCAGCTTGGTGCGCTCGGCGATCTTCTGCTGCAACACCATCGAGTTCTGCTCGACGGCCTTCTTGGCCTGCGCCGCCGCCTGCAGCGCCTGGTCGTGCAGCGTCTTGAGGTCTTCGACGCTCTGCTCGGCGGTCACCAGCTGGGCCGCGAACGCCTCGGCCGCGTTGTTGTACTCGGTGGCTTTCGCGGTATCTCCGGACGACGTGGCCTGGTCGGCCAGGGTCAGGGCCTGGCGCACATTGACCTGCAGTTTTTCGATGTCCGCCAGCTGCCGGTTGAGCCGCATCTCCAGCTGACGCTGGTTGCCGATCACCTGGGCGGCCTGCTGCGTCAGGGCCTGATGGGTGCGCTGCGCTTCCTCGATGGCCTGCTGGATCTGGACTTTGGGATCGGCGTGCTCGTCAATTTTCGCGTTGAACAACGCCATGACGTACTTCCACGCTTTGACGAACGGATTGGCCATTGCTTAGCTCCGCCTTCGCTACTTGTGGGCCCGGTAGGCCTTGGGTAGAGCCCTGCTGGGCTCGTGCTCACCCTGCCGCTCAATTTAGTGGGGCGCTCAGGCCACCGCCAGAGACGCCACCGGCGGAATGACGACCTTGGTGCCGGGGTCGATGGTGGAACCGCTTGCCACGGCGGTCGGCTCGCCAGCCGGCTCGCTGTGCGCGGCGCGTTCCTCGCTCGCCATCCGCTCGCCGGCGTCGGCGAGGACCGCCGACAGCGGGACCTCCAACGCATCGCAGATCGCGTTGAGCAGCTCGCTGGAGGGCTCCTTGCGGCCGCGCTCGACTTCGGACAGGTACCCGAGGCTCACCCGAGCCGCATCGGACACCTCGCGCAACGTCCGTCCCTGTGTTGTCCGGGCCAGGCGTAACACGTCGCCGATGACCTCGCGCACCAATGGCGGCATTCCCGCTCTCCTTCGTCCCGGTTCGTTCCAGTTTGTTCCAGGCAGCCCTGCTCGACACGAGCTCATTAGGTCAACGCCGGCACCGGTGGCCTAGTTCCCGCTCGTCGTCTGGCGAACTTCCCGGACGGCGGACGCGACGTAGTCGATGCCGGTCACCACGGTGAGCACGACCGCCGCCGCCATCACCACCGAAGCCCCCACCAGGAACGGCCCCGAGAGGGGCAGCACGAACAACCCGATCGCCAACGCCTGGACCACGGTCTTGACTTTGCCGCCCCAGCTGGCGGGGATGACGCCGCGACGAATCACCGTCAACCGCAACACGGTCACCCCGACCTCGCGAGTCAGGATCAGCACGGTGACCCACCACGGCAGGTCCCCAAGCATCGACAATCCGATCAGCGCCGACCCGATCAGTGTCTTGTCGGCGACCGGATCGACGAACGCACCGAATTCGGTTGCCATGCCGTAGTTGCGGGCCAGCAAGCCGTCCAGCCGGTCGGTGATCATGGCGATCGTGAAAATCACGAAAGCGACTATGCGCCCGACGATTTGGTGGCCATCCCCGGCGAACAGGGCGAGCAAAAAGATCGGGACCAGCACCAGCCGCAACAGCGTGAGGATGTTCGCGAGATTGGCGATCCGGACACGCCGCACTATCGGACCCGTTTGCGGCTGCCCCGACACGGCAACAGAATAACGGTTGACCAGCGCAGGCGTGCCCGATGTCAATACTGTTGACCCGTGACCGAAAGCCAACAGGATCACCGGCCGGTGGTGCGGCGCGCGCGAACATCCGATGTCCCGGCGATCAAACAACTCGTCGACACCTACGCCGGAAAGATCCTGCTGGAAAAGAACCTGGTGACGCTCTACGAGGCCGTTCAGGAGTTCTGGGTGGCCGAGCTAGCCGGAAAAGTGGTCGGTTGCGGGGCGCTGCACGTGTTGTGGTCCGACCTCGGCGAGATCCGCACCGTCGCCGTCGATCCGGCCGTGACGGGGCGTGGCATCGGCCATGCGATCGTCAACCGGCTGCTCGAAGTCGCCCGCGAGCTGCAGTTGCAGCGGTTGTTCGTGCTGACGTTCGAGACCGAGTTCTTCGGCAAGCACGGGTTCAGCGAGATCGAGGGCACACCGGTCACCGCCGAGGTGTTCGAGGAGATGTGCCGCTCCTACGACATCGGGGTCGCCGAGTTCCTGGACCTGAGCTACGTCAAGCCGAACATCCTCGGCAACTCCCGGATGCTGCTGGTGCTTTAGTCGTCGGGCTCCTCACTCGTCTTGGAGGTCGGATCCGCCCGCGGAACCCCGGATCGCGGCCAACGTCGCGGCCAGCTCGTCGGGCTTGACCAGCACGTCACGCGCCTTGGATCCCTCGCTGGGCCCCACGATGCCGCGGGTCTCCATCAGGTCCATCAGGCGGCCCGCTTTGGCGAAGCCGACGCGCAGCTTGCGCTGCAGCATCGACGTGGAGCCGAACTGGCTGGACACGACCAGCTCGACGGCCTGCAGGAAAACGTCCATGTCGTCGCCGATGTCCGGGTCGACGTCGGTGCGCTCGCTGGTGGGCTTGGCGGTGGTCACGCCGTCGGTGTATTCGGGTTCGGCCTGATCCTTGCAGGCGGCGACGACGGCGTGGATCTCCTCGTCGGTGATGTAGGCCCCCTGCAAGCGCAGGGGCTTGCTGGCTCCCATCGGCAGGAACAGGCCGTCGCCCATCCCGATCAGCTTCTCCGCGCCCGCCTGGTCCAGGATCACCCGACTGTCGGTGAGCGACGACGTCGCGAACGACAGCCGCGCCGGCACGTTGGTCTTGATGAGCCCGGTCACCACGTCCACCGACGGCCGCTGGGTGGCCAGCACCAGGTGGATGCCCGCGGCCCGGGCCTTCTGGGTGATCCGCACGATGGCGTCCTCGACGTCGCGCGGCGAGGTCATCATCAAGTCGGCTAGCTCGTCGACGATCGCCACCACATACGGGTAGGGGCGGTACTCCCGCTGGCTGCCCAGCGGCGTCGTGATGGCACCCGACCGCACCTTCGCGTTGAAGTCGTCGATGTGACGCACCCGCGACGCCTGCATGTCCTGGTAGCGCTGTTCCATCTCCTCGACCAACCACGCCAGCGCGGCCGCCGCCTTCTTCGGCTGCGTGATGATCGGGGTGATCAGATGCGGAATGCCTTCGTACGGCGTCAGTTCCACCATCTTCGGGTCGATCAGGATCATCCTGACCTCCTCCGGGGTGGCCCGCGTCAACAGCGACACCAACATGGAGTTGACGAAGCTCGACTTCCCGGAACCCGTGGAGCCGGCCACCAGCAGGTGCGGCATCTTGGCCAGGTTGGCCGAGATGAAATCGCCCTCGATGTCCTTGCCCAGCCCGATCACCAGCGGGTGGTGGTCGCGGCGGGTCGACGGCGCGGTGAGCACGTCGGCCAGGCGCACCATTTCGCGATCGGTGTTGGGCACCTCGATGCCGACGGCCGACTTGCCCGGGATCGGCGCCAGCATGCGGACGCTCTCGGTGGCCACCGCGTAGGCGATGTTCTTCTGCAGCGCCGTGATCTTCTCCACCTTGACGCCGGGGCCCAGCTCGACCTCGTAGCGCGTGACGGTGGGCCCGCGGGTGCAGCCGGTGACGGCCGCGTCGACTTTGAACTGGGTGAGTACCTCGCCGATCGCGGTGGCCATCTGGTTGTTGGCCGCGCTGCGCTTTTTGGGCGGGTCGCCGGTGACCAGCAGGTCCAGCGACGGCAGCGTGTAGGGGCCCTCGACGACGCGGTCGGTGACCTGGGGCTGCTTGCGCGAGCCGCGCCGGCCGCGCGGTTTGGCGGCTTCGAAGGCCGGTTCGGGGACCGTGGGGGTTTCGTCGTACACGTCGTCGCCGGCGCCCTCCGACGACCACGCCTGCGGTTCTGCGTCGAAAGGTGGCTCGTCGTCGAACCGGTCGTCGAACTCGTCGGCGTAGTCATAGGCGGACTCGTCGTAGTCACCGTTTTCGTCGTCGACCAGCCGGGTGCCGAACGTGGCCCGAATCATGTCGGGCAATTCGCGGATGGTGGTACCGGTGAGGAGTAACAGGCCGAACATGAACCCGATGAACAGCAGCGGCGCGGCGATCCAGGGCGTCAGGCCGTCCGACAACGGACCACCGATGGCGAAGCCGATGAATCCCGCTGCGCGCCTGCGCAATTCGGGATCTTCCGGAGAACCGGACCACAGGTGGCGCAGGCCGAGGACCGACAGGGCGATGAGGCTGGCGCCGAGTATCAGCCGGGGCCGCGCATCGGGGTTGGGCTGAGTCCGCATCAGCGCCACCGCGACGCCGCCCAAGACCACCGGCAGCGCCAGGACGGCCGACCCGATGAACGTCCGGAGCACGACGTCGACCCACGCGCCGATCGGCCGGGCGGCGTCGAACCACGAGCTCGCCGCGACGACGACGGCCAGCCCGAGCAGAACCAGCGCGATGCCGTCGCGGCGATGCCCGGCGTCGATGTCGCGGGCCCGCCCGATCGAGCGCGCCGCACCGCCGGTGCCGCGCGCCGCCATCAGCCAGGTGGCGCGCATTGCCCGGCCGCAGGTCAGCCCCGCGGCGACTAGCACCGACTGGTTGTGCCGTTTGGCGGGTCTACCCGGGCGCCGGCGGGGTGCGGCCGGTCGCGTACTTCGGGACTTGCCCCGCGAAGCGGCCTTTGACCTGCTCGTTCGGCTTCGCGAGCGGGCCGCGGTCTTACTAGCCATGGTGGCCAGGGTAGTCGTAAATACATCATCTGCACCACCCGCCACACTGGTAACGGCGATCCTCTCCGATCCCCTGCCTCGGGCGCCGCGGCGGCCCCCGGAACGCGTGGGTAGGGTGACGAACGGTGATCAAAGTCACGCCGCTCCCCGTCCTGCCCAGGAGGCCCTAGCATGCCCGTCGTCGTCGTCGCCACCATGACCGTCAAACCCGAATCGGTCGACACCGTCCGCGACATCCTCACCAGTGCGGTGGAAGAGGTGCACGACGAGCCGGGCTGCCAGTTGTACTCGCTGCACGAAACGGGTGAGACGTTCGTGTTCGTCGAGCAATGGGCCGACCCCGAGGCGCTCAAGGCGCACAGCACCGCCCCCGCGATCGGCAAGATGTTCGCGGCGGCCGGCGAGCACCTGGCCGGAGCGCCGGACATCAAGATGCTGCAGCCGGTGCCCGCGGGGGATCCAGAAAAAGGGCAACTGCGCCGGTGACCCCCGGCCGGCCGCTGGATGGCAAAGTCGCGCTCATCACCGGCGCCGCGCGCGGGCAGGGTCGGGCGCATGCGGTGCGGCTGGCCGCGGACGGCGCGAATGTGATCGCTGTCGACGTGTGCGCGCAGATCGACAGTGTCCCGTATCCGCTGGCCACCCCGGAGGATCTGGCGGAGACCGTCAAGCTCGTCGAGGACACCGGGGCACGCATCGTCGCCAAACAGGGCGATGTTCGCGATCGCGAATCGCTTTCGGACGCAGTCCAGGCCGGCGTCGACGAGTTCGGGCGCCTCGACATCGTGGTGGCCAACGCCGGCATCGCACCCATGCAGTCCGGCGGCGACGGCTGGCGCGACGTCATCGACGTCAATCTCACCGGCGTGCACCACACCGTGGAGGCCGCGATACCGACAATGGTCTCCCAGGGCAGCGGCGGTTCGATCGTGCTGATCAGTTCGGCCGCCGGGCTGGCCGGCATCGGAAGTGCCGACTCGGGCTCCATCGGCTACGCCGCGGCAAAACACGGTATGGTCGGGTTGATGCGCGTATACGCCAATTTGCTTGCCCGCCACAACATCCGGGTCAACTCGATACATCCGTCCGGGGTCGACACCCCGATGATCAACAACGAGTACACCCGACGGTGGCTGGCCGACCTCGTCGCGCAGTCCGATTCACCGCCGGACATGGGCAACGCGCTGCCGGTGCAGGTGCTGGCGCCGGCCGACATCGCCGACGCGGTGGCATGGCTGGTATCCGATCAGGCTCGCTACCTCACCGGCGTCGCGTTGCCGGTAGACGCCGGCTACTTGAACAAGCGATAGTCATGGCGCGAAACCCCGTGGCGCAGACCGCCTTCGGCCCGATGGTATTGGCGGCCGTCGAACAGAACGAGCCGCCCGGCCGCCGCCTGGTCGACGACGACCTCGCGGACCTGTTCTTGCCGGCCCCGCTGCGCTGGCTCGTCGCCGCGACCCGGGCCGCCCCGATCCGGCACCTGATGATCCGCGGATCGGAGTTCACCGGCCCCGGGTTGTGGGTGAACATGGCCTGCCGCAAGCGCTTCATCGCCGACAAACTTGCCGAAGCGCTCAGTGACAACCAGGACATCGACGCCGTCGTCATCCTCGGCGCCGGATTGGACACCCGCCCCTACCGGCTGACCCGGCAGGTGCGAATGCCCGTTTTCGAGGTGGACCTGCCGGTCAATATCGCCCGCAAGGCCAAGACGGTTCGGCGGGTGCTAGGCGAGCCGCCGCTGTCGGTTCGGTTGGTGGCGCTGGACTTCGAGCGCGATGACCTGCTCACCTCGTTGGCCGAGCACGGCTATCACACCGATTACCGTGCCTTCTTCATCTGCGAGGGCGTCACCCAATACCTCACCGAAGACGGTGTCCGGCGGACCCTGGAGGGCCTCCGCGCGGCCGCCCCGGGCAGCCGATTCGTGTTCACCTACGTCCGCCGGGACTTCATCGACGGGACGAACCTGTACGGCACCCGGACGTTGTACCGCAACACCCGCGAGCGCCATCAGCTTTGGCACTTCGGCCTGCAGCCCGACGAGGTCGCCGGGTTCCTCGGCGAATACGGGTGGCGGCTGGTGGAGCAGGCCGGGCCCGACGAGTTCGTCCAGCGCTATGTGGAGCCCACCGGTCGCAAGCTCCCGGCATCACAGCTGGAGTGGTCGGTGTACGCGGAGAAGGTTTAGCGCCGCTAGACCTCGATGACGGTCGGCACGATCATCGGCTGGCGGCGGTAGGTTTCGCCCACCCATTTGCCGACGGTGCGCCGCACCGCCTGGGCGATGCGGGTCGGGTCGGTCACATCGTTGGCAACCAGCGATTCCAGCTCCGCCTCGACCTTGCGGGCGGCGGGCTCGAGCGCCTTGGGATCTTCGGAGAATCCGCGCGAATGTAGTTGCGGCGCGGCCACCGGCCGCCCCGTGCCGCGCTTGACCACCACGGTCACGGCGACGAAACCGGAAGACAGGATGAGCCGTTCGCCCAGGGTGATATCGCCGACGTCGCCGGTGATCAAACCGTCGACGAACATCTGGCCGACCGGCACCGCGCCCGCGATGGAAGCCTTGCCCGCCACCAGGTCGACGCTGACGCCGTTCTCGGCCAACAGGATCGACTCCGGCGGCACGCCGGCGCGCGCCGCCAGCTTGGCGTTGGCGCGCAGCATCCGCCAGGTGCCGTGGACCGGCATCACATTGCGCGGCCGAACCCCGTTGTACAGGAACAGCAGCTCGCCGGCGTAGGCGTGGCCCGAAACATGAACGCGCACTTGTTGGTTGGTGACCACCCGGGCCCCGATCTTGGCCAGCGAGTCGATGACGCCGTAGACGGCTTCCTCGTTGCCCGGGATCAGCGACGACGACAGAATGATCAGGTCACCGGCGGTCAGCGTGATGCTGCGATGCTCGCCGCGCGACATCCGCGACAACGCCGACATCGGCTCGCCCTGGGTGCCGGTGGTGATCAGCACCACCTGGTCGGGCGCCATCATCTCGGCGGCGGAGATGTCGATGACGTCGGAATCGGCCACCCGCAGGAACCCCAGCTCGCGGGCGATGCCCATGTTGCGCACCATCGATCGCCCGACGAACGACACCCGCCGGCCCAGAGCCACCGCGGCGTCGATGATCTGTTGCACCCGATCCACGTTCGAGGCGAAACACGCCACGATGACCCGCCCGTCGGCGCCCCTGATCAGGCGGTGCAGGGTCGGGCCGACTTCGCTTTCCGACGGCCCGACGCCGGGGATCTCGGAATTGGTCGAGTCGCACAAGAACAGGTCCACGCCCGCGTCGCCGAGCCGCGACATGCCGGGCAGGTCGGTGGGGCGGCCATCGAGCGGCAGCTGGTCGAGCTTGATGTCGCCCGTGTGCAGGACGGTTCCAGCGCCGGTGTAGACCGCGATGGCCAACGCGTCGGGGATGGAGTGGTTGACGGCGAAGTATTCGCACTCGAACACCCCGTGCCTGGTGCTTTGGCCCTCTTTGACCTCGATGAAGGCCGGCTTGATGCGGTGCTCGCGGCATTTCGCGGCGACCAGCGCCAGCGTGAACTTCGATCCGACGACGGGGATGTCGGGCCGCAGCTTGAGCAGAAAAGGGATCGCCCCGATGTGGTCTTCGTGCGCATGGGTCAGCACCAGCGCCTCGATGTCGTCGAGCCGGTCTTCGATGTGGCGCAGGTCCGGCAGGATCAGGTCGACACCGGGCTCGTCGTGGGTGGGAAACATCACCCCGCAGTCGATGATCAGCAGCCGGCCCAGGTGCTCGAAAACCGTCATGTTGCGGCCGATTTCGCTGATGCCGCCCAGCGCGGTGACCCGCAACCCACCCGTGGTCAGCGGACCTGGTGGGCTGAGGTCTACATCCACTTGCGGGCCACCCTCACTTCTCGCTCATCGGAGCACTCATCGGAGCACCGAGGCCGCCCGCATATCGGCGGCGAGGTGTTCGCTTTGTTCCGGTGTTGCCGCCATTTGGGGCAGGCGCGGATCACCGATGTCGAAGCCCTGCAGGCGCAGGCCGGCCTTGGACAGCGTCACCCCGCCCAGCCGGCTCATCGCATCGCAGAGCGGGGCGACCAGGACGTTGATCTTGCGGGCGGTGGCGATGTCTCCGGAGTTGAAGGCGGACAACAACTCTCGCAGTTGGCCCGCCGCCAGGTGCGAGATCACGCTGATGAATCCGGTGGCACCCATCGCCAGCCAGGGCAGGTTCAGGGCGTCGTCGCCGGAGTAGTAGGCCAGCCCGGTCTCGGCGATGATCTGGCCGCCGCTGTGCAGGTCGCCCTTGGCGTCTTTGACGCCGACGATGTTCGGGTGTGCGGCCAGCGCCCGGAGGGTGTCGGGCTCGATCGGCACCACCGAGCGCGGGGGAATGTCGTAGAGCAGCACGGGCAGCTCGGTCGCATCGGCGACTGCGGTGAAGTGCGCGTGCAGCCCGGACTGCGGCGGCTTGGAGTAGTACGGGGTGACCACCAAAAGGCCGTGGGCGCCTTCGGCCGCGGCGGCTTTGGCCAGGCGGACGCTGTGCGCGGTGTCGTAGGTGCCGGCACCGGTGATGACGCGGGCGCGGTCGCCCACCGCCTCCAGCACGACACGCAACAGCTCGCGCTTCTCGTCGTCGGTGGTGGTCGGCGACTCGCCGGTGGTGCCCGAGATCACCAGGCCGTCGCATCCCGCGTCCACCAGGCGGTTCGCCAGCCGCGCCGCCGCGATCGTGTCAACCGAGCCGTCGGCGCCAAAGGGCGTGACCATCGCTGTTAGCAGAGTTCCCAGGCGTGCCGGGGCGTCGAATCCGACGGTACTCACGGTGTTCAGGCTACCTGGCGGCGGCAAGCTTTTTAGCACCTACCGGCCCGGTTGTGTCCCCGTGCGCCTCGGCTTCACCCCTCACGCTTCGGTCGCGAGCGGGCTGGTGGCGACCTCGGTGCCGTCGGCCAGGGTGGAGACCTCGAAGTCGGCGAACACGGCCGGGGCGATGGCGGCGAGCTGGCGCAGACACTCGATGGCCAGCCGCCGGATCTCGACGTCGGCGTGCTCGCTGGCCCGCATCGCGATGAAGTGCCGCCAGGCTCGGTAGTTCCCGGTCACCACGATGCGGGTTTCGGTGGCGTTGGGCAGGACCGCGCGCGCGGCCTGACGGGCCTGCTTGCGGCGCAGGGCGCCCATCTTTTCGGTGGGCTGGCCCGTTGCGAACTTGGCCTCCAGCCTGGCCAGCAGGTCGGTGTAGGTGGCCCGGCCGGCATCGGCTGCGGCGGCGAGGATCCGCTGGAGTTCGGGATCATCCTCCATGCCCGGCGGCACGACGACCCGCGACTCCTTTTCCGGGACGTAGCGCTGCGAGAGCTGCGAGTACGAGAAGTGCCGGTGCCGGATCAGCTCGTGCGTGCAGGACCGCGAGATGCCGGTGATGTAGAACGACACGCTCGCGTGTTCGAGCACGGAAAAGTGGCCGACGTCGATGATGTGCTTGATGTAGCCGGCGTTGGTCGCGGTCTTCGGGTTGGGCTTGGACCAGCTCTGGTAGCAGGCTCGCCCGGCGAACTCGACCAGCGCGGGGCCGCCGTCGGCGTCGGTGGTCCACGGCACATCGGGGGGCGCCAGGAATTCGGTCTTGGCGATCAATTGCACGCGCAGCGGCGCGGTCTCAGCCACGGCGCTCACCTTAGCCGGGCCATCAGCTCACCCGCTTGGAAGCCGCGCGCAGGTCGCCGGCCAGGTTGCCCCGTGTGGAGACGCTGAACCCACCCAAGCCCAGCCACGCGGCCATGGACTGAAGTTCGCCGGCCAGCGCCGCGGCGGCGCGACCGCGGTCCACGTCGGGCTCGGCGAACGCACCCACGACGCGCAGCGCACCGGCGGCGCGGTCGGCCTTGAGGTCGACGCGCGCCACGAGCCGGCCGTCCAGCAGGAACGGCCACACGTAATAGCCGTACTGGCGCTTGGCCGCCGGGGTGTAGATCTCGATGCGGTAGTGGAAGCCGAACAGCCGCTCGACGCGGGGCCGGAAGAAGATCAACGGGTCGAACGGGCACAGCAGCGCGGTGCCGCGGTCACCGCGCGGCACCGTCCGGCCCGCCCGCAGGTACGCCGGCGCGGGCCAGCCGTCGATGTCGACCCGTTCGATCTCCCCGGCGGCCAGCAGGTCGGCGATCGCGGGCTTGATCTGCTGTGGGGACAGGCGGAAGTAGTCACGCAGGTCGGCCTCCGCGGCCACACCCAGCGCGGTGGCGGCCCGCAGCGTGAGCTCGCGGACGGCCTCGTCGTCGTCGACCTCGCGGGCCAGCACCTCGGCCGGCAGCACCCTTTCCACCAGGTCGTAGTGGCGGGCGAAGCCCACCCGGGTGGCGGTCGTGAGCACCCCGGCGGAAAACAGCGCCTCGGCCACCCACTTGGTGTCGCTGCGCGTCCACCAGGTGCCCTTCTTACGCCGCGGCTCGAGGTCCATAGCGGCCAGATGCGCCTCGATCTGCCCGGCGGTGCTGGGCCCCAGCTCGGCGACCGCCGCGACGACGTCGTCGGCGAGTTGCGGATTGGCCTGCAACGCCTCGAGAAACCGGTGGGGGCCCCAGCGGCCATGCCGATACTGCCGCATCCGCCAGCGCATCAGCGGCCAGTCTTCAACGGCCATCAGAGCGGCCTCGTGGGCCCAGTATTCGGCCAGCAGCCGCGACGACCGCGGACCCCAGGCCGCGCGGTCCAGCACGTCGCGGTCATAGGGGCCGAGCCGGCTGAACACCGGCGCATAATGGGCGCGCACCGCCACCGACACCGAATCCAGTTGCAGCACTTGGATTCTCGATACCAGGCGCTTCAGATGCGCCCGGGTGATCGCGCCGCGGGGTCGCGGCTCGTTAAATCCTTGGGCCGCAACGGCTATCCGCCGGGCTTGGGCGCCGGTCAGCCTGGGGGGCCGGGGGGACACGGCGCCGACAATACTGGCCGGGTCTGACAATACTGGCCTGACAATAATGGTCTGACAACACTGGCCTGACAATGCTGGCCCGCGCCTCTAGTGGGCTGAACCCGCGCCGACCTTCCCGTCCAGCGGCACCACGGAACCTGTCTCGTGACTTGTCTCGGGGTTCTCCTCCGACAGGTTGTCTCGTTCTTGGTACGCCGCCTCGAGCGCTGCCGGAACCGCTTCCAGGTCGCGGTACACGCCCATCAGGTGCTCGAGGATCTTGATCCGCTGCTGACTCGCCACGTCCACGGCCCGCCGAGCCTCGTCACGATCCCTGTCGGCTCGCTGCTTCGCCTCGGCGAGCAGCTGCTCACGCGCCCGCTCGGCGTCATCGCGCAGCGTGGCCAGTTCGGCCTCGAGCTTTTCCTTGGTTTCCTGGTACTCGGCTTCCAGGGCTTTTTGCTGCGCCGCCATGTCGGCCAGCATTTCTTCGCGCTGCCGCCGGGTGGCCTCGGCCTCGGCCTCCGCCGCCGCGATCAGCGCTTCCGCCTCGGTCTTCGCCTCGGCCTGCATCTCGGAAACCTCGTCGACCGCGCGCCGCAGCATCTTCGCCATCCGCTTTTGCATCGCGTGGGGCGAGGGCGAGGTGTCGGTGAGGACGGCGACCTCCTTGCGCAGCGCGGCCGTTTCGTCGCCGGATTCCCGCAGCCGGGCCCGCAGGCTCTCGACGTCGTCGAGCAGCAGCTTCTGTTTGGTGGTCAACACCTCGATGTGGGCGTCGACCGCGGCCGGGTCATAGCCGCGGAACATGCGGGTGAACGTCTTTGCGGGTTCGGTTATCACTGCCAATTCCCCTCCTGAAAACTCCTGGAAACACCGGTCAGACCGACCCCCGGTCGAGTATGTCAGGTCAGCCCATGGGCGCGAACACGTGCACTCATAGCCGAGAGTAGCTGTGAAACCGGAAGCGCAGCCCGGTGCGGCTCAGCTTCCACTCGCCGGTGCGGGCGGCCCATTCGTCGTCGAGCACCGGGGCCAGCGCGTCCTCGTCGTCACGTGGCAGATCGATCTCGACCTCCGTCACCTCACACCGGGTGGCATACGGCAGCCCGAGTAGGTAGATCTGTGCGCCGCCTATCACCCACGTCTCGGGCTCGGTGTTTGCGAGGGCACACGCCTCGTCCAGCGAACCGACGACCTCGGCTCCGTCCAGTTTCAAGTCGCGCCGGCGGGACAGGACGATGTTTCGGCGGCCTGGCAACGGCCGAACCCTCGCCGGCAGGGAGTCCCAGGTGCGACGGCCCATGACCACCGCGTGGCCCATGGTGACCTGTTTGAAGCGAGCCAGGTCTTCGGGCACCCGCCACGGGATGTCGCCGCCGCGCCCGATCACACCGGACGTCGACTGGGCCCACACCAGGCCCAGGCCAGCGCGCGTCATACAGCGACGGGAGCTTTGATCGCCGGATGCGGATCGTAATTCTTCACGACGATGTCGTCGTAGGTGTAATCGAAGATCGAATCCCTTTTGGCCAGAACGAGTTCCGGGTACGGCCGCGGCTCGCGAGCGAGCTGCAGGCGCACCTGTTCGACGTGGTTGTCGTAGATGTGGCAGTCGCCGCCCGTCCAGACGAACTCGCCGACCGCCAGCCCGGCCTGGGCGGCCATCATGTGGGTCAGCAGCGCGTAGCTGGCGATGTTGAACGGCACCCCGAGAAACAGGTCCGCGCTGCGCTGATAGAGCTGGCAGCTCAGCCGCCCGTCGGCCACGTAGAACTGGAAGAATGCGTGACACGGCGGCAGCGCCATCTGCGAGATTTCGCCGACGTTCCAGGCCGACACGATGATGCGCCGCGAGTTCGGGTCGGTGCGCAGCAACTCCAGCGCGGCGCTGATCTGGTCGATGTGCTCACCGGTAGGGGTGGGCCACGATCGCCATTGCACACCGTAGATTGGGCCGAGATCGCCTGTGCTGTCGGCCCATTCGTCCCAGATGGTGACCCCGTGCTCGTGCAGCCAGCCGACGTTGGACTCGCCGCGCAAGAACCACAGCAACTCGTAGACCACCGATTTGAAATGCACCTTCTTGGTGGTCAGCAGCGGGAAGCCGGCCGACAGGTCGTAGCGCAACTGCTGGCCGAACAGGCTCCGGGTTCCGGTGCCGGTGCGATCCGATTTGGCCGCGCCCCGCTCGAGCACCACGCGCAGCAGGTCCTCGTAGGGCGTGGGAACGGGCACGCGGCCAGCTTAGCGGCGATCGCAAGCGCGGCGGAGGCGGGCGCGGCGGGTCGGCGCCCAAAAAATTACGTCGAGGAGCCAGGAGTAGAACGGAGGGCATGCCGAGCGTCGAAGACACCGTCACCACCGAAGACGGCACCTGCACCGTCCACCTGTTCACGCCCGACGGCCCGGGCCCCTGGCCCGGCGTGGTGATGTTCCCGGACGCCGGCGGCGTCCGCGACACCTTCCACCAAATGGCGGCGAAGCTCGCCGGATTCGGCTACGCGGTGCTGCTGCCGGATGTGTACTACCGCAACGGCGACTGGGCCCCGTTCGACATGGCCACGGTGTTCGCCGACGAGCAAGAACGCAGGCGCCTGTTCTCGATGATCGGCAGCATCACCCAGGACAAGATGGCCGCCGACGCCGGCGCCTTCTTCGACTACCTGGCCGCGCGCCCCGAGGTATCCGGACAGCGATTCGGAGTGTGCGGCTATTGCATGGGCGGGCGGACGTCGGTGGTGGTGGCAGGCCGCGTCCCGGACCGGGTCGCGGCCGCGGCGTCCTTCCACGGCGGCGGTTTGGTGAGCGACACGGCGGACAGCCCGCACCTGCTGGCCGACCGGATGAGCGCCACGGTGTACGTCGGTGGCGCCGAGAACGACGCGTCGTTCACGGCCGATCACGCCGAGCAATTCGACAAGGCGCTGACGGCGGCCGGGGTGGCCCACACCATCGAGTGGTACTCGGCCGCGCATGGCTTCGCCGTCCCGGACAACCCGCCCTACGACCCCGCGGCCGACGAGCGGCACTGGGCGGCGATGACGGACCTGTTCGCCTCGGCGCTACCGCGCTGACCCGCTTGCCCGTGTTTGCTGTCGCACGGCGGCGACGGGTGGCGCCAGCAAACGAATTCGGTCCCAGCTAATAAAGTGCCCTAGCGAAATTCGACTCGATACCCTGCGGCGCACCGCAATCAATTGCGCATGTGGCAAATAGCAAATTCGGCTTTCGAAATATGGACTTTCTTGCCCGGCGTCCCCTAACATTTGCTGGCAGCGATATGGGCTGGGAGGGAGCTCTACCCCGTCGGGGACAGGGCAGCGTATTGACGGAGTGAGCCGTGGCTACGGACGGTCCCACGACTGTGGGCGGTAAACGCATCGAGCGTCGACGCCCGAAGCGGCCCGGCCGGTTGCCGATCGAAACGCTGCAGGATATGCCCGCGCTGGTCGTCTTGCAGCGGCTGCCGGCGCCGGCCCTGGCGGTCGATCGGGACGGAACCATCCTCTTCGCCAACGCGGCGTTCTGCGACATGGTGGGCTATTCGTCCAACGACGACCTGCCAACGAATTTCGACGAAATCTTCCGCAGCCTGCCGGCGAACGATCGCTGGATCGCGCTCGTCGGCACCGACGGGCCGCGGCTGGTCGAGCTGCGGCACCAGGAGGGCCACGCGGTGTGGGCCAGCATGAGCAAGTCGGCCATGCGGCGCCGTGACGACACGGTCGCGCTGGTCAGCTTCCATGACCTCACCGAAGAACTATGGTTGTGCCGCAAAGCCCTCGAACTACCGCATGAAGCATTGGCCCGAATGTCGCGGGGAGTCTTTCGAAGCGGGGCGAGCTAGCCCGGCGGCAGGTCCACCAGCTGCCCCAGTCGGGCCCGGTGACGATAGGCGGAGCCGAAGGCCAACTGGTCACTCTTGGCCCGCTTGAGGTACAGGTGAGCGGGATACTCCCACGTCATCCCGATACCGCCGTGCAGTTGCACGCACTCCTCGGCGGCGTGCACCGCGATTCCGCTGCAGTAGGCCTGCGCGAGGGCCGCGGCGATGCCCGCGTCTTCATCGCCGCGGGCATGGGCGTCCGCGGCGTAGCGGGCCACCGCCGTCGCCGAGCCGACCTCGAACCACAGATCGGCAAGCCGGTGCTTGATCGCCTGATAGGAGCCGATGGCACGGCCAAACTGCTTGCGCTGCTTGGTATAAGCCAGCGTGGTGTCGAAGCACCACTGCGCCAGCCCCAGTTGCTCCGACGCCAGCAGCGCCGCGCCGGTCTGCAGCGCCTCGGTCACGGCGCCGTGCACTGCCCCGTCCACTGCACCGTCAGCCGCCACGTCGGCGGACCCGACCCGCGAGGACGCCGCCGCCGAGAACCGCACATTCGCAAGGGGTCTCGTCATATCCAGGGCCAGCAGCGGCGACACCTCGACGCCGTCGGCGGCGGCGGAGACGGTGTGCAGTTCGGGCCCGTCGGGACCGGCCACCGGAACCACCAGCACGTCGGCTTCGGCGGCGCCCGCGACGCTGCTGACCGACCCGTGCAGCCCGTCGTCGCCGAGCCCGACCCCGGCGACGGGATCGCCCGGGGCCGTGGACAGCGGCACCGCCAGCGCCGCGGTGACCGAGCCCTGCGCGAGGTCGGGCAGGGTCGCGGTGTCGCCGGCCCGCAGCAGCGCGACCGTGGCCAGCACCGCGCTGGACAGGAACGGCACCGGCGCGACGGCCCGGCCGATCTCCTCCATGACGACGGCGGCCTCGCGGGCGCCCGCGCCGGCGCCACCGAGGGACTCGGGGACCAGCAACGCTGCCACCCCGAGGTCAGCGGCCAGCGCGCGCCACAGGGCCGAAAAATCTTGCGGCGCTTCATCGTATGCCCGGGCCACCGTCTCGGGCGGGCAGCGGTCGGCAAACAGGTGGCGCACGCTGTCGCGCAGCGCGTCCTCGGTGTCGGAGTACAGCAAGTCGCCGGTGCTCATCGGTCCAGGTCCTTCCACGCGACGTCCTTGTCGACGCGGTGTTCGCCTGGCAGGCCGAGGATCCGCTCGGAGATGGTGTTGCGCAGGATCTCCGAGGTGCCGCCCTCGATCGAGTTGCCACGCGCGCGCAGGTAGCGATATCCGGGCTCGCGACCGATCAGGTCGACCGTTTCCGGTCGGCGCATGGTCCAGTCGTCGTAGCGCAGTCCCGCTTCGCCGTGCAGTTCGATCTCGAAACCCGAAATGGCTTGCGCCAGCGTGGCAAAGGCCACTTTCATGCCGGCACCTTCCGGTCCGGGCTGACCCGCGACGGCCTGCTGCCGCAGCCGTTCACCGGCCAGGCGAAGGACTTCCGCGTCGACCCACAACCGCATCAGCTCGTCGTGCATCGAGGGGTTGCGCAGTTCGGGCTTTTGTCGCCATGCTTTGGTTACCTTGCCGATGTGGCCGCCTTCGCGCGGGACACCGGCGCGGGTCCCGATCGCGACCCGCTCGTTGTTGAGCGTGGTGGTCGCAACCCGCCAGCCGCCACCCTCCGGGCCTAGCCGATTCGCATCCGGCACCCGGACGTCGGTGAGGAACACCTCGTTGAACTCCGCCTCGCCGGTGATCTGGCGCAGCGGCCGGACCTCGACACCGGGTTGCGTCATGTCGCACAGGAAGTACGTCAGGCCAAAGTGTTTGGGTACGGTCGGGTCGGTGCGGGTGACCAGGATGGCCATGTTCGCGTGCTGCGCCTGCGAGGTCCACACCTTCTGCCCGTTGACAATCCAGTTGTCCCCGTCGCGCACCGCACGCGTGGCCACCCCGGCCAGATCCGACCCGGCACCCGGCTCGCTGAACAGCTGGCAATAGATCTGCTCGCCAGTGAACAACGGGCGCAGAAACTTTCGCTTCTGCTCGTCGGTGCCGAAGGCCGCGATCGTCGGTGCGGCCATGCCCATGCCGATGTAGTTCTTGACGGTGCCGCCGACCGGCGCGCCGGCGGCGGCCAGCTTGGCATCGACGAATTCCTGTGCTTTGCGCGGTAGATCCAGGCCGCCGAAACCCCGCGGCAGGTGCACCCAGGCCAGCCCCGCGTCGTACTGTGCGCCGAGGAATTCCCGCGGGTCGCTCGTCGCGGGATCGTGTTCGTCCAACAGCGCCTGCACCCGCGCGTCCAGGTCGGCGGTGACGTCATTGATGTCCTGAGTGACGTCCTGAGTGACGTCGTGGGAAGTCATTGCCGGAATCCGGACACCGGCCCGAGCAGCAGACCGCCGTCGATGACCATCGTCTCGCCGGTGATCCAGCTCGCCGCGTCGGACACCAGGAAGGCGACCGCCCCGGCCACATCGGCGGGCTCACCGATGCGTCCGAGCGCGATCGACGAGGCCAGCGGATCCTCGTGGTCCTTCCACAGCGCCTCGGCAAGCCTGGTGCGCACCACCCCGGGCGCGATGGCGTTGACCCGGACGCGCGGTGACAACTCCAGCGCCAGCTGCTTGGTGACGTGGATCAGCGCGGCCTTGGTGGCGTTGTACATACCCATGGCCGGTGATTGATGCAGGCCGCCGATGGACGCGGTGTTGACGATCGCGCCGCCGTGCTCGCCCATCCAGGACTTGACGGCGAGCGACGTCCACAGCAGCGGCGCCCACAGGTTGACGTCGAAGATCTTGGTGAAGCGGGCATGGTCCTGGTCGATCAGCGGGCCAAACGCGGGATTGGTTCCCGCGTTGTTGATGAGGATGTCGACGCTGCCGAAGCGCTCCAGCGTGAGCTCCACGCAGCGCCGGGCCGCGTCCTCGTCGACGGCGTGGGCGCCGACGCCCAGCGCCTTCTCACCGACTTGCGCCGCGGCCGCCTCGGCGGCCTCCTGCTTTCGGGCCGTGAGCACCACATTGGCGCCGGCGGCTGCCAGCTGTTGGGAGATCGCAAGCCCGATGCCGCGGGAGGCGCCGGTGACTATCGCGGTGCGACCGGTCAAATCCAGTGAGGTCATGTGAAGTGCCTTCTGTCTAGCGCACTGTCTAGTGCACTAATTAATTTTCGTTCGCGATGTTTTGTACACGTGTCGACGTGGTATGCGAGACGCATGTTAGCGAAACTAACTCTCATGAAACCACTGGTGGTAGCCGGGGCAGTCGCCGCGGCGATCGCCGCGGCACCGACGGCAGCTGCTGACGTTTTTGCGGTGGGAGCAGCGACGACGGGGCCGGCGCCCACTCACGTCGTGTTCAAGGACGACCCGGGCGGCGGCGGCTGCGACGCCAACGGCAACTGTGGTTCCGGCGGCGTCACCCAGGGCCCCGGCGGCGGGCCGGGCGGGCAGGGCTGCGTGCCGGGCGTCGGCTGCGGCTCCGGCGGCCAGTTCGCGGGACCCGGCGGCGTGCCGGGCGGGCAGGGATGCCTCCCGGGCGTCGGTTGCGGATCCGGTCACGGATAACGGTCACCGATAACGGTCACCGATAACCGTTTGGTTCGCGGGCTCCCGGGAGCCTGGTGATCCAGGCCCGGGAGTCCGCGGGATCGATCACGTCGTCAAGTTCGAAAGTGGTCGCCGACCGCAGCGCTTTGCCATGCTCATAGGCGGCCGCCACCAGCTTGTCGAATAGTTGTTGGCGTTCGGCCGGATCGGCTAGGGCGGCGAGCTCCTTGCTGAAGCCGAGCCGCACGGCGCCCTCCAACCCCATGCCGCCGATCTCTCCGGTCGGCCATGCCACGGTGAATTGTGGCGCGCGGAAGGAGCCGCCGGCCATCGCCATCGCACCCAGTCCATAACCCTTGCGCAGGATGATCATTCCGAGCGGCACGGTCAGCCTGGCGCCGAGAACGAACATCCGGCCGAACCGCCGCACCGCGGCGTCCTTCTCCGCATCCGGCCCGACCATGAATCCCGGCGTGTCGCAGAGCGAGATCACCGGCAGCCGGAACGACTCGCACAGGGCCAGGAAATCGCCGGCCTTGTCGGCCGCCTCGGCGTCGATCGCGCCGCCGAGGTGGTGGCTGCTGTTGGCCAGCAACCCGTATGCCACACCCTCGACACGAACCAGCGCGGTGACGATCCCGACGCCGTAGTCGGGGCGCAACTCCAGGACCGATCCCCTGTCGACGATCGACTCGATCGCCCGGTGCACGTCGTAAGCGCGTAACCGGTTCTGCGGCACCACATGTCGGGCCAGCCGCGGATCGGGCTCCTCCCACTCGACCCGCTTGTCGTGGGAGCTGCCCTGGAAGTACGACAGGTACTGCTTGGCCAGCGACACCGCGTGCGCCTCGTCCCGGGCAACCAGGCTCACCACACCGTTGTGCCGCTGGACGTCGATCGGCCCGATCGCCTCCGGCGGGTAGACCCCGAGGCCGCCCCCCTCGATCATCGCGGGACCGCCCATCCCGATGTTGGCGTCCGGGGTCGCGACGATCACGTCGCACACCCCCGCCAGCGCGGCGTTGCCGGCGAAGCACCGGCCGGAGACGATCGCCACCAGCGGCACCCGGCCGCTGAGGCCGGCCAGCATCCGGAAGGTCGGGACATCCAGCCCGGCGGCGCCGCCGACGTCCGTGTCACCGGGCCGCCCGCCGCCGCCCTCGGCGAAAAGCACCACCGGCAAACGCTTTCGGGCGGCCAGCTCGAAGACCCGGTCGGTCTTGGCGTGGTTGCGCATGCCCTGCGTGCCGGCCAGGACGGTGTAGTCATAGGACACGACGACGGCCTCGGCTCCCCCGATGGTCGCCACGCCGGCGACCAGGCCGTCGGCCGGGGTGTTGGCGATCAGATCCTCTTCCGAGCGCCGGCTGCGCTGCGCGGCGATGGCCAGGGCGCCGTACTCGACGAAGCTGCCGGCATCGACCAGGTCGGCGATGTTCTCCCGCGCGGTGCGCCGGCCTTGCTTGTGCCGCTTGGCAACCGCGGCCTCCCGGCCCTCGTCGAGGGTGAGCCGGTGGCGCTCGCGAACCTCGTCGAGGTCGGCGCGTGGGCGATCGAGATCCATTGCGGCCCCGGCGGACTCGCTCCCACCGGCGGCCCCGGTTCGGGTGAAGACCAGTAACGGGTCTCCCGTGCCGACGACCTGGCCGGGTGTCACCAAACGGCGCACGGTGAACAGCGCGTCCGGCGCGACGAGCGCGTGCTGCATCTTCATCGCCTCGAGGACGACGAGCTGGGCACCGGGGGCGAACTCCACGCCCTCGGGCGCGACCTCGACCACGGTGCCGGCCAGCTGCGCGCGCAGCGCTTCCTCACCCGGATGGAGCTCGACGGTGGCAACACTGGTGTCATGCCGGTGGGCGAGTGCCGCGGCCGCCAATTCGGGCAGCTTCTCGTCGAGGAAACCGGTCGTTACTATGCCCGACTGGATTTCGCTGTCGGACAACAGCTCTCGCAGAAACTCTATGTTGGTGCGAACGCCCTCGACGCCGAACTCGCCCAGGGCGGTGCGGGCCTTGCGCACCGCCGCGGCAAACGACGATCCCCGCACATGGGCGACGACCTTGGCCAGCAGCGAGTCGTATCGCGTACTGGTGGCCAGCCCTGGCCGGCCGTAGCTGTCGACGCGAACTCCCGGACCGGTGGGCGGCGAAAACACCGTCAGGGTGCCGGCCGCGGGAACGACGGACCCGTCGGCGGCAAACGTCTCCATGTTGACCCGCGCCTGTATCGCGATGCCCCGCCGCGCGGCGGGCTCCCCGATGACTTCGGTACCGTCGGAAGCGATTCCGGCCGGCAGGCCTAGCTGGTAGTAGGACGCGCCACCGGCGATGGCCAACTGCACCTCGACCAGGTCAACCCCCGTGGTTTCCTCGGTGACCGTGTGCTCCACTTGAATACGGGGGTTGATCTCGAGGAAGACGTGCTGGCGGTTGGTGACGAGGAACTCGACCGTCGCCAGCCCGTGCAGGCCGACCCTGGCGCAGATCCGGACGGCCTCCTGATGCAGTTCTCGGCGCAGACCATCCGAAAGCCCTTGCGCAGGCGCGATTTCCACGAGCTTTTGGTAGCGCCGCTGGATGCTGCAGTCGCGATCGCCGAGAGCCAGCGCGCGCGTCTGATACCCGGCCGGTGCGCCCACGACTTGGACCTCGATGTGCCGCGCGGCGTCGAGAAGCGCCTCGGCGAACAGCGCCCGATCGCCGAAGCCCAGTTGTGCCTCCGCGGCGCACTGGCGGTAGGCGTCGGCGATGTGGTCGGCGCTGCGCACCTGGCGCATTCCCCGCCCGCCGCCGCCGGCAAGCGCCTTGATCATGATCCCGCCCGACTGGGCTGCGAAAAACGCCGCGACGTCCTCGACGGTGCTCGGGCCGTCGGTTGCGGGCAACACCGGCAGCCCGGCGGCGATCGCGGCGGTACGGGCCGACGATTTGTTGCCGGCCAGCTCCAGCACGTCGGCGTCGGGCCCTACGAACGTGTATCCGTTCGCCCGGCACGCGCGGGCGAACGCAGCGTTCTCGCTGAGGAAGCCGTAGCCCGGATGAATCAGTGCGGCGCCGGACTTTTTTGCGGCCGACAGTATCTGGGCGTGATCCAGGTAGGCCGGCGGACCGGCGCCGGGTAGGCCGATCGCCTCGTCGGCCGCATGCACGTGCGGGCTGTCGGCGTCGTCCTCGGCATAGACCGCGACCGTTTGCAGGCCCAATTCCGTTGCGGTGCGGATGATTCGAAGCGCGATCTCGCCGCGGTTGGCGATCAGTAGCGTCATCGCAGCGGGTCGCCCCACTGGACCTGCTCGCGGAGTTTGCCCTTGAGCAGTTTGCCGCCGGCGTTGCGGGGCAGCGCGCTGTCCACCACCGTCACGTACTGCGGCACCTTGAAGTCGGACAGCTGGGCGCGGCAATGGTCGAGCACGGCCGTCACGTCGATCCGGTCTTGGTCGCCGAACAGCACCGCACCGACCTTCTCCCCCATGACCTCGTCGGGCACCGCCAGCACGCACGCATCCGCGACATTGGGCGCCGACAGCAGCACCGCTTCCACCTCGACGCTGGATACGTTCTCGCCGCCGCGGTTGATGATGTCCTTGAGCCGGTCGACGATGTGCACCCGGCCCGCGTCGTCGACCCGTACCACGTCGCCGGTGTGCAACCAGCCGTCCACGATCGTGGCGGAGGTGGCCTCGGGCCGGTTCCAGTAACCGCTGCTCACATTGGCCCCGCGCACCACCAATTCGCCCACGCCGGGCTCGTCGCCGCCGAACGGGACCAGGCCGAGATCCACCGACGGCACCGCGTATCCGACCGAGTCGGCGTGCTCGACCGCGTCATCGTCGGGCAGGACGGTCATCAGCGAGGCGGTCTCGGTCATGCCGTACCCGTTGAACACCGTGGCTTGGCCGAACGCCTCCTTCACCGATCGCACCAACGACGGGGCGATCGGCGCGCCGCCATATCCCACCCAGCGGACCCCGGACACGTCGGCGCTTCCAAAGGCCTTGTGCCGCAACATTAAAGCGTAGATCGCCGGAACGGTCACCATGACCGAGATTCGCTCGGCACTCAGCGTGGCGATCAGTTCGTCGAGGTTGAGCGCGGGCATGATCACCGACGCTCCCCCGAGACGGGCCGCGGCCAAAAGCTGTGAGTTGCACCCGGTCACGTGGAACAGCGGCACCGAGATCAGCGTGCGCATGCCCTCGCCGAGATCCCTCGGCTGGTCGAGACACCGGATCGCGTTCTCGGTGTTGGTCACGAACGCCTCATGAGTGGTCGGCACGCCCTTGGGGTGGCCGGTGGTTCCCGAGGTGTAGAACAGCGCTGCCGTGTCGGTATGGCTGAGGCCGTGGGTCACATGCGGCTCGCCGTCGGGCAGCGGGGCGTCGGGCGCGAGGTCCATACGCGCTCCCGAGTCGGACAGGACGAACTCGATCTCGGGCTGCGCCGATCGCGTATTGACCGGCACCGCAACGCCCCCGGCCATCACGATGCCCCAGAATGCGAGCACCCAGTCGATGCCGGCCGGGTAGCGCACGGCGACACGGTCACCCGGGCCGAGCCCCTCGGCCCGCAGGCCGCCGGCCACCCGCGCCGCGCGGTTCCACAGTTCCCGGTACGTCAGCCGGCCGGCCCCGAGCTCGACGACGGCCTCGCTGTTCGGGCGGTTGTCGACTTGCTCGGCGAGCATGTCCAGCAGCGTGGCGGGCAGCCGATCGTAGCGCGGGATGCCGTTGGGATCACGGGAGACGCCGGTGCTCGGGAACGGGTTGCGGTCACGGGGAATTTCGATCACTGCAGGCATGCCCTGTCCTTGTCCTAGCGTCCTAGCGTCCTAGCGTCCTTGCCCTAGCCCGGTATCCGGTGTCCTATCGTGATACTGGTGACGACCGAGGATTCCGCCATCATGCCCGAGGCTTTCTTCACTGTCGATGGCGAGTTCTATTTGCCGGGCGCGCTGACGCGGGGACCGTGGGGCGCGGCGATGGGCGGCCAGAACGTCGGCGGTTTGTTGGGTTGGGGGATAGAGCGATCCGGTATCGATCCCGAGTTCCAGCCCGCCCGCTTCACGGTTGATCTGTTGCGTCCGGCGCTGCCCGAACCGGTGCGGATTGAGACGTCGGTGCAGCGGGAAGGCCGGCGCATCAAACTGGTGGATGCGGCGCTGGTGCAGAACGGGACGACGGTCGCGCGGGCCAGCGCGCTGTTTCTGCGGCGGGGTGATCATCCCGACGGACGGGTCTGGTCCTCGCCGGTAGAGATGCCGCCGCTGCCGACGCACTCCGACGGCTTCCCGGCCGACATGCCGTTCCTCATCTGGGGATACGGCGCCACCCTGGAAGGCAGTCCCGGCATCGCCGCGGGCGAGTGGGAGCAGTCGCACTCGCAGAAGTTCGCCTGGGTGCGATTGTTCCGTCCGATGGTGGACGGCTATCCCCTCACGCCGTTTACCCGCCTGGCATTCGTCGGCGACATCACCAGCTCGCTGACCCATTGGGGCACAGGCGGATTGCGCTATATCAACGCCGACTACACGGTCACCGCGAGCCGATTGCCCGACGGTGAATTCCTTGGCCTCGCGGCCCAAAGCCACTACGGCACAGCCGGTGTGGCCACCGGCGCCGCGACCCTGTTCGACCGGCACGGGCCCATCGGCACCAGCTCGGCGCTGGCTTTGGCTCAGCCGGCCGACGCGTTCCAGCCGGCTTAGGAGGTCAGCACGGTGATCCAGCGCATACGGGACAATCGGCTGGCGACGGCCGCCGCTTGCTTCGTGGGATACACGGCGGGAATGCTCGTGCTGGAGCGTCGAATGCGGCGCAGCGGCGGGCCCGGGATCATCCCATTTGAGCTGGCCGGCAGCGCATCTCGAGCCGAGGAGATCATGACCCGGTGGGGCTCCGACGGTCAGCGTGCCGCGCGATTGTCGCTGTGGCTGGACTTCGGCTACATGACGACCTATGGCATCCTCACGGCGCTCCTGGTCGATCGCACGCGGCGGCGGCGCGGCCATCCGGCCTTCTTGCCCGCCGTTGTGCTCGTCGCAGTCGCCGGCGACGCGGTGGAGGGGGCGTCGCTGCTGAAGGTGCTCGAGCGCAGGCGGATTGCCGTTCACGCGCGGCGCGCGCGGATCGCGGCCCTCATCAAGTTCGCCGTTCTCGCGGGCGCCCTCGGCTACGTTGCCTACCCCATGAGCTGAGCCGCAACCGTCGCGCCGAGATTCCAGCACGCCTCCAGGTCATCCTTGCTCGGCTTGCTCGACACCACCACGTGCTCAGCGGCTTTCACCCAACCGAGCCCGGTGGTGATCGCCTCCACGGCGCGTTCGGCTCCCTCGGTGCCCTCGTTGCCGTGCAGGTACAGCCCGAACGGGCGCCCGCGCGTCGCGTCGAGGCACGGGTAGTAGCAGACGTCGAACGCGTGCTTGAGGGCGCCGCTCATGTAGCCGAGATTGGCGGGGGTTCCCAGGAGATAGCCGTCCGCCTCGAGCATGTCGGCCGGGGCGACGGTAAGTGCCGGCCGCCGCACCACCTCAACACCCTCGATCTCGGGGTCGGTCGCTCCGGACAGGACCGCCTCGAACATCGCCTGCGTGAACGGCGACGGCGTGTGATGGACGATAAGCAGTCGCGGCATCCGCTGGCTCCCATCTGATGGCCGCGCCGGAGCGGCAGTCCGGCTGGAGAGCAATAGAGTATCCCTCCACATAGGAAACCAGATGTCACCGCGCCCCTTCTTGCCCCGGTGAGAACAGCGGGCCAAGTTGCGGAACTCTTGACCCTATATACCCTACCGGGGTACCCTTCACGAAGGGCGGCGACCTTGGAGGAAATGTAATGACGATGTGGTATGGCGGGAATGGCTGGGGCTGGTGCAGCGCGATCGCCCACCTTCCGTCGATGGTGATTTTGTGGGCGTTGGTCTTCGCCGTCACGAGCATCGCGGTTGGTTTTGCTATCAGACCGCGACACGATGCCCCGGCCCGGATTGGGCGAAGCGAAACGGACGATGACGACTTCTACCGTCGATTGATGTAGCCACACGGGAAGCGTTGAGCTCCAAGTCTATTCGTTGAAGACATACCACCGAGGCGCTTAGGAGGCCACCCGATGGCTACATTCACGCGGCGGGCAGCACTTGCCGCGCTTGGTGCTGGCGCGGTGCTGGGTATCGGATATGCCCTTCGCGGGGTCTTTGGTTCACCCGTCCCGCGAGTCCGCTTGACCGACGGCGGCATGATGGGTGCAAGTCCGGCGGACATGAGCCTCTACATGGACATGTTCAACCGACACACCGAGATCACCCGCACCGTCGAGGAGATCCCCGGAGGGGTGCGCACCACCACCGAATCAAATGCCCCCGACCTGGCTGCGAAACTGCACGCACACGTGTCCAGCATGTACTCCCACCTCGGCCAGGGTTCCGAGGTCATGTGTATGAGCCAGAGCCTGCCAACGCTGTTCCGCAACGCCGGCGGTTACCGTCGCCAACTGACGCTCACGCCCACAGGCGTCGTCGCCGAAGAAATCTCCGACAATCCCGTCCTCACCGAGACGATTCGCGCCCACGCCCGCGAAGTCAGCGGGTTCGTACGCGACGGAATGCCCGCCATGATGCAAGGCATGATGGGCGGTTCCGGCGGAATGATGGGACCCGGCGGAATGATGGGACCCGGCGGACGGCCATAACCCCTCCCGTCTTGCTCATCGGCTCGCCTGCATTTGGACAGCTGTCTTCATGGCCTCGCGGGCCCGGCGGCGATCCCCCGCGTAGTCGTAGGCCCGGGCCAGCCGGTACCAGCGGCGCCAATCGTCGGGATCGTCTTCAACCTCGGCGCGCACGGTAGCGAACAGCTCGTCGGCCGCGTCCCGCTCGATGCGTCCCGACGGCCGTCGCGGCAGCGCACTCGTGTCGAGTTCCATTCCGTCCTCCGCGATCAGGCGGGCCAGCCTCTGGTGGGCGAATCCTGCCCGAAGGGTGGCGATCATCGCCCACAGCCCGACGATCGGCATGACCAGCAGCGCCAGCCCCAGGCCCACGGCGGCGGACCGCCCCGAGCCGATCATCACGACGGCCATGCGGCCCAGCAGCACGAAGTACACCAGTAGCGCGACGCACAAGAACGCGATGAGCAGCTGGATGCGCAGCGTCTTGGTCATCGCGGGTTCTTAATGCAGGTTGAGCAGGGGCTCGATGCCAACCGTGAGGCCGCGGCGTTCCCGGATGCGGCGCACCGCCATCAGCACGCCCGGCACGAACGACGTGCGGTCCAGGCTGTCGTGACGGATGGTCAGCGTCTCCCCCTCGGTCCCGAACAGCACCTCCTGATGGGCGACCAGGCCGGCCAGCCGCACCGAGTGCACCGGAATTCCGTCGACGTCGGCGCCCCGGGCGCCAGGCAGGCTGGTGCTGGTGGCATCGGGGTTGGGCGGCAAGCCTTTTCGGGCCTCGGCGATCAGCTTGGCGGTTCGGGCCGCGGTGCCCGACGGGGCATCGGCCTTGTGCGGATGATGCAGCTCGATGACCTCTGCCGAGTCGAAGAACGGCGCGGCCTGCTTGGCGAAGTGCATCGACAGCACCGCCCCGATCGCGAAGTTGGGCGCGATCAGCACGGCCGTGTCGGGGCTATCGGCCAGCCACGCCTCCACCCGCTCGAGGCGCTCCGCGGTGAAACCGGTCGTGCCAACGACGGCGTGAATTCCGTTGTCGATCACGAACTTCAGATTGTCCATCACGACGTCCGGGTGGGTGAAGTCGATGACAACCTCGGTGTCGCCGTCGGTCAGCAGGCTCAGCGGATCACCGGCATCCACCTCGGCGGACAGCGCAAGGTCGTCGGCTGCCTGCACGGCGCCCACCATCGTCGCCCCGACCTTGCCCTTGGCTCCCAGCACGCCTACCCGCATGGCCTTCACCCTAGACCGGGGCGGTTCCGCGCCACGGCGTGCGTCTCTCGCGCAGATCAGGTGTGGACGATCCAGCCCGCTTCGGTGTAGGGCGCGCGTTGCGCGGGGTCGTTGATCGTGATGTATAGGTCGCCCGCCGTTGGCATACCGAAGCCGACGAATCCATGCGCGGTCTGCCCGTCGTGAAGGCCACCCGATTGCAGCGGGGGCATCTTGTCGAGCCTCCGGTAGTCGACCGCAAGCGTTGCCGGCTGCGGCGCGTCGTCGGGATGGGTCCACGGCTGATTGCCGCCGCCGTAGCTGGCAAACATGTAGCGCTGGTCGAACTGGAAGAACCGGTGCGATGTCGCGGTGATAGTCAGTTCCACCACGTTGCACGCGGAGCCAGGCGTCGGAGCCGCAAAATGAGTGGTGCACCCCGGCGGTAACCACGTTGCGCTGTTGACAGTGATGTCGGCGGTCGCGCCGTTGGCCGCCTGCGCATGCAGGGGTACGCCCATCTGACCGATCGGGAACGGTGGACCGTCGGACGGGGTGTCGGCCGAACCAGTGGCGCACACGGATGCGGCGGTGACCATGGCGACCGCGGCTGCCGCAAATACAAATCCCGCGCGCATCACTGGATATTACCCGCGCCGCTGCCGCGAAAAACGCGGAACTGTCCTTGGCCGCGAGCCTTATCCACAGTTGGGCGTTCATCCACAACGTACGCGTTCTCGGTGGCCTCGGGTGGGGCGCAGGACCTAGAATTCGAACATGCGTTCGATCGAGGTTCCGGCCGAAGTGGCTGCCGCTTTGGAAGCGCAGGACGCCGCCGACGCGGCGATCCGGCGCCTGAACTTCGACGTCCTGAGCCCCGCGGTCAGGCTGCGCCTGCTGGAGCGAATGGAGACGGCCCGACGACGACAGATGGCCGTAAGCAACGACGTCATCGGCGGCCTCGCGAAAGAGGATCCGGCCGACATTGGCGGCCCGGTCCACAAAGTGGTCGCCGACTGGCTGCGGATCAGCTGCGCCGAAGCCGGCCGTCGGGTCCGCGACGCCAAACAGCTTTCCCCGCGCCTGACGCTCACGGGCGAGGAATTGCCACCCGAGCTGCCGGCCACCGCCGAGGCCTGGCGCGAGGGGCTGCTTGACGGTCAGCACGTGCGGGTGATTCAGACATTCGTCGCTGACCTGCCGGATGCGATACCCGTCGAAACGGTAGAAAAAGCCGAGCGCTTTCTGGCCCGCCAGGCGATGAAGCTGCGTCCCGACCAGCTTCAGAAGGTGGCGCACCAATGCGCGCTGCGGATCAATCCCGACGGCAAATTCTCCGACTCTGACCGCGCGCGGAAGCGCGGCTTCACATGGTGCGGTCAGCGCCCCGACGGGATGAGCCTCGGGAAGCTGGTGGCATCCCCGGAATTGCGCGCCGGCCTCGACGCGTGGCTGGCCCGGTTCGCCGCGCCCGGAATGTGCAATCCGGACGACCAAACCCCTTGCGTCGAAGGCGAACCCACCGAGGAGTCGGCGGTCAGCGACACGCGCAACCATGCCCAGCGCCAGCACGACGCGCTGAACGCCCTGGTGCGCGGCCGGTTGGGCGATCCGAAACTCGGCGTGCACAACGGCTTGCCGGTCACCGTCATCGTGTCGACCACGCTGCAGGAACTGACGTCGGGCGCGGGCCGGGCAGTCACGGGCGGCGGGACGCTGCTGCCGATGCGCGACGTGATCCGCATGGCCGGCCACGCCTACCACTACCTGGCCGTGTTCGACGACCACTCAAGCCGGCCGTTGTACCTGGGCCGGTCAAGACGAATCGCGTCACCGGATCAACGAATAGTCCTCTACGCGAAGGATCGCGGCTGCACCCACCCCGGCTGCGACGGACCCGGCTACTGGTCCGAGGTCCACCACGTCGACGACTGGGCCACAGGCGGGATGACCGATGCGGACAAGCTCACCTTCGCCTGCACACCCCACCACAAGCTGATCGAAAAAGGCTGGCGGACAAGGAAACTCCCCGATGGTCGCACCGCGTGGATCCCACCACCGCAGCTGGACCGCGGCGCGCGCACCAACGACTACCACCACCCGGAACGCCTCTTCGACGATGACGATGACGATGACGACGACGACGACGAAGCCCCTTGACGCCCCATCACCGGTGCTACCTCTTGAACCGCCCCGCGAAGCCGCGCAGCGGCAGGTCGGCGCTGGTGATCAGTCCCGGGGGCGCCGCCACCACCGACTTGATCGAGTACAACGCGGGCATCCCGGTCACGGTCATGCCGATCGAGGCAAAGTTGTCCGGGTTGGACAGGTCCACACCGGGTTTGGGGAAAATCATGTGTTTGTTGTAGATGCACGGGTCGCCCTTGATCTGGGTGATGTAGCAGCCCTTGATGTTCCAGCTCGGGTCGGTGTGCGGGGTCATCTGCCACTCCAGGTGCGTCTCGACCCGCGGCACCCCGTCGACGATGCCCTGGTATTTGAGATAGTTGCCGCCCAGCGAGCCCTTGGGGAGCGTGTACCAGCCCAGGTCGACGTCCTTGGTGCAGGCGCCCAATTCGTAGCTGAACTTGACCTCGTCGAGCGGCAGATCGAAGCAATCCGCCATCATCAGCACGCTGTCGGCGAAGACGCGGGTGTACTTCTCCAACTTCGACGGGATTTCGGGATCGTCGACGGGCTGGCCGTAGCCGACCTCGATCCAGGTGTCCTTGGAGTGGTGGCATGACACGTCGACGGATTCGATGGTGGTGATGTTCTCGATGTCGGCGACGTCGGCCGAGCACACGACGCCCAGAATCTGGTTCAGCCCCGGGTTCATCCCGGTGCCGTAGAAGCTCGCACCGCCCTTCTCGCACGCCTCCGCCAGCAGCTGGGTCACCGGCTTGCCAGACGGGTGCGGGTGGTTCTTGTCGCGATGCCAGCCGGTGATCCAGTCGGCGGTGGTGACGATGTTGATCCCGGCCTCGAGCACTTTGACGTAGAGGTCCTCATCGGGAAAGACGCCGTGAAACGTCAGCACATCGGGCTTGGCGGCGATGATCTCCTCGACGCTCCCGGTAAACGTCACCCCGTTGGGAGCCAAGCCGGCGAACTCGCCCGTGTCCTTGCCGACCTTCTCCGGCGAATAGCAGTGCACGCCAACGAGTTCCAGGTCGGGCTGGGTGGCGATCCGCTTGATCATCTCCGAGCCGACGTTTCCACTTCCGACCTGGAAGACGCGGATCGGTCGAGCGGGTGCGTTCATGAAGTTCAGCCTTTCTGGGATGCTGCGTAGAACTGCTTGGCCCACTTGCGAATCGCGGTGAAACCCTCGTACTCATCGGTGGCCAGCGCGGGTGGATCCGAATAACGTTGGTGCTGCCAGATTTCGACATCCTGCTCGAACTGGCGGATCACTTCGCGGCCGAACTCCTGCGCCCTGGTCTCGGCCCGGGCCGGATCCTTGCCCGCGCCAACCTTAGGGCGGCCGATGTAGACCATGAACCGGACGTCCGAGGTGCGCTCGTCGACCGGTGTGATCGCCGAGATGGTGCGGTTGTCGACCATGCCCCAGCTCTTGGTCACAGCGATTCCCAGGCCGCCGTTGATGGCCTCCACCCCGCTGTTGACGTCCTCGATCTTCTGGCCGTCGTCGCCTTCGAAGGTGATGGTGAAGTCGACGAACGAGACCGGCTCGTCGAAGTCGTGCCGGGTGAAGACCGGCACGATCGGGGTGTTGTGCACGAACTTGAAGTGCGCGAAGTCGACGCCGTTTTCCAGCACGTATTGCGGGTGCAGCTCGAGGCTTTCGCGGTACAGGCGCTGCTGTGGGTAGTAGTCGTCGGCGCTGCTGCCGTCGCCGAACGCGGCAAATACGTCGGGCGCGTCGAAATAGGGCTCGCGACGTTCGGCGTCGTGCCAGATGTAGACGGACTCGTTGCGTTCGACGACCGGATAGGTGCGGATGCGCCGGCCGCGGTTGGGATGGTCCTGATACGGGATGCACACGTTGCGCCCCTGCGGGCTCCACTGCCACCCGTGAAACGGGCATTGCAGCACCTCGCCTACCACCTTGCCGCCGTAGCCCAGGTGCGCGCCGAGGTGTTCGCAATAGGCGTTCATCACGGTGAGCTCGCCGGACTCGGCGCGCCAGGCGACCATCTCCTGGTCGAAGTACTTCATCCGGTGCACGTCGCCGACGCCGATCTCGTCGGACCACGCGACCTGGAACCATCCGGTCGGTTTCATCGACAACGGCGGCTTAGCCATTTAACCCTGCCATCAGAGCCCTCCTTCGCGAACAGAATCACAGGCGCGCAGAATCACAGTACCGTCTATGAAAATGTTAGGCTAGGCGGGTGCCCGAAACAAAAGCCGCCGGTCGGCGCCCCAATCGGCGGCCCAATCGGCGGCCCAATCGGCGTGGCAACGCGACCCGCGAGAGCATGCTGGAGGCCGCGCTGCGGTCGCTGGCATCGGGCGAACCGGGCTCGGTGTCGGCCAACCGCATCGCCAAGGACATCGGCGCCACCTGGGGCGCCGTGCAGTACCAGTTCGGCGACACCGACGGTTTCTGGGCCGCGGTGCTGCACCGCACCGCCGAGCGGCGGGCCGCGACCTTCTCCGCGCTGTCCGCGCCGGTCCACCCGGACGCACCGCTGCGAGAGCGTGTCGGCGCCATCATCGAAACGCTCTACCGCGGCTTGGCGTCGGCGGACTCGCGCGCGATCGAGAATCTGCGGGCCGCGCTGCCCCGGGACCCTGACGAGCTCGAGCGTCTCTACCCGCGAACCGCCACCGAACTGTTCTCCTGGGGCAAGAGCTGGCTGGACACCTGCCAGCATGCCTTCGCCGGTCTCGACGTCGATCCCGAACGGGTACGCGAGGTGGCCGCCCTCATCCCCGGCGCGATGCGCGGCCTGGTGTCGGAGCGCCAGCTGGGGTCGTATGCCGACCTCGACATGGCGCGTCGGGGTCTGACCAACGCCCTCGCCGCGTACTTGGAGGGTTCGCGAGACAGAGATAATCGGAGATCATCGGAGAACACCGAATGATCAGGATCCGAGAAGCCACTCCGGCCGATTTCGCTGACGTCGCACGGATGCACTATCCCGTGTGGCGGCAGTCGTGGTCGGGGATACTGGCGGACCACCTGCTCGACATACTCGGCTCGCCACGGCGCTGGGCCACCGAGACTTACCCGCAAGATCTCAGTCGACCCGGCTGGTCCATGTGGATCGCCGAGGCCGACGGCACGACAGTCGGCGTGACCATCTTCGGACCCGACGAGGTCAATCCCGAAGACCTACAAATCGACGCCCTCTACACCGCGGAGGAAAGCCAGGGCTGCGGCATCGGTGGCCGCCTGCTCGACACGGCGGTGCGCGCCAACCCCTCCGGCGACGTGATCTTGTGGTGCGCCGAAAAGAACTGCAAGGCACGCGAATTCTACGAGAAGAGAAACTTCCGCCTCGACGGCCGCACCCTGGTCTGGAAGCCACTGCCCGACGTGCCCGTGCCTCATGTCGGCTACCGGCTGTATCGATCTTCGGCACGAGACTGACCCCGTCAGGCGTCGATGACCAGACGATCGCCTTTTGCCCGCGACACGCAGACCACCATCTCGTCGTTGCCGACCGCGGTTCGGCCGCGGTGATCGACTTGTCCGGCAAGGACTTTGACCTTGCAGGTCCCACAGAAACCCTGCTGGCAGGAGTAGGCGGTCGTCGGATCGTGGTCGAGCATCACGTCCAGCGCGGACCGATTCGCGGGCACGCGCAGCACCCGGTCGGAGCGCGCGAGCTCGAGCTCGAAGGGAACGCCGTCAACCACCGGCGGCGGGCTGAACCGCTCGTAATGCAGTGGCGCATCGGCATGTTCGTTGCGGGCCACGCGCACCGCTTCCAGCATGCCGGTGGGTCCGCACACGTAGACCGCCGTCGTCGGCCCGGCGCCGGCCAGTAGCTCGTCCACGCCGGCCACTCGGCCGTGCTCGTCGTCGGCCCACACGGTGACCCGATCTGGCGCCACCGCGACCACCTCGCGCAGGAACGGCATGAACTCGCGGCTGCTGCCCGCATAGACGGCGCGCCAGTCGATTCCGCGCTGCTGGGCCACCTGCAACATCGGCAAGATGGGTGTCACCCCGATGCCGCCGATCACGAACAGCACATCGCGCTCGGCCGCGCCCAGATAGAACGCATTACGCGGTCCTTCGAACACCAACGTGTCACCCACGTCGTACGCATCGTGCATCTCGATCGAACCGCCACCGCCGTCGGCGATCCGGCGGACGGCGATGCGGTAGTCGGTGCGCCGCCCGGGCGGACCGCACAGCGAGTACTGCCGTCGCCGGCCCGACGGCAACTGGACGTCGATGTGCCCGCCCGGGGTCCAGGACGGCAGCAATCCGCCGTCGGGATCGGCCAGCGTCAACGCAACGACGTCCGGCGCCGCGAGTTCGCGTTTGGTGACCACCGCGGCCTGCGTCCGCCGCACCGGCTTGACCCGCGACGGCTCCCATCGCGAGACCGAGGCGAATCCGCCGATCACCGTGCGAATCCCCCACAGCACCGTGCCCAGCCGATCGCGGTCGCGGCGGCCATAGAGGTCGGCGGGCCTAGATCCCCAAATGCTTGATCCCCAAATACTTTCCGGCACAGTCAAATCCCTAGCGCTGGCCTTATTTTCGGCGCAGGTCGAAACGCGCGAACAGCCGGATCATCGACGGGCTGATGCGGCTCATCGCGTAGCCGATCCTGGACTCGGCGGCGATCGGTAACACGGCCGGGCCGCGCTCGATGGCCTTGACGATCGCTCGGGCGGTGGCTTCCGGTGTGTAGTTGCGGCGCCGGTAGGCCGCGTCGGCCTTGTCCCGGGCGCGCGCCTGCTGTTCGGCCGACATGCCCGCGTAGATGGTGCTTTTGGCGATGTTGGTATTGACGAACCCCGGGCACACCGCAGTCACGGTGATCCCCTCGTCGGCGAGGTCGGCCCGCAGTGATTCGCTGAACGCCAGCACCGCCGCCTTGGTCGTGCTGTAGGCGACCATGGATTTCGACGGCAGGAACGCCGCCGCGGACGCCACGTTGATGATCGTTCCGCCCTCGCCCCGCTCGACCATTTGGGCGCCGAACGCCCTGCTGCCGGAGATGACGCCGCGGACGTTGACGCCGAGGATGTCGTCCCAGTTCGCCGACGTCGTCTCCAGGAACCGGCCGGCCATTCCGATGCCGGCGTTGTTCACCAGGATGTCGACGACGCCGTGCTCGTTGAGGACTTGTGCGGCAAGGTTATTCATCGCGGATTCGTCGCTGACGTCGGCCTGGTACACCGCCGCCTCGGCGCACGCGGCGCGAACGGCGTCCGCGGTTTCGTGGGCGGCGGCGAGGTCGCGATCGACGATCACGACCTTTCGTGCGCCGTGCCGGGCCAGTTCGACCGCGGTGGCCCTGCCGATGCCGGCACCTGCCCCGGTGACAAGGGCGAGCTTGCCTTGTACCTCGCGCGGTCCGCCGCGCACGCCCAGCCCGGCGGGGGCGCCGCTGATTGTGCTATCGACAGCGTGATCGACGTTACAGTCGACCCATTCTGCGGTCAGCCGGGCGATGACCTCGGGGCGCGAGGTCACCACCCAATGGCCGCCCTCGATCGAAATCACCCGGCCGCCATCGGGTATCGCGCCGGTGAACCGTTGCAGGGCCGGCGTCACGAAGACGTCCCTGCGCGGCACCAGCACCTGGACCGCCACGGTGGTTTTGGGTAGCTCCGGCCCCGGCGACAAGAACGGCGCGGGCATGTTCTCCCGGTACAGGTTGAGCCCGTTGACATAGTCGGCAACGGAGCGCGGCGCCTTGTGGTACTTGCTCCGCGTGCTCGACCGGCCGATACGTTCCAGAGCTTCAACGACTTTCACGCCCAGGCGCGAGCGAAACGCCAACTCCGGCACAACCGGACACAGGAAGAAACCGATATAGCCCGACGACACCAATTGCCTGGCGACCTGGGCCAGCGTCCGGGGCGAGCGGCCGGATCGCAGGAAGGCGCCCGCGTATCGCAGGTGCGGACCCGAGATCGACGTGAAGGAGGCGACCCTGCCCATGACCGAGTCGCCCATCACCGGATCATCCGTGACGGCGGCCCAGGCCTGAATCGAGCCCCAGTCGTGGGCCAGCAGGTGGACCTGCTGCACTCCCAGGCTGTCGATCACCGCGCCGATATCGGACACCAGCTGTCCGAAGGCGTATCCGGATCGTCTTGGTGGACGGGATGATTCGCCGGCTCCGCGCACGTCGTAGGCCACCAAGTTGTAGCGGTCCGGGTAGCGCGCTCCGAATTCCTCGGCCACCGGGTCCCACACGTGGTGGTTGTCGGGATAGCCGTGGATAGCCAGGATGGTCGGGCGCGCCGGGTCGATCTCGGTGTAGGCGTGAACCGCCAGCTCGACGCCATCGGACGCGGTGATGCGGGACGTGATGCTCATAGATCAGTGCGACGCGCGGGCGGCGGGCGAGAGGGCCAGATAGTCGACCGCGAGCCCCAGCCCGCCCAGCTGCGACGGGTGGAACCCCGGCCGGTAGTAATCGGCGACGACCCGGATGAATCGCATGGGCCCGGGGACCAGGCCGCGCCGGGCCGCCCGAAAGTAGTCCCGCCAGCGCGGCTTGGTCCCGGGCGGCAGCTGCGGATCCACCGAGTACATGAACCGCACCCCGCGAATCCACAACCACAGCATCGCGGGCGTCACCACCAGCTGGGCGCGCACCTGCCGCCAGTATCCGGCCCGCAGGTGCTTCATGGTGTCGAAGGCCACCGCCTTGTGCTCGACCTCTTCGGCCCCGTGCCACCGCAGCATGTCCAGCATGGTCGGGTCGGTGCCAATCGCATCGTGCGCCGGGGCGTTCAGAATCCACTCACCCAAAATTGCGGTGTAGTGCTCGATCGCCGCCACCAAGGAGACCTGCTCCAGCAGCCAGCTGTGCTGTCGCCGGGGGCTCCACCGCGGCCGTTCGCCCAGCAGCTTTCCGAACAGCCAGCCAATCTGGTCGGTGAAGGGCGTCACGTCGACGCCTCGGGCGGCGAAGTGGTCAAGCACCCCGGAGTGCGCCTGGGAATGCACGGCCTCCTGACCGATGAACCCCTGCACATCCAGCCGCAGCTGATCGTCTTTGATCAACGGCAACGTCCTCTTGAAGACGTCGACGAAAAATTCCTCGCCCGCCGGCAGCAGCAGGTGCAACACGTCGAGGACGTGGGTGGCAAACGGCTCGCCGGGCACGTAGTGAAGCGGCAGCTTCGCCCAGTCGAACTCGACGTCGCGAGCCTCGAGCACGAGGCGCTCGTGGTCCAGCGACGTCCCGGACCTGCCATAGTGGGGCCCGGCGGCCTGGTCGTCGACGGTGAACATCACGGGCAAGTATAGTGACTCGGCCCAGATATGCGAAACCGCCGGTACCGGGTTTTGCGCCCGAGGGATTCCGAGGGATTTCCGTGGGATGTCCGAGGGATTTAGGCCAACTCGTACTGACTGGGATCGGGGTTGGCCAGCATGGAGCGGTGCTCGGCCGGGGTCAGCGGCCACACCTCGGGCACCCCGTCTTTGTTCAGATACCAGCTGTTACAGCCGGTGGTCCACACGGTGTCCGGCATCGCGGCACGCAGCTTCGCGTTGAAACGCTCGGTTGCCGAGGCCGTCGGCTCGATCGTGTCGAATTCGCCGCGGCGCCAGCGCTCGATCCAGCCCAGGATGTGGTCGGACTGTGATTCGGCCACCGTCGTGAGCGCCAGGTTTCCCACCGGGCTGTGCGGCCCGAGCATCATGAAGAAGTTGGGAAAGCCCGACAGGGCGACGGTTTGGTAGGCCCTCGGACCGTCGCGCCAGACGTCGTTGGCGCGGATGCCGTCCCGGCCGATCAGCTCCATCGGCCGGAAGAACGCGTGCGTGTCGAATCCCGTTGCGAACACGATGATGTCGGTCTCGTGCAGCACGCCGTCGTCGGTGACGATGCCGCGCCGCTCCACGTGGTCGATGCCGGCGGTGACCAGCTCGACGTCGTCGCGCTGCATCGCCCGGTAAAAGCCGTTCGACATCACCAACCGTTTGCACGCCGGCGTGTAGTCCGGTGTCAGCGCCTGGCGCAGTTCGCGATCGCGCACCTCCCAGAGGCTGGCGCGGCACAGCGCCGCCATGATCCGTCGGCGCAAGCCGGGCTTGATCAGTCCCACCGAGAAGAAGTCGTAGGCGCGGCTGTACCCGCGATACGCCAACCCGTCGAGCCACGGGATCTTCCGCCGGGTAATGGCGGTGAACCTGCTGTATCGGGGATTGGCCAGCCGCAGCACCCATTGTGCGGTGCGCTGGAACATCGTGACGTGACCGGCCAGCCCGGCCAGGCCGCAGACGAGCTGGACACCGGTAGATCCGTTGCCCACCACCGCGATTCGGCGCCCCCGCAACGTGACGTCGTGATCCCAGCGCGCCGAATGGAAGACGTGGCCGGCGAAGTCGTCCAGGCCGGGGATCGACGGCATCCGGGGGTGATGCAGCACGCCGGTGGCCGAGATCAGGAAGTCCACGGTGGACTCGTCGCCGGCATCCGTGTGCAGCACCCAGCGGCCGTCCTCGAAGTGGGCATGGGTGACTTCGGTGCCGAACCGGATGCGGTCCCGCAGCCCGAAGCGATCGGCGATGGCACAGAAATACGCCTGGATTTCGCCGCCCGGCGAGAACAGGTGCGACCAGTCGGGTTTGCGGGCGAACGAGTACTGGTAGACCCGCGAGGGTATGTCGCAGACCAGGCCGGGATAGGTGTTCTCGCGCCAGGTGCCGCCCACCTCGTCGGCCTTCTCGTAGATGGTGACATCGGTAATCCCGCTGCGCAGCAACGCAATTGCGACGCACAACCCGGACATGCCGGCTCCGACGACGGCTACGGCGGGATCGCGTCTTGTCATCGGTGCCACCGCCCTGGAGTTACCCGCCCTCGGCGCGCTGCTTGAGGCGCTGCAGGGTGAGCTCGATGTGTTTTCTGTTGGCGGCCACCCGGTCGGTCACGCCGGTGGCCCTGCCCGCGAGCTTGGCAAACCAACCCGGCCGGCGGTCCCAGGTGCTTTCGGTGACCCGGCACCCGCCGCCCGACGCGTCCAAATCAAGCGCCGCCAAGTCGGTGATGTCGTATTGCCACCGCGCGATCGGGAAGACCGTGTGCCGCACGTCGAACGCGAAGGTGCGGCCCGGCTCGGCGTCGGTGACGGTGCATTTCGTGCTCCACCGCTTGCCGCCGTTTTGGTTGTGCCCGACGAACACCGCACCGGGGCGGACGGCGTCACCCTTGAGCCATTCCATCGCCACCGCCTCCTCGGCAAGCGACGCCAGCGTCGGCAGGTCGGTGATGAGCCCGTAGACCACGTCCGGGCGGGCGTCGATCTGAACGCTGGCCGACACACAGGGTTCACTCATTGGTGGATCATATGCCCTAGATGGGTGCCGCCCCACGGAGATGTTCGAAGATCAGCGATGTCTGGGTGCCGGCGACGTCGGCGTCGGCGTTGAGGTTTTCGACCACGAACGAGCGCAGGTCCTGGGTGTCGCGCGCGGCCACGTGCAACAGGAAATCGTCTGCGCCGGCGAGGAAATAGACGTCCATCACCTGCCGCCTGCGGCGGATCTGTGCGATGAAGCTGCGGATCTTGCCGCGCGCGTGGGACTGCAGGCTGACGGAGATCATCGCCTGCAGGGGCATCCCCACCGCGACCGGGTCGATGTCGGTGTAGAAACCCCGGATGACGCCAAGGTCCGTCAACCGGCGCACCCGGCCATGACACGTCGACGGCGCGATCCCGACCGCCTCGGCGAGCGCGTTGTTGGGGATGCGCGCATCGGCGTGCAGCAAACCCAGGATCCTACGGTCCACGCCGTCCAGATCGACGGGTAGATCAACGGGCCGAACATCCTTCGGTGAATCGTCCGGGGCAGCCGCTGGTTTCGCTGTCTTATCGGCCATATGCGTACTTTATAGAATTATCGTCAGCATGTTTGAAGGCTGCCCGAACTTTCTTCACACTTGAGCCATGCGCGTCGGCGTCGTGACCGAGACCAAGAACAACGAATTCAGGGTGGCCCTCACCCCGTCCGGCGTGGTCGAACTGACGCGCCGCGGCCACGAGGTGCTCGTGCAGGCGGGCGCCGGCGAGGGCTCGGCAATCTCCGACGCGGATTTCAAGGCGGCGGGTGCCCAGCTGATCAACACCGCCGGGCAAGTGTGGTCCGAGGCCGATCTGCTGCTCAAGGTCAAAGAACCGCTGCCCGACGAGTACGCCAGCCTGCGGCGCGGCCAGACCCTGTTCACGTTCTTGCATTTGGCCGCATCGCGCGCCTGCACCGAGGCGTTGTTGTCGTCCGGCACGACCTCGATCGCGTACGAGACCGTCCAATCGGCCGACGGCGCGCTGCCGCTGCTGGCGCCGATGAGCGAAGTCGCGGGCCGGCTTTCCGCGCAGGTCGGGGCTTATCAACTGATGCGGACCCACGGCGGGCCTCCCCATCGTCGCGGCGTGCTGATGGGCGGGGTGCCCGGCGTCGAACCGGCCGACGTGGTGGTGATCGGCGGCGGCACCGCGGGCTACAACGCCGCCCGGGTGGCCACCGGCATGGGCGCGGCGGTCACGGTTTTCGACGTCAACATCGACAAGCTTCGCCGGCTCGACGCGGAGTTCGGCGGCGCGGTCCGCACCCGCTACTCATCGGCCTACGAGCTCGAAGGCGCCGTCAAAGCGGCCGACCTGGTGATCGGCGCCGTCCTGGTGCCGGGCGGCAAGGCGCCCACGCTGATCTCGAATTCGCTTGTCGCACATATGAAGCCGGGCTCCGTATTGGTAGACATCGCGATCGACCAGGGCGGCTGCTTCGAGGACTCCCGGCCGACCACCCACGATTGCCCGACGTTCACCGTGCACGACACGCTGTTCTACTGTGTGGCGAACATGCCCAGCGCAGTACCGAAGTCCTCGACCTTCGCGCTGACCAACGCGACGATGCCGTATGTGCTGAAGCTCGCCGACCAGGGCTGGCGGGCGGCGAGCCGGTCGGATCCCGCTCTGGCAAAAGGGCTTTCGACGCACGACGGTGCGCTGTTGTCCGAGCGGGTGGCCGCCGACCTGGATTTGGCGTTCACCGAACCGGCGAGCGTGTTGGGCTAACTCTATTCGACGAGCCCGGCGATGATGTCGGCTGCGGGCCCGGGACGGGCGTCCTTGAACCCCGTTCCGGCCCAGAGGTTCATGCCGTTGGGGTCCCCGCGTTCGGCCGCCGCCGCGCGGATCGGCGCCGTCATGTGGTTGACCTCCGGATAACCCAGTGGCGCAACGCGATCAAGCAGGCGGATGAACTGATTCTCCAAACTTCGCGCATACCGGCCGGAGAACGCGCGCGTGACGATGGTGGCGGTGAAGAGCGGATGCTTCAGGGCAGAGCGGTGTGCGGCATGGGTGCCGGCTTCGTCGCTGAGTAGCAATGCCGTGCCGACCTGCGCGGCCACCGCTCCCCTGTCGAGCACCCCGGCCACATCCTCGGCGGTGCCCAGCCCGCCCGCCGCGATGAGCGGGACGTCGTGTGCCTTGCGAATCCGGGCGAGCAGCTCGTGCAGCGACTCGGTATTGGGCTCCATGTCCGGCGCAAAAGTGCCGCGGTGCCCGCCGGCGTCCGGGCCCTGGACCACCAGGCTGTCCGCACCCGCGGCGAGGGCCACGCCCGCCTCGTACGCCGACGTCACCGTGACCATGACCAATAACCCCAACGCGCCGAGCCGGCGGATGACATCCGGCGACGGCACACCGAACGTGAATGACACCAGCTCCGGGCGTAGATCGGCCACCACCTCGAGCTTGCGCTCCCAGTCGTCGTCGTCGCCTGATCGGGGGTATCCCACCTCGACGTTGTAACTGTCGGCGATCTCGTCAAGTTCATCCGCGTAGTACTCGAGCTGGAGGAAGTCGGCGACGCTGGGTTGGGGCACAAACAGGTTGACGCCGAGCGGGCCGGTGGTGGCGGCGCGCGCCTTGGCGATGTCGTCGGCGAACTGCTCCGCGCTGAGGTACCCGCCGGGTATGAAACCGAGCCCGCCCGCGTTGGTCACCGCCGCAGCCAGCGCCGGGGTGCCCGGGCCTCCGGCCATCGGCGCGCCGACGATGGGCACCATGATGTCCCAGAAGCCCAGTACCCGCTGGCCGACCAGTACCATCGGGCTAATTTACCATCGCCCGAAGTTGTTGGGGCAGCGACCGTTTCGAGGCGAACGGTCCCAAAACCGCGGCGCCGTAGCGCTTGCTCAGCAGTCGGTGCGCCACCGCGTTGACCTCCTCAACGGTCACCTCGTCGATTTGCCGCAGGGTGTGTTCGATGCTGCGGTGCTTGCCGTAGTTCAGTTCGCTGCGGCCGATCCGGCTCATCCGGGAGCCGGAATCCTCCAGGCCCAGCACGATCCCGCCCCGCAACGAGCCCTTGGCGATGCGGCATTCCGCTTCGGTGATCCCGTCGCGTGCCACCGATTCGAGCACCGCGCTTGTCACTCGCATGACGTCGGCGAATCGTTCGGGCAGACACGCGGCATACACCGAGAGCGCGCCACTGTCGGCGAAGATGTCCAGCGCCGAGTAGACGGAGTACGCGAGCCCGCGCAACTCTCGAACCTCTTGGAAGAGCCGCGAGCTCAGCCCGCCGCCCAGGGCGGTGTGCAGCACCGAGAGCGCCCAGCGGTGCTCCCAACCGCGCCCGGGCGTGCGCACGCCCAGGGACACGTGGGTCTGCTCGGCGTCGCGGCGTCCCAGCAGCAATCCGCCGCCGCCACCGTTCACCCGTCCCGAGCCCTTGCGGGGCGCAACGGGATGACGCCCGCGGACCAATCGAGACCCGAAGTGCTCGCGCACCAGCTCGACCACGTGGTCGTGGTCCACGTTGCCGGCCACCGCGACGACCATGCGTTCCGGCGTGTAACGCCGCACATGGAACGAATGCAGCTGGGCGCGCGTCATCGCCGACACCGATCGCGCGGTGCCGATGACCGGCCGGCCCACCGGGTGATCGCCGAACAGCGAGGCCAGGAACATGTCGCCCAGCGCGTCCTCGGGGTCGTCGTCGCGCATCGCGATCTCCTCGAGGACGACGTCGCGTTCGAGCTCGACGTCGTCGGCGGCGCAGCGGCCGTTGAGCACCACGTCGGCGACGAGGTCGACGGCCAGCTCCAGATCGCTGTCGAGCACGTGCGCGTAGTAGCAGGTGTGCTCCTTGGCGGTGAAGGCGTTCAGCTCCCCGCCGACCGCGTCCATCGCCTGCGCGATGTCGACGGCGTTGCGGGTCGGGGTCGACTTGAACAGCAGATGCTCCAGGAAGTGCGCCGCCCCGGCAACGCTGGCACCCTCGTCGCGCGATCCGACGCCGACCCAGACCCCGACCGACGCGGAACGCACCGCGGGCAGGTATTCGGTGACCACCCGCAGGCCCCCCGGCAGCGTGGTGCGGCGCAGCGCGGAGCTCGTCGCCTCGACGTCGTGACTACCCCGGCGCAACGCGCCCGCAGGGTCAGCTGCTGGCCTTCTAGACGGAACTGGGGGCATCGGCTGGCGCGGTCTCCTGGGGCGCTCCGGCATCGGCGGGTTCGGCGGTTTCGATAGCCACGTCTTCCGCCACCAGGACCAACGAGATCTTGCCGCGCTTGTCGATATCGGCGATCTCGACCCGCAGTTTGTCGCCGACGTTGACGACGTCCTCGACCTTCGCGATCCGCTTGCCCTTGCCGAGCTTGGAGATGTGCACCAAGCCGTCGCGTCCGGGCAGCAGCGATACGAATGCACCGAAATCCGTTGTCTTGACCACGGTTCCGAGGAATCGCTCGCCGACAGTCGGCAGCTGCGGGTTCGCGATGGCGTTGATCTTGTCGATCGCGGCCTGCGCCGAGGGCCCGTCGGTGGCGCCGACGAACACGGTGCCGTCGTCCTCGATGGAGATCTGCGCGCCGGTCTCCTCGGTGATGGCGTTGATGACCTTGCCCTTGGGGCCGATGACCTCACCGATCTTGTCGACCGGCACCTTGATGGTGGTCACCCGCGGCGCATACGGGCTCATCTCGTCGGGCGCGTCGATGGCCTCGGCCATGACCTCGAGGATGGTCAGCCGCGCGTCCTTGGCCTGCGCCAGCGCACCCGCGAGCACCTGCGACGGGATCCCGTCGAGCTTGGTGTCCAGCTGCAGCGCGGTGACGAAGTCCTTGGTGCCGGCGCACTTGAAGTCCATGTCGCCGAACGCGTCTTCCGCCCCGAGGATGTCGGTCAGGGTGACGAAGCGCCGCTCGATTTTTCCGTCGACCTCGACGTCGTCGGAGACCAGCCCCATCGCGATGCCGGCCACCGGCGCCTTGAGTGGCACGCCGGCGTTCAGCAGCGCCAGGGTGGAGGCGCAGACGGATCCCATCGAGGTCGAGCCGTTCGAGCCCAACGCCTCGGACACCTGGCGGATGGCGTACGGGAATTCCTCGACGCCGGGCAGCACCGGGATCAAAGCCCGCTCGGCCAGGGCGCCGTGCCCGATCTCGCGCCGCTTGGGCGAGCCGACGCGGCCGGTCTCGCCGGTGGAGAACGGCGGGAAGTTGTAGTGGTGCATGTAGCGCTTGGACGTCTCGGGTCCCAGCGAGTCGATCTGCTGGGCCATCTTGACCATGTCCAGCGTGGTCACACCCAGGATCTGGGTTTCGCCGCGTTCGAACAGCGCGCTGCCGTGCGCGCGGGGAACGACGGCGACCTCGGCCGAGAGCGCGCGGATGTCGGTGATGCCCCGGCCGTCGATGCGGAAGTGGTCGGTGAGGATGCGCTGACGTACCAGCTTCTTGGTCAGCGAGCGGAACGCGGCGCTGACCTCTTTCTCGCGGCCCTCGTAGGTCTCGGCGAGACGAGCCAGCACCTCGGCCTTGAGCTCGTCGGTGCGCGCGTCGCGCTCGGCCTTGCCGCCGATGGTCAGCGCCTTGGCCAGCTCGTCGGTGGCCACGGAGGCCACCGAGTAGTACACGTCTTCCTGGTAGTCCGGGAACGTCGGGTATTCGGCGACGGGCTTGGCGGCGGCGCCGGCCAGCTCCTCCTGCGCGGTGCACAGCGCGGCGATGAATGGCTTCGCGGCTTCCAGGCCTTGCGCCACAACGGTTTCCGTCGGCGCCTGGGCGCCGCCCTCGACGAGCTCGATGACCTTCTCGGTGGCCTCGGCCTCGACCATCATGATGGCCACGTCGGGACCATCGGAGCCCTCGACCTTGCGGCCGGCCACCACCATGTCGAAGACGGCCCGCTCGAGCTGCTCGACGGTGGGGAAGGCGACCCAGGTGCCGTCGATCAGCGCCACCCGCACGCCCCCGATGGGACCGGAGAACGGCAGGCCGCTCAGCTGGGTGGAGGCAGACGCGGCGTTGATCGCCAGCACGTCGTACAGGTCGTTGGGGTCCAGGCTCAGGATCGTCACCACGACCTGGATCTCGTTGCGCAGCCCATTGACGAACGACGGGCGCAGCGGGCGGTCGATGAGCCGGCAGGTCAGGATCGCGTCGGTGGACGGCCGGCCCTCGCGGCGGAAGAACGAGCCGGGGATGCGGCCCGCGGCGTACATCCGCTCCTCGACGTCGACCGTCAGCGGGAAGAAGTCGAAATGCTCCTTGGGAGACTTGCTGGCGGTGGTCGCCGACAGCAGCATGTTTTCGTCGTCCAGGTACGCGACGACGGCACCGGCGGCCTGCTGGGCCAACCTGCCGGTCTCGAAACGGACGGTGCGGGTGCCGAAGCTCCCGTTGTCGATGGTGGCGGTCGCCTCGAAGACGCCCTGTTCAATTTCAGCTACAGACATGACGTTGTCCGTACGGCCTCTCTGGGTATTCAGCTTTTTCGCGCGCCCACGCATCACCCGAGAGCAAAAGTCTGAATGCGGCTACGGCCATCGATCGAAGCGGCCGACCTACCCCAGATCCGGAGAGCCCGGCAGCCACTACCGAAGACCGCCCGATACAGACCGGGCTGCTCCCTTGCGACATGCGTACCAACACGCTGGAACGGCACACGCGGATCTGCGCGAACCGCACCGTTTGCCCAGGCCGAGTCGGCCCAGAACGCTCCCACTCTACACGGGGGTCAGCGGCGCAGACCCAGCCGCTCGATCAGCGAGCGGTACCGCTCGACGTCGATCTGCGAGATGTACTTGATCAGCCGGCGCCGGCGCCCGACCAGCAGCAGCAGTCCCCGCCGCGAGTGGTGATCGTGCTTGTGCACCTTGAGGTGCTCGGTCAGGTCCGCGATCCGCTTGGTCAACAGCGCGATCTGCGCCTCCGGGGATCCGGTGTCGGTGTCATGCAAGCCGTACTGGCTGAGAATTTCTTTTTTCTGCTCGGCAGTAAGCGCCACGAAATAACTCCATCAATTGGTCCGCGATCATGGATTCTCGAGCGCGGCCACCGCGAACCGCAGCACGCGCCGATGTCGTCCGGCAGTTTATCAGCCGGGCGGCGCCCGGCCCGAATCGTCAGCCCGTGAGCAGGGACGGCGCCCGCCCCGAATCGTCGGAGGCGGTCACTCCGTGAGCAGGGCGCGCGCCCGCTCGGTGTCCTTGTCCATCGCGGCTACCAGGTCGGCCACCGAGTCGAACTTGTGCTGCGGGCGGATGCGTGCGACGAAGTCCAGGGCCACATACTGCCCGTACAGGTCGGCGGTGGTGTCTAGGACGAACGCCTCCACCGTGCGGGTGCGTCCGGAGAAGGTCGGGTTGGTGCCGACGGACACCGCGGCCTGGTAGCGCTCGCCGGGGACGACGGTGCCGGTCATCGGTCCGGGGCCGAGCACGGTGAACCAGGCGGCGTACACGCCGTCGGCGGGGATGGCCGAGTACATCGGGGGGGCCACGTTCGCGGTGGGAAAGCCCAGCTCGGCGCCCCGGCCGTGGCCACGGACCACGACGCCCTCGACGCGATGCGGGCGGCCCAGCGCCTCGGTCGCCGCCACCATGTCGCCCGCGTCCACGCAGGACCGGACGTAGGTGGAGGAAAAGGTCACGGTCTCGCTGTCGTGGTGCTCGGAGAGCAGTGACATCGACTCGACCGCGAAGCCGAATCGCTCGCCGGCCTTGCGCAGGGTGTCGACGGTTCCGGCGGCCTTCTTGCCGAACGTGAAGTTCTCCCCCACCACGACCTCGACGACATGCAGGTTTTCCACCAGCAACTCGTGGACGTAGCGCTCGGGGGTGAGCTTCATGAAGTCGCTCGTGAACGGCATCACCAGGAAGACGTCGATGCCTAACTCCTCGACGAGCTCGGCGCGGCGGGTCAGCGTCGTCAGCTGGGCGGGATGACTGCCGGGATAGACCACTTCCATCGGGTGGGGGTCGAACGTCATGAGCACGGCCGGCACGTTGCGGGTGCGGCCGGCTTTCACCGCGTGCGCGATGAGTTCGGCATGGCCACGGTGCACACCATCGAACACGCCGATGGTGACCACGCATCTGCCCCAGTCCGTGGGGATCTCGTCCTGGCCCCGCCACCGCTGCACGACCGCAAGCCTACGGCGCCGGGTGGCCCGACAGCACGCCAGATCAGGCACGGTTGCCTAAACTTCCGGTTGTGAGGGCTGACGAAGAGCCTGGCGGTCTCACCGCGGTCGGCCAGGACTATCTGAAGGTCATCTGGAATGCCCAGGAGTGGTCCCCCGCGGGGGCCCCGCAGAAGGTCAGCACCAAGATGCTGGCCGAGAAGATCGGGGTCTCCGCCAGCACGGCGTCGGAGTCGATCCGCAAACTCGCCGAGCAGGGCCTGGTGGACCACGAGAAGTACGGCGCGGTGACCCTGACCGAGGCGGGGCGGCGGGCGGCGCTGGAGATGGTGCGCCGGCACCGCCTGCTGGAGACGTTCCTGGTCAACGAGCTCGGCTACGGCTGGGACGAGGTGCACGACGAGGCCGAGGTGCTCGAACACGCGGTATCGGACCGGTTGGTGGCCCGCATCGACGCCAAGCTGGGATTTCCGCAACGCGACCCGCACGGCGACCCGATCCCGGCCTCGGACGGACGGGTGCCCACGCCCCCGGCCCGTCAGCTGTGGGCGTGCGGCGACGGCGACACCGGGACCGTGGCCCGCATCTCCGACTCCGACCCGGAGATGCTGCGCTATTTCGACAGCGTCGGGATCAACCTCGACTCGCGGGTGCGGGTGCTGACCCGTCGCGAATTCGCCGGCATGATCTCGGTGGCGATCGAATCCGCCGACGGCGCCGAGGCCGTCGTCGACCTGGGCAGTCCGGCGGCGAGGGCGATCTGGGTGGTGGGCTAGCCGGGCTCAGTCGGTCAGCAGGCCCTTAGCGATGTGGGTGACCTGAACCTCGTTGCTGCCGGCGTAGATCATCAACGACTTGGCGTCGCGGGCCAGCTGCTCCACCCGGTATTCGGCCATGTAGCCGTTGCCGCCGAAGAGCTGCACGGCCTCCATCGCAACCTCGGTGGCCGCCTCCGACGAGTACAGCTTGATCGCCGACGCCTCGGCCAGGGTCAGCGGTTTACCGGCCTGTTGGCGCTCGATGATCTGAAAGACCATGTTCTGCACGTTCATTCGCGCGATCTCCATCTTGGCCAGCTTGAGTTGGATCAGCTGGAACTGCCCGATGTTCTTCCCCCACAGCGTGCGGCTCTTCGCGTAATCCACGCAGAGGCGGTGGCATTCGTCGATGATGCCCAGCGCCATCATCGCGATGCCGATCCGTTCGGCCGCGAAGTTCGCCCGGGCGCTGTCGCGGCCGTCGCCGTCGTCGTGCCGTTCGCTCTCGCCGAGCAGCCGGTCGGGGCTCAGGCGCACGTTGTCGAAGAACAGCTCGCCGGTCGGCGAGGACATCATGCCCATCTTCTTGAACGGCTTGCCCTGCGTCAGGCCCGGCATGCCCGAATCGAGCACGAAGACCAGCACCGGGCGGTTCCGCTTATCTTGCTTGTCGGGGCCGGAATCACCCTCGTCGAGTTTGGCGTACACGACCAGCACGTCGGCGTAGGGCCCGTTGGTGATGAACGTCTTCTGCCCGTTGAGGATGTAGTCCGCGCCGTCGCGCTTGACGTAGGTCTTCATCCCGCCGAACGCGTCCGAGCCCGAGTCCGGTTCGGTGATTGCCCACGCCGCGATCTTTTCCAGCGTCATCAGCTCGGGCAGCCAGCGTTCCTTCTGGGCAAGCGTGCCGCGGCTCATGATGGTCGCCGCACCCAGGCCGAGGCTGACCGACGCGGTGGAGAGCAATCCGATGCTGACCCGGGCGATTTCGGACACCAGCACCGCGACCATCGATCCCTGCGCGCCGAAACCGCCCGTCCCGTCCGGCTTTTCGTCCAGCGCCTCGCCCGCTTCCTTGGCCCGCTCGCGGTCCAGCATCTTCTTGACCGCCTCGGCGGCCATGACATCGAGACCGAACTGGCTGAACAGCTTTCGCGCGATCGGGTAGGGCGACATCTGGCCGGTTTCCAACTCGTCCAGGTGAGGGCGGATCTCCCTGTCGACGAACTGACGAACCGAGTCCCGAACCATCAGGTCGGTGTCGGACCACTCGATCATGGGTTCAGCGTTCGGCGCGCTGGTATGCCGTCACGACGGCCGCGCCGCCCAGGCCGATGTTGTGTTGCAAAGCGGCGGTGACGTTGTCGACCTGACGCTTGTCGGCCGTCCCGCGCAGCTGCCAGGTCAGCTCGGAACACTGGGCCAGCCCCGTCGCGCCCAACGGGTGCCCCTTGGAGATCAGTCCGCCCGACGGGTTGACCACCCAGCGCCCGCCATAGGTGGTCTGGTTGTCGTCGACCAGCTTGGGCGCCTCGCCCTCGCCACATAGGCCGAGCGCCTCGTAAAGCAGCAGCTCGTTGGCGGAAAAGCAGTCGTGCAGCTCGATCACCTGGAAGTCCTCGGGACCGAGCCCGGACTGATCGTAAACCCGTTGGGCGGCTTGCACATTCATGTCGTAGCCGATGATGTTACGGGCACTGCCGTCGAAGGTGGACTCGAAGTCGGTGGTCATCGCCTGCCCCACGATCTCCACCGCCTGCCCGGCGAGGCCGTGGTTGGCCACGTATTCCTCGCTGGCCAGCACCACCGCGGCCGAGCCGTCGGAGGTCGGCGAGCACTGCAGTTTGGTGAGCGGGTCGGAGATCATCTTCGCGGCCAGGATGTCCTCGAGGGTGTACTCCTCCTGGAACTGCGCGTACGGATTGTTTACCGAGTGCTTGTGGTTCTTCAGGCCGATCTTGGCGAAGTGCTCGGCGGTGGTGCCGTATTTCTTCATGTGCTCGCGGCCGGCCGCCCCGAACATCCACGGCGCCACCGGAAAAGCGAATTCGTCGATCTCGGCCAGCGCCTTGACGTGCTTGCCCATCGGCGATTCCCGGTCTTGGGCACCGCCCTGCAGGGGCCCGGGCTGCATCTTCTCGAAGCCCAGTGCCATGGCGCAGTCGGCGATGCCGCCGCGGATGGCCTGTGCCGCCAGGAAAAGCGCGGTCGAGCCGGTGGAGCAGTTGTTGTTGACGTTGACGATCGGGATGCCCGTCATGCCAAGTTCGTAGAGGGCCCGCTGCCCCGACGTCGAGTCGCCCGCGACGTAGCCGACGTAGCCCTGCTCGATGTCGCGGTAGTCGACACCGGCATCCTCGAGGGCCTTGGTGCCGGACTCCCGCGCCATGTCCGGGTAGTCCCAGCCCTCGCGGCGGCCCGGCTTCTCGAATTTCGTCATGCCGACGCCGACGACGTAAACCTTGTTGGACATCTTGCTGGACATCTCGCTGGACATCGTTGTCCCCTTCCGACCCGTAGCCCGTCTAGCTACCCGCGACCCAGCGTATGCCTACAGCGTCGCCGGGCGAACCACCACCACCGACTTGGTGCGCGAGCCCTCGTCGCGCAGCAGCGCCATCACCCGGCCGTCGGGGTCCGTGGCGGCATAGACGCCGTCCACACCGGCCGGCGAAAGGGGCCGGCCGTTGGCGGCCGCGTTGGCCTCCTCGGCGGACAGCTCGCGGCGCGGAAACATCAGCAGACACGCCTCGTCGAGCGTCCAGCTCAGCCTAGAAGAGGCGTCGCGCTCGGCCAGGTCGTCGAGCGAGCGCGCGTCCTGCAGCGTGAAGCGGCCGACGCGGGTGCGCCGCAACGACGTCAGGTGTCCGCCGACACCAAGCGCGGCACCCAGATCGCGCGCCAGTGCGCGGACGTAGGTGCCCGACGAGCAGTCGACCTCGATGTCGACGTCGACGAGAGGGCCGTGTCGTCGAACGTCGGCCACCTCGAGCCGGTCGATGCGGACTGGGCGGGCCTCGAGCTCGACCTCGCGGCCCTCGCGGACCAACCGGTAGGCGCGACGCCCGCCGACCTTGATCGCGCTGACGGCAGACGGCACCTGCTGGATCTCGCCGCGCAGCCCGGCGACCGCGGCCGCGATCGCCTCGCCGGTCACCTGCTCGGCCGAGACGCTTTGCAGCAGTTCACCTTCGGCGTCCTCGGTGGACGTGGTCTGGCCGAGTCGGACGGTGGCGGCGTACGACTTCGACGCAGCCGTCAGCAGGCCGAGGATCTTGGTGGCGCGGTCGACCCCGATCACCAATACGCCGGTGGCCATCGGGTCCAGGGTCCCCGCGTGTCCCACCCTGCGGGTGGAAAAGATGCGGCGACACCGGCCTACCACGTCGTGGCTGGTCATTCCGGCCGGCTTGTCGATCACCACAATGCCGGAGCCGCCTGGGCCCGGTTCGCTCATAGCACGATCGCGGTCAGCACGAGCCCGCGCTCGACCGACCAGCGGCCCCGCAGCACGGTCAGCGGCGGGCCCGACAGCGCGGCGGGATCGATCAGGATCTTGGACACGAACACCCCGGCCCTTCCGCCGCCGGCCGGATCGACGTCGAAAACCACGTGGGCGTCCTCGAAACCCAGCCAGCGCTTCGTCAACGGGAACCAGGCCTTGTACGTTGCCTCCTTGGCGCAGAACAGGATTCGATCCCAATGCAGGCCCTCGGGCAGGGCGGAAATCTCGTGGCGTTCCTCCTCCAGCGTGACAGCGTCCAGCACGCCGTTGGGCAACACGTCGTGGGGTTCGGCGTCGATACCCACCGACCGCACGGATGCACTGCGCCCCACCACCGCGCCGCGATAGCCCGTGCAGTGCGTGAGGCTGCCGACCACGCCGTCGGGCCAACACGGTTGTCCCTTGTCGCCCTTGAGGATTGGCACCGGCGGCACCCCGAGCTCGCCCAGCGCGATCCGAGCGCAATGCCGGACGGTGATGAACTCGTTGCGCCGCTTGGCAACCGACCTGGCGATCAGCGGCTCTTCTTCGGGCAACGGGGCCAGCCCGGGCGGATCGGTGTACGCCTCCGCGTACGCCAGATCCCCGTACGCCGGATCCCCGGACGCCGGCAGCACCGACGACACCAGCATCCGCTCCGTCATCGTGACTGCCGCTGGCGCAGCCGTTCCCGGAATTGCGTGGCCTGTTTGCGCATCTCGGGGGTGATCACGAAGTGACCGCCGAAGTCGTTGAGGTAGCCGGGCGCGTACTGCGGATCCGGCAGGACCTGACGCAGCCAGGTGTGCGGCTTGCGCCGCCGCCATTCCCGGGGGTAACCGACCGACACCTCCTCGAAGCGCACGTCGTCGTACCAGGTGGTGCGCGGGATGTGCAGGTGTCCGTAGACCGAGCAGACGGCGTTGTAGCGGGTGTGCCAGTCGGCGGTCTTGGTGGTGCCGCACCACAGCGAGAACTCCGGGTAGAACAACGCGTCGCAGGGGTCGCGGACCAGCGGGAAGTGGTTCACCAGGACCGTCGGTGTCATCCAGTCCAGCTGTTCGAGGCGCGCGCGGGTGGCCGCGAGCCGCTCCCGGCACCAGGCGTCGCGGGTGGGGTAGGGCTCCGGTGAGAGCAGGAATTCGTCGGTGGCCACCACGTTGCGCTCCCGCGCGATGGCCAGACCCTCGGCTTTGCTCGTCGCCCCCTCGGGCAAGAAGGTGTAGTCGTAGAGCAGGAACATCGGCACGATCGTGGCGGGACCGCCGCGTTCGGTCCATACCGGGAACGGGTGCTCCGGCGTGACCACGCCCAGCTCGTCGCACATGTGGACCAGGTAGTCATAGCGCGCCCGTCCGAAGACCTGCGCGGGATCGCGATTCGTGGTCCACAGCTCGTGGTTGCCGGGCACCCAGATCACCTTGGCGAAGCGTCGTCGCAGCAGGTCAAGGGCCCAGCGGATCTCGTCGGTGCGTTCGGCGACGTCCCCGGCGACGATCAGCCAGTCCTCCGGCGACGACGGGTGCAGCGATTCGGTGACGGGCTTGTTGCCGAGGTGGCCGGTGTGCAGGTCCGAAACCGCCCACAGGGTTGGCTGTCCCCCGTTGCTCGACTGCTGACTTGCCACGACTAACCAGCCTAACGACCCGTTGTCACCCGCCGGTGTGATGGCCCGGTTTCGGCTAGGGCCTTGATCGGCGGATTAGAACATGTTCTCGTTTCACTGTGAGGGCCCGACTTGTACACTCCCGCCAAGGGATCGCCGAGGCGTCAGGGGGTCCGGATCAGGGGGCATGGTGTTCACCAGAGTGCGACTGATCGGAGCGGTCGCTGCGTTGATCGCGGCGGCCCTGGGGGGAACCGCGGGCTGGTTCAGCGGCCCGCCCGCGCGGGACACGGGCAAGGCCGTCGAGCTGCGCTCGACCGCGGCCCCGATGGAGACCCCGGAGACCACGATGAAGAGCCCGATCGTGGCAACCACCGACCCGAGCCCGTTCGATCCGTGCCGGGACATCCCGTTCGATGCCCTGCAGCGGCTCGGGCTGGCCTTCACCCCGCCGGAGCCCGAGGACGGGCTGCGCTGCCACCTGGACGCGGGCAATTATCAATTGGCCGTCGAGCCCATCATCTGGCGCCAATACGAACAGTCGCTGCCGCCCGACGCGCTGGAGACCACCATCGCCGGGCATCGCGCCGCCACGTACTGGGTCCTGAAGCCGACGTATCACAACAGCTACTGGTACTTCTCCTGCATGGTGGCGTTCAAGACCAGCTACGGGGTGCTGCAGCAGGCGCTGTACTACTCGACGATCTACTCCAACCCCGAGGTCGACTGCCCGTCCACCAACCTGCAGCGGGCCAACGACCTCGTGCCGTACTACAAGTTCTAGCCCGGGCTCGCTTACCCGACCCGTCAGCCAACCCCGAGTCAGCCAACGGCGTCGCGCACCCGGACGGCGACGTCGGCTAGCGCGGCGTCGTCATAGACGGGGTCATGCACCGCCGCCGCCAAATCCGGGCGCACCGCCAGCTGCACCCAACTCTTGCAGCCCGCGTAGTCGGGGCTGCGGGCGATGCGCACCGGCTCGGCGAACGGGATGACCGACACCACCAACACCGCCAGCTTGTGCTTGGGGCGGAAGTCGAGCCGATCGGCGCGCACCGATTCGGGCGTCCAGATGTGCAGGTCCTCGATGGCCGCAAGCCCGTCGGGGCGGTTGACCTCTTGCGCGGCAACGACTTTCGCGGCGGCCCGGATCACCAGGTGATCGTCGGTGCTGTCGGCGGCCGCCGGTTGAAGCAGGTCGCGGTGTTCGGGCCGGACGCGCTGCGCGTGGCTGTGCGCGACGGTCGGAAAGAAGAGGAACTCCTGGGCCGCCACCTCGAAGCGCTTCTCGCCGATGCCGCCCTTGCGCAGCAGCACGCGCTGCCGGCCGTCCAGCAGCGCGTGCACGACGGCGCTCCACTCCTTGAGCGCGGGCGCCGTGGCGGTCAGCGTCATACCGGGCCGCCGAGCCGGGCCAGCACCTCGGGCCGGCGCAGCGGCGGAACGGTCTTGGGTGGCTGGCGCCGCGGCGGCAGGGCGCGCAGCAGCCGCGTCGTCGTCTCGGTGACCTCGGCCACCGCCGTCTCGAACGCCTCGGCGTTGGCCGCCGACGGGCGGGTGATGCCGCTGACCTTGCGCACGTACTGGCGGGCGGCCGCCGCGATCTCCTCGGCCGTGGCCGCGGGCTGCAATCCCCGCAGTTCGGTGATGTTTCGGCACATGGCTCAACGATAGGCGCCGCGCCTGATTACGGTGATGGCATGACCGACGACATCCTGCTGATCGACACCGACGAGCGGGTGCGCACCCTGACGCTCAACCGGCCCCAGTCCCGCAATGCCCTGTCCTCGGCGCTGCGGGACCGGTTCTTCGGTGCCCTGACCGACGCCGAGAGGGACGAGGACGTCGACGTAATCATCGTCACCGGCACCGATCCGGTGTTCTGCGCCGGACTCGACCTCAAGGAGCTGGGCAGCGTCACGGCCCTGCCGGACATCTCACCGCGGTGGCCGGCGATGACCAAGCCCGTGATCGGCGCCATCAACGGCGCCGCCGTCACCGGCGGGCTGGAGCTGGTCCTGTACTGCGACATCGTGATCGCCTCGGAGCAGGCTCGCTTCGCCGACACCCATGCCCGGGTGGGGCTGCTACCCACCTGGGGCTTGAGCGTGCGGTTACCGCAGAAGGTGGGGGTCGGCCTGGCCCGGCGGATGAGTATGACCGGGGACTACCTGTCGGCGGCCGACGCGCTGCGGGCCGGGCTGGTCACCGAGGTGGTGCCGCACGAGGCGCTGCTGGCCACCGCCCGCGAGGTGGCGGCGAGCATCGTCGGCAACAACCAGGACGCGGTGCGGGCGTTGCTGGCGTCCTATCACCGGATCGACGATTCGCAGACGAGTGCCGGGCTGTGGCTGGAAGCGATGGCGGCCAGGCAATTCCGGACCAGCGGTGACGACATCGCCGCCAACCGTGAGGCCGTGCTGCAACGCGGACGCTCCCAGGTGCGCTAGGCGCGTGACCTTTCACAGGCCGCCCTACGGTGCGAGCTTTCCGCCGCCTCCCCGGCAGCGATCGACCGCCGACAAGGCCGCGACCATAACCCTTTTCGTAATTCAAGCAGGGGCCAGCCTGCTGGCGCTCGCCGCCGCGGCGCTGGGTTTGTTGTGGACGATGATGCCCATTTGCAGTGATGACTGCGACAGCCCAGCGGTGACGCGCTTCGTTCACAACATGTGGAGCGGAGCGGGCGTCATCGTCGGCGGGATCGCTCTTGCCGCGCTGCTGGCGGGCATCGGGGCGATCGTCTCCGGCGTTCGTCGGACCACTCGCCGAACCGTCATGTGGAAGTGGCCGGCCCTCGGCCTGGCGATCGTGTTCATTGCCTTCGCCATCGCCGTCCTCGCCTATTGGGGTGACGCCATGCCCAAGACAAAGTGAGGCGGCCGGCGCTGTAACCCGATCAGCCGAGCGCGGTGCGCAGCGAGGCGACGACGTCGTCGACCGAGCCGGTCGTCGAATAGCCGGCGGCCAGCCGGTGGCCACCGCCGCCGAACACGGACGCGACCGCCGCCAAATCCACCTCGGCCTTGGCGCGCATCGACACCGACCAGTGTTGCGGGTCGACCTCCTTGAACACCGCGGCCACCTCGGCCTGCTGCGTGGTGCGCACGATGTCGACGATGCTCTCGACTTCCTCCGGGCGCGAGTTGACCCATTCGGAGTTGTCGACGACCACGTAGACCAGACCGCGGCCACCCGCCCCGTCGGGCACCAGCTGCGCCGAACCCAACACCCGCGACAGCATCGGCAGCCACGCGAATGGATGGGTGTCCATCAGCGCCCGGGATATCGCGGCGTTGTTCACGCCGGCGTCCACGAGCCGGGCCGCCAGCCGGTGAGCCCGGGCGCTGGCCCAGCGGAAGGACCCGGTGTCGGTCGTCAGTCCCGCGTAAATGCAATGCGCGACGGCGGTATCGAGCGGCTGGCCCCACGCGTCGAGCAGTTCGGCAACCAACAGCGTGGTGGAGTCCGCCGACGGGTCGACGAAATTCGCGGTACCGAACTCCTCGTTGGAAGCGTGGTGATCGATCACCAGCAGGTGCTGGTCCGGGCCGGCCAGGTCAATCAGGGCACCGAGCCGTTTGGCGCTCGGAACGTCAACGGTCACAACCAAATCCACGTCGCGGCGCATCGCGTCGGGATGCACCAGCAGGTGGCAGCCGGGCAGCGTCCCCAACGACTCCGGCAACGTCTCGGGCGCGGCGAAACCGACCTCGACCTCTTTGCCGCACCGATCCAGGACCGTGGCCAGGGCCAGCCCCGCACCGATGGTGTCGGCGTCGGGATGGACGTGGCAGACCACCGCGATCGTCGTCGCCGCCGCCAGCAACTCGGCGGCGCGCACCGCGTCGACGCGTACCCCGGCAACCGGGGCATCGGCCAGCTCAGTTTTCGCGTTGATCGTCGTCACCGGTGTCCTTAGCGTCGAGCCCCGTCTCACGGTACGGGTCGGCCTCCCCTGCCGGCTTGGCGCCCACCCGAACCCGCGCCAGATCGGCGTCCGCGGCGCGGGCACGGGCCAACAACTCGTCCATCCGTCGCACGGTGTCGGACGTCGTGTCCCGGGTGAACGTCAACGTCGGAGTGAAGCGCACACCGGTTCCGGCCCCGACCATGGTGCGCAGGGCGCCCTTGGCGCGATCCAGCGCGGCCGCGGCGGCCGCGTAGTCCGGCTCGTCGTCGAGCGTGCGTCCCATCACGGTGTAGAACACCGTCGCATCGTGCAGGTCGGCTGTCACCTTCGTGTCGACGATGGTCACCCCGTCCAGCCCGGGATCCTTGATCTCGAACTCGATCGCCGACGCGACGATCGTGTTGATCCGCTTGGCCAGCCGGCGCGCCCGAGCGGGATCTGCCATTAGGCGCGTTCCTTTTGGACGAGCTCGTAGGACTCGATGATGTCGCCTTCCTTGATGTCGGAGTAACCCAGTGTCATACCGCATTCGAAGCCGTCACGGACCTCGGTCACGTCGTCCTTTTCCCGCCGCAGCGAGGTGATCGTCAGGTTGTCGGACACGACGATGTTGTCGCGCAACAACCGGGCCTTGGCGTTGCGGCGCACGATCCCGGAGGTGATCAGGCAGCCGGCGATGACGCCGACCTTCGAGGACCGGAAGATCGCGCGGATCTCGGCGCGGCCCAGCTGGTTCTCCTCGTAGATCGGCTTGAGCATGCCGCGCAGCGCCTTCTCGATCTCGTCGATCGCCTGGTAGATCACCGAGTAGTAGCGGATGTCCACGCCTTCGCGGTTGGCCAGCTCCGTCGCCTTGCCTTCGGCGCGGACGTTGAAGCCGATGATCACCGCGTCGGAGGCCGACGCCAGGTTGACGTTGGTCTCGGTGATGCCACCGACGCCGCGGTCGATGACGCGCAGTTCCACCTCGTCGTCGACCTGGATGCCCATCAGGGCCTCCTCCAGCGCCTCGACGGTACCGGCGTTGTCGCCCTTGAGGATCAGGTTCAGCTGGCTGGTTTCCTTCAGCGCCGAGTCCAGGTCCTCCAGGCTGATCCGCTTGCGGGAACGCGCCGCCAGGGCGTTGCGCTTGCGGGCGCTGCGCCGGTCGGCGATCTGGCGTGCGATGCGGTCCTCGTCGACGACCAGGAAGTTGTCACCGGCGCCGGGCACCGACGTGAAGCCGATGACCTGCACCGGCCGCGACGGCAGCGCCTCCTCGACGTCCTCGCCGTGCTCGTCGACCATGCGGCGGACCCGCCCGTAGGCGTCGCCGGCGACCACCGAGTCGCCGACGCGCAGCGTGCCGCGCTGCACCAGCACGGTGGCCACCGGCCCGCGGCCGCGGTCCAGGTGTGCCTCGATCGCCACACCCTGGGCCTCCATGTCGGGGTTGGCCCGCAGGTCCAGCGCGGCGTCCGCGGTCAGCAGCACCGCCTCCTCCAGCGCCTCGATGTTGGTGCCCACCTTCGCCGAGATGTCCACGAACATCGTGTCGCCGCCGAATTCCTCTGGCACCAAACCGAATTCGGTGAGCTGCCCGCGAATCTTGGCCGGGTCGGCGCCTTCCTTGTCGATCTTGTTGACCGCCACCACAATCGGCACGTCGGCGGCCTGCGCATGGTTGATGGCCTCCACCGTCTGCGGCATCACGCCGTCGTCGGCGGCGACCACCAGGATCGCGATGTCGGTGGCCTTGGCGCCGCGGGCACGCATGGCGGTGAACGCCTCGTGACCCGGGGTGTCGATGAAGGTGATCAGCCGCTCGGCGCCGTCGAGGTCGACGGAAACCTGGTAGGCGCCGATGTGCTGGGTGATGCCACCCGCCTCGGCCTCGCGGACGCTGGCATTTCGGATCGTGTCCAGCAGCCGGGTTTTACCGTGGTCGACGTGACCCATCACGGTCACCACCGGCGGACGCGTCTGCAGGTCTTCCTCGGTGCCTTCGTCCTCGCCGTAGGTCAGGTCGAACGACTCCAGCAGCTCGCGGTCTTCGTCCTCGGGGCTGACGACCTGCACGACGTAGTTCATCTCGCTGCCCAGCAGCTCGAGCGTCTCGTCGCCCACCGACTGGGTGGCCGTCACCATCTCGCCGAGGTTGAACAGCGCCTGCACCAGTGCGGCCGGGTTGGCGTCGATCTTCTCGGCGAAGTCGGACAGGGAGGCCCCGCGGGCCAACCGGATCGTCTCGCCGTTGCCGTGCGGCAACCGCACGCCACCGACGACCGGCGCCTGCATGTTCTCGTATTCGGCGCGTTTCGCCCGCTTGGACTTGCGACCACGCCGCGGCGCACCGCCGGGACGGCCGAATGCGCCGGCCGCGCCGCCGCGCTGCCCGGGACGACCGCCGCCGCCGGGACGGCCTCGAAAACCGCCGCCTCCAGGTGCCGCTCCGACGCCGCCTCCGCCGCCGCGGTAGTTACCGCCACCGGCATCGCGGCCGCCACCAGGCCCACCGGGCCGGCCGCCGCCGGGACGCGGACCACCGGCGCGCGCCGGACGGCCTTGCGCACCGGCGCCGCCGGGACGCGGCGGCATGCTGCCCGGCGACGCGCCCGGGCGCGGTGCCCCGGGCCGGGCCGCGCCGGGACGCGGCGCCATGGGACGCGGGATGGGCCGGTCGACGGGTTGCGCCGACGAGAACGGGTTGTTGCCGACGCGCGGGGTGCGCACGCCCGGCTTCGGCGCCGGACCGGGACGCGGTCCCGGCGTCATCCCAGGGGTCGCCGGTTGGCCCGGGGCCGGCGGTTTCGGCTGGCCCGCCGGCGGCGCGGGTGGCGCAGTCGCCTCCGCCGCCGCGGCCGGGGACGCCTTGGCGGCGGGCTGGGCAGGGGTCGCGGTGGCTTCGCCGTTACCGGCGGACTTGTCGATCGCCTTGTCGAGGGCCTGGTCCAGCGCCTGGTCGGGGGCCTTGGCGGCCTTTGCGGCCTTGGCCGGGGCCTTTTCCGCGGCGGGTTTGCCTCCGCCGAACGACTCGCGCAGCCGGCGAGCCACCGGCGCCTCTACGGTCGACGACGCGGATTTGACGAATTCGCCCTGTTCATTCAGCCGGGCGAGGACTTCCTTGCTGGTGACACCGAGTTCCTTAGCCAACTCGTGTACGCGGGCCTTACCTGCCACTACTTCTCCTGTCTATGAGGCGACAGTCGTGGGGCGGCCGCGCCTCGGGTTTAGCTATGACGCATTGTCATCGGGACTTCACGGTGTGCTCATGTTCTTTGCTGCCTCTTCTGTTGGTGCCGGGTGAGCCGAGCGCACGAAGCGTCGCTATGTGCTCGACCACCGCGGTCGTGTCCGGTGAACCGGCGATGCGCAGCGCTTTGGTGAAAGCCCGCCGCCGAATCGCCTGCTGGACGCACTGCGGTACGGGATGCAACCATGCACCCCGCCCCGGCAGGTTACTCCCCGTGTCAACGATCACGGCGTATTCGCCGTTCCCGGCCGACACGGCTACCACTCGAAGCAGTTCGACGGCCAGCTCTCGCTTTCGGCACCCAACACACGTCCGCACCGGTCCACCCGGGCGTCCGCGCGCCGACTCCGAAGGCTCGCGCTGGATCACGGCTCAGTCTAGCGTCACCGGATCAATGGTCAGAACCGCCCGCGCCGGGGCGGTTACAGGTCAGCGGTCGTGTGCCACCGGATGGCCGGCGCCGTGTTCGGACTGGTTCTCCGCGTGCCCCTCGGAACTTCCCGGCGAATCGCCGCGGATGTCGATGCGCCACCCGGTCAGCCGGGCGGCCAACCGCGCGTTCTGGCCCTCCTTGCCGATGGCCAGCGACAACTGGAAGTCGGGCACCACCACCCGGGCGGCCCGGGCGCTCTGGTCGATCACCGAGACGGAGACCACCTTGGCCGGCGACAATGCGTTGGCCACGAAGCGGGCCGGATCCTCGTCGTAGTCGATGATGTCGATCTTCTCCCCCGACAGCTCGCTCATCACGTTGCGGACCCGCTGCCCCATCGGGCCGATGCAGGCGCCCTTGGCGTTCAGGCCCGGCACGCGGGAGGCGACCGCGATCTTGGAGCGATGGCCGGCCTCGCGGGCCACCGCCACGATCTCGACCGAGCCGTCGGCGATTTCGGGAACCTCCAGCGAAAACAGCTTGCGCACCAGATTGGGGTGCGTCCGCGACAGCGTGATCAGCGGCTCGCGGGCGCCCCGGGTGACGCCGACGACATAGCACCGGACCCGGTTGCCGTGCTCGTAGCTCTCGCCGGGGACCTGCTCGGCCGCCGGGATGACGCCCTCGGACGCCTTGGTTTCGGTGCCCATCCGGACGACGACCAGGCCGCGCGCATTCGCGCGGCTGTCGCGCTGGATCACCCCCGCGACGATCTCGCCCTCGCGGGTCGAAAACTCGCCGTAGGTGCGCTCGTTTTCGGCGTCGCGGAATCGCTGCAGCATCACCTGGCGTGCGGTCGTGGCGGCGATGCGGCCGAAGCCCTCCGGGGTGTCGTCCCATTCGCTGATGAGGTTGCCGTCCTCGTCGAGCTCGCGGGCGATCACCTTGACGACGCCGGTCTTGCGGTCGATCTCGATGCGCGCGTCGTTCTGGTGACCCTGGGTGTGCCGGTAGGCGGTGAGCAACGCGGATTTGATCGTCTCGAGCAATTCGTTGACCGAGATCCCCCGGTCCACCTCGATCGCGTGCAGCGCGGCCATGTCGATATTCATGCTTCGGCCTCCGTCCTGTCGGCCTGCCCCATGAGGGCCCCAGTCGCCAGTTCCAACTCCGCTTGGGGCGGCTGCGAAAACTCAACCTGGACAACGGCTTTCACGATCTCGGCGAGTGGGATCCGCCGCACCGCCCAGTCGCGCCCGTCGCGGACCACCAACGCCAGCGTCTCGTCGCGGGTCTCACCGGCGCGGCCGGTCAGCCGCGATCCGTCCGCCAGCGCCAGTTCGACCTTGCGTCCCCGCGCGCGGCGGAAGTGCTTCGCGCTGGTCAGCGGGCGGTCAACACCCGGCGAGCTGACCTCCAAGACGTAGCGCTCGCGAATGCCGGCGAGAAGGTCCGAGCCGTCCAGCAAAGCCGACGCCGAGCGCGACAACGCGGCGATCGTGTCCAAGTCGAGTGCAGTATCGCCGTCGGCGATCACACTGATCCGCGGCGGGTGCGCGCGGCTGTCGATGACCACGTCTTCGATCTCATAGCCGGCGCGCGCGAACTCTTCACCGAGTAGCTCGATCACCTGCGTCTGCGAAGGTAGCCCGGTGGTCACGGCGAGCTCCTCATCTTGAGTTGTCCGGTCATCTGGCGGATACCGCCGCCCTGTCAGCCGCCCAGGCGGCTTCCGGCGTCCCGGCGGAACGTTGTGCGTTCGACGAGAACCAGCTATCAACGATACGCCAGGAATCGCCCATGACGGGGCGGATCGCATGGTCAGGTAGTGGGTCAGGTAGTGGGTCAGGTAGTGGTTCAGTCGAGGTCCTCTTGGCGTGGCCGCCCTCCCCGCGATGGCAGGTGGCAATGGCAGGATGTTTCTGTGCCCGTACCCGTCACCAACCGGCGGGGTGTGCTCGCCGGCGGCGCGGCAATCGCCGCGCTCGGGGTGGCCGCGTCCGCCTGTGGCGAGTCCCCGCCCAAGCCCCCCGCCGTCGAGGAGTTGCTCGGGCCGCTGGACCAGGCCCGCCGCGACAGCGCGCTCGCGACTGCCGCCGCGGCGGCCGTCGGCAACCCGCCGCAGATCGCCGCCGCGCTGACCGTCGTCGCCACCCAGCGCGCCGCGCATGCGCGGGCGCTGTCCACCGAGATCGCCCGGGCGGCCGGCAAGCTCTCGTCCTCGTCGAGCGAAACGCCCAGCCCCAGCCCGGCCGAGCCGGGCGCGCCGCCGCCACCGCCACCGCCGCTGAGCGATGTGGTCAACGCGCTGCGCGCATCGGCCGAGAGCGCCAGCCGGTTGGTGGCCTCGTCATCGGGCTACCGGGCCGGGTTGCTCGGCTCCATCGCCGCGTCCTGCACGGCGTCGTACCTGGTGGCCCTGGTGCCCGCGGGGCCGACGCCATGACCTCGGGCAAGGACGCCGACAACGCGGCGCTGTGTGACGCGCTGTCCGTCGAGCACTCGACGATCTACGGCTACGGCATCGTGTCCGCGCTCTCGCCGCCCGGCGTCAACAACCTGGTGGTGGAGGCGCTACTGCAGCACCGCCAGCGCCGCGACGACGTGATCGCCATGCTGAGCGCCCGCAAGGTGACCGCCCCGGTCGCCGCCCCCGGCTACCAGCTACCGATGCTGGTGGGCAGCCCGGCGGATGCGGCGCGGCTGGCCGTGCGGATGGAAACCGACGGCCAGACGGCGTGGCGCGCCGTCATCGAGCATGCCGAGACGGCCGACGACCGCGCGTTCGCCGCGACGGCCCTGTCCCAGGGCACGGTCTTGGCCGCCCGGTGGAACCGGGTACTGAACGCCTGGCCCATCACGACGAGTTTCCCGGGCGGCAATGAATAACTAGCCGGCATAGCTAGCCGGAATAGCTAGCCGCCCGGTCGACCGGCCAGGGCCGCCACGATGTCGGTGGCCAGCGAGGTGCGGGTAGCCAGCTCGCGGGTCTGTCCGCCGAAGCGGTCGCGCAGCTCGACCACGCCGTCCGCCCAGCCGCGCCCCACCACGACGATCCACGGCATGCCCAGCAGCTCGGCGTCCTTGAACTTGACGCCGGGCGATGCGGTGCGGTCGTCGAGCAGCACCTCGAGCCCAAGCCGATCCAGGTCGGCGGCCAGCCTCGTGGCCCCGGCACGGGCCTCGGCGTCCTTGTTGGCGATCACCAGGTGGACGTCGAACGGCGCGATCGACGCCGGCCAGCGCAAGCCCAGCTCGTCGTGCTGCTGCTCGGCGACGACGGCCACCAGCCGCGACACCCCGAGGCCGTAGGAGCCCATGATGAGTCGCACCGGCTTGCCGTCCTCGCCGAGGACGTCGACGGTGAAGGCATCGGTGTATTTGCGGCCGAGCTGGAAGATATGGCCGACCTCGATGCCGCGCGCGGAGACCAGCGGGCCGGCGCCGTCCGGCGACGGGTCGCCCTCGCGCACCTCGGCGGCCTCGATGATGCCGTCGGCGGTGAAGTCGCGACCGGCCACCAACCCGACCACGTGGCGGCCCGGCTCGTCGGCCCCGGTGATCCAGCTGGTGCCGTCGACCACCCGCGGATCGACAAGGTAACGAACGTCGTTGTCCCGCAATGCCTTCGGCCCGATGTAGCCCTTGACCAGAAAGGGATACTTGGCGAAATCGTCGTCGCCGAGTAACTCGTACTCGGCCGGCTCCAGCGCGGCGCTGAGCCGCTTGTCGTCGACCTCGCGGTCGCCGGGCACGCCGATGGCCAGTAGCTCCCAGTCGCCGCCGGGCTGGCGGACTTTGACCAGGACGTTCTTCAGCGTGTCGGCCGCGGTCACCGTGCGGCCCAGGCCGACCTCATTCGCCCAGGCCACCAATGTGGCGATGGTCGGGGTGTCGGGGGTGTCGTGCACCACCGCCTCGGGGAGCCCCTCGATGGGCAGCGCGTCCGGGCGGGCGGTGACGACGGCCTCGACGTTGGCCGCGTAACCGGACTCCAGGCACCGCACGAAGGTGTCCTCACCCACCGGGCTCTCGGCCAGGAACTCCTCGGAGGCGCTGCCGCCCATGGCGCCGGTCACCGCCGACACGATGACGTAGCGCACCTTCAGCCGATCGAGGATCCGCTGGTAGGCCTCCCGGTGCGCGTGGTAGGACGCCTTGAGCCCGGCCTCGTCGATGTCGAAGGAGTAGGAGTCCTTCATGACGAATTCCCGGGCGCGCAGGATGCCGGCCCGCGGCCGCGCCTCGTCGCGATACTTGATCTGGATCTGGTAGAGCGTCAGCGGAAAGTCCTTGTAGGAGCTGTACTCCCCCTTCACCGTCAGCGCGAAGACCTCTTCGTGGGTGGGGGCGAGCAGGTAGTCGTTGCCGCGGCGGTCTTCGAGCCGAAAAATGCCGTCGCCGTACTCGGTCCAGCGGTTCGTCGTCTCGTACGGCGCGCGCGGCAGCAGGGCGGGGAACAGAATCTCCTGCCCGCCAATGGCATTCATCTCTTGTCGGACGACGCGTTCGATGTTGCGCAGCACCCGCAGCCCGAGCGGCAGCCAGCTGTACAGCCCGGGCGCGACGGGCCGGACGTATCCCGCCCGAACCAGCAGCTTGTGGCTGGGCACTTCGGCGTCGGCGGGGTCGTCACGCAGGGTGCGCAGGAACAACTCGGACATCCGGGTGATCACAGCGGGCAAGCCTAGTGGCGGCGGTTTCGGCGAAGGAAATCCGAGTGTGCGCTCACGGCTTTGAGAGTGCGGTCAGGGCGCCCGAGGGGCACACGGAAAGCCGGGCTACAGCTCCCCGGCGTCGATCGCGTCCTTGACTTCCTGGGCGTGCGCGACCTGCTCGGGGGTGTAGCCGATGAGCAGCGCCGCACCGCCGACGATGACGGCCACCCCGGCCACCCACAGCAGGCCGTAGGTGTAGCCGTGGTCGAGGGCGTGCAGCTGGGCGTCGTTCATGAACTTCACCGGGCCGGTGGTGCCACCCAGGTACAGCGTGCGCGAGGTGATCACCGCCTGAATGACCGCCAGCACCAGCGGGCCGCCCAGGCTCTGCAGCATCAGCGCGATCGCCGAAACGGGGCCGATCCGGTCGAATCCGACGCCGGCGATCGCCGACAGCGTCAGCGGCACGACCGCCATGCCGATGCCGATGCCGCCGACGACGATGGGCAGCACCAGGTTGGGGAAGTAGGGCACGCCGCGGTTCATGAACGCCCAGCCGTAGATCATCGCCCAGAACAGCAGGACTCCGCCGCCGATCGTCAGCACCCGGGGCGAAAACCGCGACACCAGCTGCGAAGACACGCCCAGGCCGATGCCCATCGCGATGACGAACGGAATGAAGCCGACGCCCGCGCGCAGCGCGCTGTAGCCCAGGATGTCCTGCACGTACAGGCCGATGGACACGGTCAGGCTGAACATGAGTCCGCCGGCCAGGAAGATCGCGACGAAGGTGACCAGCCGGTTGCGGTCACGGAACAAGTCGAACGGCACGACGGGGTTGTCGGCGGTGCGCTCCACGATCGCGAAGGCGATGGCCGCGGCCAATGCCACCACGCCCGAGCCGATGGTGGTGGGTGAGACCCAGCCCTTTTCCGGACCCATCGAGAACGCGTAAACGGCGGCGGTGCACGCCAGCGTGGCCAGCATCGCCCCGGTGGCGTCGAGCTTCATCCGCTCCCGGTTGGTTTCCCGCAGCGCGGTGCGGGCCAGGTAGATCATCACCAGCCCGATCGGCACGTTGACGATGAACGCCAGCCGCCACGACACCTCGGTCAGCGCCCCGCCGACCACCAGACCCATCACGGAACCGATCGCGGTCATGGCGGCGAACACGGCCGTCGCGGCGTTGCGCGCCGGCCCCTTGGGGAAGGTGGTCGCGACCAACGCCAGACCGGTCGGCGATGCGATGGCCGAACCGATGCCCTGCAGCAGCCGGGCGATGACCATCGTCGCCTCGTCCCATGCCACGGCGCACAGCACCGAGGAGATGGTGAACAGGGTGACGCCGACGATGAAGGTGCGCTTTCGCCCGATGGTGTCGCCGAGGCGCCCGCCGAGCAGCATCAGCCCGCCGAAGGTGAGCACGTAGGCGGTGATCACCCAGCTACGGCCGGCATCGGACAGGCTCAGCTCGTTTTGAATCTTAGGAAGCGCGACGATGGCGACGGTGCTGTCCATGGTCGCCAACAGCTGCATCCCACCGATCGCGATAACCGCTGCGATGAAACGGCGAGACGGCAGCCATGCGGGGTAGTACCTGCTCATACGTGGTGAGGCGGTCTCCGCCGGACGCGTGGCGCGCATCGGGGCTGGACGATCGGGGCGCGCGGCGGTCCAATTGTGGACCGCGCGCTCACTGTCGTTGAGAGCCGTCATATCGGGTTACCTTACAGTAATCTTAAGATTTGTTTAAACGCCGAACGCCGCCACCGGGCCGATGACGATGATCGCGGGAGGTCGAATCCCGTCGGCGCGAATCTTCTCTGGCGTGTCGACGAGAGTCGACCGCAACGTCTGCTGAGCGGCCGTCGTTCCATGTTGTACTACCAGCACCGGCGTCTCCGCAGGTCGCCCCCCTTGCAGCAGGGCGTCGACGAAAAGCTCGATACGTTCGACGGCCATCAGCAAAACGATCGTGCCAGACATTGCTGCCAATGCATCCCAATTCACTAACGATTCGGGGTGACCGGGCGGCAGGTGGCCGCTGACCACCACGAACTCGTGATTTACCGCCCGATGGGTGACGGGAACGCCGGCCAATGCGGGAACCGCTATGGCACTTGTCACACCCGGCACCACCGTGACGGGAATCCCGGCATCGGCGCACGCCAACACTTCTTCGTAGCCGCGCGCGAACACAAAGGGGTCGCCGCCCTTGAGGCGCACCACGAAGTTGCCGGCCCGGGCTCGGTCGATCATGACCTCGTTGATCGCGTCCTGCGCCATGGCCCGGCCGTACGGAATCTTCGCGGCGTCAATGACTTCCACGTGCGGTGGTAGCTCGGCGAGCAGTTCGGGCGGCGCCAATCGGTCGGCGACCACCACGTCGGCCTGGGCGAGCAGGCGGCGGCCACGGACGGTGATCAGTTCCGGGTCGCCGGGACCGCCACCGATCAGCGCCACCCCGCCGCGCACCACGTCGGAGCTCTCTTCGGCGGTTTCCGGGATGATCACCCCGGTCTGCAACGCCTCGCGGATGGCCGACCGGATCGCCGCCGACCGGCGGTGCTCGCCGCCGGCCAGCACCCCGACCGACAACCCCGCGTAGCTGAAGGTCGCCGGGGTCACCGCGGTCCCCTCGATCGCGATGTCGGCGCGGACGCAAAAGATCTGGCGCCGATCGGCCTCGTCGACCACCGCGGCGTTCACCTGCGCGTCGTCGGTGGCGGCGATGGCATACCAGGCGCCGGCGAGGTCCCCGTCGCGGTATTCGCGCAACGACAAGGTGATTCCGCTCATCGCCTCGACGGCGCGGGTGACGGTGCGGGAGATGACGTGGACGTTGGCGCCGGTCGCGATGAGCAGGGGTAAGCGGCGCTGCGCGACGGTTCCCCCGCCGACTACAACGACCTTCTTACCGGCCAGCCGCAATCCGACCAGATAGGCGCTCTCGGTCACCCGCCAAGCCTAGTGGGGTGGTGGTTGCGCCCGGCGGCGTGCGCGACGAAACGCGTCACCGCGTCCGGCGTCGCGGCCGGGTGGGTGTGCAGATACGACGCATGCACCCCGGCGTGTACCACGCCGTCGCGCACCGGCGCGTTGTCATGGTCCCCGCTGTCACCGCGATACACCCACGCCGGTTGGTAACTACCGGTGAATGTGACTGCGGTTCGGTGGAATTCGTGCCCGACGACTCGCGCTCCGGTGGAATACAGCGACGAATCCGCGACGGCCACCGCGTCGCGATACGCCAACGTCAGCCGCGGAGTGAACCGCGCCGAGCCGGCAAGCACCCCGCACATGGGATACCCGTCGAGTTCGTCGGCCAGATAGATCAGCCCGGCGCATTCGGCGTGCACCGGGGCGCCGGTGGCGGCGAGCTCGTTGATCTGCCGGCGGACCACGTCGTTGGCCGAGAGCTCGGCGGTGAATTGCTCGGGGAAGCCGCCCGGCAGTAGCACCGCGTCGGTGCCGTGAGGCAACGGATCGACCAGCGGGTCGAACTCGACGACGGTGGCTCCGGCGGCGCGCAGCAGCTCGGCGTGTTCGGCGTAGCCGAAGCTGAACGCCTTGCCCGATGCCATTGCCACGACAGCCTCGCCTCGCGGAGTCGCGCCCACGGCCGCCGCGGGATCCCACGGCGCGTCGGCGACACGCGCGGCCGCGGCCGCGACCACGGCGCCCAGATCGACATGGCGCGCGATCAAGTCGGTCATCGCGTCCACCGCCTGCCGGGCGCGCCGCCCGTACTCGACGGCGGTGACGAGCCCCAAATACCTTGTGGGCAGCTCCAATTCGGCGGCGCGCGGAATGGCCCCGAGCACATCGACGCCGGCGTGCCCGCATGCCTGCCGCAGCACCTGCTCGTGTCGGGCCGACCCGACGCCGTTGAGGATCACACCGGCGATGCGGGTCGCGGAATCGAAGGTTGAAAAGCCGTGCAGCAGAGCGGCAATGCTGTGGCTCTGGCCGCGCGCGTCGACCACCAGGATCACCGGCGCGCCCAGCAGACCAGCGACGTGGGCGGTGGAGCCCGCGGCCGGGGTGGTCGCGGCCGGCCCGATCCGCCCGTCGAAGAGTCCCATCACCCCCTCGATCACCGCGATGCGCGCACCGGCGGTGCCGTGGGCGTAGAGCGGACCGATGAGCCGCTCGCCCACCAGCACCGGGTCCAGGTTGCGCCCGGGCCGCCCCGCGGCCAGCGTGTGGTAGCCGGGGTCGATGAAGTCGGGGCCCACCTTGAACGGCGCGACGTTGTGGCCCGCCTGGCGCAGCGCCCCCATCAAACCCGTTGCGACCGTGGTCTTTCCGCTGCCCGACGCGGGCGCAGCGACGACGACGGCGGGAACGGGACTCACCATTCGATGCCCTTTTGGCCCTTGCGCCCGGCGTCCATCGGGTGTTTGACCTTGCCCATCTCGGTGACCAGGTCGGCGGCCTCGACCAGTCGCTGCGGGGCATCGCGCCCGGTGATCACGACATGCTGCTGGCCGGGCCGGGCCACCAGGACCTCCACGACCTGGTCCACGTCGACCCAGCCCCACTTCAGCGGATAGGTGAATTCGTCGAGCACATAGAAGTCGTGGCGCTGCGCGGCCAGCCGGCGCGAAATCTCGGCCCAGCCGTCGGCGGCCGCTGCGGCGTGGTCGGATTCGCCGCCCGCCTTACGCGACCAGGACCAGCCCGCGCCCATCTTGTGCCATTCGACGGCGCCCCCGGCGCCGTGCTGCTCGTGCAGCTGCCCGAGCTGACGGAATGCCGCCTCCTCGCCCACCTTCCACTTGGCGCTCTTGACGAACTGGAACACCGCGACGTCGAGCCCGGCGTTCCACGCCCGCAACGCCATTCCGAATGCCGCCGTCGACTTGCCCTTGCCGTCGCCGGTGTGGACGGCCAATATCGGCGCGTTGCGCCGCGACCGGGTGGTCAGGCCATCGTCGGGGACCTGCAGCGGACGGCCTTGTGGCATAAACGGTTATCCCTTTCAGGCGACTCTCACGCGACGTTGCGCACGGCCCGCGTCAGGTGGTCGGCGTGCAACTGCTCCAGCCTTACGACCGGCGCACCCAGCCGGCCGGCGAGCTGCCCGGCCAAGCCCAGCCGCACATACGATGTCTCGCAGTCCACGACCACCGCGGCGGTGCCTTCGGCGACCAACCGCGCCGCCGCGGTTCGGCTGCGGCCCAACGGGTCCGGCCCGGCGTTGGCCCGGCCGTCGGTGAGCACCACCACCAGCGGACGGCGCGCGCGGTCGCGCGCCCTTTCCCGGACGATCAGCTCGCGCGCGGCCACCAGCCCCTCGGCCAGCGGTGTCCTGCCGCCGGTGTCGAACCGGGCGAGTCGCCGGCCCGCGATGTGCGCCGACGACGTCGGCGGCAGCAACAGCCGCGCGCCCTGGCCGCGGAAGGTGATCACCGCGACCTTGTCGCGGCGCTGATACGCGTCGCGCAGCAGCGACAGGGTGGCGCCGCTGACGGCGGCCATCCGGTCGCGGGCGGCCATCGAACCGGACGCGTCGACAACGAAGATCACCAGATTGCCTTCGCGGCCCTCGCGGATGGCCCGGCGCACGTCGTCCGGCCCCGGTCGCAGCGGGCCCGCGCCCGCGCGCTCGGCCGCCGATAGCAGGGTGGCGAACAGGTGCAGTCCGTGCGCCGCGGGACCGGCGTCGTCAACATCGGCGGCCGCCACCACCCTGCCGGAGACGTTGCGGGCCCGCGACCGTCGGCCCGGTGCGCCCTCGCCGATGCCCGGCACCCGCAGCGCCCGGGTACGGAAGGTCTGCGCCGGTGGCGCACTGGGCTTGGGTGGTTGCGATCTAGCATGCGAATTAGATTGCGGTTCAGGGTCATTGGCCGACTGACCGCCACCGGGCGGATCGGGCTCGGGGTCGGGTTCCGGGTCGCGGCCGGCCTGCGCCAGGGCCTGGTCCAACTGGTCGCGGTCGATGCCCGGATCGTCGAAGGGGTCGCGGCGGCGCCGATGCGGCAGCGCCAGTTCGGCCGCCACCCGGATGTCCTGCTCCTCGACGGTGTTGGCGCCGCGCCAGGCGGCGTGCGCGGCGGCGGTGCGGGCCACCACCAGGTCGGCCCGCATGCCGTCGACGTCGAATGCCGCGCACAGCGCCGCGATGCGCCGTAATTCGTTGTCCGGCAACACCACGTCGTCGACGAGCGCACGCGCGGAAGCGATCCGGCGCGCCAGCTCCGCGTCGGCCTCGGCATAGCGCTCGGCGAACGCGTCCGGGTCGGCCTCATACGCCATCCGCCGCCGGATGACCTGCGCCCGCACGTCGACGTCACGCGAGGCGTGCACGTCGACGGTCAGACCGAAGCGGTCCAGCAGTTGCGGGCGCAGTTCGCCCTCCTCGGGATTCATCGTGCCGATCAGCACGAAACGGGCCTCGTGCGAATGGGAGATGCCGTCGCGTTCGATGTGCACCCGCCCCATCGCGGCGGCGTCGAGCAGCACGTCGACCAGGTGATCGTGCAGCAGGTTGACCTCGTCGACGTAGAGCACGCCACCGTGCGCGCGGGCCAGCAGTCCCGGCGAGAACGCGTGCTCACCGTCGCGCAGCACGCGCTGCAGATCAAGCGAACCGATGACCCGGTCCTCCGTTGCGCCGAGCGGCATTTCGACCAGTCCGGCCCCCGAGCCGGCATCGGCGCTCCCGGTTGCGGCCGACAGCAGCGCGGCAAGGCCGCGCACCGCGGTCGACTTCGCGGTGCCCTTCTCGCCGCGGATCAGCGCCCCGCCGATCTCTGGCCGCACGGCGCACAACAACAGCGCGAGCCGAAGCTGATCGTGCCCGACAATCGCACTGAACGGATAGGGCTTCATGCCTGAGTTCATGTCTGGGCCACCGGACGCCAGCCGGGCCGCAGCATCGGCACGTGCGGCACCCCGTCTTCGACGAAATCGTCACCGTCGCGGACGAATCCGTGCTGGGCATACATGTCCGCGAGATAGGTCTGCGCGTTGATCCGGCACGGGTAGTCACCCACCTCGGCCAGCGCGGCGGCCAGCAGCCGGGTGGTGTGGCCCTGGCCCCGCGCCGCGCGCTTGGTGCACAGCCGGCCGAGCCGGAATGCCTTCTCGCCGCCGGCGTGCTCCTCCATCAGCCGCAGCGTACAGATCACCTCGCCGTCGGGTGTCTCCAGCCAGAAGTGCCGGGTCTCGGCGAGCAGGTCACGCCCATCCAGCTCCGGATACGGGATCGCCTGCTCGACGACGAACACCTCCACCCGCAGCTTGAGCAACTCGTAAAGAGTTGCAGCGTCAAGGTCTTTGGCCCAACTGCGGCGCAGCGCCATCGTCATGATCGCCCCCTGGAATCTAACTGCAGTACCTTGGTTCCCCACGACCACACCTCGTCGTACAACGCCGGCTCACGGGACAGCTCCACCCCCAGTGACGGCACCATCTCTTTCAGCGTCGGCAGCCACGACCGGTACCGGCCGGCGAAGCAGCGTGACAGCACATCGAGCATGGCCGGCACGGCCGTGGACGCGCCCGGCGAACCCCCGAGCAGCCCCGCGATGGTGCCGTCGGCGTCGCTCAGCACGGTGGTGACGAACTCGAGCACCCCGCCCCTGCGGCTGTCGCGGCGGATCACCTGCACGCGCTGGCCCGCCGTCGTCAGCTCCCAGTCCGAATCCACGGCACGGGGGGCGAATTCGCGCAGCGCGCGCACCCGATCCGGTCCGGAGAGCCGCAGCTGGCCGATCAGATAGTTGATCAGCGTCAGTTGGGTGACGCCGACACCGAGCATCGACAACACGTTGTCGGGCTTGATCGACCGCGGCAGGTCGGAGAAGTGGCCGTGCTTCAGGAACTTCGGCGACCAGCCGGCATAGGGCCCGAACACCAGCCACGGCTTGCCGTTGACGAACCGCAGGTCCAGATGCAGCGCCCCCAGCGGCGGGGCCCCCGGCGCGGGAACGCCGTACACCTTGGCCTGGTGCGCGGCGGTGAGCGTCGGGTTGCCGGCGCGCAGGAACCGGCCCCCGATGGGGAATCCGGCGAAGCCCTTCACCTCCTTGATGCCCGACTTCTGCAGCAGCGGCAGGGCGTCGCCCCCGGCGCCGACGAACACGAATTTGGCGTTGCAGCGGCGTTTTTCGCCTGTGCGGCGATTGCGAACCAGCAGCGTCCAGCTGCCGTCGGATTGGCGGCGCAGGTCGCGGACCTCGTGACCGAACAGGGCAGTGGCGCCGCCCCGCACGCAAAAGCCGATGAGCTGCCGCGCCAGCGCACCGAAGTCGACGTCGGTGCCCGCAGCGGCCCAGTTGAGCGCGATCGGCTCGGCGAAGTCGCGCTTGGCGGCCATGAACGGCAGCCGGCGGGCGAACTCAGCCGCGTCGGTGATCAATTCCGTGCCGGCGAACAGCGGATTGTCGGCCAGCGCCCGCTGACGCCGGCGCAGATAGTCCACGCCCTCGGCGCCGTGGACGAAGCTCACGTGCGGGACGACGTTGACGAAGCCGGGGTCGCCCAGCATGCCGTTGTCGACGGCATACGCCCAGAACTGGCGGGTCACCTGGAATTGCTCGTTGACGGCCACCGCTTTGGTGATGTCGACGGAGCCGTCGGCGCGCTGTGGCGTGTAGTTCATTTCGCACAGCCCGGCATGACCGGTGCCCGCGTTGTTCCACGGGCTACTGCTTTCGGCGGCGACGGCGTCCAGCCGCTCGATCAAGGTGATGGACCAGTCCGGTTCCAGCCGCCGCAGCAACGCACCCAGCGTGGCGCTCATGATCCCCGCGCCTACCAGCGCGACGTCGGTGCGCGCGGTACTGGCTAGGCCTGACACCGTCCCAGGCTATCCCGGGCGCCATCCGGGCGCTGACGCGTGCGGCCCGCCCGTCACCAGCAAAACCTTTAAGCTGGCCTCGTGACTGGCGGGGTGACTGGCTGGGTGGCCGATGTCCTGCCCGGGTATTGGCAGCGCACGCTCCCGCTGGGACGCGATCCCGCCGGCGAGGGCGATATCGCCGCAACCCTGATCCGGCGCGGCCCCGAGGCACAGGCCGGCCGGGCCGACCACGCGGTGCTCGCGGTGCATGGCTACACCGACTACTTCTTCCACACCGAACTGGCCGATCACTTCGCCGAGCGGGGTTTCGCGTTCTACGCGCTGGATCTGCAGAAGTGCGGCCGTTCGCATCGCGAGGGCCAGACGCCGCACTTCATCACCGACCTGGCCGCCTACGACGCCGAACTCGAACAGGCGCTGGCCGTCATCAACGAGCGGCATCAGCGGGCGAAGGTCTTGGTGTACGGGCACTCGCTGGGCGGGCTCATCCTGCCGCTATGGCTGGACCGGATGCGCCGGCGCGGCGCGGCGGCGCACGCCGGCATCGGCGGCCTGGTGCACGGCCTGGTTCTCAATAGCCCGTTCCTGGACCTGCACGGCCCGGCGATCCTGCGGTTGTTCGTCACCTCCGCGGCGATAGCCGGCCTGTCGCGAGTGCGCGCCAAGGGCGTGATCCGTTCCCCCACCGAAGGCGGCTACGGCACCACCCTGCACCGCGACTACGCCGGCGAGTTCGACTACAACCTGGCGTGGAAACCGTTGGGCGGCTTCCCGATCACCCTGGGGTGGCTACACGCGGTCCGCCGCGGCCAGGCGCGGCTGCATCGCGGGCTCGACGTCGGTGTGCCCAATCTGATCCTGCGCTCCGATCACAGCGTGCGCGAAGGCAACGATGCGGCGGCAATGCAGCGCGGCGACGCGGTCCTCGACGTCACCCAGATCGCGCGATGGGCGGGCTGCATCGGCAACCGCACCACCATCGTTCCGGTGACCGACGCCAAACACGACGTCTTCTTGTCGCTGCCGGAGCCGCGCCAAGTCGCCTACCGGCAATTGGACCTGTGGCTGGATCGCTACCTCGACTTAAACACCGGCGCGCAGGCGTCTTCCGGAAAGGGATGACAGCGTGGAGACTTACGACATCGCGATCATCGGAACCGGTTCGGGCAACAGCATTCTCGATGAGCGCTACGCGAACAAGCGCGCGGCGATCTGCGAGCAGGGCACCTTCGGTGGCACGTGTCTGAACGTCGGGTGCATCCCGACGAAGATGTTTGTCTACGCCGCCGGGGTGGCTGACGAGATCCGCGGCGCGGCGCGCTACGGCATCGACGCCCACATCGACCGGGTGCGCTGGGACGACATCGTCTCGCGCGTCTTCGGACGGATCGATCCGATCGCGATGAGCGGCGAGGACTATCGCCGCAGCGCACCCAACGTCGACGTGTACCACCAGCACACCCGGTTCGGCCCGGTGCTGCCCGACGGGCGTTATCTGTTGCGGACGGACGCTGGCGAGGAATTCGCCGCCGATCAGGTGGTGATCGCGGCGGGCTCGCGGCCCGTCGTGCCGCCCGCAATCCTCGCGTCCGGCGTCGGGTACCACACCAGCGACACCGTGATGCGAATCCCTGAGTTGCCTGAGCACGTCGTGATCGTCGGAAGTGGCTTTGTGGCAGCCGAATTCGCGCACGTCTTCTCCGCGCTCGGTGTGCGGGTGACACTGGTGATCCGGGGCGGCACCATGCTGCGCCATCTCGACGACACCCTGTGCGAAAGATTCACCCGCATCGCCTCGAGCAAATGGGAACTGCGCACGCACCGCAACGTCGTCGCCGCCTTCGACCGCGGCTCCGGCCCAGGTTCTGGAGTTGAGCTGGAACTCGACGACGGCTCCAGGTTGAACGCGGGCGTGCTGCTGGTGGCGACCGGCCGGTTGTCCAACGCCGATCTGCTGGACGCCGGCCAGGCCGGTATCGACGTCGAGAACGGCCGGGTGGTTGTCGACGAATACCAGCGGACCTCCGCGCGTGGGGTTTTCGCTCTCGGCGACGTCTCGTCGCCGTATCAGCTCAAGCATGTCGCCAACCACGAGGCCCGCGTCGTGCAGCGCAACCTGTTGTGCGACTGGGACGACACCGAGTCGATGGCCGTCACCGATCACCGCTACGTGCCGTCGGCGGTGTTCACCGACCCCCAGCTGGCATCCGTCGGATTGACCGAAAACCAGGCGGTCGCACGCGGATTCGACGTGTCGGTCGTGGTGCAGAACTACAGCGACGTCGCCTACGGCTGGGCGATGGAGGACACGACGGGAATCGTCAAACTCGTCGCCGAGCGCAACAGCGGATGCCTCCTGGGCGCGCACATCATGGGCCACCAGGCGTCGTCGATCATCCAGCCGCTGATCCAGGCGATGAGCTTCGGGCTCACCGCCGCCGAAATGGCCCGCGGCCAGTACTGGATTCATCCCGCGCTGCCGGAGGTGGTCGAAAACGCGCTACTGGGTCTGTGCTGAGCCGGAAGGACGACATGTCGCGCTGGTCTAGTGTGCGCCGCGCCCTGTCACCCGCGGAGTGGTGGCGATTGGGATCGATGCTCGCGGTGATCGTCGCCCTGCATCTGGTGGGCTGGGCCACCCTGGTGTTCGTCGTTGATCCGGCGCGACTCAGCGTGGGCGGCAAAGCGTTTGGCAACGCATTCGGCATGGGTGTCGGGATCACGGCCTACACCCTTGGCATGCGGCACGCCTTCGACGCCGACCACATTGCCGCGATCGACAACACCACCCGCAAGCTGATGAGCGACGGACGCCGCCCCCTTGCCGTTGGATTCTTCTTCTCGCTGGGCCACTCCACGGTGGTGTTCGTGCTGGCGCTGCTGTTGGCGACCGGCGTGCAGGCCGTCGCGGGGCCGGTCGAGGATGATTCCTCGGCGCTGCACCACTACACCGGGCTGATCGGCACAGGCGTCTCGGGCGTATTCCTGTATCTGATCGCGATACTCAACGTCGTCGTGCTGGTCGGCATCGTGCGGGTGTTCGCGCGTTTGCGCCGCGGGGACTACGGCCCCGAAAGCGGCCCACAGAAGATCGAAGCGGAACTGGAACGGCATTTGCAGAACCGCGGGCTGCTCAACCGGCTGCTGGGCCGCTTCACCAAGTCCATCACGAAGTCCTCGCACATGTACCCGGTCGGATTGTTGTTCGGCCTCGGGTTCGACACCGCCACCGAGATCGCACTGCTGGTGCTGGCGGGCACCAGCGCGGCCGCCGGACTGCCCTGGTATGCCATCCTGTGCCTGCCAGTGTTGTTCACCGCCGGCATGTGTCTGCTGGACACCCTCGACGGCTCGTTCATGAACTTCACCTACGGCTGGGCCTTTTCGCGACCGGCGCGCAAGATCTACTACAACATCACCGTCACCGGGCTGTCGGTCGCTGTCGCGCTGCTGATCGGCAGCATCGAACTGCTCGGTCTGTTCGCGGGCCAGCTGGGCTGGCGGGGCCCGTTCTGGGAATGGCTGGGCAGCCTCGACCTCAACACCGTCGGCTTCGTCGTCGCCGGCATGTTCGTGCTCACCTGGGCCGGCGCCGTGCTCGTCTGGCGCTACGGCCGCCTCGAAGAGAAGTGGGCATAGAGAAATGGGTGTAAACGTGCGCGGTTCGATCTGCGACGTCATGCCCGCCGCGGCCGCAGTGCTTGGGGTGCCAGAGGGGATCGACCGGTTGGGTCTCGCCGAATCCGTCGGCCCCGTCGATCGCGTGGCGCTCCTGCTGGTGGACGGGATGGGATGGCACCTGCTACCCGACTTGGCCGGCAGTGCACCGCTGCTCGCCTCGGTAGTCGCCGGCGGCGCTGGACTGCTGAGCGAGCTCGCGTGCACCTTCCCGTCGACCACGCCGAGCAGCCTGGTATCGCTCGGCACCGGCGCGCAGCCGGGCGAACACGGCATCCTGGGCTTCACACTCAACGTCCCGGGCACGGATCGGGTGCTCAACCACATCCGCTGGCGCGACGACCCGCCGCACACCGAATGGCAGCCGCTGCCGACCTGGTTCGAGCGGCTGCGACGATCCGGCGTCAGCGCCCGGGCGGTGCTGCCGGCGCCGTTCCTGGGCAGCGGCCTGACCGACGCCGCGTACGGCGGCGCCGATTTCCGGCCGACACAGCCGTCCGACGACTACGCCGGGCGGCTGGGCGACGAACTGGCGGCGGCGCCCGGGCTGGTCTACGGCTACACCGCCGACCTGGACACCGCGGCCCACGTGTTCGGCATCGGCTCGCCCCAATGGCACGAGGCGGCCGTGCGTGTCGACGCGCTGCTGACCCGCCTGGTCGAGACGCTGCCCCCCGACGCGGCGCTGCTGGTGACCGCCGACCACGGCGGCCTCAACGTCCCGCCGGAAGCGCGTGTCGACCTCGACACCGATCCGCGGCTGGGCGAGGGGGTGCGGGTTGTCGCCGGCGAGCCGCGGGTGCGCTACCTGCACACCGTGCCCGGCGCGGCGGACGACGTGCGGTCCGCCTGGTGCGAAGTGCTGGATAGCTGGGCCCAGGTGTACAGCCGCGAGGAGGCGGTGGCGACGGGGATGTTCGGCCCGGTCAACCCGGCGCACCTGCCGCGAATCGGCGACGTCGTCGTCGTCTGCACCGGCAATACCGCGGTGCTGGCCACCGGGCACGAGCCGCTGGAAACGGCACGCCTCATCGGTTTTCACGGCGGCCCAACACAGGCCGAAACGGCGATTCCGCTGATCACCTTCACAACCGACTAGCTGTCGGTGGCCAGTGCTAGACCGTAGGAATGGATAGCACCGAGCGCGGCGAACGATTCCGACAACTGCACACCGGCGACGAGGTGCTCGTGCTCCCGAATCCCTGGGACATCGGCACCGCTCGATTGTTCGCCAACCTCGGATTCCACGCGCTGGCGACGACCAGTGCCGGCCTCGCGTTCTCGTTGGGACGGCGCGACGGCGACGGCGCGGTCAGCCGGGACGAGACGCTCGAGCACGTGCGCACGATCGTCGATGCGACACCCCTGCCCGTGACCGCGGATCTGGAGAACGGCTTCGGGGAATCGCCCGAGACAGTCGCGGAGACGGTCCGGCTGGCGGGAGAGATCGGCCTGGCCGGGGCGTCCATCGAAGACGCGACATACAACCGTGACGAGCCCATCTTCACCCGCGGACTGGCGATCGAACGAATACAGGCCGCCGCGGAGGCCGCCCGCGCGCTGCCCTATCCCTTTACGTTGACCGCTCGTTCGGAGAACTTCATCCGGGGCCGTCCCGACCTCGACGACACTCTGTCGAGGCTGCGGGCATTCGAGGCCGCCGGCGCCGACGTGTTGTACGCGCCGGGCCTGCCCGACGAATCGGCGCTCCGCGCGGCGTGCAGCAGCGTCACGAAACCGTTGAACTACGTGGCCGGCTTCGGGTCGACCCGATTCACCCTGGCCCAGCTCAAGGACTTCGGGGTGCGCAGGGTGAGCATCGGCACCTCGTTTTGCCGCGCCGGGCTGAGCGCCGTCGTTCGAGCCGCGCGTGAGGTGCTGGAGCAAGGCTCCTTCGGCTATGTCGAGGGCATTGGTTCCGTGGCCGATTTCAACGAGCTCATCGACCCCGCCTAGAGCGGCGTGACGTAGGCGGAGCTGATGCCGCCGTCGACCAAGAACGTCGACGCGGTGATGAACGACGCGTCGTCACTGGCCAAAAACGCTACCGCGGAAGCGATTTCGTCGGGTTCGGCGAAGCGGCCCAACGGCACGTGCACCAGCCGGCGCGCGGCGCGGTCGGGATCCTTGGCGAAAAGCTCGGCCAGCAGCGGGGTGTTGACCGGTCCCGGGCACAGCGCGTTGACGCGGATGCCCTGCCGGGCGAATTGCACGCCCAGCTCCCGCGACATCGCCAGCACCCCGCCCTTGGAGGCGGTATAGGAGATCTGCGAAGTCGCCGAGCCCAGCACCGCGACGAACGACGCGGTGTTGATGATCGAACCGCTGCCCGCGGGCACCATGTGACGCAACGCCGCCCGGCAGCACAGGTACACCGATTTGAGGTTGACGTCTTGGACTCGTTGCCACGCCGGCAGCTCGGTGTTCTCGATCAGGTCGTCCTCGGGCGGCGAGATGCCCGCGTTGTTGAACGCGATGTCGACCGAGCCGTAGGTCGCCGCCGCGGTGTCGAACAGCGCGCTGACGTCGTCCTCGTCGGAAACGTCAACGGCCACAAACAAACCCGAAACCTCCTCGGCGGCAGCGGCGCCGGCGTCGCGGTCGACGTCGCCCACGACGATGGTCGCGCCCTCGGCGTGCATCCGGCGCGCCGCGGCCAAGCCGATCCCGCCGCCACCGCCCGTGATGACTGCGACCCGGCCCGCCAGCCGTCGGGTCAGGTCCATCAGCTCTCCTCCTTGATCGCGATGAATACGTTTTTGGTTTCGGTGAAGTGCAGCGGCGCGTCCGGGCCGAGCTCGCGCCCCAGCCCCGACTGCTTGAATCCGCCGAACGGGGTGTTGTAGCGCACCGACGAGTGCGAATTCACCGACAGGTTGCCGGATTCGACCGCGCGCGACACGCGCAGCGCGCGGGACAGGTCGTCGGTCCAGATCGATCCCGACAGGCCGTATGCCGTGTCGTTGGCCAGCGTGATGGCGTCGTGCTCGTCGTCGAAAGCCTGCACGGTGACGACCGGGCCGAAGATCTCGTCGGTGACGCTGCGGTCGGTGCGCTGCGGGGTCAGAACCGTTGGCGGAAACCAGAATCCGCGCCCGGTGGGTGCGCTGCCACGAAAAGCGACGGGGGCGTCGTCGGGGACATAGGAGGCGACCTTGTCGCGGTGCGCCGCCGACACCAGCGGGCCCATCTCGGTGTCGCGGGACGTCGGGTCCCCGACCACCACGCCTTGCACCGCGGGCTCGAGCAGCCCCATGAACCGGTCATAAATGCTGCGCTGCACCAGGATTCGGCTGCGGGCACAGCAGTCCTGGCCGGCGTTGTCGAACACCCCGGCCGGCGCGGTCGCCGCGGCGCGCTCCAGGTCGCAGTCGGCGAAGACGATGTTCGCGCTTTTCCCACCGAGTTCCAGCGTCACCCGCTTGACGTGGGCAGCCGCGGCGGCCATCACCCTTTTGCCGACCTCGGTGGACCCGGTGAACACGATCTTGCGAATGTCGGGATGAGTGACGAACCGCTCCCCGACCACCGCGCCCTTCCCCGGCAGCACCTGCAGCAGGTCTTCGTCCAACCCGGCCTCCACCGCCAGCTCACCGAGCCGGATCGTCGTCAGCGGCGTCCACTCCGCGGGTTTGACCAGAACGGCGTTGCCCGCGGCCAACGCCGGCGCGATGCCCCAGGACGCGATCATCATCGGGAAGTTCCACGGCGTGATCACCCCGACGACGCCCAGCGGTTCGTTGAAGGTGACGTCGAGCCCTCCGGCCACGGGAATCTGCTTGCCCGACAACCGCTCCGGGCTGGCGGCATAGTACGTCAACACGTCGCGAACATGGGCGGCTTCCCATTCGGCCGACGCGATGGGGTGACCGGAATTGGCGACCTCGAGCGCGGCCAGCTCGTCGAGATGGGCGTCGACCGCGGCGGCGAAGGCGCGCAGGCCGGCCGCCCGTTCCGCCGGCGACAGCCGCGCCCACCGCCGCTGGGCCCCCCGCGCCCGGCCCACCGCGTCGTCGACCGCAGCCGCATCGGCGTGCTGCACCGAGCGCAGCACTTCCTCGGTGGCGGGGTTGATCAGTTGAGTCATCTGCCGTCCGCGTAGGACCGCGCGGCGTCGACGACCGCCTTGAACAGCCGCAGGTCGCCCAGGGTCTGCTCCGGATGCCACTGCACCGCAAGGACGAAGTGATCGCCGGGCAACTCCAACCCCTCGACGACACCGTCGGCGTCCCACGCGCTGACCACCAGAGGATCACCCACCTTGTCGATGGCTTGATGGTGATAACACGACGCGTCGGTGGACTCCCCCATCAGCGCGGCCAGCCGAGTCCCCGGCACGGTCCGCACCGGCAGCGTGGTGAACACGGCGTTGCCGGCCCGATGCCGGGAATGGCCGAGCACGTCGGGCAGGTGCTGGTGCAGCGTGCCCCCGAACGCGACATTGAGCACCTGCGCGCCGCGGCAGATGCCCAGCACCGGGAGCCGTCGGTCCAGCGCGCCCCGCAACAGCGCGAGCTCCCAAGCGTCGCGCACGCTGCGCGGCGGGTCGGTGGTCGGATGCGGCGGCTGGCCGTAGGCGGCTGGGTCGAGATCGTAGCCCCCGGTGATCACCAAGGCGTCCAGGCTGTCCAGCGCCGCGCTCACGGCGTCGCCGTCGGCCGGCTGCGGCGGCAGCAACACCGCGACGCCTCCCGCATCGATGACGCCCTGAAAGTAGTCCGCGGGCAGATAGCCGGCCGGAACGTCCCAGATTCCCGCCTGCACCCGCTCCAGGTAGGTGGTCAGGCCCACCACCGGTCGCCTGGAGGCGGGTCGCTTAGAGGCGTTCAAAACCGCGCACCCTCTCCCAGTCGGTGACCGCCGCGTTGAACGCCGCCACCTCCACGCGGGCGTTGTTGAGGTAGTGCGTCACCACTTCGTCGCCGAACGCCTCGCGCGCCAGCGCCGAGGCCTCGAACAACGCGGCGGCCTCGGCCAGCGTCGCGGGCAGCCGGTGCAGGGCCTGGTCCTCGTAGGCGTTGCCCGCGCACGGCTCGGGTAGCTCCAGCCCTCGTTCGATGCCGGACAGCCCACCGGCTATCAGCGCCGCCACCGCGAGGTATTGGTTGACGTCGCCGCCCGCGACCCGGCATTCGACCCGGATGTTGCGGCCGTGGCCGACGACCCGCAGCGCGCAGGTGCGGTTGTCCAGCCCCCACGCCAGCGCGGTGGGCGCGAAACTGCCGTCGGCAAATCGCTTGTAGGAATTGATGTTCGGGGCGAAGAACAGGGTGAGTTCGCGCAGCGTGGCCAACTGGCCGGCGACGAAACTGCGAAACGTCGACGACATGCCGTGCGGCCCGGATTCGTCGGCGAACACCGCTTTACCTTTTTCAGGGCCGTCGTCGGCTCGCAGCGAAAGGTGGATGTGGCAGCTATTGCCTTCGCGCTCATCGTATTTCGCCATGAACGTCAGGCTCTTGGAGTGCTGGTCGGCGATTTCCTTGGCGCCGTTCTTGTAGACGGCGTGGTTGTCGCAGGTCACCAGCGCCTCGTCGTAGCGGAAGCCGATCTCCTGCTGTCCCTTGTTGCATTCGCCTTTGACGGCCTCGAAGCGTAGGCCCGCCCCCTGCATGCCCGACCGAATGTCGTGCAGCAGCGGCTCCATCCGCGATGAGGCCAATATCGAGTAGTCGATGTTGTAATCGCTGGCCGGGGTCAGCCCGCGGTAGCCGCCGGCCCAGGCCTCGCGATACGACTGGTCGAACACGATGAACTCCAGCTCGGTCGCGACGTCCGCGGCCAGTCCGCGCTTTCCCAGCCGGTCCAGCTGACGGCGCAGCACGGCGCGCGGCGAGGCGGCGACCGCGCCGCCGTCTGCCCAACACAGGTCCGCGAGGACCAGCGCCGTGGCGGGCAGCCAGGGCACCAGCCGCAGTGTGGTCAGGTCGGGCATCATCACCATGTCGCCGTATCCGGTGTCCCAGCTCGACATCGCGTAACCGGGCACGGTGTTCATTTCGACGTCGACGGCCAGCAGGTAGCTGCAGCACTCGGCGCCGTGGGCGGCGACCTCGTCGAGAAAGAGCCGGGCCGAGATCCGCTTGCCGACGAGCCGGCCCTGCATGTCGGTGAAGGCCACGATGACGGTGTCCACCTCATCGATCCCGACCAGTTGGTCCAGCGCGGCCAAGGACAACATGCGCGAGTCCGGACCGGCTACCAGGTGCTGGCGCGCAACACGATCTCGGCGGCCAACTGCGCGGTCGACTCCTGCGCGTTGCGCCGCCCGAGCAGATCCACGGTGCGGTATTCGGCGTACACGAAGCGCTGGCTGTTGCGGGCGACAGACCGCCCGCCAGGGGAGCTGACCAGAACGGTGGTGCCGATCTCCACCGGCGGGCAGTGTTCGTCGCGAATGACTCCGCTGGGGTCGGGCACCCGTGGATGCCCACGGTCGATGACGACCAGACCGGTGAACCGGCCCAACTTGGTCGCCGCGAGTTCCCAAGCCAGGTCGGCACCGGCGCGGTCGCCGACCACCACGGCCCACCCGATGCCCAGCGCGTCGAGGATGCCGACCACCGACTTGGGCGTCAGCCGAGGATCGAGGCCGACGACGACCGTGCGCAGCGAAGCGGTGTGCAGGCGCTCGCACACGGCGTCATACGCGGCGGGCGCCCGCTGTGCGTCGCCGAGTATGACGACGACGACGCCCTTGTCGGGACCGGCTACGCCAACAGGAACGGGAAACCCGTCGAGTGTGGTCATCATCGAGGGCACTCCCGCACGCTACAGGGAATCGGCCGGTATGCGCGAGGCTTGTACGGCGCTACGGCCGCAATGCGCTTGCGATGTGCGGTCGTCTCGGCGGGGGGCCGTCGAGCAGGCTGAGGACGGCATCGACGTCGAGATGCGATGCCAGCAGCCCGGCGATCAGATCCAGTTGGGCGTCGCGGCGTGCGGTGACGTCGGTGTCGGGGCAGACCGCGAATCCGCCGCGGCCGGCCGCGTCGGCGACGCGGGTAAGCCACGCGCGCCGGAAGTCGTCGTTGTCGAGCAGGCCGTGCCAGTGCGTGCCGAAGACCGCGCCGCGCACGATGCCCTGCGGTTCGCCGTCTTGCGCGAACCACGCGTCCTCGGCGCACCGGGACAGCCGCCCGTGATGAATCTCGTATCCGGTCAGCGGCCGTTGCCAGCGGCGCAGCGTCTTGGTCGGGGCGAACGCGACGTCGGCGTCCAGCAGCCCCAGCCCGGCGACCTCCCCGGCGCCGGACTCCACCGTGTCCTCGATGCACCGGCACAGCATCTGCAGGCCGCCGCAGATGCCCAGCACCGGCTTGCCGGCCCCGGCGTGGCGGGTGATCGCGGCGGCCAGGCCGCGATCGTGCAGCCAGGTCAGGTCGGCGACGGTGGCCTTGCTGCCCGGCAGCACGATCAGGTCGGTGTCCGCCAGGTCGGCGGGGTCGGTGACCCAGCGCACCAGCACGCCGGGCTCACACGCCAGGGCCTCGACGTCGGTGGAGTTGGAGATCCGGGGCAGCCGGACGGCGGCCACCCGCAGCCACTGGCCGCCGTGGGGCGGCGCGGGCGTGCCGACGACGCGATGGGCGACCACCGACAGCGAGTCCTCGGCGTCGAGCCAGAGCTCGTCGGTGTAGGGCAGCACCCCGTAGGTCGGGCGGCCGGTCAGGGCCAGCAGCTGCCGCAGCCCGGGTTCCAGCAGCGCCGGGTCGCCGCGGAATTTGTTGACCACGAACCCGGCGATCAGCGCCTGGTCGTCCGGTTCGAGCACGGCGACCGTGCCGAACAGATGGGCCAGTAACCCGCCGCGGTCGATGTCGCCGACCAGGATCACCGGCAGGTTCGCGGCCCTGGCCAGGCCCATGTTGGCCAAATCCGTTGTGCGCAGGTTAATTTCGGCCGGCGAACCGGCGCCCTCGCAGATCACCGCGTCGAATTCGTCGCGCAGGCAGGACAATTCGTCGAGCACGATGCCGGCGAGCCGGTCGCGATGCTCGATGTAGCCGGCCGCGCTGACGGATTCGGCCACCTGCCCGCGGATCACCAGCTGCGACGTGCGGTCGCCGCCCGGTTTGAGCAGGATCGGGTTGAACCGCACGCTGGGCTCCAGCCCCGCCGCCCGCGCCTGGATCGCCTGAGCCCGGCCGATCTCGCCGCCCTCGACGGTGACGACCGAGTTGTTGGACATGTTCTGCGCCTTGAACGGCGCGACCCGGATGCCCTTGCCCGCCAGCAGCCGGCACAGGCCCGCGACCACCACGGATTTCCCGGCGTCGGAGCTGGTGCCCGCGACGAGCAGCGCGCCGTTCAACGGGTCCTTACACCTGGGTCAGGATTTCGGCGCCGGTGTCGGTGACCAGCAGAGTGTGCTCGAACTGCGCGGTCCACTTGCGGTCCTTGGTGACCACCGTCCAGCCGTCGTCCCAGATCTCGTAGTCCAGGCCGCCGAGGTTGATCATCGGTTCGATCGTGAACGTCATGCCCTGCTGGATTTCCGTCGTGATCGAGGGTTGGTCGTAGTGCAGCACCACCAGGCCGTTGTGAAACGTGGTGCCGATGCCATGCCCGGTGAAGTCGCGAACCACGTTGTACCCGAACCGATTTGCGTAGGCCTCGATGACACGGCCGACGACCGACAGCGCGCGCCCCGGCTTGACGGCGTTGATCGCCCGCATCGTCGCCTCCTTGGTGCGCTCGACGAGCAGCCGGTGCTCCTCGGAGACGTCGCCGGCCAGGAACGTCGCGTTGGTGTCGCCGTGCACACCGTCGATGTAGGCGGTGACATCGATGTTGACGATGTCGCCGTCGGCGATCACGGTCGAGTCGGGGATGCCGTGGCAGATGACCTCGTTGAGCGACGTGCAGCACGACTTCGGGAATCCCTTGTAGCCCAGAGTCGATGGGTAGGCGCCGTTGTCGACCATGTACTCGTGCGCGATGCGGTCCAGCTCGTCGGTCGTCACCCCGGGCGCGACCGCCTTACCCGCCTCGGCGAGCGCGCCGGCCGCGATCCGGCCCGCGACGCGCATCTTCTCGATGACTTCCGGCGTCTGCACCCACGGCTCGGTGCCCTCCTTGGCGGTCGCCTTACCGACGTACTCCGGACGCGGGATGCGGTTGGGCACCGGCAGCGTCGGGGACAACACTCCGGGGGAAAGCGCGGTGCGAGCGGGCATGCAGCCAGCTTAACGATGCGCTTTCGGAGGTGCGTTCAACGAGCCGCCTGCAAATAAGCACTCTCGGCGAATTCGGCTCGCTAACGACGCCGCAGCAGGGAACGGCGCGGTCCGCGGATGATCACCGAACCGCATGTCACCCGGCCGGTCAGCACCACGTGCGGCGACCCCTCGGCCGGCGCGTCCCTGCGCCGGTCGGCGGCGCTGCCCACGTAGACCTCGACGTCGTCGATCGAGGCGCTGGCGCCGTCGGGCAGCCGCAGGTCCAGGGAGCCGAACTTCATGTCGAGTTCGATGACCACCACCGGCCCGGCGAACCGGGCCCGGGTGAGGTCGAGGTCGATCGATCCCAGGCGGCGCACCAGCGCCAGGCGGGTGGGCACCATCCATTCGCCGTGGCGCTTCAGGGAACCGGCCCAGCCCCGCAGCTCCACCCGGTCGGCCGCGGAGGTGACGATGGCACCCGGCCCGGGCAGGTCGCCGACCAGCTCGTCGAGCTCATGCTGGGTGCGCGCATAGGACACCCGCGACGAGCGCTGCTCGAACTCGCCGATGTCGATCAGCCCGAGCGCGACGGCGTTGTGCAGGCGCCGCATGGTGCCGTTGCGGTCGGCGTCGGACACGCGCAACGTGACCGTGTCGGGGCCGGTATCCGTCATGTTCGCAATTTACCGCTGTTGCGGCGGCGCGGACCCGGCGCGGGTGGCGATCGCAAGCGCGGCGTAGCGGGGCGCAGTGGGTCGCCACCATCGGATTAGGCGAGGAAGTCCCTCGGCAGCGACTCGAACATCACCTTGGTCATCCGGACCGCGTATTCGGAGCTGCCGCCCCCGACGATCAGCGAGGCGAACGCCAGATCGCCGCGGTACCCGGCGAACCAGGAATGCGATCCGCCCGGAAATTCGGCTTCACCGGTCTTGCCGTACACCTCGCCGCAACAGCCGGCGATCTCCTTGGCGGTCCCGTTGGTCACCACCAGCCGCATCATGGGCCGCAGCGCGTCGACCATCTTCGGGCTGATCGGGGTGTTGTCGCCGTCGACCGCCGTCTGCCGCCCGGCAATCAGCTGCGGCACGGGCGTCTTGCCGGCGGCGACCGTGGCCGCGACCAGGGCCATGCCGAATGGACTGGCCAGCACCTTGCCCTGGCCGAACCCGTCCTCGGTGCGCTCGGCCAGGTCCACCGTCGGCGGCACCGACCCGGTGACCGTGGTGATGCCGTCGACCTGGTAGTCGAGCCCGATCCCGTAGCGGGTGGCCGCCTGCGTCAGGCCCCGGGGCGGCATCCTGCTGCTCAGCTCGGCGAAGGTGGTGTTGCAGGAACTGGCGAATGCTCGCGACATCGGCACCACGCCGAGATCGAAGCCGCCGTAGTTGGGGATGGTGCGGTGCCCGATATCGATGTGGCCGGGGCAGCCCAGCATCGTGTTGGGGGTGGCCATGTCGCGCTCGATGGCCGCCCCGGCGGTGACCATCTTGAATGTCGACCCGGGCGGGAACAGGCCGGTGGTGGCGATCAGGCCGTCGGCGTCGGCCGCGCCGTTCTGCGCGATCGCGAGGATCTCTCCCGTCGACGGCTTGATCACGACCATCATCGCTTTGCCGCCGCGGGTGTCGACCGCGTGCTGGGCCGCGTTCTGCACCGCCCGGTCCAGGGTGATCGACACCGACGGCGCCGGCGTGCCTTCAACCTCGTGCAGCACGGCGACGTCGACATTGTTCTGGTTGACGCTGACCACCCGCCAGCCCGCCTGCCCGTCGAGCTGGTCGATGACCGCCTTCTTCACCTGGCTGATCACGGCCGGCGCGAAATGCGGGTCGGTGGGCAGCATGTCGGCCTGCGGCGTGATCACGATTCCGGGCAGCTTGCCGATCAGCGGGAAGATCTTGTCGTTGTCGGCGGGTTGCAGCGTCACCAGGTCGACCGGCTGGGTTGCCGAGCTGGCTTGCTCGGCCAGCAACTGCGGGTCGGTCAGCGAATTGTTCAGGGGCCGTAGCACATCGACGATCGCGTGCGCCGTCCCGATGAGGCCGGGCCCGGCCTGGGTGGCGTCCAGGGTGTAGTGGTACAGGTAGCCCGGCGCCAGCACGTCGCTGCCGCCGAGTTCGTTCACCGACGCGCGCCGCGGCGCATCGGCGCGCAGGGCGAACGTCTGATGCTCACCCAGCTTGGGATGCAGCCCGTTGGCGGCCCAGCGAACCTCCCAGCGACCTTCGTCGCGAGCCATTTTCAACTGGCCGTCGTACGCCCAGCTGCGATTCTTGGGCAGGTGCCAGGTGAACCGGTAGTCGACCGTGCCGGTGTCCTCGGCGTACTTCGAGGACAGCACCTGCGCGTCCAGGTGCGTCGCCTGCAGCCCGGCCCACGCGGCGTTCAGCGCTTCACGGGCTTCGTTGGGGTTGTCGCTGAGCTGGGCGGCCGACGCGGTGTCCCCGATGGCCAGCGCGCGGAAGAACTTCTCGGCGGCCGGGCCCGGGCCGTCGGGCCGCGGGGTGCATCCGGACATGGCGATCACCGCGACGAGCAGCACGCCTGCAACCAATGATGTCAGTGTGGTTTTTGTTGCCATCGGTACAGATGTTAAAGCGACGGCCTCCACACCGTCGCCGACACACCGAGACCCAACCGTTACGGGCCGCTCGGCGCCAGGTCCCCATGCCGAACGTGCGGCCAGCCGCACGTTGGGTGCCGAGCGTGCGGCCAGCCGCACGCTCGCATACAGCTAGTCCAGCAGCACGGTCGCGAAGGTGCCGACCTCGGCGAACCCCACCCTGGCGTAGGCGGCACGGGCCACCGCGTTGAAGTTGTTCACGTAGAGGCTGGCGATCCGCCCGCCGCCGACGATCACGGCGGCCACCATCGCGGTGCCGGCGGTGCCTATCCCCAGGCCGCGCCACTCCGGGTGCACCCACACCCCCTGAATCTGGCCGACCCCCGGGGACTGCGATCCCACTTCGGCCTTGAAGACGACCTCCCCGTGCTCGAAGCGGGCCCACGCGCGTCCCGCCGCGATCAGGCTCGCCACCCGACGGCGGTAGCCGCGACCGCCGTCACCGAGCCGCGGGTCGACGCCCACTTCGCCGATGAACATGTCGACGGCCGCCACCAGATACGCGTCCAGCTCCTCCGGGCGGACCTGGCGCACCTCGGTGTCGATCTCGCAGCTCGGGTGCGTCGTCAAGGCCATCAGCGGTTGGTGGTCGCGCACATCCCGCGCGGGACCCCATGCCGACTCGAGCCGCTCCCACATCGGCATTACCAGGCCGGCCCTGCCGACCAGCGACGAACACCGCCGCGTCCCGCTCATCGCCTCGTCGGCGAACGCCGCGAGGTCGGCCGGCCCGCCGCGCAGCGGGATCAGGTTGGCCCCGGCGAAGCACAGCGACTCCTCCACGCCGCGGCGGGTCCACAGCTCGCCACCTATCGAGTTGGGGTCGATGCCGTGATCCGCCACGCGCGCCGCGACCATGCACGACCCGACCGGGTCCTCTTCGAAGACCCGCCACACTGCGGCGGCGTCACGCACCACGGACACCCGCCGGTCGCCGATGAGGCGAAAGATGGGCGGAGCCGACATCTGGCGAACTCTCTGTGGTGCGGACCGAAGGCCGGTAAAGGCCCCTATCAGCTTACGGTCACAATAGGCGAACCGCTCGCGGTTGTGTCCGGTCCGTGATCGCTGTTGTTCTCGGACGCGAGCCGCATGGCCTCTTCGATCAGCGTCTCGACGATCTGCGCTTCGGGCACGGTCTTGATGACTTCGCCGCGAACGAAGATCTGGCCCTTGCCATTTCCCGACGCGACGCCGAGGTCGGCTTCGCGGGCCTCCCCTGGGCCGTTGACGACACAGCCCATCACGGCGACCCGCAACGGCACGTCGAGACCGTCCAAACCGGCGGTGACTTCGTTGGCCAGGGTGTAGACGTCGACCTGCGCGCGACCGCACGACGGGCACGACACGATCTCCAGCGAACGCGGCCGCAGGTTCAGCGACTCGAGAATCTGGATGCCGACCTTGACTTCCTCCACGGGCGGCGCCGACAGCGACACCCGGATGGTGTCGCCGATGCCCCGCGACAGCAGCGCGCCGAAGGCGACCGCGGACTTGATGGTGCCCTGGAAGGCGGGGCCGGCCTCGGTGACCCCGAGGTGCAGCGGGTAGTCGCACTGCGCGGCCAGCTGCTCGTACGCGGCGACCATCACGACCGGGTCGTTGTGCTTGACGCTGATCTTGATGTCGCCGAAACCGTGCTCCTCGAACAGGGAGGCCTCCCACAACGCCGACTCGACCAGCGCCTCGGGCGTGGCCTTGCCGTACTTCTCCATGAACCGCTTGTCCAGCGAGCCGGCGTTGACCCCGATGCGGATCGGGATGCCCGCCGCGCCGGCGGCCTTGGCGACCTCGCCCACCCGGCCGTCGAATTCCTTGATATTGCCCGGGTTTACCCGCACCGCGGCACATCCCGCGTCGATGGCGGCGAAGATGTACTTCGGCTGGAAGTGGATGTCGGCGATCACCGGGATCTGGCTGTGCCGCGCGATCTCGGCCAGCGCGTCGGCATCCTCTTGACGCGGGCAGGCCACCCTGACGATGTCGCAGCCCGCCGCGGTCAACTCGGCGATCTGCTGCAGGGTGGTGTTGACGTCATGGGTCTTGGTGGTGCACATCGACTGCACCGAAATCGGATTGTCACTGCCGACCCCGACGTCGCCCACCATCAGTTGCCGCGTCTTGCGCCGGGGGGCGAGCGTGGGCGCCGGCGCGTCCGGCATGCCCAGGCCAACGGTCACTTGTATGCCTTCTCTCTACTGGAAGATCCGGATCGGGTTCACGACATCGGCCGTCACCGTCAGCAGCATGTAGCCGACCACGAACACCAGGACCACGTATGTCGCCGGCATCAGCTTGAGATAGTTCACCGGCGCGGCCGCGACCATGCCGCGGGCGGATCGGATGCTGTTGCGGATCTTTTCGAACACTGCGATCGCGATGTGGCCGCCATCGAAGGGCAGCAGTGGCACCAGGTTGATTGCGCCCAGGATGAGGTTCAGCTGAGCCAGGAAGAACCAGAACGCCACCCACAGCCCGTGGTCGACGGTGTCGCCGCCGACGATGCTGGCACCCACGACGCTCATCGGTGTCTGCGGGTCACGCTGTCCGCCGCCGATGGCGTGCACCAGCGCACCGACTTTCGTGGGTATCGCGGCCAGCGCCTTGCCGACCTCTACGGTCAGGTCGCCGGTGAAGGTGAAGGTGGCGGGGATCGCGGAGATCACTCCGTAGTGCATGGGCGCGGACTTGACGGCGCCCACCCCGATCGCGCCCACCGTCGACGCCTGAGGTTGACCGCCCTGCCCGTTGGTCAAGAAGCGTTGAGTGGGCGTCACGTCGACGTAGGTGGTAATCGTGGTGCCGCCACGGTCGACGACGACCGGAACGGTGCCATGCAATTTCCGCACCGCGGCGGCCATGTCCTCGAAGTTGGCCACCGGGGTGTCGCCGACCTTGACGACGACGTCGCCGGCGCGAATGCCGGCCAGCGCCGCCGGCCCGGGCCCGGTGCAGGCGCCGATCTTGCCCGGCGCCGTTTCCGGTGCGACACAAGCGGTTTCGCCGACGACGGCCCGGGTGGGCGGGTGCAGGTTCGGCAGCCCCCACACCAGTGCGATGCCGTAGATCAGCACCATGCAGATGACGAAGTTCATGCCCGGGCCGGCGAACAGCACCGCGACACGCTTCCAGGTCGCCTGCTTGTACATGGCGCGGTCGGCTTCGTCTGGTGCGAGATCCTCGACCGGGGTCATGCCGGCGATGTCGCAGAAGCCGCCCAGCGGAGCGGCCTTGACGCCGTACTGGGTTTCGCCGCGCCGCGTCGACCACAAGGTGGGGCCGAAGCCGACGAAAAACCGGCGCACCTTCATGCCGGTGGCGCGCGCCACCCACATGTGGCCGCATTCGTGCAGGGCCACCGAGATCAGGATGGCGAGCGCGAACAGCGCAATGCCGATTGCGAACATCATCGGGCTGCTAGGACCTTTCTGACTGCGCGCTGCGCTCGCTCACGTGCCCAGCGCTGCGCGTCTAGTACGTCATCCACGGTAGCGGGTGCCTCGCCCAAGTGGGGGGCCCATTGGTCCGCGGCGTGTAGCACGTCGGCGATCGTTCGCACGATCGCGGGGAATCCGATCCGGCCGTCGAGGAACGCCTCCGCGGCCTCTTCGTTGGCCGCGTTGTAGACGGCGGTCATGCAGCCGCCGGTCACCCCGGCGTGCCGGGCCAGCTCGACGGCCGGGAAAACGTCGCTGTCCAGCGGCTCGAATTCCCAGGTCGAAGCGGTGGTGAAATCGCAGGCGGGCGCGGCGCCGCCGACCCGCCGGGGCCAGCCCAACGCCAGCGAAATCGGCAGCTTCATGTCCGGGGGGCTGGCCTGGGCGATCGTCGAGCCGTCGACGAACGTGACCATCGAATGCACGATCGACTGGGGGTGCACCACGACCTCGATGCGGTCGTATGGGATGCCGAACAGCAGGTGAGTCTCGATGAGTTCGAGCCCCTTGTTGACCAGCGACGCCGAGTTCAGGGTGTTCATCGGTCCCATCGACCAGGTCGGGTGGGCGCCGGCCTGCTCGGGGGTGACGGCCTCGAGCTCGGCGGCGGCCCAGCCGCGAAACGGCCCACCCGAGGCCGTGAGCACCAGCTTGGCGACCTCGTCGGGGTCGCCCCCGCGCAGGCACTGGGCCAGCGCGGAATGCTCGGAGTCGACGGGCACGATCTGACCCGGTCGGGCCGCCCGCACGACCAGCGGCCCGCCCGCGACCAGCGATTCCTTGTTGGCCAGTGCCAGGCGCGCGCCCGATGCCAGGGCGGCCAAGGTCGGACGCAGACCCAAGGCCCCGACCAGCGCGTTGAGCACGACGTCGGCCTCGGTCTCCTCGACCAGCCGGGTGACCGCCTCGGGACCGCTGTACGGGATGTCACCGGCGCGCTGCGCCACGCGATCGTCGGCGATGGCGATGTTGGTGACCCCGGTCTCGGCGCGCTGGCGCAGCAGGGTGTCCACGTTCGCGCCCCCCGCGGCCAGCCCGACCACCTCGAAGCGGTCCGGATTGGCGGCGATGACTTCCAGCGCCTGGGTGCCGATCGAGCCGGTGCTGCCCAGCACCAGCACCCGCAGGCGGCCCTGGGCGTTTCCGTCGGTCGCTGAGGCGCTTGCCGGCTCGGTCACCCATTCATTGTGCCCCGCGCCCCGATGCCCGCGGGGCCTCGCGTGTGCCAGAATCTCGGTTTGAGAAAGCATCCGATCCGAAAGGGAATCGCCGTGGCCAGTACCGAGGTGGAGCACTTCAACGGCGTCGACCCCGCCGAGGTGCCGTCCGCGGCGTGGGGGTGGAGCCGGATCAACCACCGCACCTGGCATGGCGTCGGGATATTCGCGGTGATATTCCTGCTCGCGATGCTGCGCGGCAACCACGTCGGCCACGTCGAGAACTGGTTCCTGATCGGGTTTGCCGCACTGACGCTCTTCGTTCTGGTGCGCGACCTGTGGGGCCGCCGGCGCGGCTGGATCAGGTAGGGCTCGAAAAGGGTTTCAGCGCCGCGCCCGCCGGTACCAGGCGCCGACGAGCGCGCCGGCGAGCAGCACGAGCAGCGCGCCAGGCCACGGCCATCCGCCGTGCTGATGGACCCAGCCGGCCAGCAGACCCTGCAGGCGCCCGGCCGCGCCGATCACCGCGTCGTGCGGATTCGCCCGGCCGTTGAACAGGCGCAGCTCGTAGACGCCGTAGTAGGCCACGTACAGGCCGACCACCACCAGCAGCGCGCCACCGATCCGGTTGACGAAGGGCAGGATCCGCCGCATACGGTCGGCCAACGCCGAACCGCCCAGGGCCGCGGCGATGGCGAGCACGCCGACCACCGACGTCAGGCCCGCGACGTAGGCCAGGTAGATCGCCACGCCGGTGACAATCGATCCACTGCGAAAGCCCGCCCCGGTGACGGCCAGGAACGGGCCGACGGTGCACGACAGCGAGGCGATCGCATAGCTGACGCCATAGCCGTACATGCCCACCAGCCACGACCCCTGCCGCGCGTTCGGCGCCCACCGCGGGCCCATCGCCCGCGGCGTCAGCGCCGTCAGCTCCCGGCCGGACAGTAGCCAAAACCCAAGGGCGACAAGCACGATGCCGATCGCGACCGTCCCGTAGGGCAGGTAGCGCTGCACCGTAGTGGCCGCCGATATGGTCAGCGCCCCGAACACTCCGAACACCGTCACGAAGCCGAGCGCCATCCCGGCGGTGGCGGCCACGGCGCGGCCGATCGGCGCCCATGACCCGGCCGCCGGCGACGGCGCACCGGGGTGCTGCCCGCGCACCACCAGAAGGAGATACGCGGGCAGCATGGCAAACCCACACGGGTTGAGGGCCGCAACCAATCCGGCGGCGAAGGCCAGACCTATCAGGCCCTGGTTCACCGGGTCAGTGCGTCAGCGCGGCCACTCGGCCCGCCAGCTCGTCCTGTGGCATGGCCGCGGTCGGATTGTTGACGAATGTCGAGCTGCCGTCGGCCCGATAGAACACATAGGCCGGCTGCCAGGGCACGTTGTACCGGGCCCAGATCGCGCCGTCGGCGTCATTGAGATTGGGGAAGTTCAAGTTGTACTTGGACACGAAATTCTGCATCGCGCCGACATCCGAGTGGGCGGCGATGCCGACGAAGGCGACTCCCGGATTGGCGGCCGCCACCTGGCCGACGCCGGGAGCTTCGGCGTTGCAGAACGGACACCACGGCGTCCAGAACCACAGCACCGCCGGCCTGCCCTGCAGACTGGCGCCGTTGAACGGCGCACCGCCTAGCGTGGTTGCGCTGAATTGCAGGCGCTCGTCGGCGGCCTTCGCGTGCGGCGCCTCGGCCAGGCCGAATATCAAGGCGGCGGCAAAGACCGCTGCGGCGAACAATCTGAGCGGGGAGAACAGGCGAATCATGGCACACCTCATTTGCTGGCTTATGTCTTAAAGACGCGCGAGGAGTCAGCGCGGTTCAGGCTGCGCGGCGAGCTGACCGCACGCGGCGCTGATCTCCCGGCCGCGGGTGTCTCGCACGGTGCATGACACTCCCTTCGATCGGATGCGTCTTACGAACTCCCGCTCCACGGCCTTCGGGCTGGCGTCCCAATCGCTGCCCGGCGTCGGGTTGAGTGGAATGAGGTTCACGTGCACCAGTGGCCCGAGGGCCCGATGCAGCCGCTTGCCGAGCAGGTCGGCTCGCCAGGGCTGGTCGTTGACGTCGCGGATCAGCGCGTATTCGATCGATACCCGCCGGCCGGTGGCGTCGGCGTAGTGCCGGGCCGCGTCGAGGGCCTCGCCGATCTTCCAGCGGTTGTTGACCGGCACCAACGTGTCGCGCAGCTCGTCGTCGGGGGCGTGCAGCGACAGCGCCAGCGTCACGCCCAGCCCCTCGTCGGCGAGCTTGCGGATCGCCGGAACCAGACCCACCGTCGACACCGTCACCGCTCGGGCCGAGATGCCGAAACCGTGCGGCGGCGCCTCGACGACGCGGCGCACGGCGGCCAGCACCCTGGCGTAGTTCGCCAGCGGCTCACCCATGCCCATGAAGACCACGTTCGACAGCCGCTGGTCGCCGAAGTCGTCGCGCAGCGCCGCCGCGCCAGCACGCACCTGCTCGAGGATCTCGCCGGTCGACAGGTTGCGCGTCAGCCCGCCCTGACCCGTCGCGCAGAACGGGCACGCCATGCCGCAGCCGGCCTGCGACGAAATGCATATCGTGTTGCGCTGCGGATAGCGCATCAGAACCGACTCGATCGTGGCGCCATCGATCGCCCGCCACAACGTCTTTCGGGTCTGGCCGGCATCACAGGTGACCTCGGTGACCGCGGTGAGCAGCGTCGGGAACATCGTCTCGGCGATCCGATCACGCACCGCCGCCGGGAGGTCGGTCATCTGTCGCGGGTCGGCGATCAGGCGGCCGTAGTACTGGTGCGCGAGCTGCTTGGCCCGAAACGCCGGCAAGCCCAGCTCCGCGACGGCCGACGCGCGGCCGGCCGCGTCGAGGTCGGCCAGGTGCCGCGGCGGCCTGCTCGGCCGGGGCTCGTCGAAAACCAACTGTTGGACCATGACCCGTCCAGTATCGGCCACGCCGCGGGCTGCGGAACCTGGGGAAGCACCCAGGGAAGAACCTAGGGCAGCAGCGTGAGCACGGCCCACGCCGCGGCGGCCGACGGGAGCACGCCGTCGAGGCGATCCATCAGGCCGCCGTGACCGGGTAGCAGCCGGCCCATGTCCTTGATGCCGAGGTCGCGCTTGACCTGCGACTCCACCAGATCGCCGAGGGTGCAGGTGAGCACCAGGAGAACGCCCAGCAGCGCGCCGATCCACCACGCTTTGCCGGCCAGGAAAGTCACGGACAGGGTCGCGGCGGTGACGCCGCAGACCAGCGAGCCGGCCAGCCCCTCCCAGGATTTCTTCGGGCTGATCGCCGGGACCATCGGGTGCTTGCCGAACAGCACCCCCACCGCGTACCCGCCCACGTCGGAGGCGACGACCGTCGCCATCAGGCAGAACACCCGCCCCGCGCCTTCCTTCGGGTGATAGACCAGCAGCGCGGCGAACGAGGCGAACAGCGGCACCCAGACGGCCAGGAAGATCGTGGCCGACGCGTCCCGAAGGTAATGCGACGACGGCGGACCAGCGGACTGATCAGGGGACCTGCTCTTGTCGTGCATGAACAGCCGCCAGAACATGCAGGCCACGACCATGGCCCCGAAGCCGGCCAACGCGCCCCGGGCGCCGTACGGCCACGTCAGCCAGACGGTGACCTGGCCGCCGACCAGCAGCGGGATGACCGGAATGACATAGCCGGCCTCGCGCAGCCGCCGCACCACCTCGTGGCTGGAGAGCAGAATCGCCCCGGCGCACAGCACCACCCAGTAGCGCGGCGCGAAGAAGAGCGTCCCGACGACGAGTCCACCGGTGAACAGCCCCACCGCGATCGCGGCGGGCAGGTCGCGGCCGGCCCGGGACGTCTTCTTCGCCGGCTGCGGGATGGTCTTGCCCGCCCCACGCGCCGGCTCCTCGGGCGGGATGCCTGCGGCGGCGTAGTTGGACGACACGGGGTTCGTTGCTGAGCGGCCGCTAGACCTCCAGCAGCTCGCCTTCTTTGTGCTTGACCAGCTCATCGATCTGGGTGACGTATTGATGGGTGGTCTTGTCCAAATCCTTTTCGGCGCGGCCCACTTCGTCCTCGCCGGCCTCGCCGTCCTTGCGGATGCGGTGCAGCTCTTCCATCGCCTTGCGGCGGATGTTGCGCACCGACACCCGGGCTTCCTCCCCCTTGTGCTTGGCCTGCTTGACCAGCTCGCGGCGGCGCTCCTCGGTGAGCTGCGGCACGGCCACCCGGATCAGGGTGCCGTCATTGGTGGGGTTGACCCCGAGGTCGGAGTTGCGGATCGCGGTCTCGATGGCGTGCAGCTGATTGGCCTCGTAGGGCTTGATGACGACGAGCCGCGCCTCGGGGACGTTGATGCTCGCCAGCTGCGTGATCGGCGTGTTGGTGCCGTAGTAGTCGATGACGATCCGGTTGAACATGCCCGGGTTGGCGCGACCGGTTCGGATGGTTGACAAGTCGTCGCGGGCTACGGATACCGCCTTCTCCATTTTCTCTTCCGCGTCGAAGAGAGCCTCGTCAATCATCGCGTCTTCCCCTCAAGTGGTGACCAGCGTTCCGATCTTCTCACCAGCGACCGCCCGGGCGATATTGCCACTGGTCAGCAGGTTGAATACCAGGATCGGCATGCCATTGTCCATGCACAGGCTGAAGGCGGTCGCGTCGGCCACGCGCAGCCCGCGGTCGATGACTTCGCGGTGGCTGATCGCGGTGAGCAGCTCGGCGTCCGGGTTCTGCCGGGGGTCCTCCGAGAACACCCCGTCGACCGCCTTGGCCATCAAGACGACTTCCGCGCCGACCTCCAGCGCCCGCTGGGCGGCGGTGGTGTCGGTGGAGAAGTACGGCAGCCCCATGCCGGCGCCGAAGATCACGACCCTCCCCTTTTCCAGGTGGCGCACGGCGCGCAACGGCAGGTACGGCTCGGCCACCTGGCCCATCGTGATCGCGGTCTGGACCCGGGTCACGATGCCTTCCTTCTCCAGGAAGTCTTGCAGCGCAAGGCTATTCATCACGGTGCCGAGCATGCCCATGTAGTCCGACCGGGTGCGCTCCATGCCGCGCTGCTGAAGCTGCGCGCCGCGGAAGAAGTTGCCGCCACCGATCACCACGGCGACCTGCACTCCGTCGCGAACGACCTCCGCGATCTGGCGGGCCACCTGTGCCACGACGTCGGGATCCAGGCCCACCTGCCCGCCGCCGAACATCTCGCCACCGAGCTTGAGCAACACTCTCGAATACTTCGATCGGCCCATCGGTACACCGTTGGCGCTGGTTGGCTCGGGGTCCGTCATCACACTCCTCGCATGACAGTGCCATCCCGGACGACCTCACCCGGAACGGCATTTCACATCCTGCCTCATCGCAGCACAATGCGGCATGGGCGGGGTGCATTATCTGGTCAGTTGCCGCCCGGTTGCCCGCGCGAGCGGGTCGATGTTTGAGCATCCCGCGGCAGGGGGAATCCGCATCCTTGCGGGCGAAATCGAGGTCTTGAGAATAAGGACCGGACCCGCGCTGACCGGGCCGACCGTTTGCGGATCGGCATTGGGCGTGAATCGCCCAAACAAGTACGCCACTGAGGAGGAATCATTCATGGCGGACACCAACAAATCCGGACCTGCCGAAGCCGTCAAGGGCGTCGTCGAGGACGCCAAGGGACGCGTCAAGGAGGCCGTCGGAGCCGTATCGGGTCGAGATGACCTCACCCGCGAGGGCCAGGCCCAGCAGGACAAGGCCGAGGCCCAGCGCAACGCGGCCAAGAAGGAGGCCGAGGCCGAGGCGGCGCGCAGCAGCGCGCAGGTGGCCGAGGAACGGCAGAAGTCCAACCAGAATTAGCGGCTTGTTTCCGCGGATGGGTCCGGCCCGGTTTCACGGGCCGGGCCCGTCGACTTTCTCCGGGCGCTCGCCATTGCCGCCCGGCCGGGAAATTAAGGTGGCATAGTTCTGCGTTGAGGCGGGTATTCAGCGCTGCGCTGGCGGACATCTCCATGGGAGGTGCCTACGGGTTCCATGACAGAACTGTCATGAATTTTGGAGATGTCTTTGGACGTACTACTACTCACCGATGCCGACGATTTCGAATCGGTATTACCGACGCTGAGTTCATTCGCACACAGCATGCGGCGCGCGCCGCTGGGCGATCACATTGACGGGCAGTGCGAAAAGGCCGACGTCGCGATCATCGATGCGCGTACCAACCTCACCGCGGCTCGCACCGCCTGCCGGCGCCTCACCGCCAGCGCGCCGGGCACCGCGGTGCTAGCCGTCGTCACCCCGGCAAACGTCGTCACCGTCGACGTCGACTGGAATTTCGACGACGTGATGCTGCCGGCGGGCAGCGCGGACGAGTTGCAGGCGCGGCTGCGTCTGGCGGTCAAACGCCGACGCAGCGCGGTCGACGGCATCCTGCGGTTCGGCGACCTCACGCTGCACCCGGCGAGTTTCACCGGGTCGCTGGCGGGCAGGGATCTCGGTCTGACGCTGACGGAGTTCAAACTGTTGAATTTCCTTGTGCAGCATGCGGGTCGGGCGTTCAGCCGCACCCGGTTGCTGCACGAGGTGTGGGGATACGACTGCAACGGCCGGGTCCGTACGGTCGACGTTCACGTGCGGCGACTGCGCGCCAAGCTCGGAACCGAACACGAATCGATGGTCGACACCGTGCGCGGTGTGGGCTACATGGCCGTGACGCCGCCGCATCCGGAATGGATCGTCAACGAACCGGCGACGCTGGGCCCGATCTCGACGGGCGCTCAAGCCTGACCCCAAATGCCCTGTCCCGCATGAACTTTTGCGTGACCGGTCACGCGAAGAGCGGCAGTGCGCGCTTGCGCGCCAAGGCGTCCATGCCCTCCTGGATGCTGTCCTCGACCTCGCGGTACTTGCGGTCGACGTAGTCGTCGTCGTCGGCGCGCGCCGGGTCGCGGTCCAGTTCGACCACCGGCATGAACCGGGTCCTGATCTTGGCCGGCAGCGGCAACTGCGGAAGCGCCGCGGGCGCGATGCCCCAGGGCAGCGAGACCGCCAGCGGAAACACCTTGAGCCGCAGCAGGCGGTCGAGTTGCAACACCTTCGACAGCCGGTCGCCGCGGATCAGCACGGGCATCGCGTCGGCGCCGCCGACGGTGGCGATCGGCACGATCGGCACGCCGGCGCGAATCGCCATCTTCACGAACCCTGTGCGCCCCGCGAGGTTGGCATGATCACGCTCGGTCCACGGGCGCAGCGAGTCCACTTCGCCGCCGGGCCACAGGGCCACGTCACGCCCCTCGGCCAATGCGGTGGCGATCGCGTCGGGGGCGGCCGGAAGCACGCCCATCGAGCGGAAGTAGCGCCCGATAAGCGGAATCGCCATCAATGCGTCGTGCGCGGTGCCGTGCAGTGGGCGGTCCTGTCCGAAGCGGCGCCACCATTGGATACCGACGGTCCACGCGTCCCAGACGAATGGCGCGCCCGAATGTATGCCCACCAGCAGCGCCGGCGGCGCGGGGATGTTCTCCCAGCCGTCGACCTCCATGCGGAACCAATAGTCGACCAAGACGTTCCAGAAAAACTTCTGGCGCTGCAGCGACGTTTCGTCCTGCCCGCCGAGGTCCCATTCACCGGCGCGCTTGGCCAGCCAGCCGCTGAGTCCGCCGTCCTGCTGGCTGCGCCGCTCGTCCATGGCTACCTGCGCCCGCTTTGCGTGGAGCTTTGCTTGCGCACGTACTTCCGTTGGTCTGTGGTCGGGATTACTCATGGGTGTCGGGTACCCGATTCGTGCGCGTGGGATTCGCCGTCATGCAAATCTCCCCGCGCCATCGGGGTGGCGCGGGGAGATAGTTGCAACCGGATCAGGTGTGCGGCGCCGGAGCGGGCGGCGCACCCGGTGCCGGGCTCGCGTTCGGCGGTGCGCCAGGCGAGGATCCGCCGGGCACGTTCGACGTCCACATCAGGACGTCCTGCAGTCCGTCGTTGTAGACGACGCCGTTCGGGGGCGCTCCGGTCACGTCAAAGTACAGCGTGCCGGTCGATTCGCTGCCCTGCGGGATCGGCGCCGGGTTCAGGCTGCCCGGGGCCGCGACCTTGTCGATCACCCGGTAGTTCTGGCCGTTGGGGCCGCGGGCGATGAAGTCGTTGACCATCGGGGTAACGAGCCCGCTGTCCGACCTGGCGGTGATGTCCGCCTGGTAGAGCGTCCCTTTAGGCGTGTAGCCGGGAATCGCAACGTTGCTCGGTTGCAGGTTGCTCACGGTGTAGTTGGTGATCAGGGGCCCGTCCACGAGTTGTTCGCTGGTGCCGAAGCCCTGGATGTTGGGCGGCGCAGCGGAGGCGGTCGCTGCGGCGAAAACGCTTGTCGCCGCAATTCCCCCGGCGGCAATAGCCGTCTTTACAGCAGTCTTGCTGACCTTCATGCTCAATTTCCTTTCGTGTCGATGTCACTCCCCTTGGACAGGTCGCGACAACCGCTGGCAATTCGCATAACCCATTTGCCGCATCGCTAAACGGGGCTGCCCGCAAATTTCCCCTTATGCGGATCGATTACCAGCGCGAATGGGCTGCCATTCTTTGGTGCCGCTTTGCGCCGCAGCCCCTTTCGATGCGAACCACAGAATTAACAGCGGCACCAGAATCATCAGTAAGCGAGTGATTAGCGGCCAACCACGCGGGTAGCCGCAGCGGTATGAGTTTTACTGCACAGCAACAGAGCCCACCCGGGGTGCAGGCCCGGATGGATCCGGTCCCCGATTGCGGCGAAACCAGTTACCACGGCTCGGGAAAACTCACAGGCAAACGGGCGATCGTCACGGGAGGCGACAGCGGAATCGGGCGCGCCGTCGCGATCGCGTTCGCGCGGGAGGGCGCCGACGTCCTCGTCTCCTACCTCAATGAGCACGATGACGCGCGCGACGTCGCCCGCTATGTCGAGGACGCGGGGCGCCGGTGCGTGCTGGTTCCAGGCGACCTCTCCGACGCGGCTCACTGCCGGACGGTGGTCGAGCGGGCGGTCAAAGAATTCGGCGGCATCGACATCCTGGTCAACAACGCCGCCTACCAAATGATGCACAAAAACCTCGAAGAGATCAGCAACGAAGAATGGGATTACACCTTCCGGCTCAACGTCGGTGCCTATTTCTACCTCGCGAAGGCCGCGCTGCCGCACATGCGCCCCGGGTCGTCGATCATCGGCAGTTCCTCGGTGAACTCCGATAGCCCAAACCCCACATTGGCGCCCTACGCGGCGACCAAGGCGGCGATCGCCAATTTTTCGGCCAGCTTGGCTCAACTGTTGGGCGACAAAGGAATCCGCGTCAACAGTGTGGCACCCGGCCCCATCTGGACGCCGCTGATTCCGTCGACCATGCCCGCGGAAAGCGTGGAATCCTTCGGTGACAACGTGCCACTCGGCCGTGCCGGCCAGCCGGCCGAGCTCGCCCCCATCTACGTGCTTTTGGCCTCCGATGACGCGAGCTACATTTCCGGTGCCCGGGTCGCCGTGACGGGCGGCCGGCCAATTCTGTAGATCCGGTCGCTGCCGGCCTGCGACATATGTCAATATCATTGACATGGGTCAGATCGAAGACGCCCCACTCGGTTACCTGCTCTACCGGGTGGCGGCGGTACTGCGACCGGAGGTCTCCACGGTGTTGGGCCCGCTCGGGCTGACCCTGCCCGAATTCGTTTGTATGCGCATCCTTTCGATTAACCCGGGCCTGTCCAGCGCGGAATTGTCCCGCAACACCAACGTCACGCCGCAGGCGATGAACACCGTGCTGCGCAGGCTGGAGGAGCTCGGCGCGGTGGCCCGGCCGGAGTCGGTGTCCTCCGGGCGGGCATTGCCGGCCACGCTGACCGCGTCGGGCCGCGCCCTGTTGAAGCGCGCGGAGGGGGCAGTCCGGGTCGCCGATTCGCGCATCCTGGCCAAGCTGACCGCGACCCAGCAGCGCGAGTTCAAACGGATGCTCGAAAAGCTCGGATCCGACTGAGTTACGCGGCCCCGTCGGGGTCCTGGATCCGCACCCACGGCCGCGCCTCTTCGAGTTCGTAGGCCAGCTCCAGCAGCAGCGCTTCCTGCCCCATGTCGGCGGCCAGCATCATGCCGGCGGGCATGCCACCCGCGGTCTGCGCCAGCGGCAGCGAGATCGCCGGATCGCCTGTGACGTTCTGCCACGGCGTGAACGCAACCCAGTCGATCAGCCGCTGCATCAGCTGCTGGTAGTCGGTCGGCGCGAGGTAGCCGACCCGCGGCGTTTCGTCGGCGACCGTGGGCGTGAGCACCGCGTCGTAGTTGCGGAAGAACTCCGCGCTGCGCCGTCGCATCCTGCGCAGGCGCATGATCACCGCAGGTAACCGGTGCAGATTGCGGCTGGTGTGACGGTCCAGCCCCAGCGTCAGGGCGTCCAGCCGGGTGCGGTCGAATGTCTTGCCGAACAGCCGCCGCCCGGCGCGCACCTGCGCCAGCGCCAAGAATCCCCAATACAGCACGAAGTCGTCCGAGAACCCGGCCGGGGCCGGGGTCTCGTCGATGTGTTCGACACGGTGGCCCAGTTCCTCGAGCAGGCTGGCCGTCTTCAGCGTCAGCTCGCGGAGCTGCGGGCTGCACTCGCGGTGCACCGAACGGGTCAGCACGGCGATGCGCAGCCGCTGCCTGCCGGGACCCGTGACGTCCCCCACCGGCGGCAGCTTGGGGTTTCGCCAGACGCGCTCGGCCTCCCGATAGAACGCGGCGGTGTCACGCACCGAGCGGGTCAGCACGCCGTTGGTGACGATGCCTACCGGCATCCGGCGCAGCTCCGGATCGAGCGGCAGCCGACCGCGCGACGGCTTCAGCCCGACAAGTCCGTTGCAGGAGGCCGGAATTCGGATGGAGCCGCCGCCGTCGTTGGCGTGCGCGATCGGCACCACACCCGCGGCGACGAACGCGCCCGACCCCGACGACGAGGCACCCGCGGTGTAGTCGGTGTCCCACGGGTTGCGCACCGGCCCCAGCCGGGGATGTTCGGCGGACGCGCTGAACCCGAACTCCGACATCTGCGTCTTGCCCAGCGCTGTCGGCCCGGTGGCCAGATACAGCCGGGTGAACTCGCCGTCGGCGACGGCGTCGAACGGCGTCCAGGCGTCGGCGCCGCGCATCGTCGGTAGGCCGGCGACGTCGACGTTGTCCTTGATGAACGTCGGGACACCGCTGAAAAAGCCCGTCGCAGGAGACGCTGCCGCGGTGGCCCGCGCCTGCTCGAACGCCTTGTGCGCCAAGCCATTCAGGACCGGATTGACGGCTTCGGTGCGGGAGATGGCGGCCTCGATGACGTCGGCCCGGCTGACCCATTCGGCGCGGATGGCGGCGCCGAGGCCGACCGCGTCGAGATCGCCCAGGGCATCATCGCCGAAAGCGTGCACGCGTTGCATAACAGTGACGCTATCGGTTTCGTGCTGGCCGGCTAGGCCTGGCCCACCTCGAAGCGGACGAACCGCGTCACCGTGACGCCGGCCTCGTCGAGCAGCGCCTTGACGGTCTTCTTGCTGTCCGACACCGACGGCTGCTCGAGCAGCACCGCGTCCTTGAAGAAGCCGTTCAGCCGGCCCTCGACGATCTTGGGCAGCGCCTGCTCCGGCTTGCCCTCGGCCTTCGCGGTCTCCTCGGCGATGCGGCGTTCGCTGGCAACCACGTCTTCGGGCACGTCGTCGCGGGACAGGTAGCGGGCCTTGAGCGCGGCGATCTGCAACGCGACCGTGTGTGCCGCGTCGGCGCCATCGCCGGTGTACTCGACGAGCACGCCGACCGCGGGTGGCAGGTCGGCCGCGCGCTTGTGCAGGTAGGTCTCGACCTTGCCGTCGAAGTACTGCACGCGGCGCAGTTCCAGCTTTTCGCCGATCTTGGCCGACAGGTCCGCGATGGCCTGCTCGACGGTGGTGTCGCCGATCTTGGCGGCTTTCAGCGCGTCGACGTCGGTGGCCTTGGCGGCCAACGCCGCGCCGACGACCTGGTCGGCGAGGGCCTGGAACTCGGCGTTCTTGGCGACGAAGTCGGTTTCCGAGTTGAGCTCGATCAGCGCGCCGTCCTTCGCCGCGACCAGGCCCTCGGCCGTGGCCCGCTCGGCGCGCTTGCCGACGTCCTTGGCGCCCTTGATCCGCAGCGCCTCGACCGCCTTGTCGAAGTCGCCGTCGCTGTCGGCCAGCGCGTTCTTGCAGTCGAGCATGCCGGCACCGGTGAGCTCCCGGAGCCGCTTGACGTCGGCGGCGGTGAAGTTCGCCATATCAGCCTTCCGTGGGGGTTGATTCGGTTGCACCCGCAGCGGCGTCGTTGCCCGCGGAGGGGGTGGCAGCCGGGGTGGCACTGGCCGTCGCCGAGGCCAGCAGTTCCTGCTCCCATTCGGCGAGCGGCTCGGCGGCGTCCGCCTCCGGCTTGCCGTCACCGCGACCCACGCCGGCACGGGCCTGCAGGCCCTCGGCGACCGCGGACGCGATCACCTTGGTGAGCAGGGCGGCCGAGCGGATCGCGTCGTCGTTGCCCGGGATCGGGTAGTCGACCTCGTCCGGGTCGCAGTTGGTGTCCAGGATCGCGATCACCGGGATGCCCAGTTTGCGGGCCTCGCCGACGGCGATGTGCTCCTTGTTGGTGTCGACGACCCAGACCGCCGACGGGACCTTGTTCATGTCGCGGATGCCGCCCAGGCTGCGTTCCAGCTTGTTCTTCTCCCGCGTCAGGCCCAGGATCTCCTTCTTGGTGCGGCCCTCGAAGCCGCCGGTCTGCTCCATCGCCTCCAGCTCCTTGAGGCGCTGCAGCCGCTTGTGCACGGTGGAGAAGTTGGTGAGCATGCCGCCCAGCCAGCGCTGGTTCACGTACGGCATGCCGACGCGGGTCGCTTCGGCGGCGACCGATTCCTGCGCCTGCTTCTTGGTACCGACGAACAGCACGGTGCCCCCGTGGGCGACGGTTTCCTTCACGAATTCGTACGCCTTGTCGATGAAGGTCAGCGTCTGCTGCAGGTCGATGATGTAGATGCCGTTGCGGTCGGTGAAGATGAACCGCTTCATCTTGGGATTCCAGCGACGGGTCTGATGCCCGAAGTGGGTGCCGCTGTCAAGCAGCTGCTTCATGGTTACAACAGCCATTACGGCCAGTCCTTTGTGTCGGTTGTCGCCCGGCGTCGGGTGAAGCCGGGCCCTGGTGCCTGCTGAGATGCCGAACCCTTAGTCGGGACCGCTCGGCATCCGGTTGTTGCGCAGACACGCGAAGTCAGCCCGTTTACACGGACCGCGGGAAGCAGTTTACACCGTTCAGCCAGGTGCTTTGTCCACAGCGCTGACTGGCCCGATCTTGGGTGTAGCGCTGAACTGCACGAGTGCGGTGGATGGCGCTGATCGCGACCCTGGCCCTGGTCACCGCGGTGCCAGCGGCCGCCGACGACGTGCGGTTGGATTGGCCGCTGCGGCCGCCGCCGGCGGTCTCGCGGGGATTCGACGCCCCCTCACCCGACTGGAATCCCGGGCATCGGGGGGTGGACCTGCCCGGCGCCCCTGGCCAGCCGGTCTACGCCGTGGGTGAGGCGACCGTGGTGTTCGCGGGGCTGCTGGCCGGGCGGCCGGTGGTGTCGCTGGCCCATCCCGGCGGATTGCGCACCAGCTACGAGCCGGTCCGGGCGGCCGTGCGGGCCGGCCAGCCGGTGACGGCGTCGACGGTGCTGGGCGAGCTGGTGGCCGGACACCCCGGCTGCCGGGCCGCGGCGTGTCTGCATTGGGGCGCGATGTGGGGTCCGGCGTCGGGCGCGCGCTACGTCGATCCGCTGGGCCTGTTGAAGTCGACCCGCATCCGGCTCAAGCCGCTGGACGGCTAGTCGCGCGTTCGAGTGTGCTTCTGTGGCGCCCTGGACGCATACCGGGCGCCGTCGGTGCACACTAGGCCCGCGGGTGGGCCTGGTCGTGCACCGCTCGCAGCCGGGACACCGCGACGTGGGTATACAGCTGGGTGGTCGCCAGGCTGGAATGGCCGAGCAATTCCTGGACGACGCGCAGGTCGGCCCCGCCTTCGAGCAGGTGGGTGGCCGCGCTGTGGCGCAGTCCGTGCGGCCCCATGTCGGGGGCGCCGTTGACCGCGGCGACGGTCTGGTGCACGACCGTGCGGGCCTGGCGCACGTCGAGCCGGCGGCCCCGCGCGCCGAGCAGCAGTGCTGGCCCGGACTCGGCGGTGAGCAGGGCCGGACGCCCGTGATCCAGCCAGGCCCGCAGCGCGTCGGCGGCCGGCACCCCGAAGGGCACCGTCCGCTGCTTGTTGCCCTTGCCGAGGACCCGCACCAACCGCTGCCCGGTGTCGACGTCGTCGATGTCCAGCCCGCACAACTCGCTCACCCGAATACCGGTGGCGTACAACATCTCGACGATCAGCCGGTCCCGCAGCGCCAACGGATCACCTTGCTGCGCACCGGATTTCGCGGCGGCCATGGCGTCCAACGCCTGATCCTGGCGCAGCACGGCCGGCAGCGTGCGGTGCGCCTTGGGCATTTGCAGCCGGGCGCCGGGGTCCGTGGTCAGCAGGCCGCGCCGCGTTGCCCATGCGGTGAACGCCCTGACCGCCGAGGTGCGACGGGCCAGGGTCGTGCGGGCGGCGCCGGCGCTGGCCGCCCCGGCCAGCCACGTCCGCAGCACGGGCAGGCTCAAGCCGTCCAGGCCGATGCCGCGTCCGTCCAGGAATTCGAACAACGAGCGCACGTCGCCCAGGTAGGCGCGACGGGTGTGCGCCGAGCGACCGCATTGCAGCGCAAGGTACTCGTCGAACTCCTCGAGGATCGCCTGCATTCCCCCACGGTCGCAGGCGCGCCCGCCGCCGCTTAGTCGACGCGCCGCAGCGTGTCCGGGGTGAGATCTTTGAGCGTGGGATAGCCGTCGACGGCCATGATCAGGTCCGCTTCGGCCAGCAGCGTGCGCAGCACGTGCACCACGCCGTCGACGCCGCCGAGCGCCAACCCGTAGGCGTACGGGCGGCCGACGCCCACCGCGGTGGCGCCCAGCGCCAGCGCCTTGATGACGTCGGCGCCGCTGCGGATGCCGGAGTCGAACAGGACCGGCAGGCCGTCGGCCGCCTCGACCACCGCCGGCAGGCAGTCGATGGCGGGCAGGCCGCCGTTGGCTTGGCGGCCGCCGTGATTGGAGCAGTAGATGCCGTCGATCCCGCCGTCCCGGGCGCGCCGGGCGTCGTCGGGGTGGCAGATGCCCTTCACGAGCAGCGGCAGCTCGGTCAGCGAGCGCAACCACGCCAGGTCATCCCAGGTCAAAGCGTTTCCGAAGAGCTGTATCCAGCGCAGCACGGCGCCCTGCGGGTCCTCCTCCGGCGGCCGTTGCAGGCTGGCGCGGAAGACCGGATCGCTGGTGTAGTTGGCCAGGCAGTGGCCGCGCAGCTGCGGGAAATTCGACGTGCTGAGGTCGCGCGGCCGCCACCCGGTGACCCAGGTGTCGAGCGTGACGACGATGCCCTTGAAGCCCGCCGCCTCGGCGCGCTGCACCAGGCTGGCGGCCACGTCGCGGTCGGTCGGTGTGTAGAGCTGAAAAAACCCGGGCGTGTCGCCGAGGGCGGCGGCGACGTCTTCCATCGGGTCGACGGTCAGCGTCGAGGCGATCATGGGCACGCCGGTGGCCGCGGCCGCGCGTGCGGTGGCGAGGTCTCCGTGGCCGTCCTGGGCGCACAGCCCGATGACGCCGATCGGCGCCATGAACAGCGGGGCGGGCAGGGTCAGGCCGAACAAGTCGACGGACAGGTCGCGCTGGGCGGCGCCGACGAACATGCGCGGGTAGAGGCCCCACCGTTCGAAGGCCTCGCAGTTGGCGCGCTGGGTTCGTTCGTCGCCGGCCCCGCCAGCCACGTAGGACCAGATCGAGGGCGGCAGTGCTTTTTCGGCCTTGGCTTCCAGCTCGGCGAAGACCATCGGCAGCTTCGGTGCCACTCCCGCCAGGCCCTGCAGGTAGATCTCGTTCTGATAGTCCCCGAAGTGGGGTGGCGGTGCCACCGCTAAGCCCCGGCCTCTCCCCCGGCCTCAGTCTCGGCCAGTTCCTTCTTCCATTGCCGGAACGTCTCTTCGGTGCGGCCGCGCCGCCAATAGCCGGAGATCGATGACGCCCACGCCGCGTCGACGCCGCGCTCTTTGCGGATGTAGGGACGCAGGTTGTGCATCACCGTCTGGGCCTCGCCGTGGACGAATACGTGCACCTGCCCGGGCAGCCATGGGGTGGTGGTGACCGCCTCGATCAGCGGCGCGTGATCGCCGGCGCGGTCCTCGGGAACCAGGTCGGCGCGCCCGCCGCGATAGACCCAACTGACTTCAACGGAATCCGGTGCGGTCAAAGGGATTTCGTCCTCCTGGCCGGCTACCTCAATGAAGGCCTTGCCAACCGCATTGGCGGGCAACGCTTCTAGGGCGGCGGCGATGGCGGGCAGCGCGGACTCGTCGCCGGCCAGCAGATGCCAATCGGCGGCGGGGTCGGGGGTGTAGGCGCCGCCGGGACCCATCAGGTAGATCGGCTGGCCGGGCTGGGCCGCGGCCGCCCACGGGCCCGCGACCCCGTGTTCGCCGTGCACCACGATGTCGATGGTGATCTCGCGGGCCGCGGGGTCGACCTGGCGAACGGTCATGGTCCGTACCGAAGGCCTTTTCTCCGGCGGCAGGTCGGCAAAACTGTCCAGCGTCAACGGCTGCGGCAGCGGGGCCACGTCGACATCGTCTGCGACGAACGCCATCTTGACGTACGAGTCGGTGAACTTGCTGGGAACGAAGGTCTCGAAAGACCTGCTGCCCAGCACCACCCGCACCATGTGCCGGGTGAGTTGCTTGGTACCGACGACTTCGAAGCTCTGCAGAGGCCGACCCGCCACTTATCCTCCTGTTCAGACCCGACCCTCGTCGACTATACGAGTCGCGTCGTCATCGCGGCCTGGCCGCCACCGGCGCGGACGATGCGCCACCGTCCCTCGCGGCGCTCGGCGAAGCCGGCCACCTCGAGCATCGCGAGCGGCCCGAGCACCTGCTGGGGCGCCAGTCCGGCCGCCACGGCGATCTCGTCGACCGTGACGACGCCGCGGCCCGGTAGTGCGTCGTATACCTGACGCTCGGCCTCGCCCAGCCCGTCCAGCGCCGTGGTGGGCCGCGGCTCCTCGGATGCCAACTCACCGATGCGACCAACCAGTTCGACGATGTCGTCGGCCCGGGTGACCAGTTCCGCGCCGTTGCGCAGCAGCGCATGGCATCCGGCCGACGCCGACGACGTGACGGGCCCTGGCACGGCGGCCACCACCCGTCCCAGCGCCCGCGCCCAGGCGGCGGTGTTCGCGGCGCCACTGCGCAGGCCCGCTTCGACCACCACCACCGCGCCGGCGACGGCGGCCACCAGACGGTTGCGGGTCAGGAACCGGTAACGGGCCGGGCGCACACCCGGCGGGTACTCGGTGAACAGCAGCCCGTGCTGACCGATGCGATGCAGTAACGCCGAATGCCCAGCGGGATAAGGAACGTCGAGCCCGCCGGCCAGCACCGCCACGGTGATGCCGTCGGCCGCCAGCGCCGCGCGGTGCGCCGCACCGTCGATGCCGTAGGCCCCTCCCGAGACGACGGCGACGTCCCGCTCGACCAGCCCGGCCGCCAAATCCCCCGCCACGTGTTCGCCATACGTACTCGAGGCTCGGGTTCCGACCACGGCGGCCGCCCGGCACGCCACCTCATCCAGACGCGCAGGACCAAGCGCCCACAACACCATTGGCGGCCCGCCGCGCGGACGAGCGCCGGCGCCGCCGAACGCCGCCAACGCGAGCGGCCACTCGTCGTCATCGGGCGTGATCAATCGTCCGCCGCGACGCGCGAGCAGCTCGAGATCGCCTGTGGCCAGGTCTATTTCGCGCCTGGCCTCGGTGTGGCGCGCCAGGTCGTCGTTGACCAGGCCGCGTCGGACCCGGTCGGCCGCCTCCTGCGGGCCCACGCATCGCACCAATGCGGCCAGTTCCGGACAGGGCGGCTCAGCCACCCGCGACAGGTAAGCCCACGCGGACAACACCGGATCGGTCATCGCTGCATCCCCGGTTGCCGAAAACTCAGCGCGGCGGCGACTTCGTCGAGCCCGGGCGAGCTGCGGCCGGCCAAGTCGGCCAGGCTCCACGCCACGCGCAGGGTGCGATCCAGGCCGCGGATGGAAAGCAGCCCACGATCGAGCGCCGTCTTCAGCGGGTCCATCGCGGCGTTGCCGGGGCGAAACTTTCGCCGCAACAGCGTCCCGCTGACTTCGGCGTTGGTGCGGAATCCGTGTGGGCGCCAGCGCTCGGCGGCCGCGTCGCGCGCCGCTGCGACCCGCCGGCGAACCTGCGCCGTCGATTCGCCGTCGGTGACCGAGATCGCCCCGGCGCGCACCGCGTGCATCTGCACCCGCAGGTCGACGCGGTCCAGCAGCGGCCCGGACAGCTTGCCCAGATAGCGCCGCTTGGCCGCGGCAGCGCAGATGCAGTCCTGCGGATCGGCCGGCGCGCACGGACACGGGTTGGCGGCCAACACCAGCTGGAAGCGGGCGGGATAACACGCCACCCCGTCGCGGCGTGCGAGGCGAATCTCCCCGTCCTCCAACGGTGTTCGCAGCGCTTCGAGCGCGCTGACGCTGATTTCGGCGCATTCGTCCAGGAACAACACCCCGCGATGCGCCCGGCTGACCGCGCCGGGGCGGGCCATCCCCGAACCCCCGCCGACCAGCGCCGCGACCGTCGAGCTGTGGTGCGGCGCCACGAAAGGGGGCCGGGTGATCAACGGGGTATCCGCCGTCAGCAGCCCGGCCACCGAGTGAATCGCGGTGACCTCCAGGGACTCATCGTCCGACAGCGGCGGCAACAGTCCCGGAAGCCGTTGCGCCAGCATCGTTTTGCCCACGCCTGGCGGCCCGGTCAGCATGAGGTGATGCGCACCGGCGGCCGCGACTTCCACCGCGAACCGCGCCTGCGCCTGTCCGATCACGTCGGCCAGATCCGCCGTGGGCTCCGGGTCCGTGGTCCCGGCGCTGATCCTGGGGTCCAGGCCGCCGGAGCCGCCGAGCCAGCCCTGCAGTTGCCGCAGCGTGCGCACGCCCCAAACGTCGATCCCGTCGACCAGGCTGGCCTCGGCCAGGTTGTCCACCGGGACGACGACCGCCGGCCAGCCGTCGCGTTTGGCCGCCAGCACGGCGGGCAGCACCCCGCGCACCGGGCGCACCCGGCCGTCCAGCGACAGCTCACCGAGCAGCACCGTCTTCTCCAGCCGCTCCCACGGGTGCTTGCGCTGCGCGGACAGCACCGCGGCCGCCAGCGCGATGTCGTAGACCGATCCCATCTTCGGCAGCGTCGCAGGTGACAGCGCCAGCGTGAGCCGGGACTGGGGCCATTCATTGCCGCAATTGGTGACCGCCGCCCGGACCCGGTCGCGCGACTCCTGCAGGGCGGCGTCGGGCAGCCCGACCAGGTACACGCCCGGCAGGCCGGAGGAGATGTCGGCCTCGATTTCGACTGTGGTGCCGTCCAATCCGCGCACCGCGACCGAGAACGCCCGCCCCAGCGCCATCAGCCGATTCCCTGCAGGTGGGTGATCTCCGGGGTGCGGCGGCGCCCGACCCGCACGCCGATCACGTCGATGCGCAGCGCCGCCCAGCGCTCACCCTGGCCGGCCAGCCACAGCCCCGCCAGCCGCCGCAGCCGCCGGGCCTTCCGCTCGGTGACCGCATAGGCCAGGCCGCCGTAGCCGTCGCCGGTCCGGGTTTTGACTTCGACGAACACCAGCGTTCGGGTGGCATCGTCGCACGCGATCACGTCGAGTTCGCCGTAGCGGCAACGCCAGTTGCGGGCCAGGATCCGCAATCCCATCCCCGCCAGATGATCCACGGCGAGCGCTTCGCCCATAGCTCCCAGCTGGGCGCGGGTCAGAGTCGTTTCGGTCGTCATGCGGCCAACCTGCCCGGCGGCTCCGACATGACACGACCGAGGGCCCGCCGAAACGCGCGGTTATCCCCAGTCCCCGGTCTATCCCCAGGCGGTCTCAGGTGATCCGGTCGGCCCGGGTGTAGACATTCATCGAGTCCTGCCGCAGGAACGCCACCAGCGTGAGGCCGGACTCCTCGGCCAGCGAGACCGCCAGCGATGACGGCGCCGACACCGCGGCGAGCACGGGAATCGCTGCCATCACGGCCTTTTGCGTCAACTCGAACGACGCCCGCCCGCTGACCAGCAGCACCGTCGCGCTCAGCGGTACCCGGTCGTGCTCGAGCGCCCAGCCGATGACCTTGTCGACCGCGTTGTGCCTGCCGATGTCCTCGCGCACGGCCAGCATGGCGCCGTCCACACCGAACAACGCCGCGGCGTGCAGCCCCCCGGTGCTCGCGAAAACCTTTTGCGCGGAGCGGAGTTGGTCCGGCATCGCCTTGAGCGTGGCCGCGGCCACGCTCGCCGGATCCGAGCCGGGGGAAAACCGGCCCATCACCCGCACCGCTTCCAGCGATGCCTTTCCGCAGACCCCGCACGACGACGTGGTGTAGAAGTTACGGGTGACGTCGAGGTCGGGTGGCGCGACGCCGGGGGCCAACGTGACGTCCAGAACGTTGTAGGTGTTTTCGTCGTCATGCCCACCGCAGTAGCGAATGGTCACCACGTCCTCGCGGCGCCCGATGATTCCCTCGGTGAGCAGAAAGCCTTGCGCGAGTTCGATATCCGAGCCGGGCGTGCGCATCGTCACGGTCACCGGGGCGCCGTTGACGCGGATCTCCAACGGCTCCTCGACGGCGAGGGTTTCCGGCCGGGTGGTCGCCCGATCGGCGCTGAGATGCCTGACCCGCCGCCGCGCGGTGACGTGCCCCACTACGTCGCCGGCTCCAACCGGACGATGATCGCCTTGGACACCGGGGTGTTCGACTTGGCCGCGGTGTGATCCAGCGGAACCAACGCGTTGGTCTCCGGGTAGTACGACGCGGCGTTGCCGACCGGGGTCGAATAGCCCACCACCAGAAAATCCTTCGCGCGCCGCTCCTGTAACTGATCGCCGGAGGTCCACTCCGACACCAGGTCGACGCGCTGCCCCTCCTCCAGGCCCAACGCCGAGATATCCAAGGGATTGACGAACACCACGCGACGGCCCCCCTTCACGCCGCGGTAACGGTCGTCGAGCCCGTAGATCGTGGTGTTGTACTGGTCGTGGCTGCGCAGCGTCTGCAGCACCAGTCGGCCCTGGGGCACCGGCACCCACTGCAACGGGTCCGCGGCGAAGTTGGCTTTGCCTGTGCTGGTGCGGAATTCGCGAGCATCGCGGGGCGGGTGCGGCAGCTGGAATCCGTCGGGCTGGCGCACCTTGCGGTTGTAGTCGGCGCAGCCGGGGACCACGGCGGCGATCGCGTCGCGGATGGTGTCGTAGTCGGCCGCGAACCGCTCCCACGGCACCGGATGCGCCGCGCCGAGCAGCCTGCGGGCCAACTGGCAGATGATTTCCACCTCGCTGCGCACCTGGTCGCTCGGCGGGTGCAGGCTGCCACGGGACAGGTGCACCATCGACATCGAATCCTCAACCGAGACAACCTGTTTCCGTCCTCCGCGGATGTCACGGTCGGTGCGGCCGAGCGTCGGCAGGATCAGCGCGGTGCTGCCGTGCACCAGGTGGCTGCGATTGAGTTTGGTCGAAATCTGCACCGTCAGAGCGCAACTGCGTAGGGCCGCCTCGGTGACGGCGGTGTCGGGGGTGGCCGACGCGAAGTTGCCGCCCATGCCCACGAACACCCGGGCCCGCCCGTCGCGCATCGCGCGGATCGCGGCGACGGTGTCGTACCCGTGCTTGCGCGGGCTGCTAATGCCGAATTCGCGGTCCAGGGCGGCCAGGAACTGCTCGGGCATCTTCTCCCAAATGCCCATCGTGCGGTCGCCCTGCACGTTGGAATGCCCGCGCACCGGGCACACTCCGGCACCCGGCTTGCCGATCATGCCGCGCAGCAGCAGCAGATTGGTGATCTCGGCGATGGTGGCCACGGCGTGGGTGTGCTGGGTCAGGCCCATGGCCCAGCACACGACCGTCCGCCGCGACGCCATCAGCATCTCGGCCACGCGGTCGAGCTGCTCCCTCTCCATGCCGCTGGCGGCGAGCACGGTGTCGAAGTCGATTTCCAGCGTCCGGCGCCGGTACTCGTCGAATCCCGCGCAGTGCGCGTCGACAAAAGCACGGTCGATGACGGTTCCCGGGGCGCGGTCGTCGGCCTCGAGCAACAACCTGCCCAGACCAGCGAACAACGCCATGTCGCCGCCGAGTCGGATCTGCACGAATTCGTCGGCGATCGGGACGCCTTGCCCCACCAGCCCGTTCACCTTCTGCGGGTCCTTGAACCGGATCAACCCGGCCTCGGGCAGCGGGTTCACCGCAATGATCTTGGCGCCGTTGGCCTTTGCCTTCTCCAGCACCGAGAGCATCCGCGGGTGATTGGTGCCGGGGTTTTGTCCGGCGATGACGATCAGGTCGGCCTGCTCGACGTCGTCGACGGTGACCGATCCCTTCCCGATGCCGATCGACTCGGTCAGCGCCGAACCCGAGGACTCGTGGCACATGTTGGAGCAGTCGGGCAGGTTGTTCGTGCCGAAACAGCGGACCAGCAGCTGGTAGCAGAAGGCCGCTTCGTTGCTGGTGCGGCCCGACGTGTAGAACACCGCTTGGTCGGGATCCTCCAGCGCCTGGAGCCGTTCGACGATCAACTCATACGCGTCGTCCCAGCCGATCGGCCGGTAGTGATCGTCCCCGGGCCGCAGCACCATGGGCTGGGTGAGGCGTCCCTGCTGGGACAGCCAATACTCGGGCTTGGCCGACAGCTCCGCCACCGAGTGTCGCGCGAAAAACTCCGGCGTGACGGTGCGCTTGGTCGCCTCTTCGGCGACGGCCTTGGCGCCGTTCTCGCAAAACTCGGCCAGCTTGCGCCCGCCCGGCTCCTCCGGCCATGCGCAGCCGGGACAGTCGAAACCGTTGCGCTGATTGAGCCGCGCCAGGGCCGCCGCGGTGCGCAGCGCGCCCATCTGCTCGAGCCCCCGCTGCAGCGAGACCAGCACCGCCCGCATGCCCGCCGCCTCCCGTTTGGGGGGCGCGACGGTCACCGCGTGTTCGTCGTAGTCGGCGGGGATGTCGCCGGACGCCGGACGGTGCAACCTCACGAAATCAAACTACATTGACCCGCTCTCACACCGCCTTCACACCGACCCAGCGAGCTCCGCCAAGGTCTCCGCCGCGGAGTGCACCGGCCGCCAACCGAGTTCCTTTTTCGCCTTGGCGGTGTCCATCACCACCGACGTCCGGGCGACGTGCAGCCACTCCAGCATCGACGGGGCGAACGGCACCCGCGAAATCGCCGCGGACGCCGCCGACGCGGCGGCGGCGGGCACCCGTATCGGCCGGCCCCCGAGCGCCTTCGCCACCTCGGACACCGTCACCAGGCCGTCCGCGGCGATGTTGTACGCGCCTGGCGGCGTCGGAGCGGTGGCCGCGAGTGCGATCGCGGTGGCGACGTCGTCATGGTGGACCAATTGCAACGGGAAACCGGGATCCGGCACAACCGGTTTCAGCGCCGGCACCATCTTGGTCACCGCGCGAATCGGACCGGGCAGCCGGTTCCACGGCATCGCGTCGGCCAGCGCGGGCGCGTTGGGTCCGGCGACGATGCACGGCCGCAGGATGAATACCTCGAGCGACGAGTCCCGGGTGATCTCGGCGAGCAACGCCTCACACGCCGCCTTCTGCGCGGAGTAGTAGTGCTCGGGTGACCCGCGCGGGGGCACGTCTTCGGTGAGCGGGACGGGATTGTCGGAGTGGTAGCCATAGGCCGCGACCGAGGAGGTATACACCAGGCGCCGCGACCGCACGCTGTTGACCGTCGCCTCGAAAACGTTGCGCGCGCCCTGCAGGTTGATGCGCTCGCTCTCCTCGCGCGACCCCATGATGAGGAACGCCAGGTGGACCACCACATCGGCCTGCGCGACCAGCGCGTCGACGGCCTCACGGTCGAGGATGTCGCCCTGCTGGTAGGTGGTCTTCACCCAGCCGCGCGACGACGGGTCGAACGGCCGCCGCGCCATTCCGACGATTTTCTCCACCGCGGGCTCACGCTCCAGCGCCGTCACCGCGGAGATGCCGATTTCGCCCGTCGGCCCGGTCACCGCAACCGTCATTCCCACCACAGGTCTCTTCCCGGGGGAGGGGCAGCCAAACCGTGACCGCGAAAATCGCAGGTTGTCGCCGCGGTTTCCGTGCCGCAAGCCAGTGAGAGCTGCATTTCGATGGGTATACGTACGGGCGGCGCAGCGTCGCATCTGTGGCGCTGACCCGCAGCTGGGGACCGCCGGTACCCCCAGAACGCACACAGCGTGTCGAGCTCGTGTCAGAACCCGATAATCTACGGCCACTGACGCGGGTCGAATAGACGACACCGCCGGAAATGAGGCACAACATGGCAGATGAATCAATGGCCGACGCGGCGCCGCCCGGCGCGGAGAAGGCCGACCCCGCGACCGTCTTCGCGGCGCTTGCCGAAATCATTTACCAGGGCTCGGACGCCTCGCAGATGTACGCGGCCATCTGCGTCGCCGCGACCCTGGCCATCCGCGGCTGCGACCACGCCAGCCTGTTGGTCCGCGAGAACGACCGCTACGTCACCGTCGGCGCCAGCGACCGGCTCGCGCAGCGGATCGACGAGCTGGAACGACGCGCCGGCGACGGCCCGTGCATCGATGCCATCGAGGAGGAAACCCCGCAGATCGACCCCGACCTCACCACACCGTCGCTGTGGCCAAAGCTCGCCTCGGTTCTTGTCGAGGAGACCCCGGTGCGTGGCGCGATGGGCTTCCGGCTGCTGGTCAACAAGCGCAAAGGGGCCGCGCTGAACCTGTTCAGCGACACACCCAACATGTTCGACGCCGAGTCCGCCGGACGGGCGGCGGTGTTGGCGTCGTTCGCCAGCGTGGCCATCAACGCCATCGCCAAGGGCGAGGACGCCGCCAGCCTTCGACGTGGGCTGCTCAGCAACCGCGAAATCGGCAAGGCGGTCGGCATGTTGATGCTGCTGCACGAGATGACCGAGGACGAGGCGTTCGAGCTGCTGCGGCGCCATTCTCAGGCGCTGAACATCAAGCTCGCGGAAGTGGCTCGGGCGGTCATCGAAAACCGCGGTCAGCTGCCATCCAACGGCCAGACAGGTCCAGATTGAGCTATTCGGGCAGCCGCAGTTCGGGCTTTTCGACCTCTTCGATGTTGACGTCCTTGAAGGTGACCACACGCACCTGCTTGACGAACCGCGCGGGACGGTACATGTCCCACACCCACGCGTCGGATAGCCGCAGCTCAAAGTAGACCTCGCCGTCGGCGTTGCGCGGCACCATCTCCACGCTGTTGGCCAGATAGAAGCGCCGCTCGGTTTCCACCACGTAGCTGAACTGACCGACGATGTCCTTGTATTCGCGGTAGAGCGAGAGCTCCATCTCGGTTTCGTACTTTTCGAGATCCTCAGCACTCATCTGCGACTCATCTACTCAGACGTCCTTTTCCCGGCAATCCTGGTCCCCATCTTTCCTCACGAATATTCGCCGCCCAAGTCCGGTAGGTCCGGTTTACACTCCGCCACCACCCGGCCGTTTGACCCGTTCGCCACCCGGCGCACGTTGATGAACGAGTAGCGGTGCTCGGCGCACGGACCCAGCCGGTTCAGCGCCAGGCTGTGCGCGGGCGTGCCGTAGCCCTTGTGCTCGGCGAACCCGTAGCCGGGGTGCACGGCGTCCATCGCGACCATCAGCCGGTCGCGGCTGACTTTCGCCAGCACGCTGGCCGCGGCGATACAGGCGGCGGCCGCGTCCCCGCCGACCACCGGCAGCGACGGCATCGGCAGCCCGGGCACCCGAAAACCGTCGCTCAGCACATAGCCCGGACGCACCGACAGACCGGCGACGGCGCGGCGCATGCCCTCGATGTTGGCCATGTGCACGCCGCGCCGGTCCACTTCGACCGACGGGATGAACACCACGTGGTAGGCCACGGCGTAGCGGCAGATCAGGGGAAACAGCTTCTCCCGCACCTTTTCCGTGAGCTTTTTCGAATCGTCAAGCGCGGCAAGGCTTTCCAGCCGGTTCGGCCCCAGCACGCAGGCCGCCACCACCAGCGGGCCCGCGCAGGCGCCCCGGCCGACCTCGTCGACCCCGGCCACCGGCCCCAGGCCGCTGCGGTGCAGCGCCGACTCCAGGGTTCGCAACCCCGACGACTTGCGGATCACCGTCCGCGGCGGCCAGGTCCGAGTCATATTCGGAGCCATGGCTACTGACTCTGTTGGGGGTTCACCGAACCCACACCGCCCCATCGTGACGGCGGCCAGACGATGAACCTGGCCTTGCCGATGACATTGGGTACCGGCACCGTCCCCGACATCGGGTCACCGGTGCACAGCACCCCCCGAAGCGCGTCGGCCGGAACGCTGGTGCAGTGGGCGCGCGAGTCCGCCGAGTGCGTGCGGTTGTCCCCCATCACCCACAGCCGGCCCTGCGGGACGGTGACCGGCCCGAACTCGCTGCCCAGGCATGGGTACACCGACGGGTCGGCCATCATCGTGGACGGATCCAGGTATGGCTCCTTGAGCGGTTTGCCGTTAACCGTCAACCCGGTGTCGGCCCGGCACTGCACCGTTTGCCCCCCGACCGCGATGACGCGCTTGACCAGGTCGTTCTCGTCGGGCGGCACGAAACCGATGAACGACAACGCGTTCTGGACCATGCGCAGCGCGGCGTTGGGAGAACGGATCGACTTGTAGCCGACGTTCCACGACGGCGGTCCCTTGAAGACGATGACGTCGCCGGGGTGCGGCGCGCCGAAGCGGTAGCTGAGCTTGTCCACCATGATGCGGTCACCGACGCAGCCCGTGCAGCCGTGCAGCGTCGGTTCCATGGATTCCGACGGGATCAGGTAGGGGCGCGCCACGAACGTCAACATCACGTAGTAGAGGACGATCGCGATCACCGCCAGGATCGCGAGTTCGCGCAACGCCGACTTCTTCTTCGGCTCCGGCTCGACCGCCTCGGGCGGCAAGGGGGGCTTTGGTGCCGCCGGGGGCTCGAGCCCGTCGGCGGGCGCCTCCGGGTCGCGGGTGGAGACCTTCGGCTCTGACTGACCAGGGTCGGACTGGGGCTCGGGTGCGTCCGGGGTATCGGTCACGAGATCAGCGTAGCCAGCGCGGATTGCGGCTTTGGCAGACCTGGGCGCACCGGGTCAGCGCTTCTCTTTGATCTTGGCCTTCTTGCCGCGGAGTTCACGCAGGTAGTACAGCTTGGCGCGGCGGACGTCGCCACGGGTCACCACCTCGATGTGGTCGATGTTCGGCGAATGCACCGGGAAAGTCCGCTCGACGCCGACGCCATAGCTCTCCTTGCGCACGGTGAACGTCTCGCGGATGCCGCCGCCCTGCCGGCGGATGACCACGCCCTTGAATACCTGGATGCGCTCCTTGGCGCCCTCGATCACCTTGACGTGCACGTTGATGGTGTCGCCCGGGCCGAAGACCGGGAGGTCGTCGCGCAGCGACGCCTGGTCGACGAAGTCCAGCCTGTTCATGGTGAGAAGACACTTCCTCGGGGTCGCGGCCTGGGGCAGCTGCCCACACGTGTGAGCCGGCCGCCAAGCCGATGGGTGTTCGGGCTTCCGGGCGTATCTCGCAGCGGGCGGGAAAGGTCCGGGCCGCTGATGGCTGCGAGACAACTGGTCAATTGTGCCAGACGGTTCGCGTGCATTGAAAATCACAGGTAAACCCGCGGTTCACAACGCGCCGAAATCGCTGGTGAATGGTACACATGACTCGGGTCAAAACGCGCTAGTCGAACCGCAACCTCAGCGTGATGCCCGGGCAGACGGCGATGCGGCCCGCCCACACGAACGTTTTCCCAGACGTCCGGAGGAGACCGATGCGCGCACGGCCGCTCACTGTGCTCACCGCCCTGGCGGCGGTGACACTGGTGATCGCCGGGTGCGACGAGGCAATCGTCGCGGCGAAGGTCTCCACGAAGGCGGCCAGCCGGCCGGCATACAGCACACCCGATCGCCCGGCGCAGCCCCCGCAGCAAGCCGAACTCATGCGGGACGTCGGCTCGATGCCGGCGCCACCGCGGGCGCTGCCCGGCTCCGGGTTCGACGGACTGCAGGCGCGGATCCAGCAGGCGAACGACGAAGCCGCCGCCGCCGGCGCCGCCCTGTCGGTGGCCATCCTCGACCGCAAGACCCATCAACTGGTCTCCAGCGGCAACACTCAGATCGTCGGCACCGCATCGGTGGCCAAGCTGTTCATCGCCGACGATCTGCTACTGGCCGAATCCGAGGGCAAGACCGTCCTGTCCCCGGACGACCGCCAGGCGCTGGACGTGATGTTGCAGTCCTCCGACGACGGCGCCGCCGAGAAATTCTGGGGCCAGGGCGGCGGGGACGCCATCATCACCCAGGTCGCGGGCCGCTACGGACTTTCGTCGACCACCCCGCCCAGCGACGGGCGCTGGTGGAACACGATGAGCTCGCTGACGGACCTGGTCCACTACTACGACGTCCTGCTCGACGGCTCGGGCGGGTTACCGGCCGAGCGCGCCAAGATCATCGTCAACGATCTGGCGCAGTCCACCCCGAACGGAATCGACGGCTACCCACAGCGATTCGGTATTCCCGAGGGTCTGTACGCCGAATCGGTGGCGGTCAAGCAGGGCTGGATGTGCTGTATCGGCAGCGCATGGGTGCATCTGTCGACCGGAGTGATCGGCGCGGACCACCGCTACGTCATGGTGGTTCAGTCGCTGCAGACATCCGATGACACCACCGCGCGCGACACGATCACCCGTGCGGTCAAGACGATATTTCCCAACGGGCGAATCGGATCCACCCGCACCGATTAGTCGCCGGACAGGTCGGGCCGGCGCTCCCGGGTCCACTGCTGCGAAACCTCGCGACGCCAGGCGGCGACGCGCGCATGATCGCCGGACAGCAGGACGTCGGGAACGTCGAGGCCACGCCAGCTCGGTGGCCGGGTATAGCTCGGCCCCTCCAAGAGCCCCTCGAGTTGCGGCGAATGCGAATCCTCGCGGTGTGACGCGGGATTGCCCAGGACGCCGGTCAGCAGCCGCAACGCCGCTTCGATCATCACGACGGCCGCCGACTCGCCGCCCGGCAGCACATAGTCGCCGATCGAGACTTCTTCGACCCGCATCCGGCGGCCGGCATCCTCGACGACCCGCTGGTCGATGCCTTCGTAGCGGCCGCAGGCGAACACCAGGTGCGCCTCGCCGCTCCAGCGTTGCGCGGTGGCCTGCTTGAACAATGTGCCCGCGGGGGTGGGGACGACCAATAGTGTGTCGTCAGAACAGATTTCGTCGAGCGCTTCGCCCCACACGGGCGCCTTCATCACCATGCCCGGACCGCCGCCGTAGGGCGCGTCGTCGACCGAACGATGCACATCGTGGGTCCACCGCCGCAGATCGTGCACCCGCAGGTCGACCAGACCCGACTCGATCGCCTTGCCCGGCAACGACTGTCGCAGCGGGTCGAGATACGCCGGGAAGATCGTCACCACATCGATGCGCATGACTACCCCAGCTCCAGCAGGCCCTCGGGCGGGTCGATCTCGACGACACCTGTGCCCGGGCCGTCGTTCACCGACACCGACGTGACGATCGCGCCGACGAACGGCACCAACACTTCCCCGTCGTCATCCCGTCGTACCGCCAACAACTCGCCCGCCGCCGTGTGCAGCACCTCGGTAACGACGCCGACGTCGTGCCCCGTCGTCGTCCGGACGCGCAGGCCCTCGAGCTGATGGTCGTAGTAGGTGTCCGGCTCGTCGATCGGCGGCAGGTCGTCGGAATCCACCACGAACAGGTTGCCGCGCAACGCCTCGGCGGCGTCACGGTCGTCCACGCCGGTCAACCGCACGAGCAGCCGTCCGCCGTGCTCTCGGACGTCGGCGACGACATAGCTGCGCTCGGGGCCGTCGCCTCGAGATTGCCTGGCGCGCAACGTAACACCGGGCGCAAACCGGGCGGCGGGATCGTCGGTGTGGACCTCCACCACCACCTCACCGCCGATGCCGTGCGCTTTGACGACGCGCCCGACGAGCAGCTCCATGAGCAGCGCTGCCCTACTGGTCGGTGTCCACCACGTCGACGCGGATACCGCGGCCACCGATGCCGGCGACCAGCGTGCGCAATGCGGTCGCGGTCCGTCCCCCCCGACCGATCACCTTGCCCAGGTCGTCGGGATGAACGTGTACTTCGACGGTTCGGCCGCGCCGACTGGTCACCATGTCCACCCGAACATCGTCGGGGTTGTCGACGATCCCGCGGACCAGATGCTCGACGGCATCCACGACGACGGTGCTCACGTCAGTCAGCTTTCGGTGGTCGGTTCGGACTGCTCGCCGCCGCCCTCGGCCGGCGCCTGAGCCTTCTCGGCTTCGGGGCTGGCTTCGGCGCTGGGCTCAGCGCTCGTCTCGGGAGCGGCCTCGGCGGCGGGCTCAGCGCTCGTCTCGGGCGCGGGCTCGGCGGCCTTGGCGGCCTTCTTGGCCGGGGCCTTCTTCTTCGGCTTCGCGGCCTCGGTGGTGGGTTCGCCCTCGGCGGCGGCCAACGCGGCGTTGAACAGCTCGAGCTTGCTGGGCTTGGCCGGCTTGACCTTCAGGCGACCCTCCGCGCCGGGCAGCCCCTTGAACTTCTGCCAGTCGCCGGTGATCTTCAGGAGTTTGAGCACGGGCTCGGTGGGCTGGGCGCCCACGGAAAGCCAGTACTGGGCACGCTCGGAGTTGATCTCGATGAGGCTCGGGTCTTCCTTCGGGTGGTAGCGGCCGATTACCTCGATCGAGCGGCCGTCGCGCCGCGTGCGTGCGTCGGCGACGGCGATTCGGTACTGGGGATTGCGGATTTTGCCAAGCCGAGTGAGCTTGATCTTCACAGCCATGGTTAAGCGAGTTCTCCTGTGTGTGTCACGCTGCAATTCAGCGAGCCGGGCGGACTGCCCGGATCCGGTTTTGCCTCGCGTGTGTGACCGCCCAACGGCCGTAGTCGCGGGGCGGACAGCCGCCCATTGTGCCAGAACGCGGTCCCCCGGCGGAAATTCGCCTACATCACCTTCTGGAAGGTCTTGGTCTCCACCCGGCGCGTCATCCGCCAGCCCTCGGGGGTGCGCACAAACTCGTCGTCGTACCACAGGCCGCAAAACAGCACCTGCTCTTGTTTTGTTTGGGGGTCGCCGGGCAGCACCATCGGGTTGAAGCAGATCACCCGAGACGACGCGGTGTCCCCGTCGATGCGCACCGAGAAGTTGCCGAGCATGTGCGCATACACCGGGAAGGTCGGCAACACTTCGGACAGCCACTTCTTCACCTCGGGGTAGCGGCCATCGATGCCGCCGAGCTCGCGGTAGTCGATGTACGCGTCGGGGGTGAAGACCTTGTCCAAATCGTCGAAGCGGCGGTTGTCGATGGCGGTGGAATAGTCCACCAGCAGCTGCTGGATCTCGAGGCGGTCGGAAATTTCGGCCAGGCTCAACATGCCTTGATTCAACACCGGAGCCCGACGGCCAGCTACGCGAGATCGATGACCGCCGCACGGCACGCCGCCCACGCGGGCGAGGCCACATCGATCAGCGCGTAGTGATCGGTGCCGGGGAGCGTCAGCAGCCGGGAGTCGTCGCCGGCGTGCCGAGCCGCCGCGACGAAGCGTTGCGACTGCCCCAGTGGCACGTCGCCGTCGTCGGTGCCGTGCACGCAAACCGAAGGAACGCCCATCGGAAGCAGTGCGCTGGGGCTGGCCAGCGAGCGGTCAGCGTCGCTCCCGGGACCGAGGAAGTCGCGAACCGCTCCGGCGCCCAGGTCCTCCTCCAGCGCCAGCGCCAGGTCCAGGACCCCCGCCTGGCTGACGAAACCGGTCAGCGGCACGAGGGGCGAGGCCCCGGGCGCGCCGGCGGGCAGCGACCCCCGGCCGGCCAGCCAGCCGGCAAGCTGACCGCCCGCGGAGTGCCCGATCGCGACCACCCGCGACAGGTCGAGGCGGCCCGCCGCCAGGTTCTGGCCGGTCGCGGCCAGCAGGTCGACTGCGGCGGCGACGTCGAGGCAGGTGGCCGGCCAGCCACCGCCCCCGCGATCCGGGTCCTCGCCCACCCTGCGGTATTCGATGTTCCAGGCGGCGAAGCCGTGCCGCGCGAGATCCTCGGCCAGCTCGGAGGCCAGGTCGGCGCCGTAGGCCGTCCGCCAGAACCCGCCGTGGACGACGACGGCAACCGGCCAGGGACCCGGGCCGTCGGGAAGGCTGAGCACGCCGTACTGGCTCGGATGGGTGCCATAGCGCACGAGCGTCACGCGCAAACGTGTCCTACGACGGGCGGGGAGTCCCGTCCAGGCAATCGATCAGGTAGCTGACCCCGGCCGAGCCCCCGGTGCCCGGGCCGTCCCCGATGAAACGGCGGACCGCGTCCACGTGGCCGAGCCGCCAGCGGGTGAGGCCGGCGATGAACACGTCGAGCTGCGCGTTCAAGTGCAGTTTCTGCCGGCGGCTAGCGCTGTCGCCGGCGCGCCGATCGGCGGTGATCTCCAGCAGCCCCGCCACGGGAGCGTGGTCCGCGCCCGTCAGCAAGGTCGCGAGCTGAGGGGACTGTGCCGCGCTCACGCCCTGTAAGTGCGGCCGGAACCGGTGGAAGTCGTCCACCGCGAGATGTTCCAGGGCGCCCTGCGTCGTGAGCGTCAGCTCCAGCACGGCGTTGGCACGCTTCAAGCGATCGATCGCCTTGTCGAAGTCCCCCCGGCGAGCGGCCTCGAGCGCGACCTCGAGGTCCGCGAGGATCTGCGAAACCCACAGCTCAGAGACTTGGTGGATGATCAGGAAGAATCTCTCGTCGCCCCAGGCGGCGGGGTCGCCGTCGGCGAACAAAGGCCGGACGGCGTCGAGCAGGCCGTCGAGGTGCAGGTAATCAGCGTAGGTGAGCCTCTTGCCCCCGGCAGTTCGCTCGGCCTCGCCGCCGTCATGGTCCGAAAGACCACTGGCCGGGCATACCGCGGGAATTACGTTCACCGAACCGGCATGCGTAGCCCACCCGTTACTCCCCATGTCTGGCACCGTACCCGAGCATTTGCCCGCCGGGGCCGTATTCCGCGATGTCGTTGTCTGGCTCGACCCAGAGCGAAAGCGCTCAGGGGCCCCCTGCGCGCAGACCCTCAACCCCCGTGGCTCGGGCCATTTTGGGGCGCCGGTTTGCTGCGACGAGCCGCATCAGGAACGAGGGCTGCATTAGCCGGCCCGGTGGGTCGACAAAGTGCTGCACCCGCAGGAGCGCTTCGGTGACCGCCGGATCGTTGGCTGCGGCTGCCTGCACCTTCTCCGAGTGCCAGTTCATCAAGCGCCGTAGCGCCCGACGCCAACCATCTGCGTGTGACACGGCGAAATCGTTGAGACGGTTCCCCCGCCAAACGGGGGCGATCTGCTTGGCAGCCGCCTTGAAGAATCGCCGACTGAGGTCGCCGTCGCGATCGGCCAGGCAGTCTCGAAGCGCGACGGCCTGCAGCGCAGCCATGGTCATGCCCTGCATGTACACCGGGTTGAAGCTGCAGATCGCGTCGCCGATCACCAGCAGCCCCGCCGGGAATTGGCGCAGTTTGTCATAGCGCCGCCAGGTGCTGGCCGGGTATCGCTGCGCGGACACCGCACCGAGCGGCTCGGCGGCCCGCAGCGCGTCGATCAGAAAGGGCGGCGCGAATTCCGCGGCGCAGTCGATGATGCCGGGCAGGTCGTCGGGCAGTTCGTAGCCGTCGATGCCGAACAGGGTCAAAATCCAGGTGCCATGCTCGTAGGCCACCACCACCACGCCGACCGGTCGGTCGGGCGTGAGGCCCACCGAGATGGCGTTCTCGTCGAGCATGCCCGGGGGAATGCGCAGAAATTGGCTGGCGTAGCTCAGCTGCACCGGGTAGCGCTGCTCGACGGGTCGCTCGTAGCCCAGGTTGTCGAGGAACGCCGGCATGCGCGCGGCCCGGCCCGTCGCATCGACCACCATGTCGGCATCCAGCACGGTTTCCGCACCGGTGTCACGGTTGACCACGCGAACGCCGGTCACCCGATGGGCCTGGCCCGCGATCGGCTCGACGACGTCATGGGCCTCCAAAAACGTCAGGTTCGCGAGGGCGCGGACACGTCGCCTGACGTGGGCCTCCAAAAAGGGCCGGCTCGGTTGATAGATGAAAAGCGCTGCCGGGTCGGCAAATTCGCCGGAGAAGTCGAGCTCGTGCCGGCCCAACTGAACATAGGCACGCGATTGGTCGTTGTCGAGGACGATGGCGCCATCGGCGACAAGTTCGTCGAGCAGGCCGGGGAACAGCTCGCTCAGGGCTCTCGACCCGGTGCTCAGTAGCGCATGAAAGTGCCGTCCCTGGGGCACGCCTCGGCGCTGCTCGGCGCCGTCGGGCAGCCGGTCGCGCTCGACAAGCGTCACCGTTTCGTAAAAGTCCGATAGCACTCGAGCGGCCAGCAGCCCGGCCATACTCGCGCCGCAGACAACGGCTCGCTGTCCGAGCTTGCTCATCGCCGCTCCCCTCCTTCCACGCAAGTATGGCTTCTGTATGGCCTCTGTATGGCATAGAAGTAGAACAATGGGCGAGGCAATTCGGCTGACGGACGGGCGCACGATCGGATACGCCGAGTACGGCAACCGAGACGGGCAGGCGCTGTTCTACTTTCACGGCGATCCCGGTTCTCGGCTCGAGGCAAGGTTTTTGGCGCGGGCCGCCGAGGACGCCGGCGTTCGGCTGCTCGGCGTGGATCGCCCGGGCATGGGGCTCTCGACCTATCAACCCCGGCGCCGGCTGCTCGACTGGCCCGACGATGTGGCCGAGCTTGCCGACCGGCTGAGTATCGAGCGGTTCTCGGTCGTCGGGGTCGCCAGCGGTGGACCCCACGCGGCGGCGTGCGCCTACCGGATTCCGGGCCGGCTCAACGCCTGCGGCCTGGTCTCCCCCCTCGGCCCCTTCGGTCCGGCCAGGGCCCTGTTGTCCAGGTCGATACCGTGGGTCGTCACCCCGCTGACGTCTCGCTTGTTCGCCGACGCCGAGCGTGGTCAGCGACGGCTGCGGCGCCTGGCGCGCGGCTGGGTCGAACCGGACCGGCTGGTCCTCGACCAACCCGGGGTCGCCGAGCTCATGGCCGCCGTGCTGGCCGACGCGTTCCGGCAAGGCCCGCGCGGCCCCGCCCGCGAGGGCGCGATATTCGGGCACCCGTGGGGTTTCTCGTGGCGCGACATCGAAATGTCCGAGGTCTACCTCTGGCACGGCGAGCTCGACCGCTCGGTGCCGATCGGCGTGGCCCGCGCGGTCGCTGCCGAGCTACCGCACTGCACGGCCACCTACTACCCCGACGAGGGACACATCTCCCTGATCGTCAATCGCGCCGGCGACCTTGTGGCCGCCCTCACCGGTGGCGGATCACACGAAGGCGGCGCGCAGTAGACCCCGAGTCGGCTCCAACTTCCGTCGCAGCCCGTGATTCCTTGCGTAGCTGGGTTATTCGTCGGTGAGCGCCGTGCGCACCAGGGTGGGGGTTGGCTGTGCTCGAACTGTTCGAGTTCACCGGGACCGCGGTTCGTGATCCCGGTGACGATTGCCGGGTTGCCGTGCGCGACTCGCAACCACCACCATCGCGCCCCGCGCGCGGCGGAATTCGACGTTAATCGCCGGGTCCGCATCGTGGGCGAGCGCACGTAGCGCCGACAGGCTATAGGCGCGTAGTGCGCTGATTACCTCGTCGTGTATTAGCGGCAATAGCGCAGCAAACGGCAGCGTCAGTGCCAGCATCATCAAGTGGACCGGTGCTGACGGCCTGTGGGCGTCAATGATCAACAACTTGTCTGCAGCGCGGGTCCCTTCGGCGAACACCCGGGAGGCCAGTGCAGGCGGCAAGTGATGCAACGACAACGCAAACACTGCGAGGTCGTACTCCCCGTCTTGCGCGTCGATTGCCGTGGCATCCATTTCGCGCACCGTGGCGCGGGGGTGACTGCCGACGTCACTGGCGGCGATGGCCGCCACAAACGTGGGATCGATGTCGGTCACTGTGACCTGAGCGGTGGGATGAATCTCCAGCAGCTTGCGGGACAGCCCGCCGTGACCGGACCCGAGTTCTAAGACCTTGGGAGAGGAGATATCGGCCACCTCATCAAGCGCCATACGGGCGCCCGTCGTGTGCAGGGCAAACAACCGTTCGACCCTGTCAAGCGAGCGAATCACCCTGCGCTTAAGTTTGTCGACATCGTCGCGATCCAGGTATTCCAGCCGGTTGGTCTGCAACCGCCGGTCCAGCCAGGAGGCGTCAGGCCCGCCCCGGGGCATGGTCGCGATGTCGCGAGCCGGCTCGTCGATGTTCGCCATGGTGGGTGCCTCCTTATGATGGGCGGCTTGCCTCGATCAATTGATCGATCAGGTAGTCGACGCCGGCGCTGCCGCCGGTGCCTCGGTTTCCGCCAATGAAGCGGCGGACTGCGTCCACGTGAGCCAGCCGCCACCGCGTCAGGCCGGCGATGAACACATCGAGCTGCGCGCCCAGTTGCAGTTTCTTTCGGCGGTCGCCGCCGTCGTCGTCGCGCCGATCGGCGGCAATCTCGAGGAGGCCCTTCACCGGAGCGTGTCGAACGCCCCGCAGCAAGATTTCGAATTGCGCCGACTGTGCCGCGCTCACACCCTGTAATCGAGGCCGGAACCGATGGAAGTCATCCACCGCAAGATGTTGTAGGGCACCCTGTGTCGTCAACACCAGTTCGAGCACGGCGTTGGCACGCTTCAAGCGTTCGATCGCCCTGTCGAAGTCCGCCAGGCGGGCGGCCTCCAGCGCGACCTCGAGATCGGCGAGGATCTGCGAAACCCACAGTTCGGAGGTTTGGTGGATGATCAGGAAGTATCTTTCGTCGCCCCAAGCGCAACGGTCGCCGTCTGCGAACAAGGGCCGCACGGCGTCGAGCAGTTGGTCGAGGTGCAGGTAATCGTCGTAGCGCAGCCTGCTCGTATCTCCCGGCTTCGGTTCGGCCGCGATGTCGGCAGGAGCCAAGCCTCCCCCACCGCTTCGCACATGCGCGCAGATGCCGCCGAGGGCGTCAAACCACAACCGGCTGAGCTGGGTGACCTGCTCGCGATCCAGGGCCGATGGCGCCCACGTCCACTGGACGTGCAGTTGCGGGCCGGCGTCGGTGTCGACGGTGATGGCGTTGACGGCCGCGGTGTGCGCCAGCGGCATGGCGCGGCCGGCGGCGCCGCTGTCGGTGAACGACGATCCCCAATAGCCGATCCGCCAGACTTCACCATCGGCCGAAGCATCGAGCACCGGTACACCCAGGCGTCCCAGGTAGTTGAACCCGATCGGCGGGTCGGGCCCGGCCAGATCAACATCGGTGTTCAGATAGCGCAGCAGCCCATAGGTCAGGGGCTGGGGTAGCGCACGAAGTTGCGCTGTAGCGTCCTTGATCACCAGGCCCAGTGCTGATTCGCCGGCCGTCACGTGTGTCCAAGGCAGCCCGCCGACCGTCAACGACACCGGGGATTTGGTGGTGAACCACCCCACGGTGCGCGACAGGTCAACATCGGGGGCCAGCTCCTCGTCGCGTCCGTGGCCCTCGACGTCGATGCCGATCGGGGTGTCGCCGGTGCCCAAAAACTCCGCCCACGCCAAGGCGAACGCGATCAGCAGGATCTCGTGCACCCCGGCATCACACCCGACGGGCACCTCGCCGAGCAGCGTGCGGGTGGTCTCGACATCCAGCGACGCCTCCATGTGCTCAGCCGTGACAAACGTATCGACGTCGGGGTGAACCGCGGGCAGCGCGGGAGGGATCGCCACGACCTCCCTCCAGGCGTCCGCTTGGCCCACGACTTCCGGGCAGCGCGCGTACTCGGCCAGCAGCGACGCCCAGCGGGCAAACGATGTCCCCGCCGCGGGCAATACCACTTGCCGGCCCACCCGGTGTTGACTCCAGGCGGTGTTGAGGTCATCCAGCAATATCCGCCACGACACCACGTCGACGGCCAGATGATTCACGATCAGCGCCAATTGGCGGGTGGAAGCGACCCACAGCGCGCTGAGTACCGCCCCGGCGGCCGGATTCAACCGAGATTGCGCCTCCGCCAGCGCCTCGTCGGACCACACGTCCACCGAGTGCAGGCAATCGCTCGCATCCACCGAGCCCGCGCCGGGCACCTCCAGAGACCAGCCGCCAGCGACGTCGTCGTCGACCCGGAGCCGCAGCATGGCATGCCGATCCAGCAAGGCCTGCAGCATGACCACCACGTCGGCCTCGCTGACCCCCGAGGGGGCCTGCAACAACGCCATCAGATTGAACTGCTCAACCGGGCCGTGAACACTTTGCAGCCAACGCATGATCGGGGTAGCCAACACCGGCCCGACACCCTCGTCGATCGGGCCGGCCGCACCGTCGGCAATTCCAACCACCCGGGCCAGCCGGGCCACCGTCTGCTCGACGAAAATATCGCGCGGCCTGCACATCAGGCCGGCGGCACGGGCCTGCGCCACCACCTGCATCGACGAAATGCTGTCTCCGCCGAGGTCGAAGAAGGAGTCGTCGATGCTGACGTGGTCGTGTCCGAGTGTGTGGGCGTAGATGGCGGCCAGGATTTGTTCGGTGGGGGTGGTGGGGGCGCGGTAGGCGCTGGTGGTGTAGCAATCTCGGTTGAATCCGGCCGCCGGGGCGGTACTCAGCGCGCTGTGGGTCCTGT
>NZ_MBES01000073.1 GCF_001954195.1 Mycobacterium sp. IS-1264 | reverse complement strand
CCCACACTGGCCCCACACTGATCAGCCACCACCGGATAAGGCCGATCAACAGGCAACTCCAAACGCTCAGGCATCCCAGCCAAAACCCGCTCCCAATAAGCCAACTGGCCCGCAATCGCACTACCAGGATCAGACTCCGACCCCAACCACCCCCGCTGCCACAACGCATAATCGGCATACTGCACCCCCAACGGCACCCACCCCGGCACCCGACCGGCGCACCGGCTGGCATAGGCCACACCCAAATCAGCGGTCAGCGGCCTTAGCGACCAGCCATCCGCGGCGATATGGTGCATCACGATCACCAGCACGTGCTCGTCATCGACGATGCGGAAAAGCCTTGCCCGCAGCGGGATCTCGGTGGCCAGATCAAAGGTGTGGCGCGCCGCGGTATCGATGGCCTCGTTCAGTGAACCTGGCGACCAGCCGCTGGCATCAACAACGTCCCACCCAAAATCTGCCTGCTCAACAGGAATAACCACCTGTCGGGGTGTTCCCTCGACCGTGGGGAACACAGTGCGCAGGCTTTCATGACGGCCCACCACATCGGTCAGCGCCGCAGC
>NZ_MBES01000072.1 GCF_001954195.1 Mycobacterium sp. IS-1264 | reverse complement strand
CGTTGCAATGGTTTATTGGCACTAGAACACGTCGTATCGAGGAGTGGTTCATGCCGACCCCCAATCTGCCTGCCGGCGGGGGTGGAAGAGCTGGCGGTGGGAGTGCTTGTGCGAGAACGACACACGTATCGGATGGCGCGTCATAGACGGTTCCTTCGCCGCACTCCGCTGCGCTACTGACTGCCGGCGACAGCGAGGTCGCGATTACCAGCGGCCCGAGGACGGCCGGGACAATGAGCATCAAATGATTAGCTGCGCTGCGCATTTCAGATCTCCATGCAGGGCAATCGTAACCTCAGCAGCGTTGCTGTAAAAGGGCCTGTGGCGAGGCTATTTGTCAAACGTCAGATAGTGGTGATGAATCCGCCGTCGATGCGGTAGTCGGATCCGACGATATTTCCCGTGCGGCTGGCGGCCAGGAAGACAACGAGATCAGCTAGCTCTTCAGGTGTGGTGAACCGCCCCGTCGGCGGCTGGTTCTGATGGTTGCTGAAAGCTGCCCGTAATTCTCCTGCGTACTGGCTGCGTACTAGCCACGTCACGCCGGGCGGCAACGTCACAAAGTGCGACAATGTGTAGGTGACGACAACACGGCTAGTAGGGGGGCGGAAAAGGAACAACTAATTTGAAGAGGGCAATATTTGGCGTGTCAGCGGCAGCAGCCATAGCACTGACACCCTTCTGCATTCCGCCAGCACAAGCGCACGCCGACGATCCCTGTGTCAGCATCACCGATCCCGCCGCCCACCATGCTTGCGTCGACAAATCCCTGCGCGAGAATCCCCTGCGCAGATACCAAGGCAATTGCGATGCCACCGCCCTTTATGGACAGATGGGCCAACTTTGTCGGGACTCCTGGGTCCGAAAGTCTGCGCCCCAATGGAGGGTGGGCTGAAGTCAACCCACCGCTGCTAATCAGGCGATTAGGCCCCGGCGGGAGCTCTGGGGCAAGCCTCGTCACGTTTTGCGGCCGGCGGCCATTCTGATGCTCGGCTAGTTTGTGGCGGTGGCGGAGGGATTTGAACCCTCGGACGGTGTTAGCCGTCACACGCTTTCGAGGCGTGCTCCTTAGGCCGCTCGGACACGCCACCGCCGAGCAGCTTACCGAACCGTCGGCCGCTCACCCCAATCGCTGGCGGGCGAAGAAGGCCTCCAGCGGTGCGGCGCATTCTTCCGCGAGTACCCCGCCCCGCACGGCCGGGCGGTGGTTGAGTCGTCGGTCGCGAACCACATCCCACAGCGATCCAACCGCTCCCGTCTTGGGCTCCCAGGCGCCGAAGACCAGCCGCTCGATGCGAGCCAGCACCAGCGCGCCCGCGCACATGGTGCAGGGTTCGACGGTCACCGCCAGCGTGGTGCCCTCCAGCCGCCACCCGTCGCCCAGCACGGCGGCCGCCGCCCGCATCGCCAGGATCTCCGCGTGCGCGGTCGGATCACCAAGGGCCTCACGGGCATTCACCGCCCGGGCGAGTTCGGTTCCGTCGGCGCCGACGACAACCGCGCCAATAGGAACGTCGCGGGGACCCGCCGTCGCGGCAACCGACAGCGCGGTACGGATCAGATCTTCGTCAGCGATCACCGACTGTGGTCACCGACCGAGACGGTCGATCACCGCCGACAGCTCGTCGGCGAAGCCCATCTCCCGGGCGATGCGCCCCAATTGCTCGTCGGCGTAAAGGTCGGACTCATCGAGGATGACACCCAATACCGCGTCGGGCAGGCCGATGTCGGCCAGCAACCCGAGATCGCCCTCCTCGAACGGCTCTACGTCCTCGAGGTCCTCGGGGTCGATGTCGGCGTCGAGATTGTCCAGCACTTCGGCCGCGATGTCGTAGTCCAGCGCGGCGGTGGCGTCCGACAGCAGCAGCCGGGTCCCCGAGGGTGCCGGGCGCACAATGACGAAGAATTCGTCGTCGACGTCGAGAAGCCCAAACACCGCTCCGGCGCTGCGTAGTTCACGCAGCTCCGTCTCTGCCGCCGAGAGACTCGTCAATGACTTCGCGGCCATCGGGTAACAGCGCCATTGGCCCTCCTCGCGCACGACCGCGACGCCGAAGCCGTCCGGCACGTCCGCGGACGGGCCCTGTGCAGAGGCCCGTTGTGCTCCCATGGCCGCATACGCTAGTCGCTGACCAGGCCGCTTGACCAGACAGGCGCACGCGTGCGAGCGAAACCTGAACCACCACGTCGTGCGGAACTGTGCCAACCTTGGACTGTGGCTCGGACGGCAACGAAGACACCGATATGCGTGCTCGGTCTGGGACTGATCGGCGGCTCGATCATGCGGGCCACCGCAAAAGCCGGCCGCGAAGTGTTCGGCTACAACAGGTCAGTGGAAGGCGCGCAGGGAGCCGTCGCCGACGGCTTCGACGCCAGCACCGACCTCACCGAAACACTGACCCGCGCCGCCGACCTCGGCGCGCTGATCGTGCTGGCCGTGCCGATGCCGGCGCTGCCCAGCATGCTGGCCCACGTCAGCGAGTTGGCCCCCGACTGCCCGTTGACCGACGTCACCAGCGTCAAGAGTGCGGTGCTCGACGAGGTCGCGGCGGCCGGTCTGCTGCAGCGCTTCGTCGGCGGTCACCCGATGACGGGCACCGCCGAGTCCGGTTGGCCCGCCGGCCATGCCGGGTTGTTCACCATGGCCCCGTGGGTCGTCAGCGTCGACGACCATGTGGATCCCGAAGTGTGGTCGATGGTCATGACGCTGGCGCTGGACTGCGGCGCGGCGGTGGTGCCGGCGAAGTCCGACGAGCACGACGCCGCCGCAGCCGCCATCTCGCACTTACCGCACCTGCTCGCCGAGGCCCTCGCCATCACCGCCGCCGAGGTGCCGCTGGCGTTTGCCCTGGCCGCAGGGTCTTTCCGCGACGGGACGCGGGTGGCCGCGAGCGCGCCGGACCTGGTGCGTGCGATGTGCGAAGGCAATTCCAGCCAGCTGCTGCCTGCCCTCGACCGGGCGATCGAGCTGCTGAGTCGTGCGCGCGACTCCCTCGACCGCGACATCTCGGTGGCCGAGCTTGTCGAAGCCGGCCACGCGGCGCGAACCCGTTTCGACAGCTTCCCGCGCTCCGACATCTTCACCATCACCATCGGCGCGGACAACTGGCGCGAGGAACTGGCCGCGGCGGGCCGGGCGGGCGGGGTGATCAGATCCGCTCTGCCAACCCTGGATAGTCGACGATGAACCCGTCGGCGTCGACGCTCACGTTGGTGTCGGCGACCGGCGAACGCAGCTTGATCCCGTCGAGACTGCCCGCGCTGGTGTAGCTGACGACCGCCGCGGTGACGGTCATCTCGGGCACGTTCACATAGACCATCGGCAACGCGATCGATTCCGCATGCTCGTGCAGCGCGAGCCGCCGGATCGGCAGGGCGTTGAAGAACGGGCTGAACACCACGTCGACGTCGAGGGCACCGTTATATCCCGCGCGCGACTCGCCTTGATGGTCGGTGACCAACCACATGTTCTCCTCGTCGCGGGCAATGGCCAGCTGCCGTTCCCGCTCGGCCAGGGTCACGGTCAACCCGAACCGCTTGGTGGCGCCCGTCTCGTCGGTCTGCACCTCGTAGAAGGCGCCGAACGCCGGATTTGTCTCGGTGGCCGCGGCCACGATGCGGCCGTGCGCCCTGATTCGCTTGCCGGACACCTGGATTCGCACCGACTCCATCCGGGAGACATCCTGTGCACGCCAGGTCAACATCGCCGTCACGACGCGGGGAGTCGGATCTGTGGGGCCTGCGTTCACCCCCCTACCGTAAAGCGTGTCCACCGACCGCGGCAGGTTTGTCCGTAAGTGCGGCCGCCGTCACGCGGTCGCGCCCGCGGGTGGGCCTGCGCAGCCGCCCGGTGCCGGGCACCGAGACCCACACCGCCGACGCCAGCAGACCGTCGAGGATCAGCGCCAACGCCGCCACCGCCAGCGCGCCGACGAGAGCGAGCTGGAATTCGCGCTGTTTGATCCCGTCGATCAGGTAGCGGCCGAGCCCGCCGAGGCTCGCGTAGGCGGCGACCGTCGCGGTCGCGACCACTTGCAGCGTCGCGCTGCGCAGCCCGCCCAGGATCAGCGGCATCGCATTGGGCATCTCGACGCGCAGCAGCACCTGGGTCTCGGTCATGCCCATCGCGCGGGCGGCGTCGACCACGGTCGGGTCGACACTGGCGATGCCGGCGTAGGTGCCGGCCAGCAGGGCCGGGATGCCCAGCAACATCAGGGCAACCAGCGGCGGGCCCAGGCCCAGCCCGAACACCAGCACCCCCAGCAGCAGCACCCCGAGCGTCGGCAGCGCGCGCAGTCCGTTGACCGCGCCCACCACCAGCAGCGTGCCGCGACCGGTATGCCCGATGATCGCGCCCAGCGGAACGGCGACCAGCGCCGACGCGCCCACCGCGAGGGCCGTGTACTCCAAATGCTCCAAGATGCGCGCCGCAAGCCCTACCGGGCCGGTCCAGTTGGCGGCGGTCAAGAGGTAGGAGAGGGCCTGTTGGAGAAAGTTCATCGCGCACCGCCCGCTATCGGTGCCGGGACCTGGCGACGCCGACGGGCCGGACGCGCGGCGCGCTCCCAGGGGGTGATGAGGCGCCCGGCCAGCACGATCCCTAGGTCGATGACGATCGCCAGCACGAGCAACACGACGATCCCGGCAAGGATTTGATCGCTCTTGTTGGTCTGGTAACCCATGGTGAACCAGGTGCCCAGTCCACCGATGCCGATGACCGAGCCCACCGACACCATCGCGATGTTGGTCACCACCACCACCCGCAAGCCGGCGATCATCACCGGAATGGACAGTGGGAGTTCGACTTTCACCACACGCGTGAGCGCCGGATAGCCGACCGCGGTCGCGGCGTCACGCACTTGGGCCGGCACCGCGTCCAGCGCCTCGAGCACCGCACGCACCAACAGTGCGGTCGTGTAGGCGGTCAGCGCGACGATGATGTTGGCCTCGTCGAGGATTCGGGTTCCGATGATGACCGGCAGCACGACGAACAACGCCAGCGACGGGATGGTGAAGACGACGCTGGCCGTCGCCGTCGTCAGGCGCCGGGCAACAGGGGCGCGCTGCACCAGCACACCGATGGGTACCGAGATCGCCAGACCGATCAGCACCGGGAGCAGCGACAACCGCAGATGCACCATGGTCAGGGCCCGGGCGTCGTCGAGATGGGTGAGCAGGTAGTGCATGTCAGTCCCGTCGCCGGGCTTCCACCGCGGCCAGCACGTCGGCGGCCAAGATGCCGCCGACGACCTTGCCGTCGCGGTCGACGGCGATGCCGACGGCCGACGGGGAGGACAACGCCGCGTCGAGCGCCTGGCTGAGGTTGCCGTCCGGACGGAACTGCGAACCAATCGCGCTGATGCTGTCCGACAACGACGCACCGGCACGGTGACGCTGCCAGCCGGCGGCGTCGATCCAACCCAACGGCGCGCCGTCGTCGTCGACCACCAATCTCCAGCCCTGCGTGATAGGTGCGCCGTTGGCGAGGGCGCTCGCCGAAATGCGCTCGATGTCGTGCAGCGGCAGCCCGGATGCGTCGATGAGCTGCAGCCAGCGATAGCCGCGGCCGAGACCGATGAACCGCGCCACGAAGTCGTTGGCCGGCCGCGAGAGCAGCCGAGCCGGTTCGTCGTACTGCTGCAGGACACCACCGTGTCCGAACACCGCGACGCGGTCGGCGAGCCTGAGCGCCTCGTCGATATCGTGGGTCACGAACACGACGGTTTTGCGCAATTCGCTTTGCAGACGCAGTATTTCGTTTTGCAGCTCATGGCGGACCACCGGGTCGACGGCCGAGAACGGCTCGTCCATCAGCAGGATGGGTGGGTCGGCGGCCAGGGCGCGCGCCACCCCGACGCGTTGTTGTTCGCCGCCGGAAAGTTGTGCCGGATACCGGGTGGCGTGCTTGGCGTCCAGGCCGACGCGTTCGAGCACTTGATAGGCGGCTTTGCGGGCGGCCCGGCGGCCCTGGCCCTTGAGGACCGGCACGGTCGCGACGTTGTCGATCACCCGCTGATGGGGCATCAGGCCCGCATGCTGGATGACGTAACCGATTCCGAGACGCAGCTTCACCGGGTCGACCTTGGACACGTCGACGCCGTCCACCGTGATGGTGCCGGAGGTCGGCTCGACCATCCGGTTGATCATCCGCAGCGCCGTGGTTTTGCCGCTGCCGGAGGAGCCGACGAAGACCGTCAGCTTGCCGTCGGGCACGTCGAGGCTGAGCCGGTCCACCGCGGTGCCGCCGCCACCGAACACCTTGCTCACGTTGTCGAAGCGGATCATCCCTGCCCCAAGGGGTGGTCGAAGCCGTTGTCCCGCACCCAGTTTCGGGCCACCTGGCCCGGATCCCTGCCCGAGTTTCCCGCCACCTCGGCGTTGAGCGCGGCCACCCCGGATGAGGTCAACTTCGCTGAGACGGCGTCGAGAACTTCCTTGAGGCGATCGGACTTCTTCTGCGAATTCACCAGCGGCACAATGTTACCGGCCAGGAAGTTGTGCTCGGGGTCCTCGAGTACCACCAGGTGCTCCTGGGGAATCGCCGGTGAGGTGCTGAAGATGTTGGCGGCATTCACCCTGCCCTCGACCAACGCGCGGACCGTCACGGCACCGCCGCCGTCCTCGATCGCGACGAAATTGCCCGGGCTGATGTTCAGTCCGTACTTCTGCTTCAGGCCGGGCAGCCCGGAGGGGCGGGCCTGGAAGTCCGACGGCGCGCCGAATTTCACGTCCGGCGAATGTGCCGCCAGGTCGGCGATTGTTTTCAGGTGCCAGTCCGAGGCGGTTCCACCCGTGACGGTGACGGTGTCCGTGTCGGAGGCCGGCGAAGGAGTCAGAATCGACAGATCGCCGGGCAGCCGCTTGTAGAGCTCCAATTCGACGGCGTCGAGCATGGTCGCCGTGGACTTGGGCTCGAAGTACTGCAGGAGGTTGCCGATGTACTCCGGAACCAAATCGATGGAGTGGTCCTTCAGCGCCGGGATATAGGTCTCGCGGCTGCCGATGCCCATCCGGCGTCCGACATCAAACCCGTTGGCCTGCAATGCCTGTGCGTAGATTTCAGCGACGATCTGGGATTCCGGGAAGTCGCCGGAGCCCACGACGATGGACTTCATGCTGCGGGTCTCTTCGCCCAGCGGATCCGAATTGCTACACGCCGCAATCAGGCACGCCGTCGCCAGCAACGCCGCCGCGGAGCGTGTGGCGCTGCGCACGCGCAGCATCCTCATACCGGTGACCCTATCGGCAGAAACGACGGGACGCCGCTAGGAATCCTGCGTGGTGTGGTTTCATTCCGGGCGCGATGGGTCAAAGATGACAGTATGAGCAGCCCAACCCCTGACTCGCCCGACCAGCCGCCCCCCAAGCCCTCGCAACCGCCCAAGGGTGGCGCAAAGTCGGCAGAACCCGCCATCGGCTTCACCCGCGCCGGCGCCCTGTGGACCGCATTGATTGCCGGGTTCCTGATCCTGATCCTGTTGCTGATCTTCATAGCCCAGAACACGGCGTCGAGTCAGTTTCAGTTCCTGGGCTGGCACTGGAGCCTGCCGCTCGGTGTTGCGATTCTGCTGGCGGCCGTGGTCGGCGGGCTGATCACCGTGGCCGTCGGCACCGCGCGGATCCTGCAGCTGCGTCGCGCGGCCAAGAAGCATCACGCCGCGGCTTCGCACGAGGCCCGCGCCTAGCCGGGCAGCTTGGCGAGTTCGGCCAGCCCGCGCGAGATCAACGGCGCCACCACCTCGGGTGTGAGTTCGGAATCCGTGCCGCGGGCCTGGTCCGACATGCGCCGGCGGAAGTCGATGCCCGCGGCGATGATGGCGAGCTTGAAGTAGGCCAGGGCCATGTAGAACTCCCAGTGCGCAAGCGATAATCCGGCGACCAGGGAGTACCGGTCGGCGAGCTCGTCGGCCGTGGGCAGCAGCGGCGACGTCCACGCGGCCTGCGCGTTGACGATCAAGTCCAGCGCGGGATCGCGGTACACGCACATCAGCGCCGCGTCGGACAGCGGGTCACCCAGCGTCGAGAGCTCCCAATCCACGACGGCGCGGACCCGCGTCGGGTCGTCCGAGTCCAGGATGGTGTTGTCGATCCGGTAGTCGCCGTGCACGATCGACATGCGGCTCTGCTGCGGAATCGCTTCGTGCAGACCGGAATGCAACCGCTCCACGTCGGCGTCGCGGTGATCGTCGGGCAGCCGCACCAACTGCCACTGCGAGCCCCATCGGCGCACCTGGCGTTCCAGGTAACCAGTGGGCTTGCCGAAATCGCCCAGGCCCACGGCGTTCGGGTCGACGTTGTGCAAGTCGACGAGCACCCGAATCAACGCGTCGACGCACCCGTCGATGACGGTGTGGCTGAACGCTTCCAGTTGCGCGCGGCGGCGGACCACCTGCCCGGCAACGAATTCGACGATCTGGAACGGCGCGCCCAGCACCGAGTCGTCCTCGCATAGCGCGATCGCGCGGGCGACCGGTACCGGCGTGTCCTGTAGCGCCGCAACCACCTTGTACTCGCGGGCCATGTCGTGGGCCGACGGCGTCAACCCGTGCAGGGGTGGGCGCCGCACGAGCCAGTTGGTTTTGTCGTCGTAGACCCGAAACGTCAGATTGGAGCGGCCACCGGAGATGAAGTCCGCCCGCAAGTCGCCGTCGCGATCGATGCCCAGCGAACGCAGATACCGGTCCAGCGCGGGCAGGTCGAGCCCATCGAGTCGGTCAGCCGAAGTCACCGAACTTGTTTACCATCGCTGGTTGCGCGGCAACAGGTCCCACACGTGTTCGACGGCGTTCACCGTCGCCACGGTCGCCTGGCCGGAGCGCGAGTAGAGCAGGCGCGTGACCGACGCGTAGTCCACGGGGAACGACAACAGCCGGGCTGTCCCGAGAATGTGGTGCAGCAGCAGGTTGATCACTCCGCCGTGGCTGAACACGGCGACGGTGTCGTCGGGATCGGCGGCGGCGACGAGATCGTCCACCCCCGCCAGCACCCGCGCCCGAAAGGCGTCTTCGTCGACCGCGCTGGGCAGATGGCCCTGCGCCAGCCGCGCCCACTCCTGAGGGTTTTCCGCGCGGATCTGCTCGACGGGGATGTACACGGGAAGGTCGCGGTCGTATTCGGCGAATCGCTCGTCGACCTCGACGGCCAGCTCCCGGGCCGCCGCGACCGGTTCGGCGGTCTGGATGGCACGGCGCTGCGGGCTGCTGACCACCCGCGAGATGGGAAACCTGGCAAGGGCGTCGGGCAGTCGCGTGACCTGTGCCTTCCCTTCATCGGACAGGTCCGGGTCGGAACCCTGCCCGTGTTCGCTGCGCAGCGGCAACGCGTGCCGGACCAGCAGCACTTGCATGTTTGTTCCCGTCGTCGGATGGTGGGCAGCGCCAGTTTCTCATTGGGCGCGGAAGGCTCGACCTCGAGGAGGACAGATGACCCAGCCGGGCATGGATTGGGACGCCGCATACCGACAAGAAACGCCACCCCCGTGGAGCATCGGCCGGCCACAACCCGAGCTGCAGGCCCTCATCGACCAGGGCAAGATCCACAGCGACGTACTGGACGCCGGTTGCGGCCACGCCGCACTATCGCTGGCACTCGCCGCGCGCGGCTACACGGTTGTCGGCCTGGACGCCAGCGCCACCGCGATCGAGGAGGCGGCCGCGGCTGCGGCCGAACAAGGGCTCACCACAGCGACTTTCGCGCAGGCCGACGTCGCGAGCTTTCGTGACTACCCGCCCGGATCCGAAGGCCGCTTCTCCACCATCTTGGACAGCGGGCTGTTCCACGCGCTGCTGCCCGAGAGGCGCCAGGACTATCTGCGGTCCATCTTTCGGGCCGCGGCGCCGGGGGCGGCGCTCTACATTCTGGCGTTCGTCGCGGGGGCACTAGGACCACTGGGCGACGACGACGCACCCGGCCCGCGCGGCTTCACCCAAACCGAGTTGCACGACGCCGTCTCGACCCTCTGGCGGGTCGATGACATTCGACCCGCGAAGCTCTACGGCAACGCCGATGCCCTCGCGGCTGGCCCGGTACCCGACGTCGAGCGCGACGACGAGGGCCACTTCATGGCGCCGGGGTTTCTGCTCAGCGCCCACAAAGCCGACCGCTGAAACGACCCCTTCCCAATTCCGCGGAGAATGCTATTCTCCCTATGGAGATTGGGGTGTGCAGACTATGACTGCTGCCGGCGAAACACAACTGGACCCGGGTGTTCTCGGACGTTGGCTCGATGCCAACGATGCACCGGGCAGCGGCGAAGAACCAGTGCTGGACCAGCTGAAGGGCGGTTCCCAGAACACGCTGTACCTGATCAAGCGTGGCCCCGAACGCATGGTGCTGCGGATGCCCGGCGCGCGCGCCGATGCCGCCCGCATCGACGGCCTGCTGCGCGAGATCCGGCTGGTACGGGCGCTGTCCGGCACCGACGTGCCGCACGCTGCACTCATCGCCGCCGACGACACCGGCACCGTGCTCGGCATGCCGTTTTACATCATGCGGGCCATCGACGGCTGGAGCCCGATGGACGGCGGATGGCAAGCGCCGTTCGACACCGACCTGGCGGCACGCCGCGGCCTGGCGTTCGAGTTGGTCGAGGGCGCCGCCAAGCTGGGCCGGGTGGACTGGCGCGCCCAGGGGCTCGAAGGGTTCGGCCGCCCGGACGGATTTCACGAGCGACAGGTCGATCGCTGGCTGAAGTTTCTCGACGCCTACAAGGTCCGCGAGCTGCCCGGCCTGGACGAGGCGGCCGACTGGCTGCGCCGCCACCGGCCCGCGCACTACAAGCCGGGCATCATGCACGGCGACTACCAATTCGCCAACGTGATGTTCGCGCACGGGGCGCCGGCACGACTGGCCGCGATCGTGGACTGGGAGATGACCACGGTCGGCGATCCACTGCTGGATCTGGCGTGGGCGTTACTGGGCTACGACGGCGAAAACCCTAGCGACGACGGGTTCTACCTGGACATGAAGGGCATGCCGACCCGCAGCGAACTGCTCGAGCACTACGAGCAGATCAGCGGGCTGTCCACCGAGAACATCGACTACTACCTGGTGCTGGCCAACTGGAAACTGGGCATCGTGCTGGAGAAGACGTACGCCGCCGGGGTGCGTACGGGCAAGGTGGACCCCAAGATCAAAGACACTTTCGGGGCGATGATTCCCCGGCTGATCGCCACCGCGGCCGAGCTGGCGAGGACACGCTGAAATGGGCTACGCCGACAAGCTTTTCGACCTCACCGAGCGCGTGGTGCTCATCACCGGCGGCAGTCGCGGACTGGGCCGCGAAATGGCGTTCGCCGCCGCGCGCTGCGGCGCCGACGTGGTGATCGCCAGCCGCAACATGGACAACTGCGTGAGCACCGCCAAGGAAATCGAGGCCGAAACCGGCCGCTCCGCGATGCCCTACCAGGTGCACGTCGGACGCTGGGAACAGCTCGACGGACTGGTCGAGGCGACCTACGACCGGTTCGGCAAGGTCGACACGTTGATCAACAACGCCGGCATGTCGCCGCTGTACGACAAGCTGACCGACGTCACCGAGAAGCTGTTCGACGCGGTGGTCAACCTAAACCTCAAGGGGCCCTTCCGGTTATCGGCGTTGGTGGGCGAGCGAATGGTGGCCGCCGGCCGCGGATCCATCATCAACGTGAGCACGGCCGGATCGTTACGGCCGACCCCCGACATCATTCCCTACGCCTCGGCCAAGGCTGGACTCAACGCCATGACCGAAGCGTTGGCAAAGGCTTTCGGGCCAGCCGTGCGGGTCAACACGCTGATGGCAGGCCCGTTTCTCACCGACGTGAGCAAGTCGTGGAATCTCGAGCGGGCCGAGGGCAAACCCTTTGGACATCTGTCGTTGCAGCGCGCGGGAGACCCGCGCGAAATCGTCGGCGCCGCGCTGTTTTTGGCGTCCGACGCGTCCAGTTTCACCACCGGTTCGATCCTGCGGGCCGACGGCGGCATCCCCTAGCGGGGCGCCACCATATGAACGAGACAGGAGTATTCGATGGCTTGGGACTTCTCCACCGAACCGGAGTTCGACAAGAAGCTGGACTGGATCCGCGAGTTCGTGCGCGAAGAGGTGGAGCCCCTCGAGGTGCTGTTCCCGGGCTGCGAGTTCCTCCCACTGAACGACGAGCGCCGCCGCGTCGTCGACCCGCTCAAACAGCAGGTCCGCGACAACGGCTTGTGGGCACCGCATTTGGGCCCCGAGCTGGGCGGGCAGGGCTTCGGTGCGGTCAAGCTGACGCTGATCAACGAGATCCTGGGCCGCAGCCCCTGGGCGCCGATCGTGTTCGGCACGCAGGCGCCCGACACCGGCAACGCGGAGATCATCGCCCGCTTCGGCACCCAGGACCAGAAAGACCGCTATCTGGCCGGGCTGCTGTCCGGGGAGATCTTCTCCTGCTTTTCGATGACGGAGCCGCAAGGCGGCGCCGATCCGCGGGTCTTCACCACCCGCGCCGTCCCCGACGGCGACGGCTGGGTCATCACCGGCCGAAAGTACTTCTCCTCCAACGCTTCCGTCGCGTCGTTCTTCATCGTCGTCGCGATTACCAATCCGGACGTGGCCGTCCACCACGGCGCGTCGACGTTCCTGATCCCGGCCGGAACCCCGGGCCTGACCGTGGAAGCCACCCATCACCTGGTCGGGGCGGAGCCGCACGAGCCCGGACATTCCCTGGTGCATTATGACGGCGTCCGCGTGGGTTCGGACGCGCTGCTCGGTGAACCCGGTCAGGGCTTCCTGATCCTGCAGACCCGCTTGGCCGGCGGACGGCTGCACCACGCGATGCGCTCGATCGGAATGGCGCAGCGCGCCGTCGAGATGATGTCGAGGCGGGCGAAAAGCCGGTTCACACAGGGAACCTCGCTGGCCGACAAGCAATTGGTGCAGGAATTCGTTGCCGACTCCTATACCGAGTTGATTCCGTTCCGGCTCACCGTGCTGCACGCCGCGTGGCTGATCGACAACGGCGACGAGCACGCAGCCCGCGCCGAAATCGCCGCCTGCAAGATCCTGGCATCCCAGGTACTGAAATCGATTGCGCTGCGGGCCATTCAAGTGCACGGGGCGCTCGGACTCACCGACCAACTGCCACTGGTCAACGTCCTGCTCGGCGGCATCGCGCTCGGCCTGGCCGACGGGCCGACGGAGGCACACAAGGTCAACCTGGCCCGCATGCTGCTCAAGGGGTACGACGCCGAAGACGGCGAGTGGCCCAGCGAGATGCTGGGCGTTCGGCGAGAGGCCGCCCGCGCCAAATACGGTGAGCTCGTTGACCAATAGCCGAGTCACGGCGGCAGTCGAACGGGCACTCGACGAACGCCAGCGGGAGGCCACCGAGGAGGTGGAGCGCATCCTGGCCGCCGCGGTGCGGGTGATGGAACGGGTCGCGCCCGAGGCGCCGCGTGTCAGCGATATCGTCGCCGAGGCGGGCTCGTCGAACAAGGCGTTCTACCGCTACTTCGCCGGCAAGGACGATCTCATCCTGGCGGTCATGGAGCGGGGCGTGGCGATCGTCGTGTCCTACCTTCAGCATCAGATGGCCAAGGCGTCGAGGCCACAGGACAAGGTAGCGCGCTGGATCGAGGGCACGCTGGCACAGGTCGCCCACCCGGACCTGATCCGGAAAAGCCGCGCCGCGGCAGGTCAGATGGCGACGGGCACCAACTGGCGCACGGTCGACCAGGAGATGATGCTGCCGCTGCGTGACCTGCTGGTCGAACCCGTTGCGGCGCTGGGCAGTAGCGATGTGGACCGCGATGTCGAGGCGGTGTTCTGCTGCACGGCCGCAACCATGCGGCGCTACATGAGTTCGGCGGAGCGGCCCGGGCGCGACGACATCGCACACGTGGTTCGGTTCTGCCTGAAAGGGTTGGGGGTCAAGTGATGCGCGCGGTCGTCTGCCAGGCGTACGGGCCGCCGGAAGACCTGGTGCTCACCGACGTTGACGAGCCGGTCGCGGGTCCCGGCCAGCTGCTGGTGCGGGTGCGTGCCGCCGCGGTCAATTTCCCGGATGTGCTGTTCATCGCCGGCAAATACCAGGTCAAGATTCCGCCGCCGTTCATCCCCGGCAACGAGATCGCCGGCGAGGTGATCGCCGCCGGTGCAGGCGCTGCGTTTAGTCCGGGTCAGCGCGTGTCCGGAACCACTTTTGGAGCGTTCGCCGAACAGGCACTGCTCGACGCGAGCCAGGCCGAACTTGTGCCCGACGACGCCGACTTCGCCTCGGCCGCGGCCTTCGGGGTGACATACCGCACCGCCTATCACGCGTTGCGCTCGACTGCCGCTGTGACAGAGGGCGATTGGGTTGTCGTGCTGGGTGCTGCGGGCGGCGTGGGGTTGGCCGCCGTCGATCTGGCGGTCGCCATGAAAGCCCGGGTGCTGGCCGCGGCGTCGAGTCCGGAAAAGCTCGAGCTGTGCCGTCAGCGTGGTGCAGAGGCGACCGTCGACTATGACCGGGAGGACCTGAAAAGCCGAATCCGTGAGATCACCGGTGACAGCGCCCGGGTGGTCCTGGACCCGGTCGGCGGATCGTATTCCGAGCCGGCACTGCGCGGTCTCGCCCGAGGTGGCACCTTCGTCACGCTGGGTTACGCGGCCGGCACGATCCCTGCCATTCCGCTCAATCTCATTCTGCTCAAAGACATCTGTGTGCGCGGCATGGAGATCCGCACTTTTATGACCGATCATCCCGACGAGGCGATCCGCGACACGCAGGAGTTGACCGAGATGTTCGCCAGCGGGGTCATCCGGCCGTACATCGGCGCGCGCTTCCCGCTGGCCGAAACGGCCGCGGCGCTGCGCTATGTGGCCGAGCGCAAGGTGCTGGGCAAGGTGGTTATCGACGTGGCGTGAGGCGGTGTGCGGCGCACACCGCAGGTGCCGTCGTCGAGATTGCCGTCATGGTCGCGAATTAGGGGCAAAGCACAACCCTCACGGCAATCTCGACAACTCCTCGACCACAGTTGAGTTCGCTACGGCGTGACGATGTTGAAATTCGGGTCCGGTTCGTCGAGCACGCCCAGGAACGCCTGCAGCGCGGTCTGGTCGCCGGATATGTCCAGCCCGGGCGAGGCGAAGTCGCCCATCGCCACCGTCAGCAGACGAAACTTGCTGTCCAGCTTGACCGTAACGTTCGCAGTTGCGGCGTCGGCAGCAACCTTGCGATAGACAAGCACACCGTTGCGCAGCGTGAGCCGGTAGTTCGCGGCCAGATCGGCGAACGAGATATCGATGGCGATGTCGAGGTCCCACGCGCGCGGCCCGTCGACGCGCAGAGCGAAGCCGTCGAAAAGCTGCTCCGGCGTCAGCTGGTTGAGCATCGACATCGAGGCGGCGGTGACGGCGGTACCGAAGTTGCCGTCTCGCAATTCGGTTGCCCCACTCATGAAGAAGTTCCGCCACACCGCGTTTTCCGCGCCGTAGGCGAGCTGCTCCAGCGTATCGGCGTACAGCGCACGGGCCGCCTCGTGGGACCTGTCGGCGAATACGGCGTGATCGAGCAGCGTTGCCGCCCAACGGAAGTCGCCCGAATCAAACGCGGCCCGGGCGAGCTCTACCACCCGGTCCATCCCGCCCATCGCGTCAACGTATCGGGCGCCGAGCGCTTCGGGCGGGTGTGGCCACAGTCTGGCGGGATTGCCGTCGAACCATCCCATGTAGCGCTGGTACACGGCCTTGACGTTGTGGCTGACCGAACCGTAGTACCCGTGGGTGTGCCAGGCGCGCTCCAATGCCGGTGGCATCTGGAACATTTCGGCGATTTCCACACCGGTGTAGCCCCGGTTGAGCAACCGCAGCGTCTGGTCGTGCAGGTACGCATACATGTCGCGTTGCAGTGACAAGAATTCGACGATGTCGTCGCGACCCCAGGTCGGCCAGTGATGGGAGGCGAACACCACGTCGGCGCGGTCGGCAAAGGTGTCGATCGCCTCGGTGAGATAGCCCGACCAGGCGTGCGGGTCACGCACCAGCGCGCCGCGCAGGGTAAGCAGGTTGTGCAGGTTGTGGGTGGCGTTCTCGGCCATACACAACGCGCGGTAACGGGGGAAATAGAAATGCATTTCGGCGGGCGCCTCGGTGCCCGGCGCCATCTGGAACTCGATCTCCACGCCGTCGATGGTGTGCTTCTCACCGGTCTCGCGGATGTCGATGGTCGGGACGATGACCGCGACCTCGCCGGTGGACGGCGCCTGGCCCAGGCCGCACCCCACCTGATCCTGCGGTCCGCGCGGGAGCAGAGTGCCGTACATGTACGTGGCCCGGCGCGTCATGGCGGGACCGGCGTAGACGTTCTCTTTGACCGCGTGCTCGACGAAGCCCTCCGGCGCCAGCACCGCGACGGCACCGGCGTCCACGTCGGCCTGCGAAGTGACACCCAGCACGCCGCCGAAATGGTCGACGTGACTGTGGGTGTAGATCACCGCGACCACCGGGCGGTCCCCGCCGCGGTGGGTGCGATACAGGTCCAGCGCCGCGGCGGCGACCTCGGTGGAGATCAACGGATCGATGACGATGACCCCGCTGTCGCCCTCGACGAAGGTCACGTTCGAGAGGTCCAACCCGCGGACCTGATAGACGCCCGGCACCACCTCGTAGAGGCCCTGTTTGGCGGCCAGCGACGATTGCCGCCACAGGCTGGGGTGCACGGTTGCGGGAGCCGGACCCTCGAGGAACGAATAGGCGTCGTTGTCCCAAACCACGCGGCCGTCGGCCGCTTTGACGACGCACGGCGACAATGCCGCTATAAATCCACGATCGGCATTGTGAAAATCGGTCGTGTCGTCAAATGGCAGGGCGTGCTGGCGATGTGCGGACTCGATGACTGCGGTGGGAGGTTTGTGGTCCACCGGCAATACATTGCCATCCATGCGCCTTCCCCGAAAGAACATGGCGAGACCTGGCGGGTTAACCGAAAAGAAACAATTTCGCCGAACCTCTTCTATGCGGTCCGGCAAACCCGCATAATGCCCAAACGACCCTCGATGCCGAGGGCCGCAACGATCGGGCTAAGGAGAACAGGTGAAGCGTGAACTGACCATCGCGGTTGCCGGGGCGGCAATTCTGGCCGCGGCCATTTCTGGTTGTTCGAGCAACAAATCGAGTTCCGGTGGCGGGGCCACCTCGGGCGGCAATGCGTCGGCTAGCGCCGGCGGCGGGCCCACGGTGACCATCGACGGGAAGAACCAGAACGTGAGTGGTTCCGTCGTGTGCACGACGGCGGGCGGCAACGTCAACATCGCGATCGGTGGGGCCGCGACCGGCATCGGCGCCGTGCTCACCGATGCCAACCCTCCCCAGGTGAAGTCGGTTGGGCTCGGCAACGTCAACGGCGTGACGCTCGCGTACACGTCGGGAACCGGCCAGGGCAATGCCTCGGCGACCAAGGACGGCAGTCACTACAAGATCACCGGGACCGCCACGGGCGTCGACATGGCCAACCCGATGCAACCGGTGAACAAGCCGTTCGAAATCGACGTGAATTGCTCTAGCTAGTCGAAGAGCTGGAGGCGGGCGGTTGCCACCCGTTGAGTGGCAACCGCACCGTGAACTCGGTATGGCCCGGTGAGCTGCTCACCGTGATACTTCCGTTGTGCGCCTTGACAACTGCGGAGACGATGGCCAGGCCCAGCCCGGTGCTGCCGCCCTTGCGGGAGCGCGACGAATCGCCGCGGGCGAACCGCTCGAATACCTCCGACTGCAGCTCGGCCGGAATGCCGGGACCGTTGTCGATCACCTGCAGCACGGACTGCGTCGGCTCGGTGCTCAGTCGCGTCGTCACGACGGTGCCGGCGCCGGTGTGAATGCGGGCGTTGGCAAGCAGATTGGTGACCACCTGATGTAATCGGGCCGCGTCACCGGTGACGACCACGGGCTCCTCGGGCAGGTCGAGCTCCCACTCATGATCGGGTCCGGCGACGTGCGCGTCGCTGACCGCGTCGACCGCGAGGCGCGACAGGTCCACCGGTTCGCGTTCCAGCGGCCGCCCCGAGTCCAGGCGCGCCAGCAACAGCAGGTCCTCGACGAGGCGCGTTATCCGCTCCGTTTCCGATGCCACCCGACTCATCGCGTGCGCCACCGCCTCGCGGTCGTCGCCCATGCGTTGGGTGAGTTCGGTGTAGCCGCGGATCGCGGCGAGCGGTGTGCGCAGCTCGTGACTCGCGTCGGCGACGAATTGCCGCACCCTCGTCTCACTGGCCTGACGGGCCTCCAGCGCGGCCGCGATGTGGTCGAGCATCCGGTTCAGCGCCGAGCCGAGCTGGCCGACCTCCGTGGAGGGGTTTGTGTCGGATTCGGGCACGCGCACCGGCAGCTCGACCTCACCGCGGGCCAACGGGAGATCGGCAACCTTGCGCGCGGTCTGCGCGACGCGGCGCAGCGGCGCCAACGCCCGCCTGATGATGATGATCCCGGCGATCGTGGCCGCGGCCAATGCGATCACGGTGACGATGCCGAAGATGACCAGCATCCGCAGCAACGTGGCGTCGACGTCGGCCATCGACAGGCCGGTGACGATCAGGTCGCCGCCGCGCCGGCTCGGGGCAGCGACGACACGGTAGCGGCCCAGCCCGTCGAGATTCAGGGTCACCGGACTGCGGCTGCCGGCGATCGCCGCCAATTGCGCCTGCGCCTTGTCGGTCAGCGCGGCCCGGTCCCCGCTGCTGGTCGTGTAGCCGGCGTCGACCGTCTTGCCGTCGCTGACCACCGCCGCGACCATGCCCGCCGGCTGGCCGGGCGCATCGAGGAACCGTGGGCCGGGACCCGGCCTGGGGTAGTGGGAGTGCTCGTGGTGCGGACGGTTCATTTCGGGGTACATCAGCGCCGAGCGATAGGAGGTCCCGGCGAGTTGGCTATCGAGCTGCTTCACGAGATGGTGGTTCAGCGCGAGTTCGGTGGCCGCCGTGATGCCGATGCACACCAGGGCGAGCACCACCACCTGCCCGAGCAACAGCCGAAGCCGAAGCGACCAGGCTCGCCGTGTGTTAGCGCGCCGGCTTGAGGACATAGCCCGCGCCACGCAGCGTGTGGATCATCGGTTCGCGACCGTTGTCGATCTTCTTGCGCAGGTAGGAAATGTAGAGCTCGACGATGTTGGAGCGGCCGCCGAAGTCGTAGCTCCACACCCGGTCGAGGATCTGCGCCTTGCTCAGCACCCGTTTGGAGTTGCGCATCATGAACCGCAGCAGCTCAAATTCGGTGGAGGTCAACGAGATTGGTTCGCCGGCGCGCGTCACCTCGTGGCTGTCCTCGTCCAGGACCAAATCCCCGACCACCAGTTGCGCACCGCTGTCCACGGTCGTCACGCCGGTGCGCCGCAGCAGCGCCCGCAGCCGCAGCACCACCTCTTCGATGCTGAACGGTTTGGTGACGTAGTCGTCGCCGCCCGCCGTCAGCCCGGCGATGCGGTCTTCCACGGCATCCTTGGCCGTCAGCAGCAGTACGGGCAGTTGCGGATTGTCTTCACGCAATTTGTGCAGGACGTCGAGCCCACTCATGTCCGGCAGCATCACGTCCAGCACGACCACGTCGGGCCGCTGGGCGCGGGCCGAGGCGATGGCCGACGCGCCGTCGCCGGCGGTGGCGATGTTCCAGCCCTCGTAGCGCAGCGCCATCGACACCATCTCGGCCAGCACGGATTCGTCGTCGACGACAAGCACGTTGATGGGATTGCCGTCCGCGCGGCACATGACGACCCGCTCAACGGAGGCTCGGGGCTGCGTCGACACAACCTCCAGTATCCGCTTGCCACTTGGGCGGCGCTATGCGCTTCCTATGCGTGTCCTGTGAAGCGCGCGCCTGGGGCTGGTGCTAGTACCAGTACCGCCTGCCGGCGACCGGGCGGCCGACGGAGCCCATGATCCACAGAATCGCACCGACCACGAGCAAGATAATTCCCAGCACCCATAACAAATGAATGCCGAAAACAAATCCAAGGATAAGCAGGATTACACCTAAGACGATCATGACAACTTCCTTTGCGTGAGGATTACTTTTACGTCAGTGCTCCCATTGAGCTTGGTTGCGGCACATGGCAATCCTTGACTTTCGGGTTGACACCGCCGTAATTCAACGGCCCCGCAACTACGGTCAATGCGATGTTTCCCGCTGTGACACAACTTGTGTCGCCGCCCTTAAAGTAGTCGCGCTGCCACGCCGCGAATACGCCGATGAGCAGCCACACCAGAACAACAGTGCCGATAATTCCGCTGCCACGCATGGTGACCTCCGTTGTGTTCGAGAAAAGTTTTCTCGTGGCCGGAGGTTTACCCGTTGAACTCGTGTCTAAACCTCAGCGGGGCGCGGTTTCGCGCCGCTCCCAATGGAGTTCGCGCCTAGGAATGGTCCGCGAGCCACGTGTCGGCTCGCTTCTTCGACGCCCGCGACAGCCACGCGTCCTGAATCAACTCGGTCAATTCCGTCTTCGTGATTTCCGCCAGCCGGCAGGCCCGCACCAAGACCGACGGGTGTCCGTCGAAGCGGGCCGTGGTGAAGAACGGCGACCCGGGATCCTGGGTCAGCGCCAGCTTGTCGCTCTCGGACTCCACCCAGAACATGATCACGTCGGCGTAGCGTTCACCGGTTCGCGCATCCGCCGCATCCGGCTGGGGAGTCCGGAAGAACACGAACGACTTTCCGCCCACCTGATAGATGGGGTTACCCTTTGGCCCCTCCAGCCGCTTGACGTGAGGCATGGACGCCGCGATGCGATGCACGTCGCTCAGCCGCGCGGGCCGATCAGCCATGGCGGCGATGCGCGGAGACGTAGAGGGTCGGCGGCATCGCGTCCTCGGCGCCCGGCGGGACGTCGCGGCCGTAGCGGGTCATCAGTTCCTCGAACGTCGCCACCGAGACGTCCCACCCGTGCTCACGCAGCCAGGCGTCGACGGGTGCGCGTTCCTCGGCGTACCAGAGGTCGTCGAAGTCGGTGATCTCGGTGTTGACCAGCTTCGCGGCCGCGGCCCGCATGCGTTGCATGTCCTCACGCTGGCGCCGCACCCGGTCGGCGTCGGTGAAACCCGCGCTGGGCACATTGGAGGCGACCCAGCTGCCCGGCACGCTGAGCGAATGAATCCGCTCGAACAGCAGGTCCTGGGCCTGCGCCGGCAGGTAACGCACCAGCCCCTCGGCCGACCACACGCAGGGCAGCGAGGCGTCAAATCCAGCCTCCTGCAGCGCTTTTGGCCAATCCTGACGCAGGTCGATCGGCACGTTCACGAGCCGGGCCACCGGCTGCGCGCCGTGCTCGCGCAGCGTATTCGATTTGAATTCCAGCACTTTCGGCTGGTCGAGCTCGTAGACGACGGTGCCGTCGGGCCACGGCAGCCGCCAGGCGCGGGCGTCGAGACCGGCCGCCAGGATCACCACCTGCCGCACGCCGGAGCGGGCCGCGTGCAGAAAGAACTCGTCGAAAAACGCTGTCCGCGTGGCCATAAAGTCGATCATCAACCGTAGCCGCGCCCGCATCTCAGGCTCGAGCTCCATCGCCTTGGCCAGCAGCTTGGGGTCCGCGTAGATGCTCCACATGCCCTCCCCCGCGGCATCGACGAACACCCGCGCAAAGGGGTCGCTGATGAGGGGGTTCTCACTCTCGGTTTCCGCCGCGCGGGCCGCGGCGACACCCAGGGCGGTGGCTCCCACGCTTTGGGTGATGTCCCAGGAGTCGTCGTCGGTGCGCGGCATGCCATCTCCCCTTCCAGGCCCGAAAGTCCGTTCGTTCCACACACTAGGCTGCTTCGCAGACGTCCCAGGAAAAGGAGTCGCAATGACGCGCACGCCGCAGGAGGTATTCGCCCACCACGGAAAGGCCCTGGCCGCTGGCGACCTCGACGAGATCGTCGCTGACTACGCCGACGATGCCGTGGTGATCACGTCCGCCGGTGTCGCGCGCGGCAAGCAAGGCGTCCGCGAGGCCTTCGCCAAACTGCTCGACGAACTGCCCGATGCGGCGTGGGACCTGAAGACCCAGATCTTCGACGGCGACGTGCTGTTCCTCGAGTGGGCCGCCGATTCGGCGGTCAACCGGGTCGACGACGGCGTGGACACCTTCGTGTTCCGCGACGGGATGATCCGAGCGCAGACACTCCACCACGCCCCGCAGCCCAAGGGATGAGCGTGGACCTGAAGGCCGTCGCGGACTGGATGTCGAAGCGGGGGCTGGGCGAGGGCCCGCTGCAGGATGTTTCTGACGTCACCGGTGGAACGCAGAACGTGATGCTGCGGTTCACCCGGTCCGGGCGACCCTACGTGCTGCGGCGCGGGCCGCGGCACCTGCGCGCGCGCAGCAACAGCGTGATCCTGCGCGAAACCAAAGTCCTTGCGGCACTTGCCGGTTCCGACGTGCCGCACCCGCACCTGATCGCCACCTGCGACGACCCCAGCGTGCTCGGCGACGCCGTCTTCTACCTGATGGAGCCCGTCGACGGATTCAACGCCGGGGAGGGGCTGCCGCCCTTGCATGCGGGTGATCCAAGCATTCGGTTCCAAATGGGGCTGTCGATGGCCGACGCACTGGCGAAGCTGGGCGCCGTCGATCACGTCGCCGTCGGCCTCGCCGATTTCGGCAAACCGGAAGGCTTCTTGGAACGCCAGGTCCCCCGCTGGCTTTCGGAGCTCGAGTCCTACAACGAGTACGAGGGCTACCCCGGGCCGCAGATCCCCGGTGTCGATGAGGTCGCGGCGTGGCTGGAGCGCCGCCGACCGAGCGTCTGGACGCCGGGCATCATGCACGGCGACTACCACGCTGCCAACGTGATGTTCTCCCGCACCGGGCCCGAGGTGGTTGCCATCGTCGACTGGGAGATGTGCACGATCGGAGACCCGTTGCTGGATCTGGGCTGGCTCCTTGCGACCTGGCGCCAGCCCGACGGGTCCAGCGTGTTCAGCCACGCCCTCGGCGGGCAGGACGGCCTGGCGAGCACCGACGACCTGTTCCGGCGATACGCCGCCAACACCACGCGCGACCTATCGCACCTCACCTGGTACACGGTGCTGGCCTGTTTCAAGCTCGGCATCGTGATCGAGGGGACCCTGGCCAGGGCGTGCGCCGGCAAGGCCGAAAGGGAAGTCGGCGACCAACTCCACGCGGCCACCGTGCACCTGTTCGAACGAGCACTCACGCTTATCGACAACGAGGCGTGACCTACTAACATCTCCCTTCGTGCCGCCTTCCCCCGAGAACCCCGATTTCTACTCCGAGCCCACCCGGGCCGCAGGATATGGCGATCCCACCGCGTACGGTGACGCCGCAGGGTATGGCGACTACGGGTACGGCTACGAGCCCGCGCCCGAGCCGCCGGAGCCCCCGACCCCGTGGTACCGCCGGCCCGCCGCACTGGTCGCGGCCGGCGCGCTCGGGGTGATTCTGCTCGCGCTCGCGGCGTACGCGGTCTTCAAGCTCGTGAGCGGTTCGCCGGCGCCCAGCCCGACGACGACCACCACGCCCATTCCGTCAACCACCGCGGTGACCACCACGACGACGACTGCTGCCGAGCCCCCGCGCCATCACGGAGGCGGCGGGCCGACTCAGACGGTCACCGAAACGGCCCCACCGCCGTCCACGGACACCGGCACCCCGTCCACCGATACTCCGACGACGACGGTTCCGCCGGAGACGAGCACCGTCACCCTGTCACCCAGCACCGAAACCAGCACGGTCACCCAAACGGTGACCGAGCCACCACGCCGCGGGCCGTTCGGTGGACCGTTCGGAGGCCGCTAGCGCTCGCCGACCGAAAAGACATGACGCCGCTGAGCCGACGGGACTGAATACCGCTAGATTTAGCCACCATGACCGGGCCCGCGAGGATCAACTCCACGCGGACCCCGCCGTACGGATGGCTCACTATCGCCGTGTTGTTGATCGGGGCGTTGGTGTTGTGGTTGGTGTATTTGCAGTTTCGGGGGGAATTCACGGAGAAGACGCCGGTGACGATGTTGTCGTCGCGGGCGGGTTTGGTGATGGATCCCGGGGCGAAGGTCACCTATAACGGCGTGCAGATCGGGCGAGTGGCCAGCATCGCCGAGGTGCAGCAGGACGGCAAGCCGGCGGCGAAGTTCGTGTTGGACATCTATCCGCGGTATCTGCATTTGATTCCGGCGAATGTGAATGCCGATATCAGGGCGACCACGGTGTTCGGCCAAAAGTACGTCTCGTTCACCACGCCCGCCAACCCGTCGTCGCAACGGATCAGCGCGCATGCGGTGATTGATGCGCGCTCGGTGACCACCGAGAGCAATACGTTGTTTCAGACCATCACCTCGGTGGCCCAGAAGGTGGATCCGGTCAAGCTGAATCTGACGTTGAGTGCGGCGGCGCAGTCGTTGGCGGGGTTGGGGGATCGGTTTGGGCAGTCGATCGTCAACGCCAACGCGATCCTCGATGATGTCAATCCGCAGATGCCCCAGGCGCGTCATGACATTCAGCAGTTGGCGGGGTTGGGCGACACCTATGCCAATGCGGCGCCGGATTTGATTGATTTCCTCAACCATGCGGTGGTGACGTCGCGTTCGATCAATGCTCAGCAGAAGGATCTGGATCAGGCGTTGCTCTCGGCGGCGGGGTTCGGGAACACCGGGGCCGATATCTTCCAGCGGGGTGGACCGTATCTGGCGCGCGGCGCCGAAGATCTGGTGCCCACCGCCCAGCTGCTGGACACCTACAGCCCCGAAATCTATTGCTTGATCCACAACAACTACGAGATCGAGCCGGTCATCCGCGCATCCCAGGGCGGCTACAACGGCCACTCCATCGACATGGAGATCGAAGCGACGTCCGGGTTGAGCGCACTTCTCAACCCACTCTCGGCGCCGGTCCTGATTGCCTCGCTGGTTGGCGGGCTGGCCGGCCTGGTCGGCGGCGCGCCGAACCCCTACACCTGGCCGGAGAATCTGCCGCGGGTGAACGCGCGCGGTGGGCCGGGGGGTGCGCCCGGCTGTTGGCAGAAGATCACCCGCCACTTGTGGCCCGCGCCCGAATTGGTGATGGACACCGGCAACAGCATCGCGCCCTACAACCACATCGATACCGGTTCGCCCTATGCGATGGAGTACGTGTGGGGCCGTCAGGTCGGCGACAACACGATCAACCCGTAAGCCCCGGTTAGCAGCGAACCGCGCGCGATGAGTTTGGGCGCACTGCCGGGTCGGTCCCTTAGAGAACTAATCGAAGGGAGTTGTGTCCATGTCGATCGAGCATGTCTTGGCTGTTGTTCCAGTAACCGACTTGGAGAGGAGTCGACGCTGGTACGAATCACTATTTGGACGACAGCCCGATAACAATCCAATGCCGAATCTCGTTGAGTGGCAAGTAGTTCCGGGTGGATGGGTACAGGTGTTCATCGACGAGCAACGTGCCGGCTCGACCTTGGTCAACTTCGCTGTCGAGGATCTGGAAGCCCATATCGATGCGTTGAAACAGCGGGGTCACGAGCCGGGTGAAATCGTCGACGCCAATAAGGGGGTGCGGTTGTCAACGATCACCGACCCTGATTCGAACACGATCCGGCTTATCGGCGGCTTCCGAGTCCGATATTGACGCGCCTGCGTAGGTGGTTCGGAGCGCGCCCGAAGGGATTCGAACCCCCAACCTTCTGATCCGTAGTCAGATGCTCTATCCGTTGAGCTACGGGCGCCTGTCTTCAGTTGTCTTGCCAAAACTACTCAGCGGAGGCGAGAGGATTTGAACCTCCGGTCCCCTTGAAGGGGGACAACTCATTAGCAGTGAGCCCCATTCGGCCGCTCTGGCACGCCTCCATTGGACTTTCTGAGGTTACCCGACCCCTTCCCGGTGTCCCGGAACCGCCGGAGGCATAGCGTACACAGCGCCGACATATGCTGTCGAAGTGACTGCCCGCCTACGGCCGGAGCTGGCCGGGCTGCCAGTTTATGTTCCTGGTAAGACGGTGCCGGGCGCCATCAAACTGGCCAGCAACGAAACCGTTTACGGCCCGCTGCCCAGCGTGCGCGCGGCCATCGAGCGAGCCACCGACATCGTCAACCGCTATCCCGACAACGGCTGCGTGCAGCTCAAGGCCGCGCTGGCCGCCCACCTGGGTTCGGATTTCGCGCCCGAACACGTCGCCGTCGGATGCGGTTCGGTCAGCCTGTGCCAGCAACTCGTTCAAATCACCGCCGCGGCCGGCGACGAAGTCATCTACGGGTGGCGCAGCTTCGAGCTGTACCCGCCACTGGTCCAGGTCTCCGGCGCGAGCGCCATCCAGGTGCCGTTGACCGACCACACCTTCGACCTCTACGCCATGCTCGCCGCGGTCACCGAACGCACCCGGCTGATCTTCGTGTGCAACCCCAACAATCCGACGTCCACCGTCGTCGACCCGGATGCTTTGGCGCGATTCATTCAGGCCGTCCCGCCGCACATCCTGATCGCCATCGACGAGGCCTACGTCGAGTACATCCGCGACGGCATGGCGCCGGAGAGCCTGGATCTGGTCCGGGCCCACAGCAATGTCGTTGTGCTGCGGACGTTTTCGAAGGCCTACGGGCTGGCGGGTTTGCGCATCGGCTACGCGGTCGGACACCCCGACCTGATCACCGCGCTCGACAAGGTCTACGTGCCGTTCACCGTGTCCAGCCTGGGGCAGGCCGCCGCCATCGCGTCGCTGGCCGCCACCGACGAGCTGTTGGCGCGCACCGACGCGCTGGTCGCCGAACGCACGCGCGTCGCCGCGGCCTTGCGCGACGCCGGCTTCGCGCTGCCGCCGACCCAGGCCAACTTCGTCTGGCTGCCGCTGGGGCCCCGCACGCTGGATTTCGTCAAGCAGGCCGCCGACGCGCGCATCGTGGTCCGCCCGTACGGGACCGATGGCGTCCGGGTCACCATCGGGGCGCCGGAGGAGAACGACGCGCTGCTGCGCTTCGCCCGCGAGTGGATCACCCAAACCGAACCGGAGGAGTGAGCAATGACGTTGGCCCGCAAGAGGTTCACCGAGTTCAAGGAGCGCGGCGATCAGATCGCCGATGCCGAGCTCGACGATTTCTGGGCGACCCTGGAGCCCGCGACGATCGACGGCATGATCGGCGAATGGAAGGGCGGCGAGTTCGTCACCGGCCACAAGATGAACGGCCAACTGGAGAAGGCCGGTTGGTTCGGGAAGACATTCACGTCGGCCAGCGACGTGCAGCCGCTGGTGTGCGTGGACGCCCACGGCAATAAGTTCTCGAACAAGGCGATGGGCAAGGGCGAGGCGAGCCTGTGGCTGGAGGACTTCCGCGGCGAGGTCACCGCGACGATGGTCTATGACGGCCAACCCGTGCACGACCACTTCAAGAAGATCGACGACGATGCCGTCATGGGAATCATGAACGGCAAGGGCGTGCTCGATGACGGCCGCTACTACTACTTCTACCTAGAGCGGGTGTAGGCCTTTCGCCCGAGCGTGCGTCTGGCCGCACGTTCGAGGCCGAGCGTGCGTCTGGCCGCACGTTCGAGGCCGAGCGTGCGTCTGGCCGCACGTTCGGCAGAGCGTGCTTAGCGGGCCGGGTTGCGGCCGGTGAAAGCGACCAGGCGTTCCAGGGCGCCGGCGTCTTCCGGCACGTCGACCGGGTCGTCGAATCCGGCGCTGCCGCGTAGCTCCGGCCTGATGGCGCGGCGCGCCAAACCCAGCACGTATTCGGCCAGCGGCTCGGGGGCGTCGACCGGATGGCCCATCGCGACGGCGTAATCCCAAGCGTGGACCAGGAATTCGAGCGACAGGATGGCGCACGCGCCTTTGGCCGGCATTTCGCCGTTGCCGAACGGCACGGTGCCCTCCAGACCGCGGCGATGCCAGGCATCGAGGGCGGGCCGGGCGGCGGCGACGATCTGGCGTTCCACCGAATCGCTTTCGTCGCGCTCCGGGATCTCCGCACCCACCATGCCGCCGAGGGCGGTGATCGAGTTCAGCAGGTGCCCGGTCAGCTGCGAGACGTCGTATTCGGTGCACGGCGTCTGCCGCGACACGTCCTCGGCGGAGATGGGGTGCAGAACTCGCCGCAGAACCGCGAGCGTGTCCTCGGCGCTGTGCAGCTCATCGGTGGGCGGAGAATGCGGGCCGGGTCGCAAATCACTGGGCATATTTGCCACGCTACGGTCTCGATATGGGCGAAACATACGAATCCGTCACCGTCGAGATCAAAGACCAGGTAGCGCAGGTGACGCTGATCGGACCGGGCAAGGGCAACGCGATGGGACCGGCCTTCTGGTCGGAGTTGCCCGAGCTGTTCCCGGAGCTCGACGCGGACCCCGAGGTGCGGGCCATCGTCATCACCGGATCCGGTAAGAATTTCAGCTACGGCCTCGACGTGCCCGCCATGGGCGGTTCGTTCACTCCGCTGCTGTCCGGCGACGCGCTGGCCGGCCCCCGAGCGGCCTTCCACCGCGAGATCAAGCGCATGCAGGGCGCGATCAGCGCGGTCGCCGACTGCCGCACCCCGACCATCGCATCGGTGCACGGATGGTGCATCGGCGGCGGCGTCGACCTCATCTCCGCCGTGGACGTCCGCTACGCGAGCGCCGACGCCAAGTTCTCCGTGCGGGAGGTCAAGCTGGCCATAGTGGCCGACGTCGGCAGCCTCGCCCGCCTGCCGCTGATCCTGAACGACGGACACCTGCGCGAACTCGCGCTGACCGGCAAGGACATCGACGCGGCCCGCGCGGAGAAGATCGGCCTGGTCAACGAGGTGTACGAGAACGCAGACGCCACTCTGGCGGCCGCGCACGCGACCGCGGCAGAGATCGCCGCCAACCCGCCGCTGACCGTGCACGGCATCAAGGACGTCCTGGACCAGCAACGCATCGCGGCGGTGTCGGAGAGCCTGCGCTACGTCGCCGCCTGGAACGCGGCTTTCCTGCCGTCGAAGGACCTGACCGAAGGGATCTCGGCGACGTTCGCCAAGCGTCCGCCGCAGTTCACCGGGGAGTAGCGCGGGGCTACCCTCGCTTGGGTGACTCCCGACGGCAGAATCCGCGTCCCCGCGGACCTGGACGCCGTGACCACGATCGGCGAGGAAGACCACTCCGGCGTCGACGATGCCGCCGTGGAACGGATCTGGCAGGCCGCGCGCCACTGGTATCAGGCCGGCTTTCACCCCGCGATCCAGCTGTGCGTCCGGCATCGCGGTCGCGTCGTCCTCAACCGCGCGATCGGGCACGGCTGGGGCAACGCTCCCACCGACCCGCCCGACGGCGAGAAGATCGCCGTCACGACGGGCACGCCGTTCTGCGTGTACTCGGCGGCCAAGGGCATCACCGCAACCGTGGTGCACATGCTCGTCGAGCAGGGCCACTTCTCGCTCGACGACCTCGTCTGCAAGTACCTACCCAGCTACACCAGCCACGGCAAGCACCGCACCACGATCCGGCACGTGCTGACCCACAGCGCGGGTGTCCCGTTCCCTACCGGGCCCCGCCCGGACCTGCGCCGCACCGACGACCACGAGTACACGCAGGAGCAGCTCGCCAAGCTCAGGCCGCTGTACCGGCCGGGACTGGTGCACATCTACCACGCGCTGACGTGGGGCCCGCTGATGCGCGAGATCGTCTACGCCGCCACCGGCAAGGACATCCGCGAAATCCTGGCCGCCGAAATTCTCGATCCGCTGGGCTTCCGGTGGACCAACTTCGGCGTCGCCAAGCAGGACGTTCCCTTGGTCGCGCCCAGCCACGCCACCGGCAAGCCGCTGCCGCCGCCGGTCGCGGCGATCTTTCGCAAGGCGATCGGCGGAAGCGTGCACGAGATCATTCCGTACACGAACACCCCCGCGTTCCTGACCACCGTCGTCCCGTCCTCCAACACCGTCTCGACCGCCAACGAGTTGTCGCGCTTCGCCGAGATTTGGCGTCGCGGCGGTGAACTCGACGGCGTGCGGATCATCAGCCCGGAGCGGATGTACGCCGCGGTGCAGGAGTGCCGCCGGCTGCGGCCGGATTTCGCCGTCGGGCTGCACCCGGCCCGTTGGGGCACCGGATACATGCTGGGCACCAACAGGTTTGGGCCGTTCGGTCGCAATGCGCCCGCCGCGTTCGGAAACCTCGGCCTGGCCAACATCGCCATCTGGGCCGACCCGCAACGCGCGCTTGCCGCCGGCGTGATCAGCAGCGGCAAGCCGGGCCGCGATCCCGAAGTTCGGCGCTACACCGCGCTGATGGACACCATCGCCGCCGAAATCCCGACCGGTTAGGCCCACGCCGCGGTGGGAACACTGCGGAACATGGCTACTTACCGCGTGCTGAACCCGACCGGAGAAGTCGTCGCGACGAAGGACATCGAAAGCGCCGGCGACGCGCATGCATGGTTCGTCGACGCCAAGGCCGACAACTCAGAACTTGGCTGGCGAATGGAAGTCGAGCACGACGGCGATTGGCATTTCTTCGACGACTCCGAGGGCGAGGAGAGCTGACCGGTATGCATTCCGACCGCTTCCGACAGCTATTGGACAGTCCGGGGCCGTTCGCGTCCGTTTACTTCGACGATTCGCACGACACCCACGACGCCGAGGCTCAGCTCGAGCTGAAGTGGCGCGCACTGCGCGAACAGCTCGAGCAGCAGGACGCCGACGCCTCGGTCACCGAGCAGATCGGACAGGCGGTGATGGACCTGCGCGCGCCGATCGGCCGCAGCGGCCGCGCGGTGGTTGCCGCCGCCACCGGCGTCGTGCTCAACGAGCACCTGGTGCGTCCGACCGCCGAAACCGTCGTGCGCGTCTCCGAGTTGCCCTACATCGTTCCGATCGTCGAACTCGGCTACGACGACCCGGACTACCTGTTGGTTGTCGTCGATCACGCCGGCGCGGACATCACCACCCACATCGACGGGACCCTGCGCTCCGAAACCGTCGACGGCGGTGGCTATCCCGTGCACAAAGCCGACAGCGCCGAAACGTCGGGCTACGGCGATCCGCAATTGCGCAGCGACGAAGCCGCCCGCAAGAACGTGCGGGCCATCGCCGATCGGGTCAGCGAGATCGTCGACCACACCGGCGTCGACGCGATCTTCGTGGTGGGTGAGGTGCGGTCGCGCTCGGATCTGGTGGCGGCGCTGCCGGAGCGAATGCGGGCGACGCCGCTGCAGGTCGGCGCGCGCCACAGCGGCCACGACTACGGCGAGATCCAGCGGGCGATCGAAACCGAATTCGCCAAGCGGCACTTGAGCGTGATCGACGATGCCGCACAGCGTTTCACCGCCGAGGTGGGCCGGCAATCGGGGCTGGCCGCGGAGGGGCTGGGAGCCGTGTGCTCGGCGCTGCGTCAGGGAGCGGTCGACACCATGATCATCGGCGACATCGACGACGCCACCGTGGTCGCCGATGAAGCGCTGACTGCCGTCGCCCCGAACGCCGACGTGCTGTCCGAGCAGGGCGCCGCCCCCGCGAAGACGCTGCGGGCCGACGAGGCGCTGCCGCTGCTGGCGATTTCCGTTGGGGCGTCGCTGGTTCGCACCGACGAGCGCATCGCCCCGGCCGACGGCATCGGCGCGGTGCTGCGCTACGCGCCGACACTGCACGAATCCACCCGCTGACCCGCGGTGGCGGAGGGATTTGAACCCCCGGACGGTGTTAGCCGTCTCTCGCTTTCAAGGCGAGTGCATTAGGCCGCTCTGCCACGCCACCGCTGATAAGGGTAGCCGGGGTCGGTAGCGTGGCCCGCATGCGCGCAATCGTCGCTGAATCCGCCGACAAACTGCAGTGGCAAGAAGTGCCGGACGTCTCCGCGGGCCCCGGCGAGGTATTGGTCAAGGTCACCGCGGCCGGCGTCAACCGCGCCGACGTGCTGCAGGCCGCGGGGAAGTATCCGCCGCCGCCCGGGGCCAGCGAGATCATCGGCATGGAGGTGTCCGGCGCCATCTCGGACGTCGGGGCCGACGTCACGGAATGGTCTGTCGGACAAGAGGTTTGCGCATTGCTTGCCGGCGGCGGCTACGCCGAATACGTCGCCGTTCCGGCCGGCCAGGTGATGCCGATCCCGAAGGGCGTCGACCGGGTGGATGCCGCCGGGCTGCCCGAGGTGGCGTGCACGGTGTGGTCCAACCTGGTGATGATCGCTCACCTGGGTGAGGGCCAGCTGCTGCTGATGCACGGCGGGGCCAGCGGCATCGGAACGCACGCGATTCAGGTCGCGCGGGCGCTGGGCGCGCGGGTGGCCGTCACCGCCGGGTCGGCGGAGAAGCTGGATTTCTGTCGCGGCCTGGGCGCCGAGATCACCATCAACTACCGCGACGAGGACTTCGTGGCGCGGCTACGCGAGGAGACCGACGGCGCCGACGTGATCTTCGACATCATGGGCGCCGCCTACCTGGACCGCAATATCGACGCCCTGGCCACCGACGGACAGCTCGTCATCATAGGCATGCAGGGCGGGGTGAAGGGCGAGCTCAACATCGGCAAGCTCCTGATGAAGCGGGCCCGGGTCATCGGCACCACGCTGCGGGCCCGCCCGGTAAGCGGCCCGAGCAGCAAGACCGAGATCGTGCAGGCGGTGACGGCATCGGTGTGGCCGATGATCGCCGAGGGCCGGGTCCGGCCGATCATCGGCGCGCGCATGCCCATCGAGCGGGCCGCTGACGCGCACCAAGAGCTGGCATCGAGCAACGTGACCGGAAAGATCGTGCTGACGGTCTGAATCGGGTGTGCGCCCAGGGCTTCCGCTGTGCAAGATGGGCGCCGTCACTGCACACTCGGCGCAAAGGCGGGGCCTAACCCTCAGCCCAGCGACGCCAGGGCCCGCACCAGCTGGTCGACCTCCGCCATCGTCGAGTAGTGCGCCAGCCCAACGGTCACGGCGCCGCCGACCTCGTTGGCGCCCAGCGCTTCGAGCACGCGCGAACTCTCGTTGGACACCGCGAGAATTCCGTTGTCCGCCAAGCGCTGCACCACTCGCTCGGCGGGCACGCCCTGCAGCGCGAAGCTGACCACCGGTATCCGCGACTCCGGCCGGCCGATCAGCATCATCAACGGCAAGGACCGCAGCGACACCATCAGGTAGTCGAAGATGCGATTCAGATACGAAGTTGCCGACTGCATCGACAGCGACAGGCGCTCGCGCCGGGTGCCGCGAGCCGACTCGTCCAGCGCCGCGAGGTACTCGATGCTCGCGACGACGCCGCCCAGCAGACCGAACTGGTGCGCGCCGACCTCGAGCCGCGCCGGGCCGGTGGCGTGCGGGTCGGTCGAGACCGAGCCGAAGGTGTGGATAAGCGCCGGATCGCGGAACACGAGCGCCCCGATCGGCGGCCCGCCCCAGCCGACGGCGTTGACCGCCACCACGTCGGCCTCGGTTTCCCTGACGTCGAGCAGCCGGTAGGGCGCGGCGGCGGAATGGTCGAGCACCACCAGCCCGCCGACGTCGTGGATCAGCTTGGTCATCGCCCGCAGATCGGTGACCGTGCCCAGCGTTCCCGATGCCGAGGTGACGGCGACCAGCCTGGTGGCCTTGCCGATCAGGCCCTCCCACTGCCACGTCGGCAGCTCACCGGTCTCGATGTCGACCTCGGCCCACTTCACCTTGGCGCCGTAGCGGTGCGCCGCGCGCAGCCACGGGGCGATGTTGGCTTCGTCGTCGAGGCGGCTGACGATCACCTCGTAGCCCAGCCCCGCCCGCGACGACGACGCTTCGGCCAGCGAGGACAACAGGATCGCGCGATCGGCACCCAGGACCACGCCCGCCGGGTCGGCGTTGAGCAGATCGGCCACCGCGGAGCGGGCGGCCTCCAGCACGGCGGCGCTGCGCTGCGCCGAGGGATGCGCACCCACTGTGCTGGCGGCGGACCTGCGGAAGGCGGTCGAAACGGTCGTCGCGACGGAGTCGGGAATCAGCATTCCGGCCGGCGCGTCGAAGTGCACCCATCCGTCACCCAGCGACGGATGTAGTCCGCGCACCCGGGCGACGTCGTAAGCCATGCCAGCCACCTTAGAGCTTCCGCATTTCCGCGAAATTGTGACGGTAGCGGGTGGCCGAGAGGCGTTCCAGCCGAACGGAGGCTTGGCGAGCCAGGTCACCCGGGCAGCCATACTAGTCGAGTGGGGCTCTGGATCGGAACGCTGCTCGCACTGTTCTTGCTGATCACGCCCGGGACGATCGTCGCACGCATCACTCAGCTAACTTGGCCGGTCGCTATCGCGGTGGGTCCGGCACTGACATACGGCGTTGTCGCGCTGGCGATAATCCCCCTCGGCGCGCTCGGAATCCCTTGGAACGGTTGGACTGCGCTCGCCGCGCTGGTTGTCGTCTGCCTCGTGATGACGGGTTTGCAGCTGCTACTCGCCCGCTACCGCGACACCGAGGCCGAGGCGCGTGGCATCGGCGGCTGGCCGGCGTTGACGGTGGCGGCCGGGGTGCTGCTGGGCGCCCTGTTGATCATGTGGGCGGCCCACCGCGGCCTGGCCGCACACTGGCAGACCATCCCCAGCACCTGGGACGCCGTCTGGCATGCCAACGAGGTGCGCTACATGCTCGACACCGGCCAGGCGTCGTCCACCCATATGGGCGAGCTGCGCAACGTCGAGACACACCAGGCGCTGTACTACCCGTCGGTGTTCCACGCCCTGACCGCGGTGTTCTGCCAGCTCACCGGCGCGGCACCGACCACCGGCTACACCCTGAACTCGGTGGCGGCCTCGGTCTGGCTGTTTCCGACCAGCGCGGCGATGCTGACCTGGCATCTGCTTCGGCCGCGCACCACCATCTGGCGCACCGCGGGGGTTTCGGCGACGGCGGCCGCGTTGTCGGCGTCGTTTACCTCGGTGCCCTACGTCGAGTTCGGTGTCGCGGCGATGCCCAACCTGGCCGCGTACGGGGTCGCGATCCCGACGTTCGTCCTGATCACCTCGACGCTGCGGCATCGCGACCGCATCCCGACGGCGGTGCTGGCGCTGGTGGGTGTGCTGTCGGTGCATCTGACGGGCGGGTTCATCGTCATCCTGTTCCTCCTGGCGTGGTGGCTGCTGGACATCTGGTGGCATCCGGTGCGCGGCCGGCTCGCCGACGTGCTGACCCTGGCCGCCGTGGCGGTGCCGACCGCGGCGATCCTGGCGCCGCAGTTCATCGGCGTGCTCCGGCAGGCCGACATCATCGCCGGGCACGCATTCCCCAGCTTCAAGAGCGCGAAGCAGGGCGTCATCGACGCGCTGCTCCTGCACACCCGTCACCTCAACGACTTCCCGACCCAATACGGCCTGATCGTGCTCATGTACGCCGGCCTGGCGATCCTGCTGTACAAGAAAATCTGGTGGCCGCCGGTGGTTTGGCTGGTGCTCACCGTCGCGACGATCTACTCGGGGGCACCGTTTCACAACGCGGCGGGCGCCGCCATCGAAGCGTTCAGCCAGTTCTTTTACAACGATCCGCGACGGCTCACGGCCGTGGTGACCATGCTGGCGACGCCGATGGCGGCCATCGCCTTGTTCGCCGCGGTCGCGCTGGTGGTCGCGGGCGCGAAACGGGTCACCTGGCGGTTCAAACCGCAGCCCGCGCCGGTCTGGGTCGCGGCCACCGCGGTGCTGCTGGTGCTGTCGACCGTGGTCATCGCGCGGCACTACTTCTATCGGCACCTGGTGCTGTTCGGCGACAAATACGACTCGGTGATGATCGACCAGCGCGACCTGATGGCGATGGCCTACCTGGCCAACGAGCCGGGCGCCCGCGACACCGTGATCGGTGACTCGAAC
>NZ_MBES01000071.1 GCF_001954195.1 Mycobacterium sp. IS-1264 | reverse complement strand
GCCGATTGGTGTGCCGTTGGGCAATATGCGGGTGTTTGTGCTTGATGCGGGGTTGTCTCCGGTTCCGGTGGGGGTGCTTGGTGAGTTCTATGTCGCGGGCGCGGGTGTGGCCCGGGGATATCGCGGCCGCCCGGCGTTGACCGCGACGCGGTTTGTGGCCTGCCCGTTCGGGCCGGCCGGGGCGCGCATGTATCGCACCGGCGATGTAGGGCGATGGACCGCACACGGCGCACTGGAATTCGTGGGCCGCGCCGATCAACAAGTCAAGATCCGCGGATTTCGGGTGGAGCCCGGCGAAGTCGAGGCCGTGCTGGCCAGCCACCCCCGCGTAGCGCACGCCGTCGTCATCGCCCGCAGCGCCCCCAACGCCGCCGACGACGTCAACAACACCCACCTGGTGGGCTACGTCGTGCTCACACCACCATCCACCACGAGCGACGCGAGCACGACCGCCGCACTGGCCGCCGACATCCGGCGGTATGCCGCGACACGACTGCCCGAGTTCATGGTGCCCGCCGCAGTCATGGTTCTTGAGGCCCTGCCATTGACCGCCCACGGCAAACTCGACCGAAAAGCCCTGCCGGCCCCGCAGTTTGTCAGCGACGTGGCCTACCGAGCCCCCCGCGACCCACGCGAAACAGTGCTGGCCAACCTATTCGCCGAAGTCCTCGGGGCCAACAAAGTCGGCATCGACGACAGCTTCTTCGCCCTGGGCGGACACTCCCTCTCAGCGACCCGACTCGTCGCGCGCATCCGCACCGAACTCGACGTCGAAATCCCCATCCGAGCAATCTTCGACGCCCCCACCGTCACCCAACTCGCCCAATGGATCGC
>NZ_MBES01000070.1 GCF_001954195.1 Mycobacterium sp. IS-1264 | reverse complement strand
CTCCCGGACAGCGCCGGCCGCGGTGCGATCGAAGACCTCGCCGGCCGGGGCGTCGCCGCCGAACAGCGCCGAACTCACCAGCGCCCGGCGCAGGTGCAGGTGCGCATCGTGTTCCCAGGTGAAGCCGATGCCGCCATGCACCTGGATGTTGAGTTCGGCGCTGTTCGGCGGCGACGCCCCGGCCGGCGAGGTCTTCGATCGCACCGCGGCCGGCGCTGTCCGGGAGAACAGCCTGGACCTGCCGCCCGAGGCCGAAGAACTGCGCAAGCGGATCCACGCCGATGCCGCCGAGATCGCCGCGCTGGACAAGAAGGCGCAGCGCGACAAGCTGATCGAGACGGGCTACGTGATGCCGCACTGGCCCAAGCCCTGGGGTCGCGCGGCCGACGCCGTGGAACAGTTGGTGATCGAGGAGGAGTTCCGCGCAGCGGGCATCAAGCGGCCCGACTACTCGATCACCGGATGGGTGATCCTGACCCTGATCCAGCACGGAACTCCTTGGCAGATCGAGAGATTCGTGGAGAAGGCGCTGCGTCAGGACGAGATTTGGTGCCAGCTGTTCTCAGAGCCCGAAGCCGGGTCGGACGCGGCGTCGGTGAAGACGCGGGCCACCCGGGTAGACGGCGGCTGGAAGATCAACGGGCAGAAGGTGTGGACCAGCGGGGCGCAGTACTGTGCGCGTGGCCTGGCGACCGTGCGCACCGACCCCGACGCGCCCAAGCACGCCGGCATCACCACTGTGATCGTCGACATGAACGCGCCCGAGGTCGAGGTGCGGCCGCTGCGGCAGATCACCGGCGGCTCGGAATTCAACGAGGTGTTCTTCAACGACCTGTTCGTCCCCGACGAAGACGTCGTCGGCACCCCCAACTCGGGATGGACGGTGGCGCGGGCGACGCTGGGCAACGAGCGGGTCAGCATCGGCGGCAGCGGATCGTTCTACGAGGGCCTGGCGTCGAAACTCGTGCAGCTTGCTCAGGCGTCAGATCGGTTGGCGGGCGCGCGAATCCGGGTCGGAAACTTCCTCGCCGACGATCACGCGCTGCGGCTACTGAACCTGCGCCGCGCCGCCCGCAGCGTCGAGGGCGCGGGCCCGGGTCCCGAGGGCAACGTCACCAAACTCAAGCTGGCCGAGCACATGATCGAGGGCGGCGCGATCTCCGCGGCGCTGCTGGGGCCCGAGGTCGCACTGCTCGACGGGCCCGGCGCGATCGTGGGCCGCATGATGATGGGCGCCCGCGGTATGGCGATCGCGGGCGGCACTTCGGAGGTGACCCGAAACCAGATCGCCGAGCGGATTCTCGGCATGCCGCGCGACCCGCTGATCAACTAGCTTCGACGGGCGGCCTGTCCTGTCGTCCGCGCTATGTCGACGTGTCTTCTAGATACGGCGCCAAGCCGAGGCTTTCGGTTAGTGTCAGCCAATCGGCCGCCGAGACCGTATAGGCAGGGGGTTCATTCGTTACGGGCGCGTTGGCGGACCACGAAAATCGCCGCTTGAGCCCTTCGAAATTGCGGCATCCGATGGTCAGTGGTTGCATGCCCGGAACGCAGACGGACATGGCGGGCGTCGTCGAAAAGTACTGGCCCGCAGCATCTGAGGCGACATTTTGGGCCGACGGGAACGCATGGCCTGCCGAAAGCTGGTAGGTAGCCGGTGTAGCGGTCACCTGCGAAGCCGAGGCCCGGGCATTGGGCGCGTTGGTTTTTGGGTCGATCACTTGGATCGTGTCGTTGTCGACGTCAATGAACAGTTGGGGTTGGGAGAGCGATTGCGTCAGTCGGTGTTTCTTTACGAGCGCGAATGGCCCCATTTCCTGGATCAGCAGCGGGTTGGGAAACAGCAGGCACCGGGTCGGTTCTCCTGGTGCGGGCCCGCGCGCAGCGGACCGGCCACCCAGGAGCAGCAGCTCATCGAAGTCTGACTCCGCCAGCCAGGCGTCGACGACCCACACCGGTGGCGCGTCGAGTGGTGTCGCCGGAGCGATGCGACGATCGCGTCCGCCCAGAACAAAATCGCGACGGCCACATTGCAGATGGAGCGCGACCCCGTTGTCTAACCAGAGGCCCAGCTGCGCATCAACGAGTGGATAGACATCACCGCGCCGCCGATCGATGGCGAGCCCGTCGCTGTTCACGGTGATGAGGTACTTGCGGCGCGATCGCAAAAAGATGCGGGCGGCAAAACCCACCCCGACAACCAGCAGCCCGACCACGACGCCGTAGATGACCGGGGCGCCGATATGTGGGGAGGGCAGGCGAATGACCTTTAACACTCGCAAGACCTGCAGCCCGCCAAACAAGACGGCCACCGCAAAAATCGCTGAATAGCCGACCTTCCAGTATCGAATCCAGTTGGGCGAGAAGGCCCCAGAGGACGCTGCGAACTGACGTGATGTGGCCGATTGGTCGCTAATGCTCATGCCGCCTCTTTTCTTTCCGCTGCTGTTGATGGCTATCCGTGGAACCCCGGGTCGTAGTGCGGCGGGACGGGACACCAGCCTGGGCCGCAATTGACACCCGAGGGATTATCGGGCGGGGGATTGTCGCCGTCCCAAGTATGCGAACTCTGCAGCGTCGGCTGCCCGTTGAGCGCAATTCGGGGAACGTTGCCCCATCCGTCGGCGACGATGTACCAGGTATGGCACACGCTCATATCCCAGGCGTAGTTCTGTGCGACGCCACGAGACGAGTTCGGGCCACTCGGCCACTCCATCGACTGCCCTGGGCACCAGGTAAATGGTCCCTTGTTGGCGTGAGCGATACCTGGGACCAGCCCTACGCCGACGACGGCAACGCCGCCGGACAGCAGTGCACCGGCAATGATTCGCGAGATTTTTCGACTGAGGTTCATGCGGGGTCCTTTGTCCCGTGCGCCGCCTACCTCGGCGCCGCTTTCGCAATTACACCGGCATCGGTTCGCTACCGATCCCAACAAAGCTTTTCGAACCTTTCGCCGAAGGATCATTCGCAGTCGTTAAGGACCCGCAGCATACTGCGCGGCGCTGTGCCGCGGAAGAGAATTCGGAGGCTAGGCGGGCGCGAACAATGGGGCGCCGCCGGCGCCCTTCTCGGGCCGTGCCTCGACTGTCATCCCGCACTTGACCGAATCCGGTTCGCAGTCAACGATATTGGCGGCCACGCGTAGGCCGCTTTGTTCGGCGAGCTCTACGATCGCGATCACGTAGGGGACCGGGATCTCCGGGTTGTACGGGTGGTGGTTGACCGTGTAGGTGAACACCGTGCCGCGTCCGGAGACCGGTCGCGCCACCAGCGGGCCGCCGCACACGCGACATTCACCGGAAGCCGGATGCACCCAGCGGCCGCAATGGTCGCAATGCTCGATGAGCAGCTGGGACGGCGACTCGGCTGGCACGGCCAATACAGTACACTCTATTGGTCCAGTGTGTGCGGTGGGGTTTGGCCTTTCGGGCGGTGCAGATGACGTATTTCGAAAAAGACGCGATCTTGTCGGGGATCGGCATCTCGCGAATAGGCCGTCGCACCGGCATCCCGGGATTCGACCTGACCATGGAGGCGGTGCGGTCCGCCATCGCCGACGCCGGTCTGGAGGCCTCCGACATCGACGGGATCGCCACCCTGGGCGACACCCCGGCCGCCGAGGTGAACGCCGCGCTGCGGATCGAGGCGGCCGACTGCGGCTCCGGATTCGGCACCGGCGGCCTGCTGAGCCCAGTGATGTCGGCGTGCCGGGCGGTCGCCGAGCGCCGCGCCCACCACGTGGTGGTCTACCGCACGATCCAAATGCTGGGCGGCACGGTCCTAAAGCAGGAAGAGAGCGCGCCGGCGCCGGCGCTCGCGCGCATGTTCGAGACACCCGAAGGGGCCGAGCGTCCCGCCGTCGGCGCGATGGACGACGTCAACGATCTGGTTGCGGCCCAGGCCTACTCCGCCGCGAACTGGCTGGCGCTGAACTGCCGTCGGCACATGGAGCTGTACGGAACCACCAAGGAGCAGCTCGGCTGGCTAGCCCTCAACGGCAGGCGCAACGCCGCACTGAATCCCCTTGCGGTATACCGCGAACCGATGACGATGGCCGACTACCTGGCCGCGCGGCCCGTGTCGACACCGTTCGGCCTGCTGGACTGCGATGTGCCCATCGACGGATCGATCGCCGTGGTGGTCTCGCACGCGGACTACGCCCGCGATTGCCCACACCGCGCGGTGCGGGTGGAAGCGATCGGCGGGTCCGACGGCGCCGGTGGTTGGTTCCACCGTGACGACTACCCCAAGATGGCGATGTCGGATGCTACGACGCAGATGTGGTCGCGCACCGAATTGAAGCCCGCGGACCTCGAAGTCGCCGAGTTGTACGACGGCTTCACCTTTCTCGCCCTCGCCTGGTTGGAAGCGCTGGGCGTATGCGGTGACGGCGAGGCCGGCCCGTTCGTCGAGGGCGGTGCCCGGATCGCCCGCGACGGCGTGCTGCCGCTGAACACCTATGGCGGCCAACTCTCGGCCGGGCGCATGCACGGGTATTGGGCGTTGCACGAAGGTTGCCTGCAGTTGCGCGGCGAAGCGGGGGAGCGGCAGGTGTCGCGACGCCCGGAGGTCGGCGTGGTTTCCGTGGGCGGTGGTCCCGTGGCGGGATGCATGTTGCTCACCTGTTGAAACGATGAGTACCGCCCCGCAGGCCAGCCCAGCGAACAAACTTGCTTCGACGATCGCCCGCGAGATCGAGGCGGACATCGTTCGTCGCGGCTGGCCCGTCGGCGAGTCGCTGGGTTCCGAACACGCTCTGCAGCAACGCTTTTGCGTGAGCCGGTCCGTGCTGCGGGAAGCCGTTCGACTGGTGGAGCATCATCAGGTCGCCCGGATGCGCCGCGGACCCAATGGCGGACTGCTCATCTGCGAACCGGACGCCGGCCCGGCGACCCGCGCCATCGTCATCTATCTCGAGTACCTGGGCACGACGCCGGCCGACCTGCTCAACGCGCGCCTGGTCCTCGAACCGCTGGCGGCCTCTCTTGCCGCCGAGCGGATCGACGAAGGCGGCATCGATCGGCTACGAGCGGTGCTGCGCGCGGAGGAGCGCTGGAGGCCGGGTCTGCCTGTGCCGCGAGACGAATTCCACATCGCACTGGCCGAGCGATCCAAAAACCCCGTCCTGCAATTGTTTATCGACGTCTTGATGCGGCTCACCAAGCGATACGCGCTGCAGTCGCGAACCGAGTCGGCAAGCGAGGCCATCGAGGCGATCGACTACATGCACAACGACCATTCCGAAATCGTCGCCGCCGTCACCGCCGGTGATTCTGCGCGAGCCAAGACGCTGTCCGAGCGCCACGTGGAAGTGGTCACCGCCTGGCTGCAGCAGCATGGCGACGGGCGCCGAAGCAGGGCACGCCAGCGGCGGCTCAACCCCGAGGCGCCACGGGCCAAGCTGGCCGAGGTACTGGCGGCCAACATCGGCGACGACATCGCGGCCGCAGGCTGGCGGGTCGGGTCGGTCTTCGGGACCGAGACGGAGCTGCTCGCGCGCTACCGGATCAGCCGCGCCGTGCTGCGTGAAGCGGTGCGGCTGCTCGAATATCACTCGGTGGCGCGGATGCGGCGCGGACCCGGGGGCGGGCTCGTCGTCACCCAACCAAAGGCGCAAGCCAGCATCGACACCATCGCGCTGTATCTGCAGTACCGCAAGCCGAGCCGCGAAGACTTACGCTGCGTCCGGGACGCGATCGAGATCGACAACGTCGCCAAAGTCGTCAAGCGGCGCAGCGAACCCGACGTGGCCGCCTTCCTCGATACGCATGGGCCCGCGTTCGGCGAGAACCCCCAAACCGATGACGAAGTGCGCAAGGCCACGGTCGAAGAATTCCGGTTCCACGTCGGACTGGCGCGGCTGGCCGGCAACGCGTTGCTGGATCTGTTCCTCAGGATCATCGTCGAGTTGTTCCGCCGGCACGGGTTCAGCACCGGCGGGGCGCTGCCGACCGCCGCCGACGTCGTCGCCGTCGAACACGCGCACCGGCGCATTCTCGAGGCGATGGCCGCCGGGGATGACAGCCTGGCGCGTTACCGCATCCGTCGTCATCTGGACGCCGCGGCCTCCTGGTGGCTGTGATCGAGCCGCATTTGGGGCGATCCCGGTTTGTGACCGATTACCTGCGTAGCCAAGGCCCGCAGGGGGTATGGGGGTAGGTAACGCGTAGGCAGGGCGGGCCGGTCCAGCAGGGGGTTGGCATTGTGATGGAAAGCGGGAGCGCCGAAAAAGTGAGCTTGGGCACGGAAAGGGAACATCAGGGCTTCGTTCACTCCGCGCTCCTCTATCACTCTCAGCGGGAGTACCTGGATTTCGTGGCGGGCTTCGTCATCGACGGGCTGGCGATGGACGAGCCGGTGCTCGTCGCCGTGCCCGGCGACATGATGGCGCTCGTACACGACGAGCTATCCGGCGCGTGCGGGACGCCGGACGGGCTGCGGATGGCCGATACCACCGAGGTCGCCCGCAATCCGAATCGCTTCATGGCCATGGAGGGTTCCTTCGTTGAGGAACACCCCGACCGGCGGGTACGCATCGTCAGCGAAGTCTTCTGGCCGGGCCGTACCGACGACGAGCTCTGGGCCTGCGTCGAGCGTGAGGCGCTGGTGAACGAGGCATTTGACGGTCACGCGGTGACGGGGTTGTGCCTCTACGATGCGAGCCGTCTGGATGACGACGTGCTGGCGGACGTCCGTGCCACCCACCCGATGCTCTGGAGTAGCGGTTCGCTGCATCCCAGCGCCGAATACGCGCCGGACGCGGTGATGGCGCGCTGCAACGAACCCCTGCCGAACAACCCCGGGGCCGTCACGTACATGGTTCGCAAGTCCGCGGATCTGCGCCTGGCGCGGGCTTTCGCCGTCAACTACGCCGACTGGGTCGGACTATCCCAAGACGGCATCGAGGACTTGCAGTTGATCGCCACCGAGCTGGCCAGCAACAGCTTGATGTACACCGACGGCGCGTGCCGGCTGGCGTTCTGGCGAGACGACGATCACTTGGTCTGCGAGGCGCGTGACAGCGGACGCCTCGACGACCCGTTGGTCGGACGGCTGAACCCGGGCCCCAGCGGCCCCGCCAGCCGGGGACTATTTCTGGTGAACGCCATATCGGATTTGGTGCGCACCCATTGCACGCCGGCGGGCACGACGATTCAGGCCTATCTGCGGCTTGATCCCTCGCCGCGGCCGGTTGGATAGAAGCAGGCGACCCGCCTGGAGGGCGATGTTCGCTCAGCTCAACGAGCCCGCGAGCCAACCGGGCGCCGGGTGACGCGCCCTCGTGGGTGCCGGCGAAACGCCTAGTCGACGGTGGCTGGAGCGACGACCGAGGTAGGCGCGCCCGGGGCCGGCTGGGCAGGTATCGGTGCCGGCTGCGACTCCGACGCGCATCCCGTCGGGAGCAGCACCGCGACCAGGCCCCCGGCCAGGGCGGCGGATTTCAGAGTTCTTTTGCTCTTCGCATTCATCGGCTTGCCTTTCCCGTGCCGGTGCGTGGCCACGTTTGCGCCTGACGCCACCAAGCAGATGCTATGCCCTTTATTTGACACACGTAAGATACTTCGGGTGAAAAGCACGCCGAAGACCCTGTCGTCGCGTTGGTTGGGGCGGCGGTACCTGTTTCACATTGGGCGACTTGGCATTCCGACCTTCGCCGGACTGCTGTACTTCGGATTTGCGCTCGGCGTGCTGTTGGGGGGCTGCTTAACCGGACTCGGTTACTCGCGTTTTGCGCCGGCCGCGCTAATCCTGCTGGTGTTCGCCCTGATCGGCGCGCGCATCTGGTACTTCATTGGCCACCCGAAATCGCTTGCCGACGGTGCCGTGCGCGTGCAGGACGCCGGCGCCGCGCTCTACGGCGGCTTGGTGCTCAGCTTCGCGGTCTCGTGGCCGATGCTGCACCTCATGGGGCTGGAGTTCTGGCGAGCCTGGGACGGCGTGGGCATCATCATGCTCGTCGGGATGGTCGTGACGCGCATCGGCTGCCTGATCAACGGCTGCTGCTCTGGACGAGAAACGCAGGGGCCCTTCGGGTTATGGCTGCCCGACGACCGCGGCGAATGGAAGCGCCGGTACCCGACGCAGCTCTTCGAAGCGGGTTGGTCGGCAATGATTTTGGGTGTGGGAGTGTGGTTGTACGAGCCGTCCGCACGTCCCGGATTGTTGTTTCTGGGTTCGGCCGCGGCGTACGGGACTGGCCGGCTCGGTCTGGAGTTGCTGCGCGCGGACGCCGCGAGCACCGCCCTGCCGACGCGTCTCAATGTGGCGTTTTCGGTTGTGCTGGCGGCAGTCTCGGTGGGGGCGTTCGTACTCAAACTGCGGTAACCGTCGTCGTTCTGCCGGCCGAAAAGCCCGACACCATGCCCCTTTCGAAGCCACGCCCCACGTCGCCGCGCGGTCTGCGGGAGCCGAGGCCATGACGTGGGAAAACTTCGTCGCGACCTACAGTCCCACGGCCGCGGGACGACGTGTCCGCGTGGGCGCCCTGTGAAACTTTTACTCGACCGTCGGCGGCGGCGCGACGACCGTAACCGGCGCTCCCAGAGATCCCGCGGGAATCTCGACCGGCGACGACGTCATCAAACATCCCGTCGGTAGCAGCAATAGCCCGACAAGTCCCGCGCCCAGTGCCACGGCTTTCAGAACCTTTTTGCGCTTCGCATTCATTGGCTTGCCTTTCACGTGCCTGTAGGTGACCACGATCGCGCCTAGAACCACCAAGCAGATGCTATGCCTTTTTTGACGCACAAGTAAGTTTTTCGGGCGAAAAGCACGCCGAAGAGCCGGTCGTCGCGCTGGTTGGGGCGACGGTACCTGTTTAGCATTGGGCGACTTGGCATTTCGTTTCGCTGCGGGCGTTCGTACTCAAACCGCCGTAAAGGCAGTTGCGTTGCCCGGCCGTGGCGGCTAGCCTCGGCGCTCGTGCGTCTTCTCGAGCGTGCCGTAGTAGCCAGCACCCGCAGCGGGGTCTGATCCAGACCGACCCCCCGCTGTGGGTCGGAAGCTACGCCGTCGGTCGCTCCTGCTGATCAGAGAAGCCCGACACCATGCCCCTTTCGAAGCCAGTTTCGAAGCCTCTTCCCACGTTGCCGCGCGGTTTGCGGGAGCGGGCCGAGGCGATGACGTGGGAGAACTTCGTCGCGACCTACAGCCCGACGGCCGGCCCGCTGCGACTCGGGCATTGGGAGTGCACGGATATCGAGCGGCCCGCCGCACGGCTGGGTCCACAAGCCCGCAACTTTCGGGCGATGATCGCCGTCGGCGACCGCATCAGCGCCTCCACCGCATCCGCCAGCGGGCCCATCGCCGCGCTCACCGAGATGCTGCACGAGCGCGGGATCACCGTCGAGACGCTGAGCTTCCATCAGCTGCGGTCGGGCGAATTCACCGCCACCTTCATCTGCGGCAGCAACGGGATTCGCTCCGAGTGGGCGATGGGTTGGTCGGAGGATCCGACGCAGTCGGCGCTGCGCGCGGTCATCGCCTGCGCCAACCGGCTGCTCACAGCCGTCTAGGCCGACCGGTCAGATCGGGCGCAGCACGATCGGCATGCCGTCCTTCGGAATCGGCATGCCGCCGTAGTCCCAGCTCGGCTGGTAGCCGGGCCGGGGCAGTTCCAGTCGGTACCGGCGCAGCAGCCGGTGCAGGATCGTCTTGACCTCCAGCCGCCCGAAGGTCATCCCGATGCACTTGTGCGCACCGCCGCCGAATGGCGTGAACGCATAGCGGTGTCGCTTGTGCTCGCTGCGCGGCTCGCAGAACCGCTCCGGGTCGAACTTCAACGGATCCGTCCAGAGTTCCGGCAGGCGATGATTCATCCCGGGATACGCAATGACGTTGGTGCCCTTGGGAATGTAGTAGCCGAGCAGGTCCGTGTCGCGCACCGTCTGCCGCATTGCCCACTGAACCGGGGTCACGATCCGAATCGACTCATCCATCACCAGGTCGAGTGACTCCAGCTTCTCCAGCGACTCGATGTCGAGCGGGCCGTCGCCGAGGCGGTCGGATTCGTCGCGGCAGCGCTGCTGCCATTCCGGATTGGCGGCGAGGTGGTAAACCATCGTCGTCGCGGTCGACGTCGACGTGTCGTGGGCGGCCATCATCAAGAAGATCATGTGATTGACGATGTCCTCGTCGGAGAACTTGTTGCCGTCCTCGTCCTCGGTTTCGCATAACACCGACAGCAGGTCCGTGCCGTTCTTTCCGCGTTGTTCCTTGACCCGCTCGCGGAAGTAGTTCTCCAGCAATTCGCGCGCCTTGAGGCCGCGCCACCAGGTGAACGGCGGCACGCTGGTGCGGATGATCGCGTTGCCCGCGCGGGTGGTGACGGTGAACGCCTTGTTCACCTTGGTGACCAGCTCGTGGTCGGTGCCGGGCTCATGACCCATGAACACCATCGACGCGATGTCGAGCGTCAACTCCTTCATCGCCGGGTACAGCAGGAAGCGCGCGTCGTCGATCACCCAGTCGTCGGCGACCACCTGCGACACGACCTTGTCCATCTGCTCGACGTAGCTGACCAGCCGGGAGCGGACGAACGCCTCCTGCATGATCCGGCGGTGGAACATGTGCTCGTCGAAGTCGAGCAGCATCAGCCCACGGTGGAAGAACGGCCCGATCACCGGGACCCAACCCTGCTGCGAGTAGTCCTTGTTGCGGTTGGAGTAGATGACCTGCGCGGCGTCCGGGCCCAGCGCCGCGACCCCCGGCAGCACGGGCGAATCCCCGAACACGACCGGCCCCTTGGTCTGGTAGAGGAACATCAGATAGTCCGGCCCGCCGCGCAGCATCTCGATGATGTGCCCGATGACCGGCAGTCCCGCGTCACCCAGGACCGGCTTGAGCCCGCTGCCGGGCGGCGGATCGGCGAGTTTGTGCTCCGGGAATTGAGTGTTCAGCAGCCTTCGTTCGACCAGTCCCATGCCGGGAAAGTTGTTGATCGACGGGGTAAATCGGCGCCGCGCCTGGTCGAGCAGGTAGTGCGGGGTGCTGATGGTGGCGGCCATGGACGCTCCTTTGCGATCCCGGGACACGTGCGCGCTAGCACTTCAGCCCATCCTGAAGTCCGAACTTGACGCCTGTCAAGTTTTGGTCTTTTCTGAACGGGATGACAAGGTCAGACCATGGCAGCCGACCCGACGCCCACCGCCCGGCGTAGCCGCGGCGATCTTCAGCGGGAGGCGATCGTCAGCGCTGTGCGGGAGCTGCTGCAAGAGGGTTCGTTCGCGGACCTGTCCGTTAGCACCATCAGCGAGCGGGCCCGCATCGCACGGTCGGGCTTCTACTTCTATTTCGACTCCAAGTACGACGTGCTTGCCGTGATCCTGGGCGAGGCAACGCACGAACTCGAGGAGCTCACGCAGTACTTCGCGCCGCGCGCGCCCGGCGAGACGCCGGCGGCGTTTGCGCGGCGGATGGTCGGCAGTGCCGCCACGGTGTTCGCCCACAACGACCCGATCATGACCGCGTGCAACGACGCGCGGAACACCGACGCGAAGATCCGGGAGATCCTGGACGGCCAGATCGACATCGTGATCGACCAGATTGTCAGCATTGTCGATGACGAAATCGCCGCCGGCACAGCGCATCCGATCAGTGACGATGTACCGGCTCTGGTCCGCATGCTGGGAGCGACGACAGCGATGATGCTGTCCGGCGACGTGACCTTCCTCGGGGCCGACCGTGACGTGGAGCGCGGCGTGCGGGTGCTCGAGCAGTTGTGGCTGAATTCGCTGTGGGGCGGCGGTCAGAGCTAAGGCGTTACCGGCGGTATCGTCACGGCCATGGCACAGAAGGCGTATTTCGCGGGGAAGCGGTGTCTGGTCACCGGTGCGGCGAGCGGCATCGGCCGCGCCACCGCGTTACGGCTGGCCGCGCAGGGAGCCGAACTCTATCTGACCGACCGCAACCCCGAAGGCCTGGAACTGACGGCGGCCGACGCCCGCGCGGCGGGCGCGAGCGTGCCGGAGTATCGGGTCCTGGACATCGCCGACTATCAGGATGTTGCGGCGTTCGCCGCCGACATTCATGCCAAGCAACCCAGCATGGACGTGGTGATGAACATCGCCGGGGTGTCGGCCTGGGGAACCGTCGACCGGCTGACCCACGAGCAGTGGAGCAAGATGGTCGCAATCAACCTGATGGGTCCGATCCACGTCATCGAGACGTTCGTCCCACCAATGGTGGCCGCCGGGCGCGGTGGGCACCTGGTCAACGTGTCGTCGGCGGCCGGGCTGGTCGCGCTGCCCTGGCACGCCGCCTACAGCGCCAGCAAGTTCGGACTGCGTGGTGTTTCCGAGGTGCTGCGCTTCGACCTGGCCCGGTACCGCATCGGGGTGTCGCTCGTCGTACCCGGCGCGGTGAATACCCCGTTGGTCAACACCGTCGAGATCGCCGGGGTCGATCGCGAGGACCCCAACGTCAGCAAGTGGATAGACCGCTTCAGTGGTCACGCCGTGTCGCCGGAGAGGGCGGCCGACAAGATCTTGGCCGGGGTCGCAAAGAACAGATACCTCATCTACACCTCGCAGGACATCCGGGCGCTGTACGCGTTCAAACGGCTTGCGTGGTGGCCCTACAGCGTGGCGATGCGCCAAGTCAACGTCATCTTCACGCGCGCACTACGACCCGCTCCGGTGCCGTCACGCCGGCATGACCAACTCGAGTCGGACCCCGAGTAACCGGACCGGCCGATCGAGTTCGAAGAGGTCCAGGACGCGCAGGGCGGCCGCGACGATGACGTCGGCGTCGGTGGTGGGCGTCGCCAGCTTGCGGATCTTGGTGCGGGTGTAGAACGTCGCGGTGCGCACGGTGACCGCCACCCGGCTGACGATCCGCCCGCCCGCCACGACATCGTCGAGCGCTTGGCGGGCCAATGCCGTTACCGCCGAATCCATCTCGGCGCGATCGGTGAGATCGCGCGGAAACGTCACGACATGGCTGCGTGAGCGCGGAACCCACGGCTCCGCGCTGACGTCCGTGTCGCCGCCACCCTTGGCGAGCAGCAGCAGCCAGAGGCCGGTGCGCGGACCAAAGGTGGACGTCAGCAGCTCGGCGTCGGCGTGGGCGAGCTCGCGTACCGTCGTTATCCCCAGGGCCGCAAGCTTTTTCGCGGTCTTGGGTCCCACGCCCCACAAGGCGTCGACGGGCCGGTCCGCCATCACGTTCATCCAGTTCGCGTCCGTGAGGACGAAGACGCCGGCCGGTTTCGCGAACCCGGTGGCGACCTTGGCCCGCTGCTTGTTGTCGCTGATGCCCACCGAGCAGGACAAGCCCGTCTCGGAGGAAATGACCGTCTGGATCTTTTCGGCGATTTCGACGGGGTCCTCGCCGGCGAAACCGACGTAGGCCTCGTCCCAGCCCCACACCTCGACGGGGTGCCCCAGGTCGCGCAGTAGTCCCATCACCTCGTCGGAGGCCGCGTCGTACGCCGCGGGATCCGACGGGAGGAACGTGGCGTCGGGGCAGCGGCGAGCGGCGGTGCGTAATGGCATGCCCGCGTGCACACCGAACTCGCGGGCCTCGTACGAGGCGCAGGTGACGACCTTGCGCGGTTCGGTCGGATCGCCGCTGCCGCCGACGATCACCGGCAGCCCCGCCAGGTCGGGGTGGCGCCGTAGTTCCACCGACGCCAGAAACTGGTCCAGGTCCACGTGCAGGACCCAGTTCGTCACCGCCCGCACAGCTTGCGCGCCAGGCTTTCCCACGCGTCGCCCAACGTCTCCAGGGTGTGGCCACCGTCCTTGAGTTGGTGCTCGACGTAGTTCACATTGAGCAGTGCGAGCAGGGCGTCGGCCTGAGCGTCGAGGTCGCCGGTGGTGTGCGCCGCCTGGAGCAGCACCCGGACGTGGGTGCGGTGTACCAAGACGGGCGCGCTGTTGCGGGTCTGCGGATCCCGGTGGGCTTCCGAAAGCAGCTCGTGGTGGGCGTGGACGAAGCGCATCCGCTCCCGGCCGAAGGCCACCAGCCGGTCCATCGGCGGTGCATCGGGTCCCAGCGGCGGCGGGCCGAACAGGAATGCCTGCTGACTGGCGCGCTCGTCTTCGTCGAGCAGCACCATCATCAGGCCGGCCCGGTTGCCGAATCGGCGAAAGACGGTGCCCTTGCCGACCCCGGCGGCCGCCGCGACGTCGTCCATGGTGACGGCGTCGGCGCCGCGCTGGGCTACCAGATTGCGCGCGGCCTCCAGCAGGAGCGCGCGATTGCGCGCCGCGTCACCTCGCTCGTGGGGGAGCTGTTGGGGAGCGGACACCGGCAACTCGCGCAACCGATCGCTCATACCTGCACTTTAACGCGTTCGGAATAAAACGGACCAGGGTCCGGTTTGGTCGTGCAAAGATGTAGACCAAGAACCGAAGGGAACCGAACAGTGCCAGAGAACAAATCCGAGATCAAAGTCTTGGCGTTGGTGGGGAGCCTGCGTTCGGCGTCGATCAACCGTCAGATCGCCGAGCTGGCGGCGGCGGTCGCTCCCGACGGCGTCAGCGTCACGCTGTTCGAAGGGCTGGCGCAGCTGCCGTTCTACAACGAGGAGATCGACGACGCGATGACGCCCGACGCCCCGGCGCTGGCTGCGGTGGACGCGCTGCGCGCCGCGGCCGCCGACGCGGACGCCGCGCTTGTGGTCACCCCCGAGTACAACGGCAGCATCCCGGCGGTCGTCAAGAACGCGATCGACTGGCTCTCGCGACCGTTCGGCAACGGCGCGCTGAAGGGCAAGCCCCTTGCGGTGATCGGGGGGTCGTTCGGCCAGTACGGCGGGGTATGGGCACACGACGAGACCCGTAAGTCGTTCGGGATCGCCGGCGCGTCGGTGGTCGAGTCGATCAAGCTGTCGGTGCCGTTCAAAACGTTGGAAGGCAGGGCTCCCGCGGATCACGCCGAATTGTCGGCGAATGTGCGCGACGTCGTCGGCAAGCTCGCCGCCGAAGTCGGCTGATTTGGCCTGAATTTGGGGAAAGCCGACAAGCCGCCGGACGGCGACCAGCGCCGTTTCGACAACCGCATAGCCAAAGCCGCCAGTTGCCGCTGGCGGCTTTGCTAGCACGGGGCGCACGCGCCGGCGGAAGCGGCTCCAAACGAGCACTGTCGGTGGCCGGTGATATACCGATCCGTATGGGCATCCGCGGCGCGATATGTGACCTGCGACACGCCGGGCGCGCGGCCGTCGCAAGCCTTACGACCAGGGAATTTCAAAATTGTTATTCCGAACATCTTGTATCTCGACAACTTGTCGGCCACTAGGTGTAGTGTTTCGAGCACCGGCAGATCCCAGAATCCCCAAGCTGGCCGGGCGTGGGGCACCTCCCGGAATCGGTACCGCCAGGCCGTTCGGCCTGACCTCCGCAAAACGGGAATCTGGGGCCTTGACGGGCCGCTGAACATAGCGCAGACGTAGTACCCCCAGCAGTTGCCAGTCCGTAATAAGTTCCCTTCCGCAAAGGAGCGGCATCCATGAGCGTTACCGTGTACACCAAGCCGGCGTGCGTGCAGTGCAGCGCCACCTTCAAGGCTCTGGACAAACAGGGCATCGCCTACGACAAGGTCGACATCACCCTGGACTCCGAGTCCCGCGACTACGTGATGGCGCTGGGCTACCTGCAGGCCCCCGTGGTGGTGGCCGGCAACGACCACTGGTCCGGCTTCCGGCCCGATCGCATCAAGGCGCTTGCTGGAGCCGCGCTGAGCGCCTAGTGCTGTAGATGAGTAAGTAAGGAGGTTGCGGTGCCATGGACACCACGCAGCGCAACCTGGTCTATTTTTCGTCGGTGTCGGAGAACACCCATCGCTTCGTGCAGAAGCTGGGTGTTCCCGCCACCCGAATCCCGCTGCATGGCCGGATCGAGGTCGATCAGCCGTACGTGCTGATTCTGCCGACGTACGGCGGCGGCCGGGCCACCCCGGACATCAACGACGGTGGCTACGTCCCCAAACAGGTCATCGCCTTTTTGAACAACGAGCGCAACCGATCGTTGATCCGCGGCGTCATCGCGGCGGGCAACAACAACTTCGGTGCGGAATTCGCCTACGCGGGTGAAGTGGTCTCCCGCAAGTGCGGCGTTCCGTACCTCTACCGCTTCGAACTGATGGGAACCCCGGACGACGTGGATGCCGTCCGGGCCGGTCTAGCTGACTTTTGGAAGGAACAGACGTGCCACCAACCGTCACTGCAGAGCCTGTAGCCGCCGGCACGCACGTGGTGCCCGAAGAGACGGACTACCACGCTCTGAACGCGATGCTGAACCTGTACGACAAGGACGGCAGGATTCAGTTCGACAAGGACGTGCTGGCGGCGCGCCAGTACTTCCTGGAGCACGTCAACCAGAACACGGTCTTCTTCCACAATCAGGACGAGAAGCTCGACTACCTGATTCGCGAAAACTATTACGAGCGTGAGGTTCTCGACCAGTACTCGCGCAACTTCGTCAAGGAGCTGCTGGACCGCGCCTACGCCAAGAAGTTCCGCTTCCCGACGTTCCTCGGCGCGTTCAAGTACTACACCTCCTACACGCTGAAGACATTCGACGGCAAGCGCTACCTGGAGCGCTTCGAGGACCGCGTGGTCATGGTCGCGCTGACGCTGGCGGCCGGCGACACCGGGCTGGCCGAGAAGCTGGTCGACGAGATCATCGACGGCCGGTTCCAGCCGGCCACCCCGACGTTCTTGAACTCGGGCAAGAAGCAGCGCGGTGAACCGGTTTCGTGCTTCCTTTTGCGCATCGAGGACAACATGGAGTCGATCGGGCGATCGATCAACTCCGCCCTGCAGCTGTCCAAGCGCGGCGGGGGAGTTGCCTTGCTGCTCTCCAACATTCGCGAGCACGGCGCGCCGATCAAGAACATCGAGAACCAGTCCTCGGGCGTCATTCCCATCATGAAGCTGCTCGAGGATTCCTTCTCCTACGCCAATCAGCTGGGAGCGCGCCAGGGCGCCGGCGCGGTGTACCTGCATGCGCACCACCCCGACATCTACCGCTTCCTGGACACCAAGCGGGAGAACGCCGATGAGAAGATCCGCATCAAGACGCTCAGCCTGGGGGTGGTGATCCCCGACATCACCTTCGAGCTGGCCAAGAAGAACGAGGACATGTACCTGTTCTCGCCGTACGACGTCGAGCGGGTCTACGGCCTGCCGTTCGCCGACATCTCGGTGACCGAGAAGTACTACGAGATGGTCGACGACGCGCGCATCCGCAAGACCAAGATCAAGGCACGGGAGTTCTTCCAGACGCTGGCCGAGCTGCAGTTCGAGTCCGGCTACCCGTACATCATGTACGAGGACACGGTGAACCGGGCCAATCCCATCGAGGGCAAGATCACCCACTCCAACCTGTGCTCGGAGATCCTGCAGGTGTCGACTCCGTCGGTGTTCAACGACGACTTGTCGTATGCCAAAGTGGGCAAAGACATTTCGTGCAACCTGGGATCGCTGAACATCGCGAAGACGATGGACTCGCCGGACTTCGCCCAGTCGATCGAGGTCGCGATCCGCGCGCTAACCGCGGTCAGTGACCAGACGCACATCACCTCGGTGCCCTCAATCGAGCAGGGCAACAACGATTCTCACGCGATCGGGCTCGGGCAGATGAACCTGCACGGCTACCTGGCCCGCGAGGGCATCTTCTACGGTTCCGAGGAAGGTGTCGACTTCACCAACATCTACTTCTACACGGTGCTGTATCACGCGCTGCGGGCCTCCAACCGGATCGCGATCGAACGCGGCACGCACTTCAAGGGTTTCGAGCGGTCCAAGTACGCGTCGGGCGAGTTCTTCGACAAGTACACCGAGCAGGTGTGGGAGCCGGCGACCGACAAAGTGCGTCAGCTGTTCGCCGACGCCGAGATCCGCATTCCCACGCAGGACGATTGGAAGCGACTCAAGGAATCGGTCCAGGCGCACGGCATCTACAACCAGAATCTGCAGGCGGTGCCGCCGACCGGGTCGATCTCCTACATCAACCACTCGACGTCGTCGATCCACCCCATCGTGTCGAAGGTCGAAATCCGCAAGGAGGGCAAGATCGGGCGGGTCTACTACCCGGCGCCCTACATGACCAACGACAACCTGGAGTACTACCAGGACGCCTACGAGATCGGCTACGAGAAGATCATCGACACCTACGCCGCGGCCACCCAGCACGTGGACCAGGGGCTTTCGCTGACGCTGTTCTTCAAGGACACCGCCACCACCCGCGACGTGAACAAGGCGCAGATCTACGCCTGGCGCAAGGGAATCAAGACGCTGTACTACATCCGGCTGCGTCAGCTGGCGCTGGAAGGCACCGAGGTCGAGGGCTGCGTGTCCTGCATGCTGTAGCCCGGTCTGCCCAGGTCAGCGGCTCCCACGCGGTATGGTGCATGACGTGGTGAGAATTCCCCGACCGCCGCACCCGAGCGTGAAGCCCGGGCGCAAGGTCGACGCGCGCAGCGAACGCTGGCGCGAGCACCGCAAGAAGGTGCGCGGCGAGATCGTCGACGCCGCCTTCCGCGCCATCGACCGCCTCGGGCCCGAGCTCAGCGTGCGGGAAATCGCCGAGGAGGCCGGCACCGCCAAGCCGAAGATCTACCGGCACTTCCACGACAAGTCCGACCTGTTCGAGGCGATCGGGCAGCGCCTGCGCGACATGCTGTGGGCGGCGATCTTCCCGTCGATCGACCTGAAAACCGATTCGGCGCGCGAAGTGATCCAGCGCAGCGTCGAGGAGTACGTCAACCTCGTCGACAAACACCCGAACGTGCTGCGGGTCTTCATCCAGGGCCGTTCCGCCGCGAGCCCCAAGATCCTCGATGAGGGCCGCGGGATCACTCTGGCCATGGCCGACATGTTCGACAACGAGCTCCGCGAGATGGAGCTGGACCACGCAGCGATCGAACTGGCCGGACACGCGGCCTTCGGATCGGCCGCGTCGGCCACCGAGTGGTGGTTGGGCCCCGATGCCGACAGCCCGCGACGCATGCCGCGCGAACAATTCGTGGCCCACCTGACCACCATCATGATGGGGGTCATCGTCGGCACCGCCGAGGCGCTGGGCATCACGATGGACCCCGACCAGCCGATTCACAGCGCCGTGCCCAGCAAGCCGGCCGCCAGCTGAGCGGCCGCGACGTTGACATCGCCACGGCCGTCGATAACACTCGCCTTATCCGATACCCTGGGTACTGGGTATTGCGTTAGCTAAAGGAAGACCCGATCCGCCATGACCGATGTCGTAACCGAAGCCGATCTGCGGCCGCAGTCCGACCAGCCGCCCGTGCATACCCGTGTCCTCATCATCGGGACCGGGTTCTCCGGTTTGGGCATGGCCATCGCGCTGCAGCAGCAGAGCGTGGACTTCGTCATCCTGGAAAAGGCCGACGACGTCGGCGGCACCTGGCGTGACAACAGCTATCCGGGCTGCGCGTGTGACATCCCGTCGCACCTGTACTCGTTCTCCTTCGAGCCCAAGCCGGACTGGAAGAACCCGTTCTCGTATCAGCCCGAGATCTGGGACTACCTCAAGGGAGTCACCGAGAAGTACGGCCTGCGTCGCTTCATCGAATTCAACTCCCTGGTCGATCGCGCCTATTGGGACGACGACGAGTACCGCTGGCACGTGTTCACCGCCGACGGGCGCGAATACGTCGCCCAATTCCTGGTCTCGGGGGCCGGCGCGTTGCACATTCCGTCCTTCCCCGACATCGAGGGTCGCGACGAATTCGCCGGTCCCGCTTTCCATTCCGCGGAGTGGGATCACAGCGTCGACCTGACCGGCAAGCGGGTGGCGATCATCGGGACCGGAGCCAGCGCCATCCAGATCGTGCCCGAGATCGTCGGGCAGGTCGCCGAGCTTCAGCTCTACCAACGCACCCCGCCGTGGGTGGTGCCGCGCTCGAACCCCGAGATCCCGTCGGCGCTGCGCACGGCGATGGAAAACGTCCCCGGGCTTCGTCCGCTGGTGCGCCTGGCGATCTACTGGGGGCAGGAGGCGCTGGCGTTCGGCATGACCAAGCGCCCCAATGCGCTGAAATTCATTGAGGCGTATTGCAAGTGGAACATTTGGCGCTCGGTGAAAGACCGTGAGCTGCGCCGCAAGCTCACGCCCAAGTACCGCATCGGTTGCAAGCGAATCCTGAACTCCTCCACCTACTATGGCGCCGTCGCGGACCCGAAGACCAAACTGATCACCGACGGCATCACCCGCATCACGCGCGACGGGATCGTCACCGCGGACGGCGCCGAACACCGGGCCGACGTGATCGTGTACGCCACCGGCTTCCACGTCACCGACTCCTACACCTACGTCCAGATCAAGGGGCAGCACGGCGAAGACTTGGTCGATCGCTGGAACCGCGAGGGCATCGGTGCGCATCGCGGCATCACCGTCGCCGACGTGCCCAACCTGTTCTTCCTGCTGGGACCGAATACGGGGCTGGGCCACAACTCCGTGGTGTTCATGATCGAATCGCAGATCCGCTACGTCGCCGACGCGATCGCGAAATGCGACAAGATGGGCGCGCAGGCGCTGGCGCCGACCCGCGAAGCGCAGGACCGCTTCAACGACGAGCTGCAGAGCAAGCTCGCCGACTCGGTATGGAACACCGGCGGGTGCAGCAGCTGGTACCTCGACGAGCACGGCAAGAACACCGTGCTCTGGGGTGGCTACACGTGGCAGTACTGGATGGCGACCCGTTCGGTCAAACCGGCGGAATACCAGTTCTTCGGCGTGGGCAAGGTAGGCAGAAGCCGAGTTCAGGCTTCCTAGTAGGGGAACCGCGCTTTACGCTAGGAGGCTTATGAGCGCCTATCAGACCGTCGTGGTCGGCACCGATGGCTCGGACTCGTCGCTGCGAGCGGTGGAGCGCGCGGCCGCGATCGCTGCGGACAACGGCGCGAAATTGATCGTTGCGACGGCCCACCTTCCCGTCCCGGAAGAAAAGGGCCGCTACGCCATCCCGCCCGGGAGCGACCACGGCCAGGACTACCGGACGGTCCGCGAGGCCCCCTACTACGCGATCCTGCAGAACGCCAGGGAGCGCGCGCATCAAGCCGGGGCCCGGAACGTGGAGGAGAAGTCGATCGTCGGCGCCCCCATCAACGCGCTGGTGCAGCTCGCCGAGGACGTCGATGCCGACCTGCTGGTCGTCGGCAACGTCGGGCTCAGCAGCGTCGCCGGGCGGCTGCTGGGATCAGTCCCATCCGAGGTCTCCCGCAGGTCCAAGACCGACGTGCTGATCGTCCACACCACCGGCTGAAGCACTCGTTAATCGCGGCCTAGTAGCTCTGAGAAGGCTTTCGCAGCCGCATCCACCGCGGCGTCGTCGTTCGTGGCCACCAGATCCAGCAGCAGGCCACGAGTGACCGCGAGCCCGAGCCTTGCCATCGCGCCGTCGTAGGGCACATCGGCGGAGGCCTCGACCTCGCGCAGCCAGTCGTCGACGGCGCCGGGAATCATGCGCGTGAACGGCTTTTCGCCTTGGGCCGCCCGCGCGTAGCACTCGAAGAAGAGCCGCTCTAGCTGACGCAATTCGGGGCGGCGGAGGTCGGCCCACATCGCCGCGAAGCCTTCGGCCGGATTCACCGGCAGCCCGGGGACGAGAGCCATCTGCCGGCGCTCGACCTCCTCGACGACCGCCACCAACAGATCCTCTCGAGACCCGAAGTGGTGCAACAGCATTCGATGACTGGTGCCGACCGCGGCGGCCACGTCGCGCAGCGACCGGTCGCCGATGCCGTTCGCCGCGAAATCCTCGATCAGTGCGTCGAGCAGCTGCCGGCGCCGCTGTGAGTCAGGAGTGCGGGCCATCGGCGCGGCTGAGCTGTTCAGACCGCGCCTTGAGGCCCTGGGCCTCGAGTTGCAGGAAGCGCTTGGTCTTCTTGACCATCAGCCGCCCGACGAGCGCGCCGAGTGGACCCCGCTGGTCGAGCTGCTGGCGCACCAGGGTGCGGCTGCCGGGTTGGGCGGTCACGAAGTGGCGCGCGGTCACCAGTGAGCCGGGGGAGCGCTGCACCCACGTCCAGGACGTGCCGGGTTCGATCTCGGTGACCTGCCAGACCAGCTTCTGCATGCCGGGCTGCTTGATCGCGAACCGCCTGCCTACGGCCAGAGCGGGTCCGTCCTGCCCGACCAGCGACGTCACCGAGGCGGTCCAGTCGGGCCAGTGCTCGACGTCGCTGAAGACCTCCCATACCAACTGCGGCGGCGCGTCGATCTCGATGGCGTCCTCGTTAAACATGTACCAAATGGTACATCTGGGTGTCGGGCTTTGCCTAGGTCTGTCCGATGCGGGCGTCGAGGCGCTGGAGGGCCGCTTCCGCGCCGTTCCACCCGGGGATGCCGGTCACACCCGGGCCTGGGTGGGTGCACTGGCCGCACAAGAAGAGGCCGTCGACCGGCGTGGCGAACTTGTCGGCTCCCTCGACGACGCGGCCGGTCCACAACTGGTTGGGCTGCAGCAGGCCATGCGAGTAGTCGCCGGCGTGCGCGCTGAAGGTGCTGCCGAAGTAGCGGTTGGAGAACACGACCCGGTTGGTGACGGAGTCGGCGAAGCCGGGCGCGAACGTGTCGAAGATTCGCACGCAGGTGTCGGCGTATTGCTCTTTCCAGCTTCGGTTTTCGTCGGCGTCGAGCCCGGTCGGGAAGTAGGGCGTGAAAATCGTTGCGCTGTGCTTGCCTTCGGGCGCCAGCGACGAGTCGACCATGCTGGGGATGTACAGGTAGGTGGGCGGGGCGTCGGGAAGCTGGCCCTTGCGGTACTGCTCCCACGCGTCGCTGATGTATTCCGGTGATGGCGCGTACGCGACGGTCGGACACCATTGTCCGTTGTCGTGCATGAACGGCTGCAACCGCTCGATCCACTGGGGCGCCTGGTCGATCGTCAGGTGCGCCTGGATGTATCCGAGATTAAAGTTGATTTCCTTGATCTTCCGGATGTAGTCGGGCGGAAAGTGTTGCGCGCCAGCGAGATTCACGAAGGTGGTGTACGGGTCGAGCGAGGATAGCACGACGTCGGCCGAAATCGTTGTGCCGTCGCGCAATTCGACCCCGGAGGCGCGCCCATCGGTCACCAGGATATGCTTGACGTGCTGTTTGAGCTGCACCTCGGCGCCCAGCGATTCGGCGCGCCGGCACAGCGCCGTGCTGAGCGAGCCGATGCCGCCGCGGGGCATGATGTATTCCACGTTGCCGCCGCCGATCAGGTAGTGATACAGCGTCGACGCGTTCGAGCCCGGGGTCCAGGGGCCGCCGTCGAACGCGTCGATGGACATCGCGGCCAGCGAGCCCTGGATGCAACGGGCTTGGTCGGGCGCGAGGAACCGGCGGACCGTGTCCATGGTGCTGCCGTACCACATCTGGGCGAAGTCGTGGCGGTCCTCGGCCGTGGGCTGCGCGGCGATCACCTCGATGATGTCCAGCGGGGGACCGAACGCCGAGTCGACGAAATACGGTGCGAACCGGCCGATGTGGGCGAACAAGCCGCCCAGCGCCGCCGCGGTTTCGGCGCCGTGATCGTCGAGCAGGTGGCGGGCCATGCGTTCGAGGTCGTTGTACATCACGAACGGGGTGTCCCCGGGCTCGCCGAAGGTGCACGTCGACGTCCACTGGTCCATCAGCTCGAAGCCCCACTTGGTCAGCTCTAGGCGCTCGGTCATCTCCTGGCGCCAGATCAACACCGCCCAGGCGCCGACGCTGTGCTTGTAGCCGTCGAAGAGTTCGCGCGTCGCGGCCATCCCGCCGAGGAAGTGCGCCCGTTCCAGCACAAGGACTTTCGCGCCGCTCTTAGCCAGCACGTTCGCGGCAACCAGGCCGTTGTGACCGGCCCCGATGACGATCGCGTCGTAGTCCGCCATGGTGACTCCTTGGGGTGGTGAGCGCATCTGAACGCACAATGTCGCATATGACATATTTGCGTCAATGGTGACATTTTGTGGCATGCTGTCAGGCGTGGAATCGCGTAGGCAGCGCACGCGTCAGGCGTTGTTGCACGCGGCGATGAAGCGTTTCGTCGCCGACGGCGTGCACCAAACCAGCGTCGCCGACATCGCCGGCGATGTCGGGGTGACCGAGCGAACCTTCTATCGGCACTTCCCGTCCAAGCACGCGGTGATATTCGCCGACTACGACATCGGCTTCGAATGGTTCGCCCGCGCGTTGGCGCTGCGCCCGCACGGCGAGCCCATCACGGCGTCGGTGCGAAAAGCAGTGGACGCCTTCCCTTTTGACTTCGCGATGGTCCGCGAGGCTGCCACCATCCGATCGCGCGACCTGGATCAGGACATCATCACCACACACATTCGACGGATGCGCGATCAGGTCGCCGACGAGATCGCGCGCTTCATCCACGAACGATCGGCACCGACGGCCGATGGGGCCATGATCGCCGACATCGCGGCGCACAGCCTGGCGACCGCGGTGTTCGTCGCACTGGAGGCATGGATGGCCAAAGACGAGCACGACATCGACGACCTGGGCCGGCTGACCGACATGGCGCTGAGCGCGCTGGAGGATGGCCTCACCCACACGTTGCGCAAGGCGGGACTGGATTAGCGCTTGCCTAAGCGCCGAACGTGTACCCAGCGCGAGATTTCGGCCGGTTTGTCGCCATGACTACACGCTCGGCGACCCGGGAGGCCGCGACACGCGAGCACAACGTCTTGTGTTGCCGCGGGTTGTCGCACCCCAGGGGTAGTGTTTGAGGCCTGAGTACCGCAGGCAAACCGTCTGGTGAAGTGGGGTTCTGGTGAGCGAAAAACTGAAGCTGATTGACCGCGTCTCGGCGATCAACTGGAACCGGCTGCAGGACGAAAAAGACGCCGAGGTCTGGGATCGGTTGACCGGCAATTTCTGGCTGCCCGAGAAGGTGCCGGTGTCCAACGACATCCCGTCCTGGGGCACGCTGACGGCTCACGAAAAGCAGATGACCATGCGGGTTTTCACCGGCCTGACGCTGCTGGACACCATCCAGGGCACGGTCGGGGCGGTCAGCCTGATCCCCGACGCGCTTACCCCGCACGAGGAGGCGGTGTACACCAACATCGCGTTCATGGAGTCGGTGCACGCGCGCAGCTACAGCAACATCTTCTCGACGCTGTGCTCGACCGCCGAGATCGACGACGCGTTCCGCTGGTCGGAGGAGAACCCGAACCTGCAGCGCAAGGCCGAGATCGTCATGCAGTACTACAAGGGCGACGAGCCGCTCAAGCGCAAGGTGGCCTCCACGCTGCTGGAGAGCTTCCTCTTCTACTCCGGGTTCTATCTCCCGATGTACTGGTCGAGCCGGGCCAAGCTGACCAACACCGCCGACATGATCCGGCTGATCATCCGCGACGAGGCAGTGCACGGCTACTACATCGGCTACAAGTTCCAGCGTGGCCTGGCGCTGGTCGACGAGGTCAAGCGCGGCGAGCTCAAGGACTACACCTACGAACTGCTCTTCGAGCTGTACGACAACGAGGTGGAGTACACCCAGGACCTCTACGACGAGGTCGGGCTGACCGAGGACGTCAAGAAGTTCCTGCGCTACAACGCCAACAAGGCGCTGATGAACCTCGGCTACGAGGCGCTATTCCCCCGCGACGAGACGGACGTGAACCCGGCCATCCTGTCCGCGCTGTCACCCAACGCCGACGAGAACCACGATTTCTTCTCCGGCTCCGGCTCGTCGTACGTGATCGGCAAGGCCGTCGTCACCGAGGACGAGGACTGGGACTTCTGAAACCCGCGCCGGCGGTCGTCGATCAGTTGTGGCCGTCGGCACCGTCGAGGTGTTGGGCCTGGGTGGGGGAGTAAAACCTCGGCGCGATCGTCGCCATCACCGGTAGGCGCAGTGTCATCCCGTCGCGGATCGGCATGCGGACGTTGACGTACACGACCTGCATGTCCAGGCCCATCTGGACGCGCATCTCCCGCAGGCTCTCGGTTTGCACGGCCAGGCCCATATCCCGTAGGCGCGCCGCCAAACCGCGCTGCAAGGCCCGGACCGGTTTCAGATCGCCCGGGTTGTTGAGATGCACGTAGGCGATTGGCTTGGGAAGCTTCGGGCTGGGTCGGGTCATGGCTCGACTGTACTCCGCGCGCCGAACGAGAAAGCGCAAAAACCGTTTTGACCAGCGGCTAGCAGGATTCCGCCGCCCCGACGGTACGGGCGGTGAACGTGGAATGAATTGTCGGGACGGGACGATGCCCCGGTGGCGCGGGTGACCGCGAACCCGTGACACTGATGGGGTGACCACATCCGGTTCTTCGCGCAATCACCCCCACTTCCTGCGGTCGGTAATCCGCTGGCTGCAAGTCGGCTACCCCGATGGTGTGCCCGGCCCCGACCGGGTGCCGCTGATGGCGCTGCTGCGCAGTACGCCGCTGACCGCCGATCAGCTCAAGGAGGTTGTGAGCAACCTGACCGCGAAAGGATCACCCGCGATTACCGACGGCGTGATCGACGGCAACGAGATCGCCGAGACCATCTCCGAGCTGACCCACCGCGACCCTGGCCCCGAGAACGTCCGCCGCGTCGCCGCCACCCTGGCCGCCGCCGGATGGCCGCTGGCCGGCATCGACGTCAGCGAGGTTATCCCCGGTGACGAGGACGGCGAGGCCGCCGAAGAGATCGCGTGCGGGCGCAGTGTGGCCGAAGGTGCCTCACAGGCGTGAGATGTCGATGACGAAGCGGTAGCGCACGTCGCTGGCGAGCACGCGCTCGTAGGCTTCGTTGACGTAATCCGGCTCGATGAGCTCGATTTCGGGCGTCACGTCGTGCTCGGCGCAGAAATCCAGCATCTCCTGGGTCTCGGCGATCCCGCCGATGTTCGACCCGGACAGGCTGCGCCGCGCCAGCGCCAGCGGGAACGCGCCCACCTCCATCGGATGCTCGGGGATGCCGAGCTCCACCAGCGTCCCGTCGACGTCGAGCAGGCCGAGGTAGTCGTTGAGCTTCAGGTTCGCCGACACCGTGTTGAGGATCAGGTCGAAGTTGCTGCGCAGCTTCTTGAAGGTGTCGGGATCGGCCGTCGCGTAGTAGTGGCTCGCGCCCAGGCGCAGCCCGTCCTCCATCTTCTTCAGCGACTGCGACAGCACGGTCACCTCGGCGCCCATCGCGGCGCCCAGCTTGACACCCATGTGCCCCAGGCCGCCCAGGCCGATGATCGCCAGGCGGGTGTTCGCCCCGGCGTTCCAGTGCCGCAGCGGCGAGAACAGCGTGATGCCGGCGCACAGCAGGGGCGCCGCCTTGTCCAGCGGCAGCGAGTCGGGGATGCGCACGACGAAGTTCTCATCGACGACGATCGCCTGGCTGTAGCCGCCCTGCGTGGGCGTTCCGTCTTTGTCGATCGAGTTGTAGGTGAATGTCGCGCCCGGTTTGCAGTACTGCTCGAGCCCGGCCTTGCAGCTACTGCACTCGCCGCACGAGTTGACCATGCAGCCCACGCCGACGTGGTCGCCCACCTTGTACTTGGTGACCTCCGAACCGACCTCGGACACCACGCCGGCGATCTCGTGGCCGGGGACTACCGGATAATTCGGTTGGCCCCATTCGGCTTTGACGGTGTGGATGTCGGAGTGGCAGATCCCGGCGAACTTGATGTCGATCGCTACGTCGTGCGGACCGGGGTCGCGGCGGGTGATGGTGGTCTTGGTCAGCGGTGCGGTCGCCGACGTAGCGGCATACGCAGAAACAGTGCTCATGGCAGATCCCTCTTTTTCGTTGCGTCTTAGAAAAGCTTAGCTAAGGTAAGGTTTTTAGGCCAATCGGCCGGGGCTCGTTAGTTGATCGCGGCGTTGACCATGCGGAGGTCGTCCACGATGCCGCGCGCGGCGAGCACGCCCTCGCCGGTCTGCCATATCTCGTCGTTGACGACGTAAACCCGGTTGTCGTGATTGGCGGACAGCTTGCGCCACGGGTCGCTGTCCAGGACGGCGGCGGCGCGGTCCGCGGCGGCGGGGGTGGCGCACGACACGTAGATCACGTCGGCGTCGGCGGCGGACAGATTCGGCACCTCCGCGAGGTCGGCATCGGTGGCGGCGATCTCGATATAGGGCTTGTCGGTGAACCGCTGGGTGGCCGGCCGGTCCACGCCGACGGCGGTGAGCACGCTGGCGGGAAAGTTGTTGGACCCGTAGATCCGGATGGTGGTGGTGGTCAGTTGCACGACCGACGCCTGGAAGTGGGCCGCGTCGTGGCTGGCGCCGATCTGGGTGGCCCGCTGGGTGAAGCCGCCGATCAGTCCGTCCACCGCGCCGCCACGTGCCGTGGCCGCGCCGACCCCGCGCAGGTTGTCCTGCCAGGCGGCGCCCGGCGCCGCGGTGAATACCGTCGGGGCGATCGCCGCCAGCTGCGGGTACAACTTCGGGGTCAACCCTTGCGAGCCCAGGATCAGGTCCGGGTGGGCCGCCGCGATCGCTTTGAGGTCGGGGTTGCTGCGCGTTCCGACGCCGGGCAGGCCGTGGACCGCCTTGCCCAGGTAGGACGGCTGGCTCGGGGAGCCGTCCGGCAGGGCGGCGGCCACGATACGGGATTGCAGGCCGAGCGCGCACAGGGCGTCGAGCTGATCACCGGAGAGGACCACGATGCGCTGCGCCTCGGCGGGAACGGTGGCGACGTCGGGGGTGACCCCGGCGGCGTTGTGGGCCTGCCGCGTGGGTGGGCCCGGGTCGGCCGCGGCCACGTCCCGCGCGCACGACTCGTCGGGCTGGCGGTCGTTTCCCAGCACCCCGGCCCCGGCGATCTGGGTGGTGGGCGTGACCAGCGATCGGGCCGACGGTTTGGAGCCGGATCCGGACCCGCAACCGCCGCATGCCACGACCAGTGTTGCGGCCACGGCCACGGTCGATTGCCACCTGAGCACGCGTCCGACGCTAACATTCGGCGACTTCGGAGCGGATTACGACAGTTTGTAGGACCAGGCCCGCCACCGACCTGATCGGGGGCTAAGATTCGAACCATTGGTTCTGGGCCCCGGTCCGAGAATGTTTGGAGGAGCTGTTGACAGCTGAAGCGCCCCCCTTGGGAGAACTCGAGGCCGTCCGCCCGTATCCGGCCAGAACCGGTCCCAAAGGGAACCTCATCTACAAACTGATCACGACCACCGATCACAAGCTGATCGGCATCATGTACTGCGTCGCCTGCTTCATCTTCTTCTTCATCGGCGGGCTGCTGGCGCTGCTGATGCGCACCGAGTTGGCCGCGCCGGGTCTGCAGTTCCTGTCGAACGAGCAGTTCAACCAGCTGTTCACCATGCACGGCACGATCATGCTGCTGTTCTACGCGACGCCGATCGTGTTCGGTTTCGCCAACCTGGTCCTGCCCCTGCAAATCGGCGCGCCCGACGTCGCCTTCCCGCGGCTCAACGCCTTCTCGTTCTGGCTGTTCCTGTTCGGCGCCACCATGGGTATGGCCGGTTTCGTCGTTCCGGGCGGGGCCGCGGACTTCGGCTGGACGGCCTACACCCCGCTGTCCGACGCCATCCACTCACCCGGCGCGGGCGGAGACCTGTGGATCATGGGCCTGATCGTCGCGGGTCTGGGCACCATCCTGGGTGCGGTCAACATGATCACCACGGTCGTCTGCATGCGCGCACCCGGGATGACGATGTTCCGGATGCCGATCTTCACCTGGAACATCCTGGTGACGTCCATCCTGGTGCTGATCGCGTTCCCGTTGCTGACCGCGGCGCTGTTCGGCCTGGCCGCCGACCGCCACCTGGGCGCCCACGTCTACGACGCGGCCAACGGCGGAGTCCTGCTGTGGCAGCACCTGTTCTGGTTCTTCGGCCATCCCGAGGTGTACATCATCGCGTTGCCGTTCTTCGGGATCATCACCGAAGTGATCCCGGTGTTCTCCCGCAAGCCGGTCTTCGGCTACACCACGCTGGTCTACGCGACCCTGTCGATCGCCGCGCTGTCGGTGGCGGTGTGGGCGCACCACATGTTCGCCACGGGAGCCGTTCTGCTGCCGTTCTTTTCGTTCATGACGTATCTGATCGCGGTGCCGACCGGGATCAAGTTCTTCAACTGGACCTTCACAATGTGGAAGGGCCAGTTGACCTTTGAGACGCCGATGCTGTTCTCGGTGGGCTTCCTGGTGACCTTCCTGCTGGGTGGTCTGACCGGCATCCTGCTGGCCAGCCCGCCGCTGGACTTCCACGTCACGGACACGTATTTCGTCGTCGCGCACTTCCACTACGTGCTGTTCGGCACCATCGTGTTCTCCACCTTCGCGGGTATCTACTTCTGGTTCCCGAAGATGACCGGCCGGCTGCTCGACGAGCGGCTGGGCAAGCTGCACTTCTGGTTGACGTTCATCGGCTTTCACACCACGTTCCTGGTGCAGCACTGGCTGGGCGATCAGGGGATGCCGCGCCGCTACGCGGACTATCTGCCCACCGACGGCTTCCAGGGGCTGAACATCGTCTCGACGATCGGGGCGTTCATCCTGGGCGCGTCGATGTTCCCGTTCGTCTGGAACGTCTTCAAGAGCTGGCGCTACGGCGAGGTCGTCACGGTCGACGACCCGTGGGGCTACGGCAACTCGCTGGAGTGGGCGACCAGTTGCCCGCCGCCGCGGCACAACTTCACGGAGCTGCCCCGAATCCGTTCGGAGCGACCGGCATTCGAGTTGCACTACCCGCACATGGTCGAGCGGCTGCGCGCCGAGGCGCACGTGGGCCGAGCCCATGGGCCGGCGAGCGGCGACGTCACCAGAGCCGACGACGTCAGCGTTCGCAGCTGACGGGCGGCGGAGGCCCTAAGCGAGGCTAAGTCAGGGGTGAACACTCCATACAGGGTGTCGGTGCTGATCACCGTCACCGGCGCGGATCATCCGGGTGTGACGTCGGCCCTCTTCGACGCGCTGTCGCGGCACGGAGTCGAGCTGCTCAACGTCGAACAGGTGGTGATCCGGGGGCGGCTGACGCTCGGTGTGCTGGTGTCCTGCTCGGCCGAGGTCGCGGAAAGCCCCGCGTTGCGCGCCGACGTCGAGACCGCGATCCACGGGGTCGGGCTCGATGTCAGCATCGAGCGCAGCGACGACGTGCCGATCATCCGGCAACCGTCGACCCACACCATCTTCGTACTGGGCCGGCCGATTACCGCCGGCGCGTTCGGCGCGGTGGCCCGCGAGGCCGCGGCGCTGGGCGTCAACTTCGATGTGATTCGCGGGATTTCCGACTATCCGGTGACCGGGCTGGAGTTGCGGGTCTCGGTGCCGCCGGGAGCCGACGGCCGCCTGCGGACGGCCCTGAACCGGGTGTCCTCCGAGGAGCGCGTCGACATCGCGGTCGAGGACTACGGCCTGGCCTGGCGCACCAAACGGCTCATCGTGTTCGACGTCGACTCGACGCTGGTGCAGGGCGAGGTCATCGAGATGCTGGCCGCCCGCGCGGGCGCCGAGGGAACCGTCGCCGCGATCACCGAGGCCGCGATGCGCGGCGAGCTGGACTTCGCGCAGTCGCTGCAGCAGCGGGTGGCGACGCTGGCGGGCCTGCCCGCGACCGTGATCGACGAGGTCGCCGCCCAACTGGAACTGATGCCCGGGGCCCGCACCACGCTGCGGACGTTGCGGCGCTTGGGTTTTCACTGCGGCGTGGTCTCCGGGGGATTCCGGCGGATCATCGAACCGCTGGCACATGAGCTGATGCTGGACTTCGTCGCCGCCAACGAGCTCGAGATCGTCGACGGCACACTGACCGGCCGGGTCGTCGGCCCGATCATCGACCGGCCCGGAAAAGCCAAGGCGCTTCGCGACTTCGCGCAGCAGGCCGGGGTGCCCATGGCGCAGACCGTCGCGGTCGGCGACGGTGCCAACGACATCGACATGCTGGCCGCGGCGGGCCTGGGCGTGGCGTTCAACGCCAAGCCGGCGCTGCGTGAGGTCGCCGACGCGTCGTTGAGCCACCCGTATCTGGACACCGTGCTGTTCCTGCTGGGCGTGACCCGCGGCGAGATCGAGGCCGCCGACGCCGGCGATCTTGGAGTGCGACGTGTGGAGATCCCCTCGGATTAGTGGCCGCCGCGGGCAAGCACCCGGCGGCTTTGGCGACGCCGGGGTACGGCACGATGATCGGGTGCCCGAAACCGGCGACACCGCATCCGATCCCGATCTGCTGATCGACTTGCGGGCTGTGTCGTTACGCCGCGGCGGGCGCACCTTGGTCGGGCCGGTGGACTGGGCGGTCGAACTCGACGAACGCTGGGTGATCGTCGGCCCCAACGGCGCCGGCAAGACGTCGTTGCTGCGGATCGCGGCGGCCGCCGAGCACCCGTCCTCGGGCGTCGCCCACGTGCTCGGCGAGCGGCTGGGCCGCGTCGACGTCACCGAGTTGCGCGCCCGCATCGGCCTGTCGTCCTCGGCGCTGGCGCAGCGGGTACCCGACGACGAAGTGGTGCGCGATCTCGTCGTCTCGGCCGGTTACGCGGTGCTGGGCCGATGGCGGGAGCGCTACGAAGACATCGACTACCGGCGCGCGATCGACATGCTGGAGAGCCTGGGCGCCGAGCATCTCGCGGAGCGCAGTTACGGCACGCTGTCGGAAGGCGAACGCAAACGGGTGCAGATCGCCCGTGCCCTCATGACCGACCCGGAGCTGCTGCTGCTCGACGAGCCCGCCGCCGGCCTGGACCTGGGCGGCCGGGAGGAGTTGGTGGCCAGGCTGGCGGATCTGGCCGCCGACCCCGACGCGCCCGCGCTGGTGCTGGTCACCCACCACGTCGAGGAAGTCCCTCCAGGCTTCAGCCACTGCATGCTGCTGTCGGAGGGCCGGGTGGTCGCGGCGGGCCTGCTGTCCGACGTGCTGACCGCCGAGAACCTGTCGGCGGCGTTCGGGCAGTCGATCGCCCTCGAGATGGTCGACGGGCGCTATTTCGCGCGGCGCGTCCGCAGCCGCGCGGCCCACCGGAGGCCGCTATGACCGCACCGCACGACGAGCCCCCACTGGTTCCGCGGCCGGCCGCGACCGTGATGCTGATCCGTGACGACGGGCCCGGCCTCAGCGTGTTCCTGATGCGACGGCACTCGCGGATGGAATTCGCGGCGGGCACGATGGTGTTCCCGGGCGGCGGCGTCGACGACCGCGACCGCAACGCCGAGATCGCGTGGGCGGGCCCGCCCCCGCAGTGGTGGGCGCAGCGCTTCGGCATCGAACCCGACCTGGCCGAGGCGCTGGTCTGCGCCGCGGCCCGTGAGACCTTCGAGGAATCGGGGGTGCTGTTCGCCGGGCCGGCGGGGCAGGCCGGTTCGGCACCGGACAGCATCGTCGGCGATGCCTCGGTGTACGGCGACGCCCGCCGCGCGCTGGCCGCCGGCACGCTGTCCTTCGCCGACTTTCTGCGCCGCGAAAACTTGGAACTGCGGGCCGACCTGCTGCGGCCGTGGGCCAACTGGGTCACCCCGGAAGCCGAACGGACGCGGCGATACGACACCTATTTCTTTGTGGCGGCGCTGCCGCGGGGTCAGCGTGCCGACGGTGAGAACACCGAATCCGACCGCGCCGGCTGGACGACACCGCAGGACGCCATCGACGACTTCGCCGCCGGCCGTTGCTTCTTGCTGCCGCCCACGTGGACGCAGCTGGACTCGCTCGCCGGCCGCACGGTGGCCGACGTGTTGGCGGTCGAACGGCAGATCGTGCCCGTGCAGCCGCATCTCGAAATCCAGGGCGACAACTGGATTTTCGAGTTCTTCGACTCCGACCGCTACCACCAGGCGCGCGAGGCCGGGGGAATGGGGTGGCGGCATTGAGCGAGTTCGTCAGCGTCGTGGTCAGTGACGGCTCGCGCGACGCCGGCCTGGCCATGTTGCTGCTGTCGCGGCCGCCCACGAACGCGATGACCCGGCAGGTCTACCGCGAGATCGTGGCCGCGGCCGACGAGCTGGGGCGCCGCGACGACGTCGCCGCCGTCATCCTGTTCGGTGGCCACGAAATCTTCTCCGCCGGCGACGACATGCCCGAGCTGCGGACGCTGAGCCCGAACGAGGTCGACACCGCGGACCGGGTGCGCCGGGCAGCCGTCGACGCCGTCGCCGCGATCCCCAAGCCGACCGTCGCCGCGATCACCGGATACGCGCTGGGCGCCGGCCTCACCCTGGCCCTGGCCGCCGACTGGCGGATCAGCGGCGACAACGTCAAGTTCGGTGCGACGGAGATCCTGGCGGGCCTGGTCCCCGGCGGCGGCGCAATGGCTCGCCTGGCCCGCGTGGCCGGGGCGAGCCGGGCCAAGGACCTGGTGTTCAGTGGGCGCTTCTTCGACGCCGAGGAGGCCCTGGCGCTGGGCCTGATCGACGAGATGGTGGCCCCCGACGACGTCTACGACGCCGCCGCCGCGTGGGCGCGCCGCTTCCTCGACGGGCCGTCGCGCGCGCTGGCCGCCGCCAAGGCCGGCATCAACGCCGTCTTCGACCCGCATCCGGGCGCCGGTTAGGCTGCCCTGCATGACGAGGAGTTCGACTGACGCCGTCCCCAACCCGCGTGCCACCGCCGAGCAGGTCGAAGCCGCCCGCCATGACAGCAAGCTCGCCCAGGTGCTTTATCACGACTGGGAAGCCGAGACGTACGACGAAAAGTGGTCGATCTCGTATGACCAGCGCTGCATCGATTACGCCCGGGACTGTTTCGACGCCGTCGCGCCCGAGGAGGTCCTGCGCGACCTGCCCTACGATCGGGCCCTCGAATTGGGTTGCGGGACAGGGTTTTTCCTGCTGAACCTGATCCAGTCGGGCGTTGCCCGCCGCGGTTCTGTCACCGATCTCTCGCCCGGCATGGTCAAGGTCGCCACCCGCAACGGCCAATCGTTGGGACTCGACATCGACGGCCGGGTGGCCGACGCCGAGGGCATCCCGTACGACGACGACACCTTCGATCTGGTCGTCGGGCACGCCGTCCTGCACCACATTCCCGACGTCGAGCTGTCGCTGCGCGAGGTGGTCCGGGTGCTGCGCCCGGGCGGGCGGTTCGTCTTCGCCGGGGAACCGAGCAATGCCGGCGAGGTCTATGCGCGCGCGCTCTCGACGCTGACCTGGCGGATCGTCACCAACGCCACCAAGTTGCCGGGACTGACCGGTTGGCGGCGCCCGCAGGCCGAGCTGGACGAGTCCTCGCGCGCGGCGGCGCTCGAGGCGCTCGTCGACCTGCACACCTTCGCGCCGGAGGACCTGGAGCGGATGGCCACCAGCGCCGGCGCCGTCGACGTCGCGACCTCGACCGTCGAGTTCACCGCCGCGATGCTGGGCTGGCCCCTGCGGACCTTCGAGTGCGCGGTGCCGCCGGGGCGGCTGGGCTGGGGCTGGGCGAAATTCGCGTTCACCAGCTGGAAGACGCTCAGCTGGGTGGACGCCAACGTGATGCGGCACGTGGTGCCGAAGGGCTGGTTCTACAACGTGATGATCACGGGGGTCAAACCGTCCTGAGCGTCGGCGGCCTGAGCTTCGGCACCGACGACGTCGAATATCTGCGGTCGGAAGCGGGCACCGCGGCGCTCGCCGCCGTCGCTGACCTCCCGCTGACGGACCGCACCCGCATCGCCGACGTCGCCTCCGTGCGCGCCCGCTTCGGCGGCCGGGCGCCGGTTCTGGTCGAGACGACACTGCTGCGCCGCCGTGCGGCGGACAAGCTCGGCCAGCTCGGTGACGTGTCCGATTGGCTGTTCACCGACGAGGCCCTGCAGCAGGCGACCGCGGCGCCGGTGGCCCTGCACCGGGCCGGGCGCCTGGCAAAGGCCGGGAGCGCACTGGTTCACGACGCGACGTGTTCGATCGGCACCGAGGTGGCCGCGCTGCGCGCGTCCGGCACCGACGCGGTGGGCAGCGACATCGACCCCGTGCGCCTGGCGATGGCGCGCCACAACCTGGGACCCGGCGCTGCCCTGTGCCGCGCCGACGCGCTGCGTCCGGTAACCCGCGACGCCGTCGCGCTCGTCGATCCGGCGCGACGGGTGGGCGGGCGGCGCCGTTGGCGCCCGGCCGACTATCAACCGGGCCTGGCGCAGTTGCTCGACGCCTATCGCGGTCGCGATCTCGTCGTAAAGTGCAGTCCCGGAATAGATTTCGAGTACCTGCGGCGCGCCGGATTCGACGCCGAAATCGAGGTGACGTCGTATGGCGGTTCGGTTCGGGAAGCGTGTCTGTGGTCGGCCGGGCTGACCGCGCCGGGGGTGCGTCGTCGAGCGAGCGTCCTGGATATTGGCGAGCAGATCACCGACGCCGAGCCCGCCGACTGCCCGACGCGGCCCGCCGGCCGATGGATCGTCGACCCCGACGGCGCCGTCGTACGGGCCGGGCTGGTGCGCCACTACGGCGCGCGGCACGGGCTGTGGCAACTCGATCCCGATATCGCCTACCTGTCCGGTGCCGAGCTGCCCCCGGCGGTCCGCGGCTTCGAGGTGCTCGAGCAGCTTGCGTTCGACGAGCGTCGGCTCCGGCAGGCGCTGTCCGCGCGGGACTGCGGGGCGCTGGAGATCCTGGTCCGGGGCGTGCGCGTCGACCCCGACGGGCTGCGGCGCCGGCTGCGGCTGCGCGGCAGGGGTTCCCTGTCGGTGATCGTCACCCGGGTCGGCTCCGGACCCGCGAGTCATGCGACGGCCTTCGTGTGCCGTGCCTCTCGATAGTGCCCAGGTAGGCTGGCTGCCATCGATCTTCCAGGCGCCCCGCCTGCGTGATTTTGCGAGGGACGAATTCGAACAATGCGCTACCTGATAGTGAGCACCGTGCTGGCCGCCGTGGCCCTGCTGGGCTGGCCGGCCGCCGCCGCGCCGGCGACGTGTGCCGGGATGGGGGGCACCGTCGACGACACCCAGCTGTGCCACGTGCACACCACGGGGTCCACCTACGCCATCACCATGACGTTTCCCGCCGACTACCCCGACGAACAGGCGCTGACCGACTACATCGCCCAAAACCGCGACGGCTTCCTCAACGTCGCCCAGACGTCCGGCGGGCGCGACCAGCCCTACCAAATGGAGACCAGCGCCGACCAACGCACCTCCGGTCAGCCGCCCCGCACCCGCAGCGTGGTGCTGAAGTTCTTCCAGGACCTGGGCGGATCGCATCCGTCCAGTTGGTACAAGGCGTTCAACTACAACCTGGCGACCAAGCAGCCCATCACCTTCGACAACCTGTTCGCGCCCGGCACGACGCCGCTGGACAGCATCTTCCCGCTGGTGCAGCGCGACCTGGAGAATCAGAGCGCGTTCGGTGCCGCCATCCTGCCCTCGACGGGCCACGACCCGTCGCACTACCAGAACTTCGCCATCACCGACGACCAGCTGATCTTCTACTTCGCCCCCGGTGAGATGCTGCCGGCGGTCGCCGGTCCCGCCCAGGCCCAGGTGCCGCGCAGCGCGATCCCGCCCCTGGCCGTCTAGAGCCGCCTGGTCAGTGCACCGGGCCGGCCAGCCACTCCATGGCCGCGGCACCGATGCCCAGCGCCACCTGGGCCACGCAGCCGATGATCGGGACGAAGAACGCCCGCCGCTGGCGCACCAGGAGGTATACGGCGACCACGAAGTCGGCGACCAAGACCGCGGCGCCGCCCCAGATCCCCAACGTCGTGGCGCGGTCAATCCAGGCCGGGTCGCCGCATTTCACGGAACCGCACGGGTCGGTAACCATGACGAACAGGCCGAGCAGCACGATCGTCACCCCGAACAGCGCCCCATGCACGATCAGCAGGACAAGCGTCGCGGCGAGGTCCGCGGGCCGGCCGCGTCGATCGGCGCTCATGCCGGCCCGAATCCGTAGACCTGGCCGTCGCTGGTGCACGCCACCACCCTGCGATCCACCCCGACCGACACCCCGACGGGATACCCGGTGGCCGCGGGCAGCGGATAGCTGCCCAGGGTGTGGCCGTTGCCCGGATCGAAGGCCAGCAGCGACATGCCGGGCGCGCCCTGGCCGGGCGGGGCGCCGACGACCGTGTAGCCAACGCCGCCGCCGGCCAGGCTCGACGACGACAGCGGGCCGACGTCGTCGCGCCGCCAAGCCTGATCGGCGTGATCGCCGGCATCCTTGAAGGCCGCGAGCCGGGTGTCGGGTCCGCCGCCGGCCACGATCAAACCCTGCGGGGTCACCGAGGGCGGCGTCTGCGCCAGAAAACCAAGCGGCACAGACCATTTCACCTTCCCATCGGCGGCGTGCAGCGCCCACAGCCGTTGGTCGCGGCCATTGACGTAGACGGTCGATCCGTCGGCGGAAAGCACCGGGCTGGCGATCACGCCGGCGCCGACCGCGTCGCTGCTCCACTCGCGCGTGAGCAGCGGCGTCTGGCCCGGATGGTATTTCAGCCCGACGAGTTCCGCGGCCACCGCGCCCGGCTGCCAGACGCCGATCACCGCCATCTGGCCGGCCTGCGAGAAGGCGGGGGCCGCGGCGACCGGACAGCCTTGGCGCGCCGGCGCGCAATCGGCCAGCCCGCGCGTCGCATCGGTCGGGTCGACGCCGTCGACCAGATCCAGCGCACTGCCCACCACCATGCCGCGGTGGGCGTCGAACGTCAGGACCTGACCCAGATGCGTGATGACCAACAGTTGACCATCACCCAAAAACCTTGGCGTGGTGGGCATTCCGATCACCGGCTGGCGCCACCGAGTCCACTGCGTCACCGGAAAGGAGAGGAAGGCGCCGGGCTGCCCGACGTAGAGATTGTCGAAGCCGTCGAACAGCGGACCGGCGAAGCCGCCACCCTGGACCATCCGGACGCACCAGCGTTGCCGGCCGTTGTCGTCGTTCTCCCACTCCATGAGCGAACATCCGCCCGGGGTCTGCGCGTTGAGGGCGAGATAGCCGCGTGCGCTCAGTGCGGGCCCGGCGGCCAGGCTGCCCTTGACGGACCGCGTCCACTGCAGCGACAGTTTGGTGGCCCCGCTGGTGGGGGTGTAGCTGCTGTTGGTCGCGTCGGCGTATTGCGCGGGCCAGCCTTGCGATGCCGAGGCTTGCACCCACGAGTCGGTGTTGGCGCAACCGCCGAGCCCCACGATCAGCGCGGCGACCGCCCCCACGAATGACCAACGCCGAAGACCGAGTTGTCGGGCAAGCACCTCGATTTCCCAAATCCTTCCGCGGCCGTTGGTTCGTTTCCAGAGCAGCGATCGAGTACAGGTGAGGGTAACCCGTGGCGGCTCGGATAAGCTCTCCGGCCATGACGACCATGTGGGGTGCTCCGCTCCATCGCCGTTGGCGTGGATCGATGTTGCGCGACCCACGCCAGGCCAAGTTCTTCACGCTGGCCTCGCTGAAGTGGGTGCTGGCCAACCGCGCCTACACCCCGTGGTACCTGGTGCGCTACTGGCGGCTGCTGAAGTTCAAGCTGGCCAACCCGCACATCATCACCCGCGGCATGGTGTTTCTCGGCAAGGACGTCGAGATCCATTGCACGCCCGAGCTGGCGCAGCTGGAGATCGGTCGCTGGGTGCACATCGGCGACAAGAACACGATCCGCGCGCACGAGGGCTCGCTGCGCTTCGGCGACAAGGTGGTGCTGGGCCGCGACAACGTCATCAATTGCTATCTCGACATCGAGCTCGGGGATTCGGCGCTGATGGCCGACTGGTGCTACATCTGTGATTTCGACCATCGCATGGACGACATCAACCTCCCGATCAAGGACCAGGGCATCGTCAAGTCCCCGGTCCGGATCGGGCCGGACACCTGGGTCGGAGTGAAGGTGACCGTGTTACGGGGCACCACCATCGGACGCGGCTGCGTGCTGGGATCGCACGCGGTGGTTCGCGGCGTGGTGCCCGACTACTCGATCGCGGTCGGCGCACCGGCCAAGGTGGTCAAAAACCGGCAGCTGTCCTGGGAGAGTTCGGCCGCGCAGCGCGCGGAACTGGCGGCCGCGCTGGCCGATATCGAGCGCAAAAAGGCTGCCCGCTAAGCGATTTGGAGTACTACGAGGGCTGGTCGTCGACCTCGAAGCGGTAGTTGACGGTGCCGCCGTCGACGCCGGTGACGGTCACGTTCACCCCGTAGTTCTTCCCACTCGTGGTCAGCTGGCAGCGCAGCGTCGCGCCCTCGACACCCTTGAGGTTGTCGGGGCACGTCACCGAATCGGGTTTGGTTCCAATCTGCGGGGTGAGTTTCTCGCTGATCGTCTTGGCGACCTGGTTTTTGTCGACCGTCTCGACCATGTCGAACTTGACGTCGCTGCCGTTGACGCTGGTGACGGTGACATTGACGTTGTAGGTCTGCCCGCCCGCCTTCATCTCGCAGTTCAGCTGCGCCCCGACCTTCGCGTCCAGGTCGCTGGGGCAGTTCACCGACTCCGGCTTGTTGCCCGCGGGGTCCGTCATCTTCGAGGTGATCTGGCCGGCGACATCGCTTTTGCTGACGGAGTGCGATGACGACACCGAACACGAACACGCGGCGACGCCGGCCATCAGGCCCGCTGCTGCTCCGGAAACCAGCAACGTCCGAACGATCGACTGAGCCATAACGCCTCCCGTGGGCTGTGCAACTGCGGGCAACTGTGAATCGGCTGATAATTGCATGCCAGACATCTTGGGGTGGGCGGATTGCGTAAACATCCGCCGAACGGCGATCTCGCACCGGCGGCTTTGCTGGTGAAACCGTGCGGCGGTTGGTTACGGTACCGAGGTAACACAGCGGAGGGGGTGCCGCGAATGACGAGCCGGGTGATCGCGGTTGCGAGCGCCGCGGGGGCCACGGTGTTGGCCGGCATCGTGGTTACCGCCTGCAGCGGCACGTCCACGATGGCGTCGACACCCTCGACGTCGACATCCGTGGTGTCGATTCCGGCCGCTTCGACCGACTACACCACGCTGCTGATCCAGGGCAGCGACGTCAGCACGACACCGCCCAACGTCTTCACCCCGGCGGAGCCGCCCGTCCAAAACCCCAACGCGATGCCCGGCGCGGCGGTGGTGTTCAAAAACCAGGATGACAGCACCCGAATCGGCGACACCGTCCTGATCCTGACCGACGCCGGCGCCGCGGCCAACGCGATGAACGGGTCGGTCGCGTCACTGGGCAACACGGTGACCGGCGGTAACCCGCAGCCGATTTCGGTGGGCGACGGGGGCACGATGGTTGCCGGCACGTCGCCGGATAGGTCCAAAGAGGTGACCGTGCTGCTGTTCACCGAGGGCAAGGCGTTCGTCACGCTGGAATTCGACGGCGCGCCCGGCAACGACGTGCCCACCGACTACGCTCTTACGGTCGCCCAGCAGCAGGACGGCGCCGTCAAGAACAAGCTGCCCGGCTGAGGGCGGTTTAAGTAGGGCGGTTGAGCCGCCAGATATGGGTGGACAGAACGGTGGCGAAGGCACACCACAATCCATAAGGCGAAAGTGCCAGTCCCGCCTTCGGTTTGGCCTGCGCCGTCCGGCGGATCAGGTCCGCGCTGCTGGCCGCCAGGACGGCTGCACCGAGGGCGGACGCGCCGAGCTTGTGATACCGGAAGAAAAGCCAACTCCACCCGGCGTTGAGGAGCAGGTTGGCTCCGAACGCGGCGGCATAGCGACGCGCCTTGTCGTGCTGTGCTGCTTGGCGCAACTCATCGATAGCCGCCGCCGACGTGGCGGCGATGTCGGCGTAGAGGGCGGTCCAGACGACGGGAAAGACGACTCCGGCTGGCTGGTATCGCGGTTTGCGAAGCCGTGCATACCAGGTAGGGACACGTCGTGGGCTGGCGATGCTTCCGGTGCCGGCTGCCGCGCCGACGGCCAGCGTTGTCGCGGCCAGTGTCGAGCTGTTCATACTGTGCTCCGGTTCATGACGGGCCAACTCCGCTTGCTGCTCAACAGGTTTGGCGTTGGTGCAGAGCTACCCAATCGCGACGCGGGTATGCCTACCGGTCCGGCAGGGCGTGCTCGACGATGGGCAGCCGCGGTTGTGGTTGCCGTTCACGGCGTTTGGCGGCCAGATACACCTGGGCGGTTTGGATGGCCACGGTGTGCCAGTCGAAGTCGGAGGTGAGACGCTCGCGGGCGGCGTCGGCGCGTCGCTGCGCGGCGCGCGGGTCGTCGAGCACCGTGCGCACCGCGGCGGTCAGCCCGGCCACGTCGCGCGGCGGACAGGACACCCCGGTCTTGCCGTTGATCACCGCTTCGCCCAGGCCGCCGATGTTCGACGTCACGAGCGGGGTGCCGGCCGCGGCGGCTTCCAGAGCGGCGAGCCCGAACGGCTCGTAATGGCTGGGCAGCACGGCGGCGTCGGCCCGATGCAGCAACGCCAGCAGCTCATTGTGATCGCAATGCCCGACGAACCGAGTTGCCTTGAGCACCCGGTGTTTACGGGCCTGCTCGACGAGCCAGTCCTGCTTGGTGCCCTCGCCGGCGACGGTCAGCGTGGTGCCCGGATGCGTGCGCCTGATCCGCGGCAGCGCGGCGATCACGTCGTGCACGCCCTTCTCGTACTCCAGCCGCCCGACGTAGAGCAGCTCGGCCGGCCCGCTGCGGGGACGGCGGGGCGCGAACGGCCAGCGCGCCGCGTCGATGCCGTTGGGGATCACCGTGGTCTCGGCCAGGCCTGGACCGAACAGTTCGGTGATCTCGTCGGTCATCGACGCCGAACACGTGATCAGCGAATCGGATTCACGCACCAGCCACGACTCGACCGCGTGCACCTGACGGCTGATCGCCCCGGAAACCCAGCCCGAATGCCGCCCGGCCTCCGTCGCGTGGATCGTGGAAACGATTGGCACGTCGTAGTATTCGGCGAGTGCGATGGCCGGATGGGCGACCAGCCAGTCGTGGGCATGCACCACGTCGGGACGCCACGGCCGGTCGCTGCCGTATTTCTTCAACCGCAGACCGGCGCGGATCATCGCGTGACCCATCGCCAGGGTCCAGGCCATCATGTCGGCACCGAAGCTGAATTCGTGCGGGTCCTGCGCGGCCGCGATCACCCGGACGCCCTCGCTGAATTCGTCGGAGGGCGGATGCGTGCTGGGATCGGTGCCCGACGGACGCCGCGACAGCACGACGACGTCGTGACCGGCCGCGGCCAGCGCGGTGGACAGGTGATGCACGTGCCGGCCGAGCCCGCCGATCACCACCGGCGGGTATTCCCACGACACCATGAGGATCTTCATCGGGGCAGCCTTCGGGCGTCCAGGGCGCCGAACAGGCCGTCGGCGCGGTTCCAGCCGTCGGCCAGGCGCTCCGCGGTCTCGCGCCGGCCCGATGCCAGCGCGCCGGCGATCTCGCGGGTCGCGTGCGCATGCAGGTGCGCGCGGTAGCGGGCGTAGTCGGCGGCCGAGTCCTTACTGACCATGAACGGCCAGTCGCTGGAGACGGTCAGCAGGGTCTCGCGCAGGATCTGATCGGCGACGCGATCGCGGGGGAGCGGCCCGTCCAGCGATGCCGTCTGCGACCTGGTCTGTGACAAGGCCTTGTCGACGGTGCTCAGGGCGGTGTCGACGACTTCGGTGTTGAGCTGGACTAGATCGGCGACCTGCTCGCCCGCCCAAACCTGCCAGTCCTTGCCCGAGCCCCACGAACTCGGCGGCAAGGCGACGGCGTCGCCGACGAATCCGCCGGCCAGCGCGTCGCTGAGCGTGCCCACCCGGACACCGGCGGCGGGCAGGGCGCGCAGCAGCCGCGCCAGCCACGTCGGCCCCTCGTACCACCAGTGGCCGAACAGTTCGGTGTCGAACGCCGCGACCACATGGGCGGGGCGCCCGATGCGATCCGACTCGGACAACAACCGCGCGCGCACCACGTCGACGAAGTCGGCGACGTGGACGTCGACGGCGCGGTCGGCCCGCTCGGGGTCGTAGGGCGCCTTGGCCTCCGATCCCACGTTGCGGCCGGTGACACGGGCCGGCTTGAGGCCGGTGAGGTGGTCGTAGGTGTGGAAGTCGCGATAGGCCGCATGGCCGGGATAGCCCGACTTCGGCGACCACACCCGGTAGCTGACCTGCAGGTCGCGCCCGAACGCGACCACGCCGGTGTCGCCGACGGGCCGCCCCAGCGCGGTATCGCCGTGCAGCGACGGGCCGTCGACCATGAAGTGGGTGACGCCCGCCGCGGCGTAATCGTGTTCCATGCCCGGGGCGTAGGCGCATTCGGGCGCCCAGATGCCGCCCGGGGTGTGGGCCAGCCGCAGCTGCGGGTCGGCCAGGCCTTCGCGCAGCGCGAACTCGCGCAGCCGGGGCGCGAGCAGCGGCTGGAACGGGTGGGCCAGCGGGCCGCCGAGCAGCTCCACCGTGCCCGCGTCGATCAGGCCGCGCAGCAGCGGGCTGCCCCCGTGCCGCCACAGTGTGGCGAAATCCTCCAGCGCGGCATCGGCTTCGGCGCATTCGCGAATCCCGAAGGCCCGCAACGCTTCCGGTGTGCACGATTGGTAGCCGGCCGACTTGGATCTGGGAACCGAGCGGACACTGGCCGCCTCGGCCGCCCGCAGCCGCCAGTTGGCCAGCCAGTGATGCATGCCGTCGAGGCAGTACGGGTCGTCCAGCTGGGCGTTGACCACCGGCGTGACGCCGAGGGTGATCACGCCGCGGCGATCCTCGTCGGCCAAGGTGCGCAGCACCCGCAACAGCGGCAGGTAGGCCGCGGCCCAGGACTGGTAGAGCCATTCCTCGCCCACCGGCCAGCGCCCGTGGTGGGCGAGCCACGGCAGGTGGGTGTGCAGCACCAGGGTGAACATCCCGGGCACGCGGTCGATGTTCACGGGCGCACCGCGATCGCGATGAGATCCAGGCTGTCATCTATGTCGTGCGCGCTCGAGTCGCCCGCCTCGATCAGGTCGAAGTCGTCGGTGCTGACGGCGGCGACGTCCGCGGCCAGCTCGGGCGGCCACGGCGCGTCGGCCACCGCGCGCGCGATCTGCGCGTCGATGATCGAGCCGCCGTGCCGGGCGTCCATCTCGCGCAGCCGCGGACCGTGGAACACACCACTGATCGACACCTCGCCGAAACCGCCGTCGACCAGCAGCTCGGTCAGCTCGCGCGCGTTGAGTTCGCGGGTGTGGAACGGATTGACCGGGGTGTCGCGACCCGGGGAGAAGGTGATGCGGTTGGGCGTCGACATCATCAACAACCCGGACGGACGCAGCACCCGGGCGCATTCGGCCACGAACCGGGCCTGGTCCCACAGGTGCTCGATCACCTGGAAGTTCACCACCACGTCCACAGACGCATCGGGCAGCGGCAGGTCGGCCAGGTTTGCCTGCATGACGTCCACCCTGGCGTAGCGGGCGCGGACGTGGGCCACCGCGGCCTCGTCGTAGTCGACCGCGACGACCCGGCGGGCGACGCCCGCGATCAGGTCGGCGCCGTAACCTTCGCCACATCCGGCCTCGAGCACGTCGCGGCCGGCGCAGCGCGGCGCAAGGCGTTCGTACACCACCTCGTGGCGGCGAAACCAATAGTTCTCGATGTCCAGATCGGGGATCGTGCGCTCGCCTGTCAGCGTCAACACCGCGTCAGGCGCAGGCGAGGTGCTGCCGGGGACGCGTTGCGGGACGTCGGGGACGAATGCGCTCATTGCATAGGGAGGCTAACGCGAAGTGTCCGATTCGCGAACCGGGCCGAAGGAACGTGCACTACGACCCGCTATGGTGTGAGTGCAGAACGCACAAACTTACCTCGTAGTAATACCGCTGTGCGTTGCTAAACGTGTACCGAGTTCCCGCAGTCGCGCACTGCGGAACTCCTTCGAGGAGGACGAACCACACTCATGACGAACATCGTGGTCCTGATCAAGCAGGTCCCAGACACGTGGTCGGAGCGCAAGCTCACTGACGGCGATTTCACGCTGGACCGCGAGGCCGCCGACGCGGTGCTGGACGAGATCAACGAGCGCGCCGTGGAAGAGGCGCTGCAGATTCGGGAGAAAGAGGCCGCCGACGGCGTCGAGGGGTCGGTGACCGTGCTGACCGCCGGTCCCGAGCGCGCCACCGAGGCGATCCGCAAGGCCCTGTCCATGGGCGCCGACAAGGCCGTCCACCTCAAGGACGACGGCATGCACGGCTCGGACGTGATCCAGACCGGGTGGGCGCTGGCCCGCGCGCTGGGCACCATCGAGGGCACCGAGCTGGTCATCGCCGGTAACGAGGCCACCGACGGCGTCGGCGGTGCGGTGCCGGCGATCATCGCCGAGTACCTCGGGCTGCCGCAGCTCACCCACCTGCGCAAGCTGTCGCTCGAGGGCGGCAAGGTCATCGGCGAGCGCGAGACCGACGACGGCGTGTTCACCCTCGAGGCCACACTGCCCGCGGTCGTGAGCGTCAACGAGAAGATCAACGAGCCGCGCTTCCCGTCCTTCAAAGGCATCATGGCCGCCAAGAAGAAGGAAGTCACTGTCCTGACGCTGGCCGAGATCGGGGTCGAGGGCGACGAGGTCGGGCTGGCCAATGCCGGCACCACGGTGCTGTCGTCGACGCCGAAGCCGCCGAAGACCGCGGGCGAGAAGGTCGCCGACGAAGGTGAAGGCGGCAACCAGATCGCCCAGTACCTGGTCGGCCAGAAGATCATCTGAACCCCACGCCCGTCATCTAACGAGAAGAGCGATATAACCCATGGCTGAAGTATTGGTGCTCGTCGAGCACGCCGAAGGCGCCCTGAAGAAGGTCACCTCCGAATTGATCACCGCCGCCCGCGCGCTGGGTGAGCCGGCCGCCGTCGTTGTCGGCGCGCCCGGCACGGCCGCGCCGCTGGCCGACGGGCTGAAGGAGGCCGGCGCCGCCAAGATCTACGTCGCCGAGTCCGACGCCGTCGACAACTACCTGATCACCCCTACGGTCGACGTGCTGGCCGCGCTGGCCGAGTCCAACGCGCCCGCCGCCGTGCTGCTGGCGGCCAACGCCGACGGCAAGGAGATCGCGGGACGGCTGGCGGCCCGGATCGGCTCCGGTCTGCTCGTCGACGTGGTCGACGTCAAGGAGGGCGCCAAGGCCACCCATTCCATCTTCGGTGGAGCGTTCACCGTCGAGGCGCAGGCCAACGGCGACACCCCGGTGATCACGGTGCGGGCCGGCGCCATCGACGCCGAGCCGGCCGCGGGCGCCGGCGAGCAGGTCACCGTGGAGGTGCCGGCTCCCGCCGAGAACGCCACCAAGATCACGTCGCGCGAGCCCGCCGTCGCCGGTGACCGCCCGGAGCTGACCGAGGCCACCATCGTGGTCTCCGGTGGCCGTGGCGTCGGCAGCGCCGAGAACTTCAACGTCGTCGAGGCGCTGGCCGATTCGCTGGGTGCTGCGGTCGGGGCGTCACGCGCCGCCGTCGACTCCGGCTACTACCCGGGCCAGTTCCAGGTCGGCCAGACGGGCAAGACGGTTTCTCCGCAGCTCTACATCGCGCTGGGCATCTCCGGTGCGATCCAGCACCGCGCGGGCATGCAGACGTCGAAGACCATCGTCGCGGTCAACAAGGACGAAGAGGCGCCCATCTTCGAGATCGCCGATTACGGCGTGGTGGGCGACCTGTTCAAGGTCGCCCCGCAGCTCACCGACGCGATCAAGGCCCGCAAGGGCTGACGGCCCCACCGAGTTAACCAACGGCCCCGCGGATTACCCCGCGGGGCTGTTGTTTTCGCCACTATTTCTGCGACATTTCGTCACCTGACGTGCACCGACACGTCACAGCGGCGATGCCGATCGGTACATCGACTGCGCGACGTTGTTTCCCATGAGCATTGCTTCTGTCCTGATAGCCGGCGACCAGCCGGAGGCGATCGGTTCGTCTGGACCGCGCTACTCGCTGCTGTTGGCCACCGACCCCGATTCGATCGAGGCGGCCCAGCGGCTCCGCTACGAGGTGTTCACCAGCACGCCGGGCTTCGCGCTGCCGGCCGCCGACCACGTCGACGCGGACCGCTTCGACGAGTACTGCGATCACTTGCTGGTCCGCGACGACGACACCGGTGAGCTGGTGGGTTGTTACCGGATGTTGGCGCCGGCCGGGGCCATCGCGGCCGGTGGGCTTTACACCGCAACGGAATTCGACGTACGCGCCTTCGACCCGCTGCGGCCGTCGCTGGTGGAGATGGGGCGCGCCGTGGTGCGCGACGGTCACCGCAACGGCGGCGTGGTGCTGCTGATGTGGGCGGGCATCCTGGCCTACCTGGACCGCTACAGCTACGACTACGTGACGGGGTGCGTGTCGGTGCCCATCGGCGCCGAATCGGACGGTGACGTCCCGGGCAGCCAGCTGCGCGGCGTCCGGGACTTCATCCTGAGCCGGCACGGCGCGCCGGAGCGGTACCGCGTCGAGCCGCACCTGCCGGTGCGCGTCGACGGGCGGGCCCTCGACGACATTCCCGCGCCGCCGCGGCCGTCGGTTCCAGCGCTGATGCGTGGCTACCTGCGGCTGGGCGCGCAGGTCTGCGGCGAGCCGGCGCACGATCCGGATTTCGGCGTGGGTGACTTCTGCGTGCTGCTGGACAAACGACGGGCCGATACCCGATATCTCAAGCGGCTCCGGTCGGTGTCGGCGGCTTCTCAAATGGCGGATGAGATGGCCGGCGGCGCACGATGACCGCCGCCCACGCCTGGCTGCCCCGCGCGACGTGCGATAGCAGCTGCGTGGGTGTGGGTACCGCGTCGTCGTCGCGGTGGCGGGTGGTGCTGCGGGTGACGCTTCGCGTCCTGTTGGCGGTGCTGCTGGCGCCCGGGGTACCGCTGGCGCTGGTGCCGCTGCCGGGCCAGCTGCGGGTGCAGCGCTTCTATTGCCGCGCGGTGCTGCGCTGTTTCGGGGTGCGGATTCGGGTGTCGGGCAGCCCGATTCGCAACCTACGCGGGGTCCTGGTGGTCAGCCCGCACATGTCCTGGCTGGACGTCTTCGCCATCGGTTCGGTGTTGCCGGGGTCGTTCGTCGCCCGCGCGGACATGTTCACCGGACCCCTGGCCCGCATGCTCAAGATCATCCCCATCGAGCGGGCCAGTCTGCGACGGCTGCCCGAAGTGGTAGACACCGTCGCGGATCGGCTGCGTGCCGGTCAAACCGTGGTGGCCTTCCCCGAAGGCACCACCTGGTGCGGCGTCGCCTGCGGTTCCTTCTATCCGGCGATGTTCCAGGCCGCGATTGACGCCGGCCGCCCGGTGCAGCCGCTTCGGTTGACCTACCACCACGCCGATGGCGCCGTTTCCACCGCTCCCGCGTTCGTCGGCGACGACACCCTGTGGCGGTCGATCTGCCGGTTGCTCACCGTGCGCCGCACGTGGGCGCACGTTCACGTCGAATCCCTGCAGCTACCGGGCGCCGATCGGCGGGCGCTGGCCCGCCGCTGCCAGTGGGCCGTGGGCGTCGGGGTGTCGCGGCGCGCGGGGCAGCAGTCGGGTCGGGGACACGTGCTGGTGGCTTCCTAGCTTCGGGGCCGCCCTGGCCTGCAGGTATCGTGGGGCGGGTCATGGTCTATCTCGATCACGCCGCGACGACCCCGATGCACCCCGCCGCCATCGAGGCGATGACGGCTGCGCTGGCCACCGTGGGCAACGCCTCCTCGCTGCACACCAGCGGCCGCGCGGCGCGGCGCCGGGTCGAGGAATCGCGCGAGCTGATCGCCGAGAAGCTGGGCGCGCGTCCGTCGGAGGTGATCTTCACCGCGGGCGGCACCGAGAGCGACAACCTGGCGGTCAAGGGGATCTATTGGGCCCGGCGGGGAGCCGAGCCGCGCCGCCGGCGCATCGTCACGAGTGAGGTCGAACACCACGCCGTCCTCGACTCGGTGAACTGGCTCGTCGAACACGAGGACGCCGAAGTTACCTGGCTGCCCACCGCACCCGACGGGTCGGTGTCGGCGGCCGCGCTGCGCGAGGTGCTGACCCGTCATGACGACGTCGCGCTCGTGTCGGTGATGTGGGCCAACAACGAAGTCGGCACCGTCATGCCGGTCGCCGAACTCGCGGCCGTCGCAGCCGAATTCGGCGTCCCGATGCACAGCGACGCCATTCAGGCGGTCGGGCAGCTGCCCGTCGACTTCAGCGCCAGCGGGCTGTCGGCGATGAGTGTGGCCGCACACAAGTTCGGCGGTCCGCCGGCGGTCGGGGCGTTGCTGCTGCGGCGGGACGTCACCTGTGTACCGCTGTCGCACGGCGGTGGGCAGGAGCGCGACATCCGTTCCGGCACACCCGATGTGGCCGGCGCCGTCGGAATGGCGGCGGCGGCCCGCATCGCGGTGGACGGACTCGCGGCCAACGGTGCGCGGTTGCGAACGTTACGCGATCGCCTGGTCGAGGGCGTACTCGCGGGCATCGACGACGTCGTTGTCAACGGCGCCGCCGACCCGTCCCCCGCAAGCGGGAGGTACCCCCAGCGGCTCCCGGGCAATGCGCACTTCACCTTCCGCGGCTGTGAGGGCGATGCGCTGCTGATGCTGTTGGACGCCAACGGGATCGAGTGCTCGACCGGTTCGGCGTGCACCGCCGGTGTCGCGCAGCCGTCACACGTGCTGATCGCGATGGGCGCCGATCCGGCCAGCGCCCGCGGCTCGTTGCGTCTTTCGTTGGGGCACACCAGTGTTGACGCCGACATCGACGCCGTGTTGGGGGTGCTGCCGGGCGCGGTGGATCGGGCCCGGCGCGCCGCCCTGGCGGCGGCTGGAGCGGGTCGATGAAGGTCCTCGCCGCGATGAGCGGTGGCGTGGACTCGTCGGTCGCCGCCGCGCGCATGGTGGACGCCGGGCACGACGTGGTCGGCGTGCACCTGGCGCTGTCCAGCGCGCCCGGCACGCTGCGCACCGGATCGCGCGGGTGCTGCTCGAAAGAAGACGCCTCCGATGCGCGCCGAGTGGCCGACGTGCTCGGAATCCCGTTCTACGTATGGGATTTCGCGGACCGGTTCAAAGCGGACGTGATCGACGATTTCGTGTCGTCGTATGCGCGTGGGGAGACCCCCAACCCCTGCGTGCGATGCAATCAGCGCATCAAGTTCTCGGCGCTGTCCGCGAGAGCCCTCGCGCTCGGCTTCGACACGGTGGCCACCGGGCACTACGCCCGGTTGTCGCAGGGTCGGCTGCGTCGTGCCGTCGATGAGGACAAGGACCAGTCCTACGTGCTGGCCGTGCTGACGGCCGAGCAGTTGCGCCACGCCGCGTTCCCGATCGGCGACACCCCCAAGCCGCAGATCCGTGCCGAGGCCGCGCGCCGTGGCCTGGCGGTTGCCGACAAGCCGGACAGCCACGACATCTGCTTCATCCCGTCCGGCGACACCCGCGCGTTTCTGGGGGAGCGCATCGGGGTGCGCCGCGGCGCGGTGGTCGACGCCGACGGCGCGGTGCTGGCCACCCACGACGGCGTGCACGGTTTCACCATCGGCCAGCGCAAAGGCCTGGGCATCGCCGGGCCGGGACCCGATGGCCGCCCGCGCTACGTGACGGCCATCGATGCCGACACCGCGACCGTGCACGTGGGTGCGGCCGACGATCTCGATGTGGTTGCGCTGCGGGGGCGGGCGCCGGTCTTCACCGCGGGGGTGCCATTCGCGGGTCCCATCGAGTGCGCGGTTCAGGTGCGCGCCCACGGCGAAACCGCCGGTGCGGTGGCTGAATTGGTCGGCGACGAACTCGACGTGCGGTTGCGTACCCCGTTGCGCGGCGTGGCGCCCGGCCAGACGCTGGTGATGTATCGCCCGGACCCCGGCGGTGACGAGGTGCTGGGCAGCGCCACCATCACCGGCACCCGCGGCTAGCCCGGCACGTTGGCGACGATGTTGGTCATCACGATGTCCGACACCGTCTGCGGGAATCCGCAGAACGTGACCTCTAGCAGGGCCACCGACAGCACCCGGTAGTCGCGACCGCAGCCGCCGGGCCGCATCTGCAGCGAGTTGGCGTCGGCCTTCCACTCGCCGACGAACATCTGGCCGGCCACGCCGTCCGCGCAGTTCCCGACGGTCTTCACCAGCGCGCCGAACGCGCCCCGCGCTCCGTCGGCGTCCCGATAGGCCGCCGCGCCTTCGGAGATCAGCGCGCCGTCGGGCGGGTCCTGGAAGGTCGTCTTGTGGAATTCCTGGATGTCGGGCCCGAACGTCGCCGTCTCGGCGAACAGGAACCGGCACTCCCGCGGGGTGGTATTGGCCAGCGCGTCGATGTCCACCGGGGACGTGTCGTCCATCGTGGGGATGATCGTCAGGTGCTGGCCGGCGCCGGTAATCGCTTGCATGCGTGGCTGGTCCAGCAGGATGGTGTCGACATTGACGCCCTGCACACCCCGGTGGGGGGCGCCGAATCCCGGCACCGCGGTGCCGCCGACCACCCGGGTGCACGCCGCGATCAGCAACGCCGCGCCGCACAACAGCAGCGGGCGCGCCAATCCCCGGATCTGCGACACCGTTTGCACGTACCTCTCTCGCTCGAACCTACTCGACCGGCCCCGCGGCAGACACCCCCTGGCCGGGGTCCCGCGACGCGAGGTCGAATACGGTTGCCCGGTGAGTGTTTTCGGCACCGCCTTCGCCAGGGCCAGCGGCGTCGGGTCGTGGCCCGGCATCCAGGCGCGGCAGGCCGCCGAGGTCGTCGTCGGTGAACTGGCGGACGCGCTGGCCCACATCGTCGAGTTGCCGGCCAGGGGAGTCGGTGCCGACACGCTTGGCCGCGCGGGCGCACTCCTGATCGACGTGGCCATCGACACGGCGCCGCGCGGCTATCGCATCGCCGCGCGGCCCGGCGCGGTGACACGCCGGGCCGTCAGCCTCCTCGACGAGGACATGGACGCACTGGAGGAGGCGTGGGAGACCGCGGGCCTGCGCGGCGCTGGCCGCATGGTCAAGGTGCAGGCGCCCGGCCCGATCACGCTGGCGGCCGAGCTCGAGCTGGCCAACGGCCACCGGGCGATCACCGATTCCGGCGCGGTGCGCGATCTGGCGGCCTCGCTGGCCGAAGGCGTTGCCGCGCATCGGGCGGCGCTGGCGCGGCGGCTCGACACGCAGGTCGCTGTCCAGTTCGACGAACCGTCACTGTCGGCGGCGTTGGGCGGGGAGCTGAGGGGGGTGACCGCGCTGAGCCCGGTAGCCGCGCTCGACGAGGCGGTCGCCGGGTCGCTGCTCGACACGTGCGTCGCGGCGGCGGGCGCCGAGGTGCTGGTACACAGCTGCGCACCCGGATTGCCGTGGAATCTGTTGCAGCGCAGCACTATTGGCGCCGTATCGGTGGAAGCCGCCACGTTGCGGGCGGCGGACCTGGACGGCGTCGCGGCATTCGTCGAGTCGGGACGCACCGTCATGCTCGGGGTGGTCCCCGTGCGGCAACCGGACAAGAAGCCGTCGGCGGAAGAGGTCGCCGCCGCGGTCGCGGCGGTGACCGATCGGCTCGGATTCGGCCGCGCCGCGCTGCGCGACCGCATCGGCGTCACCCCCGCCTGCGGCCTGGCGACGGCCACGCCGCAGTGGGCCCGGACCGCGATCGAGCTGGCCCGCAAGGCCGCCGACGCGTTCGCCGAAGACCCGGACGCGATCACATAGGCAACCAATTGGTTGCATATCGCACGACCGTGTGCTGAACTGAAAGGCAACTAGGAGGTTGCATATGAGTACGGATCGGATTGAGAAGCAAACATTGCTGCGAGCACCGCTGGACCGCGTGTGGCGGGCCATCGCTGACGCCGAGGAGTTCGGGCGCTGGTTCGGTGTCCGCTTCGACGGGCCCTTTGTCGAGGGCGAGCCCGTCGGCGCGACGATCACCCCGACCACCGTCGACGAGGAGGTCGCCAAACGCCAGCAGCCGCATGCCGGGACCCGCTCCACCTGGCAGATCGTCGCCATCGAACCGCAGCGGCGGTTCGCCTACCGCTGGCATCCGTTTGCCGTCGAGCCGAACGTCGACTACGACCGGGAACCGACCACGCTGGTCGAGTTCGCCCTGTCGGAGACGCCCGACGGCGTGCTGCTCACCATCACCGAATCCGGCTTCGACGCCATCCCCGAGACGCGCCGCTTCGCGTCGTACGACGCCAACTCCGAGGGCTGGGAGATCCAGGCCGACCTGGTTCGCAGATACGCCGAGGGCCTGCGGGTGTGACCGCGCAGCTTTCGGTGGGTGCGCCGGTTTTCGACGCGCTCGGGGACCCCAACCGACTGCGCATCATCGTTCGGCTCTGCGATCTCGGTCCGAGTTCGACATCGCAAGTCATCAGCGTCATTCCGGTCACCCGGCAAGCGGCCAGCAAGCATCTGCAGCTGCTTGAATCGGTCGGTTTGGTCGCCAGCAGCCGGCGGGGGCGCGAGCGCATCTGGACCGTGCAAACCGAGCCGCTGGCCCGGGCCAGCGACTACCTGAACCAATTGTCGCGGCGCTGGGATGCCGCGGCGGACCGGTTGCGGGCTTTCGTGGAGGACTGAACGGGCCGGTGCTCGCCAAAGGCGTCGCAGACGCTGTCATCGCCCTTCGATAGCCTGCGGAGGTGAGCTCGCCAGAAGACGACCCGGTCCCGCCCGAGGTACGGCGCCAGTGGCGTGAGCTGGCCGACGAGGTGCGCGAACACCAGTTCCGCTACTACGTGCGCGACGCGCCGATCATCTCCGACGCGGAATTCGACGAGCTCCTGCGGCGGCTGGCCGCACTCGAGGACGAGCATCCCGAGTTGCGCACGCCCGATTCGCCCACCCAGCTCGTCGGCGGCGCGGGGTTCGCCACGGATTTCACCTCGGCCGAGCATCTGGAACGGATGCTGTCCCTGGACAACGTGTTCAGCACCGAAGAGTTCGACCTGTGGGCCGCCCGCGTCCGCGCCGAGGTGGGCAACGACGTCCCGTTCCTGTGCGAGCTCAAAATCGACGGTGTCGCATTGGCTTTGGTGTACCGCAATGGCCGCCTGGTCCGCGCGGCCACCCGCGGCGACGGGCGCACCGGCGAGGACGTCACGCTCAACGCGCGCACCATCGACGACGTCCCGGAGCGGTTGACGGCCCGCGACGGCTATCCGATACCCGACGTCCTCGAGGTGCGCGGCGAGGTGTTCTTCCGGCTCGACGATTTCGAAGCCCTCAACGCCGCACTGGTCGAGGACGGCAAGACGCCGTTCGCCAACCCGCGCAACAGCGCCGCGGGCTCCCTTCGCCAAAAGGACCCCGCGGTCACGGCCCGGCGCAAGCTCCGGATGATCTGCCACGGGGTCGGGCACGCCGAGGGATTCCGGCCGGCCACCCTGCACGACGCGTACCTCGCGCTGGGGGCGTGGGGCCTACCCGTCTCCGACCACACCACCCGGGTCGAGGACGCGGCCGGCGCCCTCGAGCGCATCGCCTACTGGGGCGAGCACCGTCACGACGTGGATCACGAAATCGACGGTGTCGTAGTCAAAGTCGACGATGTGGCGCTGCAGCGCAGGCTCGGTTCCACGTCGCGGGCGCCGCGGTGGGCGATCGCCTACAAGTATCCGCCCCAGGAGGTGCAGACCGAGCTGCTCGACATCCGGGTCAACGTCGGCCGCACCGGGCGCGTCACGCCGTTCGCGTTCATGACGCCGGTCACCGTCTCCGGATCCACGGTCGGTCTGGCCACACTGCACAACGCCGCCGAGGTCAAGCGCAAGGGGGTGCTGATCGGCGACACCGTGGTGATCCGCAAGGCCGGCGACGTGATTCCCGAAGTGCTGGGCCCCGTCGTCGACCTGCGCGACGGCTCGGAACGCGAATTCGTCATGCCCACAACGTGTCCCGAGTGCGGCACCACGCTGGCTCCGGCCAAGGAGGGCGACGCCGACATCCGTTGTCCCAACTCACGCTCCTGCCCGGCGCAACTGCGGGAGCGGGTGTTTCATGTCGCCGGTCGCGGCGCCTTCGACATCGAGGCGCTGGGATACGAGGCCGCCATCGCGCTGCTGCAGGCCGGAGTGATCTCCGACGAGGGAGACCTGTTCTCGCTCACCGAAGACGACCTGCTGCGCACCGAGTTGTTCACCACCAAGAGCGGCGCGGTGTCGGCCAATGGCAAGCGGCTGCTGGCCAACCTCGCCAAGGCCAAGTCGCAACCGCTCTGGCGAGTGCTGGTCGCGTTGTCCATCCGGCACGTCGGCCCGACGGCCGCGCGTGCGCTGGCAACCGAATTCGGCGATCTGCAAGCAATCGAAGGGGCGTCGACCGAACAGCTGGCCGCCGTCGAGGGCGTGGGACCGACGATCGCCGCCGCCGTCACCGAGTGGTTCACCGTGGACTGGCACCGCGCGATCGTCGACAAGTGGCGGGCTGCCGGAGTGCGGATGGCCGACGAGCGCGACGCCAGCGTGCCGCGCACGCTGGAAGGCCTGACGATCGTGGTTACCGGTTCCCTGCCCGGCTTTTCGCGTGACGACGCCAAGGAGGCGATCGTGTCGCGCGGCGGCAAGGCCGCCGGTTCGGTGTCGAAGAAGACCGACTATGTCGTTGCCGGCGACTCGCCGGGATCCAAATACGACAAGGCCGTCGAACTCGGCGTGCCGATCCTCGACGAGGACGGGTTTCGCCGGCTGCTGGAGGACGGACCGCCTGTGGGGGAGGAAGCCGCCGAATCGACGAAGTGAGGGTACGGTACTGGACCGTACAGCCCCGGCGGGCCTATTGTGTGCGCTATGGCCCAGGCTGCCGATCGGTGTGGCGACGCATCACCGTGGTCGCCCCGCGAAGCCGAGTTGCTTGCGGTGACTTTGCGGCTGCTGCAGGAGCACGGCTATGACCGGTTGACGGTGGACGAGGTGGCCAGCGCCGCCCGCGCCAGCAAGGCCACCGTGTATCGACGCTGGCCGTCCAAGGCCGAACTGGTGTTGGCCGCCTTCATCGAGGGCGTCCGTCAGGTCGCGGTCGCGCCGGAGACCGGCACGTTGCGGGGCGACTTGCTACGGCTCGGTGAGGTCTGCTGTCAGGAGACACGCCAACTCGCCAGCACGATCCGCGCGGTGATGGTCGAGGTGTCGCGCAACCCGGCACTCAACGAGGTGATGCAACGCCAATTCATCGATCAGCGCAGGGCCTTGATACGGCACGTGCTGCAACAGGCCGTTGATCGTGGCGAGATCGCCCAGGAGGCCATCACCGACGAACTCTGGGACCTACTGCCCGGCTATCTCATCTTCCGGTCCATCATGCCGGGCCGGCCGCCCACCCGTCGCACCGTGCAGGTTCTGGTCGACGACGTCCTCATCCCCGGGCTGACCCGATCAGGACGATGAATGTGTACGCTCGCGTCTCTTGTGCAGTACGGTTCAGTACCGTACTGTCATAGCTATCCATCGACCGCGGAGCGCCGGCAACCGCCTTAGCATCGAGGTCGACCGTATCGCCCGATGATCGAAAGGCTAACGGGTGAAGGGGATTTCGATTGCTACCGTCGTCAGACGCGGCTGGATGGTCCTGGTCGCCGCACTGGTGGTCGCCCTCGTGGGATTTGCCATCTATCGCCTGCACGGAATCTTCGGCTCGCACTACAACACGACGGCCAATAGCGGCCTCGCCAACGAGATCGTCCCGTTCAACCCCAAACAGGTGGTCCTCGAGGTCTTCGGCTCGCCGGGCGCGATGGCCACCATCAACTACCTTGACGTCAACGCCCAGCCGCAGGAAGTCAAAAACGCACCCCTGCCATGGTCGTACACGATCACCACGACCGAGCCCGCGGTCGTGGGCAACGTTGTGGCGCAGGGAAATGGCGACACCCTCGGCTGCCGCATCACCGTCAACGGGGAAGTCAAAGCCGAACGCACCGTCAACAAAGTCGACGCCTACACCTTCTGCCTGGATAAGTCTGGATAAGTCTGGATGAGCAACCATCAACAGTCGCGCCCCCGGGTGCCGCACACCATCCGCCGGCTTGCGCTGCCGATCCTGTTGTTCTGGGTGGCGCTGGCCGCCATCACCAACGTTGCGGTCCCGCAGCTGGAAGACGTTGGTAAAACACACAATGTGGCGCTGAACTCGCCCGACGCGCCATCGCTGAAGGCGATCAAGCGCATCGGCCAAGCGTTCCACGAGTTCGACACCGACAGCTCGGCGATGATCGTCCTCGAGGGCGACAAGCCGCTCGGCGCGGACGCCCACCAGTTCTACGACGCGATGATCCGCAAGCTCGAGCAGGACAAGAAGCACGTCGAGCACGTCCAGGACTTCTGGGGAGACACCCTGACCGCGGCCGGATCCCAGAGCACGGACGGCAAGGCCGCCTACGTCCAGCTGTTTCTCGCGGGCAATCAAGGCTCGGCATTGGCCAATGAGGGCGTGGGCGCCGTGCGCGACATCGTCGAGCACATGCAACCGCCGCCGGGCGTCAAAGCCTATGTCACAGGCGCGGCGCCGCTGATCTCCGATCAGTTCGACGTCGGCAGCAAGGGCACCGCAAAGGTCACCGCGATAACCATCGGCGTGATCGCGGTGATGTTGTTCTTCGTGTATCGCTCCATCCTCACGACGCTCCTCGTGCTCTTCACGGTGCTCATCGAGATGTCCGCGGCCCGTGGGCTCGTCGCGTTTCTCGGCAACGAAGGAATAATCGGGCTGTCGACGTACGCGACGAATCTGCTCACGTTGCTGGTCATCGCCGCCGGAACGGACTACGCGATATTCTTCGTCGGCCGCTATCAAGAAGCGCGCGGCTCCGGCGAGGACAAGGAAACCGCCTACCACACGATGTATCACGGAACGGCCCACATCGTTTTGGGTTCGGGCCTGACCGTTGCCGGCGCTGTGGCTTGCCTCAGCTTTACCCGGCTGCCCTATTTCCAAAGTCTCGGAATCCCTGCCGCGCTAGGCATTCTCGTCGCGCTATTCGCCTCGCTTACCCTCGGCCCGGCCGTGCTCACCCTGGGCGCCTTGGTAGGCATCTTCGAGCCGAAGCGCGCGATGAGAACCCGGGGATGGCGGCGGATCGGCACGGCCATCGTCCGCTGGCCCGCTCCCGTCCTCACCGCGGCGTGCGCGTTGGCCCTGGTGGGTCTGCTCGCGTTGCCCGGCTACAAGACGAGCTACGACACCCGCCCCTACATGCCCCAAAGCGCACCGGCCAATGTCGGTTACACCGCGGCCGAGCGCCATTTTTCCCGCGCCAGGCTGGAGCCCGAATTGTTGATGATCGAAACGGATCACGACATACGTAACCCGGCCGACATGCTCATCCTCGACCGGGTGGCCAAGGCGGTGTTCCACGTGCCGGGCGTCGCGCAGGTCCAGACCATCACCCGCCCTCTGGGAACGCCGATCGACCACAGCTCGCTCGCCTTCGTGGTCAGCAATCAGAGCGCGGCCCAGCAGCAGAACCTCACGTACCAGCGAGAGCGAGCGGACGACCTACTCAAGCAGGCCGGCGAATTGTCGAAGACGATCAACATTTTGCGGCAGCAGTACGTGCTGCAGCAGCAGCTGGCCGCCGCCACCCACAGCGAAACCCAAAGCTTTCACGACACCGTCGACACGATCAGGGACCTGCGCGACAAGATCGCGAATTTCGACGACTTCTTCAGGCCGATCCGTAGCTATTTCTATTGGGAAAAGCATTGCTTCGACATCCCCGCCTGCTGGGCGATCAGGTCCGTTCTGGACGCCCTGGACGGCATCGATCAGCTCACCGAAAAATTCGAAAACCTCACGGCCACTTTGGACAAGCTCGACGAGCTGCAGCCGAAACTGGTGGCCCTCATACCGCCGCAGATCGACAGCCAGGAGACCAATCGCGCATTGACGTTGGCGAGCCATGCGACGCAGTCCGGTATCAACGCGCAGACGCAGTCCGCGATCGACAACGCGACGGCGCTGGGGCGTGCGTTCGATGCCGCAAAGAACGATGACAGCTTCTACCTGCCTCCGGAGGTTTTCGACAATCCCGATTTCAAGCGCGGGCTGAAACTGTTCGTCTCGCCCGACGGCAAGGCGGCCCGCATGATCGTCACCCATGACGGCGATCCCGCCACGCCGGAAGGCATCTCACATATCGACCCGATCACCAAGGCCGCGCACGAGGCCCTGAAGGGCACGCCCATGGCCGGCGCCAAGGTCTACGTCGGCGGCACCGCGGCCACGTACAAGGACATCCAGGACGGCGCGAAGTACGACCTGATGATCGTGGCACTCGCCGCGCTCAGCCTCATATTGCTGATCATGATGATCATCACGCGCAGTCTGGTCGCCGCGCTGGTCATCGTTGGGACGGTAGCGCTTTCGCTGGGCGCCTCCTTCGGGCTTTCGGTGCTGGTCTGGCAGTACATCTTTGGGGTCAAGCTGTACTGGGTGGTGCTCGCACTGGCCGTGATCCTGCTGCTGGCCGTGGGATCCGACTACAACCTGCTGTTGATCTCGCGATTCAAGGAAGAGATCCGTGCCGGGTTGAAGACCGGGATCATCCGGGCGATGGCCGGTTCCGGGTCGGTGGTCACCTCCGCGGGCATCGTCTTCGCCGTTACCATGTGTGCGTTCGTGTTCAGCGGTTTCCAGGTCCTCGGTCAGATCGGGACCACGATCGGCCTCGGCCTGTTGTTCGACACGCTGATCGTGCGTTCCTTCATGACACCGTCCGTCGCAACGCTTTTGGGTCGCTGGTTCTGGTGGCCCCAACGGGTGCGTCCGCGCCCGGCCAGCACCATGCTGAGGCCATACGGGCCGCGTTCGGCGGTACGTCAATTGCTGCTGTGGGAGGACGGCGACCCGGCCGCGCCCAAATCCCCTGCGATGGCTCGATAATTCAGCGCAACATGGTGGCCACGATTCCGGCGAGGTAGCCCAGCCGGGCCACCTCCGAGGGCCGGAACTCGGGGCCCGGACGGCCCAGCACCACCGCGGTGTGCGGATCGCCCAACGGCGCGGCGACCATCGTGGTGTCCATCTCGCGCCATGCCTGCGGCACCCACTCGGCGTTGCCGTCGAGCGTCACGGCCCGCTCGATCGGCAGCCACGGCGCCGAATCCGCTTTGGTTTCCGGGGCACCGGGGCTGGCCGCGAGGCGATGCAGCTCGCCATCGGAACCCCGCACCACCGCGCACCAGCTCACCCGTAGCACCTTGGGCGCCCCGTCGACCAGAACCTGCAGCCGGGACGCGTTGTCCGCGGCCGCGGCGACATGGTCGAGCAGCTCCAGCTCGCGGTGCGCTTCCAGCAGGCCGGTGTGCGGACGCACACTCTCCACCCGAACCCCGGGCAGCGATTCGGCGGCGGTGATCAAGGTGTCGGGCATTGCCCCGAGCGGCAGTTCGATGACCAGGTCGTCGGTCGCGTAGCCCGAGCTGCGCTCCACCACGTCGAGCGACAGAATGTCGGCGCCCACCGAACCCAGCGCGACCGCCAGCGAGCCCAGGCTACCCGGGCGGTCCAGCAGCTCGATGCGCAACAGATACGACGGCACGCGCCCACTTTGGCACAGCGGGGCCGCGGCGGCATTTCGGCCGGAGAGGCCGACCGGCTCGAAAGCGGGAGGTCCGCGCCTAGGTAGGCTTTCCGCTCGTGTCCCAGATCTCCCGCGACGAGGTTGCGCACCTTGCCAGGCTGGCCCGACTGGCGTTGAGCGACGCCGAGCTGGACAGCTTCGCCGGCCAGCTCGATGCCATCCTGACCCACGTCAGCCAGATCCAGGCGGTCGACGTCGCCGGGGTCGAAGCGACCGACAACCCGCTCAAGGACGTCAACGTCACGCGCCCGGACGAGACGGCGCCGTGCCTCACACAGGAGCAGGCGCTGGCCGAGGCGCCCGAAGCCGTCGACGGCCGCTTCGCAGTCCCGCAGATCCTGGGAGAGGCCCAGTGACCGAGCTCATCCGGTCCGACGCCGCGACCCTGGCCGCCAAGATCGCCGCCAAGGAGGTGTCGTCGGTCGAGCTCACCCGGGCCTGCCTGGACCAGATCGAGGCAACCGACGAGCAGTACGGCGCGTTTTTGCACGTGGCCGCGGACGCGGCATTGGCGGCAGCGGCGGTCGTCGACAAGGCACTGGCCGCGGGCGAAGAACCGCCGTCGGCGCTGGCCGGGGTGCCACTGGCGCTCAAGGACGTGTTCACGACCACCGACATGCCGACGACCTGCGGCTCCAAGATCCTCGAGGGCTGGCGCTCGCCGTACGACGCCACCGTCACCGAGCGGCTGCGCGCCGCCGGCATCCCGATCCTGGGCAAGACCAACATGGACGAGTTCGCGATGGGCTCCTCGACCGAGAACTCCGCCTACGGCCCGACGCGCAACCCGTGGAACGTCGAGCGGGTGCCCGGCGGCTCCGGCGGGGGCAGCGCGGCGGCGCTGGCGGCGTTCCAGGCGCCGCTGGCCATCGGATCCGACACCGGCGGCTCGATCCGTCAGCCGGCCGCGCTGACCGCGACCGTTGGTGTCAAACCCACCTACGGCACGGTGTCGCGCTATGGCCTGGTGGCCTGCGCGTCGTCGCTCGATCAGGGTGGTCCGTGCGCGCGCACGGTGCTCGACACCGCGCTGCTGCACCACGTGATCGCCGGCCACGACGCCCGCGATTCGACCTCCGTCGACGCCGAGGTGCCCGACGTGGTGGGCGCCGCGAAAGCCGGTGCCGGCGGTGACCTGAAAGGCGTGCGCGTCGGGGTGGTGCGCCAGCTGCACAGCGGCGAGGGCTATCAGCCGGGGGTGCTGTCGTCGTTCGAGGCCGCGGTCGAGCAACTGCGGACCCTGGGCGCCGAAGTCAGCGAAGTCGACTGTCCCCATTTCGATTACGCGCTGCCCGCCTACTACCTGATCCTGCCGTCGGAGGTGTCGAGCAACCTGGCGCGCTTCGATGCGATGCGATACGGCCTACGCGTCGGTGACGACGGCACGCACAGCGCCGAGGAGGTGATGGCGCTGACCCGGGCCGCCGGTTTCGGTCCGGAGGTCAAGCGGCGCATCATGATCGGCACCTACGCGCTGTCGGCGGGCTATTACGACGCCTATTACAACCAGGCGCAGAAGGTCCGCACGTTGATCGCGCGCGACCTCGACGAGGCCTACCGATCCGTCGACGTTCTGGTGTCGCCGGCGACGCCGACCACCGCGTTCGGCCTGGGGGAGAAGATCGACGATCCCCTGGCGATGTACCTGTTCGACCTGTGCACGCTGCCGCTGAACCTGGCCGGCCACTGCGGCATGTCGGTGCCTTCGGGGCTGTCCCCCGATGACGGCCTGCCGGTGGGACTGCAGATCATGGCGCCGGCATTGGCGGACGATCGGCTGTACCGAGTGGGCGCGGCCTACGAGGCCGCCCGCGGACCCCTGCCGTCGGCCATCTGAGATCCCGCCCCCACGCCCGGCAGGGCAAGATAAGGGCATGCGGATCGGAATTCTCACCGGGGGCGGCGACTGCCCGGGGCTCAACGCCGTCATCCGGGCGGTGGTGCGCACCTGCGACTCCCGATACGGCTCGTCGGTGGTCGGATTCCAAGACGGTTGGCGCGGGTTGCTGGAGAACCGGCGAATGCAGCTGGCCAACGACGACCGCAACGACCGCCTGCTGGCCAAGGGCGGCACGATGCTGGGCACCGCTCGCGTTCACCCCGACAAACTGCGCGCCGGACTCAACCAGATCAAACAGACGCTGGATGACAACGGCATCGATGTGCTCATCCCGATCGGCGGCGAGGGCACCCTGACGGCCGCGCACTGGCTGTCCGAGGAAAACGTGCCTGTCGTCGGTGTGCCGAAAACCATCGACAACGACATCGATTGCACCGACGTGACTTTCGGCCACGACACCGCGTTGACGGTGGCTACCGACGCCATCGACCGGTTACACAGCACCGCCGAATCGCACCAGCGCGTGATGCTGGTGGAGGTGATGGGCAGGCATGCCGGATGGATCGCGCTGAACGCCGGGCTGGCCTCTGGCGCGCACATGACCCTCATCCCCGAACAGCCCTTCGATGTCGAGGAAGTGTGCCGGCTCGTCAAAAGGCGCTTCCAGCGCGGGGATTCGCACTTCATCTGCGTGGTTGCCGAGGGAGCCAAGCCCATCCCCGGCTCGATTGCGTTGCGCGAAGGCGGAATTGATGAGTTCGGCCACGAGCGTTTCACCGGCGTGGCCGCCCAGCTCGGCGCCGAGGTCGAAAAGCGGATCAACAAAGAGGTGCGGGTGACCGTGCTGGGCCACGTCCAGCGGGGCGGCACCCCGACGGCGTACGACCGCGTGCTGGCGACCCGGTTCGGGGTCAACGCCGCCGACGCCGCACACGCGGGCGAGTACGGCCAGATGGTCTCGCTGCGCGGCCAGGACATCGGCCGCGTGCCACTGGCGGACGCGGTGCGCCAACTCAAGCTGGTGCCCGAAAGCCGCTACGATGACGCCGCCGCTTTCTTCGGCTAAGCGCCGGCCCGCTCGCCCGAATCCGCCGCCGGATTCTTTCGGTCCCGGTAGATGGGCACATTTTCGTGGTTTAGCCGGAAGTCCTACGGGGTTATACGGGGGTATGAGCAACCGCGGTTCGGTTCGCGGAGTCGTTCACCAACCCGCCGCTCCGGCGGGGCCGCCAGGCCCCCGGCGCCGACCGCCACCTGCGCCTTTGCGGCGCGCCGAGCCTGATCCCACGGCGGATACCGCGCCGGAGCCCTACGGCCCGGCCCCGTCACCTCGCCGGCGTCCGGCCAGAGCTGCCGGGCCCGCGAAGCCGTCCAGGGCGGCCCCGGCACGGCCGGTCACGCCGCCGTGGTTTCACCCCGAGTGGCTGCGGGGCGGGACGGCACTCGACATCCTCAGCGAGCCGGACGCCGCGGAGTCGGCCGGCTTCAACTGGCGGGATGCGATCCGCCGCGTCACCGGGATCGAGCTGGGTCCGGGCAAGGACGCGACGCACGAACAGCAGCTGCAGGACCGCATCCGCACCGTCCTGGGCGGTGTGTTTCCCATCGCTGTCCTCAGCTTCAAAGGCGGCGTCGGCAAAACCGCGGTGGTCGAGGCGCTCGGCTCGACGTTCGCGCGCGTGCGCGGCGACCGGGTGCTCGCACTCGACCTCGACACCGGCGACCTGGCGGAGCGTCATGGTCGCCGAAACCCGCTGAGCATGGCCGATCTGCTGCTGGACGACTCGGCCACCCAATACCGGGACATCCGGGCGCACACCTACATGAACAGCTTCGGGCTCGAAGTCCTCGGGTTGCCGGACTATGGGCGCACCGACTGGCGACTGGAGCGCCGCGACGTCGTCAAAGCGTTCTCGATTCTGCGCAACCACTACTCGGTGCTGCTGATCGATTGCGTCAAGGCGGTCAACTCGGCCGTGATGGACGCCGTGCTGCCGGAGTCACGGGCGCTCGTGGTGGTCACCAGTACCTCCATCGATGCGGTACGGAAGAGCAGGACGACGCTGGAGTGGTTGTGCAACAACGGATATCAGCGGCTGATGAAGTCGACCGCGCTCGCCGTCAACCATGTCGAGCGGGCCAAGCCGGACGCCGTGGCGCTCAAGGAACTCGAGGATCTTTCCGCTCGCGTCGCCACCACCGTGCAGTTGCCGTTCGATCGGCATGTGCATGAGGGCACAGAGATCGGGCTGGACCGGCTCAGCAAGCAAAGCCGGCGCAGTTACCTGGAGCTCGCGGCCGCGCTGGCCGACATGGTCCCCGGCCGGCGTACCGAGTAGGACGCCCTAGTATCGACCGCATGACTGTTGCCGCGGGGACGCCCCACGCTTCGGGCGCTGAGCTGCTGGATTACGACGATGTCGTCGCGCGCTTCGATCCGGTGCTCGGCCTCGAGGTGCACGTCGAGCTGTCCACCGCCACCAAAATGTTCTGCGGCTGTTCCACGACCTTCGGTGCCGAGCCCAACACGCAGGTGTGCCCGGTGTGCCTCGGGCTGCCCGGCTCACTGCCGGTGCTCAACCGAACCGCGGTGGAGTCGGCGATCCGCATCGGACTCGCGCTCAACTGCGAAATCGTGCCCTGGTGCCGCTTCGCGCGGAAGAACTACTTCTATCCGGACATGCCGAAGAACTACCAGATCTCGCAGTACGACGAGCCGATCGCGATCAACGGCTACCTCGATGTACCGCTGGAAGACGGTGGCACGTGGCGGGTGCACATCGAGCGCGCCCACATGGAGGAGGACACCGGCAAGCTCACCCACATCGGCAGTGAGACGGGCCGCATCCACGGCGCGACGACGTCGCTGATCGACTACAACCGCGCCGGCGTGCCGCTGATCGAGATCGTCACCAAGCCCATCGTCGGGGCCGGGGCGCGGGCGCCGCAGATCGCCCGGTCGTACGTGACGGCGTTGCGAGATCTGTTGCGCGCGTTGGAGGTTTCCGATGTCCGGATGGATCAGGGCTCGATGCGCTGTGACGCCAACGTATCGCTGAAGCCGAAAGACACGGACGAGTTCGGCACCCGGACCGAGACGAAGAACGTCAACTCGCTGAGAAGTGTCGAGGTCGCCGTGCGCTACGAGATGCAGCGCCAGGGCGCCGTACTGGCATCGGGTGGCCGAATCATCCAGGAAACCAGGCACTTTCACGAGGCTGGGTACACCAGCCCGGGCCGCGCCAAAGAGACGGCCCAGGACTATCGCTACTTTCCCGAGCCCGACCTGGAGCCCGTCGCGCCCAGCCCCGAACTGGTCGAGCGGCTGCGCCAGACCATTCCGGAACTCCCGTGGTTGGGCCGTAAGCGGATTCAGCAGGAGTGGGGTGTTTCCGACGAGATCATGCGCGATCTGGTCAACGCCGGCGCGGTCGAACTGGTGGCCGCGACGGTCAAGCACGGCGCGTCCAGCAAGGAAGCCCGGTCCTGGTGGGGAAACTTCTTGGTGCAGAAGGCCAATGAGGCCGATGTCGCGTTGGACGAACTGCCCATCACCCCGGCCCAGGTAGCCGCGGTGATCGCTCTGGTCGACGAGGGAAAGCTGTCCAACAAGCTGGCCCGCGAGGTCGTGGAGGGCGTGCTGGCCGGGGAAGGCGAGCCCGATCAGGTGATGGCCGCCCGCGGTCTGGAGCTGGTGCGCGACGACTCGGTGACACAGGCCGCCGTCGACGAGGCCCTGGCCGCCAATCCCGATGTGGCGGAGAAGATTCGCGGCGGCAAGGTCGCCGCGGCCGGGGCTATCGTCGGCGCGGTGATGAAGGCGACCCGCGGGCAGGCCGACGCGGCGCGGGTGCGCGAGCTGGTCCTGGCGGCCTGCGGGCAGGGCTAGGCAAGGGCGCCGCTGGCCGCCCCCACCCCGCCGACTGTGAAATCCACGGCGCGACACGCCGATACGACGTCGCGAGATTCACGCTCGGCGCGGATAGACGCGGGGATAGACCGCGTCAGGTCTTGTCGTCGCTGTTGCGTGGGAAGCCGCCGCCCTGCGGGAACAACGGGAACACCACGTCGTCGAGCTTCTCGGCGTCCCCGGCCGTCTTGTTGACGGTGGCGCCCCAGACGTTTCCATCCGGCGACATCCGCAGGGCGAACGCGTGGGCGTGGGTGTCCTTGCGAACCACATCGGGTTCACCGGTTACCGCGCCGGTGTTCGGCGCGAGCCGAACCGCCACCGTCAACTTGGTATTGATCAGGTTGACGAGCACGGTCCCGTCCATGGCCGCGCATCCGGCCACGCCGGGCTTGTCCGGCCAGGTCCACACCGTGGAGACCTCGGAGGTCTTGGTGATGCGCTGCAACCGGTCCGCGGTGGGGGTGCGGTCGGCGACATAGAGCGAGCCGTCGACGGGGTCGATGCAAAGGCCGCCACCCGAACCGACGCCGGACAGCGCCGTCGTCGGCGGCGCCTGACCGATCGTGGTGGGCTGCTCGATGCGCAACACCTTGCCGGCCAGCGATTTGGGATCGGCGGCCGCGGCCGGGTTGCCCGCATCGCCGGTCAGCACCACCAGCGTGGTCGGACTGGTGAAGATCAGCGCTCCGGTGTTCCCGGTGGCGCCCTTGGGAATTCCGGTCAGGATGTCCTTCGGGATGTCCCCGTCGGCGATGCGGATCACCCGGTTGTCACTGGGCGTGCTGATGTAGGCGTACATCAGGCGGTCCTGTTGATACGTGGGCGACAGCACGATGTCCATCAGGCCGCCGTCGCCGGACGGGTCGACCGGGATGACCATCTTGACCTTCGGCTCGGCGCTGACCGAGATGTCCTTGACCGCCCCGGTGGTGCGCTCGGCGACCAAGGCGGTTTTGCTGTCGGGCCCCATGATGAGGCCGCTGGTGCTCTCCAGGCAGCCCTGCATCACCCCGGGCGCGGGGCACGCCTTGGGGAACGGTGTGGGCGGCAGCGGCGGCGGCGGGGGAGGCGTCGAACTGGGCTGCGGCTTGAGTTCGGGGTTGGTGGTGAACGGCTGGGACTGGGCGTCGTTGAATCGCGCGCAGCCGCTCGACACGAGCATCACCGCGGACAGCGCAGCGAGCGCGCACCGAACCGACCGCCCTGATCGCCCGAGTCGCATGATCGACAGGCTACGGACATGGCGGGCACCGCCGCCACAGACCTGCCGTGGCGGCATCGGCAGCACCGCCGGTTCGGCCCCGCCGGGCGCCCGGTTTCGGCGTGAGTTCACCGTTTCGAAACGATGCCGAGACCGTTTGGGGACAATCCGGGCCGATTTGGCGGGGTAAGTGCCGATTGCCTGGCGAAAGCGCCGCTCAAATCCCCAATTCACGCCCAAATGCCCTTACCCTGACACCCGTGACCAGTCAACCTAATGACGGACTTTGGCAGCGGCCCAGTGAGGCCGAAGAGCCAATCCCCGCACGGCCCGCCACGGCGCGGGTGGTCGACCCGGAAGATGACCTGACACCGGTCGGGTACCCCGGCGATTTCGGGGCCACCACCGTCATCCCGTACCAGGATCCCGGTCAGGCCGGCTCCGGGTACCACCTGCTCGACCAGCAGGAGCCCTTGCCCTACGTCCAGCCACACTCGGAGTCGGGCGCCTCGGCGGCGGAGCCCGCGGAGATCGACGCGGCCGAGGACGACGAGCGCCATCCCGAGGTCGGCAGGCGTGGCACCCAGCATCTCGGTTTGCTGGTTCTGCGGGTCGGGCTCGGCGTGGTGCTCGGCGCCCACGCGATGCAGAAGCTGTTCGGGTGGTGGGGCGGCCAGGGCGTGGCCGGGTTCAAGAACTCACTGTCCGACGCCGGCTATCAGCACGCCGACATCCTGGCCTACGTCAGCGCCGGGGGCGAGCTTGTCGCGGCCGCGCTGCTGGTGCTGGGGCTGTTCACCCCTCTCGCCGCGGCCGGCGCGCTGGCGTTCCTGATCAACGGCCTGCTGGTGACCATGTCGGCGAAGCCGCATTCGCACAGTTTCCCGTTCTTCCTGCCGGACGGGCACGAATACCAGATCACGCTGATCGTCCTCGCGGTCGCGGTGATCCTGGCCGGACCGGGCCGCTACGGCCTCGACGCCCGCCGGGGCTGGGCACATCGACCGTTCATCGGATCCTTCGCCGCCCTGCTCGCCGGCGTCGCCGCTGGCATCGGCGTGTGGGCGCTGCTCAACGGGGTCAATCCGCTCGCCTGAGCCTGGTCACTGATACGGGTTGGGAACCCGCCCCGAGCTGGCTTCGGTCAGCTGCGGCAGTGTCGCGAAGGTGACCGCCGGCAACCGCAGTTCTGCACCGCTTTTGAGGCGCGCCCGCGCCCAGGAACCCCGGTGGAACCGCAGCCCGTCGATGCCCTCCCAGGGCACCGTCCGGCTGCCCAGCAGGCTCCGCACCGTCACCCCCCGGTCGTCGGCAACCGTGCGTAGCCGGATGACCATCGCCGACAACACCACCGGGATGACGAGCAGCGGCGCCGACGCCGGCCAGGCCAGCACCGGTATCAACAACCCGAGGGTCAAGAATCCGACGGCGATGTGCGCCATCGGCGAAATCTTGATCACCACGGGCGGGCCGGCGGGTGTGGGGGCGGACGAACCGGTAGGCACCCGAGCATCATTGCACTGGCGGCAACGGATTTGACGGCTGAGCTGTGCGAAGGCTACCGTCGGGGGCTATGGAACCCGCCGGAAAGCCCGGAATGCTCGTAGTAATTAGTCGGCGCGTTGGTGGCTGACTAACACTTCAGCATTTGAAGCGATCCTCCCACCAACGCCCTCGTGCAGCAGCTGAGCTGACGGGGGTTTTTTCTTGCCCACAGACAACAAGGACGAAGAGGACGAGAGTGAGCGCACCCACGAGGCCACACGCCGGGTCGCAGGGAGCGGCCAACGGCGCGCCGAAACCCGCCGCGAAAGCTGCCCAGTCGAAGCGCGTCGCGCCGGAGCAACTGACCGGTGCCCAGTCGGTGATCCGGTCGCTGGAGGAGCTCGACGTCGACGTCATCTTCGGCATCCCCGGCGGCGCCGTGCTGCCCGTCTATGACCCGCTGTTCGACTCGAAGAAGCTGCGTCACGTGCTGGTCCGCCACGAGCAGGGCGCCGGTCACGCCGCCAGTGGTTACGCACACGCCACCGGCCGGGTCGGGGTCTGCATGGCCACCTCGGGTCCCGGCGCCACCAACCTGGTGACCGCGCTGGCCGACGCGCAGATGGATTCGATTCCCGTGGTCGCCGTGACCGGGCAGGTCGGTCGCGGGCTGATCGGCACCGACGCCTTCCAAGAGGCCGACATCTCGGGCATCACGATGCCGATCACCAAGCACAACTTCCTGGTTCGCTCCGGCGACGACATTCCCCGGGTGCTGGCGGAGGCGTTCCACATCGCGTCCTCGGGACGCCCGGGCGCCGTCCTCGTCGACATCCCCAAGGACGTGCTGCAGGGGCAGTGCACGTTCAGCTGGCCGCCGCGCATGGATCTGCCCGGTTACAAGCCGAACACCAAGCCGCACAGCCGGCAGATCCGCGAGGCGGCCAAGCTGATCGGCGCCGCGACCAAACCGGTGCTCTACGTCGGCGGTGGTGTGATCCGCGGTGAGGCGACCGAGCAGCTGCGGGATTTGGCCGAGCTGACCGGTATTCCGGTCGTCACCACGCTGATGGCGCGCGGCGCCTTCCCCGACAGCCACGAGCAGAACCTGGGCATGCCCGGCATGCACGGCACCGTCGCCGCGGTGGCCGCCCTGCAACGCAGCGACCTGCTGATCGCGCTGGGCACCCGCTTCGACGACCGGGTCACCGGACAGCTCGCCTCGTTCGCCCCCGAGGCCAAGGTCATCCACGCCGACATCGACCCGGCGGAGATCGGGAAGAACCGGCACGCCGATGTGCCGATCGTCGGCGACGTCAAAGCCGTTATCACCGAACTCATCTCGATGCTGCGGCACTACGAGATTCCGGGCAAGCTCGACATGGCCGATTGGTGGCGGTACCTGCACGAGGTCCAGTCCACCTATCCGCTGAGCTACGGCCCGCAGAGCGACGGCAGCCTCGGCCCGGAGTATGTGATCGAGAAGCTGGGCCAGATCGCCGGCCCGGACGCCGTCTACGTCGCCGGTGTCGGTCAGCACCAGATGTGGGCCGCGCAGTTCATTCGCTACGAAAAGCCGCGCACCTGGCTCAATTCCGGGGGGCTGGGCACCATGGGCTTCGCGATCCCGGCGGCCATGGGCGCCAAGATCGCCCGTCCCGAGGCGGAGGTCTGGGCGATCGACGGCGACGGGTGCTTCCAGATGACCAACCAGGAGTTGGCCACCTGCGCGATCGAAGGCATACCGATCAAGGTGGCGCTGATCAACAACGGCAACCTCGGCATGGTGCGCCAGTGGCAGAGCCTGTTCTACGGGGAGCGCTACTCGCAGACCGACTTGGCCACGCACTCGCACCGCATCCCGGACTTCGTGAAGCTGGCCGAGGCGCTCGGTTGCGTCGGATTGCGTTGCGAGCGTGAAGAAGACGTCGCCGACGTGATCAACCAGGCGCGAGCGATCACCGATCGCCCGGTGGTGATCGACTTCATCGTGGGCGCCGACGCGCAGGTGTGGCCGATGGTGGCCGCCGGGACCAGCAATGACGAGATCCAGGCGGCCCGCGGCATTCGCCCGCTGTTCGACGACGAGAGCGAAGGGCACGCGTGATGAACGCGAAGACACACACGTTGTCGGTGCTGGTCGAAGACAAGCCCGGAGCGCTCGCGAGGGTGGCAGCGCTGTTCTCGCGGCGCGGTTTCAACATCGAGTCGTTGGCGGTCGGGGCCACCGAGCAGAAGGACATGTCGCGGATGACCATCGTGGTCTCGTGCGAGGACACCCCGCTCGAGCAGGTCACCAAGCAGCTCAACAAGTTGATCAACGTCATCAAGATCATCGAGCAGGACGAACAGAACTCGGTCTCGCGGGAGCTGGCCCTGATCAAGGTGCGCGCCGACGCCGGTTCCCGCAGCCAGGTGATCGAGGCCGTAAATCTCTTCCGCGCCAAGGTGGTTGACGTATCGCCGGAGGCGCTGACCATCGAGGCCACCGGCGACCGCGGCAAGCTCGAGGCACTGCTGGGTGTTCTGGAGCCATTCGGCATTCGCGAAATCGTGCAATCCGGCATGGTCTCGATGGCCCGCGGTTCACGCGGCATCGGCACCGCCAAGTAACTCATCGAATAGAAGGAAAATTCACAGTGGCATTAGAGATGTTCTACGACGACGACGCAGACCTGTCGATCATCCAGGGCCGCAAGGTCGGCGTCATCGGATACGGCAGCCAAGGGCACGCGCACTCGCTGAGCCTGCGCGACTCGGGCGTGCAGGTCCGCGTCGGGCTGCAGGAGGGTTCGAAGTCCCGGCCCAAGGTTTCCGAGCAGGGCCTGGACGTTGACACGCCCGCCGAGGTCGCCAAGTGGGCCGACGTCATCATGTTGCTGGCGCCCGACACCGCGCAGGCCGACATCTTCAAAAACGAGATCGAGCCCAACCTGAACGCCGGTGACGCATTGTTTTTCGGCCACGGGCTCAACGTTCACTTCGGTTTGATCAAGCCGCCCGCCGATGTCACCATCGCGATGGTCGCCCCCAAGGGTCCCGGACACCTGGTGCGCCGCCAGTTCGTCGACGGCAAGGGCGTGCCGTGCCTGATCGCCGTCGACCAGGACCCCACCGGCAACGGCCAGGCGCTGGCGCTGTCCTACGCCAAGGCCATCGGCGGCACCCGGGCGGGCGTCATCAAAACCACCTTCAAAGACGAGACCGAAACCGACCTGTTCGGTGAGCAGGCCGTATTGTGCGGTGGCACAGAGGAACTGGTGAAGACGGGCTTCGACGTGATGGTCGAGGCGGGCTATCCGCCGGAGATGGCGTACTTCGAGGTACTGCACGAGCTGAAGCTGATCGTCGACCTGATGTACGAGGGTGGCATCGCCCGGATGAACTACTCGGTCTCCGACACCGCGGAATTCGGCGGATACCTGTCGGGTCCGCGCGTCATCGACGCCGACACCAAGGAGCGGATGCGCGCCATCCTGCGTGACATTCAGGACGGCAGCTTCGTCAAGAAGCTGGTGGCCAACGTCGAGGGTGGCAACAAGCAACTCGAGCAGCTGCGCAAGGAAAACGCCGAGCACCCCATCGAGGTCACGGGGAAGAAGCTGCGCGACCTGATGAGCTGGGTCGACCGCCCGATCACCGAGACGGCATAGCCTTTCGCGCCGAACGTGCACTCAGGGCGAGATTTTGGCGATTTTTTCGCCGTGAGTACACGTTCGGTGGCTTAGGACGCCGTGAAGCGGTCGGCTGTATGCACCACGCGGCGCGCCAGATGGTCGAGGGCGTTCTCGGTGGCTTCGTCGAGCTCGTGGATGTTGTCGTGGGTTGAGACCAGGCTCACCCCATAGGGATTGCCGTCGACGAACTTGATCGGATCGGTGTAGCCCGGCGGCACAATGATGCCGCCGAAGTGCATCAGCGTGAGGTACAGCGCGACCAGCGTGGTTTCCTGGCCGCCGTGCAGGGTGTTGGAGGACGTGAAGGCCGCGTACACCTTGTCGGCCAACTTGCCGTCGGCCCAGAGCCCGCCCAGCGAGTCGAGGAAGGCCCGCAATTGCGCTGCGGGCGAGCCGAACCGGGTCGGCGAGCCGAAGATCACCGCGTCGGCCCAGACGATGTCGTCGCCGGTGGCCGCGGGAAGATCCTTCGTCGCTTCGTAGTTGGCCGTCCAGGCCGGGTTCTCGGCGAACGACTCCGGGTCGCGCGTTTCGGCGACGTGGCGCAGCCGGACCTCGGCGCCAGCGGCCTCGGCCGCCGCGGCGATGCGCTGCGCCATCGTGGTGCCGTGACCGGTGGCCGAGTAGTAGATGATCGCGAGTTTGGTCATGGCCCCAGCCTAGGCATGCCCAGGCCGAATTCGCGGCGCAGCAGGGTACGCGCCGCGTAGTAGCCGGCCATGCCGTGCACGCCGCCGCCGGGCGGGGTGGCCGCGGAGCACAGATATGCCTTGGGAATCGGTGTGCGCCAAGGGTTCAGGCGCGGCGTGGGGCCGGCGATCGCGCGCCACGCCGAGTTTCCGCCCATCCCGATGTCGCCGCCGACGTAGTTGGCGTTGTGGTCAGACATCCGCGCGGCGGGCACCGCGCGGGCCGCCAGCACGATGTCGCGGAACCCGGGTGCGAACCGCTCGACCACCGCGGTCACGGCCTCCGTCGCGTCGACGGTCGAGCCCGCGGGCACGTGGGCGTAGGTCCAGAACGGGCGGCGGCCCCGGCCGTCGATCCGGCCCGGATCGGCGAGGTGAGGCGAGGCCGCCAGCACCATCGGCCACCGCGCGTGTCGTCCGGCCGCGATGTCGGCTTCGGCCTGCGCCATCTGCTCGCGGGTGCCGCCGAGATGAAGCGTCGGCGCGTGGCGCAACCGCTCGTCCGTCCACGGAATTTCGCCGCCGAGCACGAAGTCGACCTTGGCCACTCCGGGTCCAAAACGATAGCGGCGCAACGCTTTAGCGTACCGGGTCGGCAGGGCATCCCCGTAGATTCGCAGCAGCCCGGTCGGGGCCGTGTCGAACGCGACGACGCCGGTTGGCGGCCCGGCGATTTCGTAGTCTGCGGTGAGCTCGCCGCCATGCGCGCGCAGGTCGGCGATGAGCGCGTCAGTGATCGCCTGGCTGCCGCCCACCGGAATCGGCCAGCCGACCGAATGGGCGAGTGTCGCCAACATCAACCCGGCGCCGGCGGCCGTCATCGAGGGCATTCGCGAAATGACATGAGCGGCAACGCCGGTGAACAATGCGCGGGCGTCCTCGCCGGCCAGCGATCCCCACGCCGGGGTGCCCTGGGCCAGCATCCGCAGCCCCAGGCGCAGCGCTGAGGGCAACGACGGGGGCAGCGAGCGCTTATCGCCGAGCAGCAGCCCGACGACCGACGGGGAGTTCGCCACCAGCGGGCCCAGCAGCCGTCGCCAGGACGTCCCGTCGGTCAATTCGGCGCAGGTGCGCTCCAGGTCGCGGTAGGCGATCACGGCGGGCCGGCCCGGCAGCGGATTGGCGTACGCGATCTCGGGCACTTCCAGCCGCACCCCGCGGGCGGGCAGATCGAACTCCGCGAAGAACGGCGACGCCAGCGCCAGCGGGTGAACCGCCGAGCAGATGTCGTGTTGCACTCCGGGAAATTCCGGGTCGGCCGCAGTGCGGGCGCCGCCGCCGAAAGTCGGCTGGGCCTCGACGACCTGCACTTTGAGTCCCGCACGGGCGCAGATTACGGCCGCCGTCAGCCCGTTGGGCCCGCTGCCGACGACTGTGACGTCCACCGGTCAATTAGAGCGGAGACGCCGGCCTATAGCCTGGTCGGGTGAACTTGCCTGTTGTGTTAATCGCCGACAAACTCGCCCAATCGACCGTCGCCGCCCTGGGAGACCAGGTCGAGGTGCGCTGGGTAGACGGTCCCGACCGGGAGAAGCTGCTGGCCGCGGTGCCCGAGGCCGACGCGCTGCTGGTGCGCTCCGCCACCACCGTCGACGCCGAGGTGCTCGCCGCGGCGCCCAAGCTCAAGATCGTCGCGCGCGCCGGCGTCGGGCTCGACAACGTCGACGTCGACGCCGCCACGGAGCGCGGTGTGCTCGTCGTCAACGCGCCGACGTCGAACATCCACAGTGCCGCCGAGCACGCGCTGGCGCTGCTGCTGGCCGCGGCCCGCCAGATCGCGGCGGCCGATGCCTCGCTGCGCGAACACACCTGGAAACGCTCGTCGTTCTCGGGCACCGAGATTTTCGGCAAGACCGTCGGCGTCGTCGGGCTGGGCCGCATCGGCCAGTTGGTCGCCCAGCGGGTCGCGGCCTTCGGAACCCATGTCGTCGCCTACGACCCGTATGTGGCGCCGGCGCGCGCCGCGCAGCTCGGCATCGAGCTGCTCTCCCTCGACGAGCTGCTGACTCGGGCCGACTTCATCTCGGTGCACCTGCCGAAGACGCCGGAGACGGCCGGCCTGATCGACAAGGAGGCGCTGGCCAAGACGAAGCCGGGTGTCATCATCGTCAACGCCGCCCGCGGTGGGCTGGTGGACGAGGCGGCGCTGGCCGACGCGGTGAGCAACGGCCACGTGCGCGCCGCCGGTCTCGACGTGTTCTCCAGCGAACCCTGCACCGACAGCCCGCTGTTCGAGCTGCCGCAGGTGGTGGTCACACCGCATCTGGGCGCCTCCACCGCCGAGGCCCAGGACCGGGCGGGGACCGACGTGGCCGAAAGCGTGCGGCTGGCACTGGCGGGGGAGTTCGTCCCCGACGCGGTCAACGTCGGCGGCGGAGTGGTCAACGAGGAGGTGGCGCCCTGGCTCGACCTGGCGCGCAAGCTCGGAGTGCTGGCCGCCGCGCTGTCCGACGGCCTGCCGGCATCGCTGGTCGTGGAGGTGCGAGGCGAGCTCGCCTCGGAAGACGTTGAGGTGCTTCGGCTTTCGGCGCTGCGCGGCCTGTTCTCGGCGGTCATCGAGGACCCGGTCACGTTCGTCAACGCGCCGGCGCTGGCCGCCGAACGCGGCGTTAACGCCGAGCTCACCACCGCCTCGGAAAGCCCCAACCACCGCAGCGTGGTCGACGTGCGGGCGCTCGCCCACGACGGCTCGTGCGTCAACGTGGCGGGCACGCTGTCCGGTCCGCAGTTGGTCGAGAAGATCGTCCAGATCAACGGGCGCAACTTCGATCTGCGCGCCCAGGGCACGAACCTGGTGATCAACTACATCGACCAGCCCGGCGCGCTGGGCAAGATCGGCACCCTGCTGGGTGCGGCCGGGGTGAATATCCAAGCCGCGCAACTGTCCGAGGACGCCGAAGGTCCGAGCGCGACGATCCTGTTGCGGCTCGACCAAGACGTACCCGACGCAGTCCGGTCGGAGATCTCGACGGCGGTAGGGGCCAACAAGCTCGAAGTGGTTGACCTGTCGTGAAACTGGCGGTGATCGGCGGCGACGGCATCGGTCCCGAGGTGGTGGCCGAGGCTCTCAAAGTGCTCGACGCGGTCGTGCCGGGCGTGGAGCGGACCGACTACGACCTGGGCGCGCGCCGCTTCCACGCCACCGGCGAGCTGCTGCCGGACTCGGTGCTCGCCGAGCTGCGCGCGCATGACGCCATCCTGCTCGGCGCGGTCGGTGATCCGTCGGTGCCCAGCGGCGTGCTGGAGCGAGGCCTGTTGTTGCGCTTGCGTTTTGAGCTGGATCATCACGTCAACCTGCGACCGGCCCGGCTGTATCCCGGGGTGAGCGGTCCGCTGGCCGGAAATCCCGACATCGACTTCGTGGTGGTGCGCGAGGGGACCGAAGGGCCCTACACCGGCACTGGCGGCGCGATCCGTGTGGGCACGCCGCAGGAGGTGGCCACCGAGGTCAGCGTCAACACCGCGTTCGGTGTGCGCCGCGTGGTGGCCGACGCGTTCGAGCGCGCGCAGCGGCGTCGCAAGCACCTGACGCTGGTGCACAAGAACAACGTGCTCACCTTCGCCGGGAAGCTGTGGTCGCGGATCGTGGCGGAGGTCGGCGAAGACTATCCCGACGTCGAGGTGGCCTATCAGCACGTCGACGCCGCCACCATCTTCCTGGTCACCGACCCGGGGCGCTTCGACGTTATCGTCACCGACAACCTGTTCGGCGACATCATCACGGACTTGGCCGCGGCGGTGTGCGGCGGAATTGGCTTGGCCGCCAGTGGAAATATCGATGCCACCCGGGCCAATCCATCGATGTTCGAGCCCGTGCACGGCAGCGCGCCCGACATTGCCGGCCAGGGCATCGCGGATCCGACGGCGGCGATCATGTCGGTGGCGCTGCTGCTCGCCCACCTCGGTCAGGACGAGGCCGCCGCCCGGGTGGACCGGGCCGTGGCGACCTATCTGTCGAACCGCCCGAACGAACGGCTCGCCACCAGCGAAGTCGGCGAACGGATCGCAGCCGCGCTGTAGTCTCCAAACCCGGCGGGAGAAGCCGGGTCGGCACCAACGGGACCGCCAGCAAGGGAAACAACCCGCACCAGGCCCAGGCGGACGGATATCTCTCCGCCGCGATCAACGCGCCGAAGAGCGGCGGGCCCGCGGCGGCCATCAGCCGTTGGGTGGTGTTCTGTATACCCAGCGCCCGTCCGCTCCAGAACGGACCGGCGAATTCGGTGATCGCGGTTGCCTCCAAACCGTTGTCGAGCACCGCGAGCACCGAGATGGCGATCATGAGCGGCACGTCGAATCGCGAATTCATCCGGTCGCTCAGCGCCAGCAGGAACAGGGTCAGGGCCGCGGCGGCGGCGATGATGCGGACCGGCCACATCCGCGAGCCGACCCGGTCCGACCACCGGCCGACCCCGACGCGGCCCAGCGCGCCGAGCAGCTGCGCGAAGGTCACCAAAATCCCCGCGGCCCCGACCGACCAGCCATGGTGGTTCATCAGCCACACCAGCATGAACGTGACGGTCACGGTCTGCGGCATCATCAGCAGGCCCGCCACGGCGTGAATTCGCCAGAGCGCCAACGACCCCCGGTACGGGCTGGCCAGTTCGGCCACGGTGGCCGTCTTGCGGGACTTCCCCGGCGGATTCGCGACTCCGATCACGCTGACCACCGCGGCCACCGCGCACACCAACGCGGGCAACATCAGCCCCTCGCGGACACTGTGTTCGCCCAGTTCGGGGATCACCAGCGCGCCGAAGGCGATTCCCAGCGGTTGCGCGGTCTGGCGGATGCCCATCGCCAGGCCGCGCTGCTGCGGCGGGAACCAGCCGGACACCAGCCGGCCGCCGGCGGTGTTGCAACTCGCCGCGGCCATGCCACCGAGGAACAGATACACAGCGACCCACACCATCGAATGCACCGACGCCGCAGCGTATGCCGCCGCCGCGGTGAGCGCCGAACCCGCGGTCATCACGATTCGCTCGCCGACGCGATCCAGCACGTAGCCCCAGAGGATCAGCGTGGTGACCATGCCCCAGCTGGGCATGGACGACAGCAGACTGGCTTCGGTCAGTGAAATGCCGCGTAAGGCCTGCAGGGAGGGGATTAGGAATGCGACACCGTTGATGAAGAGGAAAGAACTTGCCGTTACCCCCAGCGAGACGACCACGATCGACCAGCGCGCCCCGGTGCTGAGTTGGCCCGCCTCTTTCGGGTCCGACGGCATCAGCCCATGCTCGCACGATGCCCGGCTGAGGCAGGCGTGATCGGCCATTACTAGGCTCGAATGCCTTGCTCCTCCTCGGGCCGTGCTGGCCCGCATCGTCGCAACGCTAGGCTCGTGCGAATGCGCCTTGGTCGAATCGCCAGCCCGGACGGCGTCGCCTTCGTCAGCATCGAGGGTCCGCTGGACGATCCCAGCGGGATGACCGCCCGCGAGATCGCCGAGCACCCGTTCGGCACGCCGACGTTCACCGGCCGATCCTGGCCGTTGGCCGACATCCGGCTGCTGGCGCCCATGCTGGCCGGCAAGGTGGTCTGCGTCGGGAAGAACTACGCCGATCACATCGCGGAGATGGGTGGCCAAACTGGCCCGACACCAGCGGATCCGGTGATATTCCTCAAGCCCAACACCGCCATCATCGGACCCAACGTGCCGATTCGGTTGCCCGCCAACGCATCACCCGTGCACTTCGAGGGCGAGCTGGCGGCGGTGATCGGCCGCCCGTGCAAGGACGTCCCGGCCGCCCAGGCCGCGGCCAACATCCTCGGCTACACCATCGCCAACGACGTGTCGGCGCGCGATCAACAACAGGCGGACGGCCAGTGGACTCGGGCCAAGGGCCACGATACGTTCTGCCCGGTCGGCCCGTGGATCGTCACCGACGTCGATCCGGCCGATCTCGAGCTGCGCACCGAAGTCAACGGCGACGTCAAGCAACACAGCCGAACCTCGTCGATGATCCACGACGTCGGCGACATCGTGGAATGGATCTCGGCCGTGATGACCCTGCTGCCCGGGGATCTCATCCTCACCGGAACGCCGGCCGGCGTCGGTCCCATCGAGGACGGCGACGTCGTCTCCATCAGCATCGAGGGAATCGGCAGCCTCGCCAATCCCGTAGTCCGCAAAGGAAAGCCGTGACAGTACGAGTCCGGTTCTGCCCGTCGCCCACCGGCACGCCGCACGTTGGCATGGTGCGCACCGCGCTGTTCAACTGGGCCTACGCGCGGCACACCGGCGGCACCTTCGTCTTTCGCATCGAGGACACCGACGCCGCGCGCGACACCGAGGAAAGCTATCTGGCGCTGCTCGACGCGCTGCGCTGGCTCGGCCTCGACTGGGACGAGGGGCCCGAGGTCGGCGGACCCTACGGCCCCTACCGGCAGTCGCAGCGCGGCGACATCTATCAGGAGGTGGTGGCCAAGCTGCTCGCGGCCGGGGAGGCCTACCATGCCTTTTCGACGCCGGAGGAGGTGGAGGCCCGTCACATCGCCGCGGGCCGCAACCCGAAGCTGGGCTACGACAACTTCGACCGACAGCTGACCGACCCCCAGCGGGCCGCGTTTCTCGCCGAGGGACGCAAGCCGGTGGTACGGCTGCGCATGCCCGACGAAGATCTGCACTGGGACGACCTGGTGCGCGGGCCCACCACCTTCGCGGCCGGCACCGTGCCCGACTTCGCGTTGACCCGGGCGAGCGGAGATCCGTTGTACACCTTGGTCAACCCGTGCGACGACGCGCTGATGAAGATCACGCACGTGCTGCGTGGCGAGGACCTGCTGCCGTCGACCCCGCGTCAGATTGCCCTGTATCAGGCGCTGATCCGGATCGGGGTCGCCGAACGGATCCCGCAATTCGCCCACCTGCCAACGGTATTGGGGGAGGGAACCAAGAAGCTCTCCAAGCGCGACCCGCAGTCGAATCTGTTCGCCCACCGCGACCGGGGTTTCATTCCCGAAGGGTTGCTGAATTATCTTGCATTACTGGGCTGGGCGATCGCCGACGATCACGATCTGTTCAGCCTCGACGAAATGGTGGCCGCCTTCGACGTGGTGGACGTCAACTCGAATCCGGCCCGATTCGACCAGAAGAAGGCCGACGCGCTCAACGCCGAGCACATCCGGATGCTCACCGCCGACGACTTCGCCGGCAGGCTGCGCGAATACTTCAACGCACACGGCCATCGCCTCGACTTGGATGACGCCTCGTTCGCCACCGCCGCCGAGCTGGTGCAGACCCGCATCGTGGTGCTCGCGGACGCATGGGACCTGCTGAAGTTCCTCAACGACGACGAGTACGCCATCGATCCGAAGGCCGCCGCCAAAGAACTCGGCGCAGACGGGGCCGCGGTGCTCGACGCGGCGCTGGCCGCGCTGGACGGCGTGACGGAGTGGACAACCGCGCGGATCGAGGACGCCCTCAAGGCCGCGCTGATCGAGGGACTGGCGCTCAAACCGCGCAAAGCGTTCGGCCCGATCCGCGTCGCCGCCACCGGGACGACGATCAGCCCGCCGTTATTTGAATCACTGGAGCTGCTCGGCCGCGAGCGCAGCCTGCGCCGGCTGCGGGCCGCCCGCGCTGGCGCGCTCTAAGTTTTTGGTACTCTGCACTGCGGTTTAGAAAGGTCGCCGGCAGCCGCGCAGCCACGGACGCTTGAGTCCGTAGAATGCGCTCTGACCTGCGGCTTTAGGCAGCCAATGGGGTATGGTGTAATTGGCAACACAGCTGATTCTGGTTCAGCCATTCTAGGTTCGAGTCCTGGTACCCCAGCAAAATCCGGCCACCACAAGCGATTAGGTGGGCATATGCGGGTGAGCTATGCTGACAGCTCGGATCGGTTCAGGCCCCGTCGTCTAGCGGCCTAGGACGCCGCCCTCTCACGGCGGTAGCGTGGGTTCGAATCCCATCGGGGCTACAAATCTTTACTGGCCGGTCCCCACCACCGCCGGCGCGGTCGACCCGCCCACCGGCATGGCCGGCAAACCGAGCTTGCGGTGGTCCCACGAACGCGCCCGTGCGGCCACGATGCGCACGCAGACCCGCTTGTTCATCATCTGCTCGACGAAGGGTTTCATGTCGTCGCTGTAGGGACCGGTGTAGCGCTCGAACACGCTGACGCCGACGCGGTGCGAGACCTCGGGATCGTCGACGATCTCGGCGACGCCTTCGAAGGACACCCCGCGCAGCGTGTCATAGGTGTCGCCGCCCTCGATCAAAAAGCTCACCCGCGGATCCCGTTTCAGGTTGACCGCCTTCTGCGACTTGGCCTTGGTCTCCAGCCAGATTTCGCCGTCGACCACCGCGTACCACATGGCGGTCAAATGCGGCTGGCCGTCCGGGCCGACGGTGGCCAATGTTCCGGTGCGGCTCTTGACGACAAAATCGGCGATCTCGTCCTCCGACATGACGATGCTCGCGCGCTGATTGGTTCCCATGGCGTCAGTCTGTCAGGTCGCTTTTGGACGTGCGCTGAGGGCGCCCTGAACGCACAGTCGCCGCCGTGAACGCACACTCGATTCGGATTACAGACGACGAGTCAGCGCTTCGGCCGCGGACAACAAATCAGCGGCCCAGCGGGCACCCGGCCGGCGCCCGATTCGGTCGATGGGCCCGGACACCGAGATGGCGGCCACGACGACGCCGCGGCTGTCGCGCACCGGCGCCGAGACGCTGGCAACCCCCGGCTCACGCTCGGCCACGCTTTGTGCCCAACCGCGCCGGCGCACGTCGGCCAGCGCCCGGTCGGTGAATTTCGCCGCCGGTAGCACCGCCTTCTGGGTGGCGGCGTCGCTATAGGCCAGCAGCACTTTGGCCCCCGACCCCGCGGTCATCGGCAGGCGCGCGCCGACCGGAACCGTATCGCGAAGGCCCGCAGCCGGTTCCAGCGCCGCGACACAGACCCGCGAGGTGCCCTCGCGACGGTACAGCTGCACGCTCTCGCCGGTGGTTTCGCGCAACTGCGGGAGCACCGCCGCACCGGCGGCCAGCAGCGGATCGTTGACGCGGGCCGCGAGTTCGGTGAGCGCGGGACCCAGCCGCCAGCGCCCTTCGTCGTCGCGCGCCAGCAGGCGATGGACCTCGAGGGCGGCCGCCAACCGGTAGGCGGTCGCGCGGGGTAAGCCGCTCCGCTCACACAGCTCGGCCAACCCGCACGGAGATTCCGCGATCGTGTGCAGCAGCCCCACGCTTTTGTCGAGGACGCCGATTCCGCTATCCTGTCTCACAAGGAGATACTAGCGTCTCGCATTGTGAGATAGCCAGTTCTGAGCGAATCGAGGCGATCGAAGATGGCAGGCACGCCGCGCACGCTGGCCGAAAAGGTTTGGGACGACCACGTTGTGGCGCCGGGTGAGGGCCCCGGGCCCGACTTGATCTATATCGACCTTCATCTGGTGCACGAGGTCACCAGCCCGCAGGCATTCGACGGGCTGCGCCTGGCCGGTCGCCCGGTGCGCCGGCCCGACCTGACGCTGGCGACCGAGGATCACAACGTGCCCACCATCGACATCGACAAGCCGATCGCCGACCCGATCTCGCGCACCCAGGTCGAGACGTTGCGGCGAAACTGTGCCGAATTCGGTGTGCGGCTCCATCCGATGGGTGACATCGAGCAGGGCATCGTCCACGTCGTCGGGCCGCAGTTGGGGCTGACTCAGCCGGGAATGACGATCGTCTGCGGCGATAGCCACACCTCTACTCATGGCGCGTTCGGCGCGCTGGCGATGGGCATCGGCACATCGGAGGTCGAACATGTGCTGGCTACGCAGACATTGCCGCTTCGGCCATTCAAGACAATGGCGGTCAACGTCGACGGGGAATTGCCCGCCGGTGTGACGGCCAAGGACATCATTTTGGCGTTGATCGCAAAAATCGGCACCGGCGGTGGACAGGGTCACGTCATCGAATATCGGGGCAGCGCCATCGAGTCGCTGTCAATGGAAGGCCGGATGACGGTCTGCAATATGAGCATCGAAGCGGGTGCCCGGGCGGGCATGGTGGCGCCGGACGAAACCACGTACGAGTTTCTGCGCGATCGTCCGCATGCGCCGCGCGGCGCGCAATGGGACGCCGCGGTCTCCTATTGGCAGCAGCTGCGCACCGACCCCGGTGCCGTCTTCGACACCGAGGTCTATCTCGACGCGACGTCGTTGAGCCCATTCGTCACGTGGGGAACAAACCCCGGACAGGGCGTCCCGTTGGCCGCGAACGTCCCGGACCCCGACCTGATGACCGACGACGGCGAGCGGCAGGCCGCCGAGAAAGCCTTGGCGTACATGGACCTTCGACCCGGGATGCCGATGCGCGAGATCGCCGTCGACGCCGTGTTCGTCGGCTCGTGCACCAACGGTCGCATCGAAGATCTGCGGGCGGTGGCCGAGGTGTTGCGCGGCCGCAAGGTCGCCTCGGGCGTGCGGATGCTGGTTGTTCCGGGCTCGATGCGGGTGCGCGCCGAGGCCGAAGCCGAGGGTCTCGGTGAGGTATTCACCGCCGCGGGTGCGGAGTGGCGGCAGGCGGGTTGCTCGATGTGCCTGGGCATGAATCCCGATCAGCTTGCGCCGGGGGAGCGCTGCGCGGCGACGTCGAACCGCAACTTCGAAGGGCGGCAGGGCAAAGGCGGCCGCACGCATTTGGTGTCGCCGGCCGTTGCTGCGGCTACCGCGGTGCGCGGCACGCTGTCCGCGCCGGCCGACTTGAACTGATTCAACTTCGATAGAGGATGAGCATGGAAGCCTTTCACACCCACACCGGTATCGGGGTGCCACTGCGGCGCTCCAATGTGGACACCGACCAGATCATTCCCGCGGTGTATTTGAAGCGCGTCACCCGAACCGGTTTCGAGGACGGCTTGTTCGCAACGTGGCGCTCGGATCCCTCATTCGTCCTAAACCTCAGCCCCTTTGACCGCGGCTCGGTTCTGGTGGCTGGCCCCGATTTCGGCACCGGATCGTCGCGTGAGCATGCGGTGTGGGCGCTCATGGACTACGGGTTCCGGGTGGTCATCTCGTCTCGATTCGGTGACATTTTCCGGGGCAACGCGGGCAAGGCGGGGCTGCTCGCGGCAGAAGTCGGCCAGGACGGCGTCGAGCTTCTTTGGAAGCTCATCGAGCAGAGTCCGGGCTTGGAAATCACTGCCAATCTTCAAGATCGAAATATCACCGCGGGAACGGCGGTGCTGCCGTTCAAGATTGACGATCACACTGCGTGGCGATTGCTCGAGGGTCTTGACGATATAGCCCTTACGCTGCGAAAACTCCGTGACATCGAATCGTTTGAGGCGGCTCGTCCGGAGTGGAAACCGCGCACTGTACCCAGCTCCTGATGCGAGTCGACCCGGGCGGAATTTCGTCTCGCCCGGCTAAGTAAGCGGGTCGAATTCGGGGTGCGCCACCGGTCAAGGGCGGCAACCGGATTGCGAAAATTCCAATCATCGCGTCTTGAAATTGCGCGTGGCGCTTGGCAATTTGCCAGGTGAGGGTTTACCGTGTTCGCTAGTTGGTTCGAAACGAGGACCACTGGCTTCGGAGGATTTTGGATGAACAAAGCAGAGCTCATTGACGTGCTCACGCAGAAATTGGGCTCGGACCGTCGGCAAGCGACCGCTGCTGTCGAGAATGTTGTCGACACCATTGTGCGCGCGGTGCACAAGGGCGACAGCGTAACTATTACCGGCTTCGGTGTGTTCGAGCAGCGCCGCCGCGCAGCGCGCGTGGCCCGCAATCCGCGCACCGGCGAGACGGTGAAAGTGAAGCCGACGTCTGTCCCGGCGTTTCGTCCGGGTGCCCAATTCAAAGCGGTTGTCTCTGGCGCACAGCGCCTCCCGTCGGAAGGACCTGCAGTGAAGCGTGGTGTTGTGGGCGGTGCGGCCAAGAAGGCTGCCAAGAAGGCTCCGGCTAAGAAGGCCGCCGCCAAGAAGTCTCCGGCCAAGAAGGCCGCCAAGAAGGCTCCGGCCAAGAAGGCCGCGACCAAGCGGGCGCCGGCTAAGAAGGCGACCAAGAGGGCGCCGGCCAAGAAGGCCGCGACCAAGAGGACGCCGGCCAAGAAGGCGACCAAGAGGGCTCCCGCCAAGAAGGCCGCGACCAAGAGGACGCCGGCTAAGAAGGCGACCAAGAGGGCTCCCGCCAAGAAGGCCGCGAAGCGAGCTCCGGCCAAGAAGGCGACCGCGCGCCGCGGCCGTCGCTAAGCACTAACCCGAATTCCAGACGCAGATACCCTTTGGGGGCAGCGCTGCCCCCAAAGGGTATTCGCGTGTTTAGGCCCGCACGTTGGCGGCCAGCGAGCCGCCGATATGGTTGGCCGCCACTAGCCGGCCCGCCGCCAGCGACAGCACCCACGTACTGCCCTTGTGGTTGCGGGACTTGTCGGGGCGGACGCCGTCGCGTTCGCACCACCAGGCGATCAAGTCCGGAATCACCTTGCCCTGCGTGCAGATCACCGGGGTGCCGTCCTGCGCGGCGATATCCATCACCCGGCGCCGGCCGCGTTTGGGGTTCTTCGCGTATGACTCTTCGGTGAGGGTGGGCTCGTTGCGGATCGTCACACCGAGTTCCTGTGCGAGCGGTTCCACCGTCTGGTGGCAGCGGAGCCGGTCGGCCGCGTGGACGTCGGTGGCGCCGAAGACCATCAGCTGTGGGACCAGTGCCTCCGCCTGCGCGCGTCCCCTCTTGTCCAACGGTCGCTTGGTGTCGTCCCCGGAGAACCGGGACTTGCGGCCGGCGGTGCCGTGCCGGACCACTAAGACGGTCTTCGTATCTGCAGGCTGTTTTGCAAAGCGGCGCAATACTTTTCGATCGTGTACGTAGTCCAGTTTCTTCATCGCGTCACGGACCGGCAGCCAGATCAGCTCGTCGACCTCGCTGCCCGCGCTGAATTCCCCGCCAGACGCGCGCGCCGCCCAGTAGTACACCTTTTTGACGCCCTGGTCGATCGGGTAACTCACGGTGGGAAGGCGCCTGCCGAGGACGCACCGGTGCCCGGTCTCCTCCATCACTTCGCGCGCCGCGGCCACGGGCGCGGTCTCGCCGGGGTCCACTTTGCCCTTGGGCAGCGACCAGTCGTCATAGCGGGGGCGGTGGATGACGGCGATCTCCGGGTTGGCCGAATCGAAAGTCCCGGGCCGCCACAACACCGCGCCGGCGGCATACACGAGCCGGCTTCCCGAGCGCCGGCCGGAGGACGAGTTCTGGTCGGACACCTCACTCCTGCAGGTTAATTCGGCCTGGGTCGCTCCGGCCTTGGGCGTGACCTCGAAACGTAGCACACGCCGTCAGGCGCTACGGTGCAGCTCCATCAGCGATACCTGATGGTCGCGCACGCTGTGACCATCCTGTGGCGATGCGGTCCACTGCCCGTCGGACCCGAGCTCCCAGCACCGGGTGGACGGGTCTAGCGCGGACTCGAACAAGTCGTCCAGATATGCGGTGAGCCTTGGGTCTTTGACCTGAACCAGCACCTCGACTCGGCGGTCGAGGTTGCGGTGCATCATGTCGGCGCTGCCGATCCAGTACTCGTCGATGCGATCGAAATGAATGATCCGCGAGTGCTCCAGGAACCGGCCGAGAATCGAGCGGACCGAAATGTTCTCCGAGAAGCCTTCCGTTTCGGGGCGCAGTGCGCAGATGCCGCGCACCACCACCTCGACCCGCACGCCCGCGCGCGACGCGCGATACAACGCGTCGATCACCTGCTCGTCGACGAGGGCGTTCATCTTGAGCCGAATCCGCCCCCCGCCGTTTTCACGGTGCGCGGCGATCTCACGCTCGACGCGTTCGATGATGCCGGTGCGAATGCCGTCCGGCGCCACCAACAGGTTGCGGTAGGACACTTTTCGGGAGTAGCCGGTCAGCGAATTGAACAGGTCGGTCAGGTCGGCCCCGATATCGGGCGCCGCCGTGAGCAGCCCGACATCCTCATACAGCCGCGCCGTCTTGCTGTTGTAGTTGCCGGTCCCGATGTGGCAGTACCGCCGGATCGTCGAACCCTCGCGTCGCACCACCAGGCACGTTTTGCAATGTGTCTTGAGGCCGACGAGCCCGTACACCACGTGCACGCCCGCTTGCTCCAGCGCACGCGCCCAGCGGATGTTGGCCTGTTCGTCGAAGCGTGCCTTGATCTCGACGAGCGCCACCGCCTGCTTGCCGGCCTCGGCGGCGTCGATCAGCGCCCGGACGATCGGCGAATCACCCGATGTGCGGTACAGCGTCTGTTTGATCGCCAGCACATTGGGATCCGCGGCGGCCTGCTCGATGAATCGCTGCACGCTGGTGGAGAACGAGTCGTACGGATGATGCACCAGCACATCGCCTTCGCGCAGCGTCGCGAAGATGCTCTTGGGGGTTTCCCGGTCGGCGAAGGCGGGGTGGGTGGCCGGAACGAACGCCGGGTCTTTGAGCGCCGGGCGGTCCAGTCCGTAGATCTGCCACAGCGACGAAAGATCGAGTAGGCCGGGCACTTCGATGACGTCACTGGGATTCACGTCGAGTTCTCGCAGCAGCAGCTCCAGCATGCCCTCGGTCATGTCGTCGGCGATCTCGAGTCGCACCGGAGAACCGAACCTCCGTCGCGCCAATTCCCGCTCCAGCGCTTGCAGCAGGTCTTCGTCGCGGTCCTCCTCGACTTCGAAGTCGGCGTTGCGAGTAATGCGGAAGGCGTGATGTTCGACGACGTCCATACCCGGGAACAGCACCGGAAGGAAGGCCGCGATCAGCTCTTCCATCGGCAGGTACCGGATTATGGTGCGCGCTTCGCCGGAGCCTTCGCGGGCCGGTTCGCGGCTGCCGAGTTCGACGAAGCGATCGACGTTGTCGGGCACCTTGACTCGCGCGAAGTGCTGGCCGCCGTCTTCGGGTTGCTTCACCGTGACCGCTAGATTCAGGCTCAGTCCGCTCACAAACGGGAACGGGTGGGCGGGATCGACTGCCAACGGTGTGAGGACGGGGAAAACCTGCTCGTTGAAATAGGTCGACAGTTCGTCGCGCTCGGCCTGATCCAGATCGGCCCACGTGACGATGTGAATGCCTTCCTCGGCCAGGGCCGGCCGCACCGAATCGAGAAACACGCGGGCGTGCCGCGTCGCGATCCGCTGCGTCTGCTCGCCGATGCGGGCCAATTGCTCACGCGGTGTCAGACCGTCGGCGGAGCGGACCGACAGACCCATCTCGTCGCGGCGCTTCAGTCCGGCGACCCGAACCATGTAGAACTCGTCGAGATTGGAAGCGAAGATCGCCAGAAACTTTGCCCGCTCCAGCAGCGGCAGCGAGTTGTCGTCGGCCAGCGCTAGCACGCGCGCGTTGAAGTCCAGCCAGCTCAGTTCCCGGTTGAGGTAACGGTCTTCCGGCAGTGCATCGCTGATCGCGGCGGGGGTCGCGGCCGGCGGTGCGGCCAGCGCCGGACCATCCGGTTGCCATGCCGTTTCTGCGAGGCGCGCCTCGGCTTCGGTTTCGGTCACCATGCGATCATCCCGCATCACCCGCTGGTGCTGCTAGCGCCCGACAGACATCCATCCGTCGTTGGCGCGTCGTTCATCCCCCGGACAGGTTTGCTGCCGGGGACCGGATCGGCCTAGATCTCTCAGTGCCGCGCGACGGCACGTGCTGTCGCCGCGCCGACGCCCAGCTGGCGCGCGGCCGCCAGGTCGGCGGGTGTGTCGACGTCGCAGCGCAGGCCGGGCCACGCGCCGGTCAGCTCGATCGCACCCGAACGGCGGTGCCGCGCGCAGGAATCCGGCCCGAACTGCGGCTCGAGAAAGGAACCGAACGCGCACAGCGCCGCGGTCCCGGTCGCCAGCCGGTCTGCGACGAAGCTGCGCCGATGTTGCCGGGCGGCGGCGATCGCCTCCGCCAGTTCTTGTGTCTGCAGCGCCGGCAAATCGCCTTGCAGCACAACGACATTCGAGAACGACCGGGCCACCGCGCGTTCGGCGGCGCCGATTGCGTTGTTCAGCGGGTCGCGATGGCCCTCCGGGGTCGGATCGGCCAGCACGTTCGCCCCGAGGTCGGCCGCCGCGGCCGCCGCGGCGTCGTCGGGTGTGATGACGGTGATCGAGCCGACCGATGCGACGCCGGCCGCGGCGGTCAGGGTGTCGACCAACATGGCGAGCACCACGCTCTCGCGGGTTTGCGCCGAGAACACCGGGGCCAGCCTGGTCTTGGCGGCGGCCAACCGCTTGACGGCGATGATCAGGGCAACGTCAGCTGCCCCGTCGCCCGCACCGTCGGCGCGTGTGCCGCTCATGAGGCCATCCTGCCAGCGCCGATTCCCGCAACGCCGCCTCGGGCTAATCTGAAGCGCCGGCCGCGCGATAAGAAGGCGGCGCGGTACACGGTCTCGAGGACAGACGGGGTGGTAAATGGCCAGCACGATGCCCGGCTCGGGGGGCGCCGTTGCGGTGATGGGCGCCGGTGCGTGGGGCACCGCGCTGGCCAAGGTGCTGGTGGACGCCGGGGGCCCGGACGCACGGGTCACGCTGTGGGCCCGGCGACCCGACATCGCCGAGCAGGTCAACGCCACCCGATATAACCCCGCCTATCTGCCCGGCACGTTGCTGCCGGATGGCATCCGCGCGACCGCCGATGCGAAAGATGCGCTGGCCGGCGCGTCGACGGTGCTGCTGGCGGTGCCCGCGCAGACGATGCGGGCCAACCTCGAGCAGTGGGCGCCCTGGTTGGCCGACGGCGCGACGCTGGTCAGTCTGGCGAAGGGCATCGAGCTGGGCACGCTGATGCGGATGAGTCAGGTCATCGTTTCGGTGACGGGCGTCGACCCCGCACAGGTCGGAGTGATTTCGGGGCCGAACCTCGCCAGCGAGATCGCCGAATGTCAGCCTGCCGCCACGGTTGTCGCGTGCAGTGACTCCGGCCGCGCCGTCGCCGTGCAGCGGATGCTGAACAGCGGGTACTTCCGCCCGTACACGAATAGCGATGTGGTCGGCACCGAGATAGGTGGGGCGTGCAAGAACGTCATCGCGCTGGCATGCGGGATGGCGGTCGGCGTCGGCCTCGGCGAAAACACCGTGGCGGCGATCATCACCCGCGGCCTGGCGGAGATCATGCGCCTGGGGATGGCCTTGGGCGCCAAGGGCGCGACGCTGGCCGGCCTGGCGGGGGTGGGCGACCTGGTGGCCACGTGCACGTCGCCGCATTCGCGTAACCGGTCGTTCGGCGAGTGCCTGGGCCGCGGCGGAACGATGGAATCGGCGATGCAGGCCGGGAAAGGGCACGTCGTCGAGGGGGTGACGTCGTGCGAGGCGGTGCTCGCTCTGGCGGCCAGCTACGACGTCGAGATGCCGCTGACGGAAGCCGTGCACCGGGTATGTCACAAGGGGCTCTCGGTGGGGGAGGCGATGCTGCTGCTGCTGGGCCGCAGCACCAAGCCCGAGTGAAAGCCCAGCTAGCGGCCCGGCACCCGGCCCGAGGGCGCTCCACCCGGTAGCCTCTCCAGGTTGTGAGTGCCAGCGACCGCGTGCGCGTCGCCGTCGTCTTCGGCGGGCGCAGCAACGAGCACGCCATCTCGTGCGTGTCCGCCGGCAGCATTCTGCGCAACCTCGACCCGCAGCGTTTCGAGGTGGTCGCGATCGGCATCACCCCGGAGGGTTCGTGGGTGCTCACCGACGGCGACCCGGACGCGCTGGCGATCACCGACCGACAGCTGCCCGGGGTGACCACCGCCTCAGGCACCGAGCTGGCGCTGCCGGCCGATCCGCGGCGCGGCGGCCAGCTGGTGTCGCTCCAGGCCGGTGCGGGTAGCGCCGGGGAAGTCCTGGCGTCGGTCGACGTGGTCTTTCCGGTGCTGCACGGCCCGTACGGCGAGGACGGCACGATCCAGGGGCTGCTCGAACTGGCCGGGGTGCCGTACGTCGGCGCCGGCGTGCTGTCCAGCTCGGTCGGTATGGACAAGGAATTCACCAAGAAACTGCTTACCGCCGAAGGACTTCCGGTCGGCCCGCATGCAGTGCTGCGCCCGGCGCAGGCGGCGCTGCCCCTCGACGAGTGCGAGCGGCTGGGTTTGCCGGTGTTCGTCAAACCCGCGCGCGGCGGTTCCTCGATCGGCGTCAGCCGGGTGTCGGTTTGGGACGAGCTGCCGGCCGCGGTGGCGAATGCTCGCCGGCACGATCCGAAGGTGATCGTAGAGGCGGCGATCAGCGGTCGTGAGCTGGAGTGCGGCGTGCTCGAAATGCCCGACGGCACAGTGGAAGCCAGCACGTTGGGGGAGATCCGGGTGGCCGGGGTACGCGGCCGCGAGGACTCGTTCTACGACTTCGCGACCAAATACCTCGACGATGCAGCCGAATTGGACGTTCCGGCGAAGGTCGACGACGAGATCGCCGATGCGATACGCCAATTGGCGATCCGGGCGTTCAAAGCCATTGACTGCCAGGGCCTGGCCCGGGTCGATTTCTTCCTCACCGACGACGGGCCGGTGATCAACGAGATCAACACGATGCCGGGATTCACCACGATTTCGATGTACCCGAGGATGTGGGCGGCAAGCGGCGTCGACTATCCCACGCTGCTGGCGACCATGGTGGAGACCGCGCTGGCGCGGGGCGTGGGTCTGCGCTAACGGGCCCGCTAATCCGGCCGGGCCGGGTCGATGGGCACCGCCGTGATGGTGCGGTCGATGATCTCGGAGAGCCGCTGGATGGGCGTCGGCCCCGATCCCGACGGCAGCGTCAACGCGACATACACCGGCCGGTCCACGGTGTACCAGGTGGATCTGCCCGCATTATTCGATGGGGGGCCGGCGGATTGCTGTTGGGCCCCCACCTCAAACCACTGCACCCGGTCGACGGCCTGGATCGGGGATCCCACCACGAACTCGGCCGGGCGGTCGAGTCCGCAGCGCAGCACCAGCGGCGGGCTGTCGGGTCCTGACCGCCAGGCGGCCGCGCCCTGCGGCGCCGGCTGCGCGAGCGACGCGCGCTGATAGTTACCCAGCCGCTGCGGCAGCGCGTCCGTGAGCGCCTTGCATGCGGCGCTGGCGGCCTGCGGCGCGGGGACGGCCGGAATGGCGACGGGTTGTGGTGGCGCCTCGCGGTTCGCCGCGATGACCAGGATCGCGCCGATCGCCGCGACTGCCAGCGCGACCGCGGCGATCATCGCGGCGCGCGGAGGTCCGCCGAGATCGGTCGCGGTACTGGGGTCGGTCGTCACCGCCCGCGCACCTCCTGTCTCCTACACTGGCGCGGTCGGGCAAAGACCCAACTTACCGCAGGTCGGGGCGACCCCAGAGTGGCCCGAGGAGGTGGCGTGCGTGGACTCTGACTTCGGAGCATCGGGGGAGTTCCCCACGCTGGCACGGCTCGGCGAATTCGCGGTCATCGATCGGTTGGTGCGGGGACGCCGGCAACCCGACGGGGTGCTGCTCGGGCCCGGCGATGACGCGGCGCTGGTGTCGGCGGGCGACGGCCGCACCCTGGTCTCGACCGATGTCCTGGTGCAGGACCGCCACTTTCGGCTGGACTGGTCGACACCCCACGACGTCGGCCGCAAGGCGATCGCGCAGAACGCCGCCGACATCGAGGCGATGGGTGCGCGGGCCACGGCGTTCGTCGTCGGCTTCGGCGCCCCCGGTGACACCCGCGCGGCGGACGTGGACGCGCTCGTCGACGGGCTGTGGGACGAGGCCGCGCGGATCGGCGCGGGCATCGCCGGCGGCGACCTGGTCAGCTGCCCCCAGTGGGTGTTGTCGGTGACCGTGCTGGGCGACCTGGACGGACGCGCCCCGGTGCTGCGGTCCGGGGCCCACGCCGGTTCGGTGCTCGCTGTCGCCGGCGAGTTGGGTCGCTCGGCTGCGGGATATGCCCTGTGGCACAACGGTATTGGTGGGTTCGACGAGCTTCGGCGTCGTCACCTGGTGCCCGAGCCGCCGTACGGCGCGGGAGCCACGGCCGCGAGCGCGGGCGCGGAGGCGATGATCGACGTCTCCGACGGTCTGGTGGCCGACCTGCGCCACGTCGCCGAGGCGTCCGGGGTGGGGATCGACCTGTCCACCGCCGCCCTGGCGGTGGACCGCGACGCGCTGGCCGCGGCCGCCGCCGCCGCGGGCGCCGACCCGTGGTCGTGGGTGCTGGCCGGCGGCGAAGACCACGCCCTGGCGGCCTGTTTCGCCGGTCCGGCGCCGGCCGGCTGGCGCGTCGTCGGCCGCGTGCACGACGGGCCGGCCCGCGTACTCGTCGACGGAGCGGAGTGGAGCGGCTACGCGGGATGGCAGTCGTATTAGTGTGGCGCCGTGACCGTCTACGCCATCGCCCAGCTGAAATTCACCGACCGGGCGGTATACGACCGTTACCAGGCGAGGTTCATGGAGGTCTTCGCCCGTCACACCGGAACCCTGCTGGCCGCCGACGAGTCGCCGAAGGTCGCGGAGGGACAGTGGGATCGCGAGAAGGTGGTGTTGATGTCCTTTCCCGACGAGGCGGCGTTCCACGCTTTTGTGCAATCGCCCGAATACGAGGACATCGCGAAGGACCGGCGCGCGGGCGCGGACACGGTGGTGCTGCTGGTGCAGGGATTGCGGTGACCGCGCGCCCATTGAGCGAGCTCGTCGAGCCGGGCTGGGCGACCGCGCTCAAGCCGGTGACCGACCAGGTCGCCGAGATGGGCCAATTCCTGCGCGCCGAGATCGCCGCGGGGCGCAGGTATCTGCCCGCCGGGCCGAACGTGTTGCGCGCCTTCACGTTTCCGTTCGACGACGTCCGGGTGCTGATCGTCGGCCAAGACCCCTACCCGACGCCGGGACACGCTGTGGGCCTGAGCTTTTCGGTGGCCCCCGAGGTGCGTCCGCTGCCGCGAAGCCTGGCCAACATCTTCGACGAGTACAGCGCCGACCTGGGCCATCCCCAGCCCTCGTCCGGCGACCTGACGCCGTGGGCGCAGCGCGGGGTGCTGCTTCTCAACAGGGTGCTGACGGTGCGCCCCAACAACCCGGCGTCGCATCGGGGCAAGGGCTGGGAAGCGGTGACCGAGTGCGCGATTCGCGCCCTGGTCGAGCGGTCCCGGCCGCTGGTGGCCATCCTGTGGGGCCGCGACGCTTCGACGCTCAAACCCATTCTGGCCGAAGGGGATTGCGTGGCGATCGAGTCGCCGCACCCGTCGCCGCTGTCGGCGTCGCGCGGCTTCTTCGGCTCGCGGCCGTTCAGCCGCGCCAACGAGCTGCTCGTCGGCATGGGCGCCGAGCCCGTCGATTGGCGGCTGCCGTGACCGAGATGACGGCGTTGCGGGCGCACCGCAGGGGCGGACCGGAGGTTCTCGTCGTCGAGCGCGCGCCGGCGCCGGTGGCGGGCGCCGGCGAAGTCGTCGTGGCGGTGCATGCCGCGGCCATCACGTTCGACGAATTGACGTGGGACGAAACGTGGACCCGCGACGGCGTCAGCCGCACTCCGGTGATCCTGTCGCACGAGGTATCCGGCGTCGTCTCCGATATCGGCACGGGCGTCGGAGATTTCGCGGCCGGCGACGAGGTGTACGGGTTGATCGGATTCGACCGTGACGGCGGGGCAGCGGATTTCGTTGCCGTCCCGGCGGCCGAGCTGGCGGCCAAGCCGTCGGCGGTCTCACATGTGGTCGCCGCCGCGTTGCCGCTGGCCGGGCTCACCGCCCTGCAGGCGTTGGTCGACCAGGCCGCGGTGCAACCGGGGGAGGCCGTGTTGGTGCACGGCGGCGCGGGCGGGGTCGGTGCCCTGACGGTGCAACTGGCCGCGATCCTCGGCGCGGAGGTCACCGCGACCGTGCGCAGCGACGCGGGCGAACTGCTGCGCGGCTTCGGCGCGCAGCAGGTGATCGACGTTCGAACGCAACGGTTCGAGGAAACGGGTGATACCTACGACGTCGTCATCGACACCGTCGGCGGCGAGACGCTCGACCGATCCTTTTCGGTGGTGCGCCGGGGCGGACGGTTGATCACCCTGTCGGCGCCCCCGCCCGCGGGCAAAGCCGACGAATACGGGATCACCGCGACGTTCTTCATCGTCGAGCCCAATCGAGACCAGCTCGGTGAGCTCGCGGCCCTCGTCGACAGCGGCCGGCTGCGCGTCGAAATCGCGGCGACATTCCCACTCGAGCAGGGTCGGGAAGCGTTCGAAAGCGGTCAGCGCGCCGTCCGGAGCGCGGGCAAGACCGTCATCGTCGTCCGCAGCTAGCCGCGGACGACCTTGCCGGCCTTGATGCAGGACGTGCAGGCGTTGATCCGCTGCTTGTTGCCGCCGGGACGCGCCACGACGTGCACGGTCTGGACGTTGGGGTCCCACCGGCGGCTGGTGCGGCGGTGGGAGTGCGACACCGACTTACCGAAGCCGGGGCCTTTCCCGCAGATATCGCACACAGCGGCCATTCTTCAAGCTCCTCAAAATTCGGGGGCCCGGCAAAGGATGGATCTCGACGAGCCGGGACGGCCCAGGCTGACCCGGGCCAGCCCAGAATACCGACTGCTGCGGGCAACCACCAAAACGGTCAACAGTCCACCGGCGGCAACGACCGGCGCCGTCGCCCGCGCTGGCTAGGCTCAATATGCCGGTTTACTCGAATGAAGCGCTAAGGAGGTGGGTCACCTGAGCACGTCGTCGCAGGATCGTTTGCTGGACGCGGTGGCCCTGCGCGACTGGGCGCACACCGCCGTCAGCGACCTGATCACTCACATCGACGAGATCAACCGGCTCAACGTGTTCCCCGTCGCCGATTCCGATACCGGCGCCAACATGCTGTTCACCATGCGTTCCGCCCTGGCCGAGGCCAACGCGCGCGCCGACGGCGGCTCCGGATGCGTCGCCCGCGTCGCGGGCGCCCTGTCGGCCGGGGCGCTGAACGGGGCCCGCGGCAATTCCGGCGTGATCCTGTCCCAGATCCTGCGCGGTATCGCCGATGTCACCGCCGGCGCGGCCGCCGACCGCGGCGGTGAATTGCCCGAAATGGACGCCGCGACCCTGGCCGGCGCGCTGCAACGCGGCGTCGATCTGGTCATCGCCTCGATGGGCGGGCAGGAGGTCCCGGGAACCATCGTCTCGGTCCTGCGGGCCGCGGCCGAGGCCGTCGAGGAATGCGCGGACGACGGGCTGGCCCCGGCGATCACCGCGGCCGGCGACGCGGCGGTCGTCGCGCTGGAGAAAACCACCGAACAGCTCGACGTCCTCGCCGACGCCGGGGCGGTCGACGCCGGGGGCCGGGGCCTGCTGGTCCTGTTGGACGCGCTGCACAGCACCGTCATCGGGCAGGCGCCCGCCCGCACGGTGTACGAGTTGTCGCCCCGCGCGCCGCAGCCGGAGGCCCCCGCCGAACGCCCCGCGCCGCAGTTCGAGGTGATGTACCGCCTGGACGGGTGCGATCCCGCGGCGGCCGACGCGCTGCGGGACCGGCTGTCGGAATTGGGTGATTCCGTGGCCATCGCGCCCGCGACCGCGCAGGGCACCTACTCGGTGCACGTGCACACCGACGACGCCGGCGCCGCGGTGGAAGCGGGCCTGGCGCGCGGGCGGCCGAGCCGGATCGTGGTCTCGGCGCTGAGCTCCGGCGTCACCGGGCTGCCGGCGGGCAGCTGGACGCGGGAGCGGGCGGTGTTGGCCGTGGTCGACGGCGACGGCGCCGCCGAGCTGTTCGCCAGTGAGGGCGCCTGCGTGCTGCAACCGGATCGCGAGGCGGGCGACCCGGCCACGGACATCAGCGCCCACCAGCTGGTGCGTGCCCTGGTCGACACCGGCGCCGCACAGGTGATGGTGCTGCCCAACGGTTATGTGGCCGCCGAGGAGCTGGTCGCCGGCTGCACCACCGCCATCGGGTGGGGCATCGACGTGGTGCCGATACCGACCGGCTCGATGGTGCAGGGGCTGGCCGCGCTGGCCGTGCACGAAACCGACCGCCAGGCCGTCGACGACGGCTACACCATGGCCCGCGCCGCCGGAGCCGCCCGGCACGGAGCCGTGCGCATCGCGACCGAAAGCGCGCTGACCTGGGCGGGTCGCTGCCAGCCCGGTGACGGCCTGGGCATCGCGGGCGACGAGGTGCTGATCGTGGCGGCCGATGCGGCCGGGGCGGCGATCGGCCTGCTCGATCTGCTGCTGGCGTCGGGCGGCGACCTGGTGACCGTGCTGGTCGGGGCCGGCGTCGAGACGGCCGGTGCCGAGACCGCGATCGGCGACATCCTGCAACAGCATGTGCATGACCACCATCCGGGGACCGAGCTGGTGATCTACCCGACCGGCCACCGCGGCGACGCCCTGCTGATCGGGGTCGAGTAGCCGTGGTGTCACTGGGTGACCGGCTGGACTACATCGTGGGCGCCAAGGCCGCCGGCGACCTGGACGACGTCTTCGGCATCCGGACCGTCGACGACCTGCTGCGCCACTACCCGCGCGCTTACACCGAGGGCGCCGCCGTGCGCGGCGCGGAGGACGAGCGGCCGGAAACCGGCGAGCACATCACGATCGTCGACACGATCACCGCCACCGAGACGTTCCCGATGAAGAAGAACCGGAAGAAGCTGTGTCACCGCATCACCGTCGGCTCCGGACGCGGCAGGGTGACCGCGACATTCTTCAACGCCAACTACATCAAGAAGGACCTCACCAAAGACACGAAGGTGATGCTCTCCGGGGAAGTCGGGTTTTTCCGGAACGTCATGCAGCTCACGCATCCCGCGTTCCTAATCCTCGACTCGCCGGACGGCCGCAACCGCGGCACGAAGTCGCTGAAGACCATCGCCAACGCGTCGCACGTCGCCAGCGGCGAAGAAGTGGTGGAGGTGTACCAGCGCCGCTTCTTTGCGATCTATCCGGCCAGCGCGAAGCTGCAGAGCTGGGACATCTTCGCCTGTGTCCGCCAGGTGCTCGACGTCCTGGATCCCGTGCCCGATCCGCTGCCCGCCGACCTGCGTGACCGGTTCGGCCTGATCTCCGAGGACCAGGCGCTGCGCGCCATCCATGTCTCCGAAAACGACGACGAGCGGGAGCGCGCGCGGCAGCGGTTGACGTTCGACGAGGCCGTCGGCCTGCAGTGGGCGCTCGTCGCCCGCCGCCACGGTGAGCTCTCCGCGTCGGGCCCCCCGGCCGCGCCGCGCCCGGACGGCCTGGCGGCGGAGTTGCTGCGGCGGTTGCCCTTCGAGCTGACGGCGGGACAGCGCGAGGTGCTCGCGGTGTTGTCCGACGGGCTGGCGGCGACCCGTCCGCTCAACCGCTTGCTGCAGGGCGAGGTGGGCTCGGGCAAGACGATTGTCGCGGTGCTGGCGATGCTGCAGATGGTCGACGCCGGTTACCAGTGTGCGCTGCTGGCACCGACGGAAGTGCTTGCCGCACAACATCTCCGGTCGATCCGCGACGTCCTCGGGCCCCTGGCGATGGGGGGCCAACTGGGCGGGGCCGAGAACGCGACCTCCGTGGCGCTGCTCACCGGCTCGATGACCGCGGCGCACAAGCAGCAGGTCCGCGACGAGATCGCCAGCGGTCAGGTCGGCATCGTCGTCGGCACCCACGCGCTGCTGCAGGATGCGGTGGACTTCCACAACCTGGGCATGGTGGTAGTCGACGAGCAGCACAGGTTCGGGGTGGAGCAACGAGATCAGTTGCGCGCCAAGGCTCGTGCCGGCATCACGCCGCACCTGTTGGTGATGACGGCCACGCCGATTCCGCGCACCGTCGCGCTCACCGTCTACGGGGACCTGGAGACCTCGACGCTGCGCGAACTTCCGCGCGGGCGCCAGCCCATCACCAGCAACGTCATCTTCATCAACGACAAGCCCGCATGGCTCGGCCGTGCCTGGCAGCGCATCATCGAAGAGGTCGCCGCCGGCCGCCAGGCTTATGTGGTGGCGCCCCGGATCGACGAGTCGGACGAGCCACCGAAAGGCGACCCGCAGAAGGGAAAGCAGGAGGAGCCGAACGCCCGACCGCCGGAAACCGCCGAAGGCCTTTACGCCCGACTGCGTTCCGGCGAGCTGGCGAACCTGCGGCTCGGGCTCATGCACGGGCGGCTGTCGGCCGAGGAGAAGGACGCCGCGATGGCCGCCTTTCGCGCCGGCGAGATCGATGTGTTGGTGTGCACCACCGTCATCGAGGTAGGTGTGGACGTCCCCAACGCCACGGTCATGTTGGTCATGGACGCCGACCGGTTCGGAATCAGCCAGTTGCATCAGCTGCGGGGCCGCATCGGCCGCGGCGAGCATCCGAGCCTGTGCCTGTTCGCCAGCTGGGCCTCGCCGCGATCGCCGGCCGGTCACCGGTTGTCCGCCGTGGCCGCGACCATGGACGGGTTCGCCCTTGCCGACCTCGATCTCAAGGAACGCCGCGAAGGAGATGTGCTGGGCCGCAACCAGTCCGGCAAGGCGATCGGGCTGCGGTTGCTGTCGCTGGCCGACCATCTGGCCTACATCGAGGCCGCGCGGGACTTCTGCGCGCGCGCCTACGAGGACGGGCACCCGCATCCCGGGTTGGAGCTGCTGGCGGCGCGGTTCACCGACACCGACCGCATCGAATACCTGGACAAGTCGTGAATCGCAAAGTGCTGCTGTGGTTGTCGCTCGCGGCGGTGCTCGCGGTGCTGGTCGCCTACCAGACGCTGGGCTCGTCGGCGGCCAAGCGCGCCGAAGTCGCCGCCCGCGCGGACGTCCCGACGGTGCAGCCCGGCGCCGACGTGCTGGCGGGCATCACCGTGCTGCCGCAGCGGATCCACCGCTACGACTACCGCAGGGCCGCGTACGGAGACGCGTGGGACGACGACAACGATGCCCCGTTGGGCCACAACGGATGTGACACCCGCGACGACATCCTCGACCGCGATCTCGTCGACAAGACGTACGTGTCGGTCAAGCGCTGCCCGAACGCGGTGGCCAGCGGGACCCTGCACGACCCGTACACCAACACCACCGTCGCGTTCCAGCGCGGCGCCAAGGTCGGCGAATCGGTGCAGATCGACCACATCGTCCCGCTCGCCTACGCCTGGGACATGGGGGCCTACGCGTGGCCCGAGCCCGAACGCCGGCGCTTCGCCAACGATCCGGCCAACCTGCTGGCCGTCGAGGGGCAGGCCAACCAGGACAAGGGCGATTCGCCGCCGGCCCAGTGGATGCCCCCGAACGCCGCCTTCGCGTGCCAGTACGCCATGCAGTTCATCGCCGTGCTGCGCGGTTACCAGTTGCCCGTCGATCAGCCTTCGACCGACGTGCTACGCCGGGCCGCGGCCACCTGCCCGGCAGGCTGAACCCGCACGTTCCCCACTATTTCCTCCGAGCGTGTCTACGACTGTAGACAACGCGATGTCACCGTGTTAACGTCGATATGTCTACAGATGTAGACATATCGGCTTTTGGCGCCAAAAGTACTGAACGGCAGGCGTTCACGAGCCGACACGAAAGGGATCGGTCCGTGAACGGAGAACACGACCAAGGCGGAATGCAATCCTTCGGGCCCATTCCGCGCCCACTGGACGAGCCGGTATTTCACGCCCCGTGGGAGGGGCGCGTGGAGGCCATGACGATGGCGCTGCTCGTCGCGGGCCACCTCGGCGGTGGCGGCGTGTTGCGCTATGCCATCGAGAGCCTGCCGCCGCTTCGCTACTTGCAGGACGGTTACTTCGGTCGCCACCTTGACGGGCTGGAAGGGGCGCTGGTGGACCGCGGTCTCTTGGGCCCGGCCGAGATCCGCGATCGCGTCGAGCGGCTCACCGGCGGTGGAGACCCGCGAGGCGACAGCGGCGACGTTCACCCGCCCGGCACACCGGGACCGCCGACACGAGGCGGTGAACCGAGTAACCGCCGCGAGGCCGATCATCCGGGCCGGTTCGCAGTGGGCGACGAGGTCATCGCACGCAATATTCATCCCCGCGGTCACACCAGGCTGCCCCGTTATGTGCGCGGTCGTCGCGGCGTCGTCGCCCACGTCCATCCCGCCGCGGTGTTTCCCGACACCGACGCACATGGCATGGGCGAGAACCCGCAACGCGTCTACACGGTGAGCTTCGACAGTCGCGAGCTGTGGGGAGACACCGCAGAGCCCAATCTGAAAATCCAGCTCGGACTGTGGGAAAGCTATTTGGACTCAGCATGAATCATCAAGACAGCCAACAATATTCGGATCAATCCGATCCCGCCCTGCGAACCCGCGCGATCGAATCACTCCTGCTGGAAAAGGGACTGATCACACCCGCGGCCATCGACGCGGTCGCCGCGATGCTCGAACACGACATCGGTCCGCTCAACGGTGCGCGAGTCGTAGCCCGCGCCTGGAGCGACCCCGAGTACAAGGAGCGCCTCCTGGCGGACGGCAACGCCGCCCTGGAAGAACTCGGCCTAACCGCCCCAACCGAACTCGTCGTCGTGGAAAACACGGATGGTGTCCACAACGTGATCGTCTGCACGCTGTGCTCGTGTTACCCGTGGACGCTCCTGGGCCTTCCACCGACCTGGTACAAATCTCCCGAGTACCGGGCCCGCGTGGTGATCGAGCCTCGCACGGTGCTCGCCGAGTTCGGAGTGCACCTGGACCAGTCGATCGAAATCCGCGTCTGGGACTCCACCGCGGAGACCCGCTATCTGGTCTTGCCCCGTCGGCCCGCCCACACCGCGGGCTGGAGCGTCGACGACCTCGTCGCCATCGTCACCCGTGAGGCAATGACCGGCGTCGCCCTCATCACCGACCCGCCCGACCAGCCGACGCGTCGCCGAGCGTGAATCTCGCTACGCGACGCGCCGACCGGCCGTCGTCAGATTCACAGTCGGCGACAAAAAGCTACGGGCCCTCGTAGGTCTCCGGGTCCGGGCGCAGCCGGGTGCCGTCATTGAGCCCGCTGATCGCATCCATGTGCTCGGCGGCCAACTCGAAATCGAACACGTCGAGGTTGCCTGCGATGTGCTCGGCGTCGGCCGACCGGAAGACGACGGCGTTGCCCAGTTGCAGGTTCCACCGCAACAGCACCTGCGCGGCGGTCTTCCCGTACTGGCCGGCGACCGAGGCCACCGTCGGGTTGTCGTTCAGCTTGCCCAGAGCCAGCGGCGTGTAGGACTGCGTGACGACGTTGTGCTGCGTGTTGGCCTTGCGCAGCTCGTCCTGGTTGAACAGCGGGTGTAGCTCGATCTGGTTGACCACCGGGGTGAAGAAGGCGAGGTCGATGACCGTCGTCAGGTACTCCTCGGTGAAGTTGGAGACACCGATCGAGCGGGCGTGGCCTTCTCCGCGCGACTGGATCATGCCGCCGAAGGAGTTCACATAGTTGCCCGCCGACGGGACGGGCCAGTGGATCAGGTAGAGATCGACGTAGTCCAGGCCGAGGCGCTCCAGGCTGGCGTTGCAGGCCTCCTGGGCCTTCATGAACCCCTGGTCGGCGCAGGCCAGCTTCGTGGTGACGAACAGTTCCGCGCGGGGAATCCCGGAGGCCGCGATCGCGCGCCCGACCCCGGCTTCGTTCCCGTAGACCGAGGCCGTGTCGATGAGCCGGCAGCCGAGTTCCAGCGCCGCCGACACCGCGCGTTCGGCCTCGTCGTCGGAGAGATCGGCGACACCCAGGCCGAGCACCGGCATGGTGTTTTCGTCATTGAGAGCTATCGAGGGTATGGCTGAGGATCCGGCCGAGCCCGACTCGCCAGTCAACGTCATTCACCTACCTGCGAAATTGAAGGTTCGTGGATTCGGACCAAGCCGGGTTCCGTCGTCGAGCGAGGAGATCGTCGCCATTTCGTTTTCGCTCAGTTCGAAATCGAACACGTCGAGGTTGCTCGCAATCCGTGCGGGGTTGACCGACTTGGGGATCACGATATTACCCAGCTGGATATGCCAGCGAATCAACACCTGGGCAGCTGTGCGCCCACACTCCGCCGCGACGGCGGTGATCATCGGATGCGTCAGGAGCGATCCCTGGCCCAGGGGCGCCCACGCCTCGGTTGCGATGCCGCGTTGGGCATGCACCTCGCGCAATTCTTTTTGGGTGAATCGTGGGTGCAGTTCGATCTGATTGACCGCCGGAACGATGCCAATGGCATCGATGAGAACCGAGAGGTGCTCGGGTTCGAAATTGCTGACTCCGATGGACCGGATACGGCCCTGGTCGTGCAGGTGGGCGAAAGCCTTGAAGGTGTCGACGAACTTGTTCAGCGCCGGCTGCGGCCAATGGATCAGATAGAGGTCGAGATAATCCAGACCGAGCCGGTCCATGCTGGCGTCGAATGCCCGCAGCGTGTTGTCGTAGCCCTGGTCCGGGTTCGCCAATTTGGTTACCACGTACAGTTGGTCGCGCGGCACGTCGGAGGCGGCAACCGCGCGTCCGGTCTCCCGCTCGTTGCGGTAGGCCGCGGCGGTGTCGATATGTCGGTAACCGGCGCGCAGGGCGGCAGCCACCGCCTGTTCGGTGTCTGCCGGCGGGATCTGGAAGACTCCGAGCCCGACGGCGGGGATCGAATTTCCGTCATTCAGCGTCACCAAGGGAGCTGCCATGACACAGAGTCTGCCAGGCGCGTGGGACCTGGACCTCGGAGCGAGACAGGCGCCGATCGGATGGACCAGCCGCCTGCAGGGCCTGGCCACCACGGCCGGTGTCAAGGTCATTCCATGGATCCCGACGGCCGCCCAGCGGGCGCTGGTCCGCGGGCGCGCGATCATGATCGACGGCAACACGCTCGATCCCACGCTGCAGCTGATGCTGACGGGCCAGCGCCTCGTCGGCATCGACGGCCTGGTCATCGACGACGACGCGGCGGCCTCCCGCGCCCAGATGCGCGAGGGCCTGCTCAGATTTTCCGGTCCGCAGATTCATGTCGAGGTGGACGACATCACGCTGCCCGGGCCGGCCGGCGAGATCGCGGCGCGGCACTACCGCCCGCCCAACGGTGCGGCGGCGCCGTTGCTGGTCTTCTATCACGGCGGTGGCTGGACGATCGGTGACTTGGACACCCATGACGCGCTGTGCCGGTTGACCAGCCGCGATGCCGGCATCCACGTGCTGTCGGTGGACTACCGGCTGGCCCCCGAGCATGTGGCGCCGGCCGCGGTGGAGGACGCCTACGCCGCCTTCACCTGGGCATACGAGCACGCCGGCGAACTCGGTGCGATTCCCGGGCGTGTCGCGGTGGGCGGCGACAGCGCCGGCGGCAACCTCGCCGCCGTCGTGTGCCAGCTGGCGCGCGATGCGGGGGAACCCGCGCCGGTGCTGCAGTGGCTGCTCTACCCCCGGACCGATTTCACCGCGCAGACCCGGTCGATGAGCCTGTTCGCCCGCGGCTTCCTGCTGACCAAACGGGACATGGACTGGTTCGACTCGCAATACCTGCGGCGTTCGGCGCTCGACCGGACCGATCCGCGGCTTTCCCCACTACTGGCCGAGTCGCTGTCGGGGCTGGCGCCGGCCCTGATCGCGGTCGCGGGTTTCGACCCGCTGCGCGACGAGGGCGAGAGCTACGCGACCGCGCTGCGGGCCGCCGGCACGCCGGTGGACCTGCGGCCCATGGGTTCGCTGACCCACGGCTTCGCCAGCCTGTTCCCGCTCGGCGGCGGCAGTGCCGCGGCCACCAGCGAACTGATCTCGGCCCTGCGCGCTCATCTGAGCCGGGCCTGACCGTCGCCCGCCGGTAATGTAGAGGCGCGCCGCCCGACCCACGCACAAGCCCGCACCGAAGGATCACCGAACCAGTGGCCGACAAACCCAACCGTCCCCCTCGATACGACCTGAAGTCCGGCACCGGCAAATCCGGCAGACTCTTCCAGATCGGCGGCACCGCCTTCGTCGTCATCCTGCTGGTCGCGATCGTCTCCTACATCGTGATGACCCACCACGACAAGAAGGCCGCGGCCAGCGGCGAGGGCGACACGGTGCGGGTGACGTCGAGCAAGCTGGTGACCCAGCCGGGGACGTCCAACCCCAAGGCCGTGGTCACCTTCTACGAGGACTTCCTGTGCCCGGCGTGCGGCAACTTCGAACGCACCTATGGGCCAACGGTCTCCAGGCTCATCGACACCGGCGCGATCGCGGCCGATTACTCGATGGTTGCCATCCTCGACAACTCGAGGAACCAGAACTATTCGTCGCGGGCGGGCGCGGCGGCGTTGTGCGTCGCCGATGAGTCCATGGACGCGTTTCGCCGTTTCCATACCGCGCTGTACACCACCCGAGTCCAACCCGACGAACGCGGCAGCAGCTTTCCCGACAACGCGAAACTGATCGAACTCGCCCGCGAAGCCGGCGTCGTCGGCAAGGTCCCGGACTGCATCAACAGCGGTAAGTACCTCTCCAAGGTCACCGGGGAAGCGGCGGCCGCAAACATCACCGCGACCCCGACAATCAAGATCAACGGCGAGAACTACGAACCATCGACGCCTGATGCACTCGTCGCCAAGATCAAGTCCATCGTGGGCGACGTGCCGGGGCTCGACAACGCCGTCGCCCCCGCGGCGTAGCGACGGTTGCGGTGTCAGCAGAAGCCGCCGCGCCACCGGACGACCTGACGCCGGAATCGCCGCCCGTAGCGCCCGTACCCGCGCTCAGCGCATGGTGGGTGCTGATCGCCGGCGCGATCGGCTTGTTCGCGTCGCTGACGCTGACGGTCGAGAAGGTCAAAATCCTGCTCAACCCGTCCTACGTGCCGTCGTGCAACTTCAACCCGATCGTCTCGTGCGGCTCGGTGATGGTCACACCGCAGGCATCCCTGCTGGGCTTCCCCAACCCGCTGCTGGGCATAGTGGGATTCACCGTCGTAGTGGTCACCGGTGTGCTCGCTGTGGCGAAAATACCTCTGCCCCAATGGTATTGGGTCGGGCTGGGGGTGGGAACCCTGGCCGGTGTGGTGTTCGTGCACTGGCTGATCTTCCAGAGCTTGTACCGAATCGGGGCGTTGTGCCCGTACTGCATGGTGGTCTGGGTGGTCACCGTCTCGCTGCTCGTGGTGGTCTTCTCCGTCGTGCTGCGTCCCGTGCTGGCGAACACGGACCGCGCGTTGTTGCGGGTGCTGTTCGAGTGGCGATGGTCGATCGCCGCGCTCTGGTTCACCGCCGTGTTCCTGCTGATCTTGGCGCGGTTCTGGGACTATTGGTCCACGCTTTTGTGAGCCGCGGCGCGTGACACGGATCATCGGCGGCATCGCCGGTGGGCGGCGTATTGCGGTCCCGCCGAAGGGAACCCGGCCGACCACCGATCGGGTCCGGGAGTCGCTGTTCAACATCGTCACCGCCCGGCGCGATCTGAGCGGACTGGCGGTCCTGGACCTCTACGCCGGTTCGGGGGCACTGGGGCTCGAGGCTCTGTCCCGCGGTGCGGTGTCCGCGCTTTTCGTGGAGTCCGACCAACGTAGCGCCGCCGTCATCGCGCGCAACATCGACGCGCTGGGCCTTACCGGGGCGACGCTGCGCCGCGGCCCGGTGGCGACGGTATTGGCGGCCGGCGGGCCGTCTCCGGTGGACCTGGTGCTCGCGGACCCGCCCTACGACATCGACGCCGCCGAAATCGAGGCGGCCCTGGCCGCGCTGACCGCGCACGGCTGGGTGCGCGACGGAACCGTCGCGGTGGTCGAGCGTCCCGCGGGCGCCCCAACGCTGAACTGGCCGGCCGGCTGGTCGTCGTGGCCGTCGCGCGTTTATGGCGACACCCGGTTGGAGCTGGCCGAACGGGTGTGAGACAGCGTGTAGCGTCAGTGGTCATGCGCGCCGCTCGTCCCCATCGCTTCGTTCTGCATCGTCGCTGGCGCGGAGCATGAGCGGCGCGGTATGCCCGGGGTCGTTTGACCCGGTGACGTTGGGCCACATCGACGTTTTCGAGCGCGCCTCCGCCCAGTTCGACGAAGTCGTCGTGGCGATCCTGACCAACCCCGCCAAGAAGGGCATGTTCGACATCGATGAGCGGATCGCGATGATCGAAGAATCCACCACCCACCTGCCGAACCTGCGGGTGGAGGTCGGGCAGGGTCTCGTCGTCGACTTCGTCAGGTCGCGGGGGATGACGGCCATCGTGAAGGGCCTGCGCACCGGCACCGACTTCGAGTACGAGCTGCAGATGGCGCAGATGAACAAGCACATCGCCGGCGTCGACACTTTCTTCGTCGCGACCGCCCCGCGGTATTCGTTCGTGTCGTCATCGCTGGCCAAAGAGGTCGCGACGCTGGGCGGTGACGTGACGGAGCTGCTACCCGAACCGGTGAATCGCCGACTGCGCGAACAGTTGTCCGATCGCACGGACTGACGGGTCCGCTCCCGCATACGGGTCGTCGACGTACTCCGCGATCATCGGAACCGAAAAATGCTGCCGTACAAAAGGTTTGGAACTCCCAAAGCAAATTTTTGACCTTGCGGTGTCGCCAACGAGTTTTCAAACGATGCACCTTCGCGCGAGCAAATGAGAGCAATCTGTAACAAACTCGTTGGCTTTTGGAACACGACGGCAACAATTTTGGGGGACCGTGAGTGCCAACGACACTGCGGCCATTAAGGGGTCAGGGTGAAGAGGACACTAATGGGCGTGTCGGGTGCAACAGCCATAGCGCTGGCACCGCTCTGCATTCCACCAGCACAAGCACACGCCGATCCGTGCGTCACCATCATCACTGCCACTGGCGACCAGGCCTGCGTCGACGGATTCCAGCGCGATAACCCCAGGCATAGATACCGCCTGGGCGATTGCGAGGGCGCGAGCCCCTACGACGGACAGATGGGCCAAGTTTGCGGGTAACTTCTGAGTCGGCCGCCGGGTGACACGCAGCCAGCGGTGAAGGAAGCCTCCACGGCCATGAAGGACCAACTTCCCCGGAGACGGGATTCCCGCCTCCTGCAAGAACGCTAGTGGTGACTGTGGCCACTCTGATCCGGCTGTGCCTCGGGCGAACCGCCCATCATGCGCAGCATCGGAAGTCCCCCTGAGGTGACGAACCGCAGGACCAGGACGGCCGTGAGGCCGAGGAAGGCGATGTTGAGCCACGTGGTGTAGTTCCACGAGATCGACGCTTCCATGACCGTGGCGTTTCGGGAGTGGGGGATGAGATCGGCTGTGCCGAAGATCAATTCGACGAGGTACCCGGCGGCGACCATCGCGACGTAGAAGGTGCCGAGCAGCGCCAGCGCCATTTTGACACCATAGTACTTCCGGTAGATATTCAAGATCGGCAGGATGATCAGGTCGGCGAAGATGAACGCGATGACACCGCCGAAGCTGATGCCGCCGTTCCAAAGCACCGCGGCCAGCGGCACATTGCCGATTGAACAGACGAAGGACACGATCGCCACGATGGGCCCCACGAGCGGTCCCCACAGCGCCGCCCAGCCCGGATGGCTGGCCAAAAAGAAGCTCTGCCAAAAGCTTTCGGGAACCCACGCCGCGAGGGCACCCGCAATCAACAGGCCCAGCACGAGATCGCGCAGGATCGCCAGCCACTCCATCACGAACACATGCGAAACCGAGGTGAAGCCCTGCGCGGAGAGCAGCCGCCGCCAGAAGGAGCCGTCACCTTGGATGGACATGTCCATGGCGGCGTGGCCTTCCATCGATCCGGCGATTCCCCGCTCGGCCTGCTCGCGCGCGGCGTCGATCAGGCGCGAGCGCACGAAAAGCCGGAACAGCACGGCCAGTACGACGATCATCAGTGGGCCGCCGACGAACTCCGCGGCGGTGAACTGCCAGCCCACCAGCAGGGCGAGGATGATGCCCAACTCGACGACGAGGTTGGTGGAACCGATTTCGAACGCCATGGCCGCGGTGAAGTTCGCGCCTTTGCGGAACAGCGATCGGGCCAGGGCCACGGCGGCGTAGGAGCACGACGACGACGCGGCTCCCAGCCCCGCGGCCACCGCCAGCGTTCGAGGCCGATCGTCGCCCATCAGGCTCACGATCGTTGAGCGGCGCACCACGGCCTGGACCACCGCCGACAACGCGAAGCCCAGGATCAGTGCCCAGGTGATCTCCCACGTCATCGACCCCGCCAGCGCCAACGCATGCCCGATTGCCGGTAGCACTTTGCCTGTCACTGGTCCTCCGCTCCGGTTCGTCCTGCGGCGATACGGTGGCGATAATACCCTATAGGGGTATATCCCGCGCGCTGTCGGCCGGCGAAGTTAGAGTCGGGCACGTGTTGCAAACGGTCGCGATCCGCGGGTACCGCTCGCTGCGGGAAGTAATCCTGCCGCTGGGCCGGCTGTCGATCATCACGGGCGAAAACGGCGTCGGAAAGTCATCGTTGTATCGCGCGCTGCGATTGCTGGCCGATTGCGGTCGCGGCGAGGTGATCGGGTCGCTGGCCCGCGAGGGCGGCCTGGAATCCGTCCTATGGGCCGGGCCCGAGCAACTCGGCGCCGCGCGCCGGACGGGAAAGGCGCAAGGAACCGCGCGCAACAACCGGCCCGTGTCACTCGAACTCGGCTTCGCCGCAGACGATTTCGGCTATCTGGTGGATCTGGGGCTACCGCAGTCGACCGGGCGGGCCCGTTCGGCGTTCGCACGCGATCCGGAGATCAAGCGAGAGGCGTTGTTCGTCGGCCCGGTACTGCGGGCGGCGAGCACCCTGGTGCGCAGGACACGCACTTTCGCCGAAGTCAGCGCGCAATCGGGCAGTGGCTTCGACGAGCTGTGCCGAACGTTGCCGTCGTATCGCAGCGTGCTGGCGGAATATGCCAACCCGCAAGCGCTTCCCGAACTCGCCGCCGTGCGTGAGCGGCTGCGCGGCTGGCGCTTCTACGACGGCTTCCGGGTTGACGCCGGGGCGCCGGCGCGGCGCCCGCAGGTGGGCACCCGCACCCCGGTGCTCTCCGACGACGGCCATGATCTGGCCGCCGCCATTCAGACGATCATCGAGGCCGAAATCGACGAGTTGAGCCGCATCGTCGCCGACACCTTCGACGGCGCGTCGGTCTCGGTCGTCGTCAACGACGGGCTGTTCGACCTCCAGCTGGGCCAGCGCGGCATGCTGCGCCCGCTGCGGGCGGCCGAGTTGTCCGACGGCACCCTGAGGTTTCTCCTGTGGGCCGCCGCCCTGCTAAGCCCGCAGGCGCCGTCGCTGATGGTGCTCAACGAGCCCGAAACCTCGTTGCACCCGAGCCTGGTTGGTCCGCTGGCGTCGCTGATCCGCGCGGCGGCGTCGCAGACCCAGGTGGTAGTCGTCACCCATTCGCGTTCGCTGCTGGGTTTCCTGGAGGATGCGGCGGTCGGCATCGAGCTGTACAAGGACTTCGGCGAGACCCGCATCACCGGCCAGAGCCTGCTGACAACCCCGCGCTGGGATTGGGGCAAACGCTAGGTATGCCGAGCGCCGCAGCGCGACGGCGAAAAGGTCGGGGGTTGGCACAGGCTCATATACTGACCGCAAAATAACCGGACTTTGCCAACTCCGGCACTGCCGCAAATATGGACGGTAACGATCTGGTCAACGCCAGTGTGCTGGGGTTTTCCCGTTTGTTCCCCGAGCAAATGCCCGACACACCGGCCTCGCCACCGCCGTCACAGAGGTAACACCAGGCACACTGGTAACAACAGGAGCTTTTGCAAGACGCCAGGAGGGCATGGCCGTGTATCGAGTGTTTGAAGCGCTGGACGAATTGGGCGCCATCGTCGAAGAAGCCCGCGGCGTGCCGATGACGGCCGGCTGCGTGGTGCCCCGCGGTGATGTCCTCGAACTGATCGACGACATCAAAGACGCAATCCCTGGCGAGCTGGACGACGCCCAAGACGTGCTCGACGCGCGTGATTCGATGCTGCACGACGCCAAGACGCACGCCGAGTCCATGGTGTCCTCGGCGACCACCGAGTCGGAGTCGATGCTCAACCACGCCCGCGCCGAGGCCGATCGCATCCTTTCGGACGCAAAGGCCCAGGCGGACCGCATGGTGAGCGAGGCGCGCCAGCACAGCGAGCGGATGCTCGGGGAGGCCCGTGAGGAGTCGATTCGCATCGCCACCGCGGCGAAGCGCGAGTACGAAGCCAGCGTCGGCCGCGCCCAGGCCGAAGCCGACCGGCTGATCGAAAACGGCAACATCTCCTACGAGAAAGCCGTGCAAGAGGGCATCAAGGAACAGCAGCGCCTGGTGTCGCAGAACGAGGTGGTGCAGGCGGCCAACGCGGAATCCACCCGCCTCATCGACACGGCGCACGCCGAGGCCGATCGCTTGCGCGGCGAGTGCGATATCTACGTCGACAACAAGCTCGCCGAGTTCGAGGAGTTCCTCAACGGCACGCTGCGCTCCGTGGGTCGTGGCCGTCACCAGCTGCGCACGGCGGCCGGCACGCACGACTACGCGACGCGCTAGCCCCCCGGCGGCCGTTGACCGCTTCGTTGCGCCCTCGCGCCGGCCAGCGCGCGCCGTAGGATTTCCCCTATGGCGCGGCAGCACAGCACCACGGCGCGGCGACACCCGACCTCGCCGATGGCGATCGATATCACCCGGCTCGGGCGACGCCCGGGCGCCATGGTCACCCTGCGCGACACCGCGCCCAGCCCGTCGCGCATCGGGCGGGACATGATCGCGATCGAGCCCGGCGCACCGGTGGAACTGGACCTGCGGGTCGAGTCGGTGTCCGAAGGCGTCCTCGTCACCGGGACGGTGGCCGGGCCGACCGTCGGCGAGTGTGTCCGCTGCCTGACCGAGGTCACCGGTCGTGTGCAGGTCGCGTTGACCGAACTCTTCGCGTATCCGGACAGCACGACCGAGGCGACCACCGAGGAAGACGAGGTCGGCCACATCGTCGGGGACACGATCGACCTCGAGCAGCCCATCGTCGACGCCGTCGGACTGGAGCTTCCGTTCGCCCCGCTGTGCAGGCCGGATTGCCCGGGATTGTGCCCCGAATGCGGTATTTCCCTCGCCGCGGAGCCGGGCCATCGCCATGACCGCATCGACCCGCGATGGGCGAAGCTGACTCAGATGTTGGAACCCGAAGCGTCCCAGCGGGATTCGCGGGGTGAGCAGTGAGCTCGCGGCAGGTCCTGCTCGACGCGCTCGGAGTCGAGCTGCCCGACGAGCTGCTCTCGTTGGCGTTGACACACCGCAGCTATGCCTACGAGCACGGTGGGCTGCCGACCAACGAGCGGCTGGAGTTTCTCGGCGACGCCGTCCTGGGCCTGACCGTCACCGACGAGCTCTACCACCGCCATCCCGACCGTTCGGAGGGAGATCTGGCCAAGCTGCGGGCCAGCGTGGTCAACACCCAGGCGCTGGCCGACGTGGCGCGCAACCTGGCCGAAGGCGGCCTCGGCGTTCATCTGCTGCTGGGCCGCGGCGAGGCCAACACGGGCGGAGCCGACAAGTCGAGCATCCTTGCCGACGGCATGGAGTCGCTGCTGGGTGCGATTTACCTGCAGCACGGCATCGACACGGTGCGCGCGGTGATCCTGCGGCTCTTCGGCCCGCTGCTGGACGCCGCGCCCACGCTCGGCGCCGGGCTGGACTGGAAGACCAGCCTGCAGGAGCTGACCGCGGCGCGGGGCATGGGCGCGCCGTCCTACGTCGTCACATCAACGGGACCGGACCACGACAAGGAATTCACCGCGGTCGTCGTCGTGATGGAAACCGAATACGGGTCCGGGGTGGGCCGCTCCAAGAAGGAAGCCGAGCAAAAGGCCGCCGCAGCAACCTGGAAAGCGCTGGAAGTGCTGGACACCGCCGGGAAATCCTCCGCCTGAATGCCCGAGCTGCCCGAAGTCGAGGTGGTGCGCCGCGGCTTGCAGGCCCACGTGGTGGGCAAGACGATCACCGCCGTTCGGGTCCACCATCCCCGCGCGGTGCGCCGGCACGAGGCCGGGCCCGCCGACCTCACCGCCCGCCTGCTCGACGTGGGGATCACCGGAACGGATCGTCGCGGTAAATACCTGTGGCTGACGCTGGAATCCGGTGAGGCACTGGTCGTTCACCTCGGCATGAGCGGGCAGATGCTATTGGGGACCGTCCCGCGCGCCGATCATGTGCGCATCTCTGCGCTGCTCGACGACGGGACCGTGCTGAGCTTCGCAGACCAGCGGACGTTCGGCGGGTGGATGCTCGCCGACCTCGTGGACGTGGACGGCAGTGTGGTGCCGCAGCCCGTCGCGCACCTGGCGCGTGACCCGCTCGATTCCCGGTTCGATGCCGGGGCTGTCGTAAAAGTGTTGCGGCACAAGCGCTCCGAGATCAAGCGCCAGCTGCTGGATCAGCAGGTGGTGTCGGGGATCGGCAATATATACGCCGACGAAGCGCTCTGGCGGGCCAAGGTGCACGGTTCGCGAATCGCCGCGACGCTGACCCGCAAACAGCTTGGCGCGGTGCTGGATTCGGCCGCGGAGGTGATGCGCGAAGCCCTGGCGCAGGGCGGGACGTCGTTCGATTCGTTGTATGTCAACGTCAACGGCGAGTCGGGGTACTTCGACCGCTCCCTGGACGCCTATGGCCGTGCAGGTGAAAGCTGCCGGCGCTGCGGCGCGGTCATGCGCCGGGAGAGGTTCATGAACCGGTCGTCGTACTACTGCCCGAACTGCCAGCCGAGGCCGCGGCGTTGAGTGCGCGTCGACGGCCTTGAGTGTGCGCCTACGGCGGCGACACGCCGAGCGAAGCCGCCCAGGACGCACACTCAATCGAAGATGTCGCGCCGCACGATTCCCGTCGGCCCCGAGGACAAGGCCGGGTCGACGAACCACTCGCACGGGAATATCAGGCCGAACAACTGGGGTGGCAAGCGAAGCAATATCCCGAACGTACGGGCGGACAATCCGGAGCTGCCGATCTGCGATCGATGGGCGGCTAACGCGTTGCGCTTCTGACGCGCGAATCGGAACACGTTTATCCGGTGGGTGATCCTGGCGCGCGGGGTGTACGCGGTCGGGATGGTTTCCCGGTCGTATGGCGCGGGTAGCCGCAGCACATGAGCCAAATCGCTGATTTGGCGCAATGATTCGCGCGGCATGGTCGCCTCGAGCACCCGCGGGGTCGTGGCAAGCTCGGCGGCCCGTTTGCCGACGCGGTGTACCTGCACGTGATCACGATGCCCATAACCGCCGTTGCGCTCGTAGCTGAGCAGCAGGTCCGCGTCTTCGTCGCGAAGTATGTCGGACAGCCGTTGGGCTGCCTCATCGACATTCGCGCGCCCGAACCTGACCCGGCCGGGCGGATCCGGATAGAAATCCGGGCCGTAGCCGCTGTCGGCATAGTGCAGGCACTCGACCCGATGCACTCCGAGAATGTCTGCACTCGAACGTAATTCGTCCAGCCGGACGTCATCGTCCGCGTCATGCACGCGCCCATCGGTCGCCGTGACCACAACGACGCGGTGCCCGGCGGCGGCCGCCCGCGCGAGCGTGCCGCCGGTGAGAACGACCTCGTCGTCCGGATGGGCATGGAACGCGACGACGGTGGCCATGGAACGCAGTATGCCGGGCGTGCCTTTGAGTGTGCGTCGACGGCCTTGAGCGTGAGCCCACGGCGGCGACACGCCGAGCGGCGCCGCCCAGGACGCACACTCAACGGCTGATACCGGCCCGCCGCGTCGCCCGGTAGAAAGAAGACATGACGGAACTGTGGGTCGAACGAACCGGATCGCGCCGCTACACCGGGCGCAGCTCACGGGGCGCGCAGGTGCTCGTCGGCTCCGAGGACGGCGAGGGCGTATTCACCCCCGGCGAACTGCTCAAGATCGCGCTCGCCGCGTGCAGCGGGATGGCGAGCGACGAGCCGCTGGCCCGCCGGCTCGGAGACGACTACAACGCGGTGGTCAAGGTGTCCGGGCCCGCCGACCGGGAACAAGAGCGTTATCCGCTGCTCGAGGAGACCCTCGAGCTCGACCTGTCGGGACTGTCCGAGGAGGAAAAGGAACGCCTGCTCGTGGTGGTCAACCGGGCCATCGACCTGGTCTGCACGGTCGGGCGCACGCTGAAATCCGGCACAGAAGTCAAGTTCGAGGTCGCCAGTGTCGAATCCAACGTCGGATCCTGAAGTCCGGCTCACCGCCTGGGTGCACGGGAGGGTCCAGGGCGTCGGTTTCCGCTGGTGGACCCGCTGCCGCGCGCTGGAGCTGGGCCTCACCGGCTATGCGGCCAACCAGCCCGACGGCCGCGTGCGGGTGGTCGCCCAGGGCCCGCGCGAGGCGGGCGAGAAACTACTGCAGCTGCTCGACGGCGGCGGCACGCCCGGACACGTCGACAAGGTCGTCGCCGATTGGTCGGCGCCGACCGAGCAGTTCGACGGTTTCGTCGAGCGCTGACCGAGTGACTGATGTGGCCCGTGTGGCCAGTGCGCCGATATGTGAACGGCAGGCAAATTTCGTGCTGGCCGACACCCTTCGGTAGAGCCGGACGCGGGCAATTTGACCGGTAGTCTGGCGAGCCGTGTACCTCAAGAGTCTGACGCTGAAGGGCTTCAAGTCCTTCGCATCGCCGACGACTCTGCGCTTCGAGCCCGGCATCACCGCCGTGGTGGGCCCCAACGGCTCCGGCAAATCCAACGTGGTCGACGCCCTGGCCTGGGTGATGGGGGAGCAGGGCGCAAAGACGCTGCGCGGCGGAAAGATGGAAGACGTCATCTTCGCCGGCACCTCGTCGCGCGCACCGCTGGGCCGCGCCGAAGTCACCGTCACCATCGACAACTCCGACAATGCGCTGCCGATCGAGTACTCCGAAGTGTCGATCACTCGGCGGATGTTCCGCGACGGCGCAAGTGAATACGAAATCAACGGCGCCAGTTGCCGTTTGATGGACGTGCAGGAGCTGCTAAGCGACTCGGGCATCGGGCGCGAGATGCACGTGATCGTCGGGCAGGGCAAGCTCGACGAGATCCTGCAGTCGCGACCCGAAGATCGCCGCGCGTTCATCGAGGAAGCCGCCGGCGTGCTCAAGCACCGCAAGCGCAAGGAAAAAGCGCTCCGCAAACTCGAAGCGATGTCGGCGAACCTCGCCCGGCTCACCGATCTGACAACCGAATTAAGGCGTCAGCTCAAACCGCTGGGTCGGCAGGCCGAGGTGGCCCGCCGCGCCCAAACCATCCAGGCCGATCTGCGCGATGCCAAACTGCGGCTGGCCGCCGACGACCTGGTCAGTCGGCAGGTGGAGCGCGACGCGATCCTCGAGGCCGAGGCGGCGATGCGCCGCGAACACGACGAGGCCGCCGCCCGCCTCGCGGTGGCATCCGAGGAGCTGACCGCGCACGAGACCGCGCTCGCCGACCTGTCCGGCCGCGCCGAGTCGGTTCAGCACACGTGGTTCGGGCTCTCCGCCCTGGCCGAACGCGTGGGCGCGACCGTGCGCATCGCCAACGAGCGCGCCCAGCATCTCGACGTCGAGCCGGCGACGACCGGAGACACCGACCCCGACGCGCTGGAAGCCGAGGCCGAGCAGGTCGCGGCCGCCGAGCAGCGGCTGTTGGCCGAGCTGGCCGCGGCGGGCACCCGGCTGGATGCCGCCCGCGCGGAATTGGCCGAGCGCGAGCGCGCCGCCGCCGAGGCCGACCGGGCCCACCTGGCGGCGGTCCGGGCCGAGGCGGACCGGCGGGAGGGTCTGGCGCGGCTGGCCGGTCAGGTGGAGACGATGCGAGCGCGCGTCGAATCGATCGACGACAGCGTCGCGCGCCTGACCGAACGCATCGAACACGCCGCCGCCCGCGCGCAGCAGACCAAGGCGGAGTTCGAAACGGTGCAGGGCCGCGTCGGCGAACTGGACCAGGGCGAGGTCGGCCTGGACGAGCACCACGAACGCACGGTGGCCGCGCTGCGGTTGGCCGACGAACGCGTCGCCGAGCTGCAGTCCGCCGAGCGGGAGGCCGAACGTCAGGTGGCGTCGCTGCGGGCCCGCATCGATGCGCTCTCGGTGGGCCTCGAGCGCAAGGACGGCGCGGCATGGCTTACGCAAAACTACAGCGTCGCAGGGCTTTTCGGCCCCGTCGCCAAGTTGGTCAAGGTTCGGTCCGGTTACGAGACGGCGTTGGCCGCGGTGCTCGGGTCCGCGGCGGACGCGCTGGCCGTCGAAAGCTTCGGCGCCGCCCGTTCGGCGGTCTCCGCGCTGAAGGCGGCCGACGGCGGCCGCGCGGCCCTGGTGCTGGGCGACTGGCCCGCCGATAATCCCGCACCGGCCGGTGAGCTACCCGGCGGCGCCCTATGGGCGCTCGATCTGGTCGAGGCGCCGCAGCGGCTGCGCGGCGCGATGGTCGCGATGCTCTCTGGGGTCGCCGTGGTCGGTGACCTGGGCCAGGCGCTGGATCTGGTGGCGGCGCGCCCGCAATTGCGTGCGGTCACCGTCGACGGTGACCTGGTGGGCGCCGGCTGGGTGAGCGGCGGCTCCGACCGCAAGCTGTCCACGCTGGAGCTCACCTCGGAAATCGACAAGGCCGGCAGCGAGCTCGCCGCGGCGGAGGCGCAGGTGGCTCAGCTGAGCGCGGCGCTGTCCGGCGCACTGACCGAGCAGAGCGCCCGTCAAGACTCCGCCGAGCAGGCGTTGGCCGCGCTCAACGAATCCGACACCGCGATCTCGGCGATGTACGAGCAGCTCGGTCGGCTCGGTCAGGACGCCCGCACCGCCGATCAGGAGTGGAACCGGCTGCTGCACCAGCGCGAGGAGTTGGAGTCGGGGCGGGCGCAGACCGTCGAAGAGGTCACCGAGCTCGAAACGCGGCTGCGCAACGCCCAAGAAACGCAGCACGTGCAGGTGGCCGACCCCGTCAATCGCCAGCAGATCGCGGCCGCCGCCGAAAGCGCGCGCGGTGCCGAGGTGGAGGCGCGGCTCGCGGTCCGCACCGCCGAGGAACGGGCCAACGCGGTGCGCGGGCGAGCGGATTCGTTGCGCCGCGCGGCCGCCGCCGAACGCGAGGCGCGGATCCGGGCCCAGCAAGCGCACGCGGCGCGATTGCGCGCGGCCGCGGTGGCCGCGGCGGTGGCCGACGCCGGGCGGCTGCTGGCCGAGCGGCTCGACCGCGTGGTCGCCGCGACGTCGCAAATCCGCGACGCCCTGGTCACGGAACGTCAGGAGCGATCCGTTGCCATGTCGGCGGTCCGCGACGAGGTGCATCAGCTCGGGGCCCGGGTGGCCACCCTGACCGATTCGCTGCACCGCGACGAGGTGGCCAACGCCCAAGCGGCCCTGCGCATCGAGCAGCTCGAGCAGATGGTGCTGGAGCAGTTCGGCATGGCGCCGGCCGACCTGATCGCCGAGTACGGCCCCGAGGTCGCGCTGCCCCCCACCGATCTCGAGATGGCCGAATTCGAGCAGGCCCGCGAGCGCGGCGAACAGGTGACCATGCCCGCGCCGATGCCGTATGACCGCGCCACCCAGGAGCGCCGGGCCAAACGCGCCGAGCGCGAGCTGGCCGAGCTGGGCAGGGTCAACCCGCTGGCGCTCGAGGAGTTCGCCGCGCTGGAGGAACGCTACAACTTCCTGTCCACCCAGCTCGAGGACGTCAAGGCGGCCCGCAAGGATCTGCTGGACGTGGTCGCCGACGTCGACGCCCGCATCCTGCAGGTGTTCACCGACGCCTTCACCGACGTGGAACGCGAGTTCTCCGACGTGTTCACCGCGCTGTTTCCCGGCGGCGAGGGCCGGCTGCGGCTCACCGATCCCGACGACATGCTCACTACCGGCATCGAGGTGGAGGCGCGTCCGCCCGGCAAGAAGATCACCCGGCTGTCGTTGCTGTCCGGCGGCGAAAAGGCGCTGACCGCAGTGGCGATGCTGGTCGCGATCTTCCGGGCCCGCCCGTCGCCGTTCTACATCATGGACGAGGTCGAGGCCGCGCTCGACGACGTGAACCTGCGCCGGTTGATCGGCCTGTTCGAACAGCTACGCGCCCAGTCGCAGATCATCATCATCACGCACCAGAAGCCGACGATGGAGGTCGCCGACGCGCTGTACGGCGTGACCATGCAGGGCGACGGCATCACCGCGGTGATCTCGCAGCGCATGCGCGGCCAGCAGGTGGAGCAGCTGGTCTCCAGTTCCAACTAGCGCCGTTGCAGTTGGGGCCGCTCCAACCGGCGCGCGGCCGCTTGGAAGAATGTCAGCGTGTCGCAAGGTCTTTGGATCGCCATCGCGGTCCTGGGCGCCATCGCCGCCCTGGTCATCATCGTCGCGTTGGTCCTGGGTCTGCGCCGTTACCGCCGCCGCCGCATCAGCCTGACGACGACGGCCGAACCGGGCGCGCTCGACCGCTCGGGCGGCTACACCGCCTCGTCGGGCATCACCTTCAGCCAGTCCGCGCCGACGGCAGACCGGCTCGACACCGCCGGCCTGCCCGCCGTCGGCGACGACGCCACCGTTCCCCGCGACGCGCCGCGGCGCACGATCTCCGACGTCCACCTCCCGGAGGCGGCGCCCGAACCCGCGGCGCCCGAACCCGAGCCGGTGGCACCAGAGGCCCCGGAGGCGCCGGCCGCCGCCGAGATCGAGGCCATCGCGCCGCCCGAAGGCCGGCTGGAACGACTGCGCGGCCGGCTGGCCCGATCGCAGAACGCCCTGGGCCGCAGCGTGCTCGGATTGATCGGCGGCGGCGACCTGGACGAGGACTCCTGGCAGGACGTCGAGGACACGCTGTTAGTCGCCGATCTGGGCCCGGTGGTCGCCGACTCGGTGGTCTCGCAGCTGCGGAGCCGCCTGGCCAGCGGCAACGTGCGCACCGAGGCCGACGCAAAGGCGGTCCTGCGCGACGTCCTGATCACCGAGCTGCAACCCAGCATGGACCGGTCGATCCGCGCCCTGCCGCACGCCGACCACCCGTCGGTGCTGCTGATCGTCGGCGTCAACGGCACCGGAAAAACCACCACCGTCGGCAAGCTGGCCCGGGTGCTGGTCGCCGACGGGCGCCGCGTCGTCCTCGGCGCCGCCGACACGTTCCGAGCCGCGGCCGCCGATCAGCTGCAGACCTGGGCGGCGCGCGTGGGCGCCGAGGTGGTGCGCGGCCCCGAAGGCGCCGATCCGGCGTCGGTGGCCTTCGACGCGGTCGACAAGGGGATCGCCGCGGGTGCCGACGTCGTGGTGATCGACACGGCCGGCCGGTTGCACACCAAGGTCGGCCTGATGGACGAACTCGACAAGGTCAAGCGGGTGGTCACCCGGCGCGCCGCCGTCGACGAGGTGCTGCTGGTCCTCGACGCCACCATCGGACAGAACGGGCTGGCGCAGGCGCGGGTTTTCGCCGAGGTCGTGGAAATCACCGGCGCGGTACTGACCAAGCTGGACGGAACGGCCAAGGGCGGCATCGTTTTCCGCGTTCAGCAAGAGCTCGGCGTGCCGGTAAAGCTGGTCGGACTCGGCGAAGGACCCGACGATCTGGCGCCCTTCGAGCCCGCCGCATTCGTGGACGCGCTGCTCGGCTGAGACCGCTTACATGCCACGCGGGACGTTAATACCGCCGAAACATGGCGGCCCCATTGCCGAAACAACAATTGCGCATGGTTCTCGCAGGCCACAGGCACCTGCCTGTCGGCCTACTCATGTCGACCGGAGGTGAAAGCGAGTGAGTTTCCCGCAATTGGGCCAACCCGATACCGGTGATACCGCCTGGATGTTGGCGAGTTCCGCTCTGGTGCTGTTGATGACACCGGGTCTGGCCTTCTTCTACGGCGGCATGGTCCGCACCAGAAGCGTGCTCAACATGATCATGATGAGCATCAGCTCCATGGGCGTGGTGACAGTGCTGTGGGTGCTGTACGGCTACTCGATGTCGTTCGGTAACGACAAGGGTGGTGTCGTAGGCAGCCCGACCGACTACTGGGGTCTGGCCAAGCTGATCGGGGGCAATGCCGTGAAGGCCGACGCCACCAAGGGCGTCGCGCAGGTCGACATCCCGCTCGCCGGCACCATGCCGGCCACCGTCTTCGTGGCCTTCCAGCTGATGTTCGCGATCATCACCGTCGCGCTGATCTCGGGAGCGGTGGCGGACCGGCTGAAGTTCACCGCGTGGTTGGTGTTCGCCGGGCTGTGGGCGACGCTGGTCTACTTCCCGGTCGCGCACTGGGTCTTCGCGGCCGACGGCTTCGCCTCCGAGCACGGCGGCTGGATCAACAACAAGTTGCACGCGATCGACTTCGCCGGTGGTACCGCGGTCCATATCAACTCCGGTGTGGCCGGCCTGATGCTGGCGATCGTCCTGGGCAAGCGCAAGGGCTGGCCGACGACGCTGTTCCGGCCGCACAACCTGCCGTTCGTGATGCTCGGCGCCGGGTTGCTGTGGTTCGGCTGGTTCGGGTTCAACGCCGGGTCGGCGACCAGCTCGAACGGCGCCGCCGGATCGACATTCATGACCACCACGGTCGCCACTGCCACCGCCATGCTCGGCTGGCTGCTGACCGAGCGGATCCGCGACGGGAAGCCCACGACACTGGGCGCGGCGTCGGGCATCGTCGCCGGGCTGGTTGCCATCACCCCGTCGTGCTCGTCGGTCAACATCCTGGGCGCGATCGCGGTCGGTGCGGTGGCCGGCGTGGTCTGCGCGCTGGCGGTCGGGCTGAAGTTCCGGTTGGGCTTCGACGACTCGCTCGACGTGGTCGGCGTGCACCTGGTCGGCGGTCTGGCGGGCACGCTGCTGGTCGGCCTGCTCGCCGCGCCGGAGAGCCCGGCGATCAACGGCGTGGCCGGTGTATCGAAGGGCTTGTTCTACGGCGGCGGCTGGGCACAGCTGGAGCGGCAGGCGGTCGGCGCGTTCTCCGTCCTGTTCTACTCCGGCATCGTTACGCTCATCCTGGCCCTGATCCTGAAGTACACCATCGGGTTGCGCCTCAACCCCGAGGCGGAATCCTCGGGTATCGACGAGGCCGAGCACGCGGAGAGCGGTTACGATTTTGGAGTGATCGGCGGCCAGGGGTCTGGGCTCCCGACACGAACCGCGCTGGACGACCGTAACGGTTCTGAGGACTGGGTGGACGAGAAAGTGGAGGCAGAGCACGCATGAAGCTGATCACCGCGATCGTAAAGCCGTTCACCCTTGATGACGTCAAGACCACCCTCGAGGAGGCGGGCGTCCTGGGGATGACGGTCAGCGAAGTTCAGGGCTACGGACGGCAGAAGGGCCACACGGAGGTCTACCGGGGCGCGGAATACTCGGTCGACTTCGTGCCGAAGGTGCGGATCGAGGTCGTTGTCGACGACTCGATCGTCGACAAGGTCGTGGACAGCATCGTTCGGTCGGCGCGCACCGGCAAGATCGGTGACGGCAAGGTCTGGGTGAGTCCCGTGGAAACCATAGTGCGGGTCCGCACGGGTGAACGCGGAACCGATGCGCTGTGACAGCAGCCGCACATTGCTGATCCGACCCGGACGGGCCGGGAGGGTATGAATCCGGACCCACCCGATCCGTCCGGGAGCGGAGCAGAAGGCGCCTGCGAGGCAGGCGATTTGGCCGAGGCGCGGCGCAAGCTGCTTTCCGATGGCGTTGGACTGCATGCTGCCGAGCTGCGGCACGCATGGCTGGATCTGCACGAGTCCTGGCTGACCGCCAAGGCGGCGGAGATCGGGATCACCGACGCCAGTGGTTTCGCGATCGTCGGGATCGGCGGCATCGGCCGCCACGAGCTGCTGCCGTATTCCGATCTGGACCTAATGCTGTTGCACGACAACAAGTCTGCGGACGTGCTGCAGCGGGTCGCCGACAGGTTGTGGTATCCGTTGTGGGACGCCAACGTCCGGCTCGACCACAGCGTGCGAACGGTCTCCGGGGCGCTCGGCGTCGCCAATTCCGACATGATCGCGGCACTGGGCATGTTGGACGCCCGCCACATCGCCGGCGATCCCGAGCTGTCCGACGAATTGATCTCCGGCGCAAGAAAGCAGTGGCGCAGCGCAATTCGTTCCCGGATGGACGAGCTCGTCGAAATAACGCAGGCCCGCTGGCAGCGTTGTGGCCGGATATCGCAGCGGGCCGAGCCGGACCTGAAATCGGGCCGCGGCGGCCTGCGCGACGTGCAACTGCTCGACGCGCTGGGGGTCGCCCAGCTGATCGACCGTCACGGTATGGGCCGCCCGGAGACACCGGGGGGTTCACTGGACGATGCCTACCTGACGCTGCTCGATGTGCGCACCGAGCTGCACCGGGTGTCGGGGCGCGGACGCGATCAGCTGCTGGCCCAGTTCGCGGACGAGATCAGCGCTGCCTTGCACATCGGGGACCGATTCGACCTGTCGCGCAAGCTTTCCAGCGCCGGCCGCACCATCGGCTACCACGCCGAAACGGGGATGCGCACCGCGGAAAACGCGCTGCCGCGCCGCGGCGTGTCGGCTTTGGTGCGGCGCCCGAAACGGCGACCACTCGACGAGGGCGTGGTCGAGTACGCGGGCGAAATCGTGCTCGCCCGCGATGCCCAACCCGAAACCGACCCCGGCCTGGTGCTCCGCGTTGCGGCCGCATCGGCCGACACCGGATTGCCCATCGGCGCAGCCACATTGAACCGCCTGGCGACCGGGGCGCCCGAGCTGCCCACGCCCTGGCCGCGCGAGGCGCTGGACGACCTGCTGGTTGTGCTTTCCGCCGGGCCCACGACGGTGGCGACGATCGAAGCGCTCGACCGCACCGGGATATGGGAGCGATTGTTGCCGGAATGGGCTGCGATTCGCGACCTTCCGCCCCGCGACGTTGCACACAAGTGGACGGTCGATCGTCACGTGGTCGAGACCGCCGTCCACGCGGCACCACTGTCCACCCGCGTGGCGCGCCCCGACCTGCTCGCGCTCGGCGCGCTGCTGCACGACATCGGAAAGGGCCGGGGCGTCGATCACAGTGTGCTCGGCGCCGAGATGACGAGGGAGATCGGCGCCAGGCTCGGGATCGCGCCCCCCGACATCGAATTGCTCTCGAAACTGGTGCGCCACCACCTGCTGCTGCCGATCGTGGCCACCCGCAGCGACCTGAACGACCCCGCCACGATCGAGGGCGTATCCGAGGCACTCGGCGGGGATCCACAACTGCTCGAGGTGCTGCACGCGCTGACGGAAGCGGACTCCAAGGCCACCGGCCCCGGGGTGTGGAGCGAATGGAAGGCCCTGCTGGTCGACGATCTGGTGAGTCGCTGCCGGCTGGTGATGGCCGGTGAGCCCCTTCCGCGGGTCGAACCGACTGCGCCGCATTATCTTTCGCTGGCCACGGACCGCGGGGTACACGTGGAAATCACGCCCGTCGACGGCTCGCGCGCCTATCACGTCGTCATGGTCGCCGCGGACCAGCGGGGACTGGTGTCGAAGGCGGCCGCCGTGCTGGCACTGAACTCGCTGGGCGTCCATTCGGCGACGGTGAACAGCCACGAAGGAGTCGCGGTCACCGAATTCGTGGTGTCGCCGCACTTCGGCTCCCCGCCCGCGGCGGAATTGCTGCGCCAGCAGTTCGTGGGCGCCCTTGCCGGCGACATCGATGTCCTGGCGATGGTGGAGAAACGTCACGCCGAGGCCACGGCGTCGGCGCGGGCGGGTGAGGTACAGGCGGGAGCGCCCCTGACGCGTTCCACCGCCCCACCGCACATCCTGTGGCTCGACACCGCCTCCGACGGGCAGCTGGCCGTCGAGGTGCGCGCGATGGATCGGCCCGGCCTGCTGGCCCTGCTGACCCGGGCGCTGGAAAGGGCTGGGGCGGATATCGTTTGGGCGAAGGTCAATACGTTCGGGTCGACGGCCGCCGACGTGTTCTCGGTGGTGCTGCCGCCCGGGCCCGAGCCGGGCGGTGACGACACCGCGCGAGCCGAGGTGCAAAAACACCTGCTGGCCGTCCTAGGTGGCGCGGACGAAGTGGCAGTCATCTAGGCCGCAATCACGAGTGCCCCGAATTCAGTTGCCGCACAGCGGCGATGCGCGCCTTGAGCTGCTCGCGAGTTGCGGCGGCGATCGGCGGCCCCCCGCAGCGGCGCCGCAGTTCGTTGTGGATCCACCCGTGCGGTTTCCCGGTGCGGTGATGCGCTATCGACACTAAAGTGTTGAGTTCACTGCGCAGTTCGCGCAGCTGCCCGTGCACCGTGACCGAGGCCATCGGCGCGCCTTGATTGGCGGCCGCCCGGCGCTGCAGCTGCTCGTCCTGGCGGCGGTGCAGCAGGGCGCGCATCTGCTCGGCGTCGAGTAAACCTGGGATGCCGAGGTAGTCGGCCTCCTCGTCGCTTCCGGCCGGTGTAGCGGTGCCGAACGAGGAGCCGTCGAAGATGACCTGGTCGAGTTCCGCGTCGGCGCCCAACGACGTGAAACCCTGGTCGGTTTCTGTCTTTTCGGTTTGGGCCCGCACTGCGGGATCCCCGTCGAGGGGGTCGCCGGTGTCGCGGTGTGGTTGGCCGAGCACGTGGTTGCGCTGCGCCTCCAACTCGCTCGCCAGCTGGAGCAGGTTGGGCACCGACGGCACGAAGATGCTCGCGGATTCCCCGGGCCGGCGAGACCGCACGAACCGGCCGACGGCCTGCGCGAAGAATAGCGGAGTCGAGGCGCTCGTCGCGTAGATTCCGACCGAAAGCCGTGGCACGTCAACGCCTTCGGAGACCATGCGCACCGCGACGAGCCACCGGCCGGTGCCTTCGGCGAATTTCGTGATGCGGGCCGAGGATCCCGGGTCGTCGGACAACACCACCGTCGGCGCCTCGGAGGTCACCTTCTTCAGCAGGGCGGCGTACGCGCGCGCCGCGGCCTGATCGGAGGCGATGATCATGCCGCCGGCGTCGGGCACATGGGTGCGCAGCCCGCGCAGCCGCTGGTCGGCGGCGGCGATCACCGCGGGCATCCACTCGCCGGCGGGGTCCAGCGCCGTGCGCCACGCCCGCGCGGTCTGCTCGGCGGACAGCGGCTCGCCGAGCCGTGCCGCGTGCTCCTCGCCGGCGCTGTCGCGCCAGCGCGCCTGCCCGGAGTAGGCGAGGAACACCACCGGCCGCACCACACCGTCGGCGAGCGCTTCGGCGTAACCGTAGGTGTGGTCGGCCTGCGACCGCAGCACCCCGTCGGCGCCCGGCTCGTACGTGACGAACGGGATGGGGCTGTCGTCGCTGCGAAAAGGCGTGCCCGTCAAGGCAAGTCGGCGGGTGGCGTCGCCGAAGGCTTCGCGAATGGCATCACCCCAGGTCTTGGCGTCACCGCCGTGATGGATCTCGTCGAAGATGACCAGCGTTTTGCGTTGCTCGGTGCGCACCCGGTGCAGGGTGGGATGCGCGGCGACCTGGGCGTAGGTGACCATCACGCCGTGATACTCCGGCGAGGTCCGCGGGTTGGTGTTGGAGAATCGCGGGTCCAGGGCGAGACCGTGGCGCCCCGCGGCCTGCGCCCACTGGACCTTCAGGTGCTCGGTGGGGACCACGACGGTGATCTGCTCGACGGCGCGATGGGCGAGCAGTTCGGCCGCCACCCGCAGCGCGAACGTCGTCTTGCCGGAACCGGGGGTGGCCACGGCGAGGAAGTCGCGCGGCTGGGCGGCCAGATACTTCACCAACGCCCGGCGCTGCCAGCCCCGCAACGCCTGGGCGCCGACCGGCTGCACCGACAAACTTCCCCCCGTAGCTAGTCACGCCCTGACAAGTCTTGCGCCCGGCCCGCGACGCGGCGGCGGGTGTGAAATGTAGCATGCCAACGCTTTTCGGTGCTGAAGCGACGCGACCTAGACAGCGTGGCCCGCCAGGTCGCGGGTTCGCAGCCACTCGTCGATTCGTGCGGCGACGTCGGGCCAGCCCGGTTCGAGCATCATGTTGTGTCCCATGTCGAAGAACTCCGGCTCGGTCGCATACGCGCGCGCCGTCGCACGCACCGCGCGCACGCTGACGAACCCGTCGTGCAGGCCGCCGAGGACCAGGATCGGGGTGGTCACCCGCGCCGTATCGACCCGGCGCAACATCGGATCGGTCATCGCCGCGCGGATGCTCTCGGGCCCGGCGCGTTTCCAGCAGGATTCGACGACGGCCTCGGGCGTGTCGGCGCAGAAGAGGTATTCGCGGGCGAGCGCCTGGGTGCGCAGGAACTTGACCAACGTCGGGTCGTGGAACGAGTGCACCGTCATCCACGGCCGGCGACGCCAGACGCGCAGCGCCGCCCCGAGCACGCCCGACGGCGGCAGGGAGCCCACCAGCACCGCGGCCGGCGCGGTTCGGTCCTCGAGATAGCGCTGGATCGTGTAGCCACCCAGGGAATGGCCGATCAGCACCGGCGCGCCACCCAGGTCGTCGGCGACAGAACGAACGTCGTCGATGTAGTCGGCGATGGAGACGTGCTGCAGCGGCTTGGCCGTGGGGCTGGTGCCGTGCCCGCGCAGGCTCATCGCGACCGCGCGGTAGCCGGCGTCGGCGAAGAAGTCCAGGAAGCCGTCGTCCCAGCACCAGGCGCCGTGCCAGCCGCCGTGGACGAAAAGCAGCGGCACCGGATGCGCGTCGGTACAGCGTCCCTTGTCGATCACCTCGAGCATGAATCCGCAGTCTAGAACCCATCCGAACGTGCGGCTGGCCGCACGCGCGGCGTCGAATGTGCGGCTGGCCGCACACTCGGGCCAAACTTCCCAGCCGCTAGGCTGACGGGGTGTTTGAATCGCTGTCCGACCGATTGACCGGCGCCCTTGCCGGGCTGCGCGGCAAGGGCCGACTGACCGACGCCGACATCGAGGCCACCACCCGCGAAATCCGGCTCGCGCTGCTGGAAGCGGACGTTTCGCTGCCCGTGGTCCGGGCGTTCGTCGGCCGGATCAAGGACCGCGCCCGGGGCGCCGAGGTGTCCGGCGCGCTCAACCCTGCGCAGCAGGTCGTCAAGATCGTCAACGAAGAACTCATCGGCATCCTGGGCGGCGAAACCCGCCAGCTGGCGTTCGCGAAGGCGCCGCCGACCGTGGTGATGCTCGCCGGCCTGCAGGGTTCCGGTAAGACGTCGCTGGCCGGGAAGTTGGCCGCCTGGCTGCGCGGGCAGGGGCACACGCCGCTGCTGGTGGCCTGCGACCTGCAGCGTCCCGCCGCGGTGAACCAGCTGCAGGTCGTCGGCGAGCGCGCCGGCGTACCGGTGTTCGCGCCGCATCCCGGCGAGTCCCCGGAATCCGGACCCGGCGACCCGGTCGCCGTCGCGGCCGCGGGTCTCGAGGAGGCCCGGGCCAAACACTTCGACGTGGTCATCGTCGACACCGCCGGCCGGCTGGGCATCGACGAGGAGCTGATGGCCCAGGCGGCGGCCATCCGGGACGCCATCGATCCCGACGAGGTGCTGTTCGTCCTCGACGCGATGATCGGCCAGGACGCCGTCACCACCGCGGAGGCGTTCCGCGAGGGCGTCGGCTTCACCGGCGTGGTGTTAACCAAGCTCGACGGCGACGCCCGCGGTGGCGCCGCGCTGTCGGTCCGCGAGGTCACTGGTGTCCCAATCCTTTTCGCCTCCACGGGTGAGAAGCTCGAGGACTTCGACGTCTTCCACCCCGATCGCATGGCCAGCCGCATCCTGGGCATGGGCGACGTGCTGAGCCTGATCGAACAGGCCGAACAGGTCTTCGACGCCGAGCGGGCCGAGGCCGCCGCGGTCAAGATCGGTGCCGGCGAGCTGACGCTCGAGGATTTCCTGGAGCAGATGCTCGCCATCCGCAAGATGGGCCCGATCGGCAACCTCCTGGGCATGCTGCCCGGCGCCGGGCAGATGAAGGAGGCGCTGGCCGAGGTCGACGACCGCCAGCTCGACCGGTTGCAGGCCATCATCCGCGGCATGACGCCGCAGGAGCGCGCTGACCCCAAGATCATCAACGCCTCGCGGCGGCTGCGCATCGCCAACGGCTCGGGCGTGACGGTGTCCGAGGTCAATCAGCTGGTCGACCGCTTCTTCGAGGCCCGCAAGATGATGTCGTCCATGCTGGGCGGCATGGGAATCCCCGGTATCGGCCGCAAGTCCGCGACGCGAAAGAGCAAGGGCGCCAAGGGCAAAAAGGGCAAGAAGGGTGGACGGGGACCGACCCCGCCCAAGGTCCGCAACCCGCTGGGCGCCGGCATGCCGGGCATGGCGGGGATGCCCCCGGGGTTCCCCGACCTGTCGCAGATGCCCGAGGGCCTCGACGAGCTGCCGCCCGCGCTGGCCGACTTCGACCTGTCCAAGCTGAAGTTCCCGGGTAAGAAGTAACCGCACCGTGCGCCTGCACGTGCGAGGTCTGGGCCTGCCCGACGAGACCGAGATTCAGCTGTGGATCGTCGACGGCCGCATCAGCACCGAGCCGGTCGCCGGGGCCGACACCGTTTTCGGGGCCTCTGGAGGCGGCTGGATCCTGCCCGGCCTGGTGGACGCGCACTGCCACGTCGGGCTTGGTCACCACGGCGAGATCCCGATCGAGGAGGCGATCGCCCAGGCCGAGACCGAACGCGACGTCGGCGCGCTGCTGCTGCGTGACTGCGGCGCGCCGACCGACACCCGCAGCCTCGACGACCACGACGACCTGCCCCGCATCATCCGCGCCGGAAGGCACCTGGCCCGGCCCAAGCGCTACCAGGCGGGCTTCTCCGTCGAGCTCGAGGACGAATCCCAGCTGCCGGCGGCGGTGGCCGAGGAGGCCAGGCGCGGCGACGGCTGGGTCAAGCTGGTCGGCGACTGGATCGACCGCGGCGTCGGTGACCTCGCCCCGCTGTGGTCCGACGACGTGCTGGCGGCCGCGATCGACACCGCGCACGCCCACGGCGCCCGCGTCACCGCCCACGTCTTCAGCGACGAGGCAATGCCCGGCCTGATCAAGGCCGGCATCGACTGCATCGAACACGGCACCGGGCTCACCGACGACACCATCGCGCTGATGCTCGAGCACGGAACGGTGTTGGTGCCCACGCTGGTCAACATCACCGAAAACTTTCCGGGCATCGCCGAGGCCGCCAAGCGCTATCCGACCTACGCCGCCCACATGCGCGACCTGCACGCCCGCTGCCGTGAGCGGGTCGCGGCGGCCCTGGACGCGGGAATCCCGATGTATGCCGGTAGCGATGCGGGCAGCATGATCGCGCACGGCCGGATCGCCGACGAGGTCGAAGCCCTCAAGGGGATCGGGATGAGCCCGACGCAGGCTTTGGGCGCGGCCTGCTGGGATGCCCGTCGTTGGCTGGGCCGCCCCGGTCTGGATCACGGGGCCTCGGCCGACCTGTTGTGCTACACCGACGATCCACGCGAGGGGCCCGGCGTGCTGAACCGGCCCGACCTGGTGATCCTGCGCGGCGCCGTGTTTCGGCCCTGACCTGCGCATTCGCCGCGTGGCAGGCAATTCCCCAGGAAAGATTGCGAGCGCTTGCTATCTATGTTACGGTCGTCGCAACCCAATGAACCGGAGGAAGACAGTGACCTACGACGTGATCATTCGCGATGGATTGTGGTTCGACGGCACCGGCGCTGCCCCGCAAACCCGCACGCTCGGGATTCGCGACGGCGTGGTGGCCACGGTCGCGGGCCCCTCGGACGCGCCGCTGGACGAGACCGGTTGCCCCGAGGTGATCGACGCGGCGGGCAAGTGGGTGATGCCCGGCTTCATCGACGTGCACACTCACTACGACGCCGAGGTGCTGCTGGATCCCGGGCTGCGGGAGTCGGTGCGCCACGGTGTGACCACGGTGCTGCTGGGCATGTGCTCGCTGTCGACGGTCTATGCCGACTCCGAGGATGCCGCCGACCTGTTCAGCCGGGTCGAGGCCGTGCCGCGCGAGTACGTCCACGGCGCGCTGGACAGTAACCGGACCTGGACCACCGCCGCCGAATACATCGCGGCCGTCGATTCGCTGCCGCTCGGGCCGAATGTCAGCTCGCTGCTTGGTCATTCGGACCTGCGCAGCGCGGTGCTGGGGCTCGACCGGGCGACCGACGCCACCGTCAAGCCCACCGACGCCGAACTGGAGAAGATGGCGACCTTGCTCGACGAGGCGCTCGAGGCCGGGATGCTGGGCATGTCCGGCATGGACGCGGCGATCGACAAGCTCGACGGCGAACGCTTCCGGTCGCGGGCGCTGCCGTCCACCTTCGCGACCTGGCGGGAACGGCGCCGGCTGATCAAGGTGCTGCGCAAGCGCGGGCGGATCCTGCAGAGCGCGCCCGACGTCGAGAACCCCGCGTCGGCGCTGATGTTCTTCCTGACCAGCAGCCGAATGTTCGGACGCCGCAAGGGAGTTCGGATGAGTCTGTTGGTGTCCGCCGACGCCAAGTCGAACCCACTCGCCGTCTACGTGTTCGGGCCGGCGACTCGCCTGGCGAACAAGCTGCTGGGCTCGAGCGTGCGGTTCCAGCACCTGCCGGTGCCGTTCGAGTTGTACTCCGACGGAATCGACCTGCCGGTCTTCGAGGAATTCGGCGCCGGCACGGCCGCCCTGCATCTGCGCGACCAATTGGAGCGCAACGAGCTGCTGGCCGACGAGGCGTACCGCCGCAAGTTCCGCAAAGAGTTCGACCGCGTCAAACTCGGACCGTCGCTGTGGCACCGCGACTTCCACGACGCGGTCATCGTTGAGTGCCCCGATAAGTCGTTGATCGGCAAGAGCTTCGGCACGATCGCCGACGAACGCGGGCTGCACCCGCTCGACGCGTTCCTCGATGTGCTCGTCGAAAACGGCGAACGCAACGTGCGCTGGACAACCATCGTGGCCAACCACCGGCCCAAGCTGCTCAACGCGCTCGCCAAGGAGGAAAGCGTGCACATGGGCTTCTCGGACGCCGGTGCCCACCTGCGCAACATGGCCTTCTACAACTTCCCGATCAAGCTGCTCAAGCGAACTCGCGACGCCCACCGCGCGGGCACACCGTTCATGTCCACCCAACATGCGGTGCACCGGCTGACCGGCGAGCTGGCCGAGTGGTTCGGACTCGACGCCGGCACGCTGCGCGAGGGCGACCGCGCGGACTTCGTGGTGATCGACCCGGCCGGCCTGAACGACTCGGTCGACGGCTACTACGAGGAGGAGGTTCCCTTCTACGGGGGCCTGCGGCGCATGGTCAATCGCAACGACGAGGCCGTCGTCGCGACCGGTGTCAACGGCGCGGTCGTCTTCGAGAAGGGCCAATTCCGCGACGGCTACGGCCAGACCGCCAAATCGGGCCGGTACCTGCGGGCCGGTGCGCGACCGCGGCGCGAGCAGCGCTCGGCCGCACTGGTGTGAGCGACTGAGATGGCCAGGACGCAGCAGCAACGCCGCGAGGAGACCATTGGACGGCTCCTCGAGGCGTGCATCGCCAGCATCATCGAGGTCGGCTACGCCCGCGCCTCGGCGGCCGTGATCACCAAGCGCGCCGGCGTCTCCGTGGGTGCCCTGTTCCGGCACTTCGAGACGATGGGCGATTTCATGGCGGCCACGGCATCGGAGGTGCTGCGCCGGCAGGTGGAGTCATTCACCAAGCAGGTCGCCGAAATCCCGGCCGACCGCCCGGCGCTGGAAGCCGCGCTGACGATCCTGCGTGACATCACCAGCGGCCCGACCAACGCGGTGCTGTACGAGCTGATGGTCGCCGCGCGCACCGACGAGAAGCTCAACGCGCATCTGGCCGAGGTGATGGCCCAGTACTCGGCGAAGATTCTCGACGCCGCGCGCACCCTGCCCGGCGCGGAAACCATCCCGGAGGACACCTTTCCGGTTCTGGTGGCATTGCTGACCAACGTCTTCGACGGGGCGGCAATCGTGCGAGGGGTGCTGCCAGAACCGGATCTGGAGGAGCGCCGGATCGCGCTGCTGACCGCGCTGATAACCGGGTTGTTGCCGAACGAGACTGTGTGACAAGCGGTTACAGCGCGCCGATACCGGTCTCCGGGTTGAGCGCGAAACCCCAGTCGAACAGGCTTGCCGCCTGATCCCAATACGTGGGCCCGCCCTGCTTCACCATCCCGTACATCATGGCGATCACCAGGCGGCGACCACCGCGGGCCGCGGCGCCGACGAAGGTCTTGCGGGCCGCGTTGGTGAACCCGGTCTTGCCGCCGATGGCACCGGGATAGCGCTGTAACAGTTCGTCCTGGTTGGTGATCGGTTCGTCGCCGTGATCGCCGGGGAACGTCGCCGACGGCTCGGCGGTGATGTGCGCGAACATCGGATTGGCCATTGCGGCCCGGAAGATGACGGCCAGGTCGTGGGCCGTGGAGGCCCCGGAGCCGCCGGGCCCGTCCAGCCCCGATGGCGTCGCCGCGTGGGTGTTGGTCGCCCCGAGTGAGGCGGCTTTGGCGTTCATCTTGCCGACCGCGACGTCCGCGCCACCGAGCTGGTGTGCCAGCGTGTTGGCGGCGTCGTTGCCGGAAACCAGCAGCAGCCCGTCGAGCAGTTGGCGCGCGGTATAGGTGCGGCCGGGTTTGACGCCGACGCAGTTGCACTCGACCTGGGTATCGGCGACGTCGGCGACGACGGTGGAATCGAGGCTCAGCTCGTCCAGGGCAACCAACGCCAACAGCACCTTGATGGTGCTCGCGGGCGGGTGGGCCACGTTCTGGTCGCGGCCGGCCAGCACCTGACCGCTGTCGAGGTCGGCCACGATCCAGGTCTGGGCCGGGCCGTCGGGGATCGGCACCGAGCCGGCAGGCTGCATGCTGTCGGCCCCCGCGGTGGCCGGGCTGACAGTGGCACCCAAGGTGCCGACCGTGAGCGCAGCGGCGGCCGCGGCGATGAGTTTCCGCATGGGCGCAAAGTTTAACGTCCAGCGGCTCTGACTCAATGAACCGGCGGCTGGTCCGGATCGTGATAACCACGGTGGCGGTCGTACTGGCCGGCACCTCATCGGGTTCTTGCGAGGGAGTGCCGATGAGTAAGCGGGGGCGGCGAGCCGTTGTCTGTGGTGCGAGTATGGCCGGGCTGCTGGCCGCTCGGGTGCTGTCGGACTTTTACGAGACGGTCACGCTCGTCGAGCGCGACCGACTCCCCGACGGTGCTGAGCAGCGTCGAGGCGTACCCCAGGGACGGCATTTCCATGCCCTGCTGAGCACAGGGTCGAAAGCCCTGGGCGAGCTATTTCCGGGTCTGCTCGACGAGCTCGTTGCCGGGGGCGCGAACGTCCTCGACAATGAGCCCTCGCGTGTGTATGTCCGGTTGGGGCGCCACGAGCTTGACCTCTCGGGCAAATTCGCCGACCCGGCGTCGCTGGTCTTGTATCAACCGAGCCGGCCGTTTTTGGAGTCCCATGTCAGGCGACGGGTCCGTGATCTCAGGAACGTGTGCTTCCTGGAGGGCCACGATGTCGTCGAGCCGATCGGAGACCGGCCGGATCGGGTCACGGGTGTGCGGGTGGTCAACCGCGCCACGGGTGTGCAAACCGCGCTGGAAGCCGACATGGTGGTCGATGCGACGGGCCGCTCCGCGCGCATGCCGGCGTTCCTGGGCAAGCTTGGCTACCAGCGACCGCTCGAGCAGCGGTATCCGGTGCAGCTGAGCTATGCCAGCCAATTTCTGCGGATCCCCGCGGGCATCCTGGGTGAGAAATTGGGCTTCTCGGTCGGCCCGACGCCCGAACGACCCACCGGGGTGGTGGCCGTGGCCTACGAGCACGGCACCTGGATTTTGACTTTGTTCGGCGTGGGCGGTGTCGAACTGCCCCATGATCTGCCTGGCGTCATCGAGTGCGCTGCGCAGTTCGCGCCGCCTTTTCTGATCGCTGCGCTGCGGGCCGCCGAGCCCCTGGGTGCACTGTCGTTGCAGCATTACCCGGCCAGCACGTGGCGGCGCTATGACAAGATGCGCCGATTCCCGGCGGGGCTGCTGGTGATGGGTGATGCGATCTGCAGCTTCAACCCGGTCTACATGCAGGGCATGACGATGGCCGCGCAGCAGGCCCTCGCCCTTCGAAACTGCCTGGCCGACGGCGAGGGCGACGTCCGTCGGCGCTTCTTCAGACAGACCGCCAAGCAGATCGCGCCCGTTTGGCGGGGGAACCGGCTCAGCGATTTCACCGTGTCCCAGGCGGGCGGTTGGCGTTGGGTGCTGAGGCGCTTGATGACCTGGCCGATGGACAAGGCCCAGGCGGCTGCCGCGACCGATCCGGTAATCGCCGAAGAACTGCTTCGTGTGATGCACTTTGTCGACCCGCCAGCCCGGCTGATGCGGCCCTCGTTCCTGATCCGCCTGGTCACAGCCAACCGCCGATCCGGAATGGCCAAGCGTCCGCCGACACTGCACGCGGTACCTGACGCCGGGGTTCACGGAACATGATCACTCCGCGACCGCGGAACTTTCTCTGACCGCACTGCTGGCGAAGCCAACGGCCGGGCAACCCAGCGCCGTTGTCGTAGACCGCCCCGGTTGCCGAAGGGCTGATTCGCAAGCGCGTCCTCGCGCCGATTGAACCGACCCGCGCCGATGCTCGTGTCTAGGTGTGGTTGGGGAGTTTAAGTGTCATCGCCGCCGGGGGGCATGCCACCGCAACGTCGCGCAGCATGAGGTCGTCGAATGATTTTGAGGTTTCCGGGATTTGAGGCCTTCGAGTTCAGGGCCACCAGCCGCCATTTGGCACGACTGCTCGAGGGCTGCGCGTATTTGACCGCCTTTGGCGAGGCGAACGACAGCCTTATTGCACGAAAGTCAGTAAGGCGCTTGCGATCCCGCCGGCACGCCAGCCCTGAATAGGGTCCGCCGTCATCATGCTGAACTACGGCACGCAGCCAGACTTCGTCGGACCACTAACCGCGGCTCAGCGGTCGATATGGGCTGCCCAACAGCTCCAGCCCGAAATCCCTTACAACTTCGCCGCTTTTCTGCCGATCGATCACGATGTCGACGCCGACAGGCTCATCGCTGCGTGCGAATCGGCGGCAACGCGGTTCGGCACGCCATGCGCTCGGCTAGCCCTCGCCGACGGCGAACCCGTCTTCATCGTCGACCGCTCCCTTACCCAGACGGGAATCACCGACTGCATCGATCTGCGCGCCGAGCGCGACCCGGTAGCCGCCGCTCGCAGTTGGATGAACCACGACTACCGCCAACCAGTCGACCTGCTCCATGACCGACTCACAAACTTCACACTGCTGCGGATCACCGACAACCTGTCGTATTTCTACCTGCGTACCCACCACCTGCTCTGCGACGGGTACGGCGCCAACAATTTCGTCCGGCACATCGCCGCCGTGTACTCCGGGTCCGCGCCCGAACGCGGCGAAGTCGACTTTTCCGAGTTCGCCCTGCTCCATGAAGCCGACCAGGAATACCGGGAGTCTTCGCGCAGTCACGCTGACGCCGAGTTTTGGAAGAGCGTCGTGCGCGGACCTCTGGACATTATCGACTTGGGCGGGACGCGGAGGTCGGTACCACCGCGCCACCCCCTGGTACGCGAGCTGGCGTGCGGTCAGGGATTCTCGGCGTCCCCGCATGACCAGTTCGACGTCGCGAGGTTTGTCGCCGCAATGACGGTGTTTATCGCGAAAACCACAGGGCGCCAAACCATTTCGTTGTCATTGCCGGTTTCGGCGCGCACGACGGCGGCGCTGAAAACATGTGCCGGCATGGTGTCCAACATGGTGCCGCTGCTGATCGACGTCGAGGACCGCGACACTCTTGGTGCACTGACCGATCGAGCCGCCAAGGCTTTGGTCGGTGCGCTGCGCCACCAACAATTCCGGCATTGGCCGGACCTGATCGCCGGCACAACCCGTGTCGACATGAACGTCGAGTTCGGCGCGGCCATCAACGTGCTCGACTTCATTGCCCCGCTTCGTTTCGGGCCGTCCGAGACGGCGTACAACGTATTGAGCATCTACCCCATTCAGGACATTGCCGTCAACATCTATCCGCGGCTGGGCGACGGCACGCCACGAATTCAGTTGATGTGGAATCCCGACCGCTACACCTCCGACGAAATCGGCAGGCACACAAGGCGTCTGGAAATGCTGCTGGACCGCCTCTTGGTGGCGGATGCGTCGCTGGTCGTGGCTGAGGTGTCGGTTCTGGATCGCGATGAGCGCGAGCTGGTGTTGTCGGCGTGGTCCGGTGCTGGGGTGGGCGCGCCGATTGGGGTGGCGCCGCAGTTGTTGGCGGCGACGGTCGCCGCCGATCCCGATGCGGCGGCCGTGATCGACGGCACCCGGCAGCTGTCGTATCGCGAGCTCGACGAGTGGTCGACGCGGTTGGCGCGGGTACTGATCGAGGCCGGGGTGGGTCCCGAGCGTGCTGTGGGGGTGGCGATGGACCGCTGTGTGGAGTTGGTCGCGGTTTGGTGGGCCGTGGTCAAGGCCGGCGGTGTGTACGTGCCGGTCGACCCGGTCCACCCGGCCGAGCGGATCGCCACGGTGCTAGATGCGGTGGACGCCGTGTGTTTGTTGACCTGTGGCGTCGACACGGTGCCCGGGGGCGGGACGCGCCCGGTGCTGCGCGTCGACCATCTGGACATGTCGGATCGCGCGGCTGAGCCGATTACCGACGCCGATCGCCTCGCGCCGCTGGGCGTGGATAACACCGCCTACGTCATGTTCACCTCAGGATCCACCGGCGCACCCAAGGGGGTGGCGGTCAGTCACGCCGGTCTGCTGGGGCTAGCCGCGGCGCAACGCGCGATATATGGCCTGGGCGCGAGTGCGCGGGTGCTGATGGTTGCGGCACCGACCTTCGATGCGTCGATCTTCGATTGGTTGTGGGCGGCGGGATCCGGAGCGGCGTTGGTGGTCGCGCCGCCGCAGGTGTACGCCGGGGAGGCGTTGACCGCGTGGGTACAGGACCAGCGTGTCAGCGCGGCGGCGTTGACCCCGACGGTGCTGTCGTCCCTGGATCGGACCCGGCTCGACGGGCTGGACACGCTAATCACGATGGGAGAGGCCTGCTCCGCGGAAGTGGTGGCCGCCTGGGCCCCAGGCCGGCGGATGTTCAACGGCTACGGTCCCACCGAGTCCACCATCTGCTCCACCTCCACCGCGCCGCTGTCGCCGGGGCAGCCGGTCAGCATCGGCGCTCCGATCCCGGGGGTATGCGCGCTGGTGCTCGATGCACGGTTGAACCCGGCGCCGATCGGGGTGGTGGGCGAGCTGTATCTCGGTGGGCCCGCGCTGGCGCACGGCTACGTGGGCCGCGCCGAGTTGACCGCGGAACGGTTCGTGGCCAATCCGCACGGAGGTGGTGGCGCACGGATGTATCGCACGGGCGACCTGGTGCGGTGGACCTCCGCCGGCACTCTCGATTACCTGGGTCGGCCCGATACCCAGATCAAACTGCGCGGGCAGCGCATCGAACTTGGCGAAATCGAAAACTCCCTGCTGGCCTGCCCGCAGGTCACCCAGGCCGCCGTCGCCGTGCACCACAACTCCGCCGCCACACACCTGATCGCCTACATCACCCTCGAACACACCGCGACCGCGGATCACGTCGCCGAAAGCGTCGAACAGTGGCAACACGTGAACGACCAGCTCTACGGCGCCGAGGTCGGGGACTTCGGCAGGGATTTCCGGGGCTGGAACAGCAGCTACACCGATGACCCGATCCCGCTCGAGGAGATGGTCGAGTGGCGCTCGGCCACGGTGGATCGGATCATCGCCCTCGAGCCCAGACGGGTATTGGAGATCGGCGCGGGCTCCGGACTGATCTTGTCGCAGATCGCCCCTCAGTGTGAGCACTATGTCGCCACCGACATTTCGCCGGTCGCCATCGACAACCTGGCCCGCGTGCTGGAGCAATTGCAGATTCCATGGCGTGATCGAGTCGAGCTACTGACACAGCCCGCGCACGTCGCCGAGGGTTTGCCCCGGCGCCATTTCGACACCGTCATTCTCAACTCGGTCGTCCAGTATTTCCCCAATGCGGACTATCTGGCCGAGATCATCGATTACGCCGTGGATCTGCTAGCCCCCGGCGGGAGATTGTTCATCGGCGATGTGCGCAACCACACGCTGCAAGGCGCATTGCAAACTGGAGTCGCGCTCGCCCGCGCCACCGCCACGGACACCGCTGAGATCCGGGCACGCGTCTATCGCGCCATGGTCAGCGAGCCCGAATTGCTGTTGGCCCCAGAGTTTTTCACCACCTGGGCCGCTGACCATCCGCACGTGGCCGGACTAGCCATCGAAGTCAAACGTGGATTGGCCGATAACGAACTCAACCGCTACCGCTATGACGTCATCGTCCACAAAGCCCCCACCCCGGTGCGCTCACTGGCCACCGCACCCACCTGGACGTGGGCCCACTGCGAAGGCCTGGACGGGTTGCAAGACCGATTGATATCCCAACATCCGGCCACTGTTCGCATTACCGACATCCCGCGCGCCGGACTGATCACCGACGTCCGCGTCGAAGCCGCCGTGGCCGCCGGACGGCCCCCAGCCGACGCGCTGGCTGATGCCACCGCCGAGGCCGCCGACGCCGTTGTGCCCGAAGCGTTGTACCGCCTCGGCGAGACCACCGGATACCAGGTGGCGGTGACCTGGGGTGCCCAACCCGGCACTGTGGAGGCGGTTTTCATCATCCCCATCGGCCCGCACCCCCCTGCAGTCACCGACGTGTATCTGTCGCCCGCTCGCCTGCGCGGCACCAATGCCAATGACCCGCAAACCAACATCAAGATCAGCGCAGTGCGTGAGCGGTTGAACGCACGGCTGCCCGATTACATGATGCCGGCCCAGATCATGGTGCTCGACGAGTTCCCGTTGACCTCCTCGGGCAAGATCGACCGCAGGGCCCTGCCGGCACCGATATTTGCCGCGGCATCTTTCCGGGCGCCGCAGTCCGAGAACGAAAAAATCGTTGCCCAGGTGTTCAGCGAAGTGTTGGGCCTGGACCGGGTCGGGCTGGACGACGATTTCTTCGCCCTCGGTGGCGATTCGTTGATCGCAACACGGGTGACCGCGCGCCTGCAGTTGACGTTGGGCAGGGAAGTGCCGGTGCGGTACCTGTTTGAGGCTTCCACCGTCGGTCAGCTCGCCGACTATCTGGACCGTCATCGTGGCGGGCCTGGCGTCCCGCCGCTGCGGGCGATGCCGCGCCCGGCCCGGGTTCCGTTGTCGTTTGCCCAGCAGCGGTTGTGGTTCCTCAACCAGTTCGAGGGCCAGGTTCCGACCTATAACATGCCGACCGCGTTTCGGATCGACGGGGCGCTGGATGTCGACGCGTTGGGTGCGGCCCTGGATGACGTCATCGCCCGCCACGAATCGCTGCGCACCATATTTCGCGCAATCGACGGAGTGCCGTTCCAAGAGGTGTTGCCGGCCCAGGCTGGCATGTGGCGACGCGGCGGCCCAGCGGTGGTGTCGTTGCCCGAGCGCGATGCGCGCGGCGAGTTGATGGCCCTGGCGGGGTACCGATTCGATTTGTCGACCGAGATCCCCATTCGCGCGCAGATCTATTCGGTGGGGCGCGAGCAGTATGTCGTGGGGATTGTATTGCACCACATAGCTTTTGACGGATGGTCACCGGCGCCGATGGTCAGGGATGTGGGCCAGGCGTATCGGGCGCGGCGGATGGGTCGGGTGCCGGGGTGGGTGCCGTTGGGGGTGCAGTATGCCGATTATGCGTTGTGGCAGCGGGGGT